>JAWLAW010000001.1:0-1590 GCA_041395265.1 Lysobacteraceae bacterium
GAGACGAAGCCTTTTTTTACTCGTGTGCAAGTAAGGTGGGCACCTCGCCGGATTTTATCGGCGGCAGGCCGATTGGTCTACCTGAGCCGGGCGCGCTGGTCATCCCACAGCGCTGGCGGATCCACCGCCAGGTCAAACAGCGTGACGTGGTTGGGCAGGGCGTCGTCGAGGATGGCCGCCACGATGTCCGGCGCCAGCGTGGTCAAGTTGACCATCCGGCTGACGTAGCTGTTGTCGATCCCTTCCCGGGTAGCGATCTCTCGAAGCGATTTGGCCTCGCCCGACTCCGACATGGCCAGCCAGCGGTGACCCCTATCCAACGCAAGTTGCAGCGGCGTGGTGGCCACGTCCCAGGGCCTGGCCTTGGCTGGTTCCCCCGTCTCAGGGTCGATCGGCAGCGTGACCAATTTTCGCCCGCTGGGCCGCTTGGCCTGGATCGGCACCGACAAGGTCAGCCGCCCATCGCTGGTCTCGATGACGTCGGGCTCACCTGTCCTCTGGATGCGGATTTCGCTCATGCCAATGCCACTTCGGGCTGGGCCGCGCCGGATGGCTGCAGTTCCAGCACCAGGCGCTCGATACCGTTGGCGCGCAGCCGCACCTCCAGGTCGCTGGGCGACACGATCACCTTCTCGACCCGCAGCTTGACAATGCGCGTTTGCGCTTCTGGGAAGAGCTGCTCCACTATTGCGTCGAGCCGCGTCATGGCCATAGTTGGCTTGGCCTCGTCGAGATTGTGGTCGAACTCGACCGCGCGTGGAAAGAGGTCACCCAGTAGATCCGGCGATCACAGGACTTCGCGCTGTTGGTCCAGCACGGCGGAGTCACGTTCTGCTGACGGCAGCCGTGGCAGTCCAGACGCAACCGCGTCGCATCTCGCCGTCCTTGCGATACTCGGCTCATGCAATTGCAGGACATTCTTTATTCCCAGGGTTTTGGCACCCGGCGGGTCTGCGCCGGACTGGTGCAGCAAGGCCTGGTCCAGGTGTATGCCGACGCCGATGCTGCGCAGCCCGAAACCTGCCTGGACGCCGGCGCCGACTTCGACACGACGGATCTGCGCCTGCAGGTCCAGGGAGTGACCTGGCCTTACCACGAGAAGGCCTACCTGATGCTGCACAAGCCGGCCGGCACGGAGTGTTCGCAGAAGCCGTCGACCTATCCCAGCATCTACACCTTGTTGCCGTCACCGCTGCGCATGCGTCCGAACAAGTCGGCGGTGCAGGGCGTGCAGGCCGTCGGCCGGCTGGACCAGGACACGACCGGGCTGCTGCTGCTGACCGACGACGGCAAGTTCATCCATCGCATGAGTTCGCCGCGCCACCACGTGCCCAAGGTGTACGAGGTGACGCTCAAGCATGCGCTCGACGACACGCAGTTGCAGCGCCTGCGCGACGGAGTGGTACTCGACGACAGCCCGCGCGCGGTACGGGCCGCGGCTTGCGAGGCCACGGATACCCATCGGTTGCGCCTGACCCTGACCGAAGGCAAGTACCACCAGGTCAAGCGGATGCTGGCCGCGGTCGGCAATCGGGTCGAGGCCTTGCACCGTTCGCGTATCGGCCAGTTGAGCTTGCCGCCGGACCTGGC
>JAWLAW010000002.1:0-333545 GCA_041395265.1 Lysobacteraceae bacterium
ACGGCCAGCCGTTCCGCTACGGACGCAAGGAATCGCTGCTGAATCCCGAGTTCCTCGCATTGGGCGATGCCGAACTGCCGTGGCGCGACTGGTTGGCGTGAGCGAAACCAGCGCCAATCCGAAAGACATCGCGCGCCTGCTGCGCATCATGGCGCGGCTGCGCGATCCTGACGGCGGCTGTCCCTGGGACGTCGAGCAGGACTTCGACAGCATCGCGCCGTACACCATCGAGGAAGCCTACGAAGTCGCCGACGCCATCCAGCGTCGCGACCTCGCTGATCTGCGCGACGAACTGGGTGACCTGCTGTTTCAGGTCGTGTTCCACGCGCGCATGGCCGAAGAGGGCGATCACTTCGACTTTGGTGATGTGGTGGCAGCCGTCAGCGACAAGATGGAGCGTCGCCACCCGCATGTGTTCGGTGATGCCGATGTCGCGGATGCCGAGGCACAGACCGCCGCCTGGGAAGAACACAAGCGTCGCGAGCGCGAAGCCAGGGGCGAAGACCATAGTGCGCTTGCGGGTATCGCCCGTGGCCTGCCGGAATGGCAGCGTGCCATCAAGCTGCAGAAGCGCGCCGCCCGCGTCGGCTTCGACTGGCCCGGACCGGGTCCGGTGTTCGACAAGCTGGTCGAAGAGATTGGTGAGGTGCGCGTCGAGTTCGATGCCGTGGCCCAGGACGACAGCGACGCCGCGAAATCACGCCTCGAAGACGAGATCGGCGACCTGCTGTTCGTCGCCGCCAACCTGGCTCGACACGCCAAGGTCGATCCCGGCGCCGCATTGCGGCGAGCCAACGCCAAGTTCGAGCGCCGCTTCCGCCGCATGGAACAGCTGGCCGCAAGCGACGGCATCGACTTGAGCCAACTGCCGCTGCAGGCGCAGGATGCCTACTGGGATCGCGCCAAGGCCGAGGAAAAGAGCGAGCTGTCCTGATGCCGTCATCCCCGCGAAGACGGGGAACGCTGCAACTCAGCCAAAGGCTGAACATCCAGCTCTTGAAACACGGTCAGGAGCTGGACTCCTGCCTTCGCGGGAGTGACGATGGGGCGGGGCGAACATCGGAAGACTGGAGGTAATCATGAGTCAGACCACCACGGAACAAACGCAAAGCAAAGCCGCAGTCACGCACGGCTTCGCCAGCTTCCGCGAGTTCTATCCGTTCTATCTCGGCGAGCACCAGAACACGACCTGTCGCCGCCTGCACTTCATCGGCAGCACCGGCGTGCTGGTGTTCCTCGTGCTGGCCATCGTCACGATGAATCCCTGGTGGCTGATCGGGATGCCGCTGTGCGGCTACGGCTTCGCCTGGGTCGGCCATTTCTTTTTCGAGCACAACCGTCCGGCCACCTTCAAACATCCGGTCTACAGCCTGATCGGTGACTGGGTGATGTACCGCGACATCCTGATCGGCCGGATTCCGTTCTGATCGCGATGGCGGTCGGCGACAGGCTCTCGTCATCCAAACGCAGCTGCAGGTCGGCTCAAGCACCGAAGGTGTGGAGCCGACATGCGCTGGCAACCGCTGTCGGATCCGGCCCCATGGGCCTTGATCCGACCTGTGATTTCATCACTCACTTCCGCGATGGCGGGAATGACGACCAAGGATCAACGCGTTTCCCGAGGTGATACCCATGCGTCTTTTCTTGCTCCTGTTTTCCTGCCTGTCGTTGACCGCCTTCGCTGCCGAGGCGCCGGATTCCGCTCGCGGTGGCTACGCGCTGATCATCCACGGTGGCGCCGGCACGCTGCAGCAGAAAGACCTGTCGAAGGAGGCGCTGGAGGCCATCCGCGCCGACGTTAGTCGCGCGCTGGATGCCGGCGATGCCGTGCTGCGCGATGGCGGCAGCTCGTTGGATGCGATCAACGCGGCGCTGGTGGTCATGGAGGACTCGCCGCAGTTCAACGCGGGGCGCGGCGCGGTGTTCAACGCCGAGGGCGTCAACGAGATGGACGCCTCGATCATGGACGGCCGCGAGCAGCGCGCGGGTGCGGTGGCCGGTGTGCATCGCGTCAAGAACCCGATCAAGCTGGCGCGTGCGGTGATGGAGAAATCCAAACACGTGATGCTGGCTGGCGACGGCGCCGAAGTGTTCGCCAGGCAGCAGGGTATCGAGCTGGTCGATCCGAGCTACTTCCGTACCGAATCACGCTGGGACGCGCTGCAGCGCGCCAAGGCCGCCGAGCAGCCCGGCGCGAACGTGGCGCCGGACAAGGAAAAGCATTTCGGCACGGTCGGCGCGGTGGCGCTGGATCGCGACGGTCATATCGCTGCGGCGACCTCGACCGGCGGCATGACCAACAAGCGCTGGGGCCGCATCGGTGATTCGCCGATCATCGGCGCCGGCACCTGGGCCGACGACCGCTGCGGCGTCTCGGCCACCGGCTGGGGCGAATACTTCATTCGGCTGGGCATCACCCACGACATCTGCGCCCGCGTCCGCTACGCCGGGCAGTCGCTGCAGGCCGCCGCCGACGAAGTCATCCAGAAGCGCCTGCCGGAAGCCGGCGGCAACGGCGGCATCGTCGCCATCGACCGCGACGGTCGAGTCGTCGCCAGCTTCAACACCGCCAACATGGTCCGCGCCTGGATCGACACCGACGGCAGTCGGCATATCGCGATGTTCGAGGAAGAGCTGGCGGTCGGGGAATAGCACTTCAATCGCGGGTATCTGGTCGCGAGTGGTTCCGGCTCGCCAACCTACTGAATGCGATTGTCCTGAAAGGCAATCGACGAAGCGTAGATGGTGACCAGGTGGCCGCCCATGTCGGAAATGGTGTGGCGGAATAGGCCGCTACGCAGAAGTACCAGTTCCTGCACCACGATTGCTGGCAGGAATGAAAGGTCAATACCGCGTGCGTGAACTTTTCGAACGCCGTGGTAATTGAAGTCGAAGCGCCGTGTCTTGTAGTCGTTCATCGCAGCAATGGCGATGGAATCATGGTCAGCGCTGATGTGCGTGACCTGCGAGCACCAAAGTGACAGTTCCGAGCCTGATGGAAGTTCAAAGCGTTGTGCTGCAGTCAGGCTCTGCAACTCCGGCGAAAGTTGGTTTCGAATCCTGCCCAGATAATCCAGATAGCGCGTTGCATCCCAGCGAGTGGCTGATCCTTGGTTTTCGAGGTAGAGGAATCTAGTGTCCCGTCCCGCTAATTCGTGAACAAAGTCGTTCGAGCTTGGCGAGGATGGAATCAGCGGTCGCCGTCCAGCGGAATGGCTGGCAGTTGGTGTTGTAGCTCTGAACGAAGTGATCGATGCGCTTGATGAGCTGTCGCACGCTTTTGAACGACCCGCGTCGAATCGCCTTGTCGGTAATCAATCCGAAGAATCGCTCGACCTGATTGAGCCAGGAACTGTAGGTCGGAATGAAGTGCATGTGCCAACGCGGCCGGGCCGCCAGCCACGCCTTCACCTTCGGATGGGAATGCGTAGCGTAGTTGTCGACGATGCAGTGGACGTCGAGCTCGCCGGGCATGGCGTTGTCAATGTCGCGCAGGAAGCTCAGGAACTCCTGATGTCGGTGCCTCGGCTTGCAGCGGGCAATGACTTCGCCGCTGAGCACGTTGAGCGCGGCGAACAAGGTGGTCGTCCCATGGCGCTTGTAGTCGTGGGTGACGCCTTCGACGTAGCCAAACCCCATGGGCAGTAGCGGCTGTGTGCGTTCCAACGCCTGGCATTGGCTCTTCTCGTCGACACTGAGCACGATCGCATTGTCCGGCGGGCTCAGGTACAGGCCGACGACGTCGCGCAGCTTCTCGATAAAGAACGGGTCGGTGGAAAGCTTGAACGACTCGGTACGGTGCGGCTGCAATCCGAACATCTGGAAGTAGCGTTGCACGCTGCTCTTCGAGATATTCGTCTCAGCGGCCACCGATCGCACGCTCCAGTGAGTGGCGCCGTTTCGGGGCTTGGTATGCAGCGTCGTCTTGATCAGCTGCGCGACGCGCTCATCATCGACGCTGCGCGGCCGACCCGGACGCATATCGTCATAGAGCCCGGCGATACGTTTTTCCAGAAAGTTCGCGCGCCACTTTCCGACCGTCGCCTTGCTGAGCTTCAGGCGCGCTGCAATGGCCGTGTTGCTTTCGCCCTCGGCGCTAGCCAAGACGATCCGGGCGCGCTCCCGCAGGGACGCTGGAAGCGTTCGGCTGCGCGCGAACGACTGCAACTGGGCAGCCTCCGCGGCAGTGAGTTCAAGGGGCGTCTTGGGTCGACCTTTTCGCATGGCGCTATCTCTCGCGGAAGATAGCGCAAATGCATGCACGATTAATGCCATTTATTTACGGGACAGCACACTAGCTGGCATGAACGACGCAATTCTCTTGTCGGTTGGGGTTCGCAAGCTCAGTCCAGTCCTCGGGCTCGTCTGAGCTTGTAAGCAAAAACCGCGGTAGGTAGCGCAAGAAAGAGGATCAGGACACCCCATCCTCTCAAGAGCAAGCCCGCGCAGATCACAAGGTTGAAAATGATGAGCGTGACGTAGCTGCGCGAAGTCGCGTTTGTACGAAGCAGGATAGTTGCGCATACGGCGCAGATCAGTGATTGGCTCGCGCAAACAGCAATCCACTCGATGCCCTCCGCCGAGTGGATGAACTGTGTTGCTTGTCCAGACATCAGCGGTATCGAAACGGACACAGCTGCTGCGGCAATGGCCGAGACGGCGAACAGGCCGTCTCGGTGGAACGGCGAATGATGCGTTACTCGTTGCCATTTGCTGCATTCCTCGCCATCCGCCAAGCCGCTGCCGCATGGATCGGCAGCCAGAAGCGATCAGTCGCCGTTGCTCTGGATGCGGAAGGGCAGAACGCAGGAACATGGCGAGGCCAGCGCAGAGGGCGATGATCAGCGCGAGACGGTTGAGCCAGCGTGATGTCGGACGACCGCGCCACAGCGCGGGTAGGGCGACCAGCAGCCCCAGGCACAACGGATTGAACAGCAGGGCGTTTTCGTTCTGCCAGGCGGCGACGTGTTCGCTGAAGCCCCACAGCCACACCAGCAGCAGGCCACCAAGTCCTGCGCCCAGCCACAGCAGGCCGAGCAGGCTGCCGCTGGCGATACGCAGTGCCGCCGGACGCTGTCGTCCCAGCCCGTAGGCGAACAACGCCGCCAGCGCGAGTCCCGCGCCAATGAAGCGCCAGCGCCAGTACGGCGGTGCATAGGGCGGATCAGCCAGCCGCGCCGGCACCAGCTCCTGCTCATCGATTACCAGTGGACTGCCATCAGCGGTCGTGGCTTCGCGCAGCGCCTCCGCCAGTCGGCCCGGCACGAAGCCCTCGGTCCAGCGCGATAGCGCGGTGTCGGCGAAAGGGCCCAGGCCGGCGCTCATGCCGAGATACAGCCACAGCTCCGGCTCGCCAAGACGTAGCGCCTCGCTGCGATAGCTCAGGCCGCGCGAGCGCCCGAACAGCTGCGGCTTCAAGTGGCCGTCCATGGCGGCGTCCAGCGCGTCGCGCACCATGGTCGAGCAGTTGCGGGTGAAGTAGTCGTAGCGGTAGCGCGAGTTTTCCGGCCGCGCGTTCCAGGCGAGGAATTCGGCGAGCTGATGGGCCTGGGCATTGGTCAGCGCCAGCCACTGCAGGCGCACGCCGCGACCTTCGTCGGTGTAGTAGGCGAGGTCTTCACGCAGGGGGATCGCCAGCAGCCGGTATTCCATCTGCCCATGCAGGAAGCGCAGCAGGAAGCCGGGTTCGTCGAAGTCGAAATAGCCGTAGTTGTACAGCGTCGGATCGCTGCCGTCCTGGCGGTCGATGAGGATGGCGTTGTGGCCGAAGCGCGACCAGTATTCGGCGCCGGGCTGCATGGTCACCACGCCGACGCGGGGTGCGGCGAGGGCGGTGCAGGTGAGTAGAAGCCAGAGACCGAGCGCGCAGAGAACGCGCCCGGCGAGGCCGTTTCGCTTAATCATGAATGCTGACGAGGAAAGCGTGGACGCGGCGCGCGTCGGCGCTGGACACGCGGAAGTGGAAGCGCCCCAGCACCAGTTCCTCGCCGGCTTCCGGCAAGTGGCCGATGGCTGAGATCACCAGCCCGCCCACGGTGTCGTACTCGTCGTCGGGGAAATCGGCGCCGAAGCGCTCGTTGAAGTCTTCGATCAGCGTCAGCGCGTCGACGACGTACTGGCCGTCGGTTTGTGCCGAGATCATCTGGTTCTCGTCCGGCGCGTCGTCGTGCTCGTCGTCGATTTCGCCGACGATCTCCTCCAGCACGTCCTCGATGGTGATCAGCCCGGCCACGCCGCCGTATTCATCCACCACGATGGCCATGTGATAGCGCGAAAGGCGGAATTCCTTCAGCAGCACGTCGAGGCGCTTGGATTCCGGAATCAGCACCGCCGGACGCAGCAGCTCGCGGATCGAGGTGCTCGGCTGGCCTTCGGCGAAGCCGCGCAGCAGGTCCTTGGCCAGCAGGATGCCGAGGATCTCGTCCTTGTCCTCGCCGTGCACCGGGAAGCGCGAATGGCCGCTTTCGACGGCAATCGCCAGTACCTCGCTGATCGGCGCATCCACCGGCAGCGACACCATCTGCGAACGCGGGATCATCGCATCGCCGACCTGTTGCTCGGCAACCGACAGGGCGCCTTGCATCATCGCCAGCGTGTCGGCGGAGATGATCTCGTCCTGTTGGGCTTCGGTCAGGATTTCCACCAGGTCTTCGACGGAATCGGGATCGCCGGAAAAGGCCTGGCTCAGCCGATCCAGCCAGGAGCGCTTTTCTACCGGCTTCTCAGCGGGGCGCTCGGCGGATCGATCAAATGTGGACGCGGGACTAGGAGGTTCCTCGGACATGGTTCTCAGGCAGGCTCCCGGCGGGTTGCCGGGTGGTGGCGGCAGTCTAGCAGACTGCAGTTTGCTGGATATTTCCCGGCGTTCCGCCCGCGGAGGCGGACGTTCAGCCGCGCCGTGCCTGTCATCCCCGCGTAGGCGGGATCCAGCTCTTGCATTCTGGTATCGGAGATCAAGAGCTTTCACTGTCCCTTCGGGCCAGCGACCTACTTTCTCTTGCTTGTCCAAGAGAACAGTAGGCAAAGAGAAGGACACCCGAAGTCCGCGCGTCAGCTTCGCTGCCGTTCCCTGCGTTGCTCGGAACCCGGCGGCCGGCGCGAACTCGGCCATCCATGGCCTCAAACAAGCGCGCCTTTCCCCGCCGGCTTCCTGCGCTACTCGGCGCTCACACGGGATTAGAGTTGGTCGGTTTTGTCCGTCTCAGGGTTGCTGCACGTTTTAGAGCCAACTTCAAAGTTGATCGGCATCTGGAACGGTATGCCTGGCTCGTGTTCGGACGTGTCGAACGTTTCTATGCGCATGCCTCGAATAGCGGCTTTGCCGAACCCGTAGTCTTCGGGCGTTTCTTTCAACAACTTCAATGTGGTTACTTTGCCGCTTTCGTCGATCGTGACTTCAAGAAGAACGTCACCGCTGACACATTCGCGGGCTGCCCGCGCGGGATATATTGGGGGCGACATGATGTCGATGATCACGTCTGCTTGATCATCGGCACGAAGCGCGTCAGTCGCTAGTAGAACTGATGCAAGGCAGATGATTCGGATTGCGTTCTTCACTGGATGCGCTACCGGTGTAGTTGATTCAATCGCGTACTGCGCGCCTTTCCGTTCGATGCTACTGCATGTTTCGAGCTGTCTGAGCTCTGGAGTCGACATGGGTTCATCTTGTCGTGGCCTGAAGATTGGCTTGAAGTCGGAAATAGCGCTCGTTGGAAAACGGTTTGGTTGAGGTCGCAGCTCTTGATCTCAATTCCCGTGGGAGCGCCGAGTAGCGGAGGAAGCCGGCGGGGAAAGGCGCGCTTGTTTGAGGCCATGGATGGCCGAGTTCGCGCCGGCCGACGGATTCCGAGCAACGCAGGGTATGGCGGCGGCTTCATCGCCGCCACGCGGACTGCGGGTGCCTTTTCTTTTGGTTACTTTTCTTTTGGGCAAGCAAAGAAAAGTGACTCGGCAGCGCCAAAGGCGATGTCGAAAGCTCTTGATCCAAAAATAAACGGCCCGCGAACCACGACTCGCTACTCAATCACCGTGTACGGATCCGCAATCCCCAAACTATCCAGAATCTCGCACTCCAGCGTTTCCATCGCCAGGGCTTCCTTCTTGTCGATGTGATCGAAGCCCAAGAGATGCAGGACGCCGTGGACGGTGAGGTGGGCGTAGTGGTTGCGCAGGGGTTTCTTCTGCTCGGTGGCCTCTTTGGCAACGACGCTGGGGCAGAGGACGATGTCGCCGAGTACCGGGAGCTTCACGCCTTCGGGCAGTTCGGCGGGGAAGCTGAGGACGTTGGTGGCGTAGTCACGGCCGCGGTAGTGGCGGTTGAGGGCCTGGGCTTCGTGGTCGTTGGCGAGGCGTATCGCCAGATCGGCACGGCGCATGCGGCCGCGCAGCGTGGCTTCGGCCCAGCGGCGGAACGAGGCGGGCGCGGGCAGGCCGGCGCGGGGCAGGCTGTAGCTGACGGACAGGTCGAGGTCGAGGCCGTATCGGGGACTCTTGCGCCGGATGGAAGCAGGCATGAGGACGACGGAGCAGCGACGCGGACGCGCGACGGGCGGCCCATCGTGAACCCGACCGGTTTGGGGATCAAGCGGCGGCGGTTTCGCGGGCGCAGTCGATGGCGGCGCGGATGGCCTCGCGCGCCTGTGGACTGTTCTTCCAGCAGGTCGAGCCGGTGATGCCGGCAGCGCTCTCGACGATGCTGTCGACATCGGCTTTGGCGAGTTCCGACAGGCTGCGGATGCCCATCTGTTCCAGCCGTGCCAGCACCGTGGGGCCGACGCCTTTCACGGCCAGCAGGCGTTCACGATCAGTGGCTGGAAAGCGATTCATCGAAGTCATCAACCGTCCCCGTCGCGAGCCTCGTAGGCGCGGACGATGCGGGCCACCAGCGGGTGGCGGACCACGTCCTGGGCAGTGAACAGGGTGAAGCTGAGGCCGTCGACGCCCTTCAGCACTTCGATGGCGTCGCGCAGGCCGGATTTTTGGCCGCGCGGCAGGTCGACCTGGGTGAGGTCGCCGGTGATGACGGCCGTTGAGCCGAAGCCGATGCGCGTGAGGAACATCTTCATCTGTTCGATGGTGGTGTTCTGCGCCTCGTCGAGGATGACGAAGGCGTCGTTCAGCGTACGGCCGCGCATGTAGGCCAGCGGGGCGATCTCGATGACGTTGCGCTCGATCAGCTTCTGCACCTTCTCGACGCCGAGCATTTCGTAGAGCGCGTCGTACAGCGGGCGCAGGTAGGGATCGACCTTCTGGCTCAGGTCACCCGGCAGGAAGCCGAGCTTCTCGCCGGCCTCGACCGCCGGCCGCACCAGCACCAGGCGCTGCACGCGCGCGGCGTTGAGCGCTTCAACCGCGCTGGCGACGGCGAGGAAGGTCTTGCCGGTGCCGGCCGGGCCGATGCCGAAGTTGATGTCGTTGATGGCGATGGCGTGCAGGTAGCTGACCTGGTTGGGACCGCGGCCGCGCACGGTGCCGCGCTTCACGCGGATCGCCACTTCCTGCGCCTGCTCGGCCTTTTCCGCGGCCAGCGCGCCGACGCCGGCTTCGTTGAGGTGCAGGTGGACCTTGTGCGGATCCAGCGCTTCGTTCTCGGTGTCGTCGTAGAGCTGGCGGATCACCTTCTCGGCGCGCGGCAGGATGTCCGGATCGCCGCTCAGGCGGAACACGCCGCCACGCTGCGCGACGACGATGCCGAGGCGCAGTTCGATCTGACGCAGGTGTTCGTCCAGCGGGCCGGCGAGGTTGGTCAGCCGCTCGTTGTCGATCGGCTCGAGGGTGAAAGTGAGGTCGGTGACGTTGCTCATGGGCGCGAAGGGTAGCGGCTGCGCTGGCGGGCGACCAGCGACAGTCGTCATGTCGTCGATCCGTTTGGTTGGCTTGTCTTTAATTAAACATTGAATTAAATTAAGCGTCGATTTCAACGACGCTCAGCGCTTCTCAATGGCTACTTCACCCAATCCGCGCCGCAGTCCGGGCCGACCGGCTGCCAACGACGGCAGCGATGGCCAGCGCGACCGGCTGCTCGACGCCGCGCTGACCTGCTTCGTGCGCGACCGCATCGCGGCGACCACGGCGCGGCGCATCGCCGACGAAGCAGGCGTCACGCCGGCGTTGCTCAACTACTACTTCGGCGGCCGCGACGGCCTGCTGCAGGCCGTGCTCGAGGAACGCCTGATGCCGGTGATGCAGCGGGTGAGGGCCGCGCTCGACCAGGCCGGTGACGATCCAGCGGCGCTGGTTTCCGGCTTCAGTCGCGCCATTGCCGATGCCATGACCGCGCATCCGTGGCTGCCGATGCTGTGGGTGCGCGAGGTGCTGCTGGAGGCGGTGTGCTGCGCGAGATGCTGTTCGAGCGCGTTGGCGACCTGCTGCCGCGTGTGCTCGCGGCGCGCTTCGTTGCGGCCCAGCAGGCGGGCCGACTGAACCCCGACCTCGACCCGCGCCTGCTGGTGGTGTCGCTGGTCAGGCTCACCCTGTTTCCTGCCGCGGCGGCACCGGTGTGGCGCGAGATGTTCGATGCCCATGATGTGGACGCGTTGGCCGTTCACGAACACAACTGGCGGTTGCTGCGCGACGGCCTGAAGCTGGAGACGACGTCATGAAGACTTCGATGTACGCAGTGGTGAAGGCGGCGACGATGTCTGTGCTGCTGTTGCTGCTCGTTGCCTGTGGTGCTGAAGCACCAAGAGCTACCGCCGTCGAGGTTGCTGGATCGTGATCGCATCACCTTACCGGCCACGCAGTCGGAGGCGGTGGTCGAGCTGCCGGTGAAGGAGGGCGACGCGGTGCTGGCCGGCACGCTGCTGGTTCAGTTGGACACCCGTGCACAGCAGGCGCGGGCCGATGCCGCTACTGCCGAACTGAACCTGCGTGAAGCTGCACTTCGTGAAGCCGAAGCCGGCGCGCGCAACGAAACCCGTCGTGAAGCCGAGGCACGGCTGTCTGGCGCACAGGCACGGTCGAACGCTGCCGACAAGGAGCTGCGTCGCGTGCAGGATCTGGTGGATCGCAAACTGATGGCGGCATCCGCACTGGACACGGCAAGCGCCGAAGCACGCAGTGCCAACGCGGAATTGCGACAGGCGCGGGCTGCACTGGATGCCTTGCGCAACGGCACGCGTTCCGAGCAGTTGGAGCAGGCACACGCCGCGGTGAATGCCGCACAGGCGGCGGTGACACAGGCGGAAGTGGCGCTGGACAAGCTCAGCGTGCACGCGCCGATGGACGGCATTATCGAAAGCCTGCCGTACCGACTCGGCGATCACCCTGCCGCCGGCGCACCGCTGGCGATCCTGCTGACCGGTGATCGTCCGTATGCGCGAATTTACGTGCCTGAGTCGCAGCGCGTGGGACTGCGAATTGGCGATGAATTGCAGGTGGACGTAAGCGGTCGCGAGCCGTCGATCACCGGCCGACTGCGCTGGATCGCCGCCGATGCTGCCTTCACGCCGTATTTCGCGCTGAGCGGCCAGGACGCGGCGCGACTCAGCTATCCGGCGGAAGTGGCGCTGGACGATGCGGCAAAGGATCTGCCGACGGGTTTGCCGGTCGTCGTGCATTTCCTGACCGACAGTCGCGATGAACGTTGAAGCACGGTCACTGCACGCAGCGGATTCGGCAGTCGCGATCCGCGCGCGCGGCCTGACGCGCCGCTTCGGCGAACTGGTGGCCGTAGACCACGTCGATCTCGACGTGCCGCGTGGCGAGATCTACGGCTTCCTCGGGCCAAACGGCTCCGGAAAGTCGACCACGATTCGCATGCTCTGTGGCCTGCTGTTGCCCACCGAGGGTGAGATTGACGTGCTCGGTCTGTCGATTCCGCGCCAGTCGGAAGCGCTGCGGCGGCGCATCGGCTACATGACGCAGCGTTTCTCGCTGTTCGAGGACCTGAGCATTCGTGAGAACCTCGACTTCCTCGCCGCCGTGCACGACTTGCCGCGCGACAGGGCACGACCGCGCATCGAGCAGCTGCTGCGCGACTACTACCTCGAAGATCGGCAGAAGCAGTTGGCCGGCACGCTCAGCGGCGGCCAGAAGCAGCGACTAGCCTTGGCCGGTGCCACCATCCACGAGCCGGAGCTGCTGTTTCTGGACGAGCCGACCAGTGCGGTCGATCCCGAGTCGCGTCGCGACTTTTGGGACAAGCTGTTCGCGCTGGCCGACGCCGGCACCAGCATCCTGGTGTCCACGCACTACATGGACGAGGCCGAGCGCTGCCATCGCCTGGCCATCCTCGACCAAGGCCGGCTGGTCGCCGACGGCACGCCGGACGCGCTGTCGGGTCGTCTGGCGCGGCGCGTGCTGCGGGTGGACACGGCATCGCCGCGTCGCGCGCAGGCCGTGCTGCTCGACAATGACGCCGTACAGAGCGTGACGCAGGTCGGCAACGTGCTGCGGGTGCTGCTTCGCGAACGTCATGCGGGTGTCGGAATCGAAGCGCCGCGCCGCGCACTGACGGCCGCCGGCATCGACGCCGAGATCGCGGCCACCGAACCGAACCTGGAAGACGTCTTCGTCGACGCCACGCGTGGCGATCCGGCGCTTCCGGCCAACGAGGGTGATCCGTCATGAAGCCGCGCCGCCTGCTCGCGATCATCGTCAAGGAGCTGCGCCAGCTCGCGCGCGACCGCATGACCGCAGCAATGATGATCGGCATCCCGACGCTACAGCTGCTGCTGTTCGGTTTCGCTATCAACCTCGACGTGCGCGGACTGGAGGCCGGCATCGTCGACGAGGCACGGACCGGACAGTCGCGCGAGATCGTGCAGGCGATGCTGAGCACGGGCGTGGTCGATGCGGTTGCCGAAGCGGATTCGCCGGAGCAGCTGATGACGATGATCCGACGCGGCGAAATCAGCGTTGGCATCGTGCTGCCACCGGACCTCGCGCGACGCCTGGCCGAACAGCGCGAGGCGATCCAGGTGCTGGTCGATGGCAGCGACACCAGCGCGCAGCAGGCGGCACGTCAGTTGACGCAGATGCCGTTGACCAACCTGCATCGTCCGCTGCCGACGGCGCGGCGCGGCGCGGCGGTTGAGTCGCCGGTATCACTGGTCAGCTTCTACAACCCGGAGCGACGCAGCTCGGTGAGCGTGGTGCCGGGATTGATCGGCGTGATCCTGACCATGACCATGGTGCTGTTCACCGCCGTCGCCATCGTCCGCGAGCGCGAGCGCGGCAACCTCGAGATGCTGATCACCACGCCACTGAGCAGCGGCGAACTGATGGTCGGCAAAGTGCTGCCCTACGTCGTCATCGGCCTGTTCCAGACCACGGTCGTGCTGCTGCTGGGCATGTGGCTGTTCGCGGTGCCGATCCGCGGCAGCGTGTTGGACGTCTATGTCGCCGCGCTGCTGCTGATCGTCGCCAACCTGGGCCTCGGGCTTTTGATTTCGACGGCGGTGAAGTCACAGATGCAGGCCATGCAGCTGGCCTTCTTCGTGTTCCTGCCATCGATCCTGCTGTCCGGCTTCATGTTTCCGTTCGCCGGCATGCCGAAGTTCGCGCAGTGGATCGCCGAAGTGCTGCCGCTGACCCACTTCGTGCGCCTGATCCGCAGCATCATGCTGCGCGGTGCGTCGCTGGGCGAACTGTGGCCGGAAACCCTTGCGCTGATCGCCTTCACCGTGGTGGTGATGTCGCTGGCGATCCTGCGTTTCCGCAAGCGGCTGGATTGAGACTCAGGCTGCTTCCGCTTCGTTGGTCACCACGCGGCCACGCAACGAGTTGGCCATGGCGGCGGTGATCTCGACGTCGACGAACTGCCCGATCAGTCGCGCCGGTGCGGCGAAATTGACGAAGCGCATGTTCTCGGTGCGGCCGGTGAGTTCGTTCGGGTCCTTCTTTGACGGGCCTTCCACCAGCACGCTCTGCACGCTGCCGACCATGGCCTGCGAGATGCGCTTGGCTTCTGCGTCGATGGCGGCCTGCAGGCGCTGCAGGCGTTCCTTCTTCGTGGTGTCCGGCGTGTCGTCGTCGAGGTTGCTGGCCGGCGTGCCGGGGCGGCGCGAGTAGATGAAGGAGAAGCTCTGGTCGAAGCCGATGTCGTCGATCAGCTTCATGGTCTTGTCGAAGTCGGCGTCGGTCTCGCCGGGGAAACCGACGATGAAGTCCGAGCTGATCGAAATGCCCGGGCGCGCTTCGCGCAGGCGGCGGATCTTGGCCTTGTACTCCAGCGCCGTGTGGCCGCGCTTCATCGCGGTCAGCACGCGGTCGGAACCGGCCTGTACCGGCAGGTGCAGGTAGCCAGCCAGTTTGGGCACGTCGCGGTAGGCTTCGATCAGACCGTCACCGAACTCCACCGGATGCGAGGTGGTGAAGCGGATGCGGCCGATTTCCGGGATCTCGGCAATGGCGCGGATGAGCAGCGCGAGGTCGGCCACGTGGTCCGAATCCGCCATCGGTCCACGATAGGAATTCACGTTCTGGCCCAGCAGGTTCACCTCACGCACGCCCTTGGCGGCGAGCTGCAGCACTTCGGTGAGCACGTCGTCGAACGGGCGGCTGATTTCTTCGCCGCGGGTATACGGCACCACGCAGAACGAGCAGTACTTCGAGCAGCCTTCCATGATCGAGACGAAGGCGGTGACGCCCTCGGCGCGCGGCTCAGGCAGGCGGTCGAACTTCTCCACTTCGGGGAAGCTGATGTCGACCTGCGGACGGCCGCTGTTGCGGCGTTCGGCGATCATCTCCGGCAGACGGTGCAGGGTCTGCGGGCCAAACACCAGGTCGACGTAGGGCGCGCGCTTGATGATGGCGTCGCCTTCCTGCGAGGCCACGCAGCCGCCAACGCCGATGATGACCTTGTCGTTTTTCTTCTTCAGCGTCTTCCAGCGCCCCAGCTGGCTGAACACCTTCTCCTGCGCCTTCTCGCGGATCGAGCAGGTGTTGACCAGGATGACGTCGGCCTCGGCCTCGTTGTCGGTGAGTTCGAGGCCGTTTTCGGCGGCGAGCACGTCGGCCATCTTGTCCGAGTCGTACTCGTTCATCTGGCAGCCGTGGGTTTTGATGTAGAGCTTGCCGGGCATGGTGGAAGGCTTGCGCTGCTATGACAACCTTGCAGGATACCAGCAGCCATTGCGTCACTGTGATTGTGCTGGGCGGCTGGCCTGTCGATATCGGGGTTTCTGCGCCCGGGCAGTAGAAAAATGTGAATCAGTTCACATTTTCAACGAAAAGTGCGCTATGTTCTGGCTGTCGGCATCCTGGCCCGGCTGTTGGAACGGACGCGTTCCACCGCCAACCCCTTGGGCCTGGAGTACGACCACAGGGCATGGAGGCCCGCCCAGGCGCACCGCGCCGTGGCGATGTCGGCCAGGCCTCCCCGAAGCCCGCCCCATCGTCACGACCGGTGCGGCTTGGCATCTGCCGCCAGTCAACGGAAACTAGCGGCTGGCTTCGCTGTCCATGGCCACGCATGCGTCTGTCCGTTCTTCTACTGCTGTTGACCGTTGCCGGCCTCGTCGAGGCCGGGACGCTGTATCGCTGCGAGGGCAGCAGCGGCGAAACCGTGTATGCCAGCGAGCGTAGCGGCTACAGCAACTGCAAGCAGATCGCCAGCTACGAGGCGCCGAAGTCGCCGCCACCCGCAGCATCGGGTTCCAGCGACGGCAAGCCGAAGGTCGAGTTCCGAACCGCGCCGGCCGGCAGCCAGCCGGTGGCGCCGCCTCGCGGTAGCGGCGCGCGGGTGACGCGCGGGGCGGTGTATCGCTACGAAAAGGACGGCATCACCCACTACACCAACAAGACCCCGGCAGGTTCGGCCAAGGCCAAGCTGCTGTTCAGCTATATCGAGACCTGCTATGCCTGCGGCGAGGCGCCGGGCATCGACTGGAACACAGTTCCGCTGAACACCGCGGCTTTCGCGACCGAAGTCAATGCCTCCGCCCAGATGGCCGGTGTCGATCCGGCGTTGGTGCGCGCCATCATGCATGCAGAAAGCGCGTTCCGACCCAATGCTGTCTCGCACGTCGGCGCGCAGGGGTTGATGCAGTTGATGCCGGACACGGCCACCCGGTTCGGCGTCAAGGATGCCTTTGTCCCGTCGGAGAACATCGCCGGCGGCAGCCAGTACCTGGCCTGGCTGATGAACCGCTACGACAACGACATCACCCATGTGGCGGCTGCCTACAACGCCGGCGAAGGCGCGGTGGATCGCCACGACGGCGTCCCGCCATACCAGGAGACCCAGCGCTTCGTGGAACGCGTCGGCATCCTCTACGCACGCTACGGCCAGGCGCTGGGTAGTGCGACAGCGGCGGCATCAGGTGTTGCCTCGACACCGGCCGGCAGTCCCTGAGTCGCAGTCCCGATGCTTCGTTGACCTAACGATCATCAGCCGACGAGATCGCCGCCAGTTGGACATCCGCGCGTCGGGTGAAGACGTTGTCGGCCGTGAAGTGTTCGCGGATGGTTTCCACGTCTGCGGTCGCCTGTTGCCGGTTCACGCTTCGGTCGCTGTTGCGAACACGGCAATAATCCAGGGTCAGCCGTGCCTCCGCCAGTCGCCATGCTGATGTGTCGCCGCGGGCACTGCTGATCTCCAGCCCGCGATGCGCCATCGCCATGGCTGCTGCTGTCGGATCGCTTTCGCAGTCGAGGTCGGCAATGTGGGTCAGCACAGGCCCCAGAATCGGGTGGTTCGCGGCTTCGGCGATCAACAGCGCTTCGTCCAGCAATTCGCGTGCTGCATCCGCATCCCCCTGTGCCAGCTTGACCATGGCCAGGCTGTTCAGCGGATAGGCGAGGTCGTCGAAGTTCTCGGTGCGGAACTTGCGGTCGCTGGCGATGGCGTCATTCAGCATCGACTCCGCGCTGGCGAGGTCATCGGTCTCCAGCGCCAGGCGCCCGAGGTTGTTCTTCAGGGTGCCGATGTCGGGGCTGAGCGGATCGTAGAGCTTGGATGCGATCTGCAATGAGTGTTGCCACTCGCGTTTGGCGACATCCATGTTACCCGCAAAGTAGGCGTTGCTGGCTCTCGATACGCGAGTGGTTACCGTATCAGGATGGCTTGGCCCAAGTTCCTGTGATAGGAGGTTCAACGCCTTCGCAAACTCAGCGTCCGCTTCTTCGAAGTTCCCCTCGTACTGTTGAAGCAGCGCGAGTCCGCTGTGAGCGCGCCCTTTCCATCGAGCCTTGTCCTCGCTGGATACCTCGCTGCTGTCAAGGATATCCAGTGCCCGTCCAAATTCGAGAGTTGCATCCTCGTCCTGCTCCAGTTGGATCAGCACGTCTCCCCGTATGACAGCAGTGAGGGCCTTGTTGGGGTCGACGGGCAATGTAGTCTTGAGTAGTGCGACAGTGTCGAGGGCATGTATCGAAGCTTCGTACTCGCCGCTGTTGAAGAGCACGTCTGCCAGTGCCAGTTGACTGTCGATTCGCTGACTGGCGGCTTCCTGGCTCTCGTCCCAATCTGGTAATTCTTGCAGTGAATAGCGAAGCAGTTCGGCGGCTCGCTTGTTGATACCGAGGCTGTCGTACGCCTGCCCCATTGTTGCAAGAAAGCGCGATTTGATCGCGGGTCTCTCGAAAGGCGTGTCGTCGATCCGTGCCACTGCACGATCCAGCACTTCGCGGACCGTGACCTGGTTGCCGCGCGATTTTCCGGCATCCGCCAGTTCGAAGATGGACAGCAGGAAATCACGGGTCTGTCGCTCGGAGGTCAGCTCCAGTTCGGCACGTGCCTGCGCTTCGCGCGCGGCATCGCGGGCGATGATGGCTTGCCAGGCCAGCACAGCGAAGCAGGCGGAGAGCAGCAACGAGCCGGCGATCGCCAGGGTCCATAGCCGTTGCCGTCGGCGCAGGTCGCGCTGGCGCAACTGGTCGAACCGGACACCCAGCAGACCGGCCACCAGCTTGAGGAAAGCCGTCGGAAAGCCGTCTCCCTGCGGCCGCGCATCGGCGGCCAGCGGCTCCTGTAGTGGCGAGCTGGTATCAGCGGGATCGGTAAGCAGCAGCTGCAGGGGAAAAGCCGCCTGCTCGGGATCGTTGCAAGGATCGGCTGCAGGCTCGCCATTGACCACGAATGCGAGCACCGGCCGTTCCGCGTGGTGAAGCCGGAACCGGCGGATTTCCTCGCCAACCCAGCGTGATCCGACCGCAGCCGGTGAGCAGATCACGATCAGTGCGGCGGACTGCGCCAGCGCGGCTTCGATGGCATCGGAGAGTTGGCCCGCACCGGCCAGTTCGTCGCGATCCCGGAACACCGGATGGATGCGGGAAGCCGCTGCACTGTCTCGGTCGCGCTTTAATCCCCGCGGCGGGCGATAGCGCTCCAGACGTCGATGCAGGCGCGTCGCGATCGCCTCGTCGGCATGGCTGTAGGAAATGAACGCGCGGTAGCGGAGCGGGCGATTGCTGTCTGCCATCCTCGGAGGCCGCGACGACGCGCCGGCTGGCTACTCGAAACCGCCAGCGAAGATGGTTCCCGCGGCGAGGCAGGCCGAACCACTGTCCGAGAGTTCGCCGTTCCAGAGGCCGGCGTATTCATTGCCGACGAAGCAGAAGTACTCGCCATCAAAGCTGTCGCCGGCGGCATTCCACAGATCGCTGGTGCCCTGTTTGATGGCCGTACTGGCATCGAGGACCACGGGAACGGGCGGGAACTCGTTCGGGTCCAGCATGCCGTACAGCGCCACGATGGTGATGCCGTCGGGGAAGAAAAAGAAGGTCCACTGGAAGCTCGGGCCGCCGAACAGGCCGTCGGAGGTCGCCCAGGTGTAGCGGATGCCGGTGACCGCATCGTCTGTGTTTGCGCCGACCAGTGTCTGCAGGGCGGGCTCGGGCGGATCAAGGAACTCGAAGTCCGCACCGCTGAACAGGCCAGGCACCGTTGTCTGGCAATAGGTCTCGGCGGTATAGGCGGTGTCGCCGCTGCCATGGAAGCGGAATGGTCCCCATTCCAGGCGCAATGCGGCCGCGACATTGCCGGAAGCGGGAAAACTGCCGGGACAGTCGACGCTGCCGAAGGCCGACTCAGTGCTCCATGAACCGGCATCGACGCGTGTTGCTCGTCGTTTCGCTTCGGCATTGAACGCCGCCATGAGCAGGCTCGTCGCCATCAGCGCCAGCAGGAGCGGTCTTCCGATCACGTGCATTTGGCTACCCTCGAAGTACGGCAGGCCAGCTTTCGCAGCATAGCGCGACGTTGGCCGGACAGCCATGTTGTCGGGACTGCGGGCTAAGATGCGGTTGGGTGGTCTTGACGCTAGGTGCATGGATCGATCGGCGCTGACATCGCTGCTGGAAGACGCTGCCGAGCTGTCGGCGGAGCCGCTTCAGGCCGAGCCGCGGCGGTTGGCGGAGCTGGCGCGTCGTGCCCTGTCCCTGGGTCATCCCTTGCTCGCCTGCGAGTGGCTGCTGGCGCGGCATGCGCTTTGTCAGGCGGACCCGCAACTGAGCTACCTGCTGGCGTTGGCGGAAGTGCGGATTGGCGGCTATCGCGAGGCGGTGCGCTGGCTGGCGCCGTTGCTGGATAGTGCCGATGATGATCTGGATGCGTCATTGCGCGTCGACGCACAGTCACTGGCCGGGCGCATCGCCAAGGACTGCTGGCAGCGACTTCCGAAGGGTGCCGCGCGCGACAAGGCCCTGGACGACGCTGTGACTCGCTACCGCCAGGCATGGGAGGAAAGTCGCGATCCGTTCCCCGGCATCAATGCCGCCAGCCTCTTGCGCCTGCGCGGTGATGAAGCGGGCTCGCGGCTGCTGGCAACGGCGGTAGCGCGGCGCATCGAGTCAGCAGCGGACACTTTGCAGCCGCATTGGCGGGAAGCCACCCTGGGCGAGGCGATGCTGCTACTGGGCCGGGCGCAGGATGCCGCCGGGCACTATGCCGACGCGGTGCGACTCGCGAAACCGCGCCACGGCGATATTGCCGCCATGCGGCGCCAGCTTGCTCTGCTCGCGGCCGTGCTGCCAGAGGCCGTTGCGCTGCGTTCGGTGATGCGGCTTCCGGCGGTTTTTGCGTTCACCGGGCACATGGTCGATCCACCCGGTGCGTCCCGTTTCCGCTTCCCCGCTTCCCTCGAATCCGCCGTTGCTGATTCCATCCATGCACGCTTGCATGCCCGGAACGCGGGCGTGGGTTTCTGTTCGGCTGCCTGCGGTGGCGACCTGCTGTTCATCGAGGCGATGTTGGCGCAGGGCGCCGAGGTCAACGTCATCCTGCCGTTCGAACGAGGGGACTTCGTCGCCACCAGCGTCGCGCCGGGTGGCGAGGCCTGGGTGCGCCGTTTCGAGGAGGCGATGCAGCGGGTCAATCGGGTTGAGTACGCGGTGCCGGAACGCCACCTGGGCGACGATGCGCTGTACGCCCATGCCGGCCGCTTGATCCAGGGCGCGGCACGACTGCGCGCGCGCGATTTCGATGACGAGCCGCGGCTGCTGGCGGTTGTTGATGCCGGCGGCGGCGGCGGTCCGGGTGGCTCGCTGGATACGGTGACATCCTGGAGCCGTGTCGGACTGCAGGTGGACACGGTCGACCTTGCTGCCCTGCGCGGACCAGGCGATGCTTCGGCTTCACCCACAGTATTCGCGGAGCGTGCCGTTGCGGAGAATGCGGCGGCTCCGAACAGCCTGCATCGCGAAGTGCGCAGCATGTTGTTCGCGGATGTCGTGGGCTACAGCAAGCTGAGCGAGGAACACACGCCCGCCTTCCTGGTCGGCTTTCTGAGGCGCGTGGCCGGGCTGGTGGACGCGATGGAATCCCGGCCGGAGCTGGTGAATACCTGGGGCGATGGCCTCTTCATGGTGTTTCGTGACGTGGTCACGGCCGCCGACTTCGCGTTGAGCCTGCGCGACATGATCGCCAGTGTCGACTGGACGGCCGAGGGTCTGCCGACCGATATCCGCCTGCGGATCGGCCTGCACGTGGGGCCGGTCTATCCTGCGGAGGATCCGCTGCTGCATCGCCCCAATGTGTTCGGCACGCAGGTGACGCGGGCGGCGCGGATCGAACCGATCGCCGCCGCCGACTCGGTGTTCATCAGTGCGGAAGCCGCGTATGCACTGGCGGCGGACAACCAGGACAGGCTTTGTGCCGACTACCTGGGCACCTTGCCACTGGCCAAGGACTACGGCAGCCAGCCGATGTACCGGCTGCGACGCGCCAGCGACATGGCCTGAAGGCGGTACTCAGCCGGCGGGCAGTAGCGGAGCGTCGCGGGCTTGGCTCAGCGAATCGCGGCTGGGGCGCTGGCTGAGGGTCAGTTCGGTGTTGAACGGCACGCCGGCGCGCAGGCCGTCGAGGCGGACCGATGTGCCGGGTCGCAGTGCCGCCTCGCGGTCGCGCAGGTCGTTCTGGTCGGCAATGTCCATGCCATCCAGTTGCAGCAGCACGTCGCCGGGCTCCAGTCCCGCCAGGTCGGCCGGGCCGCCGCTGTAGACATTGGTGACCGCCACGCCGCGCGGCGCGCCGGGTGGCAGGCCGCCCGGCATCATCGGCGCGTCGCCGTACTCGGCGCCGAGCCAGCCGCGGATCACGACGCCGTGTTCGACGATCTGCTCCAGCACTGCGCGCGCGGTGGCGATGGGGATGGCGAAGCCGATGCCCTCGGCATCGGGCAGCAGGCGCGACAGTACGGCCGTGTTGATACCGACCAGTTCGCCGCGGGCATTGATCAGTGCGCCGCCGGAGTTGCCGCGATTGATCGCTGCATCGGTCTGGATGAAGTCCTCGTAGGTGCTCAACTGCAACTGGTTGCGGCCGAGGCCGGAAATGATGCCCTGGGTGACGGTCTGGCCGAGGCCGAAGGGATTGCCGATGGCCAGCACCACGTCACCGACACTGAGCGGAATTTCCGGATCGAGTACCGCCGCGGGCAGGTCGGTGCCGTCGATTCGCAGCACGGCGAGGTCGGTGTCGCGATCCGACCCGATCACCCGCGCCCGGGTCACGCGCCCGTCCTGCAGTACCACCATGATGTCCTGTGCATCGGCGATCACGTGGTAGTTGGTGAGGATGTAACCGTCGGCAGATACGATCACGCCGGAGCCCTGCGCCTGTTCCAGGCGTCGCTGCGGCTGCCCCAGCGTGATGCCCGAGAAACGCTGCATCAGCGGGTTCGGCACCAGTCGCAGTGCCCGCTGGGTAACGATCTTCTGCGCGTAGATGCTGACCACGGACGGCGCGGTGCGACTGACCGCATCGGCGTAGGACACCGGGCCGTTGCCCAGCATCGGCGTGACACCGACCGTCGGCGCCGTTGCCGCCGGCCCGGCAGTGACCGGCAGACCGGCCCGCTGGCGCAGACCGTCGCCGAGCCCCGGGTAGAGCCAGCCCAGCACGAAGGCCAGGGCCAGACCAACGATGGCGGCCTTCAGCAGGAATGCGGCAAATTGGCGGGGAGCGGTCATCAGCTTCAGAGGTTCAACAATCGGGATGCGCAAAGGTCGGGAATTGTCGCACGCGCCCCCAGGCGTTGCCCGGCAGCGCCAGCGACATTGTCCGTCCGGACGGCCATCCGCTAAACTAGCGCGCTTTACGGCCTCTTTCCGGGGCCACAGGTCATGCGGTGGTTCGGCTTGCGGGTCGGTCCACCCGGCCTGGGATGGGGATTTGCCGGGTGCATGACCTGTCTTTTCGCGCGCCGATGGCGCGCGAAACACCGGAAGCTGGCCGGAAACAAGCGACGGAAGCGGGTGTGGTCCCGATTCCTGCCATGTTCAACCGTATTGCGGAGAGCCGGATGGCTAACCAAGGCGACAATTCAGGCCGCCGCCGCTTCCTGACCGCCAGCACCGCTGTGGTCGGCGGCGTCGGCGCGATTTTTGCGGCCGTACCCTTCATCAAGTCCTGGAATCCCAGCGCCCGTGCCCAGGTGGCCGGTGCGCCGGTCGAGGTCGACATCAGCAAGGTCGAGCCCGGTCAGCGGCTGACCGTCAAGTGGCGCGGCAAGCCGGTCTGGCTGGTGCATCGCACGGAACAGCAGTTGGCAGCACTGGGCAAACACGACGGTCGTCTCAAGGACGCCAACTCCGAACTTGAGCAGCAGCCGGCCTATGCCAAGAACCCGCAGCGCTCGGTGAAGCCGGAAATGTTGGTGCTGGTCGGCATCTGCACCCACCTCGGCTGCGTGCCGAGCTATGTGCCGGAGCTGGCCCCGCAGCCGTTCGATGCCGAATGGCAGGGCGGCTTCTTCTGCCCCTGCCACAACTCGCGTTTCGACCTGGCCGGGCGCGTGTTTGATGGCTCCCCGGCGCCGAGCAACCTCGAAGTGCCGCCCTACCACTATGTCGATGACCGCAACGTGGTGATTGGCGTCGGACCGGAAGGAGCGGCCTGATGAGCAACATGATCTCCCGCGTCAGCAACACCGTGCAGGACTGGGTCCACGCGCGTGCGCCCGGCATGCTGCCGGCCTACCGCAAGCACATGACCGAGTACTACGCGCCGAAGAACTTCAACCTCTGGTACTACTTCGGCTCGCTGGCCATGCTGGTGCTGGTCAACCAGATCGTCACCGGCATCTGGCTGACCATGAACTACACGCCGAGTGCCGAAGGTGCCTTTGCGTCCGTCGAATACATCATGCGCGACGTGGAGTGGGGCTGGCTGATCCGCTACATGCACTCCACCGGCGCCAGCGCCTTCTTCATCGTGGTCTACCTGCACATGTTCCGCGGGCTGATCTACGGCAGCTACCAGAAGCCGCGCGAGCTGGTCTGGGTGATCGGCATGGTCATCTACCTGGTGCTGATGGCCGAAGCCTTCATGGGCTACATCCTGCCCTGGGGCAACATGAGCTACCACGGTGCCGCCGTGATCATCAACCTGTTCGGGGCGATCCCGTGGATCGGCGATGACCTGACCCAGTGGATCCGCGGTGACTTCGTGGTCGGCGAAGCCACGCTGAACCGCTTCTTCGCCCTGCACGTCATTGCCATGCCGCTGGTGCTGCTGCTGCTGGTGGTGTTGCATCTGGGCGCGTTGCACGAGGTCGGCTCCAACAATCCGGACGGCGTCGACATCAAGAAGGGCCCGAAGGGCAACCGCTGGAGCGAGAAGGCGCCAGTCGACGGCATTCCGTTCCACCCGTACTACACGGTGAAGGACCTGTTCGGTGCCGGCTTCTTCCTGACCATCATGGCCTTCATCATCTTCTTCGCGCCGACTTTCGGCGGCCTGTTCCTGGAGCATGACAACTTCACACCGGCCAACCCGCTGGCGACGCCGGAGCACATCAAGCCGGTGTGGTACTTCACGCCGTACTACGCGATGCTGCGCGCGATCCCGGGCAAGCTGCCGGGCGCCATCGTGATGGGCGCGGCAACGATGATCCTGTTCCTGCTGCCGTGGCTCGACAAGAGCCCGGTGCGCTCCATCCGCTATCGCGGCCTGCTGTCCAAGGCGATGGTGACGCTGTTCGTGATCGCCTTCGTGACGCTGGGCTGGCTGGGCATGCAGCCGGGCAGCACGCTGCAGACCTGGATGGCCCGCATCCTGACCATGTTCTACTTTGTCTTCTTCATCACCATGCCGATCTGGACGCGCCTCGACGCGACCAAGCCGGTTCCGGAACGGGTGACCACGCATGACTAAGCGCAGCCTGCCGACTTTCCTGGCGACGACGTTCCTCGCGCTCCTGCTGCCGCTGACCGCGACGGCGAGTGGCGGCGGCGATGTTGAGGCATCCTATGCCGATATCGGCAACCCGGCCTCGCTGCAGCGCGGTGCCGCGCTGTACATGAGCTACTGCAGCGGCTGCCATTCACTGCAGTACCAGCGCTATTCGCGCCTGGCCGAGGACCTGGGTCTGAGCGAGGACCAGGTGATGGCCAGCCTCAACTTCACCGGTGCCAAAGCCGGTGAGACGATCAAGGTGGCCATGGACGCCGGTGACGGTGAGGCCTGGTTCGCCAAGGCGCCGCCGGATCTGAGTCTGGTCGCCCGCTCGCGCGGCGCCGACTGGATCTTCACTTACCTGAAGTCCTTCTACATCGACGAGAGCCGTCCACTGGGCTGGAACAACAAGCTGTTCCCCGGTGCCAGCATGCCGAACGTGCTGTGGGAGTTGCAGGGCATCCAGCGTCCGGTCTACGGCCACGCCGAGCACGGTGCCGCGCCGCACCTGGAAAGCCTGGAGCTGGCTTCGCCGGGCAGTCTCGACCACGAACAGTTCGACCGCGTGGCCCGCGACATCACCTCGTTTCTGCTCTATGTGGGCGAGCCGGCGGCGATGAAGCGCGAGTCCACCGGCGTCTGGGTTATCCTGTTCCTGGCGTTCTTCACGTTCGTTGCCTGGCTGCTGAAGAAGGAGTTCTGGAGCGACGTGCACTGACGCACCACGGCGGGTCGGCCGTTTGCCAGGCTGCGACCCGCGCTGACCAGCACCACGGCAGGGGAGAACCGTTTCCATGGCAACCAATCCGCGCATGCGCAATGCCTTGACCTTGTTCTCCGCACGCGACTGCGTGCTCAGCCACCGCGTCCGGCTGGTGCTGGCCGCCAAAGGCGTCAGCTACGATCTGGTGCCGGTGGATCCCACCGATCCGCCGGAAGACCTGATTGACCTCAATCCGTACCACACGGTGCCGACGCTGGTGGATCGCGACCTGGTCCTCTATTCGGCCTCGGTGGTCACGGAATACATCGACGAGCGCTATCCACATCCCCCGCTGATGCCGGTGGACCCGCTGTCCCGTGCCCGTCTGCGTCTGGCCATGCTGCGGCTGGAGCATGACTGGGTCCCGCACGTGCAGGCGATCCAGTACGGCACAAGGGCCCAGACTGATGCCGCGCGCAAGCGGTTGAAGGAACTGCTGCTGTCTTCGTTGCCGCTTTTCAAGGCCTTCAAGTTCTTCCTGAATCCCGAGATGAGCCTGGCCGACTGCGCGTTGGCGCCGATCATCTGGCGGTTGCCGTCCTTGGGCGTGAAGCTCGACCGCGACATGAAGCTGGTCGAGGACTATGGCCAGCGTATCTTCAACAACCCTGGCTTTGCCCGCAGCCTTACCGCCGAGGAGCGCGCGCTGCGCGAGACTGACTGATGTCTGACACCCCGGTGCCGATGACCTCGAACCGCCCGTACCTGATCCGGGCGATGTACGAGTGGATCAGCGACAACGCCATGACACCCTATCTGCTGGTCGACGCCGCGGCGGAAGGTGTTCATGTACCGCCGCAGGCCATCAAGGACGGTCGGGTGGTGCTGAACATCGCCCAGCGCGCAGTGGCACGCCTGGAGTTGGGCAACGACTGGATCCGTTTCCAGGCGCGCTTCTCCGGCCAGGCCTTTCCGGTCGAGGTGCCACTTGCGGCGGTTGCTGCGATCTACGCGCAGGAAAGCGGGCAGGGCATGATGTTGCCGGCCGAGGAAGGTGCGGCTTCCGTCGCACCCGATGGAGATGATGGTGACGGCAGCGATGGCAGCAAGCGGCCATCGCATCTCCGGGTGGTCAAGTAGTCGCGAAGGCCGGTTCCACCTCCGGTCTCAATCGAGGCCGAACCCGTCGTTTGGCTCCGGGCTTTGCAGCCACAGCAGTTCAATGCCCAACATCGCCAGCACTGCGCGCTGGCGATCACTGCCGCGTCGTGAGTAGTCAAATCGGTAACGGCGCCGGATCCGCAACCTCCCGTTGCTGTCGCGCGCCAGTCCGATGTCGTCGAGACTGACGGTCTGGTCGAGCAACTGGACGCCGCTGCGCCGGCAGGCTTGATCTGCCAGACGGCGTGCTCGCTCGTGGGCATCACGGGCGCTGCTCCATAGCGCCACGAGTAGGCCGAAGAGCAGGAGAATGATCAATGTGCCGGTCATGGACGCAGTGTGGTTTTCCCGTCGTTCTGACGCAAGCCGATGATCCGGTTTTGCCGCATCGCCTCCGTCAGCATATGATCGGCCGGAATCGCTGCCCGGGGAGGGCGGCCATCCGCCATTCAGGCAACAACCACAAAGGGAACGCGGAAACATGAAGCTGCTCTTTCCGAACGGTGAACATTCGCAGGTACTTCTCAGCGACGGCATCAGTCGTGTCGGCAGTGAGGCCAGCTGCCAGGTACGCCTGGCCTTCGAAGGTGTGGAGCCTGCGCACGCCGAACTGGAGCTGGCAGCCGGAACACTGCGCCTCCGGCCGCTCGGCAGTGGCAGAGTCAGCGTCAACGGTGCGCCGGTGAGCGCCGAGATGCAGGTAAGTGCCGGTGACCGCCTCGCCTTTGCCGAGGTCCAGGCCCGTGTGGTGGCGGTGGAGCGCGCCTCCTCGGCGCCTCGCCCGGCCAAGGCCGAAGTTGACGACACCGGTGCGACCAAGCTGCGCATGGCGCTGCCCAAGCTGATCCTGCGCGGCGTGTCCGGTGCGGCGTTCGGCAAGACCTTCCCGGTGGCGAAGGAAATGATCATCGGCCGCCAGCATGACTGCGACATCCCGATCGCAGCCGAGGAAATCTCGCGGCACCACGTGCGCATCAAGCCGGGTGCGGAAGGCTTGCTGGTCGAGGATCTGGGTTCCGCAAACGGCACCTACATCAACGGCAAGCGCGTGCAGCAGGGCCTGTTGAAGGCGGGCGATGAGCTGCGTCTGGACAGTATCCGTTTCATGCTGATCGCCCCGGGCATGGAGATTCCGCGCGGCAGCGACAAGCCGACGGCGCCTTCAAAGCTTCCGGAGACCACGGGCAGCAAGCTGCCGATGGTGATTGGTTTGCTGGTTGGTCTTGCCGTGGTGGCTGGCGCTGTGTGGTACTTCGTCCTGCGCTGAATGCGGCGAAAGCGTCAACCTGCCGCGGTGACCCGCATCGACAGATCCACCGCGTGGATGTGCTTGGTGATGGCACCGACCGAGATGTAGTCGACGCCGGATTCGGCGATGGCATGCAGGCCATCGCGCTCGATGCCGCCGGAGGCTTCCAGCTTCGCCCGTGATGCATTGATGCGCACCGCCTCGCGCAGCGCGTCGAGCGGGAATTCGTCGAGCAGTACATGGGCGACGCCGGCATCCAGCGCCTGTCGCAGTTCATCCAGCGTTTCCACCTCGCAGATCAGTGGCGCGTCGGGGTGCAGTTTGCGCGCCTGATCGACGGCCTCGGCGATGCTGCCGGATGCGGCGATGTGGTTTTCCTTCAGCATGATGGCGTCATGCAGGCCCATGCGGTGGTTTTTTCCGCCGCCGGCGCACACGGCGTACTTCTGTGCCAGTCGCAGCCCGGGCAGGGTCTTGCGTGTGTCGAGGATGCTGGCGCCGGTGCCCTCAATCCGCGCGACGTAGCCGGCGGTGGCGGTGGCGGTGGCCGACAGCGTCTGCAGGAAATTCAGCGCACAACGTTCCGCGGTAACCAGCGAGCGAGCGAGTCCGCGCAGCCGGCACAGAACCTGTCCAGCCTCGACGGATTCGCCTTCGTCGACCTGCCACTCGATGGCCACTTCGGGATCGACCTGCCGGAAACAGGCGTCGAACCAGGGGCGGCCGGCGATCACCGCAGTCTGTCGGGAAATCACCCGGGCTTCGGCCATGATGCCCTCGGGCAGCAGGTCGGCGCTGAGATCACCGCTGCCGATGTCCTCGGCCAGTACGATGGCGACGCAGGCGTCGATGGCGGCCTGCGGCGGAGCAACAGGCGTGCGGGCGGCTCGCGCTTCAGTCACCGCGGGCGAGGGAGCGGTCGTCGTCATTGCCGCTGCTGCTGGTCGAACCGTCGCCATCGCCGGCATTGGCGTCCTGCAATTCATCGACCACGGCATTCAGCGCGCGGCGCAGAAGGCTGGCGGCTTCCAGCACCCGTGCCAGGCCTTTCTCCAGATCTTCCACCAGGTCGACCGGTCGTCGTTCGCTGACCTTGATGCCGGTGCGGTTGACGAACAGGCAGCGACCGCTGATCGGGCTGATCCAGGACAATTTGGCGCGCTCGATCTCGCCATCCTCGCTGGTGAACTCGACCCAGGCACCCGGGCTCAGTTCACGGATGCGCTGCAGCGTCGCGGGGTTGATGTCGTCAGGCAGCGGCTGGTCCTCGAGCTCGGGTTCGGCATTGGCACCGGGCCCGAAGTCGGTGTCGTCGACGGCATCGCCACCACGCTGCAGGTAATCGGGAGCGTCAATCTCGCCCAGACGCCAGGCCAGGAGACCGTTGAGCTCGGTCAGCAGGTCCTCGATCTCACTGTCGTGGTAGGCGACGGTGGTGAGGCCTTGCCTTAGCTGTGTTTCCAGCATCGCGCGCCGACTGCGGAGGCGATGGGCGTCGTTGCTGTCCGATCCGGCCTGGGAGCACCAGATCAGTTCGTCGGCGAAAGACATCGCGTCCGCGTAGGCGACGGACTGTTCGCCCTGGCGCAGCCAGAGCAGCACCAGGTAGTTTGCCCATGGCCGGTTGAGCACTTGCCGGATCCATGGTGTTGGCCGTGATTTCTCCAGTCGCGACTGCAGCGCCTGGCGCACCTTGGCGCGTGCCAGTTGCAGGCGCTCGCGTCCCAGCACCGCTTCCACCGCGCGCTGCTCGGCGAGCTCGGCACGTCGGCGGGTGGCATCGACAAAGCCACGGAACTCACGCAGACCGCGTTCGAAGATGCCGCTGTCGCCTTCGTACTTGCCGACCACGGTGTCCACTACGCTGCGAATGCGCGACAACATTCGTTCGCCTGGATCGGCGTTGGCGCTCCAGCCCTGCGCTGCATTGCCCAGCTCGTCCAGCAACAGGCGTGCCGGATGCTGTTCGTCGCTGAGCATGCCGGGCTCGCTCAGCGCGGTCTGCAGCATCGGTACGTGCATGCGCGCCAGGGTGGGTTGCAACGGCTTGGGTAGGTTGCGGTCCTGTTCGACATGGCGGAACAGGAGCCCGAGCAGGTCAATCATCTGCTCGTCCTGCTGTCGCAGGTGGGCGCTGCCCGCACCGAGGCGTTCGCTCTCGCGCAGGATCTGATGCTTGATCGCGTCGGCGGCGGGCGTGCTCTCCGGATGATTGGCAATCTGCCGCTGTACCCGGGTCAGCGCACCCAGCAGAGTGGCCGCGGCAAGGTGCTCACCGTCGTGCCCGCCCTGATCTCCCGTTTCAACCGGATAACCGGGCCTGCCGCGCTGGCTCTCGTCTGCGGCGTGCTCACCACTTCGACTGGCGAGCAGCGCCAAGGCGTGACCAACCAGTCGCGTGGTCTCGGCAGCAAGCTTCGCGTCAACGACAGGTCGGGTGTCGTTGCCTTCGTTCGGCGATGTCGTCGGAGTGCGTTGCGGTCGGCGTTCAGGAATCAGCGAGTTCGCGCTGAGCGTTGGCAGCACGCCGGCGTCCGCCAGATGGATATTCACCTCGGAGTAAAGCGACCCCAGGGTGCCGAAAACATGCCGATCAAAGAGCTTGTAGAGCACCAGTCGCGCTTCGGTGTCGAGATCGAGGATCGCGCTGGCATCGACGAAAACGGCACTGATCCGTGCAGGGCCGATCGGCAGGTTGGTTTCGGTCAGTTGTACTTCGCCGAGCATGAACGCAAAGCGCTGCGTCAGCGCGTGCAGCGCGCGGGCATGGGTGTTCTCGGCCCGCTCCACCATGCCGTCGACGGCGACCATGGCCTCTAGCTTCTCGTGCGGGATCAGGCTCAGACCGTCGTGATGGTCATTGCGAACTTCCGCGCTGGGCCGGCCCAAGCGTTCGACCAGTCGAGCCAATGTCTCGCGTTCCAGGTGGGCACGTTGCCGTCGACATTCGCGCATGCCGTCGAAGAAGGCCTGCTGTCGGATACCGTTGGTGCTGTGTTCAGCCATTTCGAACAGGCTGTCGTCGGCCGTGTCGAACACCATGCGGAGGGCAGGCGCCAGCCGCGCGCGCAGCAACTCGCCGAGACTCGATAGCAGGCGCTGGAGTGCTTCGTCGGTCATCGGAGGTGGTGTATGGAATGCTGGCATGCGGCGGAGCAGTAGGCGGGCGGCGTCCCGCCAGTCACTGTAGGCCGTCCGCGCGGACGGGGCTGTGACCTGGATCGCGGGATCAAGGTCGATGGCGGTGACCCGTCCACTATCACTCCTGTCCGGCGTGGCCGTCGATGCTTCGGATGTCGATGGCTTCGTCCGCCAACAGCACTGGAATGCCGTCCACGATGCGGTAGACGGTCCTGCCATCGCGGGTGACAAGGCCATCCTGGAGGGCTTCCCGAGTGGTCTCACCGGCACCGTTCCGCAGGCCGTCACTGGCGATGGCGGCATTGATGCGTTCCCGCTGCGCGGCGGGCAAGGGCAGCAGGGGCTGCCTGCTATCAGGGCAGCAGAGTATGTCGAGCAGTCGCTTGTCGATGGCCATGGAATGTCTTGCCGGGCGCGGCATCATTTTGTCACCGTTGATTCTGTCAGGAATGCCCGCTGCTTCCAACAGCATTGGGCGCTTGCGGACTCCACGGGTTGCGCAGGCGGTTCACGTCCTGCGGACGACGGAGGAAACAGGCCTTACAATGTCGTTTTGACGGGAGCCAGTAATGAGTGCAGGCAGCGGCGGATCGCCACCGACGGCGACCGCCTCCAGCAAACCGCTGGTCGGCGTGGTCATGGGATCACGTTCGGACTGGGACACCATGCAGCACACGGCCGACATGCTGGAGCGACTCGGCGTCGCCCACGAAGTCGAGGTGGTGTCCGCGCACCGCACGCCGGACAAACTGTTCCGCTATGCCGAGACCGCAGCCGGGCGTGGCCTGCGCGCAATCATCGCCGGTGCCGGCGGCGCAGCGCACCTGCCGGGCATGCTGGCGGCGAAGACGACGGTCCCGGTGCTGGGCGTGCCGGTGCAGTCGAAGGCGCTCAACGGGCTGGACTCGCTGCTGTCCATCGTGCAGATGCCGGCCGGTATTCCGGTGGCCACCTTTGCTATCGGCAAGGCGGGTGCTGGCAACGCCGCACTGTTCGCCGCCGCGCTGCTGGCAGCGGATCATGCCGACATCGCGACGCGTCTCGATGCCTTCCGTGCCGAGCAGACCGACAGCGTGCTGGCCAACGCCGATCCGCGCATCGACAAGGACTGATCCGCTGACATGAGCACCACGATTGGCATCCTGGGTGGTGGCCAGTTGGCGCGCATGCTGGCGCTGGCCGGTGCGCCGCTGGGTCTGCGCTATCGCGTGATGGACAGCAGTGCCGAGGCCTGTGCCGGACAGTTCGTGCCGATGCAGGTGGGTGACTACCGCGACGAGGCCGCGCTGGCTGCTTTCGCCGATGCCGTCGATGTCGCCACCTTCGATTTCGAGAACGTGCCCGCCGAGAGTGCCGAATGGTTGGCCGAACGGATTCCGGTGTTCCCGAATCCCCGCGCGTTGGCGCTGACCCAGGATCGGCTGGCCGAGAAGTCGCTGTTCGTCGATCTCGGCATTCCCGTTCCGCCGTTCGCGGACGTGGACAGTCGCGAGGCGCTGCAGGCCGCGGTAGAGAGTATTGGCCTTCCGGCGATCCTCAAGACGCGACGGTTGGGTTACGACGGCAAGGGCCAGTTCCGCCTGCGCAGTGCGGACGACATCGATGCAGCCTGGGAGACGCTGGGCGCGCAGGCATCCACCGTCGGCTTGATCCTCGAGGGTTTCGTGCGTTTCGAGCGCGAACTGTCGGTGGTGGCAGTGCGCGGTCGCGATGGCGAATTCCGGAGCTGGCCGCTGACCGAGAACTGGCACGTTGAAGGCGTGCTGTCGGCGAGCCTGGCGCCAGCACCGGTGGACGATGCGTTGACGACGAAGGCGGTTGCGTATGCCCGCGCGATTGCGGAGTCGCTGGACTACGTCGGCGTGTTCGCGCTGGAACTGTTCTGCCGTGACGGCGAACTGCTGGCCAACGAGATGGCGCCGCGCGTACACAACTCCGGGCACTGGAGCATTGAAGGTGCGGAAACCTCGCAGTTCGAGAATCACCTGCGCGCCGTGCTCGGCCTGCCGCTGGGCAGCACGCGGATGGTGGGCAAGGCCTGCATGCTGAACTGGATCGGCGAACTGCCGGTAGCCACGCCGATCCTGCGTGAGGCTGGTGGCCACTGGCACGACTACGGCAAGTCATCACGCCCCGGGCGCAAGGTTGGCCACGCCACGCTGCGCGCGGACAGTGCCGCCGAGCTTGCGGAAGGCCTGCGTCGGGTTGGCGCTGCCTTGAATCGCGACGCGCAGGTCGCGCCGGTGATCGAGGCGCTGACGAAGTAGGCCGTCAACCTTGGTCGCCTTGGTGGCTGTTCACAACAACTGAAACGACAACTGAAACGACAACGGCCGGGATTGCCCCGGCCGTTGCATGCAGTACACGGGTGACGCGGCTTACGCCATCTGGCTGGCCACGAACTCCCAGTTGACCAGGGCCCAGAACGCCTCGACGTAGTTCGGTCGCGCGTTGCGGTAGTCGATGTAGTAGGCGTGTTCCCAGACGTCGCAGGTCAGCAGCGGCTTGTCCGCGCCGGTGAGCGGCGTGTTGGCGTTGGCCGTGCTGACCAGCCCAAGACTACCGTCCGGCCGCTGCACCAGCCAGGCCCAACCGGAGCCGAAGGTGGTGATCGCGGTCTGGGTGAACTGTTCCTTGAATGCGGCAAAGCTGCCGAACGCGGCATTGATGGCGTCGGCCACCTTGCCGTCCGGCTCACCACCGCCGTTCGGTGACAGGCAGTTCCAGTAGAACGTGTGGTTCCAGATCTGCGCGGCGTTGTTGAACATGCCGCCCTGCGCCTTGCCGATGATGTCTTCCAGCGACAGCGATTCGAATTCGGTGCCGGCGATCTGCTTGTTGAGGTTGTTGACGTAGGCCTGATGGTGCTTGCCGTAGTGGTAGTCGATGGTTTCGCCGGAAATGTGCGGCGCGAGCGCTTCGCGGTCGTAGGGCAGTGGGGGTAGCTCGATTGCCATGTGGCCTCCTGGCTGGGTAAGGGGATCGTGCCCGGCGACGTTTGCCGAACTGCCGTAAAATGATAGCAAGGCTTTGGTACGCCGCCGGGTGTCCCGAGCACATTCCTTCACATCGGTTCGCATCCGTGATCGCGAACCCAGACCATTTCGAGGACATCCCATGACGGCAATGGAACGCATCCAGGCCGAGATCAGCGCACATCCGGTCATCCTGTTCATGAAGGGAACACCGCAGTTCCCGATGTGTGGTTTCTCCAGCCGTGCTGCAGCGGCGTTGAAGGACTGCGGTGCCCGTTTCCACGCGGTGAACGTGCTGGAGGATCCGGAGATCCGCGCCAACCTGCCGCGCTATTCCAACTGGCCGACCTTCCCGCAGTTGTTCGTCAACGGCGAACTGATCGGCGGCTGCGACATCGTGGTCGAACTGCACGACAAGGGCGATCTGGCTCGCATCGTCGGCTTGGCCCAGCCGGGCACGGATTGACACCGGATCATGCACAGCACGAGCGACTTTTCGCCGTCTGCCGATGCACTGTCCGGTCGCGTGGTGCTGGTCACCGGCGCCCACGGCAGCTTGGGTGGCGCGGCATCGCTGGCCGCCGCCAGGGCGGGCGCAATGGTGGTCCTGCTTGGGCGCCGCGTGCCCAAGCTCAACCGGCTCTACGATCGTCTCGTCGAAAGCGGCGCTCCGGAACCGGCGATCTACCCGCTGGACCTCGAAGGTGCGACGCCCGCCGACTACGCCGACCTTGCCCAGCGCATTGAGGCCGAGTGCGGACGACTGGACGGTATCCTGCACGCCGCTGCGGATTTCCCGGGACTGACGCCGTTGGCGCAGACCGCACCGGAGGACTGGCTGCGGGCGATCCACGTCAACCTGTCCGCACCGCTGTTGCTGACCCAGGCCTGCCTGCCGCTGTTGAAGCAATCGACCGACGCCGCTGTGGTGTTCGTCTACGAGCCGCTGGCGCAGGTCGGTCGTGCTTACTGGGGTGGCTACGGCGTGGCCAAGCATGGCCTTGCCGGGCTGGTTGGCGTGTTGCGGCATGAGTACGAGGGCACACCGGTGCGCGTGGTCGCGTTGCAGCCCGGCCCCATGCGCACGCCGTTACGCCAGCGTGCCTGGTCGGCGGAGGATCCCGCGCAGTGGCCGAACGCGGACGCCTATGCGCCGGCCTGTGTGCACCTGCTGTCGGGCGCGAACTCGCCGGCGCCGGATGACGAGGGCATGCTGGTAGTGGGCCATCCTGTGGCCGCACCACGCTGATCCCGATACCTCAACGACATGTCCATCGTTTCCGCCGCCATCCTGCTGTTCCTGATCCTGGACCCGCTGGGCAACGTGCCGCTGTTCCTCAGTCTGCTGAAGGAGCTGCCACCGGCGCGCCGCCGCATCGTGCTGATCCGCGAGATGCTGATCGCCTTCGGCGTGCTGCTGCTGTTCCTGTTCCTCGGCCAGTACATCCTCGCGCTGATGCACCTGCGGCAGGAGTCGGTATCGATTGCCGGCGGCATCATCCTGTTCCTGATCGGCATCAAGATGATTTTCCCGCAGAAGGAGGGGATCTTCGGCGACGTACCCGAGGGCGAGCCGTTCATTGTGCCGATGGCGGTGCCTGCCGTGGCCGGTCCGTCCGGCATGGCGGCGGTGATGCTGATGGCCAATTCCGATCCTGGCCGTATGGCCGAGTGGACGCTGGCGCTGTTCCTGGCCTGGTTCGCCACCGCCGTGATCCTGTTTTTCTCGACCTACCTCTACAAGTTGCTGGGCATCCGGGTGCTGGTGGCCGTCGAGCGCCTGATGGGCATGCTGCTGGTGGCCTTGTCGGTGCAGATGTTCCTGGACGGTATCGCCGCTTACCTCGGCCCTGCGACCGGTGCCGGATAAGCTGAAACCGACGCTGGCGTATGGATTCCCCGGGCGCGACCGCCTTCCCGATGGCCGGCCGCCCGACAGTTACAAATCTGAAAGATTTTGCTGTTAAACTACCGTTAACCTGCCCGGCGGCTGCCGCTGGGAGGCGGGAGTTCGATAGGGGAGTTGCCAGTTCAAAGCGTCGATTCCGGTGTGCCGAATGGGCTTTGAACTGTGCAATCACCGCGGCAGGACGCCGCTTAAAGCATGCTTTCGAGACTGATAGGAAACCAACCATGATCAAGCGATACGGAGTCCCTGCCGCACTTGGCTTGGCGCTCGCCATTTCCGCCGCCATGCCTGTCTACGCACAGAGTACGTCGGCTGCGCTGGGCGGTCAGGTCACCGCCGCCGATGGCACGCCGCTGAGCGGTGCCGAGGTGGTGATCGTCCACACGCCGTCCGGTACCACATCCCGGGCCACCACCAATGCCGACGGTCGCTACGTCGCGCGCGGTCTGCGTGTCGGCGGTCCGTACACGGTCACGGTGACCCGTGACGACTACCAGGGCAAGGCACAGGAAAACGTCTACCTGACGCTGGCCGAAACCGGTCAGGTCAATACCCAGTTGCTGAGCTCCGCGCCTGAGCTGGAAGCGATCGTGGTTGTGGCGTCCGCCAATGACTCGGTGTTTTCCCCGGAGAACACCGGCGTCGGCACCTCGGTCGGCGGTCGCCAGATGGAGATCATGCCGCAGAGCAACCGTTCGATTGATGACGTGGCCCGTCTCGATCCGCGCATCACCGTGCTTGACCAGGCATCAGGTTCGATTTCCGTTGCCGGTATCAACAACCGCTACAACGATATTTCCGTGGACGGTCTGTCCCAGGGCGACCCGTTTGGCCTCAACGCCAACGGCATGCCCTATGTCGGTTCGCCGGTTTCGGTGGACACCATCGAAGCCTATGACATCAAGGTTTCCGACTTCGACGTGGCGTCCGACACCGTCGGTGCCACCGTCAACGCGGTCACCAAGTCCGGTGGCAATGAGTTCCATGGTTCGGCCTATTACGTTTTGAAGGACAGCGACTGGGTCGGCTCGCCGAACGGTGACGACTACGGTCTGTTCAGTACCGACGAGACCTGGGGTGTCACCCTGGGTGGTCCGATTCTCCAGGACCGCCTGTTCTTCTACGCATCGTACGAAGAGCAGGAAGTTGCCGATTTCGGTGGCGCGATCCCGGCTGACGGCGTTTCTGCCGGCAACATCTCGCTGGACGAGGTGAACGAGGCGATTGCCATTGCCAACAGCCTTGGCATCCAGGACAACGTCTATGGCGCGCTGGATTCCGTGCTGGAGACCAAGCGCTACCTGGCCAAGCTGGACTGGAACATCAACGAAGACCATCGTGCCAGCCTGGCCTACCAGCAGGTCGAGGAAGCCCGTCCGCAGCCGTATGACCTGCGCACGAACTCGGCGATCCTGACCAACCACTGGTACTTCACCAACAACGAAACCAAGAACACCACGTTCCAGCTGTTCAGTGACTGGACCAGCAATTTCTCGACCGAGTTCAAGATTGCCAACCAGACTTTCGATCAGATCAACGGTGCTTTCGTGAAGAACACCGAGGTCCAGGTCGACGTTCCGGGCGGCACGATCTTCATCGGTGAAGACGACAACCGTCACGAGAACCAAATCAACACGGATCGTATTGATGCCACGTTCGCCGGCACGTACTTCGCCGGTGACCACACCATCAAGGGCGGTGTCGACTACCTGCGTCATGACGTGTTCAACCTGTACGGCAAGACCCTGCACGGCGAATGGCGTTTTGACAGCCTGGAAGACTTCGCCGCCGGCAACTATGACCGCTACACCATCCGCATGCCGGCTGCCGGATTCGGTATTGAAGACACTGCTGCTGCGCTGGTCTACAGCCAGATCAGCCCGTTCATCCAGGACACCTGGCAGGTCAACGACAACCTGTCCATCCAGTACGGTATCCGCGTCAATCTGCCGAAGGCCAACAAGGCGCCAGTGGTTGCGCCGGGCTTCGAGGAGGCCTTCGGTTACACGAATGCCTACGAGCTTGACTCCAGCAACAAGGTGGTCCTGCCGCGTGCCTCGTTCAACTACCAGTTTGATACCGAGCGTTACTCGCAGTTGCGTGGTGGTATCGGCGCGTTCCAGAGCGTCCCGCCGTTCGTCTGGCTGGCCAATCCGTACCAGAACAACGGCGTGACGGCTGTTCGTTTCCAGCATTTCGATCCGTCGACGCTGCCGTTCAACCCGGATCCGTACAACCAGCCGCTGCCGCCGGGCGTGACGTTGGGCAACCTGATCTGCGGCGAAGATGGCGTGACCTGTCAGGTCGACGCGATGGATCCTGACTTCAAGCTGCCGAGCGTCTGGAAGTTCAGCCTGGGTTACGACCACGAGCTGCCGTGGTGGGGCATGATCGCCTCCGTCGAGTGGCAGTCGATCCGTGCCAAGGATGCGATGTTCTACCAGGCGATCAACCTCGGTGAAGCCCAGGGCCAGTTGGCTGACGGTCGCGATTACTTCTACTGCACGCTGGGTTCGCTCTCCAGCGGCAACAAGAACTGCGATCGCATTGCCGCCTTCACCAACAACTCGACGGTGATGACCAACACCGACAAGGGCAAGTCCAACGCGATCACCTTCTCGTTGAGCAAGCCGCTGAGCGATGGCTGGTACGGCAACCTGAGCTACACCTACACCGATGCGGATGAAGTCGCTTCGGACGGCAGCTCGCAGGCCTTCTCCAGCTACCAGTTCGTGTCGCGCCTCAACCCGAACCAGGAAATCGCCACCACGGCCGGCCGCCTGATCCGCAACTCGATCAAGCTGTCGCTGGGCTGGGAGCACGCGTTCTTCGGCGACTACAAGACCAGCATCACCGCGTTCTACAACGGTCATGACGGTCTGCCGTACACCTGGACCTTCAATGGTGATCCGAACGGCGACGGCATCTTCCAGGATCCGGTCTACATCCCGCTGGTTGACGACCCGATCGTCAGCTACGGTTCTGCCACCGCCGAGCAGATTGCCGCCTTCCACGAGTTCATCAACAACAACTCGTATCTGGCCAGCCGTCGTGGTCAGGTTGCCGAGCGCAATGGCGACAACTATCCGTGGGTGAATCAGCTCGACCTGAGTGTCCAGCAGGAACTGCCGGGCTTCATGAAGGAGCACAAGACCATTCTGCGTGTGGATATCTACAACTTCCTGAACATGCTGAACAAGGACTGGGGCCTCACCCGCGGCGAAACCTTCTCGGACAACACCCGTCAGTTGACGCGTCTGGGCGGTCTCAACGCCGATGGCACGTACGTCTACGATCTGGGCAGCGCGAGCAACCCGAACACCGAAGATCTCGAGATCTACGATTCGTTCTCCGGTTTCCCGTCTCGCCTGGTGTCGCGCTGGTCGGTGATGGCGACCCTGCGTTACGAGTTCTGATCGAACGGTCAGCAAACTCAAGCAGTATCGAAACGGCCGGGGCAACCCGGCCGTTTCTCTTTTTTCGGGAGCAGCGTTGTTCGCGCTTGACCGCTCGTAGCAAACGCGGCACCGTCCCGGATGTGCCGCCAGGTAACGGTTTAGGGGGATCCATGATCAGTCCGGGTGTCTTTCGCGAGTTCGTTCCGACGCACACACTGCCGCCAGGCGATCGCGCGGAGCTGGCCAAGTCCAGCCATGTCATCACCTATCAGCCGGGGCAGGTGATCTTCCAGCGTGGCGAACCGGCCAATACGGTGGTCTATCTGGTTTCGGGCGAGGTGGAGCTGGTCAGCGAGCGTGGCACGCGCCGTGTGGCCGCAGCGACCGAAGAGGCGCGACATCCGCTTTCCGGTGGTGCCCGTTACCTGAACACGGCCACGGCATTGCGGCCATCGCAGCTGCTGTTCGTTGACCGCGACAAGATGGACGTGATGTTGACCTGGGCGCAGACCGGTGTGGTCGAAGTGCAGGATCTGGGCGCAAGCGAGCCCGGGGACTGGATGAGTGCCATGCTCTGCAACCCGGTGTTCCAGCGCATTCCGGCCGCCAACATCGCGCAAGTGATCGCGAGCGTCGAGATCCTCGATATCGAGGAGGGACAGGTGCTGATCGCGCAGGGCGATGTTGGCGACTTTTATTACGTACTCACGGACGGCGTTTGCGAGGTGCTGTGCCGGGAAGGGGATGGCGAAGTCGAGCGCATCGATGGATTCGGGCCGGGCCGGGGCTTTGGCGAGGAGGCTTTAGTGTCAGGCGAGCCCCGCAATGCGACCATCCGCGCAACGCAGCCCGGCAGCGTGGCTCGGCTGTCTGCCGAAGACTTCCAGCGTCTGCTGCGCGATCCGCTGCTGTCCTCGATCAGCGCCGGACAGATTCCCGAAAGCGCCCTGCTCATCGATGTACGCCTGCCGGAAGAGTTTGCGCGCGGGCATTTGTCGGGGGCCATCAATGTGCCGCTGCGGTCACTGCGCGGCGAGGCTGCAGGCATGGAGGTGTCGCGTCCGCTGGTGGTTTACTGCGATACCGGCCGGCGAAGCGCATCCGCCGCATTCCTGTTCAGTGAACGTGGGTTCAAGGTGCAGTTGATCAGGGGCGGAGTCGATGCCGCGCAGATGGGGCAACTGAGTCGATAGCGATTGCCACCCGCGTATCGTGAATTCGCCAATGACCAATCATTCTCGGGAATTGCTACCGGTACCCGCCTGTGACATCCTGCGCGGCTCGATAACGGATGAGAACAGGAAAAGCGATGGCGCTTGAGACGGTCAATACCCGGATTTTCCCAACCAAAGGCGGCCTCGACGTGCTGTCGCGCGAGGAAGTCAGCCGACTGCGTGACGTGTCCACCGGTGGCCAGCATGAGCTGCTGCGGCGCTGCGCGCTGGCGGTGTTGACCTCAGGCAGCCACAACGATGACCCGCGTGCCGCCAGCGAGCTTTATCCGGATTTCGACATCCAGGTACTGCAGCAGGATCGCGGTGTCCGCTTCGAACTGAGCAACGCGCCGGCGATGGCCTTCGTCGACGGAGAGATCATCGGCGGTGTTGCCGAGCTGCTGGTGTCAGTGGTGCGCGACATCGCCTATGTGGCCGACGAACTGGACGGTGACGGCGCCTTCGATCTGACCAGCTCCTCCGGCATCACCAACGCCGTTTTCGAGATTCTCCGCAACGCCAGGGTGATGCGTCCACGCGTCGATCCGAGCCTGGTGGTTTGCTGGGGCGGCCATTCGATCTCGCGCGACGAATACGACTACACCAAGACCGTGGGCTACGAGCTTGGACTGCGCGGCATGGACATCTGCACCGGTTGTGGCCCCGGCGCCATGAAGGGCCCGATGAAGGGTGCCACCATCGCCCACGCCAAGCAGCGGCGGACCGGCAACCAGTACATCGGCATCACCGAGCCGGGCATCATCGCCGCGGAGTCGCCCAATCCGATCGTCAACCGGCTGGTGATCATGCCGGACATCGAGAAGCGTCTGGAGGCCTTTGTGCGCATGGGCCACGGCATCATCGTCTTCCCGGGCGGCGTCGGCACGGCGGAGGAAATCCTCTACCTGCTGGGCATCCTGCTGCATCCCGACAACGCTGGCGTGCCGTTCCCGCTGGTGTTCACCGGCCCGGCGGCCTCGGCGCCCTACTTCGAACAGATCGACCGTTTCCTCAAGCTGACGCTCGGTGATGCGGCATCGGGTCGCTACCAGATCCTGGTTGACGATCCGGTGGGGGTTGCCCGCGCGATGAAGTCCGGCCTGTCCAAGGTCAAGCAGTTCCGCATCGAGCAGCGCGACGCCTTCTTCTTCAACTGGGGTCTGAAGATTCCGGAGGCGTTCCAGTTTCCCTTCGTGCCCACCCACGAAAAGATGGCGGCCCTCAACCTGCATAGAGAACAGCCGGCCCACGAACTGGCCGCCGACCTGCGCCGCGCCTTCTCCGGCATCGTTGCCGGTAACGTCAAGGAAGACGGCATGCGCCGCGTCGAGGAGTTCGGTCCATTCCAGATCGACGGTGACAAGGACATCATGCGCGCCCTCGACGACATGCTGCGCTCCTTCGTCGAACAGCGCCGCATGAAGATCTCAGGCGAATACCGACCCTGCTATCGCGTCGTCGCCTGAAGTCAGGCTCGGCTCGTTACCGACAAAAAAACCCGCCGTGAGGCGGGTTTTCTGAAAATGGCGCCCAAGGTAGGACTCGAACCTACGACCCCCTGATTAACAGTCAGATGCTCTAACCGGCTGAGCTACTTGGGCGCGGAGCCGAGCATTCTGAAGTAGTGGGACATGGTCGTCAATAGCTGTTGAGTCAGCTTGTGGGGCAGGTGGCGGCTACGCGATCTTCCAACGGCTCCGCTCCATGCAGTCGTCCCTTGTTGCTCAGCACCAGCGATTGGGCTTTGGCCGGGCCGCGCCGATCACAGATGGTGAAACGGACGTTGGAGCCACCGTTGCTGGCGCTGGGCTGGAACACCAGTCGTGTGCGTCCAGCGCTGGTGGTCATGCGGACGCCTTCCGGCAGCCGCTCAATCCGGTCGAGGAGGTGTTCGCCGGCGTCGTGTTCGCGGTTCCCGTTGCGGTCCATGAAACCGATCCAGCCCGCAGACCAGTCCGCGCCGCCGTCGCAGCTCTGCCCGTTCGCACTGGGGCAGAGCACGGTGCGCGTGTTGGTCAGCGTTGCCTGGGTGACAGCGCGCTGAACCGAGTTGACGATGTTCGCACGGACCGTTGTCGAGTTGGTGGCATCGATGCTGCCCTGGAAACTGGGGACGGCGATGCCGAGCAGGATGGCGACCACGGCAAGGCCGGCCAGCAGTTCGATCAACGACATTCCCCGGACTGTGCGGGAAGATCGGCTGGCTTGGTTGGAGGGTTTGAGGCTGCGCATGTCGTGCTCCGCTGTTGGATGACGACATGTTGCTGCGCGGCTTCGCTGGCAGCCATCGGCCCCGTTCCCGATCAACGGTAGGAAAAGTCCGAGGTCTTTCCCGATGTGCCGCGACGTCTGATTTTTCCCGCGTGGCTATACTGAGCGTTTGATCTTGGCGGGGCTTCGCGATGTCCGACTCACCATCCGAGCGCTTCAAGCTGGTGGCGCCGTACCAGCCGGCCGGCGACCAGCCGGCGGCGATCAGGCGGCTGGTTGATGGCTTCGATGCCGGCCTGGCACACCAGACGCTGCTCGGCGTGACCGGTTCGGGAAAGACCTACACCATCGCCAACGTCGTCAACGAGATCCAGAAGCCGACGCTGGTGATGGCGCCGAACAAGACGCTGGCAGCGCAGCTCTACGGCGAGTTCCGTGAGTTCTTTCCCGAGAACGCGGTCGAGTATTTCGTCAGCTACTACGACTACTACCAGCCGGAAGCCTACATCCCGTCCTCCGATACCTATATCGAGAAAGACTCGAACATCAACGAGCACATCGAGCAGATGCGCCTCTCCGCGACCAAGGCGTTGCTGTCGCGCAAGGATGCACTGGTGGTGGCGTCGGTTTCGGCGATCTACGGTCTGGGTGCGCCAGCGGACTACCTGTCGCTGCGCCTGATCCTGTCGGTGGGCGAACGCATCGACCAGCGCGTGCTGATCCGCCATCTCACGGATCTGCAGTACACGCGCAATGAATTCGAATTGCGCCGTGCGACCTATCGCGTCCACGGCGAGACCATCGACGTGTTCCCGGCTGAATCGGAAACCGAAGCGTTGCGTATCGAGCTGTTCGACGGCGAGATCGAGCAGTTGTCGCTGTTCGACCCGCTGACCGGCGAGGTGATGCGCCGACTGCCGCGTTACACCATCTATCCGAAGTCGCACTACGCCACCACGCGTGATCGCGTGCTGAGTGCGGTCGATACGATCAAGCTGGAGCTTCGCGAGCGTCTTGAGCAACTGTACGCCGCGAACAAGCTGGTCGAGGCGCAGCGTCTTCAGCAGCGGACCACCTACGACCTGGAAATGATGGCGGAAGTCGGCTACTGCCAGGGCATCGAAAACTATTCCCGTCACCTGACCGGCCGATCTCCCGGTGAGCCGCCGCCCTGCCTGTTCGACTACCTGCCGGCGGACGCGCTGCTCGTCGTCGATGAGTCGCACGTCACCGTCCCGCAGATCGGTGGCATGTTCAAGGGTGATCGCGCGCGCAAGGAGAACCTGGTCGAGTACGGCTTCCGGCTGCCATCGGCACTGGACAACCGGCCACTCAAGTTTGTCGAGTGGGAGCAGCGATCACCGCGCACGGTCTTCGTTTCGGCGACGCCGGGCGACTACGAGCGCGAACATGCCGGTGATCAGATCGTGGAATTGCTGGTGCGTCCCACCGGCCTGGTCGATCCCGAGGTCGAGGTGCGGCCCGTGACCACGCAGGTCGATGACCTGCTCTCGGAGGTCAACTTGCGGATCAAGCTCGGTGATCGTGTGCTGGTGACCACGTTGACCAAGCGCATGGCCGAGAACCTGACCGAATACCTGGCCGAGCACGGTATCCGCGTGCGCTACCTGCATTCGGACATCGACACCGTCGAGCGCGTGGAGATCATCCGTGACCTGCGCCGTGGCGAGTTCGACGTGCTGGTCGGCATCAACCTGCTGCGCGAAGGCCTGGACATGCCGGAGGTGTCGCTGGTGGCGATCCTCGATGCCGACAAGGAAGGCTACCTGCGCTCGGCCAATTCGCTGATCCAGACCATCGGACGTGCTGCCCGGAACGTGCGCGGCAAGGCGATCCTGTATGCCGACCGCATGACCAAATCGATGGACATCGCCATCGGGGAAACGTCGCGCCGCCGCGAGCGCCAGCTCGCCTACAACGCCGAACACGGCATCACACCGAAAACGATCGTCAAGAAGATCGCCGACATCATGGAAGGTGCCCGGGGTGATGCCGAGGATCGTTCGTCGCGTCGTCGCGTTGCTGACCAGCGTGGTGACTATCGTGATCTTTCCGCTGCCCAGCTTTCGCGGCGCATCAGCGAAATGGAGGAGCGCATGTTTCAGCACGCCCGCGACCTTGAATTCGAGGCCGCCGCGCAACTCAGGGACGAGATTGAGGCGCTGCGAGATGGCGCACTGAAAGCGTGATGAGGTTCACGAAAACATCACTTGCACGCGGTTCGGTCGAGCCAGGGTCGTCAACGTCTCGCGGCTGAGGCAGAATCGAGTGGTCGCTGTGCCACGGGGGCGGCCCGGCGCGCCTTTTCCAACCAGCAGGAGCAGAACCATGGGAATTTTTGACTTCGTGAAAAGCGCCGGTGCGGCCATTTTCGGGGGCGACGAACCGAAGGACAACGAGGAGACCTACATTCCGTTGCGCAAGCATGTCGAGAACCACGGCATCAGTACCGACGGTCTGGATTTCAAGGTTCACGGGAACGGTGTCGTGACCATCACCGGTGCGGTGCCGGATCAGGATACGCGCGAGAAAGTGGTTCTGATCATCGGCAACGTCAGCGGTGTGAACCAGGTTGACGATCAGCTCGGTATCGGGGTTCCCATGTCAGGCGGTGCGGTACCGACCCTGGCCGAGTCCAGTGAAGGCAGCGCCGGTGGCGAGACTGCGCCGGCAGACGAGTGGGCGTCGAAAACCTACACCGTGGAAAGTGGCGACACCCTGTCCGGCATCTCCAAGAAAATGTACGGCAGCGCCAACAAGTACATGGTGATTTTCGAGGCGAACAAGCCGATGCTCAGTGATCCGGACAAGATCTATCCGGGCCAGGTGCTGCGCATACCGCCGCTCGGCGACTGATCCCGGGCAGCTCGTTTCGGGCAATTCGAGCATTGCCTATTGAGCAAGGGGCGGCGGTGCATTACACTGCCGCCCCCTTCGACGCTACCAGCGTCGGCATCCGGCACCTTCCGCAGCCGCATGCAGCCGGGTGGACTCCGGATTCCGGGCGGTTAGCTCAGCGGTAGAGCACTACCTTGACATGGTAGGGGTCACAGGTTCGATCCCTGTACCGCCCACCACTTCGCAAGAACGACAAGGGCCACGCGATCGCGTGGCCTTTGTCGTTCTTGCGGACAGGGTCCTCAACGGGTCGGCAGCAGTCCGCGCTGTTGCATGACTTGCAACCAGGTTTCGGTGTATTTCGCCTTGTCGCGAAAGTCGAGGTGAGAGTCATCAGGTAGCTCGAACCGGTCCAGGGCCGGGACGGCATTGGCATCCAGGATCGGCACCGGATTGATGGACAGGAAACGGGACCAGTATTGCCCGGGCGGAAAACGGGTATCGGTAATGGATTCCTGCAGGCCGGATACCGGGCTGCGGTAGAAGATCACCTTGCCCCCGCGTGCCTCGATACGCGCCACCCAGTCGAAGACGACGTCCAGGCTCGCCAGCCATTGTTCGGGGTTGTGATAGGGCATGCGTGCCAGATTCCCTTCGGCGGTTTCGGCGAAATGGCGCTTGGATGCTTCTGTGTCGATGCGCTGGTAGTCGATATCGCCGCTGCGGTTTCGGTGCAGCAGCGCATAGTCACGGAAGGGTTCGTCCTTGCCAGTGGCGTAGCGCAGGGCGGAAAGCCACGAAAAGCGGGGATCGCCGAGAACCGTAGCTTCCTGCCAGTAGTTCAGCACGTGCCGGTGTATGCGCCAGCTCGGCGTCCACTGGCGGTGGTAGTAGTCGACGTAATCCTGCTGAACGTCTCGGAATTCCGGCCAGAACGCAAAGAGCTCCACGTCGCAGATCACGACGCCACGGAAACTCTCATCTTCGGCAAGGTCGCGCAGCACGGCCATCGGATACAGGCCATTCACCGCCAGCATCAGCGGCTTGTAGCCCGGAGCCAGTTCCCGAAGGCGTTTCATGTCGAAGCCGTACTGGGTTCGGGACGCACCCAGGAACACCAGCGGCAAAGGATCCGTCCCGTACACACGGTCGCGCTGGATCGACCACAGGGCGGCATTGTCGAGCAGACGCCCCTCGAAGCCGCGGCCTCGCCAGTATCGATCCGCAGTCAGGATCACACCGGCTGTCAGTAACAGTGCTGCGAGCCAGATCCAGCCCCAGCGTCGCTCAGAACTGGAAGTAGATGAAGGCATGGCTTTGTCCAGGAGACATGATGATCAGGGTCAGCATGATGGCCAGCAGCGGTGCCAGTAGCCATCCCGGCCAGCGGGCGAGCCGATCACGCGCATCGATGTTTCGCCAGAGTGCGTGCACCAGCAGGAGCCCGCTGAAGACGACCAAGGTAACGGTCGCCTTGAAGCTGCCGGCCAGGCTGGTGTTTGCCGGGTCAGTGACTCCGACACCGACGAGGGCTGCGCTGAGTTGCCAGCCCTGTGTGAAGTCTGTAGCGCGGAACCAGATCCAGGCATAAAGCACGCCCAGCAGCGTCACCGCGCCGTAGACGGCACGCGCCATGAATCCCGCGGGCGCTTCGTCGCCGGCACCGAGGCGTTGGCGGATGAGCCGCTCGATGGCCAGGTACAGGCCGTGCAGGCCGCCCCAGGCGACGAAGGTCCATGCCGCGCCGTGCCACAGGCCACCGATCAGCATGGTCAGCATCAGGTTGCGCAACGTCAGCCATCGACCAAAACGATTGCCGCCCAGCGGGATGTAAAGATAGTCGCGAAGCCAGGTGGACAGCGAGATGTGCCAGCGACGCCAGAAGTCCGAGAAACCGATGGCCGCGTAAGGATTGCGGAAGTTCACCGGCAACACGAATCCCAGGCACAGGGCCGCGCCCAGTGCGCAGCTCGAGTAGCCGGCGAAGTCGCAGAATATCTGGCCGCTGAACGCCAGCATGCCAATCCATGCATCACCGGTGCCGACTGTTCCATCGGTGCCGAACACCGCATCCGCGACCGGTGCGAACACCACGTCGGCAAGCACGACCTTCTCGAACAGGCCCAGTGTCAGCAGGCTGAAGCCCAAGCCAAACCCTGCTGCAGACATGCGTCGTGGTGTTTCGATCTGCTGGCCCATCTGCGTCCAGCGCACGATTGGGCCGGCGACCAACTGCGGAAAGAAAGCGACGTACAGCGCATAGTCGCGCCAGGAACAGGTTGGGGCGATGCGGCGTCGGTAGACGTCGATCAGGTAGGACAACGAATGGAAGGTGTAGAAGGAGATGCCGACTGGCAGGATGATGTCCTGTGCAGGCGCCTGCCATACGACGCCAACGCCGGCCAGCAGGTTTTCCAGGTTCTCCAGCAGGAAACCGCTGTACTTGAAGTAGCTCAGTACGCCCAGGTGGATGAGCAGCACGCCGAAGAGAATGGCGCGACGCGCTTTCCCGTGACTGCGCGCCATGTGCAACGCCGCCCACCAGTCGATGCTGCTGGTTGCGATCAGCAGCAGTACGAACGGCGGATTCCATGCGGCATAGAACAGGTAGCTGGCGCCGAGAAGCCAGTTCTTGCGCGCAGCCCAACTGCGCAGCAGCGCGTAGCCGCCGAGTACGATTGCGAAGAAGATCAGGAAGGTGAAGGAGTCGAACTGCATCCGGCTGCTCGTGGGGCCCGGCGGCCGGACGGCTCAACGGGTGCGTGGGCAAGGCAGGCAGGATAGCGGAGCCGGCCGCGGCTGGTCACGGTCTCGGCCGTGATGGTCGCTGTCAGCCGCTGATCAGCAGGCGGTTCAAGAACAACTGTTCGTAGTATTCGCGGCAGATTTCCGCGGTTTCAGCAGCTTCGCCGGTCAGTTCGGGTCGTTTGCCGGGCGGGCGCGGGTGGTGGAATCCGGTGGACTGCTGCACCTGTCCGTACCAGTGCGGGGCCCAGACGCCGTCGGTGTCGCGCGGACCGGATGGCCAGGTCAGCATGCAGTCCATGAACGGGACGCCGACGTGCTCGCAGAGCGCACGCAGGTAGGCTTCCGGCGCCTTCAGGAAATCCCCGGCGTCGATCACCAGCGGTGGTTTGCCGGTGGATTCGCTCAGTTCCTCGAACAGTTCCAGCTGCTGGGGCAGGCCGATGTCTTCGGGTGTGACCTCGTCGCGGGCCTTGGTATAGGAGGCGATGACTTCCACCGGATCGCGGATCAGCAGGATGTTGTGCAGGCCTTCGATCCAGTCGTGGTCGATGTGGTCGAGCAGGTGGTGCGCCATGTGCTTCTGGTAGAACACGTGCTTGCCGCCGGGTGCCGGTCCGGTCAGCATTTCCACGACCTTGCGCCAGCTGGTCTCGCCGGATTCGATCACTGCGTCGCGCGCGGGATGGTCGAGACCGGTTTCGGCGAGGTAGTGGGCGTAGAAGGGTTCGTCGATGACCGCGCAGTCGCTGCGATTCTCCCAGGCGCGCATCATGGCGGTGGAGATGTTGCGCGGCCCTGACCACATGGCGACGCGGACCGTGTCATTGACCGGCTTGCGGGCACGGGGCATCAGTTCGGCTCCTGTTGCTGCTGGGCGGCCACGTCGGCATCGACATGACGCTGATAGAGGGATTGCAGGCGCGCGGTCATCGCGCCGCGCTGGCCGTCGCCGATGACCCGACCATCGATCTCGGTCACCGGCACCACGCCCGCATAGGTGCCGGTGACGAACGCTTCGTCGGCGGCATAGGTGTCGCTGAGGCTGAAGCTGCGCTCGTGCGCGGGAATGCCGTTCGACCTTGCGACGGCCAACGCCTGCGCGCGGGTGATGCCGTCAAGGCAGTACTGTCCCGTCGATGTCCACAGCTCGCCCCTGCGCACGATGAAGAAGTGCGTGGAATTGCAGGTGGCGACGAAGCCCTGTGGATCCAGCATCAAGGCTTCGTCCGCGCCGGCCTCGGTGGCCTGGATGCAGGCGAAGATGCAGTTCAGCTTGCTGTGCGTGTTCAGGCGCGGGTCCTGCACGTCCGGTGCGCCGCGGCGCACGTGCACCGTGAACAGGCGGATGCCGCGTTCCACGGTTTCCGGCAGGGCTTGCTTGTACTCGGGAATGATGACGACCGTGGCGGGGCCAACGCAGACGCGCGGATCCTGGTAGGGCGTGCGCTTGAGGCCGCGGGTGACCATCAGCCGCACGTGCACGCCATCGCGCATGCTGTTGGCTTCGACGGTCTCGTAGAGTTTGCGGGTGAGTGCGCGGCGATCCATGCCGATGTCGAGGTCCAGCGCCTTGGCGCCGTCATAGAGTCGATCCAGATGCGCGTCCAGAAAGGCGAAGCGGCCATGGTGCAGCCGTAGGCCTTCCCAGACGCCGTCGCCGAGAATGAAGCCCGCGTCAAAGACCGACACCACTGCCTGACCGCGCGGTACGAGCTGGCCGTTGACGTGGATCAGCACGTCGGCATTGCGCGGGTCATCGTGGTAGTCGTGGGTGCCTGTCGCCATCGGTTTCGGTCGTGCGATCCAGTGGACATTGTCTGGCGCGATCTTAGCGGCATCGGCGCGTCTGGCAAGCGTTGTGGCGGGTGATTGAAACCGCCTGCAATGGGTGTGAAAATGCGAGGCCGGATTGTTGGTTCCGAAGCGTCTCTGCAGGAAACCATCACATCCGTTCTTGATGACGAGTAACCGAGGTGGCCGCGGCGATATCCGCGAGTCGAGCGTGTGACATGAGCACTACCACTATCGACAACTGAGCACTGCGCAATCGCAGCACCTCAAGGGCGCGTTGCGCCCTTTTTTGTTGCCCGCGAACCGCCGCCACGAAAGCCGGTTCGCCATCGTTCCAAGGAAAGTCCCATGATCCAGATCACGCTCCCCGACGGCAGCCAGCGTCAGTTCGACAGCGCGCCAACGGTTCACGACGTCGCCGCCAGCATTGGCGCCGGCCTGGCCAAGGCCGCGCTGGCCGGCAAGGTGGATGGTCGGCTGGTCGATACCAGCCATCGCATCGACAACGATGCCGCGCTGGAAATCGTCACCGAGAAGCATCCGGATGCGCTGGAAATCATCCGCCACTCCACCGCGCACTTGTTGGCGCAGGCCACGCAGCGCCTGTTTCCGGATACGCAGGTCACCATTGGTCCCGTGGTCGACAACGGCTTCTACTACGACTTCGCGCGCAAGGAGCCGTTCACGCCGGAAGACCTGCAGAAGATCGAGGCCGAGATGGCGAAGATCGCCAAGGAAGCGATCCCGGTGGCGCGCAGCGTGATGCCGCGCGACGAGGCGGTGACCTTCTTCCGCGACAAGGGCGAGGCGTACAAGGCCGAGATCATCGAGAGCATCCCGGCCAATGAAGACCTGTCGCTGTACGCGCAGGGCGATTTCATTGATCTCTGCCGTGGCCCGCACGTGCCCAGCACCGACAAACTCAAGCACTTCAAGCTGATGAAGGTGGCTGGTGCCTACTGGCGCGGTGATGCCAACAACGAGATGTTGCAGCGCGTGTACGGCACGGCCTGGCTCAGCAAGGATGACCTCAAGGCCTACCTGACACAGTTGGAAGAAGCCGAAAAGCGCGACCACCGCAAGCTGGGCAAACAGCTCAACCTGTTCCACATGCAGGAAGAGGCACCGGGCATGATCTTCTGGCACCCCAAGGGCTGGTCGCTGTGGCAGTCGGTGGAGCAGCACATGCGCGGTGTCTACCGTGCGTCCGGCTACCAGGAAGTGAAGGGGCCGCAGATCCTTGATGTGTCGCTGTGGAAGAAGTCCGGCCACTGGGACAACTACAAGGACAACATGTTCTTCACCGAGTCGGAGAAGCGCGAGTACGCGCTGAAGCCGATGAACTGCCCGGGTCATGTGCAGATCTACAACGCCGGCCTGCACAGCTACCGCGACCTGCCGATCCGTTACGGCGAGTTCGGCGGTTGCCATCGCGACGAACCATCGGGTGCGCTGCACGGCATCCTGCGCGTGCGTGCCTTCACCCAGGACGACGGCCACGTGTTCTGCACGCCGTCGCAGATCGAGTCCGAGGTGACGGCGTTCCACCAGCAGGCGTTGAAGGTCTACGCCGACTTCGGCTTCAAGGACATCGCCATCAAGATCGCGCTGCGTCCGGAGAAGCGTCTGGGTTCGGACGAGGTCTGGGATCGCGCGGAAGCCGCGCTGCGTGCCGCGCTGTCGGCCTGCGGGGTGGAATGGGAAGAGCTGCCGGGTGAGGGCGCCTTCTACGGCCCGAAGATCGAATACCACCTGCGCGACGCCATCGGCCGCGCCTGGCAGTTGGGCACCATGCAGGTCGATTTCATGATGCCCGAGCGTCTCGGCGCCGAATACGTGGACGAGCACAGCAGCCGCCAGCACCCGGTGATGCTGCATCGCGCCATCGTCGGCTCGATGGAGCGCTTCATCGGCATCCTGATCGAGCACCATGCCGGCGCCATGCCGCTGTGGCTGGCCCCCGTTCAGCTGGTGATCATGAATATCACCGACGCACAGGCCGATTACGTCCGTGAAATGACCCAAGCCCTTGTAAATGAAGGTTTCCGGGTGGAGTCGGATTTGCGTAACGAGAAAATCGGCTATAAAATCCGCGAACACAGCCTGCAGAAGGTTCCCTACCAGCTCGTCGCCGGAGGCCGCGAGATGGAAAACGGGACGCTGGCTGTGCGCACGCGCAGTGGGGAAGACTTGGGAAGTCTGTCGCTGACCGATCTGGTCGCGCGGCTGCGTCAGGAGCTGGATAACAAGTCGTAGCAGGGGTTTCCGCCTGCGGCGGCGGTTCGGGCGGCGATGGCCGCCCGTTCCTGTTGGGGGTTCAAGGCGTCGTTCCGGAAGGGCGGAGCCGTGTTGGATAACAGCGGGGTCAGGATGACCCGGCGGGCCGCTTCGGCGGTGTTCGCCAGACAGGCGGGACGGACGGCAGGCATGCCGCGTCGTTCCGGGCAGCATCGGGCAGGAGGCCGGATGGCTGCGTTTTTCACCGGTTGGAGGAAGCGCGAATCAGTACCGAAAAGAGAGATCGCAAGAACGCCGAGATCCGCGTCCCGCGGGTTCGGGTGATCGACGCCGAAGGCGAGAACATTGGCGTTCTGGAGCGCGACGACGCGCTGCGGATGGCGGAAGAAGCGGGACTCGACCTGGTCGAGATTCAGCCGAATGCCGAGCCGCCGGTTTGCCGGATCATGGATTACGGCAAATTCCGTTTCGAGCAGCAGAAGAAGGCCCAGGCGGCCAAGAAGAAGCAGAAGCTGGTCGAAATCAAGGAACTGAAGTTTCGCCCCACCACCGATGACGGCGATTTCCAGGTCAAGCTGCGCAATGCGCGCCGATTCCTGGAAGACGGCGACAAGGTGAAAATCACGATCCGTTTCCGCGGACGCGAGATGGCCCACCAGGAGCTGGGTCTTCAGATGGCGCGACGGGTCGAGGAAGAACTCGGCGAGGAAGTGACGGTCGAACAGCGGCCGCGCCTCGAAGGGCGGTTGATGGTGATGATGCTTTCACCCAAGAAGAAGTGAGGGGTTGGTCGCGCGCCTTTGGCGGGCAGTGAGAAAGGTCAGTAAGAGCGAAAGCAAAAACTGACAGCCTTTTCAGCCGGCGAAGCCGCTGACTCACAGCCGCGCAGTGGCGACTGACTCCAGAGTTCCGGAATCTGGCATGAAGCCGGGTTCCAGACAAAGTCCGGAAAACCGGACAACAACAAGCAGGATCGAGCAGGACGGAAAGTGTGGTGCAAGCCACCGCTTGATCAGGTGACAAAACACAAATAGGGAAAATCCGATGCCCAAGATGAAAACCAATCGGGCGGCGGCCAAGCGCTTCCGGAAGACCGCTTCCGGCAAGTTCAAGTGCGGCCACGCCTTCAAGAGCCACATCCTCACCAAGATGTCGACCAAGCGTAAGCGCGGTCTGCGTGCCCCCAACCACGTGCGCAAGGAAGACGCTGGTCGCGTCGCGCGCATGCTGCCGTACGCATAAGGGAGGATTGAGAAATGGCACGAGTCAAGCGTGGTGTTATCGCCCGTCGCAGCCACAAGAAGGTGCTGCGCATGGCGAAGGGCTACTACAACGCCCGTCGCAAGGTCTTCCGCGTCGCCAAGCAGGCCGTTACCAAGGCCGGCCAGTACGCGTATATCGGTCGTAAGCAGAAGAAGCGCCAGTTCCGTTCGCTGTGGATCACCCGCATCAACGCGGCGGCGCGCATCCACGGCATGAGCTACAGCCGATTTATGAACGGCCTCAAGAAGGCCGAGATCGCGCTGGACCGCAAGGTCCTGGCCGACATCGCGGTGCACGACATCGCGGCGTTCGGCAAGCTGGCCGAGCAGGCCAAGGGCGCGTTGTCGGCCTGATGTTTCAGGCCTGACGAGCCGGCCGCGGCCGGTTCGCACCACAAGGTGGCCGCCACGGCGGCACGCAACACCACACGTGGGGAAGGGCTGATGTCCTTCCCCACGTGCGTTTCGGGGTCCGGAAAATGTCCTTGCCGGGTTCCCAATTCAAAGATTCCGGGTCGGCGCGAGCAGCGCGGCGGCCCCGCATGGAGCGAGCAATGAGTGACACTGGCGACCTGAAGACGCAGTTGCTGGACGAAGTGGCCGCGGCTGCCGATCTTGCCGCGCTGGACGCCGTCCGCGTCCGCGCGCTGGGCAAGCAGGGCGTGATCACCGCGCAGCTGAAGAGCCTGGGCGCGATGGATCCGGAGCAGCGCAAGGCGGCAGGCGCCGAGATCAACGTGGTCAAGCAGGCGCTGATGGACGCCATCGCGGCGCGCAAGGCCTCGTTGGAGGCCGAGCGACTCAATGCGCGCCTTGGCAGCGAGCGCATCGACGTTACCTTGCCGGGACGCGACGGCGGCCGCGGTAACCTGCATCCGGTCAGCCGCGCGCTGGAGCGCATGACGGAGATCTTCGCCCGCCTTGGCTATTCGATGGCCGAAGGACCGGAAATCGAGGACGACTGGCACAACTTCGAGGCGCTGAACTTCCCGCCGCACCATCCGGCGCGCGCCATGCACGACACCTTCTACGTCGATCCGAAGCAGAATGGCGAAGGCCGCCTGCTGCGCACGCACACCTCGCCAGTACAGATTCGCGCGCTCAAGGGGCAGACGCCGCCGGTGCGCATCATCGCCGCCGGCAAGGTCTATCGCTCGGACTCCGATCAGACCCACACGCCAATGTTCCACCAGATCGAAGGCCTGCTGGTGGATGAAACCTCGAGTTTCGCCGACCTCAAGGGCACGCTGCAGACCTTCGTCAACGCCTTCTTCGAGCGCGACTTCGAGATGCGCTTCCGTCCCAGCTACTTCCCGTTCACCGAGCCATCGGCCGAGCTGGATATCCGCTGGGATCGCGCCGACGGAACCAGCGGTTGGCTGGAAGTGCTGGGCTGCGGAATGGTCCATCCGAACGTGCTGACTGCCTGCGGCGTCGATCCCGAGCGTTACACCGGCTTCGCCTTCGGCATGGGCGTGGAGCGCTTTGCCATGCTGCGCTACGGCATCAACGACCTGCGCTCGCTGTTCGAGAACGACATCAGGCTGCTCAGGCAATTTGCCTGAGCAGCGGTGATTCGTGAGTGGTGATTCGTAATAGCGTTGCTTCGCTTTTCGCACCTGCTAACCACGAATCACCGATCACGGCTTGAAACCAATCACCAATCACGAATCACCAACCACGGCTCCCCAATGAAATTCTCCGAAAACTGGCTGCGCGAACTGGCTGACATCCCGGTCGGGCGCGACGAGCTGATCCACCGCCTGACCATGGCCGGCCTCGAGGTTGAGGAAGCCGAGCTGCGTGGCGAAGGGCTGGACGACATCGTCGTCGCCGAAATCACCGCCTGCGCGCCGCATCCCGATGCCGACCGCCTGCAGGTCTGCCAGGTGAACGACGGCTCGACTACGCTGGAGATTGTCTGCGGCGCGCCGAATGCGCGACCCGGTATCCGCGTGCCGCTCGCGCCGGTGGGCGCGACCTTGCCCGGTGGCCTCAACATCAAGGTCGCCAAGCTGCGCGGTGTCACGTCGAACGGCATGCTCTGCTCGGCCAAGGAGCTGCAGCTGGAAGACGACGCCACCGGCCTGATGGAGCTGCCGGCCGATGCGCCGATTGGCGCGAAGCTGGTTGACTACCTGCAGCTACCGGACGCCTGCCTGGAGCTGAAGCTGACGCCGAACCGCGCCGACTGCCTCAGCCTCAGTGGCCTTGCCTACGACCTGGCAGCGCTTTTTGGTGGCGAACCGAAGCCAGTGTCGACGCCGGCGATCCAGGCGGTGCAGCACGACGAACTGGGCATCGAACTCGACGCCGGCGCCGACTGCCCGCGCTACTGCGGTCGCATCATCCACGGCATCGATCCGCAGGCGCGTTCGCCGCTGTGGCTGAAGGAGCGCCTGCGGCGTGCCGGTCTGCGTCCGATCAGCCTGCTGGTCGACATCACCAACTTCGTGATGCTGGAGTTGGGCCAGCCCATGCATGCCTTCGATCTCGCCACGTTGAGCGGTCCGGTTGGCGTGCGCCGTGGCAAGGTCGGTGAAACGGTGAGGCTGCTCGACGAGCGGAATGTGGACGTCGATGAAGACGTGCTGCTGATCGTCGATGCCAAGGGGCCGGTGGCGCTGGCCGGCGTGATGGGCGGTTTCGATACCCGTGTCACCGACGCCACCCGCAGCGTGTTCCTGGAGAGTGCGCACTTCGCGCCGGCGGCCATTGCCGGTCGCGCGCGCCGCTACGGCCTGCACACCGACGCCTCGCACCGCTTCGAGCGCGGCGTCGACCCGGAACTGCCGCGTCGCGCCATCGAGCGTGCCACCGCGCTGATCCTGGAAATCAGCGGCGGACAGGCCGGACCGGTTACCGAAGCGCAGTTGGCGGATTGCCTGCCGCACCCACAGCCGGTGCGCCTGCGTCGCCAGCGCCTGGCGCGCGTACTGGGCCTGTCGGTGCCGGATGCCGAGGTCGAGCGCATCCTGAAGGCGCTGGGCATGAACGTGGCGTCGACTGACGAAGGCTGGACAGTCACCGCGCCGACGCGCCGTTTCGACATCGAGCGCGAGGAAGACCTGATCGAGGAAGTCGTGCGCGTGCATGGCTACGACAAGGTGCCGACGCACGCACCGTCCGGTGAACTGCGTCTGGCACCGCTGCCGGAAGGCGAAGTGCCGGCGTCGCGTTTCCGCCACCAGATGACCTCACGCGACTACCTCGAAGCGCTGAACTACGCCTTCCTCGCCGAAGGCACGCTGGCGGCCTGGCAGTTCCCGGAAACCGCAGTGAAGCTGGCTAACCCATTGACCGAGGACCTGGGCGTGATGCGCAGCGCGCTGGTGCCGAGCCTGGTCGAGACGCTGAAGCGCAATCACGCGCGGCAGCAGTCGCGCATCCGACTGTTCGAGATCGGCCATGTGTTCGCGGTTGGCGATGCCGCGCCTGTCGAAACCTCACGCATCGCTGCGGTTTGCTGTGGTCCGGCACGCACCGAGCAATGGTCGGACAAGGCGCGCGCCGTGGATTTTCACGACCTGCGCGGTGATCTGGAATCCCTCGCTGCGCTGTCACAGGCGACGCTGGCCTTCGAGCCGCTGACTGACTGCGCGTGGCTGCATCCGGGACGCGCCGCATCCGTGCTGCGTGATGGCGTGCCCATCGGCTGGATTGGCCAGCTGCACCCCGCATTGCAGCAGCGTCTGGACCTCGATATCGACGTGCTGGCGTTCGAACTCGATCTGCCGGCACTGCAGCGCCGCGAGGTGCCGAGAGCCAGGCCGGTGTCGCGATATCCGTCGGTACGTCGCGATCTGGCGGTGATCGTCCCCGAAACCACGCCCTGGGCGGCATTGGAAGCCAGTCTTCACGCTGCGCTGGGCGAGGGCCTGCGCGAGGTTCGCCTGTTCGATCAGTTCGTTGGTGGAAGCTTGGAAAGCGGTTTCAAGAGCTTGGCTATGGGCTTGATTTTGCAGGACGTTTCACGCACATTAACGGACAGTGACGCGGATGCAGCCGTGTCGAATGCACTGACCGCGCTGATGCGCGACTGTGCTGCACGTTTGAGGGGGTGACATGGCGCTGACCAAGGCCGATATGGCCGACCGTCTGTTTCTGGACGTCGGCTTGAACAAGCGCGAAGCCAAGGAATTCGTTGACGCGTTCTTCGATACCCTGCGCGATGCGCTGGAGCGTGGCCAGCAGGTCAAGCTGTCCGGCTTCGGCAATTTCGACCTGCGCCGCAAGAACCAGCGCCCCGGCCGCAATCCCAAGACCGGCGAGGAGATCCCGATCTCCGCGCGCACCGTAGTGACCTTCCGTCCCGGCCAGAAGCTGAAGGAACGCGTCGAGGCCTACAGCGGTGCGGAGCAGGCGGGAGACGTCCATGCTTGACGCTGGCGGCAACCGCGAATTTCCGGCGATCCCGGCCAAGCGCTACTTCACCATCGGTGAGGTCAGCGAACTCTGTGACGTCAAGCCGCATGTGCTGCGCTACTGGGAAACCGAATTCCCCAGCCTGAAGCCGGTCAAGCGTCGCGGCAACCGTCGCTACTACCAGCGCCACGACGTGCTGACCATCCGCCAGATCCGCGACCTGCTCTACGAACAGGGTTACACCATCACCGGCGCCCGTCAGCGCCTGGAAGGCGAGGCCGGACGCAACGAAGCCGCCATTTCCACGCAGATCGTGCGCCAGGTGCGCATGGAGCTGGAGGAAGTGCTGCAGCTGCTACGGCGGTGAAGAGCGGTGATTCGTGATTCGTGATCCGTGATTGGAAAGAGCAATAGCCGGGCATCGGCGCCCCAGCTTTTGAACTGCGCTTCTACGAATCACCAATCACGGCCTCAAACCCGTATAATCCCGCCTCCCGCGACACCGCTCGCGGGACGTGGCGACAAGCCGCATCAAACGAGTGATCGCGCGTCGGGGCGTAGCGCAGCCTGGTAGCGCACTACAATGGGGTTGTAGGGGTCGCGAGTTCGAATCTCGCCGCCCCGACCAGTCGCGATCCACTCGATCTTCCGCAGCCGGACTTCTTCAGGCTCCGCGCAACAGGATCAGTTTCTTCAGCAGGCTGATGTGCGTCATCCATAGACTGGTTTGAGTGGATCGATTCGGTCGATGTCATGCGTCTGATCTCGATGCAAGCTCGGATCGCTGAGAAAGGACTCAATCACCGCCATCTGCGACAGAATCGACAATGCCGCTGTGAGCTGAGCAACGACTGTATGCTTGAGTCATGAAGCAGTGCCGTTATCAACGTCCGACTCATTGGAAGCTGCTTGGAATCGGCTGTGGCAATTTGACGTTTGTGTCGGTGCTACTGGTCGGCATTCTTGTGAGTTCTCTAGGGCCTGTTAACACTAATCGATCTACGCGCTACACTGCGTTGCATGGAAATCTCCGCCGAGCAGTTCGCACAGATTGAGCATTGCCTCCCGCTTCAACGCGGCAATGTCAGCATGACCAATCTCCAGGTCGTCAACGCCATCCTGTATGTGGCGGAGCATGGCTGTAAGTGGCGCGGTCTGCCCAAACGATTCGGTAACTGGCACACCGTATATACGCGGATGAGTCGCTGGGCCAAGGCAGGCGTGCTGGATCGGATGTTCGCCGAGCTGCAGAAGTCCCAGATCGTTCGCATCAAGATTGAGGGGCTGTTTCGCAGCTCGACTCGACGAGCATCAAGGTTCATCCCGACGGGACCGGTGCTCGAAAAAAGGCCCGCAATCCATCGGCAAATCACGCGGAGGCTGGAACACCAAGGTTCATATGGTTGCCGCGGATGAAGGACCGCCATAACGTTCGGCCTTGGCCCGGGCCAGATGCACGACGCACCGGCTGGGCGAGCGCTGTTGACGCACCTGGGGCCTGTGGATCGTCCGGTGCATCTACTGATGGATCGCGCGTACGAAGGCGATGAAACCCGGCAGCTTGCGCTCGACCTTGGCTTCATCCCGGTTGTTCCACCAAAGTCCAATCGCATTGAACCGTGGGAATACAACCGGGCGCTGTACAAGCGGCTGTGAGGTCGAACGGCTATTTCGCCGCCTGAAGGGCTATCGCCGTATCTTTCCCGGTTTGAGCTCGACGTGATGTTTCTGGGCTTCCTCTGCTTCGTCCTTGTCATCGACGGACTGAGGATGTGTTAACAGGCCCTAGCCTGCGTTCTCACCATCGGAGCGGAGGGCTGGCGTCAACCCGGCGAAACCTGGTCGATGGGGTTGTTGCATGGCAGAACGATTCGATTGCTTGATTCGGGGACCTACATCCAGGTCGATTGGTGCGATCTTTGTGAGTCGAGTTACTCAACGGGTCGCTGGTACGGCGATGGGGAGGTGATATACGTCACCCCAGTTGACGCTACTCAATTGGTCGGCAACGCCACTCTTGTTCGCAAGGTATGGCGTGGATGTGACGTTCTTGTGCCAGAAGCATCGTTGGATCAACCCGACGTCTGGAGGTTCGCTGCGTTCCGGTGTGATGATTCTCCATGCACTCCGGAGTAGAAGGCATCCGTGAGCGACTGTGTGCAGCGATTGTTGCCACGCACACATCGTTCGCGCGAATGCCCAGGCAGTCGGTGGACTTGGCTATAAACCTCTGAAAACCTGAGAACGAGGTACGACAGTTCAGCCACGCAGGGTGTTGCTGAGTCGCACGTAGTCGCGGACGGCGACGGCTTCGGCGCGGGCACCGGGATCGATGCCGACGCTTTCCATCTGTTCTGGCGTGGCCACGTCGCGAAGCGTATTGCGCAGGGTCTTGCGGCGCTGGGCGAAGGCGGCTTTCACCAGTGCGGCGAAGCGGTCGTGATCGTCGATGCCGATCTCGGTTTCGGCACGCGGGATCAGGCGGACGACGGCGGAATCGACTTTCGGTGGCGGGCTGAAGGCGCCGGGCGGCACGTCGAACAGGGCTTCGACGCGGCAGTACGCCTGCAGCATCACGCTCAAGCGGCCATAGACCTTGCTGCCGGGCGCGGCGGCCATGCGATCGACCACTTCCTTTTGCAGCATGAAGTGCATGTCCTGGATGGCGTGGCGATGCGCCAGCGCGTGGAACAGGATCGGCGAGGAGATGTTGTAGGGCAGGTTGCCGACCAGGCGCAATGGCTGGCCATCGGCGATCTCGGTGAAATCGACGGTAAGCACGTCGGCCAGCACGACGTCGAGTTCGCCCAGTCCCGCGACTTTTGCGATCAATGGTGCGATCACGTCGCGGTCGAGTTCGACGACGGTCAGTCGTCCCAGCTTCTCCATCAGCGGGTGGGTGATGGCGCCGAGGCCGGGGCCGATCTCGGCGACGCGCTGGCCGGGTTTCGGGTCAATCGCGTGGACGATCAGCTCGATGTAGCGGCGCTCGTGCAGGAAATGCTGGCCGAACTGCTTCTTGGCCCGGTGCTTGCCGCTTCCGTCACTCATGCGGCGTCCCGTCGCGTGTTGGCCATGCGGATCGCGGTTTCGGTGGCGGCAATCAGGCTGCCGGGATCAGCATTGCCGCGACCGGCGCGATCCAGCGCCGTGCCGTGATCGACCGCGACGCGCACGAAGGGCAGGCCGAGGCTGATGTTCACCGCCTGCTCGAAGCCACTGTGTTTGAGTACCGGCAGGCCCTGGTCGTGGTACATGGCGAACACGGCGTCGAACTCGCGCAGGCGCTGCGGCAGGAAGGCAGTGTCGGCGGGCAGCGGACCGATCAGGTCCATGCCGCCAGCGCGCAGCATCGCCAATGCGGGCGTGATGACCTGCAGCTCCTCATCGCCAAGCAGGCCATCCTCGCCAGCATGCGGGTTGAGGCCGAGCACGGCGATGCGCGGCGAGGCGATGCCGAAGTTCTGGTGAAGCGCACGGTGCAGGATGCCGAGCCGGCTTTGCAGCCGCTCGCCCGTGATCGCATCCGGCACGTCGCGCAACGGCAGGTGGGTGGTGAGCAGCGCAACGCGAAGGTCGGGGTTGGCCAGCATCATCACCACGTCATCGCTGCCGGCACGCTGCATCAGCCATTCAGTGAGGCCGGTGAACGGGCGATCCGCGTTCAAACTGGCCTTCTGCAGCGGACCGGTGACCATGCCATCGAGCTGGCCGGACAGGCAGGCGTCGGTGGCGGCTTCCAGCGCGGCGAACAGGCTGGCCGCGTTGTCAGGGCTGGCTGTGCCGGCCACGGGCAGGTTCGGATGCGGGAACGGCATGACCGTGAGTCGGCCAGGTCGATGTGCCGGCAAGGGTTGCTCCAACGCCGATGCCGACACCAGGTCGCAGCTGAGCGGCAGTCGCAGCGACAGCGCGGTGTTGATCAGGTGGTCGGGATCGCCGAAGCAGAGCAGGCTGGCCGGCAGTGCGCGCTGCGCCAGCTTGACCACCAGTTCCGGCCCGATGCCACCGGGCTCGCCCGGCAGCAGGGCCAGGCGCGGCAATGCCGCCATGTCACGCTCCCCTTGGCGCTGTCCGGCGGGCGCGACGACGCGCCCTCAGCTCGTCAGGCGTTTTTCGATATAGGCTTCCGAACGCATCTGGCGCAGGAAGCTCTCGTATTCTTCTTCCGCCTTGCGCCGACCCACGGTGTCGCGGGCCTGCTCGCGGCGCAGTTCCTCGGTGACATCCTGCTCGCGCATGCCGACGCGCCGGATCAGGTGCCAGCCCACGTTGCTCGGGAATGGTTCGGACACTTCACCGTCTTCCAGCGTGGTGATGACGCGCGCCACCGAGGCGCCGTAGTCGTCGGCTTTGAACCAGCCCATGTCGCCATTGAGGTCGCGGGTACGGGTGTCTTCGGAAATCGCCTTGGCCACATCGCCGAAATCCTCGCCGCCGCTGGTGACGCGCTCACGGGCGGCATCGATCCTGGCGCGGGCCTCGGCATCGGAGACCAGTTCACTGCGCAGGATCACGATGGACTGGGCACTGTATTCCGTGGCGGTCTGGCGAGTGGCCTCGTCACGGCGCTCGATGATCTTCAGCAGGTGGAAGCCGCTGGGACCGCGCAGGGGCTCGGTGATCGTGCCGACCGCCTGGCTCTTGACCACCTCGGTGAACAGGCGCGGCACCTCGTTCACGTTGCGCCAGCCCAGGTCGCCGCCTTCCAGCGCGTTCGGCGCGTCGGAATACCGGATGGCGGCGGCTTCAAAGGCCATGCCGCCGTCGATCTGGCGCTTGATGTCGGCGACCTTGCTTTGCGCTGCCTCGACGTCGACCGGCGAGGCGCCGTCATCGACGGAAACCAGGATGTCGGCGAGATGTACCTGACCACCGCTGTAGGCTTGCGAAGCCAGTTCCACGTCGACCTCGGCGTCGCTGACGTTGACCCGGCTCTGCACCAGCGCCTGGCGCAGGCGCTGCACGGTCAGTTCGTCACGCAGGGTTTCGCGGAAACCGGCATAGGTGATGCCGTCGGCCAGCAGCTGGCGGCGCATGTCGTCGATGCTGATGCCGTTCTGCTGGGCGATGGCGGACACCGACTGGTCCAGCTCCGCGTCGCTGACGCGGATGCCGTTGTCCGCGGCGCGGGTGACCTGCAGCCGCATCAGGATCAGGCGGTCCAGCACCTGCTGCTCCAGCACGTTCGTCGGCGGCAGCGCGTTGGCCTGACCGCGGTACTGCGAGCGGATGTTGGCCATGGCCTGGTCGAGTTCGCTGCGCAGGATCACGTCGTCGTCGACCACGGCGACGATGCTGTCCACCGGCCGGTTGGGCAGCGCCTGGGCGCGCAGCGACGGCGTGATTGCCGCCAGCAGCAGGCCGGCCGCAAGCGCGAGGCCGGTGATGCGCTGCAGCGGGCGCGAAAGGGACGGGATCAGATGCTGGAAGTGGGGCGTCATGCGTAACGTCATGGGTCGCGTCAGGTCCGTTTCGGATGGAAAGACCGGCAGTGTGCCGGAGCGCGGGACAACCGTTGCCAAACGACCGCAGGGCGGCGCTTGCTCGGGCTCAGCGCGGATAGCCAAGAATAGCACGCTCCAGCAGCTCCTCGGCCCCGCGGCCAAAGGCGCCAAGGCCCTTCAGCTCGACCTCGAAGTAGATGCCGTTGTTCTTGTCGCCTTCGCGGTTGCGGATGTAGTGCCGGGCCAGCGCACGAACCGCCACGCAGCAGTCCTCCCACTGGATGCCAGCGAAGGCTTCCAGCGTGGCGCTGTCCTGGAGCGAGTAGTTCCAGCGACCGACCAGGCGCCAGCGCTCGCCGACCGGGGCAATGAAGCTGAGGTCGGCCTGCTCCAGCTGGTTCTGCCGGTAGCGATAGGCGAGGTTGGTAACGCCCGTGTTGCGGAAGCGGTACTGGGCGCGCACGCCGGACAGCATGGTGTCGTGGCTGTCGCCATCCCATTGCTGGGTGACGCCGACTCGCCAGCGATCACTCAGTTCGCTGCTGAGATCAGCGACCAGGGCCGAGTTGTCGCCCATGTCCGGCGGGTTGCCGGGCAGGCCAACACGCGGCGCGTCGAAATAGTGGATCTGGCCGATGCTGGCGCGCAGCCGCTCGCGGCCGGTTGCCTCGTCGAACAGGCTGCTGGACACCGCCACGGTCAGCTGGTTGGCGTCACCTTGCCTGTCGCCGCCGGAAAAACGGTTGTTGCGAAACAGCTGGTCGAAGCTGAAGGTCAGTTCGCGGGTGTCGAAGATCGGCAGGTCGCTCTGGTCCCGGTACGGTGCGCGCAGGTAGTAGATGCGTGGCTCCAGCGTCTGGATGCTGCGACCGCCGAACAGCGAGGTGCTGCGCTCGAACAACAGGCCGCCGTCCAGGCTGAGGATCGGCAGCCCGCGGTCCGGCGTGCTTTCGCCCAGCGGGTCGGCGTAGCCGCTGTCGAGATGGTAGGTGGTGTAGCGATAGCCGAGTTCGGGGCGCAGGAAGCCCCAACTGTTCTCCAGCGGCATGCGCAGGTAGGGATACAGGTCGATGCGGCGCGCGCCGGGCCGGGTTTCATGGTCGAAGGCGACCAGCTCGCTGCGCAGGCCGACTTCCAGTAATTCGTTCCAATCCTGCTTCCAGCCGAAGCGCGCGCGCGGCAGGCGGCGGAACGGCTGCTGCGCGTTGACCACGAACGGGTCGGTGACGTCCCAGGCCTGCAGTGCCACGCTGGCCCACCAGCTTTCGCCGTGACCGTAGACGCCGGCCGAGCTGCCCAGCAGGCTGGTGCTGGTGGCCGACAGTGAATCGCCGAAGTCCTCGAAGTAACGGTCATCGGAGACCTGGTTCAGGTTGATGCGCAGATCCCAGGCGTCGCTGAGGCGACCGGCGTGGTTCCAGGTGAAGCTGCCTCGATCACGACCGTTCTCGTTGTCGTCCGGCAGCCAGCTACCGCTGAACTCGCCACGGTGCTGCGCGCCGAGGTAGCGGAATTCGCCGCCGAACATCTGGCCGCGATGGCCAAGGCTGCGCAGCGTCAGCGTGGCGTCATAGTTCGGCGCCAGGTTCAGGTAGTACGGAATCGAGATGTCGAGGCCGGTGTTGTCCGAGGTGCCGATGCGCGGGTACAGGAAGCCGCTGCGGCGGCGGTCGTCGATCGGAAAGCTGAGGTAGGGCAGCCAGAACACCGGCACCTTGCCCAGGCGCAGCACGGCACCGCGCGCGCGGCCTTCGCCGGTCTCCTGGTTGAGCTCAATCTCGTCGGCGCTGATCCGCCAGTGCGGGTTGCGCGGATCGCAGGTGCTGTAGCTGACCTGTTCCAGCTGGCTGACCTGGCCGCGCATGGTCGCCCTGGCGGCCTCACCGTTGCCGCGCGCCTCGACCAGCTGGTAGCGGATGTCCTCGACATCGGTGCGGTCGGCATCGAGTTCGCCTTCGATACGGCTGGCGGTCAGCAGCAGGGCCTTGTCCTGGTAACGCACGTCGCCTTCGGCGCGATAGCTTCGTCCCCCCGTGTCGTAGAACAGGCTTTCGGCGCGCAGCTGCTGGTCGGCACGGCGCAGTTCAACGTCGCCTTCTGCGTGATATTCGGACTGGTTGCCGACGTTGAAGCGCTGGGCATGGATGTCCGCCGGTGCGGATTCCCGCGGCAGCCCGGCGTCCGGCAACGGTTCGAACAGCGCGGTCAGGGGTCCCGGTGAGCACAGGCGCCAGTCGTCGTCCGCAGCACGGACGTCGCCACCGTGCAGGCTGGCGAGGGCGGCGAGCAGACTGATGGAAAGGCCGGCGGCAGGCAGTGGGGAGCGGAAGGTCACGGGCACTCGTTGACGGTCGGGGCGCCGGACGGGGCGCAATGGCCGCCAAGGATGCCGAATCGCCACCCGGCCGGCAATCAACCCGCCGTGTCGAGGCGGGCCCATTCCCCGTTCAACAGCCGCTCCAGTGGGCGGAAGCGACGCTTGTAGTCCATCTTTGGATGGCCTTCGATCCAGTAGCCGAGATAGAGGTGCTCGCGGCCCTGCTGCCTTGCCTGTTCGAGTTGCAGCAGGACCGCCAGCGTGCCCAGGCCACGTGCCGTTTCGGCTGGATCGTAGAAGGTGTAGACCGCCGACAGTGCGCGCGGAAGGACGTCAGTCACTGCGACCGCCAGCAGCCGGTTCGTGGGATCGCGCAGGCAGAGGAAGCGCGTGGGGCTCCAGTCACAGCGCAGGAAGCGCTCGAAATCCTCGGGGTCGCCGTCGTCCATGCCGCCACCGGGATGGCGCTGGCTGAGGTAACGTTGGTAGAGGGCGCCGATTTCGTCGCTGTGACGGGCATCGGTCCATGCCAGGCGCAGGTCGTCGTTGCGCGTGAGGCAGCGGCGTTGCGAGCGGTTCGGACGGAAGTCGCGAACCACCACGCGCGAGGGCAGGCAGGCCTGGCACTGCGCGCAGTTGGGCCGGTACACATGCCCGCCGGAACGCCGGAAACCGTTGCCCAGCGCCAGTGGATAGAGACGCCGGATATCCGGTGCCAGCGGGTCGATCACCAGGTTGCGCGCACGCCGCTGCGGGTAGTAACCGCAGTCATGCTCAAGGGTCTGGAACACGCGGATCCGGTCGGACTTCATGCCGGCATGCTACGCCGCGCGCCGGTGCTTGTCCGTTCCTGCTGCCGGAACCGCAGGATCGGTCAGGGCGTCGATCCTGCGCCTTGCCTGCGTAGAATGCCGGCACAGGGCTCCACGACAGACCGTCCCGACATGACCAAGCCGGACCTGCCAACCGCCGATGTGACCCGCCTGCTGGACGCCGCCCGCGACGGTGACGAACAGGCCTGGGAGCGGCTGCTCGACCTGGTCTATCCCGAGTTGAAGCGGCTGGCGCGCAGCGCGCGTTTCGGGCGCGGCGATGGAACCCTGGACACCACCGCGCTGGTTCACGAGTGCTACCTCAAGCTGGCCCAGGCCGAAGGTGCGCCGCGTGACCGCGGTCACCTGCTCAGCCTAGCGGTGCGCATCATGCGCCAGTTGCTGGTCGACCACGCCCGCGAACGCACGGCGCAGAAGCGCGGTGGAGGCGCCATCGCCGTGACGCTCGACGAACAGCGGATCCCGGATGAATCACCGTTTCTTCAGCTGCTGGAAATTGACCAGGCCCTGCAGCGGCTGGCTGACGTCGAGCCGCGCCAGGCGCGGGTCTTCGAGTGCCGCTACTTCGGTGGCCTCAATGACGAGGAAACCGCGCTGGCGCTGGGCATCTCGCCGCGTACCGTACATCGCGACTGGGATGCGGGTCGTGCCTGGCTGGCGGCGAAACTCTGACGAAAACCGGGCGGTCAGCCACCCCGGTTCACCGGGTCAGTGCCTGCCGCGCAATCGGGACTGGCGTGACCGGCCGCCGCGCGGCGCTCGGCTGACTGGCGACGGGTTTCGTGGAAGCGCTGCGCCTGCGGATGATCCGGCTGGCGAATCCGCTGCAGCAGCGCTTCAGCCGCCTCCCACGCCACATCGGCGTCGGCGCAGCGTCCCTGTCCGTCCAGCGCGGCGCCGAGGCCGGCGCCCAGGGCGACCTGCATCCAGTCCTCGGCGGGCAGCTGTGTGGCCGCCATCGCCATTGCCTCGCGATAGCGGGTCTCGGCTTCCGTGTGGCGACCGAGGTCGTTCAGCAGGATGCCGAGGTTGTTCAGTGGCGTGATCATCTGCGCCGACGCGCTGCTGCCGGTGCGCGCGGCGATGGCCAGGATGGCGGCAAACTCGCGTTCTGCGTCGGCATGGCGGCCGGCGCGACTCAGGCACAATGCGAGGTTGTTGCGCATGTCCAATGTGTTGCGGTGATCTTCGCCGTTCTGGTGCAAAGAGTGGTCGACCAGCGACTGGAACAGGGCGCAGGCCTCATCGTACCGGGCGAGATCCTGCAACGCGGTGGCAAGTTCGCGCTGGCTGGACAGCGTCTTCGGATGATTGGGGCCATAGACGGATTCGCGTAGCGCCAGCACCTGGCGCAGGCTGCTTTCCGCCTCGTCGCTGCGCCCCATGGCGCGGAGGGTGGTGCCGATGAGGTGGCGGATGTCGGCAGTGCGGACGTGCTCCTCGCCGTGCGTATCGGCATTGAACCGCTCCACCTGGCGCAGGATATCCAGTGCCTCGGCATTGCGACCGAGCAGCCGCAGTGGCGTGGCGCGATAGAACAGGGCCTCCATGTACAGCGGGTCTTCCTCGCCCTTGAGACGCCGGGCACGCGCCACGGCGCGCGCAGCGATGGCTTCCGCCTCGGTGGTCTGCTGCTTCAGCAGCACGTAGTTGGAGCGCAGCATCTCGGCCCGGACATAGGTTTCCTCCAGGCGTGGATCGCCGCTGTCGCCGGCCGGTGCCTGCGGCAGGATCGCCAGTGCGTCGTCGATGCGGCGCTGGAACGCAACGGCCATTGCCTGTGACAGCCGGATCTGCTCGCCAAGCGCATGGGCCGAGTCCGCATCGGAACGCGCGGCGGCCGCCACGCCCGCGGCGGCCTGCGATTCGGCCAGCTGCAGCTCGCCAAGGCCCTGGTAGACATCGGCGAGGGTCAGCCGCACGGCGGCTTCCTCCAGCGGCGTGTCGGCGAAGCGGTCACCGACCTTCTCCGCGGCGCGGTCCAGGGTTTCGCGGACGGTAAGGTCGCGGCCGCCGTTGTTCTGCGGGTCGGCGGCGGACAGCAGGTCTTCCCGCAGGAAGGCCAGTGTCGCGTTGGCGATGCGCACCTGTTCCTCGGCTCTGTCGCGCTGCTGACGGGCCAGGTCGCGCTCGTCACGCAGGCGCAGCGAGAACCACGTGGCCATGCCGATCAGCAGCACCAGCGCGACTACGCTGGCGACCGATGCCAGCGGATGCCGCTGCAGGAAGCGTCGGGCGCGATAGGCGGCGGTGGACGGCCGTGCACTGACCGGACGTTGCGCGAGAAAGGCGCGCACATCGTCGGCGAAGGCGTCGACGCTGGCGTAGCGCTGCCCCGGCAGTTCGGCCTGGGCCTGGCGCAGGATCGCCGACAGATCTGCCGGCAACGACAGCGGCAGGTTGGCGCGGTGGTTCTCGATGGCGCCGGATGCGGCGGCGGTGTCGGTGAGCAGCACGGTCGGTTGCGCCAGCGTCGCCAGCTCCTCGCGGTCGGCGCTGAGCAGGCAGCCGAGCAGCCGACCCAGCTGGTAGATGTCCGAGGCCACCGTTGCCGGCTCGCGACGCAGCTGCTCCGGGCTGGCGAAACCCGGCGTGTAGGCGCCATCGCCCAGCGCATCGCCCTGGTCGAGCAGGCGGGCGATGCCGAAATCCAGCAGCTTGACGCTGCCGTCGGCATCGACCAGTACGTTGGACGGCTTGATGTCGCGGTGGATCACGCCGCGCGCGTGGGCGAAGGCGACGGCCGCGCACAGCTGCAGGAACAACTGCAGACGTTCCCGCAGCGGCAGCGCGGCATTGACGCAGTGATCGTCGAGCCGCTCGCCTTCGATGTATTCCATGGCGAACCATGGCCTTCCGTCTTCGCCGCGACCGCCATCCAGCAGTCGCGCGATATGCGGATGACGCAGGTCAGCCAGCGCCTGGCGTTCGCGCCGGAACAGCGCTTCGCCCTCGACGCCCGGTGCTGCCGCCTGCATCCACTTCAGCGCCACCTGCTGGCGGTATTCGCCGTCGGCGCGTTCGGCCAGGTAGACGACGGCCATGCCGCCACGACCCAGCTCGCGGACGATGCGGAACAGGCCGACCGTGTCGCCGGGTTTCAGCGCAGCCGCGGCATCGCGTGACGCCAGCAGTGATGACGCCACCTTGCCCTGCAGGGCGCCGCCGGTCTTGAAGTCATCGGGTGAGAAGGGCATCGGGTTCTCCGCGTCTGGCGGCAGTCTATCGACGAATTCGCCTGCAATGGCAAAAAGCCCCCCGATCTTTCGTGAACACGGACAGCCCCTGACAGGAAACTGCCGTGCGAATCGTTGTCGATGCCCTCCCGAGCCGTCCCGCTGGTCTGTGCGTTGTCGTGCTGTTGTTGCTTTTCGTGGTGGCAGCCAGCGCGTCCGCACAGATCGAAGAGCCAGAACTGACGCTGCATGCCGACCTGTTTACCGGACAGAACCAGGTCAATGGTGGCGGTGTGATCGATGCGGTGGGCTTCGATGGCCGCCACCTGTTCACCAGTAACAGCCGCGAGGAAGGATCGGAGCTGTGGGTCAGTGATGGCAGTGCGGCTGGTACGCGGCTGATGGCCGATATCTGCCCCGGCAAGTGCAGCGGTTCGCCGCGAAACTTCCACGTTCTCGGCAGCCGCCTGTACTTCAGCGCTGACGACGGTGTGCATGGCACCGAACTCTGGCAGTTGAGTGCAGGTTCGGACGTGCCGCAGATGGTGGCCGACATCAATCCCGGCGTGGAGGGCTCTTCGCCGGGACGGCTCAAGGTGGTTTCACTGGGCGGTGGCTTCAGCGCCGTCTTCTTTGTCGCTACGCGCCATGACGTGGGACGCGAACTGTTCCGTCTGGCCGGTTTCACCCCGGTGCTGGATACCGACATCCTGCCCGGCCCGGCCTCGTCCTCACCGAGCACGCCAGTGAACCTGGGTGACGGCAAGTTGCTGACCGTCATCCGCAACGGCATCAACCAGACGGTGCCGGCCGTCCTGCACTACCCGCCCAGCTATCAGCCGCCAGCCACGTTGGACAGCCTCACCGGCTTTCCAGCGCCTTCGTCCAGCCACTTTCTGGACACCACGCTGCACGGCATCAGCGGAAGCCGCGCCATCCTGCTGCGCCGTGGACTCGGCAGCGCAGACGATGAGCTGTGGACAGCGCAGTTCGACAACGGTGGGAGTACCCAGGTGTACAGCGGCAGCGTCAGGGAGGCGGTGGCATCGGATGGCCTGCTGTACTTTTCCGGCTCCGACGACAACGGCAGCCTGAAGGTCAGCGATGGCACCCTGGCCGGTACCAAAGTCATCGGGCCGGCGCGATCAACCCGGCTCGTCGCCTGGCCGGGCATTGGTATCGGCTTCATCGCGCAGAACGGCGCGGCGACCACCAACCTGGAGCCCTTCGCCAGCAGGGGTACCGCTGCCGAAACCGTGCCGCTGCCGGAAATCGTGCCGGGCGATGGTGGCTTGAGCAGCAGCACGAACACGGACCTGTTGACTGTTCCCAGCAGCGTCAACGGCCTGTGGCTGGCGCGTGAGGAGGAACTCTGGGTGATGGGCAGCACCAGCGCGCTGAAGGTAGCGAGCTTTCCCGGTCTGGCCGATGAGTTCATCCGCCTGCAGCTCCATCCGAGCCTGAGTGCGTCGGTGCTATTCGCCGCAACCGGTGGCGAGCCCTTCATTGCCGTTCCAGAGGTCAACGGTGCGCGCAAGCTGGCGGAGGTGCGTAGCGATGTCGGTCACTCGCTGGTGCGACCGCATGCGCTCGTGAACGACCGCATCGTGGCGACGGCCATCACGGATAGCGGCGCCGTCTTGAGCAAGATCGTTTCGCTGCCGGTGGCGGGTGCAGGCGAGCCGCTGATCCTTGACGAAAATGGCGGTTCGCCTTCCGTCCCTGTGCCACTCGGCGACCGCCTGCTGCTGCGGCAATTCAGCCGGCTGATCAGCACGGATGGCAGCGTGGCCGGAACGGTCTCCTTTGACACGCCACGGATCCTCCTTGCGGAGGGCTGCTACGCGCGTTTCGACGATGCCGTCCTGACGGTGTACGAAGGCGAAAGCCTGGACATCGCTGGCGTTTTCCATACTGACGGCACGCTCGCTGGCAGCTTCGACCTGGTCGAGATGGAGAACGCGGACTTCGCCGTGCGTGCACCATGCACCTCGTTGCAGCGCAGCTTCGCGACACTGGGCGGCGATCTGTTTTTCACCGGCACACTGGCCTACGACGCGTCGCCGCGGGAATACGAATTGCTGCGCTACGACGGCGAGAGCGTATCGGTGGTGGTGAACATCGATGGCGCGGGCCGTTCCTCGACACCGCTGCACTACGCGGTGCTCGGCGATCGCATCTTGTTCGCCGCCGACGACGGTCTCAACGGACGCGAACTGTGGGAAACCGACGGCACGGCGCAGGGCACACGCCTGCTGCGCGATATCGTGCCCGGCGCCGGCAGCAGCCAGCCCGAGCAGCTTCGGCGCGTCGGGAACCGCGTGATTTTCTCCGCGCGCACCCCCTTCGACGGTCGCGAACTGTGGGTCACCGACGGCAGCGCGGCCGGGACGCAGTTGCTGCGCGACATCGCGCCAGGGAACGCGTCCAGTATCGCCGACAACACCAGCATGGGGAATTTCGTCGGGCCAATTACCGACCGGCCGCTGGTTTTCGACGTGCGCGATGGCCTGGCGCTGGTGAGCGCGGTGGCGCCGCAAGGCGCCCCGGATTTCGGTTGCCCCCTGTTCCTCACTGACGGCACGCCGGCAGGTACTCGCTGTGCGCAGGATCGCGACCTGCCGCTGCCGATGTTTCCGCTGTCGCCAGCCAGTGTCGCGCGGTTCACCGAGGGTGGCGATATCGTGTTCTTCGGCGCCGACCAGGTGAGCGGCGAGGAGGTTCGCGTGCTGCGCAACGGCGCGTTTCTCGATATTCCCGGCGGCGACCTTCGGCCCGGTCCGCGCGGCAGTGCACCGGGCATTCACGGAGATGCACAGCAGGACGGCGGCCTGATGGTCGTTGGCAACGACGCCTGGTTTGCGGCCGACGATGGTGTCCACGGCATCGAACTGTACCGGCTGACCGTGCCGCCCTTGCCGACGCAGATCTTCGCGGATGATTTCGAGAACTGATTTCGCCAACAACAGGGGGAGATGGCGTGAATCGCCATCCTGATGGCAAAAGTCGCCACGCTTTTCCGTGACCCCGACAGAAGCCCCTGTCGGAGTTCGTCATGCCGTTTCGTCCTCTTCTCCTGTCCGCACTTTGCATCCTCGCGATGCCGGCCACCGCCGCGCCACAGTTCTTCGGTCCGGTTCACTACACCTCGGCTGCCGATACGCCGGCCGGTTTCGCCGATGGCGAGACCTTCATCGAGGATTTCGAGGATGGTGTAGTCGACCCGCGCCTGCACATGAGCAGCGGCAGCATCTTCGGCCCCGGCGGGATCAGCGATTCGGTGGACGCCGATGACGGGGTCATCGACGGCAGCGGCAGCAACGACCGCAGCTTCTTCACCTCGCCGCCACTGACGATCAGCTTTGATGCGCCGTATCCACGCTCGGCCGGCATGGTGTGGACCGATGGCGGCTTTGGCGCCTCGGTCAGCTTCGAGGCCTTTACGCCGGAAGGCGCATCGATGGGCGTGATCGGACCGTTCGTCATCGGCGACAACAGCAATGGCGGTGGCACGGCGGAGGACCACTTCTTTGGCGTGAAAGCCATCGGTGGCATCGGCAGCATCCGCATCAGCCACAACACCGGCGGCCTTGAGATTGACCACGTGCAGTTCAGCGTGCAGCTGCCGGTGGAGCCTGCCATCTTCAGTACGCTGGAGGACGGCGACTTCGCGGTCTACCTGCCGACACCGGGGGCGAACCTGCCCAGTCCACAGCAGCAATTGATCAGCACGCAGGGTGTCCGGCCGCATGGTCTGGGCTTCGTGCTGGGCAAGGAGCCACTGTTTGCCGACTTCGACCAGCCGCGCCTGCTGCGACCCGATCCGCCCAACCTGGCGGATGACAAGGTGATCACGCTGAGTCATCGAACCAGCGGCAACGGCACGCTGGCGGTCGAACCCAACGGCCGCTACGCGATCAGCATCGGCATGGCCGGCAATGGCGCCAGCGAGGGTTCGGTACTCGACTTCAGCACGTCGCCACCGACTGAATCGGCACTGCCGGCGATGACCGTGCTGCCCTTCATCACCGCAGCCATCGACTTCGATCCGCAGGGTCGCGCGTTCATCTGCCACACGCACGGCGTCAGCGTGCTGAGCCGGCCGTACACCAGCATCGACTTCACCATGCCGTTCCCGCCCGCGCTGCAGTCGCCGAGCATGTGCCGGTTGACGCGTGACGGGACGCGGCTGTTCGTGACCCGCCTGCTCAGCGAAACCGGCCCCAGCGTGAACGGTGTGCGCACCACCACGGCGCCGTTCTCGGCGAGCAGTCAGTTCACCGTGATGCCGGCCCCAGCGGACGTACAGGGTCTGGGACCGATGGCGGTGTCGCCGGACGGGCAGGCGCTGATCGTCGGCCAGCAGTTCCTGTTCCCACCGGACTTCATCGGCACCCGGGCACGCGCTTTCCTGCTGCGCGCGCCGTTCGACGGCAGCACCAGCTACGAGGAACTGGCGTTGCCGGCCAGTACCACGGGCGAGAATTGCAGCGACGCCGGCAGCCCGTTCGACTGCCCCGGCTTCGAGCACATCGAGGTCAGCGCATACGGCAACTTCGCCGTGCTCACCGGCAACAGCAACCGCCACATCGCCGGCACCGCCGAAGGCGTGCGCGCCGTGTTCATCGAAAGCCCGTTCAACGATGCCGTCCGCACGGCACATGCCGTGCAGATGCAGGAGGGCGATGGCTTTGCCGGGCGCGGCGCCGGTGGGGTGCGTTTCCAGCCGTGGCAGATATTCCGTGACGGCGTGGAGGACTGAGTGATGTCGATGCGCAAGCCTTGGGCCGTTTTCCCGCTGCTCCTTGTGGCCGCCGTTTCCGTCAGCACGTCGCTGCAGGCCCAGGCCCTGCTCACTACACCGGGCGACGGTGATCGCGTGTTCGTGATCACCGATCCGCTGATGGCCACGAGCGTTGGTGATGCGGACGCGGTGACCGGCTTGCCGGTCGATGCGCAGCCGCACGCCGCGACCTGGATTGATGATCGCTACGCCATGGTCGCGGATTTCCAGCATTCGCGCGTGCACCTGATCGACACGCAGACGCGCAGCGTGACCCAGACCATCAACACCTTGTTCGACCGCTACAACGGCACAGGTAGTCTGACCACGTCACCCGACGGCAGCGTGGTGCTTGGCTTTGGCCAGCGCAACACGCAGTTCAACGACAAGATTGTGGTATTGCGCGCGCCCTTCGACGGCCCGGTGGAATACCTGACGCCTGCCGCCGGTCTTGACGCACTGGCCAGCTACCGGACGCAGGGCATCGTGTTCGACACCAGCGGGCGCGCCTTCGTGCAGGGCGTGGGCGCGATCAGCGTGATCGATCCGCCGTACACGGCGGCGAACTTCAAGATGCGGCACGGCAGCCCTCCCGCCGCGACTGAATCGGGTGTCCTGCTGCTGTCCGCCGACCAGCAGACCTTGCTGTCCACTAATGGCCGCGACGTGATCGAGATCTACCGCGCGCCGTTCGCTGCCGAGCAGGTGCCCGATGCCAGTTTCAGCATGACCTGGAGCAGCGGCGGCGGAAACGTGGGCAGCCTGCTGTTCCTGCCAGGCACGGATCGACTGCTGGTGGCGCGTGGCGGTCGCCCCGAGCTGGCTGTCGTGACGGGCCTGCTGGCCGGAGCGCCGGTGATCGAGGAGTTGGTCATGCCGGCGGCGCTGGACAACGTCTGTGGCGATGCGGGTGACACGGCGTGTCCGGGCTTCGAGCATGCGGCGCTCGATCCGGAGGGTCAGTTCGTCCTGCTCACCGGAAATTCGGTTGACGCTCAGGGCCGCGCACCCATGGCACGGCTGCTGCTGGACGGCGACGACATCGCCATCGAGACGTTGCCGGTGGACAGCAGCGATCCCGCATTGAGAGGTCGCGGTTCCGGCGCGGTGGTGCTGGCGCCGGCGGCGTCCGTCGTGCCTGACGACGACATCTTTGCGGACGGCTACGAGGACTGATCCGGCGGCGAAATGCTGCGTCGGTGCTCATCGGTGCCGTTACGACTGCCGAAACACGAACGCCCCGCGTCTGCGGGGCGTTCGTCGTTCCCTGCCTACGGCTGTGGCTTACTCGAACAGCGCGTCCGCGTTCACCTGGCGAACCGTGTCGGCGTTCAAGCCGAACGGCAGTTTCTCGATGACCTTGTCTTCGTCCAGCAGCGACTGCGGCTTGTCGCTGTTGTAGGTCATCGGTGAGGCCGTGTTGTCGGTCAGCGCCTTTGACAGTTCTTCCGCGTTGGCGCTGATGAACACGAACTGCGCGGTCGATGTGTCCACGTATTTGCGGATCACGGCGTTGACCTGATCCAGCGTTAGCGTTTCCAGGCCATCGCGCACGTAGTCGATGAAGTCCGTGGTGCCGAACCAGCGCGAATCCAGCGCGTAGCCGAGGCGCGCGTCCTGGCTGGCGGTGAGGATGGCGACGTACTTGCGCAGGAAGTTGCGGGTCGCCTCGAAGTCCGCTTCCGGGATGCCGTTCTCACGCAGGCCGTCCAGCTCGAACAGCGCGGCGCGGGTGGCGAACAGTGCGTCGTTGTTGCTGCGCAGCGGGCGGATCCAGATCTGGAGCAGGTCGTTGTCGCGCGCGTAATTCGGCTGCGGCTTCATGCGGTACATGCCGGCCGGGAAATACTCGATGTAGGCGTAGTCGCCGTAGTTCATCCCGCGTGCTTCGCGGATGCGGTTGTAGAGTAGGCCGGACGAATTACGGTGCTCGCCGAGGTAGCTGCGCACCAGCCACAGCGCCACCCAGTCCGGGTCGCCGCGCTTCAGGTCCAGCGGCCAGCCGAAGCTGACGGCGACCGCCGGCGTCTGCTTCTGGATCACCAGCGCTTTGCGTGCCTTGGCGGCGGCGGCCGGTGCGGCATCCAGGACGACATCGTCGGCATCGGGCAGGTTGGCGAGGTCGGACAGCAGGCGATCACGGAAGCCGTCCGGGTAGTTGCCGGCCAGACCGACCAGCAGTCGCTTGGCGCTGAAGTTCGCCGCATAAAACGCCTTCACGTCGTCCAGCGTGAGCTTTTCGAGATCGCCGGCAGCGCCCATGTTCAGCGTGCCGTAGGGATGTTCGGCGCCGTAAACCTGCTCGTACAGCGCTTCCTTGCCGAACTCCTCGTCGTTGTTGCCGCGCAGGCTGACGCGGATGGCGTTTAGCTGCTGCTGCTTGATGCGTTCAAAATCGTCCTCGCGGAAACCCGGCGTCAGTAGTTGCTCACGCACGATCTCGTACCAGGCGTCGAGGTTGTCGCGATGCACCTGGCCGCCGAGCACCAGCATTTCCTTGTCAACCTGCGCGCCGAAACCGGCGGCCAATGGATAGACGGCCTTCTGGATTTCGGCGATGCCGCGACGCTGGCTGCCGCCTTCGGTGAGCATCGATGCAGTCAGCCAGGCCAGGCCTTTCTTGCCCGGCGGATCAAAGGCCGCGCCGCTGTGGAAGATCAGGCTGACGTCGACCAGCGGCGAATCGCTGCGCTGCTCCAGCAAGTCGATGTCCGCTTTCGGTGCGTTGGCGAGGGCGGCGACGCCGGCGTCCACGGAGCCGAAGTCATTGGCGCCCGGCAGTGACTCGGCGTTGGCGATGCTGATCGAGGCACGGTTGCTGTCGACGAACACGCGGTTGGCGACGTCGATGATGTCCTGTGCGGTTACCGCGTCGAAGCGTGCATAGAGCTGGTTCAGGGTTTCCGGGTCGCGCTCGAACTGCACGAAGCGGGCCAGGGTGCCAGCGATGGTGTCGGCGGAATCCATGCGCGACGCGAAGCCGTACTTCACCCGCGACTTGGTCTCGGCCAGTAGCGCGGCATCCAGCGGCTTGCCGCGCGCGGTCACCAGCGTGTCGCGGATGGCGTCGCCGACAGCCTTGGCGTGCTTGGCGTCGGTGAGGCGGGCGACCACGCCAAACAGGGCCGGGTCCTTGTTGAACGGTGCGTCGCTGAAGAACTGGTCCACCCAGCGCTGCTCAACCACCAGCTTTTGGTAGAGTGCGGAGGTCTGGCCGAAGTACAGCTCCGAGAGCAGCATCAGTGCCGGCACGTCGTGCGCGTTGTCGGCGTTTGCCGCAGTGTCGAAGGCCGGTGCGCGGAAGCCGTACAGCAGGTAGGGCAGGGTCGGCCCGTCGAAATTGATGTGGTCGTAGACCGGGCCAGCCAGCGGTGGCTCGACCGGGATGTCGGCGACGTAGCTGCCGCGCTGCCACGGGCCCCAGTACTTCTTCACCATCGACAGCGTGGCGTCCGGATCGACGTCACCGACGACGATCACGGCGGCATGTTCCGGGCGATACCAGCGGTCGAAGAAGGTCTTCGCGTAGTCCATCTGGTTGGGCATGTCCTCGATGTCGGCGAAGAAGCCCATCGTGGTGTGCTTGTACGGATGCACCGTGTAGGCGATGTCCGACAGGCGCTCGAAGCCCTTGCCCAGCGGGTTGGCGTAGTTCTTCAGGTACTCGCCCTTGACCGCCAGCGCTTCGGTGCGGAACTGCTCCTCGCTGTAGCTCAGGTGCTGGAAGCGGTCCGCCTCGATCTCGATCATCTTCTCGAGGTCGTCGGTGGTGAAGGTGGTGTAGTAGTTGGTGTGGTCATCGGTGGTGTAGGCGTTCTGGTCGCCGCCGGCGGCCTTGACAATGGCGCCATACTTGTCCGCCGGATAGTTCGGCGTGCCACGGAACATCATGTGTTCGAAGAAGTGCGCGAAGCCCGACTTGCCGGCTTCGACCTCGTTACGCGAACCGGTCTGCACCGGAATCTGCAGGCTGACCACGCCGGGTGTGTCGGTACGGACGATGATGACCTTGAGCCCGTTGTCCAGCTCGGTCATCTGATGGGGCAGGTCGAAGATTTTGCTGGCCGGCGTTTCGGCTCGGACTGTTCCGATGACGGACAGCGACGTGGCGAGCAGCGTCGCCAGCAGGAAGCGCGAGATCATGGGGACTCCACGGAACGGATCGAACCGTGGATTAGATCACAGTGCCGTTCAGGTTTCAGATTGCCGCAGATCTTTCCGGCGGACTTGAGGCGGATCAGACCGCGCCGTTGCTGATCAGCCCCATCATCAGGCCGGCACCACCGACCACGACGCCGACCACGATGCCGAGCCAGGCGTTGCGGCGTTCGTCACGCCGCGCCTGCTGCGCCAGTTCGGCGTCGACACGGTGTTCCATGGCATGGCGCCGGGCCAGCACGCGCGGCAGCCAGTAGAGGTTCATCAGGCCAAGGCCGGCGATCAGGCCGACGAAGCCGGCGGAGACGATGGCGTTTGAGTCATGCAGCGCGGCGGCCAGCATCATGCCGCAGAAGCCGAACACCAGCAGCGTACCGACCAGTCCGAACCAGAGCAGGCCGCGACGCTCCTCGGCATCGATGGCGGTGACCCAGTAGCGACGCAGGCCGAAGAACACGCTGGCCAGGCCCGCCACCAGCGCGAACACCACGCCACCGGCCACGCCGATCAGGAACTTGGGTGCCGTGCGGCTGGCGGTTTCGGCGCCAATGGCGAACTTCGGTGCCATCTTGGCCATCACCCGACCCAGCGATTCCGATGTCGCGGCGAATTTGCCGAGGCTCTTGCCGGCAGCGCCAGCACCGCCAGCCAGGCCAGCGGCAGCGGCCGGTGCGCTGACCGACAGGCCGGCGACGATCAGTGCGGTAAACGCCACGCCCGGCGCAGTGGCCTTGGCGACGTTGCCCAGTCGTTCCAGCAGGTCATCGCGCAGCGACTGCCGCGCGCGCGACAGGCGCTTGCGCACGGCGGCGTCGCGGATGCCCAACAGTTCGGCGACCTGCTGGCTGCTCTGTCCTTCGCGGTAGTAGATCAACAACAACTCACGCGTGTCCTCGGGCAGTTCGTCGAGCAGTTCGGCCAGCACCTCGGTTTCCTGCTCGCGGTTCATGCGGTCAGCGTGGCCCGGGCCGGGATCGGCCACCGTCGCCAGCGCCACGTCGAAGTCACCGCCGACGCGCTCGCGCTTCTTTGCGCGCAGGTGGTCGCGGGCGAGATTGCGGGTGATCTGCCGCAGCCACGGCAGGAAGCTGGACGACTGGTTCAACTGCGGCAGCTTGCGCCAGGCCTTGATGAAGGCGTCCTGGGCGATGTCCTCGCTGACCGGCACGTCGCGCACCATGGCCAGCGCAATGCCGCTAATGCCACCCTGGCAGGCAGCCACGATGCGGCCAAAGGCGCGCTGATCGCCGTTCTGCGCCAGCGGCAACTGCTGGTCGATCAACTGGTTGAGGGCTTCACCGTTCATATGCGCTTTTCGGGTGTTCCGGTCGGCAGTTCATGCCCAGACGCCGGTACCCGTGGTTTGTGACCGGACTCGCTTCAATCAGCCCGAACATTGCCGCAGCACGGTCATGCCAACGGCCACCATGGCCGCCATGTACAGCAGGATGCGGGTACGGTTCAGGCCGCTACGTGGCGCCGGCTCGCGGTTGGCGAACACCGGCAGCGGCTGCACCGAATCGGCCTGGCCGGGGCGTGTCGAGGCCAGCAGGCCGGCGTCGCGCAGGATCTCGCGCGCCTTGGGCTGGTCTTCCGACTTGACGATCCACAGCGCCGGATCGGGCCGCTCGCGCTTGTCGTCGCGATAGCTGAAGCTGCGTCGATGGCCATCCTTGTAGCTGCGGCCATCGCTGATATAGACCTCGATACCGGCCTGGCGCAGCAGCTCGGCAACGCCTTCCACGTTTTCCAGTCGCGGTGAAGTGAAGACCTGCCTCATGCGTTCGCCTCTCTCGGTGGCTTCACCCGGATCAGGCCTTCCTGTGCGGTGGAGGCGACCAGCGTGCCGTTGCGGTCGTAGATGCTGCCACGAGCCAGCCCGCGTGCGCCGGAGGCGCTGGGACTGTCGCAGGCGTACAGCAGCCAGTCATCGATGCGGAACGGCCGGTGGAACCACAGGGCGTGATCGAGACTGGCCATCTGCACGTTCGGCTGCAGGTAGGAAATGCCGTGCGGCAGCGTGGTGGTGCCGATCAGGTGGAAGTCGGAGGCATAGGCCAGCAGCGCGCGGTGCATCACCGGCGTCTCGTCGATCGGCGCCACCAGCCGGAACCAGACCTGCTGGAACGGCGGACGCTTGGCCGGGTTCAGCTCGTTGCGCGGATACACCGGACGGAACTCGAACGGCCCCTTGCCGGAGAGCCAGCGCTGCAGCTTCGGCGGCAGTCGATCCAGGATTTCCGTTGGCGGCACTGGTGGCGGAAGCAGGTCTTCCGGCTGCGGCACTTCCGGCATCGACAACTGGTGCTCCACGCCGGGCTCCGGCTCCTGGAAGCTGCAGGCGAAGTTGAAGATCGGCTGACCGTGCTGGATCGCTACCACCCGTCGCACCGAGAAGCTGCCACCGTCGCGCGAGCGGTCCACGTCGTAGATGATCGGATGCTCGACATCGCCAGCACGCAAGAAATAGGCGTGACAGGAATGCACATGGCGTACCGGATCAACCGTCTGCTGTGCCGCCGACAGCGCCTGTCCCAGTACCTGGCCGCCAAACACGTACTTGGTGCCTATATCACGGCTCTGGCCACGGAACAAATCCAGCTCCAGTCGCTCGAGTTGCAGCAGATCCAGTAGTTCGCTGACCAGTTCAGTCGGTTCCGGCTCGTGGGCGTCGCTCACGGGGGCATTCCATGTTGCGGAGCGTCAATTATGGCGGAATCGCCAGCGTCGGGCCTGATGGGTTGCGCACAGGATCGGCATGTCGATCCTGTGGTGTGGTATGAACACCCGCCGAGCAGATCGTTGTGTGGTGGCCGATGTTGGATCAAGTCGTTGATTGGTTGGGGCAGTACTGGTGGCTGCTGTGGATGCTGGTTGTCGTCACCGCACTGGTGCGGCTGCAGTGGCGGCGCACGCGAAACGGTCATCAACGTCAAAAGCGTCCCGAATGGCGTTCAGACGCTGCTGTTGTCCGTCAGATAAAACTCGTTGGCGTTGGCCTGGCAGTAATCGGGATATTTCTGCTGATGGTCAACCTTTTGAGCCCGTGATTACACCCGCGCGTTTTGATACGTCTGAGCTCGGCTGGGTCGGTTTCCCCAATCTCCCGTTTCCTGTCGACTCACTCGATCGGCGCTCTCGATAGTGTCACGGAATCCAATATCCGATTCCACGGAAATAGCGGCCCCGGATCGAGCTTGCGCGACACCTGGATGGTCGGGTCGTCGCTGGCATCGACCTTGTTGGTGTCGAGGTCTTCGTGGCCGGCGATGTGGGTCAACGTGGGGACGTCCGTGCGCAGGCGTTCCAGCAGGGCTTCCAGCGCGGCCATCTGCGCTTCGCTGTAGGCCTCGGTCATCGCCTGTTGGCGGCTGTCGTACCAGTTCGGGTAGCGACCGATGTTGACCAGTTCGATGCCGATCGAGCGCGGGTTGTAGCCGCGCGTGTGGTTGGCGACGCGGTCGATACTCACGAAGCGATGCACGCTGCCGTCGCGGTCGATGTAGAAGTGGCCGCTGTTGCCGGTGCCGGAGTCGTACAGCTCGCGCTCGCCGTATTCGCGCGCCATGGCGAGATCGGGCAGCTCGGTGCAGTGGATCACCACCAGGTCGATGGCGCTGCGCGGGCGCTCATCGAGACGTGATTCGTAGGCCAGTGGCCAGTCGTGGATGGCGAGGTCAACGGGCATGGCTTAGAGGTCGTGAGATCGAGAGGAGGAACAGGGAGAATAGCTGGATCGCGGAGAGCAGGTTGCGTTGTACCGGAAGCGTTGTCCGGCACGGCGTCTCGAGTCGGCGTATTCCTTGACGATGGGCAAGCCCTTCCGCACGATGGCATGGCTTTGTCCCCCAAGGGGTCTGTAGCCATGTCGAACCTCAGTCCGTCGTTCTGCACGCACTCATGCTCCCGCGCCTTCACCCGGCGATGGCGGGTCGTTTCGGGACTGGCAGTTCTGTTGCTGTGGAGCACGTTGCTTGCCGGCAATGCCCGCGCTACGGAGCCGTTACCGTCAGGGTTGAGTCCGACGGACTGGCAGACCATTCAGGCGCAGTTGCCGGCTTCGACCAGCGCCAAGGCAGCCAATCTGGAGCAGTCGGCCTATCTCAAGGCCAGCAATACCGATGCTGACGACGAGTTTGGCTACTCAGTGGCGATATCCGGTGACACGGTAGTAATCGGGGCACAAAACGAGGCCAGCGTTTCAGTTGGCGTGGACGCTAATCAGGCCGATAATTCCGCCGATGGTGCTGGTGCGGTCTATGTGTTTGTACGGACAGGGGGTGTCTGGACCCAGCAGGCTACCTGAAGGCCAGCAACACCGGTGTCGGCGATTCTTTTGGCAGAGCTGTTGCCATCTCCGGTGACACGGTGGTGGTTGGGGCTGAGACCGAAGACAGTGCTTCTAACGGCGTGAACGGTGACGAAGTCGATAATTCCGCTCCTTCCGCCGGTGCGGCTTATGTGTTTGTACGCTCAGGCAATACCTGGAGCCTCCAGGCTTACCTCAAGGCCAGCAACACCAATGCCGGCGATTTTTTCGGCGGCTCTGTCGCCGTTTCCGGCGACACGGTGGTAGTCGGGGCCATTGGTGAAAAAAGCGCGACGGCTGGTGTGAATGGCAACCAGGCCGACAACTCCGCTAATAGTGCAGGTGCAGCCTATGTTTTCGTACGCACAGGCAATGCCTGGAGCCAGCAGGCCTACCTGAAGGCCAGCAACACCGGTACCTTCGATTCTTTTGGCAGAGCTGTTGCCATCTCCGGTGACACTGTCGTGGTTGGTGCCAGCGGCGAAGACAGCGGCACGACCGGCGTGAACGGCAATCAGGCGGATAATTCCGTCAATCTTGCGGGTGCGGCCTATGTGTTCGTGCGCACCGGCAACAATTGGAGTCAGCAGGCCTACCTAAAGGCCAGCAACAGCGGCGTTGCTGATTATTTCGGTTCCGCGGTCGCTGTATCCGGCGATGTCGTGGTGATAGGTGCCTTCGAAGAGAATAGCGCTGCTACCGGCGTGAACGGCAACCAGGCCGATAATTCCACCCTCGGTGCCGGGGCTGCCTATGTGTTTGTGCGCGGGAACAATGGCTGGTTCCAGCAGGCTTACCTGAAAGCCAGTAACAGCGGCGAAGGCGATTATTTCGGCAGTTCTGTTGCCGTTTCCGGTGACACGGTGGTGGTTGGAGCCTCGAGTGAAGATAGTGCTTCATCCGGAATGAACGGCAATCAGGCCAGCAATTCAGCGGTTGGCGCTGGCGCTGCCTATGTGTTTGCTCGTATCGGTCGGTTAGGTGGCGTCTGGACCCAGCAGGCCTATGTGAAAGCCAGCAACACCGATGCCGAAGATCGGCTTGGGTATTCGGTCGCGGTTTCCGGTGATCTTGTCGTGGCTGGTGCCTTTCAGGAAGACAGCTTCGATACTGGCGTGAATGGCAATCAGCTCGACAACACCATGCAGGATGCTGGCGCGGCCTATGTGTTCAGCGTGCCCGGGCCGCAAGTTTTTGGTGATGGCTTCGAGTAGGACTGACTGGCGCTGCGGCAGTCAGCCTTCAATCCGCTAGGCGAATGTTCGAGAATTAGTACAGGAAGAAGGGTTCGCCCATCGGCGACACGGCTCGCGCTCTCGATGCCGGTCACGGCTTGGCGGCGCGACGGTGTAGCATCGCTGGATGAATCTTCCACTACCTAGCACCGAGCTCGGTCGCCTGATGCGCCGCTTCCATTCCTCTGGGCGTCTCGACTGGATCGGTCTGCGACCAGCACGCAACGTGCCGATGCGCGCCGTCGATAGCGCCGATATCGTCGATGTGACGGGTCTTGATGGCGACCGCTACGCTGGCGGCAGCGGCAAGCGGGCGGTCACGCTGATCCAGGCCGAGCATCTGCCGGTGATCGCGGCGCTTTGCGGTCATTCGGCCATTGAGCCGTCGACGCTGCGCCGGAACTTGCTGGTCAGTGGCATTCCGCTGGTCGCGCTGAAGGGGTTGCAGTTCCGGATTGGCGGCGCGGTACTGGAAGGCACGGATGACTGCGATCCCTGCTCACGCATGGAGGACGCGCTGGGCGAGGGTGGTTACAACGCGATGCGCGGCATGGGCGGTATCACCGCGCGGGTGATCACGCCGGGGCGCATTGCGGTGGGTGATGCTGTGAGCGCGTTGATTCAGGACTGACACCTTTGGCGCTACGCGCCGCCACCCCCATCCCAGCCTTCCCCCGCCGGCGAGGGAAGGGGAAAATCTCGAATCCCGAACCTTAATAGATCCCATGCCCGGTCACGCCATTCTCTCCCACGGTCTCAACAGCAGTCCGCGCGCCACCAAGGTCAGCGCGATGGCCGAAGTGGCCGAAGCCATGGGCTGGACCACCGAGCGCCCGGACTACCAGGATCTCGACGCCACCCAGGACATCCGCCGCATCGATGATCGCATCGAGCGACTGCTGGTGCAGGCGCGGGCCTGCGGACAGCGACCGCTGGTGCTGGCCGGCAGCAGCATGGGCGCCTTCATCTCGGCGCTGGCCAGTCGCGAAGTGCGCATCGACGGTCTGTTCCTGATGGTGCCGCCGGTGGTGATGGACGGCTATCCGCGCCAGTTGGCGGCGGCCAGCGTGCCGACCACGGTGATCCATGCCTGGGGCGATGAATTGATTCCGTCGGGTGACGTGATCCGCTGGGCGTCGCAGCGACGCGACAAGCTGATCCTGGTCGATGACGAACATCGCCTGACCGGTCACGTGCAGTTCTGCGCCGATGCCTTTGGCCGCTTCCTGAAAACCATCGGCTGAGCACGCGATGGCTTTTTTCCTCAGTTGCGCGCGCGGCCTCGAATACCTGCTGGTCGACGAAGCGCTGGCGCTGGGTGCCGACAAGGCAACGGCGGCGCTGTCCGGGGTCAACGTGGATGGCGACATCGCCTGCGCGCAGCAGCTGGTGCTGTGGTCGCGACTGGCCAATCGCGTGCTGTGGCCGCTGGCCGACTTTGAATGCCACAACGATGGCGATCTGTACGCGGGTGTGCAGGGAATCGACTGGCGCGAACATCTGGATGCCGACAACACGCTGGCCGTCGATGCTTCGGTCAGCGGTTCGGAACTCACGCATTCGCGCTTTGCGGCGCAGCGGGTCAAGGACGCGATCGTCGACCAGTTCCGTGGATACGGCGATACGCGACCGTCCGTCGATGTCGATGCGCCGGATCTGCGCCTCAACCTTCGCGTGCATCGAGGGCGGGCGACACTATCGGTGGACCTCGGCGGCGGTAGCCTGCATCGACGCGGCTGGCGGCAGGGGCAGGGTGCCGCGCCGCTGAAGGAAACGCTGGCCGTGGCCGTGCTGCTGCGCGGCGGCTGGAAGGACGATGCCGCGCGCGAGCAGCCGCTGCTTGATCCCATGTGTGGCTCCGGCACGCTGCTGGTCGAAGCGGCATTGATTGCCGCCGATGTCGCACCGGGATTGCGCAGGGCCGAGCGCGGCCAGCCGAGTCGCTGGAAGGGTTTCGATGCTTCGCTCTGGCAGTCGCTGGTGGACGATGCGGCTGCTCGCGCCAATGCAGGACTTGAGACCTTGAACGCTGCGCCACCGCGCCTGTTCGGTTTCGATATCGACCCACAGGCCATCGCGCAGGCCCGTGAAAATGCCGAGGCTGCTGGCGTTGCTGACGCCATCCGCTTCGAGCGTCGCGACCTGGCGACATTGTCGGCGGAGTCGCTGGGCCTGCCGGATGCCGTGTGTGGTCACGCAGGATTGGTCGTCTGCAATCCGCCCTATGACGAACGACTCGCTGCCGACAACGAACTTTACCGGCTGCTTGGTGATCGCCTGGCTGACACGGTTCCCGAATGGCGCGCGGCCCTGCTCTGCGGCACCGAGGAGTTGGCGTTCGCGACCGGTCTGCGCGGCAGGAAGCGCTATGCGCTCTACAACGGCGCCTTGCCGGTCTGCCTGTTGATCGTCGATCCATTGCAACGACCGCGGCGTGAGCCGCGCGAGGAAGCAGCGCTCGGCGACGGCGCGCAGATGGTCGCCAACCGGTTGCGCAAGAACCTGAAGCAACTGCGCAAGTGGCGCGAGCAGGAGGGCATCGGCTGCTTCCGCGCCTACGACGCCGACCTGCCCGAATACGCCGCCGCCATCGACGTCTACCGCGATGCGGATCGTGACCAGGACTGGCTGATGGTGCAGGAGTACCAGGCGCCAAGCAGCATTCCCGAGGCCGATACAAGGCGTCGACTGCAGGACCTGCTGGCCGCAGCCAGGAGCGTCTTCGAGCTGCCGCGTGAGCGCGTGGCGGTTAAGACGCGGCGCACCGGCAAGGGCGGCAGCAAGTACGGCCGCATGGCGAAGCGTGACGAGTTCTTCGTGGTGCGTGAAGGTGAGGCACGTCTGCGTGTGAACCTGCACGACTATCTCGACAGCGGTCTGTTCCTCGACCACCGGCCCACGCGCTTGCGCATCGGCGAGCTGGCGAAAGGCCGTCGCTTCCTCAACCTGTTCTGCTACACCGGCGCGGCCAGTGTGCACGCGGCGTTGGGCGGCGCGGCAACCACCACCAGCGTCGACCTGTCGGCGACCTATCTCGAATGGGCGGCGGCCAATCTTGCCGAGAACAGCATCGGCGGTGCAGCGCATCGCCTTGCGCAGGCCGACGTGATGCGCTGGCTGGCGGCAGAGCGCGGCGAATACGACCTGGTGTTCTGCGATCCGCCAACCTTCTCCAATTCCGCGCGTGCAGGTGACTTCGACGTGCAGCGCGAGCAGGTTGAGTTGATCCGTCGGATCATGGCTCGGTTGTCGACGAATGGCCTGCTGCTGTTCTCCAACAACTTCCGGCGTTTCAGGCTCGATCCATCCATCGAAGCGGACTACGCGGTGGAATCACTGAGCCCGGCTTCGGTGCCGCCCGACTTCGCGCGCAATCCGCGCATCCACCAGCTCTGGGCAATTCGTCACCGCTGAAGCGCTTGTGGGGAAGCTTGAGCGTCGTTCTTGCGCGACTTTCCTCTGCCACGCGCCGTGCCCATCGGTCGTGCTTCGACAGCCTTCGAGCGCGTCTGCGTGAGCACGAACACGGTGGCCGGCGGCATGTTCCAGACGGCGAAACCGCCGCGGCGATTGCGCAGCTTCAGCGCCTTCTGCACTTCCTTCGCCACCGGGCAGACCGGGCCGTAGGTGAACTGGATGAAACGCCCGCCGGGACGCAGCATCGAGAATGCGGACTCCAGGATCTGCGTCTGCAGTTCGTGGCTCATCGACAGCAGCCCGAGGCCCGAGATCACCGCGTCGACCTGGCCGGCTTCCGCGTAACCGACTTTCTTCGCCACCGCTGGCAGCTCGCGGGCATCACCCAGCGCGATGTGGACGTCGGGAAAGCGACGGCGCAGGTGGTGGTGCAACTCTTCGTTCAACTCGACCACCATCAGCTTGTCGTCGGCGATGCCGTGGTCGAGCAGGGCGCGGGTGAACACGCCGGTGCCGCCGCCGAGTTCGATCACGCGTTCGCAGTTGGGCGGCAACTCCTTGACCATCAGTCGCGCCAGTTGGCGGCTGGATGGCGAGATCGCCGCGATGGAAAGCGGGTGGCGAAGCCACTGGCGGAAGAAGGTCCAGGCGCCGGGTGGTGGCGGTTCGCGACGGGAAGAATTCGAGCTCATGGGTGAAGGATAGCGCGCCTGTACGCGATTCGTGTTGCGCCGGTCGTCATGCCCGTGTTGCGCCGCGGTTCAGTCCGGCCCAGGCAGTCTGGCGTCCATTCTGCAACCGAGTTCGCGTTTTCTTGTCGAACAAGGCGATGTGGGCGTTGTACGCACATCGCCGTGCGGGAGCCGGAAACGATCATCCTCCCTTTGGGTGACCGTCGAGACCATTCACGCGAAGCCGTCGTCAAAGGAGTGTCGAGGATGTCCGCGAAAACCCTGATTCTGACCTTCCTCGGCCTGGCTCTGGTGGGTTCGATTGCCGCCCTGGCAGACGAAGGCCTGAAAGGTGAGCCCTTGCGTCCTTTTGAAGCCTGCATGGATCCATCGCAGGTTCGCGGCTGGACGCGCATTGATGCCGACGAATTGCTGGTCGATGCCGGTCGCAGCCGTTACCACATCACGCTCGATACGGCCTGCGCGGATCTCGACTTTGCCACCGGCATCCGTTTTGACAGCAGGATGGCGGATTCCGCTGGCCGCATCTGTGGCGATCCCGGCGACAAACTGGTCCCGCTGGCCAGTACAGGCCGCTCCACGCCGTGCTCGATCAACCGCGTCGCGCCCGTGACCAAGTCGCAGTACAAGGATTTGCTGGAAGGCAAGGCGCGGCCGGGCGGCGAGCAGGCCGGCTCGCCGCCGCTGTCGGATGCCATGGCGGCACGCGACCGCTGACCGGCTCAGCCGTCGATCACCCGACCCAGCAGAATCGAATCCTGCACGCCGCCACCCACGCGCCAGCGTGCGCGGGCACGGCCTTCCTCCTCGAAGCCCAGTCGTTCCAGCAGGCCCAATGACGCCGTGTTGTCGGGGTCGACGTCTGCCTCGAAGCGACGCAGATCGAGTTTTTCCTCGGCGAAGCGCATGGCCCGCGACAGCGCCTCGTTGGCCAGGCCTTCGCCCCAGCGGTCGCTGCGCAGCGCGAAACCGACTTCGCAGCGACGATGGCTGCGGTTGAGCTGGAACAACGTCACCGTGCCGATCAGGCGGTCGTCGCGATGGTCGGCGATGGCCCACTGCCGGAACTGGCCGTCCAGCGCACCGCGACAGATGCCGTCGATCAGCTCCGTGGCTTGTGCGGTTTCCGTCCACGGCCCGTGGCTCCAGTAGCGCGTCACCTTCGGGTCGGAAAACACGGCGAACAGCGCATCCGCGTCCGTTTCACGCGGTGCGCGAAGTCGCAGGCGCTCGGCTTCCAGCGTCGGTAGCGCCGCCTCGAGCGCCTTGCCCGCGCGGCCACCCGGCAACAGTCCGGTTGATTCCCGGATCAGCACGTCGAAATAGCGACGATCCTCCACCGCACGCGGTCCGCCATTGTCGAAATCATCCCGGCAACCCGGATTGCAGAAACCCACCGTGCGCCCGCGATGGCGCGTCAGCGAATCATCGCTGACCGGCTCGCCGGAGCGCGGGCAGAAGCGGTTGAGTGTCGTGGACATTGCCGAAAATCGTCAAAGTAGGATGTGCTGAGCTCGCGCACCGCATCAGTCGAGACGCACTTTACCCGCCAGTTCGTAGGATGTGGTGAGCTTGCGAACCGCATCGGTCGAGTCGCGCTCTACTCGCCCGCGGGAATACGGACATCCGTGCCACCCCAGTCCAGCGGATAAATGCCTCTCGCCACAAAGCGGTGGAACGAGGAATGCGGCCAGTCTTTGACGCAGGAAACGTGGCCATGCTTGACCGGGTTGAAGTGGATGTAGTCGACATGTTGCTCGAAATCGCGGTCATCGCGAATCTGGTGCTCCCAGAATCGGCGCTGCCAGATGCCGCGCTCGCCACGTGATTGCCGGCTTGCGTTGATTCGCTCACCCGCAGGCAAGGCGCGGGAGAATTTGGCCTTGATCAATCCCCAGCGCGTGGCGTAGTCGGCGTCGCCTTGCGGCAGTGTCCAGATGCAGTGCAGGTGATCCGGCAGGACCACAATGGCGTTGATGTGGAAGGGCCGTCGTGAGTGAACCGTCGAGAAAGCTGCACGGAGTACATCAACGTTCTCTACCAGACGACGGTTTCCTCTGCGCTCGGCGAGATTCACGGTGAAAAACCAGCAAGCTCCCGGTGTCCTGGCGCGTCGGTAGGCGGTCATCGGGTAGCTGGTTCTTCGCGATTGATGCGGTTCGCAGGCTCACCACATCCTACTTTCGGCCAGGATCATGAAGTGAAAAGGGTGCGGCGAGAAAACCCGCCGCACCCGTCATCGCATTACTTCGCCGCCAGGCTCGGCTCATCCCAACCGCACTGCTTGCCCTGGTTCTGCTCTTCCAGCCAGGTGTTGAGCGGGGCGAAGTAGTCGAGGATGGCGCTGGCGTCCATTTCTTCCTTGCCGGTCAGTTCCTTCAACGTCTGCTGCCATGGCTGGCTCTGGCCCTTCTTCAGCATCGCCCAGAAGCGCTGGCCGGCTTCCTTGTTGCCGTAGAAAGTGCAGGTGTGCAGCGGGCCCTGGTGGCCGGCGGCATCGCACAGCGAACGGTAGAACTGGAACTGCAGGATGTACGACAGGAAGTAGCGGGTGTAGGGCACGTTGGCCGGCACGTGGTACTTGGCGCCCGGATCGAAGAAGTCCTCGCCGCGCTCGCCGACGTGGGTCACGCCCTGGTACTTCTCGCGCAGGTTCCACCAGGCCTGGTTGTAGTTGTCCGGCGTGATGCGGCCGTCGAATACGCCCCAGCGCCATTGATCAATCAGCTTGCCGAAGGGCAGGAAGGCGATCTTGTCCAGCGCCATCTTCATCTGCGCGTTGATGGTGGCCTTGTCCGACACCTTCGGTGCGTCGACCAGGCCGATCGAAGCCAGGTATTCCGGCGTCATGCCCAGCACCATGGTGTCGCCGATGGCTTCGTGGAAGCCGTCGTGCGCGCCGCTCTGGAACAGCGGCGGCAAGTCGTTGTAGGCCAGGTAGTAATAGATGTGGCCGAGCTCGTGGTAGATGGTGGTGAAGTTGTCCTCGTTGGGCTGGATGCACATCTTGATGCGCACGTCGCCGCGGTAGTTCATATCCCAGGCGCTGGCGTGGCAGACCACGTCGCGGTCACGCGGCTTCAGGAACTGCGACTTGTCGAAGAAGCTCTCCGGCAGCGAGGGCATGCCCAGCGAGGTGTAGAAATCCTCGGCGCGCCTCACCATCGCGGAGGCGTCGTAGTTCTCCTTGGCCAGGCCGGCGGTGATGTCGAGTTGGCCGACACCGGGATACGGCTCGACCAGGTCCCAGATGTTGCCCCACTGCTGCGCCCACATGTTGCCGGTGAGGTGCGCCGGAATCATGCCGTTGATGCTGCCGCGCTCGCCGTACTTGTCTTCCAGCTTGCCGCGCACGTAGCACTGCAGGTTCTGGTACAGCGGCTTGACCTGGTCCCAGAGGCGGTCGGTTTCGGTTTCGAATTCGGCCGGGCTCATGTCGTAGCTGCTGCGCCAGAACTCGCCGGCGTTGGCGTAGCCCAGTTCCTGCGCGCCTTCGTTCAGCAGAGAAGCCAGCTTGCTGTAGTCGTCGCGCATCGCCGGGCTGACCGTGCGCCAGCCCTGCCAGGCGTCAAGCTGTGCGTCGTAGTCGCGGCTCTCGCGCAGCACGTCTTCCAGCTCGCCCAGTTCGCGGCACTGGCGGGCTGTGCCTTCGCCCTTGCAGTATTTGCCGGCGCCGTAGCTGCCCTCCAGGCCGGAGGCAATGCGGGTCAGCTCGGCCAGCTTGGTCTTGTCTTTCGGCGCCGGCATCGAGGTGGAGCGCTCCAGCAGCTTCAGCGCGCGACCGGTAGCGGCATCCATGCCGTCGACGCCGCTGAAGGTTGCCGCCTTTTCGGTATTTTCCTTGAGCCGTGCCAGCGAGCGTTCGTTGGCCTTGGCGGCCAGCAGCTGCGAATCGCCGTTGATATAGGTGGAGGCGATCCACTGCGCGGCGGCTTCCTCCGGGTAGTTGTCGCGGATGTCGCGATTGACCTGCTTGATGAAGGCCTCCGCGTCAGCGGCGGTGGCCGCCTTCGAATCAACGGCCTTGGCGTTGGAGTCGTTCTGGCAGGCGGACAGGAGCAGGGCTGACGACACAGCCAGCGAGAGCAGCGAGATCTGGAGCTTCACGGGACACCTCGGGGTTTTGCGGATCGCGCCGGCCGGCGCGGCGAACCCTGAAGATTAGCCCGGATGCCGGATCAGGTCACGGACCGCAGCTTTTCGCGACTGGCGCGGTCAGGCCGCTTCCGCGCCGGTGACCGGCAGCAGGCCGCGCTCGCGCAGCCAGTCGAAGGCGTCGTCGGCATCCTGCTCGAAATAGGCGCGGGCCGAGCCGAGGCGGAAGGTGTAGCCCCAGCGGTCCATGTCGTCGAGGATGCGATGACGACCGACGCCCGGAATCTGGTCGCCGAGCAGGGCCTGCAGCACGCAGACGGCATTTTCCTCGTCGATGCTGTCGGTGGCGTCGGTGTGAACGCTGGCGCGGCGTTCCGCTGGCAGCACGATCAGGTGGCAGGCTTCGTGCAACAGCGAGTGCACCGGCGTGTCATTGCGGGCGTAGACGGTGCTGCCGATCAGGCCGGCTTCGGGCGCGCCCCAGTAGCTGCCGGGGATGTCGGCGTTGTCGGGGACGTGTTCGAGCGTGAGGTCGTAGCGGCTAAGCAGTGCAGCGACGGTTTGTGCATCGATATCGCCAAGCGTGAGCACGGCGGATTCGTCGATGATGCAAGCATTATTCATTGGCTTGAGGTTGCATGGAAAGGAAGGCGCTTTCGCGCCGCCACCCTACGTGCCTATCCCCGGCCATCCGGCTTGCATGCCGGATGTCGTTCGCAGGCTCGCAGCACGGCCGCTCGAAATCCCTGCTCACCCCCGCCAGCGAGGGAAGGGGCAGAAATATCAGGCGTCGTCGTCATCGGGCAGGGCGACGCTCAGTTCCAGCACGTCGTGTTCGCCGTCCTTGTCCACGTTGATCTGTACCGCGTCCGGATCGACGTGGACGTATTTGCGGATCACTTCGAGGATTTCGCGACGCAGCATCGGCAGGTAGTCGGGACCGCCGCGTGCGCTGCGCTCCTGCGCGACGATGATGCGCAGGCGCTCCTTGGCAACGGAAGCGGTGTCGGGTTTGCGTTGGCGCAGGAAGTCGAAAATGCCCATTTCAGCTCCCGAAGAGTTTGGAGAACAGGCCCTTCTTCTCGACCTGGGTGAAGCGCATCGGCCGCTGCTCGCCAAGCAGGCGGGCGACGGCGTCGTCGTAGGCCTGACCAGCGGGCGACTGCTCGTCGAGGATCACCGGCACGCCGGCGTTCGACGACTGCAGCACTTCCTGCGCTTCCGGAATCACGCCGAGCACGTCGAGGCCGAGGATTTCCTGCACGTCGGCAATCGACAGCATGTCACCGGACGCGACGCGCACCGGGCTGTAGCGGGTCAGCAGCAGGTGTTCCTTGACGCGCTCGCCGTTCTCCGCGCGTCGGGTCTTGCTGGCGAGCAGGCCCAGGATGCGGTCGGAATCGCGCACGCTGGAGACTTCCGGGTTCACCACCACCACCGCCTGGTCGGCGAAGTACATGGCGAGGTAGGCGCCTTTCTCGATGCCGGCGGGAGAGTCGCAGACGATGAAGTCGAAGCCGTCGGCGTCGAGTTCGTCGAGCACCTTCTGCACGCCTTCCAGGGTCAGTGCGTCCTTGTCGCGGGTCTGCGAGGCGGCGAGCACGTGCAGGTTCTCGAAACGCTTGTCGCGGATCAGCGCCTGCTTGAGCGTGCACTCGCCGTTGATGACGTTGACGAAGTCGTACACCACGCGGCGCTCGCAGCCCATGATCAGGTCGAGGTTGCGCAGGCCCACGTCGAAGTCGATCACCGCGACCTTCTTGCCCTGGCGGGCGAGGCCGCAGGCGATGCTGGCGCTGGTGGTGGTCTTGCCGACGCCGCCTTTGCCCGAGGTGACTACGATTTTTTCAGCCAAGGTTGCATCCTCCAGTCGTGCGCGACGGATGTTGATTTCCGTCGAAGGCCCTGTTTCTTGCTCGTTGTTATTGTCGCGTTGTTGCTGTCGCGACGTGCTTCATCGCGACGGAATTCATTGTGATGGACGCAGATATCTCCGCGTTGTTCATGCCGGTCATGCGTCCATGGCCTCGATGCGCAGCGTTTCATCGTCCAGCCAGACCTGTACCGCCTTGCCCTTCAGCGCCGGGTCGATGTCTTCCAGAACGCGGTAGTGGCCGGCGACAGCGACCAGCTCGGCGTGGAATTCGCGGCAGTAGATGCGTGCTTCGGTATTGCCGCCGGCGCCCGCCAGCGCGCGGCCGCGCAGCGCGCCGTAGACGTGGATGTTGCCGTCGGCGATGACCTCCGCGCCGGCACCGACAGTCGCGGTGACCACCAGGTCGCGACCCTGCGCGTAGATCTGCTGGCCGGAGCGGATCGGCTGCTGCTCGGTGCGGCCGATGGCGTCTGTCGCGGACGCAGGCGTTGCGGGCGCGGGCTGCGCTTCGGCTTTCGGTTTGGCGGGCTGCGACGCGGGAGCGGCGCTGTCACCGCCGCGTTCGTACTGCGCGCGAAACTTGGCCAGCGACGGCAGGCCGAGGTCGCGTGCCAGCGCCTCGGTGCTGCTGCTGCCGAAGGCGACACCGACCGGGCAGACACCGGCACCGCGCAGGCCGTCGAGCAGGGCGCGTGCCTCATCGACAGAGGGCGTGCTGCTCAGCGAGCCGAAATCAACGATGACCGCGGCACGGTCAAACAGCCCCGGTGCCTTGGCGACGCGGTCCGCCATTTCGGCGACCAGCGCGTCGCGGTCCAGTCGAAGCACGCGCAGGTTGGCGATGCTGACCTGGCCGAATTTGAGTTCGCCGGCGAGTTCTCCGGCGGGAGCGGCCGTCACGCGCCGGTTCCCGTGGCAAGCTGCACCCGTTCACCGGCCAGCTCGCGGCTTCGCAGCCACGGCAGGTCGGGAAGTCCTTTGCCGCTGTCGAGGTAGGTCTCGCGAACCCAGGCATAGCTGGGCAGGTCCTTGAGTAGCAGCGACACGCGGCGATCCAGGCCGGGCATGACCTGCTGGCCGTCCTCGTGGAAACCGTAGGTGCCGTGGAACAGCACGGCGACGTCGTTGCGCGGCTCCAGGAACACCTCGCAGCACAGGCGCGGCACGCGGACTTCGGAATAGCTGGTGATGTCGGCATAGAACGCACGGCCCAGACCGGCGCCACGACGGGCGCTGGCGATCACGATGCGGTCGATGTACATGAACGCGTCGTAGCGATCCTTGAACCAGCGGAAGTTGGGGCTGTCGTAGGGCGCACGCTGGCCCATGGCGATCAGGAAGCCGGCCAGGTGGCCGTCCACTTCGCCGACGCGGAAATACTCGGCGTGGTCGAAGAAGAAACGGATGCGCGCGGCGTCCATCGGCAGAATGCCGGGACCGGCGGCGTTGTTCAGGGCGAGGACGGAATCCAGCTCGTGCTCCAGCACGTCGCGGATGACAATGGACATTCCTGTCTCCAGATTTCTTGCACCCGGCAACCCTGCCGGACAGTCAATTATCGCACGACCAGATCGGCGGCGAATTAGCGAAAAGTTAAGGCGGAATTGCCGCTGCCAAGGGCTCTGGCGCGACCGCCTGATCAACTGCCTGACACGATAACGGCAGGCGCGGGATTTCGCGCCTGCCGTCGGTCATTGCCTGCTGCCTGGGCCGTTTCTGGCCCGCCGATGCCGTTTGGCTCAGCGTTTCAGGCGGCTTCGGCCTGCGACTTGCGCGGCCCCTGGGTCAGCGCCACGCGGATGCTGTCGATCACCAGGTCGACCTCGTCCTCGCGGATGTTGAAATGCGGGGTGAAGCGAAGCGAGTTGGCCCCGCCGTGGATCACGCCGATACCGTTCTCGCGCATGAATTCCTCCGTGGAACCGGCGCCGTAGCACTTGAAGCTGGCGTCCAGTTCGCAGCTGAACAGCAGACCGGTGCCCTGCACCTTGGTGATCAGGCCGCCCAGCTCGTCCTTCAGCTTGTTCAGCTTGTCGACAAATTCCTTGCCACGATCAACGATGTTGGCGCGGACCTCGTCGGTCAGCTGCTGCATGGTGGCGACGGCCACGTCCATGGCGCGCGGGTTGGTGGTCATGGTGTTGCCGTAGATGCCCTTGCGGTACAGCTCGGCGGTGGCCTCGGTGACCGCCAGAACGGACAGCGGATACTGACCGGCGTTGAGCGCCTTGGAGTAGGTTTCCATGTCCGGCGCTTCCAGGCCTTCGAAGCCCGGATAGTCGACTACCGACAGCACACCGTGGGCGCGCAGGCCGGCCTGGATCGAATCCACCAGCAGCAGGGTGCCGTGCGCCTTGGTCAGCTCGCGTGCGGCGGCGTAGAAGGCCGGCGTCAGGCCGCGGCCCGGGTCGCCTTCGCCCATCACCGGCTCCAGGAACACGGCCTCGATGAACCAGCCGTTGGCGTCGGCATCGGCGAAAGCCTGACGCAGTTGCTCGACGTTGTACGGCTCGACGGCGATCAGCGCGCTGTTGTCGCGGTAGCTGGCGAGGTTGGCCTCGTAGGCCTTGCGCGTGGAATCCGAGAAGCGTGCCGGACGGTCGGTACGGCCGTGGAAGGCGCCCTTGACCGCGATGCGCTTGATCTCGCGACCGGCATGTCGCGCGCCGGGTTCGGTCATCGTCCTGGCATTGACGTCGGCCAGTCGGCTGGCCAGCGTCACTGCTTCCGAGCCGGAGTTCAGGCACAGGAACTTGCTGTACGGATTGCCGCCACGGCTGCGGCCCAGCTCCTTCTTCAGCGCTTCGGACAGGCGCAGCTGGCTGGTGCTCGGGGTCATGATGTTGGCCATCACCTGCGGACGCGCCAGCGCCTCGCTGATATGCGCCGGGTTGTGGCCGAAGCCGAGCATGCCGTAGCCGCCGTTGTCGTGGATCACCGCACCCTTGAGCGTCACGATCCACGGGCCCTGCGCGGCCAGCGCGACATACGGGTTCACCGCGTCGTCGGCATAGAAGTTGACGTAGTCGCCCTGGATGCGCGCCATCTGCGCTTCTTCGTCGAGCTTGAGCAGGTCGTCCATTTCGCTGCGCAGTTCGAGGAAGCGGTCGTGCGCGCTGTCGATGGCGGCGGTGAGGTCGGGGTGATCTTTGGCGAAACGCTCGATGGTGGCGTCGTCCAGGCCGCGCGTGCGGATGGCGCCGCCGTAGTTGCGAAGTTCGTTGAGTTTGTCGATCAGCGTCATTTCTGTCCTCCGGATGCCGGAAACAGCGCCGACGCGGCCATGCACCGTTTCCGGGGCCGCGTGCACTGTTTCCAAGCGAAAATAAGGGCTTGCGAAGACGCCCAGTCTACCATGCGGCCCCGGCGCGACCCAATCCCGGTCCCGGCCGGGTGCTGAAATGGGCGATAATTGGCGGCTACCGCCGTCACCGTGGCTATACCCGCGTCCTGTGACGGCCTTCGCTTTTCAAGCCTCTCCAGATATCCGCCTTGAAGAAATCCGATTTCGACTTCGCGCTGCCGCCCGAGCTGATCGCGCAGCGTCCGCTGGCCTGTCGCAGCGCGTCGCGCCTGCTGCACCTTGACGTGCCGGCCCGGCAACTCCACGACCGCCAGTTCCGCGAGCTGCCGGATCTGCTGCAGCCCGGCGATCTGCTGGTGTTCAACGACACCCGCGTATTGCCGGCGCGTCTCTACGGCCGCAAGGAAACCGGCGGGGCCGTCGAGATCCTGGTCGAGCGCCTGCACGACGACCACGAATTCAGCGCGCAGCTCGGTGTCAGCAAGAAGCCGAAGGAAGGCGGCATCATCGAACTCAACGACGGCAGCCGGCTGGTGGTGCAGGGGCGTGACGGCGAGTTCTTCCGCCTGCGCCTCGATGCCAGCGAGACGGTCGAGCAGTTGCTGCTGCGCGTGGGGCGTATGCCGCTACCGCCCTACATCGAGCGCGATACCGACGACGCCGACCTTGACCGCTACCAGACCGTGTTCGCCCGCGAAGCCGGCGCGGTGGCCGCGCCGACCGCCGGCCTGCATTTCGACCAGGCCATGCTCGACGCGCTGACCGAACGCGGCGTGCAGACCGACTACGTGACGCTGCACGTTGGCGCCGGCACCTTCCAGCCGATGCGCGCCGAGAACGTGAACGACCACGTCATGCATCGTGAATGGCTGAACGTCGGCGCCGAGCTGGTGCAGCGCATCGAGCGCACGCGTGCGGCGGGTGGTCGCGTGATTGCCGTGGGCACGACCGTGGTGCGCGCGCTGGAGAGCGCGACGCGCGACGGCAAGCTCTATCCGTTCGCTGGCGAGACGCAGATCTTCATCTTCCCGGGCTATCGCGTCACCAGCGTCGACGGCCTGCTGACCAACTTCCACCTGCCACAGTCCACGCTACTGATGCTGGTGTCAGCCATGGCCGGGCGCGAGTTCATGCTCGATGCCTACCGTCACGCGGTGGAGGAACGCTACCGTTTCTTTTCCTACGGCGACGCCATGCTGATGCTGCCCGGGGTGATGCCGGCGGACGCGCAGCCCGAAGGAATACACGCATGAGCCGCATGAGTTTCGAACTGCTGGGCAGTGACGGCGTCGCCCGTCGTGGTCGCCTGAGTTTTCCGCGAGGCAATGTCCAGACGCCGGCCTTCATGCCGGTCGGCACCTACGGCACGGTCAAGGCGATGAAGCCGGATGACCTCAAGGCCATCGGCGCCGAGATCATTTTGGGCAACACTTTCCACCTCTATTTGCGGCCCGGCCTGGACGTGCTGCGCGCGCAGGGTGGGATGCACGGGCTGGCGCGCTGGGATCGCCCGATCCTCACCGACTCCGGCGGCTTCCAGGTGTTCAGCCTGGCCAAGCGGCGCAAGATCACCGAGCAGGGCGTGACCTTCGCTTCGCCAGTGGACGGCAGCCGCGTGTTCCTTGGTCCCGAGGAGAGCATGCAGATCCAGAAGGTCATCGGTTCGGACATCGTGATGATCTTCGACGAGTGCACGCCATACCTGGTCAACGGCGAGCCGGCCAGCGAGAAAGTGGCACGCGAGTCGATGGAACTGTCGCTGCGCTGGGCCGAGCGCAGCCGTCGCGCGCATGAAGGCAATGACGCCGCGCTGTTCGGTATCGTCCAGGGCGGCATGTACGAATCGCTGCGTGACCGTTCCGCCAAAGGCCTGATCGATATCGGTTTCGACGGCTACGCCGTTGGTGGTCTTGCCGTCGGCGAGCCGCAGGACCAGCGCGAAAAGATGCTGGACCACGTCTGCCCACAGCTGCCGGACGACAAACCGCGTTACCTGATGGGCGTTGGGCGTCCGGAAGACATCGTCGAAGGCGTGGCGCGTGGCATCGACATGTTCGACTGCGTGATGCCGACCCGCAACGCGCGCAACGGCCACTACTTCACCCGTTTCGGCACCATCCGCATCCGCAACGCCAAGTTCGAGAACGATCCGCGACCGATCGATCCGGCCTGCAGTTGTGCGGCCTGCGCCGGTGGATTCAGTCGCGCCTACCTGCGCCATCTGGATCGCTGCAACGAAATGCTCGGCCCGATGCTGGCCACCATCCACAACCTGCACTACTACCAGCAGTTGATGCGCGAAATGCGCGCCGCCATTGAACAGGGCGCCTTCGCCGACTGGCGCGAGGCTTTCTATGCGGGTATCCGCGCCGGGGAGGCCGCCTAGCTCCCGCAGCCCTTGAGGTGCGGGCGGGGCGACCCCATGTGGCATACTTCGGCGTCTTTGGCGCCCGGAATGCGTCGGGGAGGGCGTATGCCACTTCCCGCGCTCGGCATGTCAATTCGAACAACGACAATTACTTAGCGAGATTTCGATGGATTTCCTGCTCGACGCAATCATCCCGCCGGCCATGGCACAGACCGCTGGCGCCGCCCAGCCCAGCCCGTGGCAGCCGATCATCATGCTCGGCGTGTTCTTCCTGATCTTCTGGTTCTTCCTGATTCGCCCGCAGATGAAGCGCGCCAAGGAGCACCGCGAGCTGCTGTCGCAACTGGCCAAGGGCGACGAGGTGCTGACCTCCGGCGGCATCCTCGGTCGCATCGAGGCGCTGAGCGACCTCTACGTCACCATCGAGATCGCCGACAACGTGCGCATCCGCGTGCAGAAGCAGTCGATCAGCGCGGTGCTGCCCAAGGGCACCATCAAGGCGGCCTGAGCCGGTTGGCCCGTGCGGCCGACCGTGCCCTGTTTCGCCAAATACCTCCTTTCCTGAATCGACCGGCGCTTCCGCCCCGGTCCTGCGGTAGACAGTCCCATGCTTGAATTCCCCCGCTGGAAGTACGCGCTGGTCATCGTCATTGTCCTGTTCAGCGCGCTCTATGCCTTGCCCAACCTGTTCCCGCAGGACCTTGCCGTGCAGGTGTCCGCGAATCGCGGCGCGCCGGTGGACGAGGCACTCAAGGAACGCGTCCAGGGCGTGTTCGAATCACAGTCGCTGCCGTTCAAGGCCATGGAGCTGGACGACGACACGCTGCTGGTCCGCACCGACACGCCGGACCACCAGCTGACCGCCGCCGATGCGCTGCGCGACACGCTGGGCAACGACTACGTGGTCGCGGTGAACCTGGCCAGCACTGTGCCGGGCTGGCTGTCGTCGCTGGGCGGCAAGCCGATGCTGCTGGGTCTCGACCTGCGCGGTGGTGTCCACTTCAAGATGGAAGTCGACCAGCGCGCCGCGCTGGACAAGCGCGAGAACGGTTTCGCCGACGACATCCGCTCGCTGCTGCGCGACAAGGGCATCGGTTACACCGGCGTCAACCGCAGTGCGGACGGCATCCACGTCCAGTTGCGTACCGCTGGCGACGTGCCGTCGGCGATCGCCGAGATCAACAGCAACCTGCCGCAGTTGCTGGTCGAGGACGCCGGCGACAATGCCTTGCGCGCGCACATCCGTCCGGCGGAACTGCGTGCGATCAATGATTCGGCGCTGGAGCAGAACATCGGCACGCTGCGCAACCGCATCAACGAGCTCGGCGTGGCCGAGCCGATCATCCAGCGCGAGGGTGCGTCGCGCATCGTCGTGCAGCTGCCGGGCGTGCAGGACACGGCGCAGGCCAAGAAGATCCTTGGTTCGACCGCGACGCTGGAATATCGCGCGGTGGTCGATGGCGACCCGTTCGCGGCAGCCAGTGGCGGAAACGTGCCGCCCGATGCGCGCATCTACTACCGGAAGGAACGCGATGCCGCCGGCAATCGCATCCCGGTGCTGCTGTCAAAGAAGGTGATCGTGTCCGGTGACCAGCTGGTCAACGCCACCTCCGGTGTCGATCCGCAGGGCGGTGGTCCGGAGGTCAACGTCACCCTGAACAACGTCGGCGACAAGCGCATGCTGGAGTTCACCCGCGACAACGTGGGTCGTGGCATGGCCGTGGTGTTCATCGAACGCACGCCGGAAACCAAGGAAGTCGACGGCAAGGAAGTGCGCACGATCACGGTGACCGAGGAAGTGATCTCGGTGGCTAACATCCAGGGTGTGTTTGGCAAGCGCTTCCGCACCACGGGCCTCGAAAGCAGCAAGTACGCCAGTGACCTGGCGCTGCTGCTGCGTTCCGGTTCGCTGGCGGCGCCGGTGGACATCGTCGAGCAGCGCGTCATCGGCCCGACCCTGGGTCAGGAGAACATCGACGCCGGCAAGATGGCGATCAGCATCGGCTTCCTCGCCGTCTGCGTGCTGATGATCATCTACTACCGCCTGTTCGGCGTGATCTCGGTGATCGCCCTGTTCACCAACCTGCTGATCCTCACCGCCGTGCTGTCGGTGGTGGGCGCCACGCTGACCATGCCCGGCATCGCCGGCATCGTGTTGACGCTGGGCATGGCCATCGACGGCAACGTGCTGATCTGCGAACGAATAAGAGAGGAGTTGCGCAACGGCAACACGCCGGTGTCCAGCATCAAGTCGGGTTACGAGCGTGCCTGGACCGTCATCCTCGACTCCAACGTCACCAAGCTCATCGCCGCCATCGCGCTGTTCTCCTTCGGCTCCGGCCCGGTGCGCGGCTTCGCGGTGGTGCTGTTCTTCGGCGTGCTGACCTCGATGTTCACCTCGGTGACCATGAGTCGCGCGATGGCAACCTGGATCTACGGCGGTCGCAAGAAGCTGACCTCGGTTTCCGTCTGAGCGGCCGACAGGAATACATAAAGATGGAATTCTTCAATCCCAACGCCAACGTCAACTTCATGGGCATCCGCCGCACGACGATGGCGGTTTCCGTGCTGCTGGTCATCGCTTCGATCGTTTTGCTGGCGACCCGCGGCCTGAACTTCGGCCTTGACTTCACCGGCGGCAGCCTGGTCGAAGTCGTGTACGAGCAGCCCATCGAGCAGGACGCCCTGGCGCATGACCTCGAGGCCGGCGACATCGAAGGCGCGGTGATCCAGCGTTTCTCCGGCACCGAGTTCTCGATCCGCCTGCCGCCGAATGTGCTGAGCCAGGAGGAAATCGACGCTGCGGTTGCCGAGCAGGGCCTCAGTGCCGTCGATGCCGCCAACGCGGCGGTGACCGAGAAGGTCGAGTCCGCGGTGACCGCCGGTGGCCGCGTGGTCGAGGTCAAGCCCAGCGTCTACGTCGGCCCGCAGGTCGGCGCCGAGCTGGCCTACAACGGCATCGTCGCCGTGCTGGTGGTGCTGGCCGGCATCATGATCTACGTCGCGATACGCTTCGAATGGCGTTTCGCCGTGGCCACCGTGGCCGGCGAACTGCATGACGTCATCATCACGCTGGGCTTCTTCGCGCTGAGCGGCATGGACTTCGACCTCACCGTGCTGGCCGCGGTGCTCGCCGTCGACGGTTACTCGGTGAACGACAAGATCGTGGTTTTCGACCGCGTACGCGAACTGTTCCGCTCCACGCGCAAGCTGGACACCGTCGAAGTCCTGAACAAGGCGGTGAACTCGACCCTGTCGCGTACCATCATGACCTCGCTCACCACGCTGCTGACCGTGGTTGCGCTGTACCTGTTCGGTGGCCCGACCCTGAAGGGTTTCTCGGCGGCGCTGATCGTCGGTATCGTGATCGGCACGCTGTCCACCATCTTCTTCGCCAGCCCGCTGCTGCACACGCTGGGCGTGACCAAGCAGGACCTGCTGCCCAAGGCGAAGGACGAGGAAGAGCTGGCGCGCCGGCCCTGATCCACCGCCTCATCGTTTCAACGAAAAAGCCCCGCTTCGAGCGGGGCTTTTTCGTATCAACGGTCGCGACCTGATTCAGTCGCGGAACACCTTGGCGTAGCCGCTTTCGACCAGAGACTTCTGCAGTGCATCGGCGACCTTGATGTTGCCGGCGACCAGGTGCCCGGTCTCGATCGGCTCGGAACGGCCGAAGTAGTCGCAGCAGCGACCGCCGGCCTCGCGCACCAGCAGCACGCCGGCGGCCACGTCCCAGGGCTTCAGGCCGGCTTCGAAGTAGCCATCGCTGCGGCCGCAGGCAACGTAAGCCAGGTCCAGTGCCGCCGAACCGGTGCGACGAACGTCTTCGGCGTCGCGCAGCAGTGCCTCGATGGCGTTTAGCTGCGGGCGCAGGTTGGCGCGGTCGCGCGGCGGAAAGCCGGTGGTCAGCAGGGCGCCGGCGAGGCCGCTGCGGTTGCTGACCCGGATACGGCGGTCGTTGAGGAAGGCGCCACCGCCGCGCGAGGCGGTGAACAGCTCGTTGCGCAGCGGATCGAAGATCACGCCGTGCTGCGGCTCGCCGTTGTCGAGCAGGGCGATGGACACGCAGAAATGCGGGAAGCCGCGCAGGTAGTTGCTGGTGCCGTCCAGCGGATCGATCACCCAGACGTAGCGCGACTGTCCGCGCTGGCCACCTTCCTCGCCGAGAAAGGCATGGTCCGGGAAGGCGCGCTTCAGCTCGCGTATGATTTCGGTCTCGGCCTGGGCATCGACTTCGCTGGCGTAGTCCTGCCGGGCCTTCTCCACCACGTTCAGCGACTCCAGGCGGCTCATCTGGCGCAGGATCAGGTTACCGGCCTGACGCGCGGCCTTGACCATGAGGGTGACGGCTGGCTTTTGCATGCGGTTAGCGACTCCTCGCGGCCCTGGAGTGGAAGTGGTGTCGGTTTGGAAAGAAAACGCCGCCCGTGTTGGACGGCGGCAGGCGCGTAAGGTACCAGAATGTCGGAGAAAACGCCCGGAAATCCATCCTTGAGCGGGGTCGAAGCGGCGCCTGATCTGCGCGCGACGTTGTCGCGGATCCGCGTGGTGCTGGTGGCGCCGTCGCATCCCGGCAACATCGGCGCGGCAGCGCGGGCCATGCGGGTGATGGGGCTGTCGAAGCTGGTGCTGGTGCAGCCCCAGCGCTTTCCCGACCCGGAAGCGTCCGCGCGTGCGGCTGGTGCCGACGGGCTGCTGGAGAGCGCACAGGTCTGTGAAACGCTGGATGAGGCACTCGAAGGCTGCGTGCTGGCCCTGGGTTGCACGGCGCGGCAGCGCGGCGTGCCGCTGCCGGAACTGACACCGCGTGCCGGTGCGGCCCGGCTGCTGTCGGCTTCGCAGGCTGGCGACGTGGCGCTGTTGTTTGGCCGCGAAAGCAGTGGTCTCGAGAACAGCGAGTTGCAGCGCTGCCATGCCGCCGTGCATATCTCCACCCAGCCGGAATTCGGCTCGTTGAACCTGGGCGCGGCGGTGCAGGTGCTCTGCTACGAGTTGCGCATGGCCGCATTGGGCGATGTGGGAGCCCGCGTCGAAACCGGCGACGCCGTGGATCGCCGCGAGGACGCGCAAGCCACGCAGGACGAACTCGAAGGCTTCTTTGGCCACCTCGCCGAGACCCTGGTGGACATCGAGTTCCACAAGGGACGCGGCAGTGAAACCGTGATGTCGCGACTGCGTCGCCTGTACCTGCGTGCCGACCTTGACCAGCGCGAGGTACGCATCCTGCGTGGCATCCTGGCCGAAACCCGCCGCGCGGCAACGCGGGGAAACGGCGAGCGCGGCTGATCCTCGGAGGATCAGCGTCGAAAAAGGGTCGGCACGGTGCATCGTGGTCGGTTACGCTATCCGGGCTCACGCCGGGTGAGTGAACTGCACAGGTGTCCCTTGCGCCGTCTCGGAAATCGTCGTCCCGGAGAACGGGGAAAACGGACGACCGTCCTGCCGCCCGCCTTGTGCCGCGGTGCACTGTTCGCATGGGTCATGCACGTCTGGCTGTTCGCGGCGTTGCCGGCAGCGGCGCAGAGCGACCACGAGAACATCCTCGTGCTGGGTCGGGTCAGCGACGATCCCAAGAACCACTACGCGCAGCTCAAACCGCTGCTGGACTACGTCGTGCCGCGCATGCACGACGTCGGCATCCGAGAAGGCCGCATCCTGATGGCGCGCGACGTGCAGCAGATGACCAGCTACCTGCGTCGCGGTCGCGTCGACTGGATTTCGGAAACCGCGTCGGCCGCGTTGACCTATGTCGAGCGCGGCGGTGGTCGCATGCTGGTGCTGACCGAGCGCTCCGGTGTTGATCACTATCACAGCGTTTTCTTTGCCCGGCGCGACGCAGGCATTGACCGTATCGAGGCGTTGCGCGGGCGCAGCATCGCCTTCCAGAACCCGTTCTCGACCAGCGCCTACGTGGCGCCGGCAAGCCAGATTCTCGAAGCCGGGCTGAAGCTGGAAGTGCTGCTGTCACCGGAGGATCGGCCGGCGCCAGACAGCGTCGGCTATGTCTTCGCTCAGTCCGAGGGAAACATCGCCACCTGGGTACACAAGGGGCTGGCCGACGCCGGTGCCTTCAGCAACCTCGACTGGGAGGAGCTGGACCGCCTTCCGGCGCACGTGAAGCAGGACCTGGAGATCTTCGCGGAAGGCGACTCCTATCCGCGCGGTGTGGAGGTGATTCGCGATGACCTGCCGGATGCGGTTTCGGAACGGCTGCGCGAAGTGCTTCTGAGCGCTGGCGATGATCCGGAGGCGGCTGAACCGCTGCGCCGGTTCTTCGGCAGTACCCGGTTCCTGCCGATGAACGAGTCCGCCGAGCAGGGTTTGCGGCGGCTCAGCATCGCCGCGCAGCGCGTACATCGGGAGCTTGAATAGTCATGCGGCTGGGGCTTCACGTCCGTTTCCTGATCGGGCTGCTGGCGACGTTGTTGCTGGTGCTCGCCGTCATGGGCGGCCTTTGGTGGCAGCAGCGGGCGACGGCTAGTGAACAGGCGCAGATCAGTCGCGAGGCCATGCATCAGATGGCGTTCACCAGCATGGAACGGCGGGGTGCAGGGCTGGCCAGCCTGCTGGCAGATGCGCTGGTCAACCCCTTGTACTACTTCGACATCGTGCGAATCGGGGAAACTGTCCGTTCGGCACTGCAGCAACCCGACGTGATGTATGTGCTGGTGTATGACGAGAACGGGCGTGTCGTGCATGACGGATCGCACGACATCCCGCAGTTCGGTCAGACGATGTCGGACGCCCTCGCTGCCGACGCCGTGGCCAGTACCGAACAGGTAGTGCAGTGGACGGATCGCCAGGTCGACGTTACCCAGCCGATCTACATCGGCGACGAGCGGATTGGCGGCGTGCGCATCGGTCTGTCATCGGCGGGAATGGCGGCGGTCGAGAAGGAGGCCGTCGCGACGCTGGCCCAGCGCGGCGAGCAATCCATTCAGCGCAACCTGCTGTGGATGGCCGGGCTGTTCGGTGTCTTGCTGCTGATCGGTTTCGGGGTGTCGTTGTTGCTGTCTCGCGGCGTGTTGCGACCGATCCGTGAGCTTGCGGATGCGGCCCGGCGCATGGAGTCCGGGCACTTTGACCTCGGGCTGCAAAGTGCGCGCGACGACGAAATCGGCGACCTCATCCGTGCGTTCAGGCGCATGGGTGACAGCGTCAGCCGGCATGATCGCGACATCCGTCGAATCGCCTATGGTGACAGCCTGACCGGACTACCAAACCGGCTGGCGTTCCGCGAAATGCTCGATGAAAGCCTGCAGAAGGCGCAGTCAAGTGGCACCGAGCAGGCGCTGATGTTTGTCGATCTGGATGACTTCAAGCGCATCAACGACAGCCTTGGCCATGATGCGGGTGACGACGTGCTGGGCCAATTCGCAGAGCGCATTCGTCACAGCGTCAGCGTGGGCGGCGACCAGCACGCATTGGTCGCACGCTTCGGCGGTGACGAGTTCGTGGTCAAGCTGGGTGGCCTGAACGTTCGCGACACCGCTGCGCACGTTGCCGAAGCCATGCTTGCGGAACTGCAGCAGCCGATCTTGCTGCAGGGGCGACAGGTATTCCTCGGCGCCTCGATCGGCATCACCGTGTTCCCGCAGGACGGGCAGAGCTCCAGCGTGCTGTTGAAGAACGGCGATATCGCCATGTACCAGGCCAAGCTGGCCGGCAAGAACTGCTACCGCTTCTACAACAAGGCCATGGACCATGCCGTCGGCCGCCGCGTGCAGATGGAGCACGACCTGCGCGGCGCCTGGGATCGTGGCGAGATGCGCCTGGTCTACCAGCCGATCTTCCGGCTGGCCAGCGGTCAACTGGTCGGCGCCGAAGCGCTGCTGCGCTGGCAGCATCCTGAGTTGGGTGTGATTCCGCCGTCCGTGTTCATCGACGTGGCCGAGCAGAGCGGACAGATCGAAATGCTTGGACGTCAGGCGCTGGCGCTGGCCTGCCAGTCGGCCTTGCGCTGGGTTCGCGACGGCGATGCGCCGTTCGTGTCGGTGAACATTTCCGCGCGCCAGTTGCGCGCCGGTGATCTGCCCGACGTGGTTGCCGGCGTGCTGGCGGCTAGCGGGCTGGCGCCGGATCGCCTGCACCTCGAACTGACCGAAACCACGGTTCTCGGCGACGAGCGCCAGGCCATCGAAACCCTGGAACGCCTGCGCGACATCGGTGTGAAAATCTGGCTGGATGATTTCGGCACCGGCTTCTCCGGCTTGAGCCACCTGCGCCGCGTGCCGGTTGACGGCGTGAAGATCGACCGAAGCTTCGTCGCCGACGTGCTCCGCGATCCCGACGACCTCGCCCTGACCTCGGCGATCATCGCCATGGCCCATTCGCTCGGCATCACCGTGGTTGGCGAAGGCGTCGAGAACGAAGGCCAGTTCGCCGTCCTCAAGGAACGCGGCTGCGACCACGCACAGGGCTACTGGCTGGGCCGCCCGATGTCCGGCAGCGAGCTGGCCCGGCGGCTTCAGGCCTGAATCTTACTCATAAGCCGAATCATGCACCGCGCGTACGGCGCGGCCGCTGGGGTCGATGATGCCTTTCAGCGACTCGTCCCATTCCAGCGCAGCGGCGGTGGAGCAGGCGACTGACGGGCCACCGGGAACCAGTTGCGCGGCCCACGGCTGCGGGAAGTGCTGCTCGAACAGCTCGCGGTAGAAATAGGCTTCCTTGGTCGCCGGCGGGTTGTAGGGGAAACGGAACGCCGCCTTGGCGAACTGCGCGTCGCTGACCTGCGCCTCGGCGTGCGCGCGCAGTGAATCGATCCAGCTATAGCCGACGCCGTCGCTGAACTGCTCCTTCTGCCGCCACAGGATGCGGTCGGGCAGGTAGCCGGCGAAGGACTCGCGCAGGAACTGCTTCTCGATGCGCTCGCGCTGCCTGCCGGACAGTTTCACCGACGGATCCAGGCGCATGGCCACGTCGATGAAGTCGCGGTCGAGGAAGGGCACGCGCGTCTCCACGCCCCAGGCCGACATCGACTTGTTCGCACGCAGGCAGTCGAACAGGTGCAGCGCGTCCAGCTTGCGCACGGTTTCCTCGTGCAGCGCGCGCGCGTCCGGCGCCTTGTGGAAATACAGGTAGCCGCCGAACAGCTCATCCGAACCTTCGCCGGACAGCACCATCTTGATGCCCATCGCGCGGATGCGGCGCGCCATCAGGTACATCGGCGTCGAGGCGCGGATGGTGGTGACGTCGTAGGTTTCCAGGTGATGGATGACGTCCGACAGCGCGTCCAGGCCTTCCTGCACGGTGAAGGTCAGGTTGTGGTGCACGGTACCGATGTGGTTCGCGACTTCCTGCGCGGCCTTGAGGTCGGGCGAGCCTTCGAGACCAATGGCGAAGCTGTGCAGCTGCGGCCACCAGGCTTCGCTGCGCTCGTCATCCTCGACCCGGCGTGCGGCGTATTTTTTGGCGATGGCGGCGATCAGCGACGAATCGAGTCCGCCCGACAGCAGCACGCCGTAGGGCACGTCGCTCATCATGTGGCTCTTCACTGCCGTCTCCAGTGCCGAGCGCAGCGCGGCGTGGTCGCGACTACCGCTCTCGACGGCCTTGAACTCGCGCCACTCGCGCACGTACCACTGCTGCGGCTCGGGGCCGATGCGGCTGTCGATGAAGTGGCCCGGCGGGAATTCCCTGGCGTCGCGGCAGACCGGCGCCAGCGCCTTCATTTCCGAAGCGACCACCAGTTGCCCGTGTTCGTCATGGCCGTAGTACAGCGGAATGATGCCGATCGGATCGCGGCCGATCAGGTAACGACCCTCGGCGGCGTCCCAGAGGATGAAGGCGTACATGCCGCTCAGCTGCTCGAACAGGCCGGCGCCGTGCTGGCGGTACAGCGGCAGGATCACCTCGCAGTCGGAATGCGTGGCGAATTCGTAATCGGGAAAGTCCGCCCGCAGCTCGCGATGGTTGTAGATCTCGCCATTCACTGCCAGCACCTGCTGGCCGTCATCCGACAGCAGCGGCTGCGCGCCGGAATCCACGCCGACGATGGCCAGGCGCTCGTGCGCCAGCACCGCGCGGTGGTCGGCGTACACGCCCGACCAGTCGGGGCCGCGATGACGCTGGCGGCGGGATAGGTCCAGCGCCACGCGCCGGGCCTCGGCCACGTCGGTGCCGAGGTCAAGAATGCCGAGGATGGAGCACATGCGAGGATCCAGCGGGTGAGGGGCGGCCAGCGAGTGTAGCCAAGGCGCGCGCGGTTTCCCATGGGCGATATGCGGAGATCGCATTGGAAGCGATCCGCGAAAGCCGTTGCGTATCGTTTGGGCACGCCGACGAAGAAGAGTAGGCTGCCTGCGGGGAACATTGATTTGCACTGCGGGTAGTGGCCGAGACGGGCTGCGTGGCCGGTCGCTGGGATCGCTGAGGGGGGGCGTATGAACGTCAGAAGGAATTCGGTGCCGCGGCTCGGTCGTTGCGTGTTGGCGCTGGTGGTCGGCTGCTGTCTGGCGTCGGCAATCCACGCCCGGGCGAACGAGGTGGTTGAGGGCTTTGGCACGATTTTCGGCCGCGCCGCGCCGGACACTCAGGTGATTCTGATCAATGAGGAAACCGGCGAGCGCCGCGAAGTGCCTGTCCAGCCCGATGGCATTTATGCCGAGAGGAAACTGCCCATAGGCAGCTACCGTGTCAGCGGCATTGGCGGTGAGGGTCTGGCGAGGCTGGAGGTTCGGAGCGGGATTCGTGTTTGGGTCGGGACGGCAACGCAGGTCTATCTGATTCCCATCCCGAAATGTGGTGAGGAGGGCTTCACCTGCCTTGACGGTGGGCCACATACCGCCTACCTGCACATCGCGGCGCCCGATTCCACAAACTACCTGCCCGTGAACCGGCTTGGCGAAGCCTCGGTGCAGCGCGACGTCACTGACGCGCTGCTGCTCGTGCCGGGAGCGGTCCGTGGCGATGCCTCCTTCGGCAACTTTGCGTCCTTCGGTGGTTCGTCGATTGCCGAGAACCGCTACACGCTGAACGGTTTCAACATCACCGATCCGAACAACGGCTACCAGTTCGCGAAGCTGCCGTTCGAGGGCCTCGCCGAACTGGCGGTCATGAACGGCGGACTGGACGCCGTTCATGGCGGCGGAACGGGCGCGGTGATCAACCTGACGCCCACGCGCGGCATCAACGATTTCATGGCCGGTGCCAGCCTGTATTGGGCACCGGAGTCCCTGCACGAAGGCGACCCGGACCAGTTCGACGGCTTCGGGGATCGCCTCGCCAACAACCGCCGCGACAAGGGCTGGGAATACACCGCGAACCTCTGGGCCAGCGGGCCGTTGATCGCGGACGGGATGTCCGCCTATGCGCTGCTGTCCTGGTCCGGCTCGCAGGACCATTTCTATCCGGGCAATCGCGGCAACAACCTGCAGTCCATGTCGGAAGACCCGAGCTGGATGGTGAAGTTGGACTGGGAGATCAGCCACGGCCATTACCTGGATTTCACGGCGTTCAGTGATCGTCGTGAGGTCGACAACGGCCACTTCGCCACGTCATTCGGGGATGAGCTGCTGCCGGCGCGCGGCGCCTACCTCGGCACCGCAACCAGGCGCCTCGGCGGCGAGATCTATGTCCTCAACTACAGCGGCCAACTGACGGACGACTTCCGGCTGTCGCTGCTGACTGGAACCGGCAGGTTTGCCTCGGGTTTTCGGTCGATTTCCGCGACCGGTATCCGTGATGAATTCGTGCGCGCCGACGGTAGGCCGACGGGTGGCTGTCCGGTGATCTCCGACCAGCGCGCCAACGTCGATGAGCCGGTGACGGGCTGCAGCTTTGCGGGTTTTTCGGGCCTGCGTGACGGCGGCGGCGCGCGCGACCAGTTCGGTGTTGCGGCTGATTGGCGGTTGGGTGCACACCAGTTGAGCGGCGGCGTGGACTGGGAGCGGTCGTGGTCATCGTGGGGCGGTACGGCTGCAGGCGGCGAATACTGGATCTACTACAACGGCGTGGACGACACGAACATCGCGCTGCAGTTGATCGAGCAGGTTGCCGGGCGTGGCGAGGCAAGGCAGGCAGGTGCCTATCTGCAGGATCGTTGGCAGGTGACCGATGATTTCACCGCCCGCTTCGGCCTGCGCTGGCAGCGGGACCGCTACGCGACCAGCGCCGGCGATCTGTTCGATGCCGGCACGGAACCGCTGCCGCGTCTTGGCTTTTCCTGGAACCTGGATGACGACCGCCGGCTGACGCTGTTCGGCACGGCGGGCCGCTACAGCCAGCCCTTGCCAGCGGCAACCATTGGCCGGATTGGCGCTGGCCGGTTCTACGAACAGCATTCCTTCACGTTCACCGAGGTGGATCCGGTGACCGGCGTGCCGCTGGATCCGATGCCGTTGTTCGACATCCTGCCCTTGCCGGGCGAAGCCGGTCTCGACGTGGACCCGCGGACCGTGGCCTCGCAGAACCTCAAGCCGATCCTGCAGGACGAGTTCACGCTGGGGCTGCAGAAGGTGCTGGGTGACCATGTGGCGGTGGGCCTGCGAGCGATCCATCGCGACCTGAAGCGCGGGATCGAGAGCAGTTGTGACGACCGGCCGATTGTCGATAGCGCGCAGGTTGTCATCGATCCGGCCATCAGCCGCTGCCGCCTGTTCAACCCGGGCAGCGATGCCGTGTTCCTCGTCGACACCGACGGCGATGGTCGTCCGGAAACCTTCCGCATTGGTGCTGATGAGGTGTGGCAGACGGGCAACGACTTCGACATCCCCGCCGGAACCCGAAAGCTGCCGGGCAAGGCAAAGCGCAGCTACCGTGCCGTCGAGCTGTTTGCGGAGGGCAAGTGGGATCGCCTGTGGTGGCAGGGTTCCTACGTCTGGTCGAAGAGTCGTGGCAATACCGAGGTGGGCGTGAACTCGGTGAGCGGCGAAGCGTTCTTCATCACCGCGGACTTCGACTATCCGGAACGGGATGTCGGCGCCCACGGTCTGCTGCCGAATGATCGGCGCCACTCGCTGAAGCTGTTCGGCAGCGTCGACATCAACGATCAGTGGTCGCTGGGTGGCAACCTGCTGCTGCAGTCGGGACGTCCCTACAGTTGCCTGAGTTTTTCCTCGGGTGTGGGCGAATTGCCGCCCAGTGGATCCTACTTTTCCTGTGGCACTGTGACGTCGCGTGGCGCGGCTGGCCGGACGCCGTGGCAGCGGACGCTGGACCTCAATCTGCGCTACGCGCCGTCGATCGCTGACGGGAACCTGCGCTTCCAGATCGACGTCTTCAACGTCTTCAACGAACGCACGGCCGTCGAGGTCCATGAATACAGCGGGAGTGCCATCAACGATCCGCAGGCCGGCGACATCAACAGCAGCAACGCGCCAAGGCCATTCCTTTTCGGACAGGCCACCGACTGGCAGGCACCGCGCTCGGTCCAGTTCTCGGTTCGCTACACGTTCTGAGCGTGTTGGCATTCAGGTGCCTGATCCGTTGTGCGCCGCCTTGAGCAGCAATGTTGCCGGGCGTACACTGCATCGCAAATGCAATGCGGAGTTGTCATGAAGAAATCAACACTGCCGCCACTGCGGGTTGATCCTGCCGTTCGTGAGACGGCGGAATCGCTGCTGGAGGATGGCGAGACGCTTTCGGCGTTCGTTCTGGAAGCCGTGCAACTGCATATCCGCCGTCGTGAGACGCAGCGTGATTTCGTGGCGCGTGGGCTTCGCGTGCGCGAGGAGGCAAGGGATGCGGATGATTACCTCAGCGACGAGGTGATGCTGCAACGTCTGGATCGGGTCTTGGCAAAGGCTGGAAAGGCGGCGAAGGCGAAGTCAGCTTGAGCTATCGGCTCCGTCTGACTGGCGCGGCGGCGGACGACCTGGAACGTCTGTTCTCCTTTCTGGCTGATCGGGATCTCGCCGCTGCGAAGCGTGCGCGTCACGCCATCGAGAAAGCGTTCGGTTTTCTTCGCGACTTCCCTTTCGCCTGTCGCAAGGCGTCGCCGGAGCATGCGTTCCTACGCGAAATGCTCATCGAGTTTGGCGACGCCGGCTATGTGGTGCTGTATGAAATCGAGGACGAGAACACCGTCACCATCCTCGCCGTGCGTCACCAGCGTGAAGACGACTATCACTGACTACCTTGAGGGAGCCAAATGTTCACGCAGAACTGTCGGATGTACACCAGAAGATGTTGTCTGATCGGGGGTGCGGTGTTTGTCTGTCTGATTCTGGCTGCATGCATGGGGAAGGATGGCTGCCGGTCATGTCGCGCGTCCGGCGCTGAAGATGCAACAGGGAATGTTTTCGGCCGTGCGTTTCCTGGTGCTTCAATCACTGTCGAGAACGAAGCAACCAGCGAAGGCACGCAGGGTATTGCAGATGATGATGGCGTGTATCGGATCGCCGGATTACCTCCAGGCGTTTACACGGTTTACGCGACTTGGAATGACGCAGAAAACCAGTCCAGGACTCGCCTCGGCATTCGTGTGGCGGCGTATTCAGGAAGTCAGGTGAACTTCGTCGGGTCGCCGACCAGTGTCGAACTTCCGCCGATACACTAGATTTCGTGAAACTCAGCCGGCCTCCACCTGCACTGCATCCACACGCTGGAAGCCGCGCGGGAGCATGTTGCCGCGGGCAGCGCGTTTGCCGGCGTAGGCGTCGAGGTCGGCGGGTTTGAGGATGAGCTTGCGTTGCCCGCAGTACAGGACGAGCTCGCCGCGTTCCGGAACGCTGGCCACGGCGATGACGCGTTCGTCGCCGGACTTGAGCTTGGCCGGCGGCACGTTGATCAGCTTGTTGCCCTTGCCGCGATCCAGCTCCGGAAGCTCGGCGATGGGGAACACCAGCAGGTGGCCCGCCGAAGTGATCGCGGCGACGCGGTCGGTCTTGGCGTCGTAGACGGCAACCGGTGGCAGCACGGCTGCACCAGCGGGCGGGTTGATCAGCTGCTTGCCGGCTTTCTGGCGGCCGACGAAGTTCTCGAATCGGGTGACGAAGCCGTAACCGTGGCCCGAGGCCAGTAGCCAGCGCTGGTCGTTGTCGGCAATCGCCGCGCCGATGAACTGGGCGCCCGACGGTGGCGAGAAGCGGCCAGATAGCGGTTCGCCGTTGCCGCGCGCCGACGGCAGGCCATGCGCCAAGGTCGAGTAAGCGCGACCGGTGCTGTCGAGGAAGGCCGCCTGCTGGTTGCTGCGGCCGCGTGCGTAATGCTGCAGCGCGTCGCCTTCGCGGTAGGACAGCGAGGCCGGATCGATGTCGTGGCCCTTGGCCGCGCGAATCCAGCCCTTCTGCGACAGCACGACGGTGACCGGCTCGCTGGCCATCAGGTCGGTTTCGTTCAGCGCCTGCGCGGCCTCGCGCTCGACCAGCGGTGATCGGCGATCATCGCCGTGGCGCTTGGCGTCGGCTTCCAGTTCCTGCTTGATCAGCTTCTTGAGCTTGGCCTTGGAGCCCAGCGTGGCTTCGAGCTGCTTGCGCTCTTGCGCCAAGTCTTCCTGCTCGCCGCGGATCTTCATTTCCTCGAGCCGCGCCAACTGGCGCAGCTTGGTGTCGAGGACGTAGTTGGCCTGTTCGTCGCTGAGGCCAAAGCGCGCCATGAGCACAGGTTTGGGCTCGTCCTCGCTGCGGATGATGCGGATCACTTCGTCGATGTTGAGGAAGGCGATCAGCAGGCCGTCGAGCAGGTGCAGGCGACGCTCGACCTTGTCCAGGCGGTGCTTGAGGCGACGGGTGACGGTGTCGCTGCGGAACTGCAGCCACTCGGTCAACAGGCGCTTGAGGTTCTTGACCTGCGGGCGGCCATCGAGGCCGATCAGGTTCATGTTGACCCGGTAGCTCTTCTCGAGATCCGTGGTCGCGTAGAGGTGCCCCATCAGGCTGTCGATGTCGACGCGGTTGCTGCGCGGCACCAGCACCAGGCGCACCGGGTTCTGGTGGTCGGACTCGTCGCGCAGGTCTTCCAGCCACGGCAGCTTCTTGGCGCGCATCTGCTGGGCGATCTGCTCCAGCACCTTGGACGGACTGACCTGGTGCGGCAGTGCGGTGACCACGATGTTGTTCTGCTCGCGCGTGAACACGGCGCGGGCGCGCACGCTGCCGTTGCCGGTATCGTAGATGTCGAGCAGGTCGGCGCGCGGCGTGATGATCTCGGCGCTGGTCGGGTAGTCCGGGCCACGCACATGTTCGCAGAGGTCACGCACCGTGGCGTCCGGATCGTCGATCAGGCGGATGCAAGCGCTGACCACTTCACGCAGGTTGTGCGGCGGCACGTCGGTGGCCATGCCAACCGCGATGCCGGTGGTGCCGTTGAGCAGGATGTGCGGCACGCGCGCCGGCAGCCAGGTCGGTTCTTCCAGCGTGCCGTCGAAGTTGGCGGTCCACTCCACCGTGCCCTGGCCGAGCTCGCCCAGCAGCAGCTCGCTGATCGGCGACAGCTTGGATTCGGTGTAGCGCATCGCCGCGAAGCTCTTCGGGTCGTCGGCCGAACCGAAGTTGCCCTGGCCGTCGACCAGCGGGTAGCGGAAGCTGAACGGTTGCGCCATCAGCACCATGGCTTCGTAGCAGGCTGAATCGCCGTGCGGATGGAACTTGCCGATCACGTCACCGACGGTGCGCGCCGATTTCTTGGGCTTGGACGTGGCGGACAGGCCCAGCTCGCTCATCGAGTAGATGATGCGCCGCTGCACCGGCTTCAGCCCGTCGCCGACGAAGGGCAGGGCGCGGTCGAGCACCACGTACATCGAGTAGTCGAGGTAGGCGCGTTCGGCGTATTCGGCGATGGGGATCTGTTCGAAGCCGTGGAAGGCGGCGCGGGTGATGTCGGTCATTCAGGACGTGCTTGATGGTGGTTCAAGCCGCCAATTGTAGCGGGACGCGTCTCGCAGGCGGAGACATGCGCTGCCCGCCAAGGGAACTGGGACGTCGGCATCAGCCGCCGGGCAGGGTGCCGGTGCGCTCCAGTGCGTCGATCCTAAGCTGTTCGTTGGCGTCGAAGCCGGTTTCGCGCAGCCGTGTCAGCGCCTGCTGGCGCTGTTCCGGGCTGAGTGATGCGTTGTCCAGGATGCGCTGCCGGGAGTCTGCGTAGTCGCCAAGGCGGCGATCCCAGTCGGCGCGGTGCTGGTCGAGTGCGGCAAGGCGGTCGGCGGCGTCCTCGCCCCACAGCGCGGCGCGTTCCTCGTGACGTGCAGCCTCGTCCATGCCAAGTTGCTCGAATTGCCGGGTCTGCTCATCGACCAGTCGCGCGGCATTGGCCTCGCGCCGGCTTTCCCGCTCGAAGGGCGAGCGCTGGGCGTCGAGTTCGGCCAGTTGCTGCGCACGCTCGGCTTCGCTGAGATCGGGATCGGACTGGATTTCGCGACGCGCGACGGTATCGGTCAGCAGGGCGTTCTCCTCGCTGAACAGTGCATCGGCATCGTCACCGAACCAGGCGCGCTGCAATGCCCGCAACATCGCCAGCCGCTGCGCGGGATCATCGGACAGGTTCGCGTTTGCCACCGCCTCGCGCAGCCCGAGGTAGCGGCCGAAGGCGTCCAGTGCGCTGCTGACCATCGCGTCGTCGTACTGCTCGCGCAGATCGGCGGCCAGCAGGTAGCGGATTTCGGCCAAGCTGAACTCACCGCTGAGATTCAGGCCGCTGAGGCTCAGGTAGTAGTCGAAGCGACGCAGCAGCCCGGCATCCAGGCGCAGATGTCCCGACGCATCGAGCGACAGCTCACCGTCTGCCTCGGTGCCACGCAGCGAGCTTTGCTGCCAGCGCTGACGCAGCGCAATCAGGGCGCGATCATCGATGGATGCCGTGCGTGTGCTGGCGGCGGATGGTGATGCGGTAATCGTGGCGGATGCGGATTCGGTATCCGTGACATCGACAGCCGACGGTGTCGAAGTCGCTGGCGCTACCGACTCGCTATCAGCATCCCGCTGCCACCACCAAAGCAGCACGGCAACAAGGACGGCGACCAGCAGGCCGCCGCCCCAGCGAAGCATCGAAGGCTTTGACGCGATTGGCATCCGTGCCCGGCAATCAGAGCCCGGCGTTCTTCAGCCGGTTGGCGTGCGCGCGCAGCACCGACTTCGGATTGGACGCGAACCAGCTTGTCAGGCCGAAGATCTGGTTGACCTCGTCCAGGTGGTTCCAGCCGTAGTTGTCGCGCAGCACCACGCCCATGTGCGAGGAGCAGCGCCCGACCAGGCCGTCGTTCTGCTCCCAGCCGAAGAACAGGCTGCTGGCGCCGAGCATCGGATCGCTGGCGTCCAACACATGGGTCAACACCGAGGTGCCGCCCCAGGAGTAGTAGCGGATGCCGTTGACCGACGAGGCGCCGCTGCCGCAGCTCGAGGTCGGAATGCCCTGCGGGAAGCGCGCGTTGAAGTCGGCGGCGCCGGCACTGCTCAACGACTCCAGTGCGCCCAGTGCGTCCTGCGGATCGTTGTTGCCGGACATCACCGCGATGAAGGTCGACAGCGCATTGACGAAGCCGGCGACCAGTGCACGGCCGGTGGAGCCCGGCGGGAAGCCGGCGGAAAGACCGTCAGCCACGGCGCTGCCCTTGTGCGGGCTGCCGATGCTGGTCACCGAAGCGACCAGGTCAGGCCGCACGGCGGCGACGTAGCGGATGGTCGGGCCGCCGTGGCTGTGACCGACCAGGTTGAACTTCTGGTAGCCGTAGATGGCGCGCAGGTTGTCCAGGTCCTGGATCAACTGTTCGCCGCGCACTTCGCTGTAATTGCTGGCCGAATAGCTGGCCACGAACACCTTGGCGCCGCCCGAGCGCAGGCTGGACGGCATGCCGTACCAGTAGTCGTAGACGCCCAGGATCGAGTCGAAGCCGAGCAGGCCGTGGGCCAGCACGACCGGATAGCGGGTCTTGGTGTAGGTCGAGGCCTCGGCGGCCGGCGACAGGGTCGCGAATAGCGACAGGCAGAACAGCGCGGCCGCAGAACGGCCCAGAAGACGTCGAAGCATGATCCCTCCCCAGGTGCATGCATTAGGTTGGACTACCCGTTGGCGCCTCCCGCGCCATCCGGAGCCTGCCCGGCAGAAGCCGATGGGGCTGCAACCGCGTCTGCGCGGTTCGTATTTCCGCCGCTTCTTGGCCTATGGACCACTACAGGCCGGCGAATCGTCGAAAATCCGCTCTCGCGCAGCCACGCTTTCGCCACCATCGTTCCTGTCGCGCAGGCTCCCGGCGAATCCCTTCGCGTCGTTCCCCTGTTTCGCGTCCGACCGGAGTCAAACGCGCGAATCAAACATACGTTCGAATTGTGCGCCACGTCAACATCGGAGCGAGCGGTCGGCCACAGCGTGGCTGCTAGACTCGGAACTGGCCGCCAGCGCGAATCCATGATGGACACCAGCCAGCCAGCATCGACGGCGACGTTGATCGGGCGCATCCACGACGGGGAGTCTGCGGCGCGTGACGAGCTGTTCGCGCGCTGCCTGCCCATGCTCCGCCGCTTCGCGCGCGGGCGCCTGCCGGCGGGGCGTCGCGACCTCGCCGAAACCGAGGATCTGGTGCAGTTGACCCTGATGCGTGCGCTCGGGCGGATCGATGACTTCGACGCGCGCGGTCGCGGTGCGTTTTTCGCCTACCTGCGCAGCGTGATGCTCAATGCCGTGCGCGAGGAGCTGCGTCGCCAGCAGCGGCATCCGCATGCCGACGGCGAGCCGGAACAGCTGCTGGCCGCCGACGCCGACGCGGCCAACGACAGCGTGCTGGCCAACGCCATCGGTAGCGAGACGCTTGCCGCCTACGAGGCTGCGCTGGAACAACTGGACGAAGCGCAGCGCCAGGCGGTGATCCTGCGCGTCGAGTTCGACCTCAGCTACGCCGAAATCGCGCTGGAGCTGGACAGTCCCTCGCCGGATGCGGCACGCATGCAGGTGACGCGTGCACTGCGTCGACTGGCGGAACTGATGCCATAGGGCGTGTTCGATTCCGCTTCCTGCGACATTTGATGTTGGCGACACCGCACACGACCCGACGACATTCGAAGGAGACACCCACATGACCAACCCGCTGCGCATCTCCGCCGGTTTGCTGTTCTCTTTGCCGCTTGGTATCGCGCAGGCGGTGTCGCCGGGCGTGACCAGCCATCAGTTGAGCGACATCCAGCAGCCCGACGGTGACGCCTCTGGTCTGATCGTTTCCGAGAACGGCGCCACGGTCTGTTTCGTCGCCGACCAGCAGACCGACGAAGCACGCGAACTGTTCTGCAGCGCCACGGCCAATCCACAGACTGCAACACGGATCAGCGGCCTGTTGCCGACCGGCAGCAGTGCGACCGATATCCAGCTCAGTGACGACGGGTCGCTGGTCTACTACCTCGCGCCCGAACTCAGTGGAAGCAAGGTCGAGCTGTTTCGCGCGCCGACCGACGGCAGCTCGCCGGCGACGCGCCTGAATGCACCGCTGGTTCCCGCGACTGCCGACGTCGATCGCTACCAGATCATCGACGACCTGCAGCGCGTGCTTTACCGGGCCGATGCCGAGATAGCGGGGGAGCACGGTCTGTATGTCGTCGAACTGGCGCAGCCCGGCGTCGCGACCAAACTGAGCGGGCCGGTTGCGCCGGGCGGTAGTGGCGTCAACAGCTTCAGCTTCGACGCGAGCACCTCGCGCGTCTACTTCGACGCCGAGCAGCAGTTCAGTGACCGCGAAGAGCTGTATGCCAACGACATTGCCGGCGGCGGCATGGTGAAGCTGAGTGCGCCGGCCCAGGCGGATGATCTCATCGGCACGATCTACCGGGTCCCCGGTGGCGCGAACGTGCTCTATAGCGTCAGGCCCGCCATGGGAGCGACCGACCTCTGGGCGGTGTCGGCGACCGGATCGTCGGCCGCCTGGAAGGTCAACCAGGCGCTGCAGTCTGCTGGACAGGCTGCTCCGATTGCGTTGGCGGCGGACGGCAGCCGGGTTGTCTATGTCGCGGACGTGAGCGTGGACGACCGCCTGGGACTCTACTCGCGTGCGCTGGATGGCAGTGAACCACAGCCGGTCACCATCGACAGCGCCATCGTCCAGTATCCACCGATGAGCATCAATGCCTTGCCGAATGTCGTCTATGTTGATGACCACGAGCTGCTTTTCATCGACGCCTTCAACAACGACAACCTGGGCAAGCTGCAGCGGGCGGCGGCGGACGGCTCCAGCAACCCGGTCGTGCTCAGTGGAACGCTTGATGTGGTGGACTACCGGGCAGCGCTGGATCGCGATGAAGCTCTCGTCATCCACAGAGACAGTGGCAACGGCGTGAGGAACCTTGCACGCATCAAGCTGGACAACAGCGCGATCACGCCGCTCACCACTTTCAACGTCAACACCGGCGTCACCAACCCGCGATCACTGGATGCCGCGCGCCGCTACTGGGTGTTCCAGGCCGACCCGGCGGTCAACGACCGGCGTGACGTGTTCGCACTGGACCTGGAGACAGGCATCCACGAACAGCGCAGCGGCACGGGCGCGGACCTGGTGGCGATCGAGCGCGTCAGCGTGGCCTCGGTGGGCGATGACGGCTGGGCCTGCTTTGTCGAATACCGGCAGAACCAGATGATTCCGACGCTGCGCAACCGCATGCTGCGTTGTACCGGCATCAACGGCACGCCGGGGCGTGATTTCGCGCAGGTGAGTACGTTCCAGATCGGTGATGCGGCCGAGTTCGGGCAGGTCAGGCCGGACCACACGTCGTTCGACCGCGTGTTCTTCACCGCTGATTCGCCGGTCCTGGATCAGTTCGAGGCTTACCAGGCGGACTTTGCGTCCGGCTTGTTCGCGGACGGCTTCGAGAACTGAGGAAGGAGACGATGGGTCGCGATCCACCTGCAACAACGGAGGCCGGCGAGCACCAGCTGCGCGAGGCGGCGGAACGGATTGCGGACGGTGTTGCGGTCGAGGTGACGGCGGCCGTGCCCGGCGAATCCGGTCGGGTGCTGGGAAACCTGTCGAAGCTGGCGGCGTTGCGTTCGGCATTCCAGCGCCTGGACAACGGTGACGCCGAAACCACTGTCGGCAGCGATGCGATGCTGCATGAGTGGGGACATCTGCGCATTGTCGAAGCACTGGGCAGCGGTGGCTTCGGGTCTGTGTACCGTGCCTACGATCCGCTGCTGGAACGCGAAGTGGCGCTGAAACTGCGGCGTGAGGATCGCGAGCAGCCGATGGCGACCCGCGCCTACATCGACGAGGCGCGACGGCTGGCGCGGGTGCGTCATCCGAACGTGCTGGCCGTGCACGGCGCCGGCATCCACGACGGACGCGCCGGGCTGTGGTCGGATCTGATCGAGGGTGAAAGCCTGGAGCAACGGCTTTCGCACGGACCGCTGTCACGCGCTGAGTTGCTGGTGCTGGCCCGGCAACTGCTGGAAGCGCTGGGCGCGATCCATCGTGCCGGGCTGGTGCACGGTGACCTGAAGGCCGCCAACGTGATGTTCGATGGCGGACATGCGGTGTTGATGGACTTTGGCGCCGCGCATGCGCCGGGAGATCGGCCGCGTCAGGGTTCCGTCGACAGCATGGCACCGGAGCTGTTGGCCGGCGAGCGTGGCGATGCGCGCAGCGACCTGTACTCGCTGGGTGCATTGCTGCGCCGCGCGGCGTTGCCGCGTGGCGGGTCGTCGAAACCGCGGATAGGGCGCAGGCTTGCGTCCCTTGTCCAGGCGCTGATGGCGGAAGACCCGGCCCGGCGACCGGACGTCGAAACGGTGGCTGGGCGACTTCGCGCCATTTCCACGGCACCGGCCCGTCGCCGTCGTCGTCTGGGCGTCGGTCTGGTGATTGCCAGCCTGCTGGTCGGGCTGCTGGCCAGCCTGGTGGCGCTGCAGCGGGTCCGCGAAGCCCGCGAGCGCAGCGACCGCATCAAGAACCTGCTGGTCTCCGGCATCCAGAACGCGGCGCCGACGCGGCAGAACGGCCCTTCGTCGTTGCGCGCGATGCTCGACTACCTGGCTGCGGCGGCACCGGAGAAGCTGGACGGCTTTCCCGAAGCGCTGGCCGACATGCGCGTGGTCATCGGTGTCGGCATGTCGGACCTTGGCGACACCGAGGAAGGTCTGGCGTTGGCGGAAGCCGGTCTGGAAGTGCTTCGTGCCCAGCCCGGGGTGTCCGACCTGCATCTTGCGAATGCCTACAACCTGGTGGCGATCATGCGCGGCAAGCTGTCGCGGGTGGCCGATGCGCGCGACGCTGGCGAGCAGGCGATGCGACTGTTCGCGCGGCTTCCCGCGGACAGTCGAGAACGTCTGACGGGACAGGTGCGAACACGCAGCCTGCTCGGCAACCTGCTTTCCGACGAAGGCGACTGGCTGGGTGCCGTTGCCGCGCATCAGGCCAATCTTGCGGATCGCACAACCTTGCTGGGTGCGGACGCGGCGGGTCTCGCTGTCGATGAGTACAACCTTGGCTCGGTGCAGACCATGTGCGGTGATTACCAGGGCGCCGTCCGCAATTTCGAACGAGCGACTGCTCGCCTGCAGGCTGCGGGTGCCGGTGATTCTGCGCGCATGGCCTATGTGCTGCACGGTCAGGCAGTGGCGCTGATGCGCATGGGCCGACTGCAGGAGTCCGCCACTTCGGCGGATCAGGCGGAAGCCCTGTATCGGCGGATTTTTGGTACGAGCCATGTCGCCGTCCGGCGGCTGGCCATCTTTCGTACCGAATGGCTGCGTGTGAGTGGTGATCCGCAGCAGGCCTATGCGCGCTATCAGGAGGCTGTCGCCGATCCGGAGACGCAGGCCCTGTTGAACACCGGAATGCGCCTGTACGCCGTCGACATGCTGATGGACCTGGGAAGGCATGTCGATGCGCAGGCGGCGCTGATGGAGGTTCGGGCGAATCTGCGACCCTCGGATGCGCCACAGCTTCCCTATCTCGACGCCATTGATGCCTGGGTCGATCTGCAGGTCCGTGGTGACGACGCCTCCGAGTCGGAGATGGCGACGGTCTCGGTGCGCATCCGGGAGCAGATTGCCCGCACGCGCAGTGCAGGCTATGGCCAGTTGCCGCAGGTGGCGAACATGGAGGCCTGGGTGGAACAACTCCGCCGTTGAAGGTCGAAGCGACCACCTCATCGCCCATCTGACCGGCGGCTGGGTCTCCAAGAACTGTTGAACCCGTCGCGGGATCAGGGTGACACAGGCTTGGCCTTGTCGGGAATCCGACCTTCATCGGTTAACCTTGGCCGGGCATGAACACGCCCGCCCGCCATCCGCGATTGCTGATCCCGTTGATCCTCGGCTCGCTGGCGATGATCGGGCCGTTCACCATCGACACCATCTTCCCGGCGTTCCCGGCCATTGCCGACGACCTGTCGGTGGGCAGCGTGGCGATGCAGCAGACCATCAGCGTCTACCTGCTGGCCTACGCGCTGGTCAGCATCTTCCAGGGGCCGATGTCGGATGCCTGGGGACGACGTCCGGTGATCCTGGGCGGACTCGCTGTCTTTGCGCTGGCGACGGTGGGCGCTGCGTTGGCCGAGACCTTCAGCATGCTGCTGTTCTGGCGTTCGGTGCAGGGCGCATCGGCGGGCGTGGGCATGGTGGTCGGCCGCGCCATCATCCGCGACCTCTACGATGGCGACGACGCGCAGCGCTTGATGAGCCAGGTGACGATGATCTTCGGCATCGCGCCGGCCATCGCGCCGGTGATCGGCGGCTGGATCCTGCCCTGGGGCGGCTGGCACGGCATCTTCTGGTTCCTGCTTGGTTTTGCGCTGCTACTGATGGCGATGACCGGCTTCGGGCTTCCGGAAACGCTGCCGGCAGAACGCCGCTATCCGCTGAACGCGCGCAGCCTGATGCGCAGCTACACGGCGATCCTGCGCAACCGGCGTTTCGCGCTGCTGTGCATCTGTGGTGGCTTCAACTTCGGCGCCATGTTCCTGTACGTCAGTTCGGCACCGGCCTTCGTACTGGACATCCTTGGGCTCAACGAGCAGCAGTTCGGCTGGTTCTTCATCCCCGCCATCGCCGGCATCGTGTTCGGCTCCTTCCTCAACGGGCGACTGGCAGGACGCCTGAGCGGCCGGCGCACGGTGAACCTCGGCTTCCTGCTGGCCGGCATCGCCGCCGCCGGCAACCTGCTGTACAACCTGCTCGTGTCGCAGCCCAGCGCGCCGTGGGCGGTGCTGCCGGTGGCGCTGAACGCCATCGGCATCGCGCTGGTGTTCCCGATCCTGACCCTGGCCATGCTCGACATGTACCCGCGCCAGCGCGGCGCGGCGAGCTCGATGCAGGCGTTCATCGGCCTCGGTTTCAACGCGCTGATTGCTGGCGTGATCGCCCCGCTGGTGCAGCACCAGGCGATGGTCCTGGCGCTGACGGCGAGCGGCTTCAGCTTCACCGCCTGGGCGCTGTGGCGGCTGTATCTCTATCGTCGCCGCGAGGACCCGCTGCCGGTTGATACCGACGCCGTCACGCCGGGCCCGGCGGAGCGCGTCTAACCGGCGATATGAGGCGGGCTGCCGCAGTCAGTCGTCGAGCGTCTCGTGCCAGGCGCGACGCAGCAGCTCGTGGAAATGATGCACGCCGGTTTCGCGCAGCGGGTTCAGGCGACCCGGCACGTAGGAGCCCGACGCCATGCCGCGCTGCACGTCCTCGCAGATGCCGAGATCCTCGTGCTGCACTTCATCGCTGAACTCGAGGTCGGCAGCGCGCCGTGATTCACCATCGGTGCTGTCGTCGCGTGGATAGTAGAAATCGAAATCCACGCGGCAGCGATCCACGCCGAGCGGAACGACACGGTTGGTCTGCAGGCGGCCCGGCAGGATGTTCAGCATGGTGTTCGGCCACAGCCAGTAGTACAGCGCATCGCCGTTGCCGTAGAGCCCGTCCTGGCTTTCCAGTGGGCTCCACTGCAGCGAATGCCAGTCCGCGAGTTCGGTGCGGTAGCTGCGGTAGTCGAGCAGTCGGTTGAGCGACGGATGCACGTGCGGGACGTGGTAGCCCTCGAGGTAGTTGTCGACGTAGATCTTCCAGTTGCAGGCCAGCTCATAGCTGACGCGATGGTGGTGGTCGTAGTCTTCGAGCCCGCGCCCCGCGCCGATTCGCGCGTCGATGCCGGCGATCAACGCGTTGAAGTCCATCGCCTGCCCGGGATCGATGGCGGCGAACACCAGTCCCTGCCAGATTCGGACGTCCAGTTGCGGCAGGCGGATGTTCGAGACGTCGAAGTTGACCGCGTCCTTCATCTCCGGCGCCGACTTCAGCTCGCCGTCGAGACTGTAGTTCCAGCCGTGGTAGCGACAGCGCAGCGAACGCGCGCCGCGACCGTCGGCGCAGGCGATGGGCCCGGCGCGATGACGGCAGACGTTGTGGAAGGCACGGATCTCGCCGTCATTGCCGCGCACGGCCAGCACCGGAAGGCCAGCGCAGTCCATCACCACATGGTCACCCGGATCGGTGAGCTGGCAGACATGCCCCAGCAGGTGCCAACTGCGTTCGAAAATCGCGCGGCGATCTAGTGCGGGCATGCCGGGATCGACATACCAGTGCGCGGCCAGCGAAGTCGCGGTGGCGGCCGGCTGTGCGGCGAGGTCGTTGCATGAACGGTCGTTGAGGCTCATGCGCCGCAGTATCGCGCATCGCGAGCGCGGCGTGCCGTGTTCCGAAGCGGCAGGTTCAGGGCAGGAGGCCAGCCTGTAACCGTTCGCGTACCGGTGCGAAGCTGCGGCGGTGCTCGGGGCAGGGGCCGTGTCGCTGCAGGGCGTCGAGGTGGAACGGCGTCGGGTAGCCCTTGTGCGCGTCGAAGCCGTACTGCGGGTGCGTGTCGTGCAGGGCGCGCATGTAGCGGTCGCGCGCGACCTTGGCAAGGATCGATGCCGCGCTGATCGCCGGCTCGATACCGTCGCCGCCGATGATGGCGCGTGCCGGGCAGGGCAGGTCGGGCGGCAGCTTGTTGCCGTCGACCAGTGCCTCGGTCGGTGACGGCGACAGGGCCAGCAAGGAGCGACGCATACCGGCCAGCGTGGCGTGCAGGATGTTGAGGCGGTCAATCTCCTCGCGCGTCACCAGCTCGATGTGCCAGGCGAGTGCATGCTGCTGGATCAACGGAAACAGCGATTCACGGCGCGCCTCAGTGAGGCGCTTGGAATCGTCGAGGCCGTCGATCGGATGCGCCGGGTCAAGGATCACGGCGGCCACGGCGACCGGACCGGCCAGCGGGCCGCGGCCGGCTTCGTCGATGCCCGCGATCAGCGCTTTCATCCGGCGATCTTTCCACGCGCGCGCAACAACTCGGCCACGGCGTCGGCCGCACAGGCGCTGGCATCGCGCCGCAGTTGGTTGTGGATGCGCTGGTATTCCGGAAGCACGCTGTCCAGGGCTTGCGCCGGGTCGTGCAGCAATGGCAACAAGGTTTCCGCGAGCTTCTCGTCAGTGCAGTCCGACTGCATGCGTTCCGCGACCAGCTCGTGCCCGGCCAGTGCATTGGGCAGGCTGAAGCGCTCGACACGCATCATGCCGAAAGCGCGGACGATGGCGTAGGTCAGGCCGGAAATGCGGTAGCCAACGACCATCGGCTGCTTGGCCAGCAGGGCTTCCAGTGCCGCCGTGCCGGAGGCCAGCAAGGTGGCGTCTGCGGCCATCAGTACCTCGCTGGCGCGGCCATTGAAGACCGCAGCGATGTCATCCAGCGAGTGATCGGCCAAAGCTTCATCGATCAGCTGACGGCAGGCGGCATTCGCAGCCGGGATCATCAATCGCAGGTTCAGAAGCTCGTGGTGCAGGCGTTGGGCGGCTTCGAGGAAGGGTGGCAGCAGGCGACGCAGTTCGCCCAGTCGACTCCCCGGAAGTACGGCCAGCAATGGCGATCCATCAACGCCGAGTGCGGCACGCGCCGTTGCGCGATCCGGCTGCAAGGGGAATCGATCAGCCATCGGATGACCGACGAAACGGGCATCGACACCGTGCGTGGCGTAGATCGGCGGCTCCATCGGAAACAGGCAGAGCACGCGGTCGGCGCTACGGCCGATCTTCGCCGCACGCTTCTCGCGCCATGCCCACACCGATGGGCTCACGTAGTGCACTGTCGGAATGCCGGCCTCCTTGAGGCGGCGTTCCAGGCCGAGATTGAAATCCGGGGCGTCGATGCCGATGAAGACGTCCGGCTTCCATGCCAGCAGGCGCTGGCGCAGCTCGCGACGCAGTCGCAGCAGGCGCGGTAAATGCCGCAGCACTTCGGCCAGGCCCATCACCGCCAACTCGTCGCAGTCATGCCAGCAGTCCATCCCGGCATCGCGCATGCCCGCGCCGCCGATGCCGGCAAACTCCGCATTGGGGAAGCGCTGGCGCAGCGCTTCGATCAGGCCGCTGCCGAGACCGTCACCGGATGCCTCGCCGGCCACCAGCGCGATGCGCAGCGGCGCATCGCGTCGCGGTGATTGGTGATTCGTGATGGGTGATTCGTGGGACATCGTTTCAAGGGCGTTGCGGACCGGTTCGATTGGCTATGCGACAGGGTCACCTGATCCTGAGTCGAAGTTCGAAAGCGCTTACGAATCACCCATCACGAATCACCAATCACCGCTTCTAACGCACCAGCGAGCGCTGGCTGCCCTCGATGAAGTCCAGCATCAGCTTGACGTCCGGCGCGTCGACGGCGGCTTCGGCCAACTGGCTGCGCGCCTCGGCCAGCCCCAGGCCGGATTTGTAGATGGTGCGGTAGGCGCGCTTGATTGACTGGATGCGTTCGGCCGAATAGCCACGGCGCTTCAGGCCTTCGCTGTTGATGCCGCGTGGTTCGGCATAGGTGCCGGCGACCGTCACGAACGGCGGAACATCGCGATTGATCACGCTGCCCATCGAGGTGAAGGCGTGCGCGCCGATCTGGCAGAACTGATGCACCAATGTGAAGCCGCCAAGGATGACGTAGTCCGCCACCGTGACGTGTCCGGCCAGTGACGCGGCATTGGCGAACACCGCGTTGTTGCCGACGATGCAGTCATGCGCGACGTGCACGTAGGCCATGATCCAGTTGTCGTCGCCGATGCGGGTCACGCTGCCGCCGTCCTCGGTGCCGCGATTGATGGTGACGAATTCGCGGATCAGGTTGCGGTCACCGATGATCAGTTCGGCCGACTCGTTGTGGAACTTCTTGTCCTGCGGATCGCCACCCAGTGCGGCGAAGGCGTGGATGCGGTTTTCGCGGCCGATTCGTGTCGGGCCATCGATGACGACATGTGAGCCGATCACGGTGCCGTCGCCGATTTCGACGTTTGCCCCGATCACGCAGAACGCGCCAATGCTGACGTCCTTGCCGATGCGGGCAGCGGGGTCGATCTGGGCGCTCGAATGAATCATCAGGCATCCCGCTCCGCGCAGAGGATCTCGGCGCAGGCGACTTCCTTGCCATCCACCAGCGCGTGGCATTCGTACTGGCCCATGCGTCGGCGCATGCGCAGGAGTTTCACTTCGAGGCGCAACTGGTCACCGGGCACTACGGTCTTCGAAAAGCGCGCCTTGTCGACCTTGACCAGGTAGTACAGCTTGTCGCCGCCGTCGCTGCCGTCGTCGGAGAGCTGGGTCAACAGGCCCGCCGCTTGTGCCATGGCTTCGATCACCAGCACGCCCGGCATCACCGGATGGCCCGGAAAGTGACCCTGGAAGAACGGTTCGTTCATGGTCACGTTCTTGATTGCCGCAAGGCGCTCGTTCGGCGTGATCTCGATCACCCGGTCGACCAGCAGGAACGGGTAGCGGTGCGGAAGCATCGACATGATCTGCGTGACGTCGACGGGAAGCTGGATGGTGCTGTCGTTCATTCCTCGGAATTCCTGGTATTACGGCCACTTGCTGTGGCGTTCGTTCGATTCTGGGTGGTCGTGCTTGCTAGTCGTTCTTGCGTCGCAGTCGCTTGAAGTTCACCGCGCTGCGCCGCCATTCGCTGTTCGGCATCAGCGGCGTGCCCGACGAGTAGGTGCCCGGTTCACGGATGCTGTGCGTGACCAGGCTCATCGCGGTGACGGTGACCCGGTCGGCGATCTCGATGTGTCCGGCGATCCCCACGCCGCCGGCAATCAGGCAGTAGCTGCCGATTCTCGCCGATCCGGCCACCGCGCAACAGCCCGCCATGGCGGTATGCGCGCCGATCACCACGTTGTGGCCGATCTGTATCTGGTTGTCGAGGCGAACATCTTCCTCGAGGACGGTGTCATCCAGTGCGCCGCGGTCAATGCAGGTGTTGGCGCCGATCTCGCAATCGTCGCCGACCACAACGCCGCCCTGCTGGGGCACCTTGATCCAGCGCCCTTCATGCATGGCGAGGCCGAAGCCGTCGGCGCCGAGCACCGCACCCGGATGCACGATGACGCGCTCGCCCAGGCGCACTCGACAGACAAGACTGACCCGTGACACCAGCCGGCTGTTGCGACCGACCACGCAGTCCTCGCCGATGACGCAGCCCGGGCCGACCATTGCACCGGCTTCAACACGGGTACGCGCGCCGATGCTGACCTGGGCGCCGATGTGCGCATTGGCGTCGATCACCGCGTTGTCGGCTATCACCGCGCTGGGATGGATGCCGGCGGGCAGCTCGGGCGGGTGCTCGAACAACGCCGCCGCGCGGGCGAAGTCGGCGTACGGGTTGCGCGACAGCAGTGCGGTCCCCGGCCAGTGCGCGCGTTCGTCGGGATGAATCACCACGGCAGCGGCCCGGCAGTCGCCCAGTTGTGTCCGGTATCGCGGGTTGGCGAGAAAGCCCAGTTGGGCGGGGCCGGCATTCGCGAGCGTCGCGACGCCGTCAATGCCGGTTTCGGCGTCGCCGTCGACTTCGAGTCCCAGGTGGTCGGCGATGTCGCCCAGACGACGGCGCATCACGGCCGCTCCGATGCGGCCTGACGCAGGCGATCCAGGACCCGGTCCGTGATGTCGACGCGTCCGCTGGCATAGATCACCGGGCTGCCGACGACGAGGTCATAGCCAGCCTCGCGCGCGTATTCGGCGACGCTGGCCTCGATGTCCGGCCAGGCCCGGTCGAGCTCTTCATCGATGCGCGAACCCAGTTGCTGGCTCAGGCGTTCGCGGGTGCGCTGAATCGAACTGCGCAGGGCGTCAGCCTCCTGCCGCAGGGCACGAGCATCATCGGCGCTCATCAGGTCAGCCTCACGGCGAATGCGGTCTTCCAACGCGGCGAGGCGTTCCACATCGGCGTCCAGCGCCCGGTCACGTTCGGCGAACTCCGTTTGCAGGCGTGCCCGCGCGTTGACCACCTGCGGGGCGCTGTCGATCAGCCGCTGCATGTCGACGTAGGCGATGCGACCACTGCCGTCCTGGGCCGCCGCCGTGCCGCCGAGCAGCAGCAACGGCGACAGCAGCCAGCCGAAGCGTCGGCATCGCGCTGTCGGCTGCCCGGACATCCGAATGCTCTCCGCTACGCCCGGCGCCGCTTAGAACTGGGTGCCGAAGGAGAACTGCAGGCGCTCGACTCGATCACCGTCTTCCTTCCTCAATGGCTGCGAGAAATTGATCACGATCGGTCCCACCGGTGCCTGCCACTTCAGCGAGACACCAGCGGACGCGCGGAACTCGTCGATCGAGAACGCATCGGTGTCCGCGAAGACGTTGCCGAAATCGACGAAGGCTGACAGTTGCGCGGCATTGCTCTTGATCAGCGTCGGGAAGATCATTTCCATCGTGCCGGTGGTCTTCAGCGACCCACCCAGTGGCTGCGCGTAGTTCGGATTGAGTTCGGAGGTGAAGGTCGGCCCCAGGGTGTTGTCCTCGAAGCCACGCACCGAGCGCACGCCACCGGCGTAGAAGTTCTCGAAGAAGGGCAGGCCGTTTTCCGAGGCGTTGCCGTAGCCGTCGCCGTAGCCGAGGTCGGCCGACGTCATCAGCACCAGCGAGCGCGACAGCGGCCAGTACTTCGCGAACTGGTAGCTGAGCTTGTAGTACTCCTGGGTCGAACCCGGCAGCGCCACTTCGGCGGCGACGCGGTGGTAGGTGCCTCGGGTCGGATTGAAGAAGGCGTTGCGCGTGTCGCGGGCGAATGCCAGCTCGGTGCGCCAGGCATGGAAGGTGCGGCGACCGACCCGGTTCTGGATGTAGTCGACGATCGGGTCTGGCGTCAGGCCAGGGATCACGTTGATCTCGTTCTTGTCGATGCCGAAGGTGGCGGCGATCGTATCGTTCTCGGTCAACGGGATGCCGAATACGGTCTGGAAGGCACCGTTGTTGCTGGTGTAGGCGGCGATATTCGCCTGGCGCTGGTCCAGCTCGCGGTAGACGATGTTGTAGCCCACCGACAACCCATCGTCGGTGAAATAGGGGTCGTAATAAGAGAAGTCCAGGCGCTTGACGTAGGCGTTGTTCTGCACGGTGACGCCGACGCGGCTGCCGGTGCCGAAGAAGTTGTTCTGCACCAGCGACACCGAAGTGATCACGCCGGACAGCTGCGAATAGCCGACGCCGAAGATGAAGCTGCCGGAGTTGCGTTCGGTCACGCTGTAAACCACATCGACCAGGTCGTCGCTGCCGGGAACCCTCTGGGTGTCGACCTTGACGTCCTCGAAATAGCCGAGGCGCTGCAGTCGCACCTTGGAGCGGTCGATGGCCGCCTGTGAGTACCAGGCGCCTTCGAACTGGCGCATCTCGCGGCGGATCACCTCGTCGGCGGTCTGCTGGTTGCCCTGGAACTGGATGCGGCGCACGGTGACGCGCTGACCCGGTTCGACGAAGAAGTTGACGTCGACCGTGCGGTCTTCCTTGTTGATGGTCGGAATCGGCGTGACGTTGGCAAAGGCGTAGCCGACGTTGGCGAGCACGGTGATGATGCCGTCGGAACTGAGCTCGAGGATGCGCCGCGAGAAGATGTAGTCCTCGTGCGCCAACACCAGTCGTTCGATGTGCTCCATCGGCACGATGGTGTCGCCGGTGATGTTGATTTTTCCGAACTTGTAGATCTCGCCCTCGCTCACGTTGGCGGTGACGAACATGTCTCGACGATCAGGACTGATCGAGACCTGCGTGGAGTCGAGGTTGAAATCCACGAAGCCACGGTCGAGGTAGAACGAGGACAGCTTCTCCAGGTCGCCGGATAGTTTCTCGCGCGAGTACTGGTCGTCCTTCTTGTACCAGCTCAGCCAGTTGCTGGTGTGGGACTCCCAGGCGTCGGTAATCTGGTCGTCGGTGAACGTGGTGTTGCCGACGATGTTGATGTGGCGAATTTTAGCCGGTTTGCCCTCGGCGACGGTGATGGTGATGTCGACGCGGTTGCGATCCAGTGTGGTGATCGCCGGTTCGATGCGGACGTTGTACTTGCCGCGGTTGTTGTACTGGCGGGTCAGCTCCTGGGTGACGCGGTCGAGGCTTAGCTTGTCGAAGGTTTCGCCTTCGGCCAGTCCGATCTCGGTCAGGCCTTTCATCAACTCCGGGGTCTTGATGTCCTTGTTGCCCACCAGGCTGATCTTGTTGATCGCCGGGCGCTCGACCACGGTGATCACCAGGATGTCGCCCTGTCGCTCCAGTTTCACGTCCTGGAAGAAACCGGTCTTGAACAGCGTGCGGATCGCATCGCCGCTGCGCTGGCGATCCATGCGGTCGCCCTTCTCCAGTGGCAGGTAGTTGAACACCGTGCCCGCCGAGATGCGCTGCAGGCCGTCGACGCGGATGTCGGAAATGACCCAACTGCCATCGTCCGGCATCAGGAGTTGTGCCTGTGCGGGCTGCAGGGCTGGCTGCGCGATGGTGGCGACAGCAAAGGTGAGGGTCAGGAGGGCGGAATGTCGCGTCATCGTCACGTCCGTTTCAGGTGCGCAAGGACACGTGCCGCCATGGCTGGCGCCACGTGTCGAAAGTTCAGGGCTTTTCGTTGTGGATCAACGAGCTAGATCGACATAGAAGGCCAATCCCATCAGGCCGGCGAGCAGGGCCAGACCGACGTACTGGCCCGCAATCAGCACACGCTCACTGACCGGGCTGCCCTTGATTATCTCAATAAGGTAATACAGCAGGTGTCCGCCGTCCAAGATCGGGATCGGCAGCAGGTTCATGATGCACAGGCTCAGGCTCAGCACGGCGAGGAAGTAGAAGAACCAGCTGACGCCCTGCTGGGCGGATGCATTGGCGTACTGGGCGATGGAAATCGGCCCGGAAAGGTTCTCGATCGAGGCGCGCCCGATCAGCATGCGGCCGAGCATGCCCAGCGTGCTGGTGGTCAGCCGCCAGGTCTCGGTGAAGGCGGCAGGGACAGCGTCCAGCGGTCCGTAGCGGAACAGGGCGTCGTACTCGACGTTGACGCGCGGCGGGGTGATGCCGATCACCCATCGATCCGTGCCATCCGCGTTTTCCTGCCGTGCCGGGATCAGCTGGACGTTGAGTTGTTCGTCGCCACGACGCAGTTGCACGCTGACCGCTCCGTCGCCGACCTGACGCTGGATGGCCGGCCCGAGCTCGTTGAACCAGCGAACCGGCTCGCTGCCGACGCGCTCGATGACGTCGCCTTCGCGGAGACCTGCGGCCTTGGCCGGGCCGTCGTCGCTCAGGCCGCCGATGCTTGCCGGCAGCAGGAACTGACGCGGCACCAGACCGACGTCGCGCAGCGCATTGCGCTCGTCGATGTCTTCGGCGAGGCGGCCCATGTCGAGGACGTGGCGGGCTTCCACGCCGCTGGCGGTCCGCGTGTTGACCACGACTTCGCTGCGGTCCATCGCCGCGGTGGTCAGGGCGATGGCGGCATGAGTCCAGGTCGGCATGTCCTGGCCATCGATGCTGATGAGTTCTTCGTCCGGCTGGAAACCGGCCTCGGCGGCGATGCCGTCGACCTGTCCGACGACGGGGCTAAGGGCCTGCTTGCCCACCAGGAACATGGCCCAGAGCAGGGCGAGGCAGAGGATCAGGTTGAACAGCGGGCCGGCGAAGACGATGGCGAAGCGTCGCCATACCGATTGCCGGTTGAAGGCCTCGTGCACCTGCTCGACCGGCACGTCGCCCTCGGCTTCATCAAGGAACTTGACGTAGCCGCCGAGCGGGATCATCGCCACCTGGAACTCGGTGCCGCTCTTCGCCGTGCGCCGCCACAGCGGGCGGCCGAAACCGATCGAAAAGCGCAGCACCCGCACGCCGAGCTTGCGCGCGACCCAGTAGTGGCCGAATTCGTGGAAGGTGACCAGGATGCCGAGGCTGACGATCAACCACCAGATGGAGCCGAAGAACTCGTTCATGGCTGGCGTCCGTGCGGATCGGTGGAATGGATGTTCATTGTCGTCGGGCCAGTTCGTGTTCGGCTTGTCGGCGGGCGGCGGCGTCCAGCGCGATCAGGCCGTCCAGTGAGTCGATGTCGCCATCCAGACCGGCATCGAGCGTCGCGGCGATCACTTCGGGGATGCACAGGAAACCCAATTGCCGCTGAAGAAAGGCTGAAACCGCGACTTCGTTGGCCGCATTGAGGATGGTAGGCGCGCCGCCGCCGCGGGCCAGTGCCGAAAAGGCCAGGTCGAGGCAGGGGAAGGCATGGTGGTCCGGCGGCTCGAAATCGAGCCGTCCCAGTGCCGCCATGTCCAGTGCGCGCACGCCGGCGTCGATGCGCTCCGGCCAGCCGAGGCCGTAGGCCAGCGCGGTGCGCATGTCCGGCTGGCCGAGCTGGGCCAGCAGCGAGCCGTCGCGATAGCCGACCAGCGAATGCACGATGCTTTGCGGGTGTACGACCACTTCGATCTGTTCGGGGCTTGCGGCAAACAGCCAGTGTGCCTCGATGACTTCCAGACCCTTGTTCATCAGCGTCGCCGAATCGACCGAGATCTTCCGGCCCATGTCCCAGTTCGGGTGGGCGCAGGCCTGTTCCGGCGTGACCTCGGCCAGCCGCTCGCGCGACCAGCCGCGGAACGGCCCACCGGAGGCGGTCAGCACGATGCGCTCGACACCGGATGACGTATCCGCAGCAGCCTGCGATGAGGGCAGGCACTGGAAGATGGCGTTGTGTTCGCTGTCGATCGGCAGGATTTCAGCGCCGTTGGCCGCCACTTCGCGCATTAGCAGTGCGCCGGCCACGACCACGGACTCCTTGTTGGCCAGCAGCAGGCGCTTGCCGGCGCGGGCAGCGGCCAGGGTGGAACGCATGCCGGCCGCACCGACGATGGCAGCGAGCACGGTATCGGTTTCGGGATCGGCGGCCGCCGCTTCGAGTGCTTCCGGGCCGGCTTCGGCGATGCAGTCGAGTCCGCTCAGCGCGGACTTCAGTTCACCACGCCGTGCCGGATCGGCGATTACCGCACGACGCGGTTTGAAGCGATGGCAGAGCGCGACCAGTTCATCCACGCGGGTGTTGGCGCTGAGTACCGAGGCCTCGAAGCGGTCGGGATGGCGCGCGATGACATCCAGCGCGGAAGCGCCGATGGAGCCGGTGGCCCCGAGGATGGCGACGCGCCTCATCCTGGCCTCAGAGTCCGAGCAGCCAGCGGCCCAGCGCGAACACCGGCACGGCGGCCAGCACGCTGTCGAGACGATCCATCAGTCCGCCATGGCCGGGAATCAGGGCGCCGGAATCCTTGGCACCGGAATGCCGCTTGAGCAGGCTCTCGAACAGGTCGCCCATGACCGAGGCAACGGCGGCCAGGGCAGCGATCAGCAGCAACGCCGGCCAGCGCTGCTGGTCCATGCCCAGCACGAAGCTGGCGAGCAGGGCGAAGATCAGGCTGCCGGCCAGTCCGCCCCAGAAGCCGGCCCAGGTCTTCTTCGGGCTGATGGTTGGCGCCAGCTTGGCACCGCCGAAGTGACGACCGCTGAAGTAGGCGAAGGTGTCGGCGACCCAGACCAGCATCACGCTGAACAGCGCCCAGACCGGCCCGTCGCCGGGTGCTGCGTGCAGCAGCGCCAGTGCGCACCAGGCGGGGATGATCGACAAGCTGCCGGCCAGCAGTTTGATCAGCCGGTTTTTTGCGTTTTCGGCTTCGGCAAAACGGTAGGCGAACAGCAGCCAGGCGCTGGCCAGCAGCCACCAGATGCCGCCGACCACGGTGATCGGGACAAACCAGTCCGGCCAGCCGGCCCAGGCCAGTGCGGCCATCAGCAGGGCGTGGAGCAGAACCACGATGGCGCGGCGTTCGCGGCGACGCATGCCGACCAGGCGCGTCCATTCCCAGAGGCCGGCCAGCAGGATTGCCGCCCACAGTGCGAGGAACGCCGGCGACGGCAGGAACAGCACGGCGCAGATCGCCAGCGGTGCCAGCAGGATGGCGGTGATGACCCGCTGCTTCATGCGCTGGTGCCCGTGGCCTGGCCGCTGGTTACCGCCACCTGCTCGCTGGTCTTGCCGAAGCGACGCTCGCGGCTGGCGAAGTCGAGCAGGGCGCCGTCCAGCGTTTCGCGACTCAGATCCGGCCACAGCGTGTCGGTGAACCACAGCTCGCAGTAGGCCAATTGCCAGAGCAGGAAATTGCTGATGCGCTGGTCGCCACCTGTGCGGATGAACAGGTCAGGCGGCGGCAGGTCGGCCAGCGACAGGCGCGAGGCCAGCGTGGCTTCGTCGATACCGTCAGCGGCGAGGCGGCCTGCGGCCACGTCCTCGGCCAGTCGGCGGCTTGCCTGGGCGATGTCCCAGCGGCCGCCGTAGTTGGCGGCAATGTTGAGGTGCAGGCGTCGGTTGTCAGTGGTGACGGTCTCCGCGCGCTGCATGCGCTGGCGAAGCGGCTCGGCGAAGGCACTGCGCTCGCCGATGAAGCGCAGGCGAACGCCTCGACGATGCAGTTCATCCACCTCGCGATCCAGCGCGCGCATGAACAACTGCATCAGCGCGCCGACTTCGTCGGCCGGCCGCTGCCAGTTCTCGCTGGAGAAGGCGAACAGGGTCAGCGCGTCGATACCGTGGTCGAGGCAGTAGTCCACGCACAGGTTGACCGCCCGCGCGCCGGCGCGATGGCCGATGCTGCGCGGCCGGTGACGGCGCTGCGCCCAGCGACCATTGCCGTCCATGATCACCGCCAGGTGGCGGGGCACGACGTTGGGCTTCGCGGCTTGATTGTCCACAACGGATCCCGGCATCGCGGGATCAGATTTCCATCAGCTCGGCTTCCTTGGCCTTCACCACCTCGTCGATGTCCTTGACGAAGCGGTCGGTGAGCTGCTGGATGTCCTGTTCGGCGCGGCGCTCCTCGTCCTCGGTGATTTCCTTGTCCTTGAGGAGATCCTTGACGTTCTGCATGGCATCGCGGCGGATGTTGCGCACCGCGACTTTGCTGTTCTCGCCTTCATGCGCGACCTGCTTGCCGAGGTCGCGGCGACGCTCCTCGGTCAATGCGGGCATGTTGATGCGGATGACGGTCCCGGCCGTGGTTGGCGTGATGCCGAGGTCTGAAGCCAGGATCGCCTTTTCCACAGGGCCGACCATGTTCTTTTCCCAGGGCGTGATGGTCAGGGTGCGGCCATCGGTGGCGGCAACGCTGGCAACCTGGCTCAGCGGCATGTCCGAACCGTAGTACGACACCTTGATGTGATCGACCAGCGCGCTGCTGGCGCGACCGGTACGCACGCGGACCAGTTCGTGGCGCAGTGCTTCGACGCTCTTTCCCATGCGGGATTCGGCGTCCTTGAGGATGTCCTTGATCATGGCCTTGTCCGGTCGTTGTCCGCTAATTCTGAGCGGGTGATGGATGACAATCAGCCATTATAGGCGATGCCGTGGCGTATGGCCGCCCCGGCTGCTGTGGGGCAATGGTGGCGAGAATCAGTCCTCGCGGGTGACCAGCGTGCCGATGGTCTGGCCTTCGACGATGCGGCGCAGGTTGCCAGGTACGGTCATGTCGTAAATGCGCAGCGGGACGTTGTAGTCGCGGCACAGCGCGATCGCGGCGGTGTCCATCACCCGCAGGTTGCGGTTGATGACTTCCTTGTAGCTCAGGCGATCAAAGCGCTTGGCGTCGGCGACTTTCTGCGGGTCGGCATCGTAGACGCCGTCCACCTTGGTGCCCTTGAGCAGCAGGTCGGCATTGATCTCGATGGCGCGCAGCGCTGCCGCCGAATCGGTGGTGAAGAAGGGATTTCCGGTGCCGGCGGCGAACAGCGTTACCCGGCCTTTTTCCAGATGGCGGATGGCGCGGCGGCGGATGTAGTCCTCGCAGACTTCGTTGATCTTCAGCGCGCTCATCACCCGCGCGTGAACGCCGACCTTTTCCAGTGCGTCCTGCATGGCCAGCGCGTTCATCACCGTGGCCAGCATGCCCATGTTGTCGGCAGCGACCCGATCCATCCCGGAAGCAGCCAGGCCTTCGCCGCGGAAGATGTTGCCGCCACCGATGACCACGCCAACCTGCACGCCGGCCTCGCTGACTTCCTTGATCTCCTGCGCCATGCGCTGGATCACGGCGGGATCGATGCCGTAGTCGGCCTGGCCCATCAAGGCCTCGCCGCTGAGTTTGAGGAGGATGCGGCGGTACTTGATGGTGTCGGCGTTCACGGCGTGGCTCCGTTGGGGGCGGGCAAAACGACCGCATTCTAGCGGAATCAGTGTTTTCTGGCGTCAGTTGTCGGCCTGGAGGCCCCTGCCTCGTTGCAAACCATGGGAGCCGCGGTTGTTGGCGGACCGCGGCGGAAATCGTCTTCACGATCAGGCATGATGGGATCACGCTGAAAAGGGGAAGGTGCGATGAACCGCAACCGACGCACTCGCAGCGCAGTTTTGCTGCTGGTTTGGAGCTGCCCGCTGGCTCTGGGGGCCAGTACGCAAACCTACGACTACAGCTACGACGAGGCCGGTCGCCTCACCGAAGTACGTACCGAATCGTCGGTCATTGCCTACAACTATGACGCCGCCGGCAATATCACCGGTCGCGCCAGCGGCCCGAATCTGCGGATCTTCGAATCCGGCTTCGAGGGGGGCGCGCCATGAACCCTCGCAAACACCTCGCAGTCAGCGTCGCCATGCTTGGCCTGCTGTCTTCCATGGCAGCCCAGGCCCATCGCTGTGGTCCGTCGGAAATCACGATTCGCGCCGGAGAGTGCGTCACCTGGGAAATCGTGGCGGACGTTGCCGAATCGGAACCCAGCGATTACGGCCTGCCGGCACCGCCGGGCGCCAATGCCTCGGCATCGCCGGGTGATACCTCGCTGGCCGGCTTTCCGTTCTCGAAGTACAACCTCGGCGTTTACCGCATCTGTGGCCTCGTGCCCGGCACCACCAGCATGACCGCGGCCTGGTTTTACGCACCGAATGATGCCGGCGCCAACTGCCCGTTGAGCATCACGGTGGTTTCCGAGAACGGCGCGCCCGCAGGCGGGGCTGACGAAACCGACTCCGGGGAGGATGCCGACCCGGTCAACACCTTCTCCGGAGAACTGTTCGAGTACTACCCGCCGGATCTGCGGCTGGATGGCCCGATGCCGCTGGTTTTCAGTCGCTACTACAGCTCCGGCCTGCTCAGCGCGGACGGTCGTCGCGGACGCCTGGGTGACGGCTGGCGCACCAATATCGGCATGGGCCTGAGTGGCGACAGCACGCGGGTCGATATCGACTTCCGTTACGGTCAGCGCATCCGCTTCGACAAGGTTGGCCCAGACTGGGTGCTCAACCGGCCGCTGGACGGTCGTTTCCAACTGGTCGAGGACGGCGGCGACTTCGTGCTCATGGATCCCAGTGACCAGCGCCACTATCGCTTCCATGCCGATGGCCGGTTGAAGTCGATCAGCGACCGCAACGGCAATGCGCTGACCTTCGGCTACGCCAATGGCGGCGCCGATGTGGTGCCGAACAGCGTCAGCGACGGGCTGGGCCGGCAGTTGGGCATGACCATCAGCGGCCTGCAGTTCTATTCGCAAATCACCGACGGCACCCGCAACACCGCCCTGTTCACCGATTTCAACCAGCAACTGAAGACCGTGACAGACGCCACCGGCAACGTCACGACGTTCGATTACCTCGGCTCGGACCTGATGACCCAGTGGACGCTGGATGAAGGCAACGTGCCGCTGGTGACGGCCTGGGACGGCGCCCATCGGGTGCTGACGCAGACGGATGCCGGTGGCGGCGTCTGGAGTTTCGACTACAACGCGCCCGATACCACGGTCACCGATCCCGACGGTGATGAAGTCGTCCACACGCACGACGCGATGGGGCGTCTGATCGGACTGACCAATCCGGATCTCGATGTGGAGACGACTAGCTACGACAGCAGTGGCCGGCGCGAGACGGTCACCGACGCCATCGGTCGCAGTCGCAGCATGAGCTACGCCCCGCTGAGCGGGCAGATCGCCACCGCCACCGATGCCGATGGCAACGTCGCCAGCTACGAATACCAGAGCAGCAGCAACGACGGTTTTGACTATTTCGACCTTGATCGCATCAGCACAGACGACGGACGAAGCTGGGAATTCGGCAGGGACGCCAGCGGCAACCTGACCAGCTACGTCGAGCCCGGCGGCGCGACCTGGAACATGACCGTCAACGCACGCGGACAGTTGCTGACCGCGCAGAACCCGCTGGGCGGTACGGAAACGCGCACCTATCGCGCCGACGGCATGCTGCAGACGCGCACCGATGCCTCCGGCAACACCGACACCTACGCCTACGATGCACTGTGGCGGCTGCAGTCGATCACCCACGAAGACGGCAGCATGCGCAGCTTCACCCGCGACGGCATGGATCGTTTGACCAGCATGACCGACGAGCGCGGTCTGACCACGTCCATGCAGTACGACGGCAACGGGCGACTGGTGCAGTTCACCGATGCCGACAGCAACGTGCGGACTTACGGCTACGACAATGCCGATCGCGTCACCAGCATCACCGACGCCCTGTCGCAGACGACCACGATTGCCTACGACCTGCTGGGCCGCAAAGAGAGCGAAACACGCGCGAACGGTGAAACCACCAGTTTCACCTACAGCGCGCTGGGCTTCCCGGCGACGATCACGCAGTCCTGGGGCGGTGTGTGGACGTACAGCCACGATGCCGTCGGCCAGTTGCTGTCGGTGAGCAACGGCGAGAACGAAACCACGGGTTTCGAGCACGATGGCTGGGGCCGGGTGACGGCGATCGACTGGCCTGCCGGCGGCACCACGACGCTGGACTATGACGAGCTGGGTCGCCTGCAGCGACAGACTGACGCCGCCGGACGGCAAACCGACTACCGCTACGACGCAGCGGGACGATTGGCCGGAATCGACGCCGGATCGCTTGGCCTCGACACCAGCCACAACGCGCTGGCGCTGCTGACCTCGGTGACCGACCCGGTGGGCGGCAACTGGAGCTGGACCTACGACAGCGCGGGAAGGCTGACATCGTCCAGCGATCCTGACGGCGACACCACCACCTACACGCACGACAACCGCAACCGCTACGACGTCATCACCTTTGCCGATGGCGATACCGACACGCAGAGTTACGACGCCATGGGACACCTCACCCGGCGTCGCGGCTTCGACGGCGTCACCACCACCGACATCGATTTCAGCTACGACGATATGGGACGGCTGAGCGGCGGGAGCGGACTGTCGCTGGCACACGATGTCGAAGGTCGGGTCACTGCGTCGAATGGCCTGACCATCAACCGGCAGCCGGCGACGGGACGCGTCAGCAGTGTGATCTATCCGGGCGGGCTTGTGGTGACCTACAGCTACGATGCCGGCGGCCTGCTCAGTCAGATGGATGACGGTCTGGGTGGCGTGACCGGCTTCAGTCACGATGCGGTCGGGCGGATCACAGGCATGACCCGACCCAACGGTGTCAGCAGCAGCTGGACCTACGATGACAACGGGCGCACGCAGCGCGTGCAGCACGGTGCCTTCGTTGATCTGCAGCTGGTTCGCGACGCATCCGGTTTCATCAGCAGTGCCAGCCGTGAACAGCCGACCCACTACAGCGTGGCGACGGCGGTCGAGAGCGCATCGGTGAACGCCTCCTTCGAGCTGACCAGCGCCAGTCACGACGGCAAGGGCGCGGTGACCGCGATTGACGGCATCGGCTTTGGCCGCGATCCGTTCATGCGCGCCAGCAGCCGCACATCCGGTGGCAGCGATGCGTTGGGCTGGGATGCGCTGGGTCATCTGGTGGCGCATGCCGCCGGTGCTGCCGACATCACACTGGCCTGGAACTATGGCTTCGCACAGCCGGCGGTCGGCACCAGTTACTCGTCGGGAACGCCGTCCTGGCACTACGTCAGTCTGCCCAATGGCCGCCTGCTGTATCGAACCAACGGCACGCAGCGGCAGTACTACCACTTCGACGAAATCGGCAACGCGCTCGCCATCACCGACGATGCCGGCACGGTGATCGCCAGCTACGGCTACTCGCCCTACGGTCGGCGCAGTGAAGCCGGTTCGGTGGCAGGGTCGATCATCGACAATCCTTTCACCTGGGGTGGCGAGTATTTCGTCATCAGCGACACGGTGTCGCGTCTGTACGTCATGGGAGCGCGCTTCTACGACAGCGTCAGCATGCGCTTCCTGTCGCGTGACCGCAGCGGGCCGTGGCTGAATCCGCTGGCCTTCAATCCCTACGCCTACGCGGCCGGCAATCCGATGTATTTCGTCGATCCCTGGGGCAGCAATCCGGAATCGGCGCAGTCGCCGTCCGCACTAGACTACGTGAGCGAAGCGGTCAACGTGGTCAGTGCTGGTGGCACGATACAGGGTGTGGTGGAAGAGGCGGCCAAGGCCAACCTCAACGCGGCCCGGGAAACGACCGTGCCCCTGGCCAGACAGCTCGCGCAGGGCGGGCAGTCGGCATCCAGTGCGCGCGGTGCCTTCAACCAGGCGGCCTCCGCGCAACGCAATGCGCAGCGCGCGGTGAACCAGGCGACGTCACGAGGCATGAAGGCCCTGGGCAATCTCGGCAACGCGGCCACGTTCCTGGGTGGCCTGATCGAGGCCTACAAGCTCAACGGCAAGCTGAACCAGCACGAGTCGGACTACAGCCGCAGCGTACGAAACGCGCTGGCCAGCGCCGAGACGATGAGCGAGAACGCTTTCCGCTCCTACAAGGAAGGCAACATCACCTACGAGCAGTTGCGGGTGCGGCTTGATCGGATCAAGGAACTGCTCGATGACCGCCTCGAAAACGAGGATGACCTCTATAAACTGCGGGTGGCCTACGACGGACTGGACTCCACCTTCAGTTTCCTGATGGGCCTGGCTCCGGGTGGTGACAAGCTCTACGCCGGCTTGAAGTGGGGAATCGGCGTGCCCTGAATGCCAGTGCACGGCTCACTCGCTCCGAACAGTCGAGCGTGGTGTCGACGGAAATGAAGAAGGCCGCGGTTTCCCGCGGCCTTCCCGTGTTGCTCCGGCGTTTCGGCTGAATCAGATCGTTGATCCAGATCGTTGCCGTCAATTCAGAACTGCATCAAACCTGCATGGCCTTCGCCACTTCCGCGGCGTAGTCCTCTTCGACCTTCTCGATGCCTTCGCCGACCACGAGGCGCTCGAAGCGCACCACGTCGGCGCCGGCGGCCTTGACGGTAGCCTCGACGGTCATGTCGGTGTTCAGCACGTAGGGCTGGCCGTACAGGGTGTTCTCGTTGACGATCTTGCTGGTCTTGCCGCTGATGATCTTCTCGAGGATCTCGGCCGGCTTGGCGCGGTCCTTCTCGCTCATCTTGGCCAGCTCGATTTCCTTTTCCTTCTCGACGAAGTCGGCCGGAACGTCGGCTGCCTTGTTGTACGGCGGGCTCATGGCCGCGACGTGCATGGCGAGGCCGCGGGCCAGTTCCTCGTCGCCGCCGGCCAGCTCGACCAGCACGCCGATGCGGCCACCGTGGATGTAGCCGACCACGTTGTTGGACGATTCGACGCGGATCATGCGGCGCAGCTGCACGTTCTCGCCGACCTTGGCGATCAGCGCGGCGCGACCTTCCTCGACAGTACCGTTGCCCAGCGAGGCGGTCTTCAGCGCGTCGATGTCGGCGGCGCCGGAGGACAGCGCGGCGGCGGCTACGGCGTCACCGTAGGCGATGAAGTTCTCGTCCTTGGCGACGAAGTCGGTCTCGGAGTTGATCTCGACCAGCACGGCCTTGCCGCCGTCCTGTGCGAAGAACACGCGGCCTTCGGCGGCGACGCGGTCGGCCTTCTTGTCTGCCTTGGCCAGACCGGTCTTGCGCAGGTGCTCCATGGCGGCTTCGATGTCGCCGTTGAGCTCGGTGAGTGCCTTCTTGCACTCCATCATGCCGGCGCCGGAACGCTCGCGCAGTTCCTTGACCATGTTCGCAGTGATCTGCATGGGGTTACCTCAATGTGATGTCGTGCCGCGGCCATGACCGCAGACACAGGGGAAGCGGGAATTGCGGGGTGCGACGCACGCGGCGAACCGCGTGCGTCGAGGCGACATTACTCGGCGCTGGTTTCAGCCGTGTTGTCGTCGGCCTTGGCAGCGGCTTTCTTGGCCGGAGCCTTCTTCGCGGCCGGCTTCTTGGCCGGAGCCTTCTTGGCCGGAGCGCGCTTCTTCGGGGCTTCGGCTTCAACGACGACCGGGTTGCCGTCGGCGTCGAGCTCAACGAAGTCATCGTTGCCGCCCTTGGCGGTGATCGGCGCGGCGGCCTTGCCTTCCAGTACGGCGTCAGCGGCGGCGCGGGCATACAGCTGCACGGCGCGGATGGCGTCGTCGTTGCCCGGGATGGCGTAGTCGACCAGGTTGGGGTCGTAGTTGGAGTCAACCACGGCGACCACCGGGATGCCCAGCTTCTTGGCTTCCAGCACGGCGATGTCTTCGTGGCCGATGTCGATCACGAACAGCACGTCCGGCAGGCGGTTCATGTCCTTGATGCCACCCAGCGACTTCTCCAGCTTCTCGCGCTCACGACGGCGCGACAGCACTTCGTGCTTGACCAGCTTCTCGAAGGTGCCATCGGTCTCGGCGGCTTCCAGCTCCTTCAGGCGGGCAACCGACTTCTTCACCGTGGCGAAGTTGGTCAGCGTGCCGCCCAGCCAGCGGTTGGCGACGAACGGCATGCCACAGCGTGCGGCCTCTTCCTGCAACGCTTCGCGGGCGCTGCGCTTGGTGCCGACGAACAGCACGGTGCCGCGCTTCTGGGCAACGCCGGAGATGAAGTTCATCGCGTCGTTGAACAGCGGCAGGGTCTTCTCGAGGTTGATGATGTGGATCTTGCCGCGGGCGCCGAAAATGTACGGGCCCATCTTCGGGTTCCAGTAACGGGTCTGGTGACCGAAGTGAACGCCGGCTTCCAGCATCTGGCGCATGGTGACTTGGGGCATCTTTGAGTTCCTTCATGAAAGTATGGAATTGCGCCCATGCGACTCTTTTCTGAAAGTCCGCACATGGATGTGCGGTCTCTTGCGAGGGATTCGCACACAATTCCGGGGTTGGTCCTCCCCGCGGCTGCCGTTTCGACCTTGTCCAAACTGAACGAGGCACCCCGAAACGGGTTGGCGACGCGGGTGTGTATTCACCGGTGACGTCCGGCGTGGACGGCCTGACGGGCACAAACGCCCGGCAAAGCCCGCGAATTATAGGCGGCTGGCCCCGCAGGGCGCAAGTTGGGATAATCCCCGCATGAGCGTAACCATCAAGACCCCCGAACAGATCGAGAAGATGCGCGTCGCCGGCCGTATGGTCGCCGAGGTGCTGGAGATGATCGGTGAATATGTCCAGCCGGGCGTGACCACCGAGGAGCTGGACGTTCGTTGCCATGACTTCATCGTCAACGAGCTGAAGGCGATCCCGGCCAACGTCGGCTACAAGGGCTTTCCGGCCACCAGCTGCACCTCGGTCAACAACGTCATCTGCCACGGCATCCCGAGCCCGGCCAAGATCCTCAAGGACGGCGACATCATCAATATCGATGTCACCGTCATCAAGGACGGCTGGCACGGCGATCACAGCCGCATGTTCGTTGCCGGCGAGCCCTCGGTGCTGGCCAAGCGCCTGGTCGAGGTGACCCGCGAGGCGATGTGGCGCGGTATCCGCGCCGTGAAGCCGGGCGCCACGCTGGGCGATGTCGGCCATGCGATCCAGACCTACGCCGAATCCGAGCGCTTCTCGGTGGTACGCGAATACTGCGGCCACGGCATCGGGCAGATCTACCACGAGGATCCGCAGGTGCTGCACTACGGCCGTCCCGGCGCCGGTCTCAAGCTGGAGAAGGGCATGACCTTCACCATCGAACCGATGGTCAACGCTGGCGCGCGGCACACGCGCCTGCTGCCGGATGGCTGGACGGTGGTCACCAAGGATCGCTCCTTGTCGGCACAGTGGGAGCACACCATCGCCGTCACTGATGACGGCGCCGAGGTGCTGACCCGGATTCCCGGCGACGACAACAACCTCTGACGGTCACTCGGCGAGCAGCGCGATGAGCAGCAGCCTGCCAATCACGTCGACTTCTTCCTCGGCCGCACGGATCACCGACGCGTTGTCCGCTGCGGGCGATGATTCGCAATGGCTGGCGCTGGCGCGCGAGGCGCTGGACAACAGCAGTGACAGTCTCGGCGCCGACTTCGAGCGCGGCCTGGACATTGATCGCCTGCTGGCGCGCCGTGCCCGCGATGTCGATGCAGTGCTGGTCGCCGCCTGGCAGCGTGCGCTGCCGGATGTCTCGCCGGCCTGCCTGATCGCCACTGGCGGCTATGGCCGCGGCGAGCTGTTTCCCGAATCCGACATCGACCTGCTGGTGCTGGTCGAGCCCGATGACGAGCCGGCCTGCCGCGAGGGGCTGGAAGGCTTCTTCGCCAGCCTCTGGGACATCGGCCTGTCGCCGGGCCACGCGCTGCGTTCCCTGGAGCAGTGCCGCACGCTGGCCAGCGACGACCTCACCGTGGTGACGGCACTCATGGAAGCGCGTTTGCTGGCTGGGCCGGAGGTCGTTTTCGACGCATTGGTTGCCGAGGTGTCGCCGGTCCACATGTGGTCGCCGGCAGACTATTTCCGCGCCAAGCGCCAGGAGCAGATCGAGCGTCACGCGCGCTACAACGACACCGCCTACAACCTCGAACCGAACCTCAAGGATGGCCCGGGCGGCCTGCGTGACGTGCAGACCCTGCTGTGGATGGCGCGACGCCTGCTCGGTCGCGGCGGGTTGGCAGCCTTCGCCGCCAGTGGCGCGTTGGGCGAGGACGAATTCGGCACCCTGGAGCGTGAGCGGCGTGCGCTGTCGCGGCTTCGCTACGGCCTGCATCGCGTGGCCGGGCGACGCGAGGAACGCCTGCTGTTCGAGCACCAGACCAGCCTTGCCAAACTGTTCGGCTACGAGGACCGGCATCGCGAGAACCTTGCCGTCGAGCAGCTGATGCAGGGTTTCTACCGCAGCGCGGCGCTGGTGCTTCGGTTGAACTCGCGCATCCTGCAGCGCTTCGAGGAACATCTGGCCGCAGCCAGCGGCGAAGGGCGCGAGGCGCCGGTCGCGCTGGGCGGCGGTTTCGAGATCCGGCGCGGCTATCTCGCCGTCGACGACGTGTCGCGCTTTCGCCGTGAGCCGCTCAGCATCCTGCGCCTGTTCCAGGTCTGGCAGCAGCATCCCGAGGTGTCGGCGCTGCATTCCGAGACGGCGCGTGCGCTGGGCGAGGCGCTGGATGTCGTGGGCGACCACCTCGACGGCGATCCTGAAGCCGCCCGCGAATTCATGGGCATCGTGCGCGGTCCGGGCGCGGTCGAGCAGCTGTCGCGGATGGCGCGGCTGGGCGTGCTGGGGCGCTACCTGCCAGCCTTCGGGCGCGTGTCCGGGCGCATGCAGTTCGACCTGTTCCACGTCTATACCGTGGACGAACACACGTTGGCGGTGCTCCGCAACATCGCCAGCTTCGCCGACGAATCCTCGGTGGAGCGCTTTTCGCTGGCGCACCAGGTCTGGCCGCGCCTGCGCAAGCCGGAGCTGTTGCTGCTGGCCGGCCTGTTCCACGACATCGCCAAGGGCCGAGGTGGCGATCATTCCGAACTGGGCGCCGAGGACGCGCGGGCATTCGGCGAACAGCATGGTCTCGGTGCCGCCGATACCGACCTGATCGAATGGCTGGTCCGCCAACACCTGCTGATGTCGGTGACCGCCCAGCGCAAGGACATTTCGGATCCGGAAGTGGTGCAGGCCTTCGGCACGCAGGTCGGTGATCGCGAGCGCCTCGACTACCTTTACCTGCTCACCGTTGCCGATATCGCCGGTACCAGTCCGAAGCTGTGGAACGCCTGGAAGGACCGCCTGCTGGCCGATCTCTATGCCGCCACGCGCTTCGCGCTGCGCCGCGGGCTGGAGCATCGCGCCTATGCCGAGGAACGGGTGGCTGAAACCCGGGACGCCGCGCGCCAGCGCCTGCATCAGGCCGGTCTCGACGACGCGAGCATTGATGCCGTGTGGGCCGAGTTCCCCGACGAGAGTTACCTGCGTTATCGCCCCGAGCAGATCGCCTGGCAGACCATTGGCATCGCCGCGCACCAGAAGCGGCATGGTGACGATGACAGCGCCGCATTGGTGCTGGCGCGGCCGCACCAGCGCCCGGGCGCCCTGGAGGTGTTCGTGTATTGCCCGGATCGCGACGGTCTGTTCGCCACCGTCGCGGCGGCGCTGGATCGCCTGGAGCTGCCGGTGGTGGAGGCGAGGGTGGTCAACTCGTTGTCCGGCATGAGCCTCGACACCTTCCAGGTGGTGGATACCGGGCGTGGCGTCATCGACCCGGCGCGCCGCGCGCAGGTGATTGTCGACACGCTCGATCGTGCGCTGGCGAAGACGCCGTATCGCGTCGAGCCGGTGCGCCGCGCCGTACCACGACAGCTGCGACACTTCCGCATGCCGGCGCAGGTCGAGTTCCGCCAGATTCCCGACCATGACGTCACCGAGTTGAGCCTGGTCTGCGCGGATCGCCCCGGTCTGCTGGCACAGGTGGCCGCGGTGCTGCGCGAGCACGACCTGCGCGTGCATGACGCGCGCATCGCCACTTACGGCGAGCGCGTCGAGGACATTTTCCAGATCAGCGACGAAGCCGATCACGCTATCACCGATGAAGCCCGACTTGCTGCACTGCGGCAGGCTCTGGTCGAATGTGTCGACTCCGCCTACGGCAAAGAGAACGGAACATGAGCGTCACCACACCTGCTACCGATGCCGCGCTGGCCAAGCGCATCAACGAGGCCTGGGAATACCGCGCCGAACTCGGCGACTGCGACTGGACCTCGCTGCGCGGCGACATTGGCGCGGCCATTGCCGGCATCGAGGACGGTCGGCTGCGCGTGGCCGAGCCGGCTGCCGACGGTGGCTGGATCGTCAACGAATGGCTGAAGAAGGCCGTGCTCCTGTATTTCCGGGTCACCGATACGGAGGTCATGGACGGCCAGCCGGCGCCGTTCTGGGACAAGGTGCCGGCACGCTTCGGCGGTTTCGATGCGGCGAAGTTCAAGGCGGTCGGCGCGCGCGTGGTGCCGGGCGCCATCGTGCGCCGCGGCGCGCACATCGGTCGAGACGTGGTGCTGATGCCGAGCTTCGTCAACATCGGTGCCTTCGTCGGCGAAGGCACGATGGTCGACACCTGGGCAACCGTGGGCAGCTGCGCGCAGATTGGCCGCAACTGCCATCTGTCCGGCGGTGCTGGCATCGGCGGCGTGCTGGAGCCGATCCAGGCCGCGCCTACCATCATCGAGGACGACTGCTTCATCGGTGCGCGCTCGGAAGTGGTCGAAGGCGTCATCGTCGAGCGCGGCAGCGTCATCGGCATGGGCGTGTTCCTTGGCCAGTCGACACGCATCTACGACCGGGCCACGGGTGAGGTCAGCTATGGCCGCGTGCCCGCCGGCAGTGTGGTCGTCGCCGGCAGCCTCCCGGCCGCCGATGGCAGCCACAGCCTGTATGCCGCGGTCATCGTCAAGCGCGTGGACGAGAAGACCCGCAGCAAGACCTCGATCAACGAATTGCTGCGGAGCGCGGAATAGTGGCGGCGCTCCGGCTGGTGAAGAATGATGCGGCCACCGCGCCGGCAAAGCCGGAACCGTCGGATGACACGGTGCTGCTCTACGGTCTGCCCAGCTGCGATACCTGCCGCAAGGCGCGGCGCTGGCTGGACCGCAAGGGCATCGGCTTCCACTTCGTGGACTATCGCGCCGAACCCGTGAGTGGCGACACGCTGCGCCGCTGGGCTGACGAGCTCGGTGGTTGGGACACGCTGATCAATCGTTCCAGCACCACCTGGCGGCAGCTGCCGGAGGCGCGCAGGTCGCCGGGTTCGGCGGCGGAGTGGATCGTGCTGCTGCGCGATCACCCGGCGCTGATCAAGCGACCGGTGCTGGTGACGCCGGATGGTGCGGTCAGCGTGGGTTTCAAGGACACGCTGTTCGCCGCGCGCTTGGGGACCGCCGAGCCGTGAGTGACGTCGCGTCTTCGGTGTCGCTGGACATGGGCGATGCCACCGTTGCGTTGACGGAGGCGCTGATCGCGAGGCCCTCGGTGACGCCGGACGACGCCGGCTGCCAGGCAATGATCGCCGAGCGGCTTGCTGCTGCCGGCTTCACGGTCCACAAGCTGCGCTTTGGCGAGGTCGACAACCTGATTGCCGTGCTCGGTGAGGAAGGTTCGGCACTGATGTTCCTCGGCCACACCGACGTGGTGCCGCCCGGACCGCGCGAGGACTGGGATAGCGATCCGTTCACGCCGGTGCAGCGTGACGGTCACCTTTACGGCCGTGGTGCCGCGGACATGAAGGGCGCCGTCGCCGCGATGACCGTGGCGCTGGAGCAGATGGCACCGATGATGCAAGGCCGCAGCGGTCGCCTCATGCTGCTGCTGACCTCCGATGAGGAAGGCCCAGCGCAGGATGGTGTTCGCCGGGTCGCGCCGTGGTTGTCGGAGAACGGGCTGGTTCCCGACTACTGCGTGGTTGGCGAGCCGTCATCCATCGAACGTTTCGGTGATCTGGTGCGCATCGGGCGTCGCGGTTCGCTGCACGGTCGACTGCGCGTAAATGGCGTGCAGGGTCATGTCGCGTATCCGGACAAGGCGTCCAACCCGATCCACCGACTGGCGCCGGCATTGGCGGAGCTGGTGGCCGAGCGCTGGGACGACGGCGTGGTCGAAGACGGGAAACAGGTATTTCCGCCGACCAGCTTCCAGATTTCCAACCTCAATGCCGGCACCGGTGCCGACAACGTCATTCCCGGTCGGCTGGAAGCGCTGATCAACTTCCGCTTCTGTCCGGCATCCGCGCCGGATGATCTGCGTGATCGGGTCGAAGCTGTCCTTCAACGACATGCCGTGGACTTCGAGATCGAATGGCGACTTTCCGGCGAGCCGTTCCTGACGTCACCGGGACGCCTGCGCGATGCGGCAGTGGCTGCGGTGCAGTCGGTTTGCGGCATCGAGCCGCGTGCCGATACCGGCGGCGGTACCTCGGACGGACGCTTCATCGCGCCGCTGGGCAGCGAGGTGGTGGAGCTCGGCCTGATCAACGCCAGCATCCACCAGGTCAACGAAAACACTTGTCTCGATGACCTGCGGCAGCTGCCGCTGCTCTACGTCGATGTCGGCCGCCGCCTGTTCGGGATCGGTCAGGACTGACTGCTGCCGCGTGTTCTGGCGCGTGTGTCGGGGAATGCGTCGTCAATCATCGTGGACGGCCAGCGGGTGTTGGTGCTTCCAAATACCAGACCTCGGCCTTCACCAAGCCGCGCCTCACAGAACGCCGCACCGATGCCGTCCGCCGAATGACGCAGCAGCAGTGATGCCTGCAGCCCCAACGCCATGCCTTCGACGTAGTGGCGGGCTTCGGTTTCGTCGATCGGTTTGGACAGCGCGCGTTCGAGGTTGTCATGCAGGCTATCCAGCGCCGTCTGCTCGCCTTTTGCCGCGTTGATCTCGGCGAGCAGGGCATCCCTGCATTCCGGTTGTTTCACCAGCGCGCGCAGCACGTCGAGACACTGTACGTTGCCGCTGCCTTCCCAGATCGAGTTCAGCGGCGACTGCCGGAACAGTCGCGGCAGCATCGACTCCTCGACGTAGCCGGCGCCGCCGAGGCATTCCTGCGCCTCGTTGACCATCGCCGGCGTACGCTTGCAGACCCAGAATTTGCCGATGGCGGTGCCGACGCGGGCCAGCGCATTCTCCGCGGGGTCGCACTCGGAAGCATCGACGGCACGCGCGATGCGCAGGAACAGCGCGGTCGATGCCTCGGATTCCAGCGCTAGGTCGGCGAGCACGGAGCACATCAGCGGCTGTTCGATGAGGCGCTTGCCGAAGGCGCTGCGGTGGCGCGCGTGGTGGATGGCCTGCACCAGTGCCATGCGCATCAAACCGGCGGAGCCGAGCATGCAGTCGAGGCGTGTCAGCGCGACCATCTGCAGGATCGTCGCAACGCCACGACCTTCATCACCGACGCGCTCGGCGTAGGCATTCTCGAACTCGACTTCCGACGAGGCGTTGCTGTGGTCGCCGAGCTTGTCCTTGAGTCGCTGGATGCGGATCGCGTTGCGGCCGCCGTTCGGACACCAGCGCGGTAGCAGGAAGCAGGTGAGCCCTTCATCGGCCTGCGCCAGCACCAGGAAGGCGTCGCACATCGGTGCGGAGAAGAACCACTTGTGGCCGATCAGCCGATAGCTGCCGTCGCCTTGGCGTGTCGCCCGCGTGCGGTTGGCGCGCACATCGGAGCCGCCCTGCTTCTCGGTCATGCCCATGCCGATGGTGCAGCCGCGCTTGTGTTCAGCCGGCTGCAACGACGGATCGTAGTAACGGCTGGTGATGCGCGGCAGCCAGGTTTCCGCGATGCGCGGCTCGGCCATCAGCGCGGGAACTGCCGCAGCGGTCATCGTCAACGGACAACTGGTGCCGGCGTCGGCCTGGTTGTGCAGGAAGGCCAGCGCCGCGCGCACTACCTGCGCGCCTTCACGGTCGCGACGGTTCCAGGCGAAGGCGTGGACCTCGTGGTCCATCGCCGCCGACATCAGCCGGTGATAGGCGGGATGAAAGCGCACCTCGTCGATGCGATGGCCGAAGCGGTCGTGGGTGTGCAGCTCGGGCCGGTTGCGATTGGCCAGTGTCGATTGTTCGGCCAGCTCGCCGCCGGCCAGCGCACCGTAACGCGACAGGTGTTCCGAGCCCCAGTCGCCACCTTGCGCGGCCAGATGTCGCTGCAGCACCGGATCGCTGTCGAACAGGTTCAGCTGCAGCAGCTCGGGTGGCTGGTTGTCGACAGTGTGGGTGGTGAAGGGCTGCAGTTCAGGCATGACGAAGCACGGCGCTGCTAGTAACCGTCTGCTTGGATCTTGAGGGACATGCCGCCTATGTCTTCGTTCCAGCCAAACGCCAAATTGATATGAGCCCCACGATCATGCGTCCCGCGAGGAAAGCTCACTTCAGCTACTTCCACTCGAACTTCCGGACTGATTCTTGTCTTCGGCGAAAGGCAGGAGAGAACATCGGAAAAGTTCTGGCTAGAAAACTCGACTGCCCCATGTTCCATCAATAAGTCACAGGCATTCACCGCCGCCGGGTACTCCTCGTGAATGCAGCGCTTTTCAAACATGGCCCACTTGCTGGAGCCCTTGAATCCGGTTCCCCAAGAGGTATGAAACTCGATGGTTCTGGTCTCGTCGGGTTTGACGGATTCGACGAAGGACTTCAACGATCTACAAAGTTCCGACTCGCGTCCTATCGCGGGCAATGCAATGCAGGCGACGGCGATTGCAAACAGCGCAGTTTTCATCGAGAGGCCCTGGTTCACGGTGATTGGTGAGCGGCAGTTGTCGCTACATCTGCGGCGTGCCGAACAGCCGGTCGCCGGCGTCGCCGAGGCCGGGAAGGATATAGCCGTGTTTGTTGAGGCGTTCGTCGATGGCGGCGGCGAAGACATGGACGTCGGGATGGGTGTCGGCGAGGCGCTTCAGGCCTTCGGGCGCGGCGACCAGACAGAGCATGCGGATGTCGCCGCAGCCGGCGGCTTTCAGCAGATCGACCGTGGCGATCAGCGTGCCGCCGGTGGCCAGCATCGGATCGAGGATCAGCGCACGACGGTCGTCGATGCCGGGTGCGAGGTTTTCGTAGTAGCCCTCGGCTTCCAGCGTGTCCTCGTTGCGCTTGAAGCCGACCACGCTGATCGGCGCGGACGGCAGCAGGGTCTGCACGCCGGGCAGCAGGCCCAGGCCGGCGCGCAGGATCGGCACCAGGGTGACGTCGCGGCCACGCACGTGCTTGCAGGCCACGTCACCCGCCCAGCCGTGAACAATGATGTCCTCGGTGGGGATGTCGGCCATGGCCTCGTAGGCCAAGCAGGCGGCGATTTCGCCGGCGAACTGGCGGAAATGCACGCTGTCGAGCTGGGCGTCGCGCAGGCGGGCCAACTTGTGCTGGACCAGGGGATGACGGACTTCGGTGGCGTTCATGGGCGCTGCATGGTTGTTGGTCGCGACCATCTTACCCGTGCGCTGGAACGCCTTGGGCACCGGCTTGACTGACAGCCGGCGTAGCGGGCGACTCACTCCTCACGCCCTCACGGCCTCTATGACCTTCCGCAGGTTGCCACCCACCGCGCCAGGCCTATGATGGCGGCATGCTGTCACGCCTCAACCATACCCAGATGCTGCGCTATGCCGGGCTGTTCACCTGGGCATCGGTTGGCATTCCGCTCGTATCCAGTATCGATTTTCATGGCGGAATGCCATCGGGGGACTTGCTCGGATGGTGGATCGGCTATCTGGGGTTCGGGTTGTGCTACTGGCTCCTGACTCGCGGAATCGGTCGACGGCAGGCGCGTACAGCCGACTACGCGCTACTGCTCGTGGTAACGATCTGTGCGGTCGCTGTCAGTCACTTCAGTGGTTCGGGACTGGCCGGCGGGCTGCTGTTGGCTATCGCTGGCGTATTGCCCTGGTACCTGCCGCTGGGTGTCGGAATCGGTTGGTTGCTGCTCCAGAACCTGGCATTGATTCCAATATTCTGGACTGCATTCGAAGCCGTAAGTCGAACCGATCCCAACTACGAAGGTTCTCCGCTCCGCGATGCGGTTCTTCAGGCGGTGATCTTCATCGGCTACTCCAGCTTCGCCTTCATCGCCGGCCTGGTGGCGCGGCGCCAGGCCGAGGCGCGCGAGGAGCAGCGCCGCCTGAATGCGGAACTTCGCGCCACCCGCGCGTTGCTGGCGGAAAGTTCGCGGATCAACGAGCGCATGCGCATCTCGCGTGAGCTGCACGACCTGCTCGGGCATCACCTGACCGCGCTCAGTCTGAATCTTGAAGTTGCCAGCCATATGTCGCAGGGGCGCGTGCAGGAACACGTGCGACAGGCACAATCGCTGGCCAAGCTGCTGTTGACCGACGTCCGCGAGGCGGTCAGCCAACTGCGCGAGGATGACGCCATCGACCTCACCGAGGCGCTGCGCAGCGTGGTGGATGGCGTGCCCGGTCTGGACGTGCAGCTCGACATTCCCGAGCAGTTCCATGTCGAACAACCCGAACGCGCGCATCTGCTGCTGCGTCTGGCGCAGGAGGCGATCACCAATGCGGTGCGCCACGCGCAGGCCCGTCGGCTGATCCTGAGCGTCGCTGACGACGGGGATGACCTGCTGATGACGGCGCGCGATGACGGTCGCGGTGCCGACCAGTTCCGGTCGGGCAACGGTCTCAACGGCATGCGCGAGCGGCTGGAACAGATCGGCGGCCAGCTCGACATCGAGACGGCGCGTGGCGCAGGATTCTGCGTCCGCATGCGCATACCGGGTCGTGGCCTGGACCTGAGCCCGCCGCGAGAGATCAACCTGGTCGGGAAGTCGAATCAAGCAGCCGGGCCTGGTGTCGACACCGAGTCCATGAACAGCACTGACAACGGCGGCATCGAGGCCGGAGCGGTCGTGACCAACAAGGAGACAACAGCATGATTCAGGTTTGCCTGGTGGACGACCAGACCCTGGTGCGACAGGGCATACGCTCGCTACTGGAGTTGTCCGACAGCATCCGCATCGTTGCCGAAGCCGCTGACGGCAAGCAGGCGGTGGAGCTGATCCCGCAGGTCCGGCCCGACGTGGTACTGATGGACATGCGCATGCCGGTGATGTCGGGGCTGGAGGCGCTGCAGACGCTGTCGTCGCAGGGCGCGCTGCCACCGACCATCATCCTGACCACCTTCGATGACGATCAACTGGTACTGGCCGGGCTCAAGGCCGGCGCCAAGGGCTACCTGCTGAAGGACGTGTCGCTGGATCAACTGGTTGGCGCCATCGAAACCGTGGCCAAGGGTGGCTCGCTGGTACAGCCCGCAGTGACCCAGCGCCTGTTGTCGGGCCTGGAGCGCATGCAGAACGACTTCACCAGCCTGGACCGCCCGGACCCGCTGACCGAGCGCGAAACCGAAATCCTGCGCCTGATGGCCGGCGGCTATTCCAACAAGGAAATCGCCAACTCGCTGGGTGTGGCGGAAGGTACGGTGAAGAACCACGTGTCGAACATCCTCAGCAAACTCGGCGTTCGCGACCGCACCCGGGCCGTGCTCAAGGCCTTCGAGCTGAAGCTGGTGTGATTCGGCCGTTTTGTGTGGCCGAACAGGTGATCCGGGGCACATTTCAGGCGGTTTGAGCCCCCATCGCTGGCCGCCGGACGGCGTTCCGGCTATCCTTCCGGCCTCGCGGACGATCCGGCCCTGCCGGACGCCGTCGTGCCATGGGCGCCGAACGGGCGCTGCAAGAAGTGGATTGCGGAGAATCCTGAATGACGCGCTTTATCGAGTTAGTAATCGCCTTCCTGATGGTGGCGGCCCTGTTCGTGATCGTTGGCGTTTTCCTGCCCAGCAGCCGCCATGTCGAGCACACGGTGGAAACCAACCACCCGATCCGTCAGGTGTATGACTTCCTCAACGGCTTCCAGCGTTTCAAGGACTGGAACCAGATGCGCGCCCATGACCCGCGCGTGCAGTACACCATCGAGGGGCCGCGCCGTGGCGAAGGCGCCCAGTTGCACTACAACTCCTGGGACAAGCGCGTCGGCAAGGGCACCTGGACCATCACCCGCAGCGACGAGGATGCGGCGATCCGCATTGACGTCCAGAACGACGATTACGGCACCGACAAGACCTACCAGATCGATCTGGAAGAGAAGATCGGTTCGACTTCGGTCGCGGTGGTGAACATCACCATGGGCTACGACGTCGACTACGGCTGGAATCTGTTCGGTCGTTACGCGGGCCTGTACCTGTCGCGCAATATCGGCGACGACATCGAAGCCGGTCTGAACAACATCGTCGACGTGCTGGCCACCATGCCGAACTTCGACTACTCCTACCTCGACCTCGAGGAAGTGGCCGTGCAGCCGATGAACGTGCTGCATCTGGAAACCAAGTCCAAGCGCGTGATCGTCGAGGTCTACGGCGCGCTGCTGGAGTCCAGCCGTGCCCTGATCGCGGCGGCGGAGCGCAACAACCTCGATATCAACGGCCCGGTGCGTCTGGTCACCATCAACTTCGGTGACAGCGAGTACAAGTTCGCGGTCGAACTGCCGGTGGCCGCGAAGTCGGCCGACAGCGATGACGAGGCGTCGGACGACATGGCCGATGACGCGGCCAGCATGGACGATGAGGCCATGGCCGATGCGGATGCCGTGGACTCCGGTGACACCGCCATCCAGCCGGTGCCGGCGTTGCCGGAGCTGGACCTGCCGGACACCATCACCGCACAGGTCAGTTACGCCGGCCGTGCGATCCTTGCGAACGTGCAGGGTGACAGCCCGGCGCGCCTGAACATCGTGCGCGAGTCGCTGCGTTCCTACGCGATGGCCAACGGCCTGACCGCCAATGGCTATCCGTTCGAGGACTACCTGCAGGAAATCAACGAAACGATTCCGGAGTTCGGTGACTACAAGGTCTACTGGCCGATCATCGATCCGGATGCGGCGGGCGCGCAGCAGGCGCAGTAAGCGGCATCATCGGTTGAACGCAAAGCGGCGCCTTCGGGCGCCGCTTTGCGTTCCGGCCGCTGCGGCCGACGCGGTGTTCGCCGGGGAGCTGGGAACTTTCTGGCCATTGGGCGGTAGAGAACACGTGTCGTGACCGGTTGCCCTGCAATCGGGGCGACGCTTCTGTGTCCGGGGAATGCCCTGTTCGGCGGCTGGCCGGGGGAATCTCCCAACAAGTCAACTCGTATCCAACCTACAAGAGCGGATCGGCATGATCGAAACGCAGCGACTGCGAAAGCAGTACGGCGGACTGATGGCGGTGAACGACATCAGTTTCCGCGTTGAGCCCGGCCAGGTGCTGGGCTTTCTCGGCCCCAACGGCGCGGGCAAATCCACCACGATGAAGATGCTGGCCGGCTTCCTCGCGCCGAGCAGCGGCAATGCGTCTGTCTGCGGCCACGACGTGGTGGCGGACTCCATCGCCGCGCGGCGTTGCCTCGGCTATCTGCCGGAAGGCGCACCGAGCTATGGCGAGATGACGCCGCTGGGTTTCCTCGGCTTCATCGCCGACGTTCGCGGCCTGCGTGGCGACACACGGCGCCGGCGTCTCGACGACGTATTGGGTCGCCTGCATCTGGATGCCGTGCTGGAGCAGCCGATCGAGACGCTGTCCAAGGGCTTCAAGCGCCGCGTCGGCCTGGCGCAGGCGATCCTGCACGATCCCGAGGTGCTGATCCTCGACGAGCCGACCGACGGCCTCGATCCGAACCAGAAGCACGAGGTCCGCGAGCTGATCCAGTCGATGGCGGCGGACAAGACCATCATCATCTCCACCCACATCCTCGAAGAAGTGCATGCGGTCTGCAGCCGCGCGGTGATCATCGCCAGGGGCCGGCTGCTGGCCGATGCTGCTCCGGCCGAACTGGAACGCCGCTCGCGCTATCACGGCGCCGTGTCGCTGACCACGCCGGATGCCGTGGCAGCCAAGGACGGCCTGTCGCGCCTGCCCAGCGTGGCGGCGGTGGAGATCGATCCGCAGGACGGCCGTCTGACCGCTTTCCCGTCGGCGGGCAAGTCGATCTTCGAAGACGTGTCACGCTTCCTGCGCGAGCAGGGCATCGGCTTCAGCGAACTGCAGCTGGAGCAGGGACGACTGGATGAAGTGTTCCGCAGCATCACCCGGACGGGCGAGCCGCTGCCGACCGGTGCGGAGGTGAACCGATGAGCGCTTCCGACAGCAAGGCCGCCAGCCCGGTGCTGGCCGTGTTCCGCCGCGAACTGGCCAGCTATTTCGCCACGCCGGTGGCCTACGTCTTCATCGTCATCTTCCTGGTGCTTTCCGGCGCCTTCACGTTCTATCTCGGCGGCTTCTACCAGCGCGGACAGGCCGACCTGCAGCCGTTCTTCAACTTCCATCCGTGGCTGTACCTGTTCCTGGTGCCGGCGGTGTCGATGCGGCTGTGGTCGGAGGAACGCAAGAGCGGCAGCATCGAGCTGCTACTGAGCCTGCCGATCACCATGTGGCAGGCGGTGCTGGGCAAGTTCCTCGCCGCCTGGGCCTTCATCGGCATTGCGCTGGCGTTGACCTTCCCGATCTGGCTGACGGTCAACTACCTGGGCGACCCGGACAACGGCGTGATCTTCGCCAGCTACGTCGGCAGCCTGCTGATGGCCGGCAGCTTCCTCGCCATCGGTTCCTGCCTGTCTGCGGCGAGTCGCAACCAGGTGGTCGCCTTCATCCTCACCGTGGCGGTCTGCTTCGTGCTGCTGCTGGCCGGCTTCCCGATGGTGCAGGAGCTGTTCCGCGCCGTTGCACCGGTGGCGTTGGCGGATGCGGTCGCACAGTTCAGTTTCCTCACCCACTTTGCGGCCATTGCCAAGGGCGTGCTCGACCTGCGCGACGTGCTGTTCTTCGTGTTGAGCATCGTATTCTGGCTGCTGGCCTGCTCGGTGGTCATCGACCTGCGGAAGGCGGACTGAACCATGGACAAGAAGAACGACTCCGCCTCCCGCCGCCTGCTCACCGGCTCGAACCTCATCGTGCTGGCGCTGCTGTTCATTGCCGCCGTGCTGCTGTCCGGCCTGCTGTTCCGCGGCGCGCGGCTCGACCTGACCGAGAATCGCCTGTACACGCTCTCGGACGGCACGCAGAACATCCTCGACGGCATCGACGAGCCGGTGCGCCTGTATTTCTTCTACTCGCAGACGACCGCCCGCGCCGTGCCCGGCCTCGACACCTACGCCAAGCGGGTACGCGAGCTGCTGGAGGAAATCGCCGCGCGTTCCGGCGGCAAGGTGATCCTCGAAACGGTCGATCCGCTGCCGTTCTCCGAAGCCGAGGACCGCGCTGCCGGTTACGGCCTCACCGCCGTGCCGATTGGCGCCAGCGGTGATTCGCTGTATTTCGGCCTCGCCGGAACCAATGCCACGGACGGTCAGGCCAGCATCCCGATCTTCCAGCCGGACAAGGAAACCTTCCTCGAATACGACGTGGCCAAGCTGATCTCCAGCCTGGCCATCGACAAGCGACCGGTGGTCGGCATGCTGTCCTCGCTGGACATGGGGCCTGGCTTCGACGCGCAGACGCGTTCGGTGCGCAACGGTTGGGTGATCGACGACCAGTTGCGCCAGTTGTTCGACCTGCGCAGCATCGATCCCAGTGTCGGCATGATCGATGACGACGTCGACCTGCTGGTGCTGGTGCATCCCAAGAACCTTGGCGATGACGCCTTGTATGCCATCGACCAGTTCGTGCTGCGCGGTGGTCGGCTGATGGTGTTTGTTGACCCGGATGCCGAGGCCGATGTCCCCGCTACGGGCGCTGATCCCGGCATGGCGATGATGCAGTCGCGCGCCTCTGACCTGCCCAAGCTGTTCCAGGCCTGGGGCGTCCGCTACGACCCGTCACGCGTGGTGCTGGATGCGAACCTGGCTCTGCACACGCAGTCCAGTGCGGATGCGCGGCCCGAGCGCCACCTCGCGGTGTTGGGCCTGCAGCGGGCGCAGCTGAACCAGGACGACGTGGTCAGCGCTCAACTGGAGACCGTGAACAGTTCGACCAGCGGCTATTTCGAACTGGTCGAGGACGCCACCACGCAGCTGGAGGCGCTGGCGCAGAGCAGCGAGAACGCCAGTACGGTAGCGGCAGACCGCCTGCGCTTCCTGCCGGATCCGTCGTCGCTGTTCGATGACTTCACGCCCACCGGCACGAACTATGTGCTGGCTGCGCGCCTCACCGGTCCGGTGAAGTCCGCGTTCCCCGAGCGTAGCGATGACGGTCATCTGGCGGAGAGCGAAGCCGACGTCAACATCGTGCTGTTCGCCGACACCGACCTGCTCAATGACCGGCTCTGGGTGCAGGTGCAGAACTTCCTCGGTCAGCGCCTGTACAACGCCTTCGCCAACAACGGTGACTTCGTCATCAACGCCGTCGATAACCTGATCGGCAGCAGCGACCTGATCGCCGTGCGCACGCGTGCCACGTCGGCGCGTCCGTTCTCCACGGTCGAAGAGCTGAAGCGTCGCGCCGATGACCGCTTCCGCAGCAAGGAACAGGAGCTGCAGGCCGAGCTGACGCAGACCGAGCAGAAACTGCAGGAACTCGAGAGCGGCAAGGGCGAGGGCAGCGAAGCCATCCTGAGCGAGGCGCAGCAGGCCGAGATCGAGCGCTTCCGCAGCGAGAAGCTGCGCGTGCGCAAGGAACTGCGCCAGGTGCGTCGCCAGCTCGACGCCGACATCGAGTCGCTCGGCGCCAAGCTCAAGTTCATCAACATCATCGGCATGCCGCTGCTGGTGACGCTGTTCGCGATTGCCTTTGCCTGGTGGCGCGGTCGTCAACGCCGTGAGCGGCAGCAGCGTCGCCGCACGGCCTGAGAACGGGAGGACCAAGCCATGCTCGGAAGTCGTCGACTGTCGATCCTTGCCATCCTCGCGGTGCTGGCCGTCGTCGTCGCGTTCTGGCTGAAATCATCGCGCCAGCCGGCCGAGGAGCTGTCCGCTTCGGGGCTGTTGCTGCCGACGCTGTCGAATCGCATCAATCAGGTTGACCAGCTCACCATCAGCGCCGCCGGCGAGCGTGTGGCCACGCTGCAGAATTCCGATGACGGCTGGGTCATGCCGGAACGCGACGCTTATCCGGTGGCGGTTGCGGAGCTGCGCAGCCTGCTGCTCGTGCTGGGCGATGCGCGGCGTGTCGAAGCCAAGACCGCCAATCCGGATCGCTACACGAAGCTCGGCGTGGATGACCCGCTGGCCGATGCGTCCGCGACCGGCGTTCGCATCGACATTCGAGCGGGCGATGAAAGCATGGGGCTGATTGTCGGCGGCAACCGGCCAGGCGGCAACGGCACTTACGTGCGTCTCGTCGATGATCCGCAAAGCTGGCTGACCGACCGGAACATCGCCATCGAGAAGCGTCCCGCGCGCTGGCTGCAGCGGCAACTGACCGATATTGCAGCATCGCGCATCCAGTCGGTGACGGTTGAACACCCGGCGGACGCTGACGCAAAGGCCGACACGGTGATGATCGAGGCGGACGGGCAGTCCGGCTTCACGCTGGCCAATCTGCCCAAGGGACGGGAAGCAGCCGACGACTACAGCATCGAGGCGCTGGCAGGTTTCCTGGCAGACCTCCGTTTCGACGAGCTGGCGGCCAATGAATCCGGCTCGCTGCCGGAAACCGGTGTCGGAACCGCGGCGTTCCGCAGCAGCGACGGACTGATCATCAGCCTGCGTCATTGGACCGAAGGCGAGCAGCCTGCGCGTGTCTGGGCGAGTTTCGATGTCGACTTCGACGAGGAGCAGGCCCTGCAGGCCGTGGAAACCGCGCAACGACAGGCGAAGGTGGAGCATGCCGCCGCGCGACTCCAGGCCGCGCAGGCCGCCGCGCCGGAAGACAGGGAGGGCGAGGCTGTGGACACCAACTCGTCAGCCGCTATCGAAGCGCCGCTGGCGGTCACCGATCCCGAAGCCGATCGCAGGGCGCGCATCGCCGCGTTGAAGATGGAGGTCGCTGCCATTCGTGATCGCGTCGATGGCCGCCGCTTCGAGTTGCCAGCCTCCAAGGCCGGCAACCTGCGCAAGCGGCTGGACGCCTATCTGAAGCCGCTGGAAGGCTGAAACGATGCCTTCTGCGGATCGCCTGATCGCAGCCGCCGGTGCATTGGCACTGGCCATCGGTACGGCGGCTGCAGCGGTGTCCGCGCACCTCGCCGATGCCGGCGACGCGCTGCGCCTGGACAGCGCCTCGCGGATGCTGCTGGTCCATGGCGTCGGACTGTGGGTGCTCGCGCTGGCGCGGAGCCGCTGGTCCTCGGTCAGCCGGCCGCTGGGCTGGATCGCTCTGCTGCTTGCTGTCGGTCTTGCGTTGTTCGCCGGCTCACTGCTGCTGGCCGTCCTGTTGGACACGACGACGTCACTGGCGCCGCTTGGAGGCAGCCTGATCATCCTGTGCTGGCTGGCGGTGGCGCTTCTCCTGCTGGCTGCAGCCCGGAGGCAGCGTCAGTAGGCCGGTTCACCCGATAGTACTTTCGACCCCTTTCCCCCATACGCCCGGGTACGCATAATCGGGGTACTTTCTGGGAGGGGAGTTAGCATGAATACCTTGATCGCGCGTCGTGCGACGCGCTCTGTTCTCGCTTTTGCCGTTGCTCTGGGCCTGTCGCCCGCCGCTTTTGCTGCACCCGGGCCGGGTCTGCAGGCTGCCGGCAGCATTTCCTACGACGCCGAGGGCGTTCCCACCGTCATCGCCGACAGCGACGAAGACGCGGCCTGGTTGATGGGCTACGCCCATGCCCGTGACCGTTTCTTCCAGATGGACCTGCTGCGGCGCACTGCCAGCGGCACGCTGGCCGAACTGGTCGGCTCGCCGGGGCTCAGTCAGGACATCGAGCTGCGTACACTCGGCCTGCGCCGGGCGGCATGGGACAGCTGGGTGGATGCTTCCGATGAGCTGCGTGACCAGCTCAAGGCCTATGCCGACGGCGTCAACGCCTGGCGCGCGCAGAATCCCTTGCCACTCGAATACGGCCTGCTGGAGCTGAGCTCGTCCGACCCGTGGACGCCGGTGGATTCGATGGCGATCGGCAAGCTGCTCGCCTTCCAGCTGAGCTTCGACCTCGACATCGACTACACGATCAAGCTGGGCGCTTACCAGCAGGCGGGTTCGGCGGCCGGATTCAATGGCACCTACCTGTTCTTCGTCGACCTGTTCCGCGTCGCACCGCCGGATGACCGAATCTCCATTCCCGGCTTCCAGCCGGGCGCTCCCGCAGCCGAAAACGATTCGATGAAAGCAGCGGCTGACGAGAAGTCGGTCTACGACGGCATGCCGATGCTGTCCGAGCGCATGCTGGCGCTCGCCGAGAGCTATCGCGACAAGATCATCGACAACAAGGTCATCGCGCCACACCTCAAGCGCCGCGAGAACCGCGCCGGCAGCAACTGGTGGATGGTGTCGGGCGATCACACCGCCTCCGGTCGTCCGATCCTCGCCAACGACCCGCACCTGAGCCTCGACACGCCGGTGCTGTTCCAGGAAGGCCACGTCATTTCGCACGATCCGCGCTATGCGCAGCCACTGAACTCGGTGGGTGCCATCGCGCCGGGCACGCCGGTACCACTGCTAGGCTGCACCATGGACTTCTGCTGGGGCCTGACCACCAACTCGCTGGACGTCACCGACGCCTATTTCGAACAGTTCGTGCTGAACACCTACGGTCTGCCGACGCACACCATGCACGGCGGTGAGGCGGAGCCGGTGCTGTGGGTGTTCCAGAGCTACTACGTCAACCACACCGGCGACGGGGTGATGGACAACGTCGAACGCAACAACGACATCGGCTACCTCAACGGCGGCATCACCATCCTCATCCCACGCCGCAACAACGGTCCGGTGCTGGATATCGACGGTGATAGCGGCATTTCGGTGGCCTACACGGGCTTCAGCGCCAGCCACGAACTGGACGCCTTCCGCCGCATCAACCGCGCGACCAACCTCGACGAGTTCCAGTCGGCGGTACTGGACTTCGACGTCGGTTCACAGAACTTCGGCTACGTCGACAAGGAAGGCAACATCGCCTATTTCGTCAGCGCCGAGGCACCGATCCGAGAGGATCTGCAGGCCATGCAGCCGGTTGGCGCGCCGCCTTTCATTATCCGCGAGGGCACTGGCGGCAACGAATGGCTGCCGGCCGAGAACCACTACGAAGGCCAGCATTCGCGCTTCGAGATCCTGTCGCCGGAGGAAATGCCACAGGTAGTCAATCCCGCCTCCGGCTACATCGCCAACGCCAACAACGACCCGGTCGGCACCACGCTGGACAACAACCCGATGAACCAGTTGCGTCCGGGTGGCGGCCTGTACTACCTGGCGCCAGCCTATTCGGCCTACCGCATGGGCCGTATCGATCGCGAGATCCAGTCGCTGATTGACCGCGGCAACATCACCGTCACCGACATGATGGCGCTGCAGGCCAACAACCAGCTGATGGACGCCGAGCTGGTCACGCCGCACCTGCTCGCCGCCTTCGACAGCGCACCGGCCTGTGCCGCAGCATCGGACAGCCGCGTTGCCGAAGCCATCGACTACCTGCGCAACTGGGATTACTCCACGCCAACCGGCATTGTTGAAGGCTGGGATCCGGGCCTGCCTGCGGGCACGCCGCCGTCGGGCAGCGAGATCGACAATTCCGTCGGGGCGACGCTGTTCGCGGTCTGGCGCGGCGAGGTGGTACGCAACACCGTCGATGCCACGCTGGGGCAGGTCGGCTTGAGCGGCTACACGCCGGGTTCGCGCGACGCCTGGAACGCCTTCAAGAACATGCTCGACGTGTTCCCGGCGCAACAGGGCCATGGTGCCTCTGGTCTCGACTTCTTCGCTGCCGGGCTGCCCGCCGACGTGGCTGCGAGTGCAGCGCCATCGATGCGTCGCGATTGCATCCTGCTGGACAGCCTGTCGCAGACGCTGGACATGCTGGCCGGCGACAACTTCGCGCTCGCATTCGAGCATTCCACCGACATCAGCGACTATCGCTGGGGTCGCCTGCACCGCATCGTCTTCGACCACCCGCTGAGCTCGCAACTGAGCATCCCGGGCGCCGCCGGCTATCCGCTGAGCAACCTCGCCGAAGGCCTGCCCGGCCTGCCGCGTCCCGGCGGCTACCAGAGCGTGGACGCCGCCAGCCACGGCGTGCGTGCCGACAGCGACAACGAGTTCATGTTCGGCAGTGGTCCGGTGCGTCGCTTCATCGGTGAGATGACCGACACGCCGACGCTGCTGCAGATCCTGCCCGGCGGCCAGAACGGCAACATCGGCGATGCAAGCTACATCAGCCAACTGCCGCGCTGGCTGGTCAACGCCTACAAGCCGCTGGTGATCGATCCGGCGGAGTCGGCGGCGAACGAGGTCGGTCGCATCGACTTCACACCGCAGTAGTCCGAAGCCAAAAACCCTTCCCCCGCTGGCGGGGGAAGGTTGGGATGGGGGTGGCGGCGCGAAGCGTGTCCTACCACCCCCATCCGCCCTTCGGGCACCTTCCCCCGCCAGCGGGAGAAGGCTTATCAACCTTGACGCCGCAGCACTGCTCAAGCAGGCTGCGGCGTCAGTTTTTCGGGAGCCTGCGCATGCCGCGCTTCAGCCGGGGATTTGATGTCGATGCCGCGCGACGCCACCTGCGACGCGCGGATCCCGCGCTGGGGCAGTGGATGCGTCGCATTGGCCCCATCCCGGTCGATCCGCGCTGGCGCAAGCGCTTCGATGTCGTCGATGCATTGGCTCGCGCCATCCTCTATCAGCAGCTCAGCGGCAAGGCTGCGGCGACCATCGTGGGTCGTGTCGAAACAGCGATCGGTTCGACCCTGCTGCACGCCGATACGCTGTCGCGCGTCAACGACGAAGGCATTCGCGCCTGTGGCGTTTCCGGCAACAAGCTGCTGGCGCTGCGCGACCTCTGTGCGCACGCCGAACGCGGTGACATCCCCGACCTGCGCCGCATGAGCGTGATGCACGAGGACGACATCGTCGAAGCGCTCACCGCCGTGCGCGGTATCGGCCGCTGGACGGTTGAGATGATGCTGATGTTCCGCTTGGGCCGTCCCGATGTGCTGCCCATCGACGACCTTGGCATCCGCAAGGGTGCACAGCGTGTGGACGAAGCCGACGCCATGCCCACGCCGAAAGCGCTGCTCGAACGCGGCGAGCGCTGGGGACCGTATCGCACCTACGCCAGTCTGTACCTGTGGCGCATCGCCGACTTCGACACGGGCGCGAAAAAGCCGACGCCGCGATCACAGGAGTGAACGTTGGAGAGCGGCATGTCGTTTACTGAACTTCGCATCGAGACCGAACGCCTGATCCTGCGTTCGCCGACGCTGGACGACCTGGATCGCTGGGCCGACATGATGGCCGACCCGGTGGCCACCCGTTTCCTTGGTGGCGTGCAGCCAAGGGAGATGGTCTGGCGCAGCATGATGACCATGATCGGCTCCTGGGCTGCGACCGGCGTCGGCATGTTCTCGGTACTGGAGAAGAACAGCGGCACGTGGCTGGGTCGCTGCGGCCCGTGGTTCCCGCTCGGCTGGCCGGGAACCGAGGTTGGCTGGAGCCTGCATCCGGATGCCTGGGGCAAGGGCTATGCCCATGAGGCCGCCCGCGTCGGCATGGACTACGCCGTCGATGTGCTCGGCTGGACCAACATCATCCACAGCATTCATCCCGACAACGAGCCGTCCTTCAAACTGGCCCAGCGCCTCGGTTCCAGACTGATCGGCCCGCAGCAGATGCCGCCGCCGTTCACCGAGGAGCCCAGCAACCGATGGGGGCAGTCGGCAGAAGATTGGAGGCGGGAGAGAGTCTAGGGCCTGTTAACACTAATCGATCTACGCGCTACACTGCGTTGCATGGAAATCTCCGCCGAGCAGTTCGCACAGATTGAGCATTGCCTCCCGCTTCAACGCGGCAATGTCAGCATGACCAATCTCCAGGTCGTCAACGCCATCCTGTATGTGGCGGAGCATGGCTGTAAGTGGCGCGGTCTGCCCAAACGATTCGGTAACTGGCACACCGTATATACGCGGATGAGTCGCTGGGCCAAGGCAGGCGTGCTGGATCGGATGTTCGCCGAGCTGCAGAAGTCCCAGATCGTTCGCATCAAGATTGAGGCTGTTTCGCTCGACTCGACGAGCATCAAGGTTCATCCCGACGGGACCGGTGCTCGAAAAAAAACGGCCCGCAATCCATCGGCAAATCACGCGGAGGCTGGAACACCAAGGTTCATATGGTTGCCGCAGATGAAAGGACCGCCATAACGTTCGGCCTTAGCTCGGGCCAGATGCACGACGCACCGGCTGGGCGAGCGCTGTTGACGCACCTGGGGCCTGTGGATCGTCTGGTGCATCTACTGATGGATCGCGCGTACGAAGGCGATGAAACCCGGCAGCTTGCGCTCGACCTTGGCTTCATCCCGGTTGTTCCACCAAAGTCCAATCGCATTGAACCGTGGGAATACAACCGGGCGCTGTACAAGCGGCGCAATGAGGTCGAACGGCTATTTCGCCGCCTGAAGGGCTATCGCCGTATCTTTTCCCGGTTTGAGAAGCTCGACGTGATGTTTCTGGGCTTCCTCTGCTTCGTCCTTGTCATCGACGGACTGAGGATGTGTTAACAGGCCCTAGACTGGGATTTCGTCTTTAGGCTGTTTCTATCCGGATGCCTGCTGCCTTGAACAGTTGCAAAGTACGACCGAACTCGGTTGATGCAACGGTTGTTCCCAACTCTTCCCAAACCGCTGTGAGCATATCCCTCAGCTCCCAGACGTGAATCGGGTTGCCTTGCAATTTTTCCAGGAAAGGCTCGTGGGTCTCCCACGTGGCGGCACTCCCATTCAGTCGAGTGACTGCAGTCACGTAGTGGAAGCGGCGTTGCCCGGTTTCTCGTTCGACGGCATCGATAAAAGCTTCGGCCCACTTCAAGCTATGTAACTCACGGAAGCCGCGCCAGGCTTCCCGACCATTCACGATCCGATTTTCGGAGATTTCACGGATGCGACTTTCAGGCCTGAATCCGGATTGCCAGCTCTTGCAACTCACGGCGATAACCTTCTTCTCGCCCCTGAGTCTTGGGTGAAAACCGAGGACATCGATATCACTGTGATTTGAGTCCTGACGCGTGTCGAAATCGGGGTGCTCCTTCCTTGGGCGAAATTTGATGTTGTGGCGCACGAAATACCCGTTGTGAATCAGGTACTCCTCAACAAGTTGCTCAAGGATGTCTTCCTTCGAGGACATGCGATTTCAGTTCTCTGCGCCCTGCTCATTGCTGGACCAGCACCAATGCCACGGTTCGTAGACGATGCCGTGCGGGTTTTCGCGTGGGTAGCTGAGGTGGAAGTTGAAACTTGCCGCGTTTTCGCACAGCCAGGCAAAGGCGGCGGTGTTCTCAAAGCTTTCCTCGGCGGGTGGTTCGTCTGGCGCACCAATGTCCAGCGCGTTGCCGCTGTGGTGCTCGGAGAAGCCGGGTGCGGCATTGACGGCGAGGATGTCGTCAACGGACAGCCCGCGCTCGCGCTTTCGACGGAAGATGCCGAGCTGGTAGGCGTGGCTGCGGTAGCCGGAAATCGCGTCCAGCTCGATGCCGTCGTCGTACGCGGCGGCGCGCATGTCGCTCCATGCGCTGGCGGCATCATCGGTCAGCCATAGAGGGCGCCGGTAGCGATCCAGTCCGGCGAAGGCCAGCGTGCGGGGTTCGGCAACCAGTGGCAGGCCGCTGTGTTCGGCGTAGGCATCGGCATCAAGGCCGAGTTCGTCAAGGTGAGCGGTCAGGTCGCCGAGGGGTCGCAGTTCATACGGTTCGGCTGCGCTGCTGGCAAGCTCCGCGAGGTCGCCTTCCAGTCGGAACGGAATGGCGCCACGGAACAGCGGCAGGATCAGGTCGTCGCGACGAACGGCGAGGAAACGGCCATCGTCCTTGCGCCTGATCAGCCAGTCCGCGCGAGCCAGCGACCGTGCGTCGGCATTGGCGCGGGCACGCGGCCGCATGAGCGCGGCGGGCAGGGCTTCCAGGCGCTCGGCATTGAGCAGGCGCCAGCAGCGCGGATGGGTGCGGGATGGCATGTCTGCTAGCGTAGCAGCGGCTCGTGTTGGCGTCAGGCCGTGCGGTCGTTGTCGCGATCCTGCAGCGCTTTCAGCAGGTCGCGTGGCCGATCCAGGCTGATCAACAGCAGACTTCCGCTGCTTTCCTTCAGACGCAGCACACGCGTGAAATCCGTCAGCAGGCAGAACGCACGCTTTTTGCTCCAGGTCCGGTAATGGCCGACGCGGTAGCCAGGCAGGCCGATGCCATTGAGTCGCCAGAACGGGCGATCCTCGCGATGTTCATCCAGGCTGAGGATGCGGGCGCCATCAATGTCCAGTGACGCCAGCGGTACGCGCCGTGTGTAGATGGCGCCGCGAATGACCAGTGCCTCACCACCTTCGAGGGTCACGGAACGGCGCCTGAGCATGGCGGAGAACAGTGCGAAGACGATGGCCAGCGCGGCACCCGCCGCCAGCGCGGCGCCGGTGGGCAGGTGCCCGCCTTTGGCAACCGCAGCCACCATGACACCGCCGGGGACGATCAGGCCTGCGCCGAGCATGACGGCCATCGGCAGCTTGCCGGGTGACGGCACTTCGAAGCGGCGGCTGCCGGCGCTGCTCATCAATCGGCCAGCGTCTTGATCCACGCAGCGACGTCGTCGATCAGTTGCGCGTCGACGTGACCGGGCTTCTGGTATTCGGTCAGCGTGCCCGGACCTTCGCCGGCGATGCCGAGATGGTTCAGCGCCGGATAGTGCTTGAAGGTGAAACGCGGATCGTTTTCGTATGCGCCGAGCCAGAGTTGCCAGTCCGCATCCACGACCTGGATGTCGCGACCGCCCTGCAGCATCAGCATCGGCTGTTCGAGGTCGCGCGCTTCGGCGACGGGATCGACGCTGTCGATGCTGCGCCAGTAGGCGGCCGGCTGGCGCATCGGTGTCTGCTCCAGCGGCACGTCGCCACCCTTGCGGACCGCGGCAACCTGTTGCTGCAGCACGGCGATGGCGGCCTTTTCGTCGTCGGAGGTGTCGCCATCCATGGCGGCGAGACGCTGGTTTTGCTCGATCAGGATGTCCAGCAGCGATCGCGCCGGTGCGGCGAACAGGATGGCGCCGGCGGCTTCGGGCGCCTGCGCCAGAATACGCGGCGCCATCATGCCGCCCTGGCTGTGGCCGAGCACGTAAATCCGCTTTGCGTCGACGCCGGGTATTGCGGCCAGCGTGGCCAGCGCCGTCACCGCATCGTTGGTGGTTTCATCGTCGACAGTGAACTCGCCACTGAAATCCTGCGGCCGCGCCTTGCTGCGCTTCTCGTAGCGCAGGACGGCAATGCCCTGTGCCGCGAGGCCGCGGGCGATGTCGAGGAACACGCGATTCGGCCCGATGGTTTCGTCGCGATCCTGCGCGCCGGAGCCATGCACCAGCACCACGCCGGGCACCTGATTCGCGGTGTTGGCTGCGCGCGGCATGGCGAGGGTGGCGGGCAGGGCGGTTTCGCCGCCACCGACGCTGGCCTCGGATTCAGTGAAGGGCGCATCGCTTGCCGGTGCCGCAGCCGCCTTCGGTGGTGCGGGCTGGATCAGGAAGCCGGTAACGCGGCCCTGGGCATCCACCGCAACGCTGGCGATCAGTTCCGCCTGCGCGTAGTGCAGGGGAATCTTGACCAGCGTCATGCCGTTCTGGGTGGCTGTCGTCGCTTCGCCGCGTCCACTGGCCGGCCCGGCCTGCTGCGGCAGCGCTTCCCAGACAGCCTGCAGGCGCTCGACCGGCACCGCATCGGCCATCTGCTCGGTGAACTGTGATTCCGCCTGCTCGAACCGGCCGGCATCGAGATGGTCAAGCAGCGCGATGGCTGTAGTTGTCGGATCAGCCCTTTCCGGCAGCGCCTGCGCGGCGGCGCCAAAAGCTGTCAATGACATCACCGCGGCTGCAGCACGTCTTTTCCAGCGGGAGCTGTTCATGCGATGGCCTTCTTCATGAACAGTCGGATCGGATGCAGCGGCCCCGACTGCACCGCGCTGACCAGCTCCCAGCCCTGCATGCCCAACTGGTTCAGGCGTTCCTGGATCTGCGCGTCCTTGTGGCTGCCCCAGAACCCCGGCTTGATTTCGACCACTTGATAGGTCCAGCGATCACTGGCCATCGTCTTCGTCTCCCGTCTTGTCCGTTTCGTGCTTGAGGCGGCCGTTCTTGCGCAGGGCATCGCGAAGCACGTATTCAATCTGTGCGTTGACGCTGCGCAGTTCGGCATCGGCCCAGCGCTGCACGGCTTCCAGCACGTGCTCGCTGATGCGCAATGGATAGGCTTTCTTCTTGCTCATGGACGTGGCGTGGCGACGGCGGACGTTGCCGCCGTCGCCACCGGCCTCAGTACAGCGAGCCCGTGTTCACCACCGGTTGGGTGGCGCGATCCGAGCACAGCACCACCAGCAGGTTGCTGACCATGTTGGCCTTGCGCTCTTCGTCCAGTTCGACCACGCCAGCCTTCTTCAGCTCTTCCAGCGCCATCTCGACCATGCTCACTGCGCCGTAGACGATGCGGGTGCGCGCGGCGACCACCGCATTCGCCTGCTGGCGCTGCAACATGGCCTGGGCGATTTCCGGGGAGTAGGCGAGGTGGCTGATGCGTGCATCGATGACGTTGACGCCGGCGGTAGTCAGGCGCTCGTCCAACTGGTCCTTGAGGTGCTGGCTGATCTCGTTCGGGTGGCTGCGCAGCGAGATCTGGTCGTCCTCGTGCTGGTCGTAGGGATAGCTGGTGGCCATCGCACGCAGCGCGGACTCCGACTGGATGTGCACGAAGCTCTCGTAGTCGTCGACGTTGTAGACGGCTTCGGCGCTGTCCACCACCTGCCAGACGATGACGGCGGCAATCTCGATCGGGCTTCCTTCCAGCTCGTTGACCTTGAGCTTGCCGCTCTCGAAGTTGCGCACGCGCATGCTGACCTTGCGCGCCGAATAGAACGGGTTGTTCCAACGCAGGCCCTGCTCGTTGACCGTGCCAACGTACTTGCCGAAGAGGCTCAGGACGGCGGTCTGGTTCGGTTCGACCATGTAGAAGCCGCCGAGGCAGACCAGCAGTACCAGCGCGGTCAGGACGGCGCCGATGATCGGCAGCGGGCTGCCGGCATTGACGCCGCCGATGAACAGCGCAACGGCGCCGAGCAGGGCCAGCAGGATGAACAGCAGCACCGGAATGCCCGGCAGCGAGGAAATGGGTTGCTCTCTCATGACGATTCTCCACGTCGTGTGGTGCGGGTTGGCGGACTTCGTGGGAAACCGTCGGTACGCCAGTCAGAAAATATGATATCAAAAAGATATCAAATTGCAAGGCTGGTGGAAAACGACGGCATCCGAAGTGCCGGAATCGAGGGCCATGACGTCACCTTGATGCCGCTGTGACAGTTGTGGCCCCGGACGCAGGCGAATCGATCCGCCCAGCACGGCCAGCAGCTTGTGGAAAGGAGGTAGCGGGAAGCGGATGCCGCCGCGGAACCGCGACGGTCGCTCAGTGGCCGGCAGTGGCCGAGTTGCGGGCGGCGCCTTCGGCATCCAGCGGCAGGCGCAGCAGCGGGGCCGGCAGGCGTTCCGAGCTGACCCAGACCGCATGTCCATCCGGATCGAAGCCGATGGCCTCTGCCTGCGGCACCCACGGCAGTTCCATCGACTGCGACGGTGCGATCGGGCCTTTCGACCAGTTGCCGGAGGCGTCGCGCTGGTAGACGTAGACGCTGCGGTAGTTCAGCACTGCGAGTTGCCTGCCATCCGGACTCAGGTCGGCGCCGGTGATCTGCGAACGGTAGCGGCCGTAGACCGGGTTCAGTTGCAGGTCGAGTTCGTTTGGCTGGACGATGCCACCCAGGGTAGCGACCGGTTCGGCGACGCGTACCTGTTCCGACGGTGCCAGCGCCACCCGCCAGAGTTCGGCCGGGATACGTTTCTTGCTGACCAGATAGACGTAGCCCTCTTCGGCGTCGACGGCGACCGCCTCGCAGTCGCGCGGCCCGTCCGGCCAGCGGAAATGGATTGTCCATGCTGCCGGCGCCTCGGACGCACCCAGCGCAGCTGGCTCTTCGACGATCTGCAGTGACAGTTGATGGCGCACGCCGCCGTTGTCGCCGGTATCCGCCACCAGCAGGTAGTCGTGGTCCAGGTAGTGGAAGGCCGCGACATCCTCCCAGTCCAAACTGCGCACACCCTCCAGCGTGAGGCTGGCCTGGCGTTTGCCATGCCGGTCGATGGCGAACAGGCGTGCGCTGTCACCGCTGTCGTTGTGCACCCAGAACAGTCCGGGATGACGGCGTGACGCCGCAATGCCGCTGATCTCGGCGAGGTCCGGATCGGTGATCAGCGCCACCAGTTCGGCGGATTCCAGCGTGCCGCGCAGTTCCAGCAGGCTACGGTCAAACGGCTCCGGATCATCGTTGTCAGGCTTGTTGGCCGCCGTTACCGGGCTGGCGAACAGCGCAGTACCGAGCAGCCAGGCGGCCAGCGGCCTCACTGTGCTGCTCCCGCTTCGATGATCTTCAGATTTCCCAGCACCGACATGCCCTGATAGTAGCGGTAAGGGTCGCCATCGCCCACGGCGATGGCGAGGTGGCCGCTGTCCATGCCGTTGAGTGCCGCGTCATAGCCACGCCACTGCCCGTCAACCCAGGCCTGCACCCAGGCGTGGGGGATGAATACGTCACGCTGCTCGCCATAGCGGTCGGTGTAGACGAGGCCGGTGGCGACCCGCGCCGGAATGCCGCTGGCGCGGGCGAGGGCGGCAAGCAGCAGTGCGTGCTCCGTGCAGTCGCCTTCGCGACTGTGCAGCGTTTCCGATGCGGAGGCGTAGCCCACGCGCAGCGACTTGTTGCTGATGTGCTCGCGCACCGCGCGCTCCAGTGCCGCCATGATGCTGGCAGCGCCGTCCTTGCCCTGGCTGTGGCTGCGCGCGAAGTCCAGCAGTTTCGGGTCGTCGCTTTGCAGCCAGCGTGTGGCGCGAAGGTCATCCGGCCCCGGCGATTGACCACCGCTTCCCACCGGGTCGATGCGCAGCCGGAAGCGTCCCGGTTCTGCATCGTGACGAAGCTGTTGGCCGGGCACATCTCCCAGTGTGTCGATCGAAGCCGATGCACTGCCGTCGGCTTCCAGCAGCAGTTCCAGCGGCTGGTGGCGCTCGGGCAGCGTCAGCGGGCGCGGTGCGGGCGCCAGCGTCGCCGCCAGCACGTCCGTGTCGTCAACGCGGTCCTGGTCGCAGGCGCGATCACAGGCGGTCATGGTCAGTTCCAGGCCCATCACCGATAGCTGCGAGCGGCGCAAGGTGCCGTCCTTGCGCACCCAACTGGTGCTCTCGGTGGTGCCGCGCGGAAAGTGCAGGATCTGCTGCACCGGAATCAGTCGTTCCTTGCGGTTGTTGACGTTCATGTTGACCGCCTTGCCGACTTCAACGTCGATGTCATAGGCCTGCAGGCCATCGATGTCGAAGGCGGTCATGCGGTAGCGCGCGCCGGCTGCGAAGCCGTGTTTCATCTGCGTCAGCCGCAGTCCCTCGCTGAGCAGCGCATTCCTCGGCCAAGGCATCCGGTCGATGCGCGGTGCGTTGCCGCGACGCACGTTGATGCGCAGACTGCCGTCCTTGTCGATGCGGCCCTCCCACTCGCTGACCGAACCCGCGGCATCGGTGCGCGAGGCGAAGCTGACCGGTCGCCCTTCACGGGTTTCTTCCTGTCGCTGGTCGCTGCTGATGGTGAGCTGCGTGCCGCTGCGGCCCAGGGTCATGCTCATGCGCTCGCGGGACATCACGCGGTCTTCGCCTTCGATCCGCTGCGTATGCAGCGTGCCCACGCGTTGACCGCCAAGCTCTACCCGGAAAAAGCGCTCATCGACGGCGGCAAAGGTTTTGCTTTCTGGCGCATTCTTGGCAAACGCCGGCGAGACCAGCAGGGCGGTGACAATGAGGGCGTGACGCAGCAGGCGGTGCATGGATGCTCGGATAGCGGTTGCAGGACAGTCGGGGAAGCGCCGAAGGATGACAGATGATGGCGGCCAAGTCAGCGCCGGGCTGGGGGTACACACACGGGCTGGCTACAATGCCGCGATTTCGTCGCATCTCACCATCGACCTGCCACTCGTCCGCTACCCAGAAGGTCCAGACCATGAAAACCGGCACGCACATCGCCACGCCCTTGTCCCCCAATTCGACCCGCGTACTGCTGCTGGGTTCCGGCGAGTTGGGCAAGGAAGTGGTGATCGAGCTGCAGCGCTTTGGCGTGGAAGTCATCGCCGCCGACCGCTATGCCAACGCACCGGCCATGCAGGTCGCGCACCGCAGCCACGTACTGGACATGCTGGATCCCGCGGCGTTGAAGGCGTTGATCGCCGAGGAGAAGCCCGATCTGGTGGTGCCGGAGATCGAGGCCATCCACACGCCGACGCTGGTCGAGCTGGAGGCCGGAGGCCTCAATGTCATTCCGACCGCTCGCGCCGCGCGCCTGACCATGGATCGCGAAGGCATCCGTCGCCTTGCCGCCGAGACGCTAGGACTGCCGACCTCACCGTACCGCTTCTGCGACAACGAGGCCGAATACCGCGATGCCCTCGCAGCCATCGGCTTGCCCTGTGTGGTCAAGCCGGTGATGTCCAGTTCCGGCAAGGGCCAGAGCACGATCAGGACCGATGCGGATATCCAGGCGTCCTGGGACTATGCGCAGACCGGTGGCCGCGCTGGTGCCGGGCGCGTGATCGTCGAGGGCTTCATCGACTTTGACTACGAAATCACCCTGCTGACGTTGCGCCATCGCGATGGCATCAGTTTCTGCCAGCCGATTGGCCATCGACAGGAAGCCGGTGACTACCGCGAAAGCTGGCAGCCACAGCCGATGAGCGACGCGGCATTGAAGCGCGCGCAGGAGATTGCCCGTGCCGTCGTCGACGATCTCGGTGGTCGCGGCATCTTTGGCGTCGAGCTGTTCGTGAAGGGCGACGAGGTCTGGTTCAGCGAGGTGTCGCCACGCCCGCACGACACCGGCCTGGTCACGCTGATCTCGCAGGAACTGCCGCAGTTCGCCCTGCATGCCCGCGCGATTCTCGGCCTGCCGATCCCGGTGATCCGCCAGCTCGGCCCATCAGCCTCTTGCGCCATTGTCGCGGAAGGGCATGGCGTGCCGCAGTTCAAGGACGTCGACGCCGCGCTGGTCGAACCCGATACCGCACTGCGCCTGTTCGGCAAGCCGGTGGTGCAGGGCTCGCGCCGAGTTGCGGTCACGTTGGCGCGTGGCGCGGACATCGACGAAGCGCGAGCCAAGGCCGTTGCCGCAGCGGCTTCGATGCGGGTGGAGCTGATCTAGCGATTCAGACCTTTGGCCCCCTCTCCCGCAGGCGGGGGGAAGCCGTGCGATGGCGGAGCATGCTCCGCGCACGGATGAGCGCCCGAGCGCTACTCGCGAGGGCCGGGGCGCGAAGCGGGGTTGGCGTGAGGGCGGTGGCGCGAAGCGCTTGAGTGGCGTGCTTGCCAAGACGTACCTTCGGCGGAACACTCCGTCATCGACAACAACAACCCCGCCCGATCCATGTCGAAAGAAGACAACTATCCCCGCGACCTTAGTGGCTACGGCCGCAACCCGCCGCATGCCGACTGGCCGACTGGCGCGCGCGTTGCCGTGCAGTTCGTGCTCAACCTGGAGGAGGGCGGCGAGAACTGCGTGCTGCACGGTGATGCCGGCAGCGAGCAGTTCCTGTCGGAGATCGTCGGTGCGGCCAGTTTTCCCGCGCGGCACATGAGCATGGAGTCGATCTACGAATACGGCTCGCGGGTGGGTGCCTGGCGCATCCTGCGCGAGTTCGAACGGCGCGGGCTGCCGCTGACCGTGTTCGGCGTGGCCATGGCCATGCAGCGCAATCCGGAGTTGGTCGCTGCCTGCCTCGAAGCGAAGCACGAGATCGCCTCGCATGGCCTGCGCTGGATCCACTACCAGGACATGGACATCGACACCGAGCGCGCGCACATGGCCGAGGCCGTGCGCATCCATACCGAGCTGACCGGCGCGCCGCCGCTGGGCTGGTACACGGGACGTGACAGCCCAAACACGCGGCGGCTGGTGGTCGAGCACGGTGGTTTCGAGTACGACGCCGACTACTACGGTGACGAGCTGCCGTTCTGGGCAGAGGTTGAGCTCTCCGACGGCAGCACGCGCAAGCACCTGGTGGTGCCGTATACGCTGGATGCCAACGACATGCGCTTCGCCACGCCGCAGGGTTTCAACACGGCGACGCAGTTCTTCGACTACCTGCGCGACAGCTTTGACGTGCTGTACGCCGAGGGCGAGGAATCGCCGCGCATGCTGTCCATCGGCATGCATGCGCGGCTGCTCGGACGACCCGGGCGCTTCATCGCACTTCAGCGCTTTCTCGATCACATCGAAAAACATGATCGCGTCTGGGTGACGCGGCGCATCGACATCGCGCGGCACTGGAAGGCGAGGCATCCCGCATGACGGCAATGGCTTCCCTCGATCTGCTCAACGCGATGCCAATCGCTGAGTTCACCCGTGAACTGGCCGATATCTTCGAGCATTCGCCGTGGGTCGCCGAACGTGCGGCAGCGACGCGGCCATTCATCGACACGGAAGCGCTGCACGCCGCCATGTGCGCCGCGATGCGTGCGGCCACGCGCGAGGAACAGCGGGCGCTGATCCGCGCGCATCCGCAGCTTGCCGGGAAGGCCGCCCTGCGTGGTGAGCTGACCGAGGCATCGACCTCCGAACAGGCCGGCGCAGGCCTCGATCAGTGCAGCCCCGAGGAATTCGCCTGCATTACCGAGCTCAACGACGCCTACCAGCAGCGTTTCGGCTTTCCTTTCATCCTCGCCGTGCGTGGGTACCAGCGCGGCGACATCATCGAGAGCTTGGCGACGCGCCTCCAACGTGACGCGGACGTGGAGTTCGAGGAGGCGCTGCGACAGATCGAACGCATCGCCGCGCTGCGGCTGGCAGATCGCATCGCCTAGTCAAAGCCGATAGCGCCGGTGCAGGTAGTGCAGCGAGGATCACGCGCAGGTCGTATGCTGTGCCAACCGGCTACTTTTTTGCCCTTTCTTTGCCAAGGACGCCATGACCGCCACACCCATCGACCCCGATGCCCCGGACTTCGTCCATCGCTTTTTCAATCTGGCCGATGCGCGGCTGGGCGCGCTGGCGCTGGACTGCAGCGACGACTTCTTCGCCGACCGGCAGCGCATGCTCAGCCCCGAGCCACCGACCTTCGTGCCCGGCAAGTACGACACCAACGGCAAATGGATGGATGGCTGGGAGTCGCGGCGCAAGCGCGGTCCCGGGCATGACTGGTGCGTGGTGCGTCTGGCGCGGCCCGGACGCGTGCACGGCGTCGATCTTGATACCACGCATTTCACCGGCAACTTCCCGCCGGCGGCCAGCATCGAGGCCTGCTGTCTGGAAAAGGGCGATCCGGATCTGGAAACGGCGTGGACGCCGTTGCTGCCGGCCGTCGATCTTCGCGGCAATCGCCATCACTATTTCGCGGTCGAGTCCGGTCACGTGGTTTCGCATCTGCGCGTGAACCTGTTCCCCGATGGTGGCCTGGCGCGGTTGCGCATCTACGCGAGCCCGGAGTTCGACCCCACACCGGAAGTCGATGGCCTGATCGACCTGGCTGCCGGGCTCAACGGCGGCACCGTCGTGGCCGCCAACAACGAACACTTCGGTCGTGCCGCCAGCCTGCTGCTTCCCGGCCGTGGCGTCGACATGGGTGACGGCTGGGAAACCCGCCGTCGCCGCGAGCCAGGGCACGACTGGTGCATCATCGCCCTCGCGCGCCACGGCAGCATCGACGACATCGAAGTGGACACCGCGCATTTCCGAGGCAACTTTCCGGAAAGCTGCTCGATACAGGCGGCACTGGTTGCCGACGGCACGTCGGACTCGCTGGTCACACAAAGCATGTTCTGGCCGGAACTGCTGCCGGCATCCAAGCTGGAGGCGCACCAGCAGCATTTCTTCCGCGACACGATCCGCAAGATCGGCCCGGTCAGCCACGTGCGTTTCAACATCCACCCGGATGGTGGTGTATCGCGGTTGCGGCTGCGCGGCTGTCCGCTCTGAGGCTGGTGCGTCTGCCGCGATGAATCCGATGTTGATCGAGCCACTGACACCGGAAGCCTTTGCGCCTTTCGGCGAGGTGATCGCGTCGCGTGAATCCGCCGGCAACCATGCGGTCAATGCCGGCACCGCCTTGCGCTTCCACGCACTGAGTCAAGTTGATGTGGTTGGCGACGACGCGCAGGTGCTGATCAGCATTTTCCGCGCACAGCCGCGCACGCTGCCGTTCGATGTGACGATGCTGGAACGTCACCCGCTGGGCAGTCAGGCCTTCGTGCCCATGGATCCGCGCACGCGCTACATCGTGGTCGTCGCCGACTCGCTGGCGTCGTTGCCGCGTGCCTTCCTCGCCGCCAACGGTCAGGGCGTGAACTATCGACGCGGCGTCTGGCATCACCCGCTGATTGCGCTGGATCGGGAAAGTGATTTCCTCGTCGTTGATCGCGGTGGCGCCGGTGCGAACTGCGAGGAAGCCGCCTTGGTGGGCGGCTACCGGCTGGAGAGCTTCTGACACGTTGTGGGTCAGTGAGGTGGTGCCGAGTCGATGCCCGCCGCGGGGTTTGAGCGAGTCGCAAACCACCTTGCGATGGCATCGCGCTCGGCTTCGGTCATCTGGGTCATGTTGCCCGGCGGCATGATCCGCATGGTGACGGTCTGGCGCTCGATCAGGGCCGCGTACCTCTCGATCTCGGCGATGCTGTCGAAGGCCGCGCCCTTGGGCGGCATGGACATCAACCTGGGCTTGGCCGAATGACAGTCGGTGCAGCGTTTTTCCAGGATTGCGCGCACGCTTTCCATGGTAGCGGGAAGCGCTGGTTCGGTTGGCTGAGTCTCAGCAGTGCCGGTAGCTTCAAGGTGGTTTGCCGCTGCGCCGACGGTGGCCTGTTCGGTTGCTGACCGGGTTGCTGCTTGCGGCGACGGGGCCAGCCAGGCGAAGGCGAACAACATCAGCGCGCCGCCGGCAACCAGCATGCCCCAGGCGCGCGTGCCGCTGTGCCAGAGCACGAAGAACTGGCGGATCAGCGCGCCGGCGGCCATGAACAGCGCCAGCACGATCCAGCTTTGCGGGTGCGCGTGGGCGGCGGCGAAGTGGTTGCTCAGCATCGCGAACACCACCGGCAGCGTAAAATAGGTGTTGTGCACCGAGCGCTGCTTGCCGCGCTGGCCGTCCAGCGGGTTCGGCGCCTCGCCGCGACACAGCGCCGTGACCATGCGCCGCTGGCCGGGAATGATCACGAAGAAGACGTTGGCCGACATGATCGTGCCCAGTGCCGCGCCGACCAGCACGAAGGCGGCGCGACCGGAAAACAGGTGCGTGGCGACGTAGCACAGGCCCACCACCAGCAGCGCGACCAGCAGGCCGAGCAGGGCCTCACGATTGCCGAAGAGGCGGCAGAGCGCGTCGTAGATCAGCCAGGCTGCGAGCAGGAACAGCAGTGCGTAGCTGATCGACTCGCCGGGTGACAGTGCGGCCACCGACGGATCAATCAGGTACAGCCTTGGCGAGGTGAAGTACAGCAGCGTGATCAGCGCCAGCCCCGACAGCCAGGTGGTGTAGGCCTTCCACTTCGACCAGTGCAGTTCCTCCGGCAACTGCGCCGGTGCCGGCAGGTACTTCTGCTTGTGATAGAAACCGCCGCCGTGCACCGACCAGGATTCGCCGGCCAATCCCGGTTGCGGCTGTTTCGGTGTCTTCAGGCCACGATCAAGCGCCACGAAATAGAAGGACTCGCCGATCCAGGCGATGGCGGCGATGACGTGCAGCCAGCGCAGCGCGAACTCGGCGCTTTCAACCAGGAAGTGCATCATCGACTCAGCTACCGCGATAGGTCGAGTACGACCACGGCGAGACCAGCAGCGGCACGTGGTAGTGCGCGGTCGGGTCGGCGATGCCGAAACGCAGGGTCACCACGTCCAGGAAGCGCGGCTCCGGCAATTCCGTACCGCCTGCGGCGAAATAGTTGCCGGCGGCGAAGTCGAGCTCGTAGATGCCGGCTTTCAACGCATCACCTTCCAACAGCGGCGCGTCGCAGCGGCCGTCGTCGTTGGTGGTGGCATCCACCAGGTGCTCGCGTCGCGCGCCATTGACGCGGTAGAGGGAAACGGCAACGCCGGCGCCGGGGCAGCCGTTGGCGGTGTCGAGGATATGGGTAGTCAGTCGGCCCATCGTGATCAGGCTTGTCGGGAGTTGGCTGGCGATAGTGGCGGCTTGGCGGTCGCTTGTCACGTCGGCGGCTCCGCAGCATGGAAGCCCCCGCGGTGCTGCGCTACCCTTTGTCGATGACGACATCGATTCCCGAACCGGCCGCGACCACGCCGGCATTTGAACTGAACGGACGCCGCGTTGAGCTCGCCGGCAGCGATCCCACCGAATCCCTGCTGCGCTGGCTGAAGCGGCAGCGTTCGCACGGGACCAAGGAAGGCTGCGGCGACGGCGATTGCGGCGCCTGCACGGTGGCGATGGTCGAAACCGACGCCGAAGGCCGCTCGCACTACCGCGCGGTCAATAGTTGCCTGCTGCCAATGGGCTCGGTGGTCGGGCGCGAGATTCTCACCGTCGAAGCGCTGGCAGAAGGCGATGTTCTGCATCCGGTGCAGCAGGCGCTGGTCGACCATTCGGGTTCGCAATGCGGCTACTGCACGCCGGGGTTCGTGATGAGTCTGTTTGCCGGCAGCTACGATGGCGAGCTGAACGACCACACCACCGAAGGCAACCTCTGCCGCTGCACCGGCTACGCGCCGATCCGGCGCGCAACGGCGGAGCTGGCGACGCTGGATTTCTGTGCGGATCGATTTGCAGAAGGCCTGCGCCGTGATCGGCATTCCGCTGGCGAAGCGACGCTGGGCAACTACTTCAGTCCGGTGACGATCGATGATGCGCTCAGGTTGAAGCAGCAGCATCCCGATGCCGCATGGATTGCCGGTGCGACTGATCTCGGCGTCAACCTCAGTCGAGGCCAGGTGGTTGCTTCGAGCTTCATCGCGCTGGATCGCATCGCCGAATTGCAGCAGATTGAAAACACCGCTAACGGTTGGCGCATCGGCGCCGGCGTTCCACTGAGTCGGCTGGAAAGCGGGTTGGGCGAGGTCATCCCGGCGCTGGGTGAGATGCTGCGCTGGTTCGCGGCGCGGCAGGTGCGCAATCGCGCGACGCTGGGTGGCAATCTCGGTAGCGCGTCGCCGATTGGCGATCTGTCGCCACTGCTGCTGGCGCTGGACGCGACGATTGAACTGCGTGGCGTGAACGGTTCGCGACGTGTGGCGATTGCCGATTTCTTCATCGGCTACCGGCAGACAATGCGCGCGGACGACGAACTGATCGTCGCGGTAGAAATTCCGCAGGACGATGCCAACTGCATGGCCTACAAGGTCGCCAAGCGGCAAAGCGACGACATCAGCATCGTTGCCGCCGTGTTCGCCGTCGCGCTCGATGAGCAGCGCGCTGTACGTCATGCGCGACTCGCCTACGGCGGCGTGGCGGCGACACCGGTTCGTGCGACAGCCGTCGAGGACTTCCTGATTGGCAAAGCGCTGGATTTGGCCACGCTCGAAACGGCCTGCGCAATGCTGCGCGAGGCATTCACACCGCTCAGCGATCATCGTGCCGGCGCCGATTACCGGCGCGCACTCTGCGCCAGCCTGTTCGACAAATTCGTGGCGGAGCAGTTGTCATGACACGGCGTATCGATCGCCATGAAAGTACCGTCGGCCACGTCACCGGCCGAGCCGCCTACACCGATGAACAGCATCAGCCCGAAGGCATGCTGAGCCTGCATCCCGTGCAGTCGCCGCATGCGCACGCGAAGATCGTGCGCATCAATACCGATGCCGCGCTGGCCATCCCGGGTGTCGTGGCGGTGCTGACGGCGGCGGACATTCCCGGCGAGAACGATACCGGTCCGATCCGCCATGACGAGCCGCTGATTCCTATCGATACCGTCGAGTTTCACGGTCAGGCCGTGGCCTGGGTGCTGGCCGAGGACGAAGCCATCGCGATGCGCGCTGCTGGCGAGGTCAGAGTCGAATACGAACCACTGTCACCGTGCATCGGCATTCCTGCGGCGATGGCTGCCGAGCGCTACCACGGCGATCCGGTCTTCGTGCGACGCGGTGATGTGGAAACCGGCCTGTCGAACGCACCGCATCGCCTGAGCGGCGAGGTGGTGATCGGCGGACAGGATCATTTCTACCTGGAGACGCAGGCGAGCTGGGCACAGGTCGATTCCGAAGGATTGCTGCAAATCACGTCGTCAACACAGCACCCGAGCGAGACGCAGCACATCGTTGCCCGCGTGCTCGGACTGCCATCGAATCGCGTGGTCTGCCAGAGCCTGCGCATGGGCGGCGGCTTCGGCGGCAAGGAAACACAGGCCAATCCGTATGCGGCGGTCGCCGCGCTGGCGGCGTGGAAGACGCGTCGACCGGTACGCATCAAGCTGCCGCGCAGCATCGACATGCAGTTGACCGGCAAGCGCCATCCGTTCCTCGGTCGCTACGAGGTCGGTTTCGATGCTGACGGGAAACTCCTAGCCGCGCGCATCCTGCTGGTCGCCGACGGCGGCTGGAGCACCGACCTGTCGCCGCCGGTGCTGATGCGCGCGATGGTTCATGTCGACAACGCCTATTTCATTCCGGATATCGAAGTGGAAGGACGCATCGCGCGCACGCACACCGCGTCGAACACCGCTTTCCGTGGCTTCGGCGGTCCGCAGGGCATGCTGGTGGGCGAAGATATGCTTGATCGCGTGGCGCGACATCTCGGCCTGCCGGTGGACGAAGTGCGCGAGCGCAATTTCTATCGTGGCGGGCCGGATGATGCGGGCAACCAGACGCCTTACGGCCAGCCGGTGATCGACAACCACCTGCCGGAACTCTGGACACAGTTGAAGACGTCGAGCGACTACGCGAGGCGTCGCGATGCAATCACCGCATTCAATGTCGACAACGCACGACGCAAGCGTGGGCTCGCCATCACGCCGGTGAAGTTCGGCATCTCCTTCAACAAGGTCGAGTACAACCAGGCCGGCGCGCTGGTGCATATCTACGCCGACGGTAGCGTGCAGTTGAACCACGGCGGCACCGAAATGGGGCAGGGCCTGCACAGCAAGATGCTGGCGGTGGCCTCGCGCGTGCTGGGCATCAGCGTGGATCGCATCCAGATCATGGCCACGCGTACCGACAAGGTGCCCAATACTTCAGCGACGGCAGCCAGCAGTGGCTCCGACCTCAACGGTCAGGCGGTGAAGGCGGCTTGCGAAACCCTGCTGTCGCGATTGCGTCCGGTCGCAGCGACGCAATTGGGTGTGGACGAGGCGGCGATTGAGTTTGGTGACGACGCAGCCTTTGTTCGCGATGCCCCGGATCGTCGTATCGCTTTCAACGATCTTGCCGCAGCCGCCTATGCGGCGCGCGTCAGCCTGTCCACCACTGGCTACTACCGCACGCCGGGCCTGAAGTGGGATCCGGCGAAAGGTCACGGCCACCCGTTCTACTACTACGCCTTCGGCGCGGCGGTGAGCGAGGTCGAAGTCTGCGGCGATACCGGCATCCATCGACTGCTGCGGGTTGACCTGCTGCATGACGTGGGTGATTCGTTGCTGGAGGCCGTGGATCGCGGCCAGATCGAAGGCGGTTTTGTGCAGGGTCTGGGCTGGCTGACTTCCGAGGAACTTTGCTGGAACGCCGAAGGACGGCTGCTGACCGACGCGCCCAGCACTTACAAGATCCCGACCAACGGTGAGGTGCCGGACGACCTTCGGCTTGACCTGTTCCGGCGCAGCACGCCGCCAAGCACCGACGTGATCTTTTCCAGCAAGGGCGTCGGTGAGCCACCACTGATGCTGGCGCTGTCAGTGCGTGAAGCGTTGCGCGACGCCGTCGCTGCCTTTGGCGACGATGCGGACTGCGTGGAACTGGCTTCGCCGGCGACGCCGGAGGCCATCTTCCAGGCGATTGCTCGTATACGAAGTGTGGCTTCGACGCGGCATGGCACCGTCGAAACCGTCGACAACGATTGATGGACGAGCGCCTGTTCGCGAACCTGGCTGCGTGGCTTGAACACGAGGCGGTCGTGCTGGCCAGTGTGATCGAGACGCGCGGCGCAACGCCTCGGAAGCGCGGCGCACGCATGCTGGTCACGGCTTCGGACAGCGCGTTCAGCATCGGAGGTGGCCTGGCCGAGGGTCGTGTCGTCGAAATCGCGCGACGCTTGCTCGAAACCGGTGCGGTGAGCGAGGTCGTCGAACTTGATCTTGGTGGCGGCGTTGATGCCGCCGGCATCTGCGGCGGGCGCATGCGGCTGGCGCTGCGGCGGTGGGAGGGCGAAGCGGATCGCCTGCGAGCCCGTGGCGTCGCTGATCAACTCGCTTCAGGCGATCACGTCGCTCTGGAAGAATCCGATCTCGGTATCGCCGTCGCCGCTGAGTTTGCGCTGCCCGAACCGCGTCTGCTGATCGTCGGTGCAGGGCACTGCGGCGAGGCGCTGTACCGGTTGGCGCGGCAGCTTGGTTTCGACGTGCGCATCCAGGACAGCCGCGAAGCCTGTTTCGCCAGCAACTGCTATGAGCCGGCGCATGTCCTCCGTGGCGAGGTGTCGCGGCTCGTCGAGGCACTGGAGACGGCGCGTCCGGTATTTGTCGTGCTACTCAACCGTGACTTCCATGCCGACGTTGAGGCACTCGGCGTGTTGTGCCGGTATCGCCCGGCTTTTCTTGGAATGATGGGAAGCCGGCGTCGTATCGCCACGGTTCGCGCGGCCCTGCCGCAGTTCGAGACTGAGCTTGCGTCGCTGGTCGCGCCGGTCGGCATCGACATCGGTGCGCAGACGCCGGAGGAAATCGCCGTCAGCATCCTCGCGCAGTTGATCGCCGTGCGATGCACTCACTCGGATGGCGATTCCGTCGACTGATCGTCGTCGGCAAGCGTGCGCAGCAGCTCGCGCGAACGCGCGTGGCCGGGTTCGATGCTGAGCGCATGCTGCAGCGATGAACGCGCCTGTGCGGCCTGTCCGAGTGCGACCTGATTGCGCGCCATCTCGAACCAGGCCTGTGTCATCACCGGCCGTTGCGCCAATGCCTGCCGCAGCTCGGTGATGGCGAATTCCGGTTTGCCCTGTGCCCGGTAGGCAAGCGCGCGGTTGTAGTGGAGTGCGGGATTGAAGCCGCCAGCTTCATCCATGCCTTCAAGCAGTGCCAGCGCTTCGGCGGGCTGCTGCTTCATCAGCATCAGGGTGCTGCCCATCATTCGTGTGTCGGCGCTCGAGTCGTCGCGTTGCTGCAGTGCCGACAAACTTTGCATCGCGGCCTGCTCGCGCTGCAGGCGCAGTTGGTAGCGCAGCAGTTCGCGCAGCCACTCCACCGGCTTGTCCGTCAGCGGGGTCAGTGCGTCGGTGAGCATGTCCAGCGTCGAATTGCCGGCGGCGGCACGCAGCAATGACAGCGCCAGGTAGGCGCGTGCTTCGTCGCCCTTCGGCGCTTCGCCCGGCATGAAGAACTCGATGTCGGTGATGTCCGGCACTTCGCGCTGCAGGGGCGCGAGCAGCTCCGCTTCGTCGAAGGGCCCCCGGGCGATGCGGTGATCGGTCATGCTGACCTCGACCACATCCTGCGTGCGCCGCTGCGGCATGTGGCAGCGCGTGCAGTAGTCGACTGCTACGCCCTTGGCTTCGGCGGAGGCCAGGATCGCTGGTTCCTCGTGCTGGAAGCCTTCGTGGCAGGCAAGGCATTTGTCGCGAAACCAGGTGCGTCGCGCCTCGCCCTTCACCTTGACGTGCGGGTCGTGGCAGCTGACACAGCCCATCTCGCCATCGCTTTCCCGGTAGCAGGTGCTTTGCAGGAAGCGGTAGGCGTGGTGATTGATCTGGAAGCGTTCGGATTTCGGCAGGCCGACCTGGTCGATATCGACGTGCAGCAGGTAGTCGGACAGCTTCTCGCCCGGCCGGAAGCTGTAGAGGTCACGTCCCATGCGCCGGGCGCCGATCACTTCCACGGACGGCAGCAGGTGGCACTGGAAGCAGACCTGGTTGCGCTCCGGCCAGGGCAGCCTGATCGGATTGACGATCCTGGCGCGGATGGTCTCGATCGGCTGGCCGGTCAGCACCGCGCGCACATGGTCGGCGGCGGGACCGTGGCAGCGCTGGCAACCGATCCCTTCCGGCAGCACATCCGGGAACAGGTGCGGCTGGTCGGCCGCATCGCTGCCCGCTGCGACTTCCGGAAAGGCGTTGTGGCAGAACATGCACTCGCGACGAACCGGCCGCAGCACGCCCAGATGTTCGGGAAGATCGAAGCCGGGCGACATCGCCCACTTGCGTTCCTGCGAGTACCAGCCCAAAGGCAGCTCGAACATCTCCCCGGCACGGGTCTGGTACAGGTAGCTGCGCGCGCGGTTGCCGGAGCCCATGATCCAGTCGACGCGGGTTTCGAAGACGTCGGTCGGGTCGCCTTCCTCATCCTGCTTCCAGCGGCGGAACCACAATTCGTCGCCGCGCCGCTCCATGCGGTAGTGGCGACCGGACTTCTCGTGGAAGTAGGAGGCGTTGTCGAAGTCCTCGACCAAGTGTTGGGGCGTTGCCCTGGCGAAGGACCGCGCCATGCCGACGTCCTGGAAGCTCTGGTACAGCGCCGCGTGGCAGGTGCCGCAGACACGGTCCGGCAGGTAGCCGGCCGCCGCACCTTCACTGGCGCGGACGCCAAGCGCTGACAGCGGGTCGTTGGCTGGCGAGGCGATGGCGGTGCCCAGCAATGCCGGCAGCGCAAGCGTGGTCAGCCAACGTATCGGTGAGTTCCAGTGCATGCGTTCGATGGGCTGTCTGCGGAAACCGGATCAGTGGCAGTATTGGGCATCCCGCCAGGCTCATCAAACAGCCGTCGCCGCCTCGACGCTTCAGCTATCCTCGGGGTATTCCAACCCGGAGCAGTTGATGAGCGAAAAAAGCATGGTGGCCGTGTTCCTGCACGCGCAGGCCTTGGAAGTGCTGGGCGCGGCGGTCAAGCCCTACCTCAGTGACGGGCCGGCCGGGCCGCACCTGCTCTGTCGCGAAGTCGACACCAGTGGTGCGTTTGTCGAGGCCAGCATGGAGGGTCGCGACAAGGACGGAAAGGCGGTTGAACTGGAGTTGATGGTCCCGACCGGCTTTATCCGCCTGGTGGTGTCCGTGCGTAGTGACGGCGATTTCGGCTTTGTCTGAAGCGGATGGCGTCGCGCCGGGGAGATTCGTCGTTCATGCAACTGAATGCGCTTGTTGGCGGATCAGGCGGCGGGATAGACTTTGCCGACGATTTTCCGGAACTGCCTGCATGTCGCGAAGCAAGCTGCTGTTGCTCCCTATCCTGACGACCGTGGCGATGATGTCGCCTGCGCATGCCAGTCTTTGTGGCAACGATGCCGGGCGTGCACCGCTGCCGCTACGGGAAGGCCTGCTGGTCCCGGTCAGCCCGCAGTTGGCCGCCGGACCGGCGGCGCTGGATTTCCAGGGAAGCCCGCTGGGCGTGAGCGGTGGCGAAAACCTGTCGGTGGATCGCGTGCTGCAGCGACTGCGGCAGAAGCACTGCGTGGTCGATGAATTCGCCGGCTACGTGCCGAAGACCGAGTTCGACAACACGCCGTACCGGTTCAGCATGGACTCCAGCAAGAAGTTCACTGCCGACGAGTTCGACGCCTGGATGAAGAAGCGTGGCGTGCGCATTGCCAAGGGTGGCGCATCGAATACGGCGGCCGGTGCCGGCGAGGAAGGGGCGACCAGCGAGTCGTCGGCCAGCACCGCCGAAACGACACCGGCTGCCAAGGTGGTCAAGGAATAGCCGAGGACGCCGATCGTCTCCGCGTCAGCTCAGTGGTTGACCACCACTTCGCTTTTTACCGAATTTGCGATGAAGCAGTACTTGTGTGCGCTGTCGTGCAGCTTGGCGAGGCCGGCGGCGTCCGGCGCCTGGCCTTCGGCGAACTGGACCACCGGGTTCAGCGTGATCCGCGTGACTGCTTTCAAACCGCCCTCGCCACGACCGATCTCGCCGTTCGCGTTGTCCTCGTAGCGCAGCACGCGATGGCCGAACTTGTGGGCCAGGGCGAGGAAGGTAAGCATGTGGCAGGACGACAGCGCGGCAACCAGGCCCTGTTCGGGATCGACGAAGTCCGGATTGCCGCCGAAGCTCTCCGCCGCCGAGCCGTTCAGTGACTCGCCGCCCGGGAACTGCCACTGATGGTCTTTGGTGTAGTCGCCGCTTCCACCATCTGCGGTCCAAACGATGCGAGCGCCATGCTGTGATGAGCCGAGCTGGGACATGTTGCGTTCCTCCATGGTGGTGGCTGATTGGCCAGCCTTGCTGCATCCTTGCCCAGCCATGAGCGGAAGGCAATCTCCACCGACAACACCCGGCAAGCTGCCTGCGCGGCGAGTGGGTATCGCTCGGCTGATGTCCAAGCGCGGCCTGTGCTCACGCAGCGAGGCTGCAAAGCTGGTGCTGGCCGGTCGCGTGCTGCTCAACGGCCGTAAGGTCAGTGACCCGGAGCATCCTTGTGACGAACACGCCGACCGCGTCCAGGTCGATGGCGAAGCAACCCTTGTTGCCGAGCCGGTCTACCTGATGCTCAACAAGCCGCGCGGCCTGCTCTGCACGGCCAGCGACGAGCACGGTCGCGAAACGGTCTATCGTTGCTTCGACGCTGCGCAGCTCGACCAGCGGCCGCTGCCGTGGATCGCGCCGGTCGGTCGTCTGGACAAGGCCAGCGAGGGGCTGCTGCTGTTCAGCAATGACCCCGAATGGGCGGCGCGGATCACCGATCCGGCCAGCGGCCCGGACAAAACCTACCATGTGCAGATCGACCGCGTTGCCGATGCCGCGCTGCTTTCCCGACTGCGGGAGGGCGCGATCGACGCGGGCGAGCGTTTGGCGGCGAAAGCGGTTCGCCTGCTGCGGCAGGGCGAACGCAACAGTTGGCTGGAGATCACGCTGGACGAAGGACGCAATCGGCAGATCCGTCGCCTGCTGGCCACACAGGACGTCGCCGTGAAGCGGCTGATTCGCGTCGCGATCGGTGAGCTGCCGCTGGGCCAGCTTGCCAAGGGCGCCTGGCGTGCGTTGGACGCCGCTGAGGTTGACGCGCTCGGTCGTCAGCTCCGTTCGCCGCGCTGATCAATCAGCGAGCGAAGCCGTTCCAGCATGCGCGTGGTCGAGGGATCCCGCGACCGGGTGATGGTGGTGGACAGCCGAGAAAGGATGTTTGCGGGCACCGGGTCCGCGGCATCCGGAAACAGCAGCCCGCAGATGGCCTTTGCCAGTGCCAGCCGCTCGCGCGGTTCGATGGTGAACGAACTGCCCAGGTCATCGGCGATCCGGTCCGCACGGTCGATGTGATCGCAGCCATCCCGATCCCGGCCGGTTTCCAGTGCCAGTTGTCCCTTCTGGTGATAGACAACGACCTGTGCAGAGCCGCTGTCGATGCCCAGTGCATCAATGCGGGACAGGGTCAGGTCGGTCTGTGCTTCGGCTTCCGCGAAGGCGCGTTCGGCGATCAGTAGACGTCCCAGTTGCAGTTGATAGCCGATATTGCGTTCGGCCTGCTCCGGGTCGGCCTCCTGCATGATGTCCTGCGAGGTGAGCAGGGCTTCGCGCGCTTCCGCCATCAACCCGGCTTCCTGCAGCGAGGCGGCGTAGTGACGCCAGGTCATGCCGGTGCGCGCGACACGCTCGCCCAGCACCCGGCGCCGGAACGCCAACCGCCCCGCCTGCAGTTCCACGGCGCGCTCGTGCTCGCCGAGGTTGGTGTAGACGCTGCCGAGGTTGCCGATCCCGGTCCAGTACGAGGGGTGGTCGTGCCCGTAGATGCGCTCGTGGATGGCGACGGCGGCTTCCTCCAGTTCCCTCGCATCCTCGAAACGCCCGTCGCGCCGCAGGCGTATGCCCAGCGTCATCAGGATCTCGGCACGTTCCGACTCGGCCTCCTCGCCAACGGTTTCCAGTGCCCGTGCGGTGTCACGCAACAGGGCTTCGCCTTCGTCACCCCGATCCAGCGAACCGAGGAAGAACGCCAGCACCATGTTCGTCGACGAAGGGCCCTGATGCAGCGGCGTGGCGGATTCATCCCAGAGCTGTTGTGCCCGCTGCAGGGCGCGGACGCCCTCCTCGAGATTGCCGCGATTGCCGAGCGCGAGCCCGAGGACGTGGTGGGCGCGTGCCAGCGCCGGCAGATCGTCGGGACCGGGCTGCAGCCCGCCGCCGGCATCGCGAAGCAGGCGCAGGCCATCGCGGACCATGGCTTCGGCGTCCTCGTCGCTGCTGGTGCGGGTCATCAGCCAGCCGTGCTGGACCCGCGCGCGGCCGGCTTCGCGGATCTGCCCGGATGCCAGGTACAGCTCGCTCGCCCGCTCCAGCAGTTCGCTGGGCTCCGCGATCAGGCCCAGGGCCTGTTCGGTGCCGGCCAGTTCCTCCATCAGCCAGGCGCGGAGGGCCGTGCTGCCGTCGGTGTCGCTCCGTTCCAGCAGACGCTGCTGTCCCTTGAGCAGCAATTCCTTCACGCTGATCTGGCGGCCCTGGTTGCGTGACGGGTGGGCGAGGCTGAAGGTCGAGCGCAGGAACTCCAGGGCCTCGTTGGCGCGCTGCGCCTCACTCAGCGCGATGTCGCGCTGTTCCGCGACAAGTTGGGCCTGGTGGCGTGAGTGCAGCAGTCCGGCCAGCAGTGCAGCGAACAGGGCGGCGGCGAGTCCGCTGGCCATTGCGTGTCGGCGCAGGAACAGGCCGCCGCGATAACGCCAGTTGCCGCGGCGCGCGATGACCGGTCGATGCTGCAGGTAGCGCTCAATGTCGTTGCTGAGCGCGAGCACGGTCTGGTATCGACGGGCCGGGTCCGCACGCAGCGCCTTCATCAGCACCGCGTCCAGATCGCCGCTCAGTGCGCGGCGTAGTGTGCGCGGTGATTGTTTGCGCGCCTCGGCGATGCGCGCCCGGTCGCCGGGATCGGTGCTGTGCCGCTGGTAGGCGCTGCTGGCCGCAACGGGATGGCTGTTCAACACGGCGGCGGCGGCTTCCGCCCCGCTGCCGCCCGTGATGCGATACGGGAGGACGCCACTCAACAGCTCGAACAGCACCACGCCCAGTGCGTAGATGTCCATCGCCGTGCTCGGTGCTTCGCCGCGAAGCTGCTCGGGTGCTGCGTAGGCCGGCGTCATTGGCGCCAGCGCGGTGCCGGTGCGGAAGGCGTCGGCACCTTCATCCAGCAGCTTGGCGACGCCGAAATCCAGCAGCTTCACCTGGCCTTCGCGGTTGACCAGCACGTTGGAAGGCTTGATGTCGCGGTGGACGATCAGCCGGGCGTGGGCATGGCTGACTGCTGCGCAGACGCTGCGGAACAGGCGCAGTCGTTCACCCAGGCCGAGTCGCTGCTGGTCGCAGTAGGCGATGAGGTCGCAGCCGTCGACGTATTCCATGGCCAGCCACGGCTCACCGCCGGCATCGCGACCACCATCCAGCAGGCGGGCGATCGACGGGTGTTCGAGTCGGGCGAGGATCTGCCGTTCGGCCTCGAAACGCGCTATGAATTCTTCGGTGAGCCAGCCGCGCCGCAGGCACTTGATGGCGGCCTGCTGGGCGAAGCCGCCCTCGGTGCGTTCGGCCAGGTAAACCGTACCCATGCCGCCGTCGCCGATCGGCTGGATCAGGCGCCAGGCGCCTAGCTGCTGGTTGTCGCGCTGCCAGGGATTCGCCAGTGCCTCGACCGCGCCTTCCCAGCTTCCCGGCTCGGTGGGCGTGTCAAGGTCGTCCTCCAGCAGCGAACGCACGCGGTCACGCAAATCCGGATCCGCCACGTTTGCGTCGAGCCAGGCGGCGCGTTGCTCCGCCGGCAGGGCCGCGCAGGCTTCGCTGAGTTCCCGCAGTCGTCGCCATTGCTCCAGATCCATGCCGCGAGTGTGCGTCAGCGAGGAGACGTCGGCAATCGATCCTGGCAAGCGCGTACACTTCGACCATGGCCGAAAACGTCACCCAGCTCCTTGTCGCCGCCGGCAGCAATCCCGAACAGCGTGGCAAGCTGTTCCAGGTCGTTTACGACGAGCTGCGGCGGCTGGCCCGCCGCCAGTTGGGCGCTCGTGGCAGCGACCAGACACTCAGCACCGGCCCACTGGTGCACGAGGCGTACATGAAGCTGTTTCCGGACGGTCGAGCCAGTTTCGAGAATCGTCGCCATTTCTTCGGCGCAGCAGCTCGGGCCATGCGCCAGGTTGCCATCGACTATGCGCGGGCCCGGCTTGCGGAGCGTCGAGGCCATGGAAAACGACCGCTCAACATCGACGACATTGACCCGAACCTGATCCAGCTCGACAGCCGCGCCGAGGAGTTGGTCCACCTGGATGCTGCCCTGACCCGGCTCGGCGAGGTCGACGCCCGCGCGCTGCAGGTTGCCGAACTGCGCTACTTCGCCGGTATGGAGGTGATGGAGATCGCCGAAGCCCTGGATATCTCCGAGGCCACGGTCAAGCGAGACAGTCGCTTCGTGCGCGATTTCCTGGAGGCGGCGATCATTCGCTGAGCCGATCTCCACCGTGTTCCGGCGGCGAATCCCAGTGATCCATGTTGCAAAAGATTACTTGCGATCAATCGCTTAGCGCCGTAGTGTGAATGGAACCATGCAAGAGATGCATGCCCGGCGCCGATGCGGGTTGCTTGTGATCTTGCCCATATCTTGATGCTCAGGGGGACTGACGTGTCTAGACAACCATCCCGACGACTGTCGCGGTCGCGGGTCGCTGCCGTTGGTATCGCGGTAATGCTGCTGACCGGCCTGCCAGCGATCGCTGGCAACGGCGTTGCTGTGCGAAACGGCACCATCGCCGGTGGCGGAGGAACCAGCGAGGCGGGTCCGTACCGGTTGATCGGCACCATTGCCGAACCCGTGCAGGGTCCAGTTTCAAGCGGCAGCTACCGAATCACTGCCGGCTATCCCGCCACCATCGGCGATCCGCAGCCAGTAGAGCCGTTCATTTTCCGCGACGGCTTTGAAGATTGAACAGGGGGCCAAGACCATGATCCGCAAACCTTTGGTGCTTTCGATTTTCCTGGCGCTGGGCGTTGCCCAGACAGGTGTCCAGGCCGCGCCGACCACCGTCTCGGAGCAGCAGCTCCCCGACTTCACCTATCAGGGCCGACTCGAAGAGAACGGACTTCCCGCCAACGGCAGCTTCAACTTCACGTTCTCGCTATGGGATGCGTTGAGCGGCGGCAATCAGGTGGGCGGCACGATCAGTGAACCTGCCTATCCGGTCGTGAATGGCGTGTTCACCGTGGACCTGTTCTTTCCGGGAGCGTTCGCGGGTGAGCAGCGCTACCTCGAAGTAACCGTAGATGGCACGACACTGCCGCGCCAGCCAGTGGCCACCACGCCGGTGGCACAGTACGCAATGAATGGTGTTGAAGGCCCGCAGGGCCCAGCCGGCCCGGCAGGTGCAGACGGTGCAACCGGTCCGGAGGGTCCGCAAGGCCCGGTCGGCCCGGCAGGCGCAGACGGTGCAACCGGTCCGGAAGGTCCGCAAGGCCCGGCCGGCCCGGCAGGCGCAGACGGTGCAACCGGTCCGGAGGGTCCGCAAGGCCCGGTCGGCCCGGCCGGCGCAGACGGTGCAACCGGTCCGGAAGGTCCGCAAGGCCCGGCCGGCGCAGACGGTGCAACCGGTCGGAGGGTCCGCAGGCCCGGTCGGCCCGGCCGGCGCAGACGGTGCAACCGGTCGGAAGGTCCACAAGGTCCGGCCGGCCCGGCCGGCGCAGGAGACGGTGCAACCGGTCGGAGGGTCCGCAAGGCCCGGTCGGCCCGGCCGGCGCAGACGGTGCGAGCCGGTCCGGAAGGTCCGCAAGGCCCGGCCGGCGCAGACGGTGCAACCGGTCCGGAGGGTCCACAAGGCCCGGCCGGCCCGGCAGGCGCGAACAGTGCGGCCGGTCGGAGGGTCCACAAGGCCCGGCCGGCCCGGCCGGCGCAGACGGTGCAGCCGGTCCGGAAGGTCCACCAAGGCCCGGCCGGCCCGGCAGGCGCAGACAGTGCAGCCGGTCCGGAGGGTCCACAAGGCCCGGCCGGCCCGGCCAGCGCCAGACGGTGCAACCGGTCCGGAGGGTCCACAAGGCCCGGCCGGCCCGGCCGGCACCCAGACAGTGCAACCGGTCCGGAGGGTCCCAAGGCCCGGCCGGCCCGGCCGGCGCGAACGGTGCAACCGGTCCGGAAGGTCCGCAAGGCCCGGTCGGCCCGGCCGGCGCGAACGGTGCAGCCGGTCCAGGAGGTCCGCAAGGCCCGGTCGGCCCGGCCGGCGCGAACGGTGCAACCGGTCGGAGGGTCCGCAAGGCCCGGTCGGCCCGGCCGGCGCAGACGGTGCAACCGGTCCGGAGGGTCCGCAAGGCCCGGTCGGCCCGGCCGGCGCAGACGGTGCAACCGGTCCGGAAGGTCCACAAGGCCCAGCCGGCCCGGCAGGCGCAGACGGTGCAACCGGTCCGGAAGGTCCACAAGGCCCGGCCGGCCCGGCAGGCGCAGACGGTGCAGCCGGTCCGGAGGGTCCGCAAGGCCCAGCCGGCCCGGCAGGCTCGGTCAGCACGATCGCCATCGTCCCGGGCACGCCGGTTACCGATACCAACTTCAATTCGGGTGAGACATTGACCGGCACTGCCACCTGCAGTGGCGCAACGCACACGACTGGTGGGCGGCGGTATCCGTCCAATCAGCAGCGGGCCCTATCAGATTTCCCAGAGCTATCCGTCGAGCGCCACAACCTGGACTGCTACCGCCGTGTCGTTCAGCAACAACACGCCATCAACGACGATTACGGTCTACGCCATCTGTATCCCCAATCCGTGATTGATGGCAGGTTTACAGCCCATCGTCTACGCAATACGCGTGAACGATGGATCAGACCACCAGTCGTTGATATTGAAACTCCAATCGGTGTGTGGGGGCCTTGTCGCTGAATACGTGGGTGATCCACCAGCCACCCAGCCCTTCCTCGACATCGGCGCCAGCATCGTCGTCTTCTGCGGCTGACAGCAGTTCACTGGCATCGTGGAAAGGCGGTAGGCCATTCGGCCGCGCAGGCTGGCGGTGAGTTCCATCTTGGTACCAGTGATCGTAAAGCAGCACCACGCTGCCACTACCTTCACCAACCTGTTTCCCCGGCGGTGGAATGACTCCGTTGGACAATCGGCGAGATCGGGCAACCGAACGGCGCACCCGACACGTTGCCGATGATCGCGCCGCGACCGACCACTTTGCCGTTGAACGTGTTCTGGTTCGGGTCGCTCTTGCGCCAGTCACCGGTGAGGCCAAGCGCCAGATGCATGCCTGGCTCTGCAGCGAAGACAGCCCGCGGGAGCGGAATCGGAAACTCATGCTGTGCTCGAAAGCGCCAGTGGGAGCCAGAAGCGCTCGTTGACCAAGCGTGTCGACACCCGCCAGTCCGCGGCCGCCAGCATCCGCCGAAGCGGAGAACTCCAGTCCATCCGGGCCGATCAGTGCGCAGGCACCGTTCCGGCGCTCGAAGCGGAAGCTGCCGAAGTCCCGGGTTCCAATCATCGCGGTTGTTCTGTGCATGATGCTGGTCGTCGTTGGAACGATCCATTTCAGCACGCCCAGTCGTTTGCCAACCCGAATGAAGGCATCCAGCAAACTTGTCGACCTGCTCACGCGTGGCTTGCGGCGCTCATCTGGGTGCGGATGCGGGCCTGGCCCTTCGGCACCACCGGGAAGAAGAAGCCGATCGCGTAGACCCCTTCCTTCAGCAGCTCTTCGGCGAATTGCTGGGCCAGCGGCGCGTCGTAAAGCATCACCGGACAGATCGGGTGCTCGCCGGGCTTCAGGTCGAAACCGGCGTCGGTCATGCGCTGGCGGAAGTGGCGGGTGTTGTCGTTGAGCTGTTCGCGCAGATCGCCGGCGGCGGCGAGCATGTCGAACACTTTCGTGCCGGCAGCCACGACATGTGGCGGCAGCGAGTTCGAGAACAAATAGGGACGCGAGCGCTGGCGCAGCATCTCGATCGCCTCGCGCTTGCCGGTGGTGAAGCCGCCCAGCGCACCACCGAGGGCCTTGCCGAGCGTCCCGGTGATGATGTCGATGCGATCCAGCACGCCGCGTGCTTCGGCGGAACCGCGACCCGTCGCGCCTACAAAACCCGTCGCGTGGCATTCGTCGATATGCACCATCGCGTCGTACTTCGCCGCCAGTGCGATGATCTGGTCCAGCGGCGCGATGAAACCGTCCATGCTGAACACGCCGTCGGTGGTGATCAGGATGTCGCGCATGCCGTCGGCGCGGGCCTGCTTCAACTGCGCTTCGAGGTCGGCCATGTCGCAGTTGGCGTAGCGGTAGCGCCTGGCCTTGCACAGGCGCACGCCGTCGATGATCGAGGCATGGTTCAGTGCGTCGGAAATGATGGCATCTTCCGGACCCAGCAGCGGCTCGTACAGGCCGCCGTTGGCGTCAAAACAGGCGGCATAGAGGATCGTGTCCTCGGTGCCGAAGAACTCCGCGATTCTCGCTTCCAGTTGCTTGTGCAGATCCTGCGTGCCGCAGATGAAGCGCACGCTGGCCATGCCGAAGCCGTGGCTGTCCAGCGCATCCTTGGCCGCCTGGATTACCTCGGGATGATCGGCGAGTCCGAGGTAGTTGTTGGCGCAGAAGTTGAGCACGCGACGACCGTCGGCCAGTTGGATCTCACCCGACTGCGGGCTGGCGATGATGCGTTCGGACTTGAACAGGCCCTGCTCGCGGATGCCGTCGAGTTCGGCGGAAAGACGCTGGATGAAGGCGGACATGACGATCTCCGGTGGGGCGGGAGGCGATGGGAGGCCGTTGCCAAGGCACTGGCCTGACGATGTGCGGAATTGTAGTTGATGCTTCAGCCGCCGCTGTCTTCGTGGCCGCCACACAGCCTGGAAAGGCGAAATGCGCCGACCTCGCGAAGGTGCAGGAAGGCGTAGCGCTCCTGGAGGCGCTGTTCCGTGTCCGAATCGATACGGTACTGCCCCGGTGCACTGCGGTAGTCGTCGCAATAGGCCAGCAGGTGGGGCTCGATCCACGGCCGCAGCAGGACGTCGTAGTAGCTGGTGTTGATCGCCTCGTCCCAGTAGGCATTGACGTGGTGGATCCAGTCGAACTCGCGCTGGATCACCCAGCCGCTGCGCGTGCGACGCAGGATGGCCTTGCGCCCGGGCACAATATCGTCCTCGAACAGCTCGCGATAGAAACGATGACCTTCGTAGTTGGCGACCAGGTCGGCGTTGGAATAGTCGCCGGTGGTCATCTGTCCGAAGATGCCGCGTTCGGTGATCGCCGACCAGTCCGCAGCATGTGCCTCGTCGCGCGCATCGCGCCAGCGCCGGTTGAACTTCCGGCCCTGGGACAGGAAATGCCCGATCTTGTCGGTTCCGATGCGCACACCACCGATGTTGATGATCGGTCCGACCTTGAACAGGAAACTGTTGCGGCTGGCCCAGAACGGAATGCCGAAGTAGATCGATTCCTCGCGCGGCGTTTCCACGCGCTGCACCTCCGGCGAATGCCAGGCCCAGCTTTCCAGGCGATCTACCCAGTGGTAGCCGCCGACCCGATCAAACACGCCGTCGATCACGCAGGATTCGTTACGTGTTTCCGCGCAGGCCTGTGCCGCTTCGGCGATTGCGCGGTTCATTTCGCGATTCAGAACCGGCGCGGCATCGGACAGCGGCGTGAGACGGCCGTAGTAGGGATCCAGCTCGTAGGCTGCGGCCGGGTTCGCCGGCATCAGTGGTGATGCGACCAGAAACAGAATCAAGAGGCGCAGAATGCGAAAGCCCGGGCGGATCGTCCGGGCTTCGCGGGTGTCGCTGACGACCTGCGTCCGCATCAGTCGCCGAATCGCCAGGTGAAACTGGCCAGGGTCATGGTCCGATCGCCACCACCGAACTCGACGCTGACGTCCGCGCTGCGTGCGAAGCTGTAGTGGACGCCGGCGGTGGGGTTGAACTTGTTGGACGACTCCAGCGCCACCGCGAACGGCACCGTGCCGAGACCGGGAAGGTTGATGCTGCCGGCGTGCTTCTCCGTGGTGTCCAGATGGAAGCCGCCTACCCAGAAGCGCCAGTCGCCGCGAACCAGTCCAACGCGCGGCTGCCAGGTCTTGGCGCGCACGCTGGAGTCGAAGTCGCCGGAAAGGCTGCTGCGTGTCCAGCTCCCGGTCAGGCTGGCGAACCAGTGCTCACCGCCGTAGGCCAACGTCAGGCCGCCGCCGTAGACGCGACCGTCATAGCTGATCGGCAAACGGCCAAGGGCACCGGCAGGCGCACCGGGAATCTGCACGGCGCGAAGGTCCACGCGGGTGTCGCCCTCGACATGGCCGAGCACGGCGAATACGTTGAGGAAGGGCAACAGCCAGGCATCCAGCTTGATGTCCTTGTTCCAGGCACGGTTCTCGACCTTGATGACGCTGGGATCGTCGAGCGACACGCCGGGCAGGGTGAACTGCAGCGCGGCGATGTCGTAGTCCTGGCGCATGCTGAACACGTCGGCGCCGACACCGAAGGGCTTGGGCAGTTCGTGGCCTTCGGCCCACTCGCTTCCGAACAGCGACTGTGCGGAAGCCCCGAAGGACAGGGCGGAAAGTAACAGCAAGGCAAGGCAACGTTTCATGATCGACTCCCCGTCGAGTGATGGTGGTTTGCCGCTTCTGCGTTGTCGCGACCAGCGCCTCCCCGAGCTGCAGGCCGCGTGACAGTCATGTTACCGCGATCAGTTCCAGCTGCAGACGACCTTGCCGCAGTTGCCGGCCGCCATCAGGTCGAAGCCTTTCTGGAAGTCGTCGATATGGATCTGGTGGGTCAGCACCTTCTGCAGCGGGAAGCCGGTCAGCACCATCTGCGTCATCTTGTACCAGGTTTCGTACATGCGCCGGCCGTAGATGCCGTGCAGGGTCAGACCCTTGAAGATCACCTTGTCCCAGTTGATGCCGGCGCCGTTGGGCAGGATGCCGAGCAGGGCGATCTTGCCGCCGTGGTACATGCAGTCGAGCATGTCGTTGAAGGCGCCCGGATGGCCCGACATCTCGAGCGCGACGTCGAAGCCCTCCATGTGCAGGTCGCTCATCACGTCCTTCACCGACTGCTGTGACACGTTGACCACGCGCGTGGCGCCCATGTCGGCGGCGAGCTTCAGGCGGTAGTCGTTGACGTCGGTCACCACCACGTTGCGCGCGCCGACGTGCTTGCAGATGCCAGCAGCAATGATGCCGATCGGGCCGGCGCCAGTGATCAGCACGTCCTCGCCGATCACGTCGAATTCCAGTGCGCAGTGTGCGGCGTTGCCGTAGGGATCGAAGAAGGCGGCCAGTTCGCTGGGGATCTGATCGGGAATCGGCCACAGGTTGCTGGCCGGCATGGCGACGTATTCGGCGAAGGCGCCGTTGCGGTTGACGCCGATGCCGACCGTGTTCGGGCACAGGTGCTGACGACCCGCGCGGCAGTTGCGGCAATGCCCGCAGACGATATGGCCTTCGGCCGAAACGCGGTCACCCACGGCATAGCCAGTGACAGCCGAACCCAGCTCGACGATGCGCCCAACGAATTCGTGGCCGATGACCAGCCCCGGCTTGATCGTCCGCTGGCTCCACTCGTCCCACTTGTAGATGTGCAGGTCGGTGCCGCAGATCGCGGTCTTCTCCAGCTTGATCAGCACCTCGTTGGGACCGACCTCCGGCACCGGCACGGACTCCATCCAGATGCCGGGACCGGCTTCGCGCTTGACCAGCGCCTTCATCATCTCGGGCATGCCCAGACTCGCTGCGTTCGGGAAAGCCCGATTATACCGAGCGGCCGTGCCGGGCACGGGTGTCGAACGTCTTGAATCCGGCCGGCGGGGATGGCGGCTGGCGATCAGGTAAAATCGCCGCTTTCATATGGATGGATGGCATGAGCGCGACGGATACCGCAGCATTGGAAGCAAAGGCGCTGGCCAAGACCTGGTTCTACCCGTTCCCGCTGCCGTCGGGTGTCACCACGCCGACCTATGACGGTGGCGCGCTGGACCTGATCCACACCACCCGCACGCAGATGCTGGATGCGGCGCTGGACGCGCATTTCGGTGGTGATTTCAGCGGCCGGACCGCGGTAGACATGGCCTGTCACCAGGGCTGGTTCTCCATGCACCTGGCACGCCGTGGTTTCGACAAGGTGCTGGGCATTGATGCGCGTGACGAGCACGTGGCCGATGCCAGCCTGATCCGCGATGCCATGGGCCTGTCGAACTGGTCGCTGCTGCAGTCGGACATCCATGACCTCGATCCAGTAAGCATCGGCCAGCATGACCTGGTGCTGTGCTTCGGCCTGATCTACCACCTGGAAAACCCGGTCGGTGCGCTGCGCATGGCACGGGCGATGTGCCGTGACCTGTGCCTGGTCGAAACCCAGGTGGTCCCTGGCCAGACCGGCTGGGTGGACTACGGCAGCTACCGTTTCGTGCGTCCGCTGAAGGGCAGCTTCGGGATCATCGACGAAACCGGCGAAACCCACGGCCCGGAAGCCTCGACGACCGGCATCTGCCTGGTGCCCAGCGTCGAAGCGCTGGTCTGGATCATGCAGCGCATCGGCTTCTCGCGAGTCGAAGTGCTACCGGTGCCGGATGACGGCTATGAACAGTTGGTGCATCACAAGCGGGTGATGGTGGCCGGCTGGGTGTGAGGCAGCCGTGCCCGTTCTCTTCTTGCGGGCTATTGCGCGCGTGATCGCGATGTTGGCGGCTGAACCTGCGTAGTGCTGTCGAAAAATGAAGCAAGTCGCTTCGGCAGGGATAGCAACAGACGCAGCACAACGACAACGATCAGCACCTTCCAGGCCACTGTGATTGTCGCCAGCGACCAGTCGGCCCAACCCATGTCCTGGATCCGCCCGTCGAGTATCCGGGCATAGAGTTGCGGCAGCGTTGTCATCACGACATTGGCCAGAAACTGCAGTGCCCGTAGTAGCAGCCATGTCAGGAACATGGCGCTCAGTACGCCGTAGATCAGAATGCCTGGTCGCAGTTGGATGGAACGGTCTCTTGTGCGTAACCGCCTCCAGACGCGCTGCAGTTCCTCTCGCGCACGCGCACGAAGATCATGGACGTCAAATGCGTCGGCAAGGATCCAATAGCCGTCCATGCGCAGGAACGGATTGAGGTTCCAGAGCATCGACACGGCGGTTGCGCCAGCCGCGACAAGGAAGACGTGATCGCCAAGTGCGTAGTGAGCGAGCATCATGACGCCCAGCCACATGCCCTGCATCGCGACGCCGGCGAGATTGACGACGATGCGCTGCCCTCGCGAACAGCGCCAGATTTCTGAAAGGTCGCTGTATGCGACCGGGATCACCAGATACAGACCAATGCCGATACTGACGCGCCGCGCGCCGAACCGATAGGCCGCTGCCGCATGGCCGAGTTCGTGCAGCAGGATGCCAAAGGCCGATGCCGCGCCAACACCGAGGATCTCGCTGGAAATCAGCGCGGGGCTGCTTGAGGCTGCGCCCATGGCCACGAACATCGAGATCAGCGCGGCTGCGATCAGCAGGCAGAGGACGGCGATGGATTGCGGATGAAACAGGCCTTTCAGCCACGGCGCGAGAAAATTGACGGTGCGGGCGGGAATCAGTTCCCACATCGCGCTCAGATAGCTGGGGCGGGGATTCTGAGTTGCGGCATGTGTGTCTTGTCCGTTCTGGATCAGGATGCGATGGGTCACGCAGTGTTCCAGAAGGAAATGTCGGACGGGATCGCTACCTTCGGCCGGTACACGGGCAACAATCCGCTGCAACTCGAGAGGGTCGTCGCGCAGTTGCAACAGCAGCTCCGCGACTGATCGACTGGCGTGCAATCGCATCGCCTGTCCAGTCACGTCGTCGAGTTCGAGGACGGCGCCATCGGTCGCTCGAGCATGCAGGTGGACCCTGAGAGCCGGGTTGATCTGCCAGTCGGCTGTCAATGAAGGGGAGTCGTTGGTCATAGCGGGAAAGTTCGCGCTGGCGGCATGACCGCCGCCAGCGCGCCCAGGCATCAGTTTTCCGGGTTGTCGTCGCAGGAGGCGTCGATTTCGCACGGGTTGAACGGGCCACCGCCACCGCCGTCACCGCCGCCGCCACCGCAGCAGCCGAATTCGATACGCGATTCCAGGGCGGTCAGGGACAGCTCTTCAACCAGGGGTTGCTTGTTCATGGTGTTACTCCTCTTGGATGGGTGCAGGGGTTGCCTGCGGGAAATTCCCGATGGCCGGGAAAAGGGTTAGGCGGCCTGCAGCAGGTCGCGCCGGCACAGCTCATCAGCCAAGGCTCCGATTTCCTCGGTGCTGGCATGGCTACTGAGGTGTTCGATCAGTGCCTCGTTCGTGCGTGGCTGTTCGACGATCCAGGCGTACAGGCCGCGGGTGTAGTCGGGTAGGCGGTAGGCTCGCTGGCGTTCGAGGTGGAGCCAGTACACGCCATCGTCGCGGGGAAACTCGATCACGGTGGATGGATCGATCTCGAGCTCTCCGCCCAGGGTCGGACGGTCCATGCCCGGCTCTTGCTGTGTCGCTGTCTGTACCCAGCGATGAAGGCAGAACGCGAACTCCCACAGGTGCGGGGCGGATTCGACGGCATTGGCCAGCGCGTCGTAGCAGGCCTGCATGGTTCTGCTAAGGCGAGTGTCCTCGTCACCTTCGTTCTGCGGAAGGATGGCGGGCAACTCCAGCAGTCGATGTTGGTGCGGATTCCCAGAGTCGGGTACCGCCAGCAGCGGCAGAATCGGATACTGCATGGCGCTGGCGAGTCGGGCGATTCCGGTCTTGACCCGGATGCGCATGCCCAGGAACTCGATGTCCGTCGCGCCTTCTTCGAGAAGGTGGCCATCCGGCCCCATGTTGCCATCAACATAGATGAGGCCCGCGCGCCCCCGCTTGAGCGCCATCGCCAGCTTCCGGCCTACATTCCGATCCTCCACTTCCAGCATGAGCGCGGCGTTGCTGCAGGCCTCGGGACCTTCCGAGAAAACACGCGGTGCATCGAAGTAGGAGTGCTTGGCGATGGGTGCCACGAAAGGGATGCCCTGGGCGCATAGATCACTCAGCACCTCGCGATGCTTGCCGAAGTGGAACGCGGCCAACAGCACGCCGCCATGCTTGGCGCGAAGCTCGTCGATGCGCTGTGCCGGCCAGTCCATGAGCTGCGGTTCCGCCATCTGGCTGCCCGAAGTTCGAGCAAAGAACGCATTCAGCTCGCGCAGGTGAGACTCGAAGTTTTCGATGGCGACGTCGCGATGGGCCACGGCGGCCTCGGCAATCGCTCGAATGGCTGCGGTCTCGCGGCGACGGCGGAACAGCAACATGAAATTGGTATAGAAGTGGATGAACTCGCCTGGGCGAATCCCCGGTTGCGGGATGTTCGATGCTGGCATGGTCCGCTCTGCGCAAGCAGCTTTTTTGCTGCGATGTGTTGTTACTCGCAGCGGAGCCTGGGAATCGATCAAACGGGATCAGTCATCCATAAGGCGCCGGAACACGCGAATGGCATCGTGTGGCCGGTTTCAGGGTGATCCATCGCGTGGTGCCGGTGCCCGTGTCGGTCGACCTGCCGATGGTGCATCGCCCGGCCGGCCGGGTGATCGACGGCAGTTACCGCTTGCTGCGTCCGCTCAAGCGCAGCTTCGGCATCATCGACGAAACCGGGGAAGCCAACGGCCCCGAAACTTCAGCGACCGGCATCTGCCGGGGCCTAGCGTTGAGGCGGTGGTCTGGGTCATGCAGGGCATCGGGTTCGCCCACGTCCAAGTGCTACCGGTGCCGGATAACGGCTACGAGCAGATGCTGCACCACAAGCGAGTGATGGGGGCAGGCTGGGCTTGAGCCGGCCTTGCGGACGCGCGGCCTGAGCTATCAGGCGGCTTCAAACTTCCCGAAACCACGGATGCGGCGGTAGCGCTGCTCCAGCATTTCCTCGGTGGAGAGCTTGCCGAGCTGGTCGAGCTGTTCCAGCAGGACGTTGCGCAGCGTGGTGGCCATCGCCTTGGCGTCGCGGTGGGCGCCGCCAAGTGGCTCCCTGATGATGCTGTCGATCAGGCCGAGTTCCTTGAGGCGCGGCGCTGTGAGGCCTAGTGCCTCGGCAGCGTCGCGGGCTTTGTCGGCGCTCTTCCACAGGATCGAGGCGCAGCCTTCCGGCGAAATCACCGAATAGGTGCTGTACTCCAGCATCAGCATGCGGTCGGCCACGCCGATGGCCAGTGCGCCGCCGGAGCCGCCTTCGCCGATGACCGTGGCGATGATCGGAATGCGCAGCTCGGCCATTTCGATCAGGTTGCGTGCGATGGCCTCGCTCTGACCGCGCTCTTCGGCGCCGACGCCCGGATAGGCGCCCGGTGTGTCGATGAAGGTCAGCAGCGGCAGCTTGAAGCGTTCGGCCAGCTTCATCAGCCGCAGCGCCTTGCGATAGCCCTCCGGGCGCGGCATGCCGAAATTCCGCTTGACCTTGGCCTTGGTGTCGCGGCCCTTCTGCTGGCCGATCACGACGACGGAGCGACCGTCGATACGGCCGAGGCCGCCAACGATGGCGGCATCATCGGCATAGGCGCGATCGCCGGCCAGCTCGTGGAATTCGTCGAGGATCAGACCGAAGTAGTCGTTGCTGTACGGACGCTGCGGATGGCGCGACAGTTGCGCGACCTGCCATGGCGTCAGCGCCTTGAAGATTTCGGCGGTGCGCGTGCGCAGCTTGTCCTGCAGGCGACCGATCTCGTCCTCGATGCTCAGCGCGGAGCCGTGGCTGGCGTGGCGCAGTTCCTGGATCTTGGCGTCCAGTTCGGCGATAGGCTGCTCGAAATCGAGGAAGTTTGGATTCATGGCGATGATGCACTGGACCCCGGAAAGACGCGCGGAGTATAGCAGGCAGGCGTGCGCCGCCCGGTCAGTTGATGCTGTCTTCGGCGGGCCGCAGGTCGAGCTTGACCGAGCCGACGCCGGGAAGCGGGCGCAGGGCGTCGATCAGTTCGGGGCAGGCGCGGACGCCGTGCTGGCCGTTCCAGTGCAGCACGCCCTGGCTACCGGCCACGGTGAGCTGCAGGGCGATGGCGGTGTCGCCGGGCTGGTATTCGCTGAGCAGCTTGCGGAAGGCGGTGAGGTCATCACGGTTGCGTGCATCGAGTTCGATCAGCAGTCGCCTTGCGCGGTCGCCCAGCAGTTCCTCGAAGTCCCAGGCCTGGCGCACGCGCAGGTTGTAGCCGCCACTGAAGTTGTCGGTGGACAGCCGGCCTTCCAGCACCACGATGCGGTCGCGGCTCAGCAGGCTCCCGTAGTCGCGGGCGGCCTCGCTGAAGAACGCGGCTTCGATGCGACCGCGGCCGTCCTCGATCTGCGCGAACAGTTGCGAGTCACCGCGTCGACGCACGGCGCCGACCAGGCCGGCGATGGTTGCGTTGGCTTCCGGACCGCGCGGTCGCTCGGTCATCGGAATGCTGTCGAGGCTGCCGAGATCGGCGCTGACCAGCGAGGTGAGCAGGTCGCGTACGGCGTCCATCGGGTGGCCACTGAGAAAATGTCCCAGTGTGTCGCGCTCGCCGATCAGACGCTGCTTGATTGGCCAGCCCGGCACTTCGACCAGCTCCAGCGGAGGCTTGGCATCCACCGCATCACTACCGCCAAACAACGAATTTTGCCCGGCTTCTCGTTCGCGACGTTCCTGCTCGGTGGCGCGCAGCACGTCGGGCAGTTGTGCGGTCAATGACGCACGATTGACGCCCAGCGCATCCAGCGCGCCGCTCATGATCAGCGCCTCGATCACGCGGCGGTTGAGTTTGCCGTCGTCGTTGCGACGGCACAGGTCATACAGGTTGGTGTACGGCCCGCCGGCTTCGCGCTGGTTGACGATGGACTCGACCGCGCCAAAGCCGACGCCCTTGATCGCGCCCAGGCCGTAGCGGATGCGGCCATCGTCGAGCGCCTCGAACATCCATCCCGACGAATTGACCGCCGGCGGCAGCACCTCGATGCCGCCGCGGCGGGCCTCCTCGATGAAGTTGACGACCTTCTCGGTGCTGTCCATGTCGCTGGACATCACCGCGGCCATGAACTCGGCCGGGTAGTGCGCCTTCAGCCAGGCGGTCTGGTAGGCGACCAGCGCGTAGGCGGCGGAGTGCGACTTGTTGAAGCCGTACTCGGCGAACTTCTCCATCAGGTCGAAGATCGACGAGGCCAGCTTCGGGTCGATGTCGTTCTGCTCGGCGCCGGCCTCGAACTTGACGCGCTCCTTGGCCATCTCCTCGGGCTTCTTCTTGCCCATGGCGCGACGCAGCAGGTCGGCGCCGCCGAGGCTGTAGCCCCCCATGACCTGGGCGATCTGCATCACCTGCTCCTGGTACACGATCACGCCGTAGGTCGGCTTCAGGATCGGCTCCAGCAGCGGGTGCGGATAGCTGACTTCGGCGCGGCCATGACGGCGGTCGATGAAGTCGTCGACCATGCCGGAGTTGAGCGGGCCCGGGCGGTACAACGCGGCCAGCGCGATCAGGTCCTCGAACACCGTCGGCTGCAGCTTGCGGATGTAGTCCTTCATGCCGCGCGATTCGAACTGGAACACCGCCGTGGTCTCGCCGCGCGAGAGCAGGGCGTAGGTGTCCGCGTCGTCCAGCGGCAACTGGATCACGTCGAGCGGCGCTTCGCCGGCGGTCTTGCGACGACGGTCGATCGCCTTCACCGCCCAGTCGATGATCGTCAGCGTGCGCAGGCCGAGAAAGTCGAACTTCACCAGGCCCACCGACTCGACGTCGTTCTTGTCGAACTGGGTGACCATGCCGCTGCTGCCTTCTTCGGCGTACAGCGGGGAGAAGTCGGTCAGCGGTGACGGACCAATGACCACGCCACCGGCGTGCTTGCCGGCATTGCGGGTGAGGTTTTCGAGCTTCAGCGCGAGGTCGATCAGCTCGCGGACTTCGTCCTCGCTCTGGTAGCGCTGGATCAACTCCGACGACGCCAGTTCGTTGTCCTTGGCCGCCTTTTCGCTGCGGCCCAGCGCATCGTCCAGCGAGATGCCGAGCACGTTCGGCACCAGCTTGGCGATGCCGTCGACCACCGGATACGGCATGCCCAGCACACGGCCGGTATCGCGCACCACGGCCTTCGCCGCCATGGTGCCGTAGGTGATGATCTGGCCAACCTTGTCGCGCCCATAGGCCTCGGCGACGTAGTCGATCACCTCGTCGCGGCGGTCCATGCAGAAGTCGATGTCGAAGTCGGGCATCGACACGCGTTCGGGGTTCAGGAAGCGCTCGAACAGCAGGTCGTAGGCCAGCGGATCAAGGTCGGTGATGCCCAGCGACCAGGCCACCAGAGAACCTGCACCGGAACCACGGCCCGGCCCGACCGGAATCTGGTGTTCCTTCGCCCAGCGGATGAAGTCGGCCACGATCAGGAAGTAGCCGGGGAAGCCCATCTGGATGATGACGCCCAGCTCGCGATCAAGGCGCTTGTCGTAATCCTCGCGGCTGAAGCCATCGGCCAGCGGGTTCTGGTCGAGTCGCGCCTGCAGGCCACGCACGGATTCGTTGCGCAGGTGGCTGTCGAGGGTTTCGCCCTCGGGCACCGGGAACTGCGGCAGGAAGTATTCGCCAAGGCGCAGTTCGAGGTTGCAGCGCTCGGCCAGCCGTACGCTGTTTTCCAGCGCCTCCGGCAGGTCGGCGAACAGCTCGGCCATTTCCTCGGCGGACTTCAGGTATTGCTGCTCGCTGTAGTCGCGTGGCCGCTTGGGATCGGCCAGCACGCGGCCACTGGAAATGCAGACCCGCGCCTCGTGCGCCTCGAAATCGCTGGCAGCGAGGAAGCGCACATCGTTGCTGGCGACCGCCGGAATCTGGAACCGCTGCGCCAGCTCGACCGCACCGGCCACCCACGCGTCCTCGCTGGCACGACCACAGCGGGTCAGTTCCAGGCACAGGCGATCGCCGAACACCCGATGCCAGTGCTGCAGCGACTGCGCCGCGACCGCGTCGCGACCTTCGCGCAGAGCCGTGCCGATTTCGCTGTCGCGACCGGTCAGCGCGATCAGGCCTTCGTTCATCGCGTCCAGCCACGCCGCCTCGACCACCACGCGCTCGCCCTGGTGGCCTTCGCGGTAGGCGCGGCTGACCAGCCGGGCGAGGTTGAGGTAGCCGGCATGGTTCTGGCAGAGCAGGGTGAAGCGGCCCGGCGCCTGTCCCGGCTCCGCCACCCAGACATCGGCGCCGGCAATCGGCTTGATCCCCGCCGCCATCGCCGCCCGGTAGAACTTCACCAGCGCGAACAGGTTGCTGTCATCGGTCAGCGCCACCGCCGGCTGGCCCAACTCCACGCAACGCTGGATCAGCGCCTTGATGCGGATCGTGGAATCGCGCAGCGAGAACTCGCTGTGCAGGTGCAGATGGACAAAGGAAGGGGACATGACGGACCGGCAGACGCTAGCCCGAGAGCGTAGTCCGGTCAGTCAGGCCGGACAAGACTTGACCTCACAAAGGCATTGAAGATTGCTGGCAGGACGTAAGCTCTTTGGGATCAACTGTCCTGCAGTTCTCCCTTGTCAGTCAGGGAACTGAAGTTCATGCGTCAGCGACGTTGCCGCGGTCACCCTGGGCGTGTCCGATTTTTTGTGTGTGAGGCGGTTTAGTTCGAAGGTCTCTATCAGCGAGCCAGCGTGAATCGGTCTTCGTAGATTATCGCGAACTGGTTCATCGCCGCCTTCCAGTCGCGGCTGGCACGGCTCCATTCGGCGGTGATGTTGCGCAGGGCCAGCCAGATCAGTTTGGTCGCTGCGTCGTCGCTGGGAAAATGGCCTCGGGTCTTGATGATCTTGCGCAGGCGCGCATGCACGCTCTCGATCGCGTTGGTCGTGTAGATCACCCGGCGCACGTCCGGTGGAAATGCGAAGAACGGCACCACGCGCGTCCAGGCGCGGCGCCAGGCGGCGACCACGGTTGGGAAGCGCTCGCCCCAGGGGCCGGCCTCGAACGCGTCCAGCTCGGCCTCGGCGGCTTCGGCGGTCGGTGCCGTATAGATCGGCTTGATCGCTGCCGCCAGCGCCTTGCGGTCCTTCCAGCTCGCATAGTCCAGGCTGTTGCGGATCAAGTGCACGATGCAGGTCTGCAGCGTGGTCGCCGGAAACACCGCTTCCAGCGCTTCCGGGAAGCCCTTCAGGCCATCGGCCACGCCGATCAGAATGTCGTCGACGCCACGCGTCTTCAGGTCGTTGAACACCCGCATCCAGAACTTGGCGCCCTCGGTGTTCTCGATCCACAGCCCAAGGATGTCGCGGGTGCCATCAGCCAGCACGCCCAGCGCCAGGTACACGGCCTTGTTGCGCACCACCCCGTCCTCGCGGATCTTTACCCGCAGTGCGTCGAAGAACACCACCGGATACATCGTCTCCAGTGGCCGTGCCTGCCAGGCAGCAACCTCGACCATCACCTCGTCGGTGACCTTGCTGATGAACTCTGGCGATACCTCGACGCGGTACATCTCGGCCAGGTGGCCCTGAATCTCCCGCACCGTCATGCCACGGGCGTACATCGAGACGATCCGCTCGTCGAACCCAGCGAATCGACGCTCGTGCTTGGGGATCAGCTGCGGCTCGAACGTCCCGGACCGGTCGCGCGGCACGTCGATGCGCAGCGGACCGTCGTCGGTCAGCACCGTCTTGCCACTGCGGCCATTGCGGTGGTTGCCGTTACCGCCCTCGGCGTCGGCCAGGTGAAGGCCCATCTCGGCGCCGAGGGCGCGCTCGATCACGGCCTTCTTCAGTTGCTGGAAAACGGCCTCGACCCCAGCCGCATCCATCGGGCCGGGGATCAGCTTCTCGAGAAACTCCTGCGGCAGATCAATGGCCGGCGTGACCACCGGCGTCTTCTTCTTGCGTGGCATACATGCTCCTTGGCAGCATCATGGTATGCCTCACACACAAAAATCCTGACACCCTCGTCACCCTCGAACGAACCCTTTAGATGCGGGTGCTCCTGATAAATCGGCCGCAGAACATTGACATGGATGTCTCCTCGGAGCTGCATCAACGCTTGGATCAGAATCTCTTGGTCGCTGACTTTGCCGGTTTGAACGATGGCTACTGCTCGCCAGAGGTTACTGCTAGCTTCCGAGGCTAGTTTGAAGACTTCTTCTGCAATGGCTCGTTCCATCTTTTTCACAAGTCCTATTTGCTCGATCTGAGTATGGCTTTTTTCTTTTCGGGCCCCCTCGGCAGCGGTGAGATTGAGACGATCAGGCCCGAAGGGGCGCGCACAGGAAGTGCGCGCGTTTTCGTCAGTTCATGGACGAACTGTCGAAAACCCCGTCTCCATCTCACGAACCCGCGAAGCGGGCGCGAACGTGGGGTGTCCTTCTCTTTGCCTACTCTTCTCTTGGACAAGCAAGAGAAAGTAGGTCGGTCGCCGAAGGCGGGCGAAAGCTCTCAATCAAGTGCGATCACGGTCGTACGGCGGTAACCTCAATCTCCACCAACCACCCCGGATTCGCCAACGCCGCCACCTGCATCGCTGAAAGGCACCGAAAGACACCTTATCAGGTGTCCAGGAGATTGGAGACGTATCACCTGCCCTGGCATGCTCTTGCCTCGGCGGGTGTCACGGACAGTGGTGGGTTTCTGCCGGATAATCTCCGAGCCCTGTCCTGCGCGTGCCTGTCATGTCCCAACCGTCTTCCGATGATCTGATTGCCCTTGGCCAGCAGCGCTGGTTGCCGGTGTACCGGCCGCGCGATGTGGTGCTGGATCGCGGACGTGGCGCACGGCTTTGGGATCGCGAGGGGCGCGACTATGTCGATTTCGCTGCCGGCATCGCGGTGTGTTCGCTGGGTCATGCCGATCCGGAGCTGGTCGCAGCGCTGACCGAACAGGCCGGCAAGCTTTGGCATTCAAGCAACGTGTTCTACACCGAGCCGCCGTTGCGACTGGCCGAGGAGCTGGTGGCCGCGTCGCGCTTCGCCGAACGCGTATTCCTGTGCAATTCAGGCGCGGAGGCCAACGAGGCGGCGATCAAGCTGGTTCGGCGTTGGGCGGCGCAGCAGGGACGGCCGCCGGAAAAGCGCGTGATCCTCACGTTTCGCGGCAGCTTCCACGGCCGCACGCTGGCGACGGTCACCGCGACTGCACAGCCGAAATACCAGGAAGGCTTCGAGCCGCTGCCCGGCGGGTTCCGCTACACGATCTTCAACGATCTGGATGCCGTGGCGGCGGAGTTCGCGCACGGCGACATTGCCGCTGTGCTGGTGGAACCGGTGCAGGGCGAAGGCGGCGTGATGCCGTCGGCGCCGGGTTTCCTTTCCGGCCTGCGCGCGCTCTGCGACCAGCACGATGCGCTGCTGGTGCTGGACGAAATCCAGTGCGGCATGGGACGCACCGGCACGCTGTTCGCGCACTGGCAGGATGAGGTGAGGCCGGACATCGTGACCTTGGCGAAAGCACTGGGCGCGGGTTTCCCGATTGGCGCCATGCTCGCCGGGCCGAAGGTGGCCGAGGTGCTCGGCTTCGGCTCCCACGGCACGACCTTCGGCGGCAATCCGCTGGCGGCAGCGGTGGCGCGTGTGGCGTTGCGGAAGCTGGCGTCGCCGGCAATCGAAGCGAACGTGGCGGGGCAGTCGCAGGTGATTCGCGATGGGCTATCGGCGTTGAACGACGAACTCGATCTGTTCGCCGAAGTCCGTGGGCGTGGCCTGATGCTCGGCGCCGTGTTGAAACCCGAACTCGCGGGTCGCGCCGGCGAAGTGCTGGACTACGCCGCCAGAGCGGGATTACTGATGCTGCAGGCGGGGCCGGATGTGCTGCGCTTCGTGCCGCCGCTGAACGTCAGTGACGACGAAGTCACCGACGGCCTGCAGCGTCTTGGCACCGCGTTGCGGGCATTCAAGGAATCGGCGAGTCCGCCCTGACTCGAACGTTCCCGATTCAGTCACTGCGGTGCCGATCTTCTCGGTGCCGTTCTTCGCCGTGACGCGCTTCCAGTTGCTGACGTCGCTGTTCCGCGAAGGCCTGCAGCTCGGGGAAGAATTCGCGGAAGTCCGCCAGCAGCGCGTGTTCATGCGTGCGCAGGTCCTCAACGCCTTCGCGCATGCGTTCACCGCCGCGTGACAGCCGCTTCGAGACACCGCCGGCCGCCAGCGCCACGCCTTCGATGTGGGCGTAGTTGGCCAGCCAGTCATGCTCGATGATCCGTCCTGCAACCGCGCGGAAGCGAGGTGGCAGGATGGCCTCGCGTTCCCGCACCGCCATGTAGAAGGCATCAATGAAGGTGCGTAACGACTGCTCGCTGTAGCGTTGCCAGTCCGCGCTCAGTGCGTAGTCGAAGAACAGATCGAGCAGGGGACCGGCGAAGCGTCGTGTGTGCGAGCGGAAACGGCGCTTGGCGTCGAGCACCACCGGATGCCGGTCGGTGAAGCTGTCGATGTGGCGATGCAGCTCGATCTCGCGCGCGATCGCCCACGGAAAGCCGCGGCCTTCGGCCGGCGTGACAAAGTCGCCCAGGATGCCGCCGAGCATGCTGTCGCCGCTCTGGCGCGCGAGGAAAATGTGGGCGAGGTAATTCACGGTCGCGATGTTAGCCCGGAAAATTCGCGACTCATCAATTGCCGTGCAGTCGCGTGCCACGTGGTGTGATCAAAGTCGGGACCAAAAAAAACGCCGCGGAAGCCGCGGCGCAAGCAAGACCCTTGACGGAGTGTCGGGTGGTATCAGGCCACCCGGTCGCTAAAAACGTTGCTGGTGTCCTTCTTGCCGTAGGTGCCCTTGAGCAGGCCGAGGAACCCCAGGACTTCGCGATGCACTGACTGCATGCTCGACTGCGGTGCGTTGCGCGTCTCATGGAACACGGTGGCCAGCCACAGCGCGAGGCCGCGATTGCGCAGTTGCGCGACGTTGGAGCGCGCGCGTGACAGCGCCTGTTCGGCGGCATCGCCCCAGGGGCGATCTTCGGAGACGCTCTTGCTGCCGTGCAGATGTGGCACCGGCTGCTCGGCGGCGATGTCGATCTCCTGCTGCGCCAGCGTCGCCAGTTCGCGCTGCTGCATGCGCGGCATCGCGTAGATGATCTGCGCCACTTCACGGGTCTGGCGCATCAGGGCCAGCGGGCGGGTCATTTCGTAAAAGCGGGTGATGAATCGCATCTGTGCACTTCCTCCGGTGTGCGCGGGAGCGGTACATCCACGCCCGTGCCTTCTTCCCTGTTTCCAAAAACGTGATTTGGATCACATTTTTCGACGAATCATGGTCACGCTATTCGCCGTTGGCAGCGAGCTTAGCACCGCTCGTCGGCAGAAATTGTGGAGGATTGTCACAAAAAACGCCAGTACCTGACCTAATGCGTCATTTTTTGCTGGGGTGTGGCGGTCAGAGCAGGGTGCTGAGGCGATTCACCAGCTCCTGCGACAGCAGGGCGAAGGCAATGACCGTAGCGCTACCAAACAGCCAGGCCAGCAGCATCAAGCGGCCATCGCGTTCCAGCAGAGCCAGGCAGAACAGCAGCAGGAGCATGCCGAACACATAGTTGGTGAACGGAATCGGCAATGACAGAAGGATGCCGTTGGCGGCGATCAGCAGTCCGCTGAAGGCCTGGACAGGCCGGCTGCGGGTGAAGGCCGGCCAGCGGGGGTGGGCAAGGCGCTCCAGGCGGCGCAGCCAGTGGCCGCGCTTTTCCAGGAACAGCGTGAGGCGCTTACCATCCATTGGTCGGCGCCGCAGCCGGGCAGGCAACCAGGGATGCGATTGCATCAGCAGCATTTGCAGACCAATCAGCGCACACAGCGGGCCGGTGACGGCACCCACGGGCAGCGGCAGAAAGGTGGGTAGGGTGACGAGCAGCAGCAGGACGCCAAAGCCACGGCGACCGAAACGATCAATCAGGTCGCTGTAGTGCAGCGGCTGTTCCTGCGCCTCAAGTGCCAGCTCGGCCAGCAGTTCGCTGACGCTGCGACTGGGCTGGGTTTCCTCGGCATGGTCGGCGCTCATGGCAGGTGGTGGATCACGACCTGTCAGCGCCGGTCAGGCCGACGGATCATTGGAGCCACGCGCGTCCGGGTCTTCGTCCTCTGGCACCGGACTGACCAGCAGCTTGTCGATGCGCGCACCGTCGAGGTCGACCACCTCGAAGCGCCAGCCGCCCCAGTCCAGCGTTTCGCCGGTATTCGGGATGCGGCCGAAGTGGGCGATGACCAGGCCGGCGACCGTGTTGTAGTCGTGCTCTTCGTCATCCGGCGGGTTGTTGAGGTTCAGCAGTTCCTGCAGGTCGTCGCTGGAAACGCCGCCGTCGAGCAGATAGCTGCCGTCCGGTCGGTTGACCACCTGTGCCTCGTCGCTGTGCTCGCGGGCATGCTGCAGGCGGCCGATCACCGCGCCGAGCAGGTCGTTGACGGTGACCAGGCCCTGGATGTCGCCGTATTCGTCGACCACCAGCGCCAGCGTCTGCACCTCGTCGCGAAAGATCTCCAGCAGCGACATCGCACGCGTGGATTCGGAGACGAACAGCGGCGGCTTCATCACCGCGAACAGGTCGGGAATCTGCTTGCCGAGACGGCCGGCCAGCGCCTTGGCCTCCAGCACGCCGAGCACCTCCTGGTCGCTGCCGCGATACACCGGATAGCGCGAGTACGGGGTTTCGCGCATCACCTGCAGGTTTTCCTCGACCGGCGCTTCGGCGTCCAGCCAGGTGATGCGAGTGCGCGGCGTCATCAGGCTTTCCGCGGTGCGGTCGCCGAGGCGCAGCACGCGGTTCATCATGTTGCGCTCGTCGTCGTCGATCACGCCCTGTTCGTGGCTTTCCGCCACCAGCAGGCGGATTTCCTCTTCCGACACGTTCTGGTCGGCGCCGCGGCGCAGGCCCATCAGGCGCATCAGCAGGCGGGTCGAGGCCGCCAGTGCCCAGACGGCCGGCGCGGTGACGCGCGCCAGGATGCTCATCGGCAGCGCCACTGCCGAGGCGATGGCTTCCGGGGCGAGCAGGGCGATGCGCTTGGGCAGCAGCTCGCCGAGCAGGATGGTCATGAAGGTGATGCTGCCGACGCTGATCACGACACCGATCACGCCAGCCACCTGGTCATCGAAGTCGGTGTGCGCGGCGATCCAGGCCGCGACCTGCTCGCCGAAGGCGCTGCCGCCGAGCATGCCGGTGACGATCGGGATCAGGGTGATGCCGATCTGTACCGTGGACAGGAAGCGTTCCGGATGCAGGCTCAGTTCCAGCGCGCGTCGCGCGCCGGGGCGGGTCTCCGCCATGGCCTTGAGGCGGGCTGGACGGGCCGTGACCACGGCCATCTCCGACAGCGCGAAGAAGCCGTTGAGCAGGATCAGCAGCAGGACGATCAGGGCTTGGAAAATCATGGGCTACCGGCAAGACAGACCGGTGTGGGATCTCCGGATGGTCGCGCACACGAGGGTGGCGCGGCGAAAAGACGGGACACTATGCCACAGGCGGACACTGCCGCGCCCGCAACTGAAGGCAACGCTGAACAAGTATCCACCACCGTCACCGCATTCCCGTCGTGCGGATCGAGTGGCGCCGTCGAAGGCAGACTGGCCGTCTGTCGAGGCGGCGGCGCGGTGAGCCGCGCGACGGGAGTGCGGCCCCAACGGGTTGAATTCAGATGACGGGGTGATGCCTCAAGCGTCCGCCAGCCGCGCCCCAGTCCTTGCCAAGGCAATGAGCATTGGCTGCGCCCTGCGACACGACTGGCGAACGCTTGAGGCATCATGCCGGTGGAGGATACTTGTTCAGCGTTGCCTTGGGTCACGCTCCAAAGTGATGGGCGTTCCACCACAGATGCACCAGGATGCTGGCGACGTAGCCCAGCGCAATTGCCCAGGTCCAGCGCAGGTGGCTGAAGAAGGTGTATTGGCCTTTCGACGCACCCATCAGCGCCACGCCGGCAGCCGAACCGACTGACAGCAGGCTGCCGCCGACGCCGGCGGTCAGCGTCATCAGCAGCCACTGGCCGTGGTCCATGCTGGGGTTCATCTGCAGTACGGCGTACATGACCGGGATGTTGTCGACGATGGCGGACAGCGTGCCCATGATGACGTTGGCCCAGGTCGGACCGAGTTCGCCGTAGAGGTTGGCCGAGGCCAGCTCCAGGTAGCCCAGCGTGGCCAGGCCGCCCACCGACAGCAGCACGCCGTAGAAGAACAGCAGCGTGTCCCACTCGGCCTTGGCGATGATGTTGAAGATGCTGAATCCGTGGAAGTCGGCGCGCGACTCCGGTTCCAGGTAGGACAACTCCCGCCGTGCGATGCGGAACGAATACAGCTTCAGCAGGCCGAGGCCGGCCATCATGCCGAACACCGGCGGCATGTGCAGGAACTGCTTGGCGCTGACGGTGATGGCGATGGTCAGGCCGAACAGGCCACAGATCACGAAGCCGCCGATCTTGACGTCGGCATCGTCCACGCCCGATTCCGGCCGGCCTTTCGGCAGTGCCATCGACATCAGGGCCGCCGGCACCAGCCAGTTGACCAGCGACGGCACGAAGATGCGGAAGAACTCGAAGAACTCTGCCTTGTGCGCCTGCCAGACCATCAGCGTGGTGATGTCGCCGAAGGCCGACCAGGCGCCACCGGCATTGGCCGCCACCACGATGTTGATGAAGGCGATGGCGATGAAACGCTGGTTGCCGCGCGCGACGGCCAGCACCACCGCGGACATGATCAGCGAAGTGGTCAGGTTGTCGAGGATCGCCGACAGGAAGAACGACAGCACGCCGGTGATCCAGAACAGCGGCCGGAAGCCGAAGCCGCGGCTGGTCAGTTCGGCGCGCAGCGCCTCGAACACGTTGCGCTCGGTCATGGCGCTGACGTAGGTCATGGCCACGATCAGGAAGAAGAACAGCTCGGCGAACTCGATGAAGATGTGGCGGAATGGGGTCGCCGCGACGTCGCTTCCCAGCGCCGGATCGCCGGCAGTGTGCACCGCGATCAGCGCCCAGATGCCGGCAGCGCCGATCATCACCGGCTTGGACTTGGCCAGGTGCAGTTTTTCCTCGAACACCACCAGCAGGTAGCTGATCACGAAGATGATCAGTGCCGCCCAGCCGATCGGGTGCTCGGTCAGGCCCAGCGACGGGGCGGTGGCTGCCTCCGAGGCCAGCGTGGTGACGGGAAGCAACAGCAGCAGGAGTGCGGCCCAGGGCAGCACGCGCGGGAGTCGGAGAGCAAGCATGGCGAAGCGCCGGCGGAAACGAGGGCGCATAGCTTAGTCGCCCGTCGACGATGTCGAAACCCTCGGCCGTGCGCGCGATGCCGGGCCGAGGGGCTTCGCGCCGGGTCAGCCGCCGGCGGCCGCCTCGAAGTAGTGGGCGTTCCACCACAGGTGGACGAGGATGCTGGCGGCGTAGCCGATGGCGATGGCCGGCGTCCACTTCAGGTGGCCGAAGAAGGTGTACTTGCCGCGGGCCTGGCCCATCAGTGCAACGCCGGCGGCGGAACCCACCGACAGCATGCTGCCGCCAACGCCCGCGGTCAGGGTCACCAGCAGCCACTGGCCGGTGTCCATGGTCGGGTTCATCTGCAGCACCGCCACCATCACCGGGATGTTGTCGACAATGGCCGACAGCACGCCGACCAGCACGTTGGCCCAGGTCGCACCGAGGTCGCCGTAGAAGAAGTTCGAGGCCATGGCCAGGTAGCCGCAGAAGCCCAGCGCGCCCACGCACATGATCACGCCGAAGAAGAACAGCAGCGTGTCCCACTCGGCGCGGGCGATGTATTCGAAGCTGTCGAAGGACTCCACGTCGCCGATGTCGCCGTAGTTTTCGGTGTCGAACAGGGTCTTCTTGTGCGTCTTGTTGAGGTAGTAGCCGAAAATCTTCAGCAGCGCGAGGCCGGTGAGCATGCCGAAGAACGGCGGGAGGTGCAGGAAGTTGTGGAAGCTGACGGCAATCAGGATGGTCAGGCCGAACAGCACCATCACGCCGATCGCACCGCGCTTCATGTCGACCCGGTCGGCCTCGGCGCGCGGCTTTTCATTGGGCACGGCGAAATGCATCCAGGCTGCCGGTATCAGCCAGTTGACCAGCGACGGTACGAACAGTGCGAAGAAGGTGCCGAAATCGACGATGCCCTTCTGCCAGACCATCAGCGTGGTGATGTCGCCGAACGGACTGAAGGCGCCACCGGCGTTGGCGGCTACCACCACGTTGACGCAGCCGATGGCGACGAACTTGATGTTGTCCTTGCCAACGGCGAGCAGCACCGCGCACATCACCAGCGCCGTGGTCAGGTTGTCGATGATCGGCGAGAGCACGAAGGCCAGCGCACCGGTGATCCAGAACAACTGCCGGTAGCCGAAGCCGCGGCTGACCAGCCAGGCGCGCAGGGCTTCGAAGATCTGACGTTCGCTCATGGCGTTGACGTAGGTCATCGCCGCCAGCAGGAACAGGAACAGCTCGGCGAACTCGATCAGGTAGTGGCGGACGGCTTCCTCGGCCGCATGGGTATCGCCGCTCTGGCCCATTACCCAGGCCAGGATTGCCCAGATCACGCCGGCCGCCAGCATCACCGGCTTGGATTTCCGCATGTGGGTGAACTCTTCGAGGATCACCAGCAGATAGGCGCCGACGAACAGGCCGATGGCGGTGTAGCCGGCCCAGCTCTGGCCGAGTGCCGCACCGGCGAGGCCGCTTTCATCGGCGGCGAACAGCAGGCCGGGAACGGCCAGCAGCAAGCCCAGCAGCGGCAGGATGCTGAGGGCGCGGAACACGAGACGGGAACGGGGCATGGTACGGCTCTTGAAGGGTCGGAATCGGTGAGATTGGCCGGGCAAGATGCCGCGTGCGGGCGCCGCAGGCAAGTGGAATCGCCGCGACGATGTCGCCACAAAGCAAATAGGTATGGGTGGCGGCGAAAGCGGTGGGCGGTGTAACAGAGATGTCACGAAACTGACTTAATCTGCGCCGCGACTCCTCCAGGACCAGACCATGTCCCACGTCGAAGGCCGGCCCGAAGCCGGTAGCGCACCGCGCAGCCTCAACAAGGCGCTGATCAAGGGCGGCTACACGTTCTACGACCTGATCCGCAAGGACAAGCGCTTCTACACCATGCTGATGGCGTTCTTCCTGATCGCCGGCGCCACCTATCCGTATCCGGCCATCGCCATGTGGGTGGGTTTCCTGTTCGCCGGCTATTCGGCCATCGCCAACGACTCGATCCAGACCATCGGCACCTTCCTGGCCTCGAACCGGCACCGCCCCTGGTGGATCCTGTGGCTGTTCATCGGCCTGGTCTTCGTTGGTACCGTCGCTTACAGCTGGTACGTCTACAGCGGTGACGTCAGCCACCAGCGCCTGGCGGCCAAGGGCTTCAGCGAGGCACCGACCAGCTTCAACTTCCTGCAGATCGCCGCGCCGCTGTTCCTGCTGGCGCTGACCCGCATGAAGATTCCGGTGTCGACCACCTTCCTGATCCTCAGTTGTTTCGCCACCAGCGCCGCCAGCCTGGCCGGCGTGCTGACCAAGAGCCTGGTTGGCTATGTCTGCGCCTTCGTGGTGTCGATCATCATCTGGCGCATCTTCACCGCCAACATGGATCGCTGGTTCAAGACCCCGGCAAAGTCGCACTGGGTGCCGATCCAGTGGCTGGCCACCGGCCTGCTCTGGTACTCGTGGCTGTCGCAGGACGCGTCCAACATCGCCGTCTACCTGCCGCGCAGCCTGAGCTGGGAGCAGTTCGCGATCTTCGCCGGTGCGATCTTCGTGGGCCTTGGCGTGCTGTTCTTCCTGCGTGGCGACAAGATCCAGCAGATCGTCGAGGAGAAAACCGAAGTCGTCGACGTCCGCGCCGCCACCATCATCGACTTCATCTACGCCATCATCCTGATCGTGTTCAAGGGCTACAGCCACATGCCGATGAGCACGACCTGGGTGTTCATCGGCCTGCTCGCCGGTCGCGAATTCGGCATCGCGCTGGCGCGCCGCGGCATGGGCCGTCGGACCTGGCGCCTGATGTACAAGGACCTGCGCAACGCGGCCATCGGCCTGCTGGTGTCCGGTCTGGTGGCCTTCGGCGCCAACCCGCAGATATTCCTCGGGAACTTCCAGTAGACGGCTCGTCGTCCCGAATCATTCGACAGGCCCCGCCCACGTGCGGGGCCTGTTGCTTGCGGCTGTCGTCGCTGTCATCAAAGCGTCACCTGATCCCCATGCCGCCGTTGCTATGATGGCCGCCCCCGGTCGCTCTGTTGGCAGCCGGGAGCATCTGGGCACACCGGGGAAGCGCGCATGTTTTCGCTGCAGACGATTTTCGGCAAGGGCACCCACTTCTACGGCCTGCTGGAGGCCGCTGCCGAAGCGGCGCGGGACAGCACGCGGGCACTGCTCCGGTTGATTGATCCGTCCACCCGCGAGAGTTCGCTGGAAGAGTTTTCCCTGGCGCGCAAGCGTGAGAAGGACATCGCCGCCGAGATCAGCCAGGCGCTGGTCGATACCTTCGTCACGCCGCTCGAGCGCGAGGACATCGAAGCCCTGGGCTCGGCGTTGTACAAGGTGCCGAAAGCGGCCTCCAAGTTCGCCGACCGCTACGTGCTGGCGCCGGAACGGGTCGCCGACTTCGATTTCCTGAGCCGCGTCGCGTTGCTGGAGAATGCCGCCGACCTCGTGGTCGAAATGGTTGCCGAACTGCGGCACATGAATCTCGACCGCATGAAGGCGCGCAATGACCGCCTGCAGGCCATCGAAAGCGAGGGTGATCGGCTGATCGTCGAGCTCTATCGCGACCTCTACACCGGCGGTCACGACGCGGTCACGGTGATGATGGCCAAGGACCTGTTCGAGTTGCTGGAGAAGGGGCTGGACCGCTGCCGCGACGCCGGCAACGTGGTTTACCACATCGTGCTCAAGAACAACTGAGGCATCGGGCGTGCTGACCCTGTTGCTGCTGGTGATCCTCGCCGCGCTGGTGTTCGAGTACATCAACGGTTTTCACGACACGGCCAATTCCATCGCGACGGTGGTGGCGACCAAGGTGTTGACGCCGTTCCAGGCCATCGTGCTGGCCGCCGGCATGAACCTGATCGGCGCGCTCTGGGGCGAAGCCGTTGCCAAGACCATCGCCAGTGGCCTGATCGACACCGACCTCGTCGCCATCAGCTCGCAGCTCCTGATCTGCGCGCTCAGTGGCGGCATCGTCTGGAACCTCATCACCTGGCGCGTCGGCATGCCGTCGTCGAGCAGCCACGCGCTGATCGGCGGCCTCTGCGGCGCGGCGCTGGCCGGCGCCAACCTCAACTGGCAGGCGATCATCTGGTCGATTCCGGCGGACCCGGTGTGGAAGAGCAAGGGCCTGCTGTGGAAGGTGATCGTGCCGATGTTCAGTTCGCCGCTGCTGGGCTTCATCAGCGGTTTCCTGATGATGGGCGTGCTGTTCGGGGTCATCGCCTGGATGGCGCGTCGACGCGGCTGGCTGAAGCGCGCGGCACGACCGCGCTGGGTGAATGCCTTTTTCGGCAAGGCGCAGATCGTCTCGGCGGGTTACATGGGCTTCGCCCACGGCCTCAACGACGCGCAGAAGACCATGGGCATCATCGCGCTGGCGCTGGTTTCAGCGTCGGCTTCCGGACAATTGCAGGACCTGCCGTCGTGGCTGGGATTCCTGAAGCCCTCGCAGGCGGCGCTGGAACACGGCGACATCGACACCTGGATCAAGGTGGTCTGTGCGCTGACCATGGCGGCCGGCACGGCGGCCGGCGGCTGGCGCATCATCAAGACGCTGGGTCACAAGATGGTGAAGCTGCACCCGATCCACGGCTTCGCCGCCGAGTCGAGTGCCGCTTCGGTGATCACGCTGGCCTCAAGCTTCGGCATTCCGGTGTCGACCACGCACAACATTTCCGCTGCGATCATGGGCGTTGGCACGGCCAAGCACTTCAAAGCGGTGAAATGGGGCGTGGTGGAGCGGATGATCTGGGCCTGGTTGCTGACCATTCCCGCCGCCGGTGGCGTGGCGTTCCTGCTGGTCGAGATCGCCAGAGCCGCGGGCTGGCTTTGACCGTATCGCGTGAGACGCGTTTGCGAATCACGCATCACGGTTCCTAGAACAGGTCACCACCGGCCGAGAAGCCGCGTTCCAACTGGTCGCCAAGCCCGCCGATCTCCAGGATCAGCCGGTCGGTCTCCGAGGCGGTCAGCGTCTCGTAGGGACGGTTCTCGCAGAGATGCAGGTAGGGCACGCCGTCCAGCTCGCTGATGGCGAGATAGCCGACGCGCTGGCTCCAGTTGAACTGCAGCGCGCGCTTGGGCTCGATGCCGGTGATCGGCGCGATGGCCGTGCTGACGCGCAGGTAGCAGCGTCCGTCGTCGCCCTCGATCTCGGCCAGGAAGATGCCCTGCTGGCGTGAGCCGCCTTCCAGGCTGAGGCGCAGGCCAATCAGGTAGGGTTCGCTGGAGGACACGTGGTAGCTGGCGCTGACGTGGCTGCGGATCTGCTCGAAGTTCTGCATGGGTGGTTCGTTTCCGGATTTGGGTTCGCGGGCGCATCGACCCGGACAGGGGAGCCGTATGCTATCAGGCCAGCCGGGGGAAGGTTCCGTCGACATGCGTTTGATCGACCAGTATCGAAAGGCTATAGAAGCAGCGATTCGGGCGATTCCGCCGGGGTGCGTCAGCAGCTACAGCGGCATTGCACGACAGGCCGGCATTCAAGGGCGAGCGCGGCTGGTGGCCCGGTTGTTGGCGGAAGGCGGTCACGATGACCTGCCCTGGCACCGCGTCCTGTGTTCGGACGGGCGCATCGCCTTTCCCGTCGGCTCCGACGGTTTTCGCGAACAGGAGCGTCGCTTGCGTGCGGAGGGCGTGGAGGTGATCGAGGGTCGCGTGAAGCGCGCGGATCGTGCGAGGCAGGAAGATGCGGGTGCTGATATCGACCGACTGCTGTGGGGCTGACCGTGGGCGATGCAGTGTGTTTCGTTGACCGCCTGTCCTGCCTGATCATCCATTGGTCGCAAAAGTAAACTTGTGTGACATCAAGCGTGATCCGCATCACGCTTTTCCCTGGGCGGCGCCAGTAGATTCGCCGCTCCAGCGAGTGATGGGGAATCACATGTCGCAATCGGGAACATGGCATCGGTTTCGGTGGATCGGGCTTGCCACGCTGCTTCTGGGGATGGCCGGAACGGCCACCGCGCAGGACAACGGCATCTTCTCCGCCGGTTTCGACCGCGCGGTCAATCGTCACGACGGCGATGCCGCGCGTTTCCTGACCCAGTCCACCTTCGGCGTTACCCTTGACGGCATCAGCCATCTCCGGGCGATCGGCAACGAAGCCTGGATCAACGAACAGATGGCGTTGCCGGCGACGCTGCACATGCCGCAGTTGCTGCCTTCCAACGAAGCCGGTGACTTCTACAACGTCGCTCGCCAGGAAGTCTGGTTCAAGACGGCACTCCATGCCGACGACCAGTTGCGCCAGCGCATGGCCTTCGCACTCAGCGAAATCCTGGTGATTTCGGAGAACGGTGTACTAGCACCGCAGATGTTCTCGGTCACCGACTACTACGATCTGCTGGTGGAAAGCGCCTTCGGCAACTATCGCCAGTTGCTCGAAGACGTCACCCTGCATCCGGCCATGGGCGTGTATCTGTCCATGCTCGGCAACGAGCGGCCCGATCCGGTGGCCAACGTCCGCCCGGACGAGAACTACGCGCGCGAGATCATGCAACTGTTCTCGATTGGTTTGGAGGTCCTCAACCTCGACGGCAGCATCCGCGACGGTGACGCATCGACGCCCGGCATCCAGCCGATTCCGGCCTACGACCAGTTCGTGGTCAAGGGCCTGGCGCATGCCTTCACCGGCTGGAACTGGCTGGAGTGCGCCAACCCCGGAAGCTGGAACGCACCCTGGGAGGTGCTGCCGGACATCAATCCCGCTTCAGGTTGGCGCTCGCCGATGCAGGCCTGGGAAGGCATGCACGACGATGGCGAGAAACAACTGATGAGCTACTCCGGCGTGGGCCTGGGTTCGCCGCTGGTATTGCCGGCGGGTGGCTCGGCGGCGGCGGATCTCGAGGATGCGCTGGACGTCATCTTCAACCATCCCAACGTCGGCCCGTTTGTGTCCCGGCAGTTGATCCAGCGACTGGTCACCAGTAATCCCAGCGGGCCCTACATCGCGCGTGTGGCGACGGTGTTCAACGACAACGGTGCTGGTGTGCGCGGCGACCTGGGAGCGGTGGTGCGCGCCATCCTGCTTGATCCCGAGGCCCGCGCCGGTGATCGCCGCCTTTCGGATTCAGCCGGCAAGCTGCGCGAGCCGCTGTTGCGAATCACGCACCTGATGCGCGCGCTGAACGCGGTGATTCCCACCGGACGCCTGTATCCGTGGAATCCGGAGCAGTCCTACGGCCAGGCAGCGCTGCGCTCGCCGTCGGTGTTCAACTTTTTCACGCCGCACTACAGCCTGCCCGGCGAGGTCAGCCAGCGGAGCCTCGATTCGCCCGAGTTCCAGATCACCACCGACACGACCATTGTTTCGGTTACCAACCGCATCGGTGCCGCCGTCTACTGGGGATACCACAACCCGCCAGCCACCGACGACAGCGACGACATGATGGTCGATCTGTCCACGGAAGAGCCGTTCGGCGACGACCCGGCAGCCCTGGTCAGCCGTTACGACCTGCTGTTCATGAACGGCTGGATGTCGCCGGCCATGCGCGCATTGCTGATCGAGCACCTGGAAGCAATGTCGACCGACGAGTGGCATCCGGATTATCGGCGCGAGCGCGTGCAGGATGCGCTGGTCCTGATCCTCACCTCACCGCAGTACGCGGTCCAGAAATAGGAGACGGCCATGAAACGTCGCGACTTCCTCCGCCGCTCGCTGGGCACGTTCGCTGGGCTCGGTGCCTATGGCGTGGCCGGGACGCTGGGCAACCTCAATCTGATCGGCGCTGCGATGGCTGCCGAACACCTTGGCAAGGGCATTCCCGACTTCAAGGCGCTGGTCTGCATCTTCCAGTATGGCGGCAATGACGCCTTCAACACCCTGATCCCGCGTGATGGCGGCACGCACGCCGAGTACGCCGCATCGCGCGGGCCGCTGGCCCTCGACCTGGCCACGGCGGCCGCGCTGCCACTCAACCCGACACAGCCACCGGCAGGCGGCGGCCAGTACGGCCTGCATCCGGGCATGACTCGCCTGCAGGGCCTGTTCAACGGCGGCCAATGCGCGGTGGTATCCAACGTCGGGCCGCTGCTTTATCCGATCACCAAGGCGCAGTTCCAGAACGCGTCGGTGCCGGTGCCGCCGCAATTGTTCTCGCACGACGACCAGCAGTTCCAGTGGCAGACCGCGTGGCCGGATTCGGCGACCGGCACCGGCTGGGCCGGGCGCATGGCCGATGCGCTGATCGCGGCCAACGGCAACTCGCAGGTGTCGATGTGCATGTCGCTGGCGGGCAGCAACACGCTGCAGGTTGGCAACGTTGTGCAGCCGTACTTTGTCGGTGCCTATGGCCTGCAGAACGTGTTCTTCATCGAGGACGAGTGGAACCAGACGCGCCGCGAGAGCTTCCTCGCCATCCAGCAACTGGCACGGCAGTCGGACACGCACGTGTTCGAGCGCGCCTATGGCGGCATCATGAACCGGGCGCTGACCAACCACGACCTGATCCAGGCTGCGTTGGCCGCAACGCCAGCGCCGAGCACGACGTTCCCGGACAACTTCCTCGGCGCGCAGTTGGCCATGGTCGCGCGGATGATCTCGATCCGCTCCGCGCTCGGCATGCAGCGGCAGATCTATTTCGTGGCTGATACCGGTGGCTACGACACCCACGACAACCAACTGGCACAGCACGGCACGCTGCTGCCGAACCTTTCCGAGTGCATGGGTGCCTTCTACGACGCCACCGTGGAACTGGGCGTGGCCAATGACGTCACCAGCTTCACCGCCAGTGACTTCGGCCGCACCCTCAGCGTCAACGGTGACGGCACCGATCACGGCTGGGGATCGCATCACTTCGTGGTCGGCGGTGGCGTCAACGGCGGCCGCTTCTACGGCACCATGCCGAGCCTGGTGAACGAGGGTCCGGACGACGCCGGCTGGGGGCAGATCATCCCGACCACCGCCGTGGATCAATACGCGTCCACGCTGGCGCACTGGTTCGGCGTATCGCCTAGCAACATCGCGGATGTCTTGCCGAACATCGGTCGCTTCTCCGGCAGCGATCTTGGCTTCATGGCCTGAGCGGCATCTGGTCATGCCAGGCCGGCTTGTAATGCAGGATCGCGACCCCGACTGTTAGGCTTTGGCGGCCCGACGGATTCGGGCCGCCTTCCGTTTGCCAGTTTCCGGAGCCGCCGTGTTCAACGACATGCCGCCGTTCACCCGCAACCTGCTGTGGGCCAACGTCATTGTTTTCCTGCTGCAGCAGTTCCTGGGCGAAGCGGCTTTCTTCGACCTGATGCTGTGGCCCTTGGGCGAAGTGCCGCAGCGTTTGCAGATGTTGGGTGTTGATGGCTTCATGCCGTGGCAGATAGTGACCTATGCGTTTCTGCATGGTGATTTCATGCACCTGCTCGTGAACATGTTTGGCGTTTGGATGTTCGGGAGTCAGGTTGAGAGGGTATGGGGGCAGCAACGTTTTACTATCTTCTATTTCGTTTGCGTTGTCGGTGCCGGATTGACGCAACTGGTTGTTGCCACCTTGTCGGTTAGAAACGGCGGCGGTTTCTATCCAACTATCGGCGCATCGGGAGGTGTGTTCGGGATACTACTGGCGTTCGCGCTACTGTTCCCAAATGCCCGAATCATGCCGCTCTTTCTTCCTATTCCGATCAAGGCGCCTGTTTTCGTCGCAGTTTATGGCGCGATGGAACTGTTCTTCGGCGTCACCGGCACCGTGCAGGGCGTCGCCCATTTCGCACACCTTGGCGGCATGGTGTTCGGTTTTCTGCTGATCCAGTACTGGCGCGGCAAGCCGCCGTTCTCGCGTCGGCGGCGACCGCCGACGCTTCATTGAGCGCCACTACTCGTAGCGAAGCGCTTCGATGGGATCGAGCCTTGCCGCCTTCGCCGCTGGCATCAGGCCGAAGATCACGCCGACCAGTGTGGAGAAGCCGAAGGCGACAGCCACCGCCCACCACGGCACCACGGCATCGGGGAAGCCGGGGATGAGCTTGGCGACGCCAAAGCCGAGTCCGTAGCCGAGCACGACGCCGATGGCACCGCCCAGTAGTGAGAGTACGGTCGCCTCGATCAGGAACTGCAGCAGGATGTGATGGCGCTTGGCGCCCAGCGCCTTGCTGATGCCGATCTCGCGGGTGCGTTCGGTGACCGACACCAGCATGATGTTCATGATGCCGATGCCGCCGACCAGCAGCGATACGCCGACGATGCCGCCCAGCACCACGGTGACGCTGCCGATCACGCTGGAGAACGTCTCGGTGAGCTGGCTGGCGGTCTCGACCTTGAAATCGTCGGGCTGTCCCGGCTTCAGCTTGTGCAGCTGGCGTAGCAGGCCGGTGATGCGGTCGCGCACGGCGTCGATCTGCGCCACGTCGGTGACGTTGAAGCTGATGCGGATGTCCTGGCGCAGCGGATCGTCGGCCATCGCCATGCCGGTGCCGAAGGGGATCACCGCGTAGTCGTCCTGGCTGAAGCCGAACATGTCGCCGCGGGTTTCGGTCATCCCGACGACCTTGAACCATTCGCCGCCCAGCTCGATGAACTCGCCGACCGGGTTGTCCGGCAACTCCAGGTTCTCGCGCAGCTTGCTGCCGATCACCGCCACCCGGCGGCGCGAGCGGTCGTCGGCATCGGTGATGAAGCGCCCGACCTCGGTGTAGATCTGCTGCGAATCCTGGAAGTTGCGCCGCGTTGCCAGGACGCGGCTCACGGTCGACGTACTGCGATAGCGCAGCGTGCCGCCGAAGTCGCCGGTGGGCTGGAACATCGGGGTGACGTCACTGATTTCGTCGATGTGGTGGACGATGGCGCCAAGGTCGTTGAGCGTCAGCCGGTTGCGCTTGCCCTGGATCGCCTCGCTGAATGGCGTCTCCGAGCGCAGCGTCAGGCTGTTGCTGCCGAGGCCTTCGAAGCGGCTGGTGATCGAGTAGCTGAGGCCCTGGATCAGCGACACCACGGCGATGACGGACGCCACGCCGATGATGATGCCCAGCGTGGTCAGAAAGCTGCGCATCGTGTGCGCGCGGATGCTCTGCAGCGCCGAGCGCAGCGATTCAAGCAGGCTGTACATGAGCGGATGCCTTCTTCGGTTCGTTGCGCACGTCGCTGATGATCCTGCCGTCGGAGAGTCGCACCACGCGCTGGCAGTGTTCGGCGATGTCCGGTTCGTGGGTCACCAGCACCACGGTCTGGCCGTCGCGATGCAACTGGTCGAACAGCGCCATGATTTCTTCGCTGGTGGCCGAATCAAGGTTGCCGGTGGGTTCGTCGGCCAGCAGGATCGACGGTTCGCCGACCAGCGCGCGGGCAACCGCCACGCGCTGGCGCTGGCCGCCGGAGAGCTGGTTCGGCAAGTGATCGACGCGGTTGCCGAGGCCAACGCGATCCAGCGCTTCCTGCGCACGTCGCTGGCGTTCCGCAGGACGCACGCCGCGGTAGATCAGCGGATGCATCACGTTGTTCAGCGCACTGGCGCGCGGCAGCAGGTTGAAGCTCTGGAACACGAAGCCAATCTCCCGGTTGCGCGTTTCCGCCAGCTCGTCCTCGCTGAGTGTGGCCACGTCCCGGCCATTGAGGCGGTACTCACCGCTGCTCGGGCGGTCCAGGCAACCGAGGATGTTCATCAGCGTGGACTTGCCGGAGCCGGAAGAGCCGATGAAGGCGATGCTCTGGTTGCGCGGAATCTCCAGGTCGATGCCGCGCAGCGCATGCACGGTCTCGCTGCCCATCGCATAGGACTTGGTGATGCCCTCCAGGCGCAGCAGCGGCTCGCTCACGACGCGTCCTTGCTGCTGTCGGCGTCCTCGTCGTTCTTGTCGCGGTCCGTGATGTCCAGCGCCTCGCCGTCCTTCAGATGACGCAGCACCTTGTACGGGCCGGTCACCACGCGCTCGCCTTCCTCCAGACCGCCGGTGATTTCCTGATAGCTGTCGTCGGACAGACCCACCTCGACCACGCGGCGCTCGGCCTTGCCGTCTTTCTCAACGAACAGGTGGTGCTCGATGTCGACCTCGTCCTTGCCAGGCGCCACGTCGGCGCTGGCGTCGTTGTTGCTGAACACGGCCTGCACCGGCACGGCCAGGGTTTCCGCCGCGCTGGCGGTGAAGATTTCGGCGCGGCAGGTCATGCCCGGCCGCAGCGCCAGGCCCTTGGTGTCGAGCAGTCGGACTTCGACCGAATAGTCACGGGCCAGCGAGCTTTGCCCGCCGGTGCCGCCGTTGCGCGGCGCCAGCGGAATGCTCTCGACCGCGCCATCGATGGCGGTGTCCGGAAACGCGGCGGCGTAGACCGATACCGGCTGCTGCTCGCTGATCTTGGCGATGTCGGCTTCGTCGACGTTGATCTCGGTCATCAGCGTGTCGGTGTCGGCAATCGTCATCAGTGAGGAGCCGGCGATGCTGGTGGCGCTGGAGACGGCGGTTTCACCGACTTCGATGTCCACGGCAATCACCGTGCCACTGATCGGCGCGCGGATCTCGGTCTTGGCGAGGCGCTCTTTCGCCTGGCTCAGCATGGCTTCCGCCTGGCGCAGCCCTTCACGGCTGGCGCGCAGGTCGACTTCGGCCAGCTCGAAGGCATGGCGGGCGTTCTCGGCGCTGTTGTCATCGAGCAGGCCGCGCGCATGCAGTTCCTCACTGCGCTTGGACTGGCGACGCTGGGTATCGAGGTTCAGCTTCTGCCGGTCGATGTTGATGCGTTGCTGGCGCACGTTGGCTTCGTGCTGGTCGACTTCGGCGCGGAACACCTGCTCGTCGAGGCGCATGACCACAGCACCCTTCTCGACCTGGTCGCCTTCCTTGACCAGGATGGCGCTGACCTTGCCGATCACTTCCGGTGACAGCTGCGCCTGCTCGCGGAACACCAGGTTGCCGGAGGCCAGGATCGAAGCGCGCACCTGACGTTTGGCCACCGCTTCCACCGAGACCTGCTTGGCATCGCTGCCGGCGCCGCCACGGAACACGAAGGGCAGGGCGAGTACCAGCGCTATGGCGCCGATGCCGATCCAACGCTTGTTCATTCCAGACTCCCGCTCAGCTGGCGCCGAAGGCCATGACAAAGGCCGCCCAGCCGCCGTAGATCACCACCAGCGGCAGCAGCACGACGATGCTGCTGGTCAGCGTGCTCTTGGCCGTCCACAGCTTGTAGCCGATGATCGCCACCACTGCCGCCCAGATTGACGGGATGTGGATCGCGTTCGCCAGTCCCGACCATGGGCTCGACAGCGGCAGGTGGAGCAGGAGTTCGTTGAGCGACAACGGGTTCATCGCCTGCTGGGTCAGCTGTCCGTTGCTGGTCATCAGGATCTTGATGATGCCGGCCGGAACCAGCAGCAGCGCCGGTACCGATGTCCAGAGCGCGAAGGCAAACCACTTGCCGAAGCCGATATCGCTGCCGACCACCTTGGCCGAAAGTAGGTAGTAGACGGCGCTGATCAACATGATCAACGGCAGCATGATCGCCACGCTGACAATGGTGCTGCCCATCAGAAAGCCGCGGGTCATGAAGCTTTTGGAGGCTGCGATCTGCTCGGGCGAAAGCTGCTGGCCGCTGGCTGACAGCATCTGGTCCTGCAACCAGGCGATGTCGACGGTCTGGTAGTACCAGGCCCATACCAGCGCGGTGCCGACGATCATCAGCAACAGCGGCAGCCAGATCATGGATTTCTCGCGAACGGCCTGCATGGCCTTCGCCGGCTCGACAAAAACGGCGAGCAGGGTGGACAGTGGTGACATGGTGGTTCTCCCTTGAAGATGCGTTCCCAGACGCGGCCAGGCGACGGATGTGACCGAACCGCAGCATCACCTCGATGGAGGGTCCGTCGATGCAGGCTTGCGTCGGTGGTTCAGGTCGGTTTGTCGCCGGATGCGGGAATTCCTTACCGCCGGCCGCTTCCCCTGGCCGCTACGACATAGATCCTGCACGCTGCGCAGTCTACGCCCTGTCGATCACGGCCTGAAATGCCGATGGTACCGGTGGATGCCCAATCCGCGATCAAACCGCTATACTTCGCGCCCCGCGCCGAAGTGGCGGAATTGGTAGACGCAGCGGACTCAAAATCCGCCGCCCTTAAAAGCGTGTGGGTTCGAGTCCCACCTTCGGCACCACGGGCTGCAGCCCGATGGGAATTTCTCCGGCGGAATCCCGCCAGTTCCCGTGCTTTTCTCAACCCAGCTCGAACGTGGTCACGCCGAACAGGCGTGTCAGCGGCAGGTCGGGCGACGGGCCCGTGTACATGCGCGCGGTTTCGAAGGACAGTGTCATGCTGCGGTGTTCGGCGAGTCTGACGGCCTCTGCGTTGACCTCGGGCACGTCCAGGAAAACGTCGTCTGCAGCCGGCACCGTCGCGCACAGCGCCGAGAGCAGGGCGTCGGCGACACGCGCCTCATCGGTGAACAGTGGACCGATCTTGTGGCCGTTGCGGCAGGCGCGGATCACCCCGTAGCCGCGGATTTCCCCATCATTTACCCACGCCAGTGCGCGACCGGCGGGTGGCGCGACCCATGGCCGCAGGAAGGCCTCGCGATCATCCGGGAAGAACGGGCGGTCGTAATCGCGAACCGCGGAAAAGGGCAGCGCGGCGATGTCCTGGATTTGTGGGTTGCCAGCGTCCGCTTGCACGCAGTCACCGGCGCGACCGGCGTAGCGGATGTTGCGGTAGGCCAGCGTGAAGCCGGACTTGCGGTAGTTGTCCTGCTGGTCGACCACGCCATCAAGGCCAACGTTGCGGCCTTCCAACTGCGCCATCGCTGATTTCCAGATTTCGTAACCGAGCCCCCGACCGCGATGATCGGGATGCACGATGTAGAAACCGATGAAGCCGAAGCCGTCGCCGTAGCGCACCGCGGAAATGGTGGACACGGGCTGGTCGTCCAGCTTGCCGATCAGGTAGCCGCCGTTGTCAGCCGCGAAAAACGGATCGGCGTCATGCAGGCCCGGATTCCAGCCTTCGGCGGCGGCCCAGTCCACGGCGATGTCCAGTTCACGACGCGTTGCCGTGCTGATGGTGTAGCGGCTGCTGATCATGCGTTGTCTCGATGTTGGCGGTGTACGCAACGCAGGGCTTCCGGCAAGGCTAGCAGACGCCGTGCGGTTTCTGCGCGGCGGTTCTGCAATCGCCAGCCTGAAGCACCTGAACTCAGGTCTTCGCCAGATCAAGCATGTAGCGCCACACCGGCGTGCTTTCGTCCGGCGGCGTCACCTCGCCGTCGCGCTGGAAGCCGAGCCGCTGCAGCAGGGCATCCGAGCGCTCGTTCTCCGAATTGACGATGGCGGCGAGTCGCGACAGGCCGCAACGCTCGCGTGCATGTCGCAACACGCCCTGCGCTGCTTCGATGGCGTAACCATTGCCTTCGTGGCGCGCCAGCAGCGCGTAGCCGAGATCGACATCGTCCAGCCAGTCGCGCTTGACCAGCCCACACATCCCAACGCGCTCGCCGTCGGATCGCCGAACAACGGCGAGGAATCCCAGACCGCGCGAACGGTAGGCCGGCAACAGCTTGTCGTTGATGAATGCCAGCGCCGTCTCCGGCGAATCAACGCCGCGATCACCGATGAAGCGCAGCCAGCCGGGTTCGGTCAGCAGTTCATGAATGAAGTCGGCGTCATCCGGCGTGAAGTGGCGAAGCGAAAGCCGCTCGGTTTCCAGGATCAGGCTGCCGCTGCTCACGTTGATGCGTTGTCCATCGGGTTACTCGACATGGTTGGTTTTATCGTCGCGATCACGACGAATCCGGCGGAACGCGTCAGTCAGGTCACGCGGAGCCTGTGTCAGGTCGTATAGATTCCATAGCTTCAGTACCAGCAGGGCAATGACGATGGGGGCCATGGTCCAAAACAGATTCCAGTCGTACATGACCGCCAGGACACCGATTACCACGGAGAGCGTCAGCGCCAGTGCCGCTATTCCGACAAGCGTGCCCAATGACAGGAAAACGATCAGGGCAAACCGTAGCAAGCCTTCACCAATACGCTGCAACGCGGTTTGTCTGCGTTTTCTTTGCGATGGTTTGTGCATGACGCGGCTCACCTTCGGTCTCTAGCTCACTTGTTTCGGAATCGATCCAGCAGCTCGCGAATCAGCGCGAAGCGGGCGTCGGCGTCCCAGAGTTCGCGCTTGATGCGCAGCGAGCCGGGGCCGTCCATGCGGTAGACGTTGGGCTGTGTCTGCACAAGGCGGATCACGGTCAATGGGTCGATGTTCGGCTTGGCGCTGAAGTCGATGCGGCCGCCGTTGGCACCCAGGTCGATCTTGGTGATGCCGATGGCGGTGGCTTCGAGTTTCAGTGCGGTCATCGCGAACAGGTTCTTCAGCGGATCGGGGAGCAGGCCGAAGCGGTCGATCATTTCCACCTGCAGGTCGCGCAGGTCGTCGGTGCTCCGCGCGTTGGCGATGCGCTTGTACAGCGTCAGCCGCGTGTGAACGTCGGGCAGGTAGTCGTCGGGAATCAGCGCTGGGATATGCAGCTCGACGGTAGCGCCGTGATGGCTGTCGGCGTCGAGGTCGGGCAGCTTGCCGTCGCGGATGCTTTTTACCGCGCGCTCCAGCAGTTCGGTGTACAGCGAAAAACCGACTTCGGTGATCTGGCCGCTCTGTTCCTCGCCCAGCAGTTCGCCGGCGCCGCGGATTTCGAGGTCGTGCGTGGCCAGCGTGAAGCCGGCGCCGAGTTCCTCTAGTGAGGCAATCGCTTCGAGGCGCTTTCGCGCATCGGCCGTCATCGCCTTGCCTTCCGGGATCAGCAGGTAGGCGTAGGCACGATGATGGCTGCGGCCAACGCGGCCGCGCAGCTGGTGCAGCTGCGCCAGGCCGAAGCGGTCGGCGCGGTCGATGATGATGGTGTTGGCGTTGGGAATGTCGATACCGGATTCGATGATGGTCGTCGCTACCAGCACATTGAAGCGCTGGCGGTGGAAGTCGAGCATCACCTGTTCCAGCTCGCGTTCCGGCATCTGGCCGTGACCGACGCGGATGCGCGCTTCCGGCACCAGTTCGGCCAACTCGCGCGCGCGGCGCTCGATGGATTCCACCTGGTTGTGCAGGAAGTAGATCTGCCCGCCGCGCGCCAGTTCGCGCTGGAAGGCTTCGCGCAGCTGCGAGGCGTCCCAGGGCGTGATGAAGGTCTTCACCGCGACGCGGTTTTGCGGCGGCGTGGCGATCAGCGACAGGTCGCGCAGGCCGGCCATCGACATGTTCAGCGTGCGCGGAATCGGCGTGGCGGTCAGCGTCAGCAGATGCACTTCCGCGCGCAGCGCCTTCAGGCGCTCCTTCTGCCGCACGCCGAAGCGCTGCTCCTCGTCGACGATCACGAGGCCGAGGTCCTTGAACTTCACGTCCTCCTGCAGCAGGCGATGCGTGCCGACGATGACGTCGATCTCGCCGCGCTCGACGCGATCCAGTTCGGCGCGGTTGTCCTTGGCCGACTTGAAGCGCGACAGCACGTCGACGCGCACCGGCCAGTCGGCAAAGCGGTCGCGGAAGTTCTGGTAGTGCTGCTGGGCGAGCAGGGTGGTCGGCACCAGCACGGCGACCTGCTTGCCGGCCATGGCGGCGGCAAAAGCGGCGCGTACCGCGACCTCGGTCTTGCCGAAGCCGACGTCGCCGCAGACCACGCGGTCCATTGGGCGCTCGCGGGCGAGGTCGTCGATCACCGCTTCGATGGCCTGCTGCTGGTCCGGCGTTTCCTCGAACGGAAAGCCGGCAGCGAACTGTTCGTACATGGTGCGGTCGGCCTGCAGCGCGCGGCCCTTGCGTGCTTCGCGACGCGCCTGGATCTCCAGCAGCTCGGCGGCCACGTCGCGCACCTTCTGTGCGGCGCGCTTCTTCGCCTTCTCCCACTGCTCGCCGCCCAGCGAATGCAGCGGTGCGGCATCCGGCGAGGCACCGGAATAACGCGACACCAGATGCAGCTGCGCCACCGGGACGTAGAGCTTGTCGCCCTTGGCGTACTCGATTTCGAGGAACTCGGCCGGCGTGTCGCCGACGTCCAGCGTCACCAGTCCGCGATAGCGGCCGACGCCGTGGTCCTCATGGACGATGGGCGAGCCTTCGGCGATCTCGCTGAGGTCGCGGATGATGCTGTCGGGATCGCGGTCGCTGCGACGGCGGCGACGCGGCTGGCCGGCGCGATCCGGATACAGCTGGCGCTCGGTGAGCACGCAGATCGGCGGCTCGCTGATGGCGAAACCGTTATCGAAGGCGGCGACGGTGGCGAAGCTGGCGGCTTCGTCAGTCAGCGCGGCGAAAGCTTCCCAATTGGCGACGACGCTGGGCTTGATGCCCGCAGCACCCAGGGTTTCCTGCAGGGCTTCGCGGCGACCCGGTGAATCGCTGGCAATCAGCACGCGACCGGGATAGCTGGCGAGGAAGGACTTCAGCGCTGTGGCTGGCTCCGCATCGCGCACGTTGATCGGCAGGTCCGGCGCCGGCTGCACGCCGAGGTCGGCGGCTTCGCCAAAGCGCGCGTGCTCGCGGGCGACGGTTTCGATCAGCGGCGTGGCGTTGAACTGCTGGCGCAGGTGCTCGCTGGGCAGCAGGATTTCCGCCGGTGGCAGGATCGGTCGCTCGATGTCGTGCCGACGCTGCTCGTATCGCTCGCCGGTCTGCGCCCAGAAAGCCTCCCCCGACTCCAGCACGCCGGCATCCAGCGCCAGCAGGGCGCTCGGTGGCAGGTAGTCGAACAGCGTGGCGGTGGCATCGAAGAACAGCGGCAGGTAGTACTCGATACCGGCCGGTGCGCCGCCGCCCTTCAGGTCCTGGTAGACCGGGCAGCGACGCGGATCAATGGGGAAACGCTCGCGCAGGATCTCGCGCACGCGCTTGCTGGCCGCCTCGTCCATCGGGAACTCGCGGCCGGGCAGCAGTTCGATGGCGTCGAGCTTGCCCGTGGAACGCTGGGTTTCCGGATCGAACGGCCGGATGGCGTCGATCTCGTCGTCCAACAGTTCGATGCGATAGGGCTCCGACGCGCCCATGGCGAAGATGTCGAGCAGGCTGCCGCGCACGGCGAAGTCACCGGGGTCGAGCACCTGCGGGACGTTGCGGTAACCGGCGGTTTCCAGGCGCCGCTTTTCGTCGTCGAGGTTCAGGCGCTGGCCGAGCTTCAGCATCAGCGTGCCGCCGGCGATGTAGCCGGTGGGCGGCAGGCGCTGCATCAGCGTCTGCACCGGCACCACCAGAATGCCGCGACGCAGGCTCGGCAGCCGGTACAGCGCGGCAATGCGCTGGCTGACGATGTCCGGGTGCGGGCTGAACAGGTCGTAGGGCAGGGTTTCCCAGTCCGGGAAATGCATCACCGGCAGGTCGCCGCCGAAGGCGCGCAGATCCTGTTCCAGTACCTGTGCCGTGTGCGTGTCGTGGGTGATCGCCAGCAGCAGGCCGTCGTGCTGCTGTGCCGCCGAGCGCAGCGCCAGCGCCCAGGCGCTGCGGTTGTCCGGCTGCCGCCACCAGGCGCGCTGCTGGCCGGTTCTCGGCAACGGCACGGTGAGAATCGGTGGTTTCGTGACGGTCATGCGGCGACGGCATTCGGGAAAATCGAGCCGCGCAGTTTAGCGGATCACCGCCCAGCGCCCGGCGACGCCGCGAATCGGGTCGCTCCCAGGCTCAGGGCGTCAGTGAAAGCTCGACCCGCAGCACGCCGCGATCATCAGCCTGATGGCGACGGTTGAAGCCGAGGCTTGCCGCCAGTTGGAGCATGGCGCTGTTTTCGTCCAGCACATCGCCATAGATCGTGTCCACGCGCTTGCGCCGGGCCCAGCCGATCAGCCGCTGCATCATCAGCTTGCCGAGTCCATTGCCGGCCAGCAGACGCGATACGAGGATGGCGAACTCGGCGCGGTTATCGTCGCCGATGGCACAGCGGGCGACGGCGCCGATCAGTGCTTCGCCCGGCGGTAGTGGCTCGGCGGCGACCAGCGCGAACTGGCTTCGGCGGTCGATGTCGCACAGGCTTTCCGCCATCGCCGGGCTCAGTTCCTTCATCGGATGCAGGAAGCGCATGCGGATTTCTTCCGGGTGGAGCAGTGCAAAACCGTGGCGCAGCGGCTCGGCATCGGCCGGCCGGATCGGGCGCAGCCACAGTTCGCGGCCGTCATCCAGTCGCAGCGATTCTTCCCAGGCGGGTTCAAGCTTTCGTCGTTGCATGCAGGCCATCCAGAGTCGCGAACCGATCCTCCCACGTTGCAGTAGGCAGTTTGCTCCAAACGCTGGGGCAACGCCTGTCCGCAACCGATACACTGCGCGCTTCGACCACACAGGAAATCGCCATGGCCGGTGGAGCCGATTCCGTCAAGACCATCATGTACGCGTTGGGCGCGAACTTCTCGATCTTCGTCGCCAAGAGCTTCGCAGCCTTCGTCACCGGCTCAGGCGCCATGCTGGCCGAGGCGGTCCACTCGCTGGCCGATGCCGGCAACCAGGTACTGCTGCTGCTTGGCGTGAAGCGCTCCAAACTGCCGCCAACGCCCGACTATCCACTGGGCCGCGGCAAGGAAATCTACTTCTGGTCGTTCCTGGTCGCGGTGATGCTGTTCACGGTTGGCGGCGCCTACTCGCTGTACGAAGGCTTCCACAAGCTGATGCATCCCGAAGCACTGCGATCGCCATGGATCGCGGTCGGCGTGCTGGTGTTTGGCCTGATCGCCGAAGCCGTGTCGCTGCGTGCCTGCATCATCGAAGTCAACAAGGTCCGCAATGGCCGTTCGTTCTGGCAGTGGTTCCGCGAGAGCCGCCAGGCCGAGCTGGTGGTGATCTTCGGCGAAGACTTGGCCGCCCTGCTGGGCCTCGCTTTCGCGCTGGTCGCGATCGCGGCCACCATGATCACCGGCAATCCGATCTTCGACGCCATCGGCACGCTGGGCATCGGCGCGCTGCTGATCATCGTTGCGGTCTTTGTCGCCATCGAGGTCAAGGCCATGCTGATCGGCCAGAGCATCGACCTTGACGAACGCGAAGGCATCCGTGAGCTGCTGGTCGCGCAGCCCGAGGTGGCCCGCGTCTACAACATCATCACCCTGCAGATGGGCGAAGACGAACTGCTGGCGGTGAAGGCCAAGCTGCACGAATGCCACTCGACCGAATCGACGGTCGAGACCATCAATCGCCTTGAAAAACTGATCAAGTCACGGTTCCCGACCATCCGTTGGAGCTTCTTCGAGCCGGATAATCACGATTGAAACGAGCTGGACGTCTGGCCGGATTCCTGCTCAAGCAGCGGCGTTAAGCCACCGGCGCGCTCCAGTTCCACCAGATCCTCGAAACCGCCGACGTGGTGCTCGCCGACGAAGATCTGCGGCACGCTGGTGCGACGTGCGGTTTCGACCATGCGCTGGCGTGCCTGGGGATCGAGGTCGACGCGGATTTCCTGGAAATCGAGCCCCCGCTGGCGCAGGAAGTTCTTGGCGGCGACGCAGTAGCCGCAGAAGGCGCTGGTGTAGACGGTGACGGTGTTCAAGGCAGGCGACGGTGGGAAAACGCGCCCAAGCATAGGCGGGCAGGGCACCGGAACGCCATGCCCGGCCTATTGCTGGCGCTGTGGAACGAAGCGTCCGGCTTGCGGTCGGAAACGTTTGCCCGGACAGATCCAACCGGACCGGTTCGATCACAGCCGTTTAACTCGCCGTTCACGCAGACGCGGCCCGCTGCCGCCAAGATAGCCGGATGATGCAAGCTCACGACCCCCGCTCTCCAAGCCGCTCGCGCCGGCGGCCTCGCCTTGGACGCGTGGCTGCAGCGGTGGCCCTGGCGCTGATGCTGTCCTCGACCGCGTCGATGGCCGCCAGCGATGGCGAATACGGGCTGCCGGACATCGGTTCTTCCGCCGCCGTGGCCTTGTCGCCGTCGGAGCAGGCCGAGTATGGCGCCGAGACCCTGCGCGAGCTGCGCCGCTACGGGGTGGTCATGGAGGACCCGTTGCTGCAGGACTGGATCAGCGGCTTGGGCTATCGCGTGGTCGCCGCCGGCGAACGACCGGAACAGCCGTTCACCTTTTTCCTGCTCAACTTCCGCGAGGTTAATGCCTGGGCCACGCTGGGCGGCTATATCGCCATGAACGCGGGACTGGTGCTGGAAGCAGACACCGAGGACGAAGTGGCGGCCGTGCTGTCGCACGAGGTGGCGCACGTCACCCAGCAGCACATCCTGCGTTCGGTGGAAAAGGCCAAGAAGGATGCGCTGCCGATCGCGCTGGGCATGCTGGGCGCGATCATCGCCGCGCAGAGCGCCGGTGGCAGCGGTGACGCCACCCAGGCGGCACTGGTGTCGGGATTGGCGCTGATCCAGCAGCGGCAGATCAACTACACCCGCACCAGCGAACAGGAGGCCGACCGCGTCGGCATCCGCACGCTGGCCCGCGCCGGTTTCGAGCCGATGGCAATGGCCGATTTTTTCCAGACCATGCAACGCTTGACCCGCGGCGAGGGCGTGACGGTGCCGGAGTACCTGCGCACGCATCCGTTGACCACGTCGCGCATCAGCGAAGCCAAGGACCGGGCGCGCAATATCGCCAGTGAAGGCGTCAGCGGTAACGCCAAGATCGTTCCGGCCGGGCTCAGCAATCCGCTGCTGCCGCAGCGCTGGAAAGTGCCGGCAGAGACGCAGGCCGGCGTCGCCAGCGCGAGCCGGCTGCCGTTTCTGATGGCCCGCGAGCGGCTGCGCGTGCTGAGCGCTGACAGTCCGGTCATCGCGCTCAATTTCTATCCGGACGTCATTGGCGAGGACGTCACCCGGAACAATCCGGCGCTGGCGACCGCGCAGGCGTATGGGCGCGCGCTGGCCGAGACCAACGCCGGCAAGGCGCCGGCTGCCGTGCGTCGGTTGCAGGCGCTGGCCGAGGCGAATCCCCGGGAATACTGGTTCGATCTGGCGCTGGCCGACGCCGAGCGACGCGACGGACGGATTGCCATGGCCGAAGCGCGCTACGAGCGCCTGCTGCGCAATCGCCCGCAGAACCGGGCGGTGATCCTGAGCTACGCGCAGGCGCTGATCGAGCGTGGCGATCACGAGGCCGGCGAACGCGCCGTGGCGGCGCTGCGGCCGCTGCTGGATCGCGGTGGCGACGACCTTACCCTGCAGCGCAGCTTTGCCCGGGCTTCCGAGCTGGCCGGGGACGACATTCGCGCGGGAGAAGCGCATGCCGAGGCAGCCTATCTGTCTGGCCGGCCACAGGATGCCCTCAACCAGCTCGAACGCCTGAAGAAGCAGCCGCTGGACTACTACCAGCGCGCCCGCATTGACGCGCGGATCGCGGCGATGACGCCGGCGGTACTGGAACGCAAGCGTCGCGGCCTCAAGCCGGGCGAGGACGAACGTGCCCGGGTATCCTTCGGCGTTCGCGCGCAGTAACGACCGGTTCGCGACGAAATACCTTCGAACGCGATCGAAATAGCCGCCAACAGGCCGGAATCGATTCGAAACACATCGTTACCATACGAGGTGTTAGGGGTGCCGTGGCGTAACCCGTCTGTCACAATTCTGTCGTTTACTTCGCACAGCTTTGATGACTGCGGATATGGGCGTGCAGAAACGCATCCTGATTGTCGACGACGAACCCGCCATCCGGGACATGGTGGCGTTTGCTTTGCGGCGTGCTGATTACGAAGTGGCGCACGCTGCGGATGCGCGCGAGGCGCAGACGGCCATCGTCGAGCGCGTGCCGGACCTGATCCTGCTGGACTGGATGCTGCCGGGCGTTACCGGCATCGACTTGGCACGCCGCCTGCGCAAGGACGAGCTGAGCCGCGACGTGCCAATCATCATGTTGACGGCCCGCGGTGAGGAGAACGACCGCGTCAGCGGCCTCGACGCCGGTGTCGACGACTACGTGGTGAAACCGTTTTCCGCCCGCGAACTGCTGGCGCGGATCAAGGCCGTGCTACGCCGCTCGCGCAGCGACGACGAGGATGGCAACGTCAGCCTGGGCGGCCTTCGCATCGACGGTGCGGCGCACCGCGTTTATGCCGAGGACAAGCCGGTGACCATCGGGCCGACCGAATACCGCCTGCTGCACTTCTTCATGACCCATCCCGAGCGCGTCTACTCGCGCGCGCAGCTGCTGGACCAGGTCTGGGGCGGCAACGTCTATGTCGAAGAGCGCACCGTTGACGTGCACATTCGCCGCCTGCGGCAGACGCTGGAACCGTTCGGTGCCGACGTGATGGTCCAGACCGTGCGCGGCGCCGGCTACCGCTTTTCCACGCAGGCCTGACGGCCGCCACCCATGTCCAAGTCCGAGCGCGCCTGGCGTCGCAGCGTTGAAATCGCCCTCTTCGGCTATTTCATGGCGCTGCTGGTCGGCATCGTCATCGGACAGATCTGGCCGACCATCGCGATTGCCGGCGCGATCCTGCTGGCGGCCTACCTCTGGCGCCTGCGTGGCCTGCTGTTGCTGCTGGTGTCGCGACGGCTGATTCCGAAAGGCGAGGGGCAAGGCGTCGTTGATCGCCTGCAGAAGGTGCTGCACCGCCGCCAGAACGAATCGCGGCGTCGCAAGCAGCGGTTGATCCGCATGCTACGCACCTTCCGCGAAGCGGCTGCCGCGCTGCCGGATGCCACCCTGATGATGTCCGAGCGCAGCCAGCGCGTACTGTGGTTCAACGCGGCGGCGACCCGCCTGCTGGGTCTCGATTACCCGCGCGACATCGGTCAGCGCGTGACCGAGCTGGTCGATATTCCCCGTGTCAGCGCATGGATCGATTCGCCGAATCGCGAGGAGACGCTGCAGGACGTGCCGTCGCCGGTGGACCCGGCGGTGCGCCTCAGCTTCCGGCTGATTCCCTACAGCGACGACCAGGCGCTGCTGGTGGTCCGCGACATCACCAAGCTGATGCACCTGGAGCAAGTGCGTCGTGACTTCGTCGCCAACGTCTCGCATGAGCTGCGCACGCCGCTGACCGTGGTCCACGGCTATCTCGACATGATCGAGCCGGACGAGCAGCCGGAATGGACGGCGATGCTGGAAGAGATGCGCCGGCAGTCGCAGCGCATGGCGCAGATCGTCGAGGACCTGCTGACGCTGTCACGTCTCGAAGCCAAGGACAGCCTGCCGGAAGATCGCATCGACATGGTGCAGACCCTGTTTATGCTGGAGCGCGAGGCGCGGGCACTGAGTCAGGGACGCCATGCGGTCAGCGTCGAGGATATTGCCGGTATCGACCTGATTGGCTCGGAGAAGGAGCTGCACAGTGCGTTCTCGAATCTGGTGAGTAATGCGGTGCGCTACACGCCGGATGGCGGCAGCATCAGTGTCCGCTTTGAAGTCGACGACAACGGCGAACCGCTGCTGTCGGTGATCGACACCGGCTACGGCATCCCGGCACAGCACCTGCCGCGCATCACCGAACGCTTCTACCGCGTGTCCAACAGCCGTTCGCGGGAAACCGGGGGAACCGGTCTGGGCCTCAGCATCGTCAAGCACGTCCTGAACCTTCATCAGGGGCGACTCGAGGTGGCCAGCGAACTGGGTGAAGGCAGCGTGTTCAGCTGCCGCTTTGCGGCCGCTCGTGCACTGGAGCGCGGCGTTGATGAGGCCGGCCACGATGACGAGCAAGGCGACGGCCCGGAAACAACCGGCCAGTCGCCAATGGCGAGCACTGGCTGAGGGCTGGCCGGTGGAAGGGTCTCGTCAATCGCGGGTCGAGCGGGCATCCTTCCCATCATGAGCGCCCCGAAACGTCGCGCTGGCCCTCGCCAGCTGGAAAACAACATCGACCTGCATGACCCGTCGCTGTACCTGAATCGCGAGTTGTCGCAGTTGGCCTTCAACGTGCGCGTGCTGGCGCAGGCCATGGATGAGAGCCTGCCGCTGCTGGAACGGCTGCGCTTCCTGTGCATCTCCTGTACCAACCTCGATGAGTTCTTCGAGGTGCGTGTGGCAGCCATCCGGCATCAGCTGGAGTTCGGCGGACCGCTGGGACCGGACGGGCTGGCGCCGGCCGTCGCCATGCGCCAGATCCACGAGAAGGCGGGTGAGCTGGTCAGCGAGCAGTATCGCTACTGGAACGACGTGTTGCGCCCGCAGCTGGCCGATGCCGGCATCCGCTTCCTGCCGCGTGATAAATGGACGCAGCGCCAGGCGCGCTGGCTGAAGAAGCATTTCGAGGACGAGATCATGCCGGTGCTGTCGCCGCTGGGACTCGATCCGGCGCATCCGTTCCCGCGCATCCTCAACAAAAGCCTGAACATCGTCGTCGTCCTGCAGGGCAAGGACGCGTTCGGGCGGCCTGCGCACATGGCGGTGGTGCGCGCGCCGCGCTCGTTGCCGCGGGTGATCCAGCTGCCGCGCGAAGTGTCCGGTGGCGAGCATGACTTCGTGCTGCTGTCCGCGGTGCTGTCGGCCTTTGTCGACGAGCTGTTCCCCGGGATGAAGGTAAAGGGCGCCTACCAGTTCCGCGTGACCCGCAATTCCGAGCTGGCCGTTGACGAGGACGAAGTCGAGAACCTGGCAAGTGCGCTCAAGGGCGAACTGGCGGGGCGAGGGTTTGCCCGCGCGATGCGGCTGGAGATCGCGGAGAACTGCCCGAAATCCATCGTCAAGGCGCTGCTGCGCAACTTTGAACTCAGCGAGAACGCGGTCTACCGCATCAACGGACCGGTCAACCTCAATCGTGTGAGTTCGGTGATTGGCCTGATCGACCGGCCCGAACTGAAGTTTCCCTCGTTCCAGCCGCGCACCCCGCCGGCATTGCTGGAAGCCGCGACGCCGTTCGAGGCGATCCGAGATGGCGACATCCTGCTGCACCATCCTTTCGATGCCTTCAAGCCGGTGATCGACCTGGTCGGCTTCGCCGCACGCGATCCCGACGTGCTGGCGATCAAGCAGACGCTGTACCGCACCGCCGATGATTCCGAGCTGGTTAACCTGCTGATCGAGGCGGCCCGCCACGGCAAGGACGTCACCGTGGTGATCGAGCTGCGTGCGCGCTTCGACGAGGAAGCCAACATCCGCCTTGCCGACCGCCTGCAGGAAGCCGGCGTGCAGGTGGTCTACGGCGTGGTCGGTTTCAAGACGCATGCCAAGATGCTGCTGATCGTGCGTCGCGAGGGAAAGAAAATTCGCCGCTACGCGCACCTGAGCACTGGCAACTACCATGCCGGTACCGCACGCGCCTACACCGACCTCGGCATGTTCACGGCCAACGAGGACATCTGCCAGGACGTGCACTCCGTGTTCCAGCAGGTCTCCGGGCTGGCGCCGGCATTGCGTCTCAAGCGGCTGCTGCAGTCACCGTTCACCTTGCACACGGCGCTGCTGCTGAAGATCGAGCGCGAGGCCGAACATGCACGGGCCGGGCGTCCCAGCGGGATCATCGCCAAGGTCAATGCGATCAATGAGCCGGAGGTGATCCGCGCGCTGTATCGCGCCTCGCAGTCGGGTGTCAGCATCGACCTGATCGTTCGCGGCGCCTGTTCGCTCCGACCGGGCGTGCCCGGTGTTTCCGACAACATCCGCGTGCGCTCGATCATCGGTCGCTTCCTCGAACACAGCCGCGTGTACTGCTTCATCAACGGCGGCGATGAGGAAATCTATTGCGCCAGCGCCGACTGGATGGAGCGCAATCTGCTGCGCCGCATCGAGACCTGCTGGCCGTTGCTGGATGTCAGCGTGGCTGCGCAGGTGCGTGCCGAAGCGCTGGACGCCTACCTGGCCGACGACCGTCGCGCCTGGTTGCTGCAGCCGGATGGCAGCTACCTGCCGCCGAAGGATGAAGGCGAGGCGACCTACTCGGCGCAGGACGACCTCCTGCTGAAGCACGGCGGCTGAACGGAGCGTGGCTTGAATGGATAAGCGCGACGGCGAACTCAAGGACGGTGAACTGCTGGCGGCCGTCGATATCGGCTCCAACAGCTTCCACATGGTGGTCGCACGCCATTCGCGTGGCCAGCTGCGGGTGGTGGATCGCATCCGTGAGCCGGTGCGCATGGCGGCCGGCCTGGATGCGCGTGGCGGCCTGTCCGCAGAGGCGCGGCAGCGCGCCACCGACTGCCTGGCGCGCTTCGGCCAGCGCATCGCCAGCCTGCCGCCGGAGCGTGTGCGCGCCATTGCGACCAACACCGTGCGCAAGCTGCGCAACCCGCAGGCGTTCCTGGTGCCCGGCGAAACCGCGCTGGGTCACGGCATCGAAGTGGTATCCGGGCGCGAGGAGGCACGACTGATCTACCTCGGCGTGGCGCAGGGACACCCGCCTGGCAACCGCAAGCGGCTGGTGATCGACATTGGCGGCGGTTCCACCGAGTTCATCATCGGCCAGGGCTACGAGCCGTTGAAGCGTGAAAGCCTGCAGGTCGGCTGCGTGGCGACCACGCGACGCTTCTTCGCCGATGGCCGTATCACGCGTGCGCGCTGGGAACAGGCGCTGACCGAGATCGGCGCCGAGTTCCAGCAGTTCGCGCAGTCGTACTCGGAGATCGGCTGGGATCAGGCCATGGGTTCGTCCGGCACGATCAAGGCCATTGCGCAGATGGCTGCCGGTCGCAAGGGCAGCCACGCGCCCATCACCCGCGAGATCCTCGATCGCATCGTGCAGCGTCTCGTCGACATCGGCCGCGTGGAGAAGATCAAGATCCCCGGCCTGGTCAGCGAGCGGCAGCCGATCATTGCCGGTGGCGTGCTGGTGCTGGACGCGGCATTCCGCGCGCTGGGGCTTTCGCGCATGGAAGCCGCGCGCACGGCCATGCGCGAGGGCGTGCTCTACGACATGCTCGGCCGCGCCCGACACAACGACCCGCGCGATTCCTCGGTGGATGCGCTGGCCGATCACTATGGGGCGGATCGGACGCAGTGGCGGCGTGTCGAGCAGACCGCGCTGATGCTGTTCGACCAGGTCGCCGTACCCTGGCAGCTGGGGATCGAGGACCGCCAGCGTCTGGCCTGGGCATCACGCCTGCTGGAGATCGGGCTCAGCATTGCGCACAGTCAGCATCATCAGCACGGTGCCTACCTGATCGAGCACTCGGACATCGCCGGCTTCTCGAAGCAGGAGCAGGCCTATCTCGCGGTGCTGGTGCGCTGCCAGCGGCGCAGCCTGCCGCTGTCGCTGCTGGAGGCACAGCCGCAGCGCATCCGGACCTCTCAGCAACGACTGATTGCACTGCTGCGCATCGCCGCGCTGCTGCACCGTTCGCACGAGGCCTTGCCACTGCCGCCGGTATCGCTGACGGTCGAGGAGCACCGCCTGCGCCTGGGTTTCCAGAACGGCTATCTCGACGCACATCCTTTGACCAGGCACGACCTGGAAACCGAGGCGGACTACCTGGCCGCCATTGGCTTCAGGCTGGAGGTTGTCGCTGCCTGAGGCGGGTGGTCATTCAACGCCACGCCGGCCATTCCCGCAGCCAGTAGTCGAGCCGATGCGTCGATGATGCCTCGGCACCCACTTCCTTCCACGACAGTTCGCAGGACATGCCGGGCTGCCTGACGTAGCCGCGCCCTTGCCAGAAGCGGTCGTTGTTGCGATGACCGACCGGTCGCCGCGGGTCGTTGGGCTCGCGCCGTACCGCACAGAACGCAGTCCAGCGAAATCGACCAAGCGAGCGTGCGTGCTCCTCGCGCAGGTCGAAGAATCGATGTCCCAGCCCATGTCCCCGCCAGGCCGGCAGCAGAATCGACTCGCCGAAATAGAAGACATCTTCGGGCATCATGCCGGCATCGACGAAGGCGCGGTCGCTGCCGGGTGCATCATCAGCCAGCGGAATGCCGGTCGAGGCGCCGACGGCCTCGCCGTTTGCCAGTGCCAGCGCGCAGAAGCTGTCCGCTGATTTCGCGTAGGCGGCAAGATAGTCGCGTTCATAGTCGAGGTCGCCGTCATACAGGTAGGGCCAGTCGCGGAACACGGCGATGCGAAGCCTGGCGAGGGCGTCGAGATGGCCGAGCAACTGCTGGCCACGCAGCAACCGCAGTTCGATGTCGTTCTCGATCATTGGGGGATGATGCCGCAGCCGGCGCCATCATGGGAAAATCCCGGGCATGAACTACCGCCACGCCTTCCACGCCGGCAACCATGCGGATGTGCTCAAGCACAGCCTGCTGCTGGCGCTGATTGCTGCGCTGAAACGCAAGCCGGCCCCGATTTTCGTACTGGACACGCATGCGGGTCGCGGCAGCTACGCGCTGGACGGCGACGAGGCCACGCGCAGTGGCGAGGCGTTGGCCGGCGTTCGACGATTGCTGGAATCAGCGCCGCAATCGCCGCCCTTGCGTGATTACCTGCGTGAGCTGGCGGCTTTCGATGCGTCGACGCCGATGCGGCGCTACCCCGGCTCGCCCTGCCTGCTGCAGGCGGCGCTGGGAAAGGACGACCGAATGGCGGTCTGCGAACTGCATCCACAGGAGGCGGACGGGCTCAGGCTGGCAATGAATCCTGATCCACGCGTTGCCGTGCATCAACGTGATGGCTATGAGGCGATTCGCGCGCTGCTGCCGCCGAGGCAGGGGCGTGGTCTGGTGCTGATCGACCCACCCTACGAAGCGCGCGAGGCGGAGTTCGACCGCGTGCTGCTGGCGCTGGAGCAGATCCTGTCTCGCTGGTCCACGGCCTGCGTGGCGGTGTGGTATCCGATCAAGGACCGCGCGGCCGTGCGTCGTTTCCTGCGGGCGGCGTTGGAGCTGCCGTCGCGCGCGGCCTGGGATGCGCGATTGATGATCCGCGCTGACAGCTCGGTCCTGCGCATGAACGGCAGCGGGATGCTGCTGCTGAACCCGCCCTGGCAGTTGGACGAATCCTTCCATCCGGCGCTCTCAGAGCTGGCTTGCATACTTGGCGAGGACACAGGGGGAAGCAGCGGACTGACCTGGCTGCGTCGCGATGGCCAGCGCGTTGAGATCGCTTGACGATGCCGTTCGTCGGCGAAGTTCACCGCGCATGTCGCGATTGGCAACGCCCGGGCGTTTCAGCAAACAGACACGGCCGGAATGTCATGATGCCGGTGCACTGTGAAGCCTGAAGGCTTGTCCGGGAGACAAACCATGAACGCAATCCTGCAATCTGCCCTGGTCTTGCTGGCTGCCGGTAGTCTTTGCGCCTGCGCCGCACGCCCGGCCTTCGAGAACCCGCCACCGACCCGCGCCGTGGCACCGTACCAGGCGGCACGCGATGGCGAGACGCACCTGGAGAAGCCGGTAATGTGGGGCGGGATGGTGCTCGAGGTCAGCAATTTCGCCAATCACAGCGAGGTAGAGATCCTCGCCTATCCGCTGGACGACAAGCAGCGTCCCAAACTGGAGGCCGCCGACCAGGGTCGGTTCATTGCGCTGATGGCGGGTTTCGCCGATCCGGCGACCCTCCCGCAGGGGCGGTTCGTCACCCTCATTGGCACGGTAACCGGTGATCGCCATGGCCCCGTACGCGGCGAAGACTATGTCTGGCCGGAGGTGGATGTGAAGCGCCTGCATCTCTGGCCCCGCGACTTCCGAGAGCCGCGGTCGAAGGTTTCGTTCGGGGTGGGTGTTGGCTTTGGTGGCTGAAGCGGTAGTTGGCCGTCAGTAGCCCAGTGGCAGTAACGGCAAGCGACGCGGCGCGCTGTCGATGTCGTGGACGGCACGCAGCCGGCCGCCGCCGGTTTCCCAGCCGGATATGCTGTTGACCGCGATGTCACCGAAGTCCGCCAACTGCTCGCCGGCGCCATCGTTCAGCACGCAGCGCACCGGTGGGGAGTTGGGTCGCGCGGTGTCCTGTTCGCAGGCCAGCACGAAACCGCGCTTGCCATCGATCAGGGAAAAGCCGCCCAGCTGGTGAGCGGTTTCGGTGAACTCGATCAGTCGCGGCAGTGACGAGGCCTTCTCGCCGTCCAGATGCTCCGGCAGCAGGATCCAGCGTCCCAGCCAGGCAGCAGCCGGGTCGCTGTCGAAGCGGAAGCGCACCAGCGACATTGGTTGCAGGCTGATACCGCCCTCGGCGGCCGGCCGGCTGAACCAGGCGATGGCGCGTGCGGGATCGAGGAACTGCAGGTCGAGCTTGCCGGCAATCATGGCGTTGCCCGGCGACAGCGATGATTCGAACGGACCGCGGCCGCCCTGGAACCGGGTCAGGGCAATTTCCGCGACGCTGCCCTCCAGTTCTCCGGCACCCATCAACCACTCCGGATCGCCATCGACGTTGTAGCCCATGACGCTGACGCTGATCAGATCGCCCTGGCGCTCGATGCTGAGCCCCATGCCCTGGCTGTCGCCACCAAAGTCGCCGCCGGACTCCACCCACCAGAAGCCGGTTTCAGGGCGAGCCGACGGCAGCGGGTAGCTGCCGATGTCGATCAGTTGGAAGCCCAGCAGCCGTTGTGACGCGCCAGGGCCACCTTGGTCATACAGTCGGATGCGGTGGACACCACGGCCAGGCCAGCGCGGCATACCTTTCTCGGCGCGAGCAGGCAGGCGATAGCCGTCGCTGCTTGCCGTGCAGCGTTTGCCGTGATCCATCGTAATGCTGACGTCTCTGCCGCTTATCTCCAGAGACGCCTGCTGTGGCGCGCAAACGTCGCTGCCGTGGCCGACCAGGTCGATCAATACCGGCGTGCTGCTGGACGGATAGCGCGGACGCACCTCGATATCCGGTGTCGTGGCGTTGGCGGCCAGTGAAACCAGCAACAGCGCCAGCAGCGCAGCGACCGTGCGGCGAAGCGTGATGCGGCGAAATTTGAGCGCGTCGGGCATGGCGGCAGTGTACCTCGTGGCCGGCAACCGTCATAATAAAGGGCTTGGCGCCGGCGCGCGGCCCGGCCATCCATATTTGCACAGCCGTCTCCCGGCGGTCCTCCCCGACCGGCGACCCGCGCCCCTCCGGGAAGCTGGCTGTGCCACTTCTGCAGGTATTCGAATGAGCAATACGACTGCCACCACCATCGCCGTCATCCGCGGCGACGGCATCGGCCCCGAGATCATGGACGGCACCCTGAGCGTGCTGGACGCATTGAACGTCGGCCTGGAGTACGACTTCGTCGATGCGGGCATGTCAGCACTGGATCAGCACGGAGAGCTGATCCCGGCGGCGACCATGGACGCGATCCGTCGCCACCGCGTGGCGCTGAAGGGTCCGCTAACCACGCCGGTGGGCGGTGGTTTCAGCTCGATCAACGTCGAGCTGCGTCGTCGTTTTGACCTGTATGCCAACGTGCGTCCGGCGATCTCGTTCCCGAACACCAAATCGCGCTACGACGACATTGATCTGATCACCGTGCGCGAAAACACCGAAGGTGCCTACGGCTCGGAAGGGCAGACGCTGTCCGAAGACGGCGATACCGCGTTCTCGCAGATCAAGGTCACGCGCCGTGGTTCCGAGCGCATCGTTCGCTATGCCTTCGACCTTGCGCGGCGTACCGGTCGCAAGAAGGTGTCGGCGGTGCACAAGGCGAACATCATGAAGACGACATCGGGCCTGTTCCTGAAGGTCGCGCGCGAGGTGGCCGCCGAGTACGCCGACATCGAGTTCAACGAGTACATCGTTGACAACTGCTGCATGCAACTGGTGATGCGCCCGGGTCAGTTCGACGTGATCGTCACCACCAACCTGTTCGGCGACATCATTTCCGACCTTTGCGCCGGTCTGGTTGGAGGGCTCGGTCTGGCGCCGGGCGCCAATATCGGCAGCGAAGCGGCGATCTTCGAAGCCGTGCATGGCTCGGCGCCGGACATCGCGGGCAAGGGCGTAGCCAATCCCTGCGCGCTGCTGCTGGGCGCGGCGCAGATGCTGGATCATCTGGGAAAAGCCGAAGCCGCCACTCGTGTGCGCCAGGCCATCATCAGCGCCATGACCGAACGTGATCGCCTGACGCCGGACCTCGGCGGCAGCGCGAAGACCGCCGAGTTCGCCAGGGCCATCGCCGAACGCGCCACGGCCTGAGCCTGCTATCGGGTCATGCCAAAAAAAGGCCGCGCACGTCGCGGCCTTTTTCATGGGCGAGTGTAAAGCGGTCAATCTGCCGGTTGTTCCGGTATCGGCCCCCACTCGATCATCGGTACGATGCTGGTGTCGCGCTCGAAACGGAGCGAGGCGTTACCGTTGAAATCAGCCCGTATGTTGAGGTGCCCGGGTGCAAAACCTGGTGAGGCACTGGGCAGGCTGGGATCGGTCAGACCTGGCGTGATTTCGCCGATGATGGAGTTACCCAATGGTGCTTCTGGTTTCGCGCATAGCCGGCAATAGCCGTTGACCTGCAGCAATTCACCTCGATCTCCGGACGTGAATGGCGACAGTTGCTGGATGGCCCAACGACCGTGACCGTTGCCGTCCGGGTAGTAGATCACGAGGCTGACGGCGTCCTCGCCACCAACGCCGTAGCTGAAGGTAAACAGTCCCCAGCCAGTGTCCTGGTGGTTTCCCCAGAGATTGCTGTAGTCGGGACCGGCCACCGCCGGTGCGATGATCGGCTCCAGACACCACTGCGCAGACTCGTTGTTGATTGTCCACGTCAACACCGCCTGGCTGTCATCCAGTGGGCGTCCCGGATAGCCATCTTTGCAGGCCGGTGATTTGGCTGCCTCGTTGAAGTCGATGCGGATCTGCCCGTTGAAACCCGCCGAGTTGTCCACCTGGTTGGGTTGCTCGGCGCCATGCACGTAGACGGGCCGTGCCAGCGTGTCGCCGTTGCTGCCACGCGACGGCACGAATACGCCGTCCACGAGCGGGCCGCTGCTGATGAAGAACTCCGGCTTGCCCATCTCATCGAAGGTGTAGAACACCACGAAGTAGAAATCGTCGAGGCCGGGGACGCGCAGGAAATTGATACCGTGCCCGCTGTGTGCCGGGTCGTAATAGATGTTGCTGCCCGGTCTCGGGAACGATTCAACCGGCGCCACCGCTGCCGGGTCCCATCCGACGTCGAACAGCACGTCCCGTGCGAGTCCCAGCGTGTGCGGTGCCGACGCCAGCGAGAACGGGCCCATCAACTCGCCGCTGAGTGCGGTACTGAAGTGCGACAGCGTGGATCCGGGGCTCACCGCCGATGGCGCATACAGTGGCGCGTAGTTGCCTGGGGCCTGGTTGCTGGCCAGCGGATTGCGCTGGCTCGCCAGTACATGCGGCCCGGCAAAACGCAGACCATTGCCCGAGGTCATTGCCGTCGCGCGTTCCTCATCGCCGAGGTCCAGGATGGGCGTGCCCGGATCGTCCGAACTGGCGACGTAGCGGACGTGGTTGTCGTAGGCATCGCCATAGTCGGTGAAGCGTTCACCCAGCGGCGGCGCGTCGGGATTGTCCTCGGTCGGTCCCGGACTGATCAGACCGTAGAAGCCAAGGCCGTGGGTGATTTCGTGGATGCCGACGGAAATGAAGTCGACGTCGTTGCCGTTGTTGCGGTCGAAGCCGTAGTAGAACCCGCGGCTGCCAAGGCCATCGGTGGTGTCCACCGTGGTGTTGAACTCGGCGCGCACATCGGCGACGTTGCAGGGACCGCCGGCGAAGCGGCAGGTGCTGGTGCCGGCTTGTCGCGCCGATGCCGGCGTGGAGAAATAGCTGAATCGATCATCGAGAAACGGCATGTGGCTGCCGATGCCGGTGTCGTCGAGGAACAGATAGGTGCTGCTGGCCTGTGCCAGCGTCAGTGAATTGCCGCTGCCCAGATCGTCCCAGCAGGCGCGGAGACGGATCGGTACAGTCGGCCGCAATTCCTCGGAGAGCAATCGGGCGGCTTCGAGCAGGGCATTGCGACGCTGTTGCCCCAGCGTCGTGCCGTTGTTGCCTCCGACGGGTGAACGCGGTGAGCCGTCGTTGAAGGGCGCGACATTGCAACTGTCTTCACCCGTGGAAATGTTCGCGTCGAAATCCACACTGATCGGCACGTAGGGCGGTTCCGCCGCCTGCGACAGCGTCGCCGTCAGTCGCACGTCGACATTGACGTTCACGAAATTCAGTGCCGCCACGTACCAACGACCGGGGCGCAACGGCAACCGTCCCTGCTTGAGGATGGTCAGGGTTTCGTCGCCAGTGCTGCTCGCGCTCCGGTATTGCGCCTGGTCGAACAGTGCGTCCGCGTCCGCAGGCAGCGAATCGTTGAACTGGAATGGCGTGGCGCGGCGAACCAGCAGATCGACATCGAGGGCGCTGTTTCCGGTTGCCAGCAGGTCCAAGGTCAGGGCGCTGTCGGCTTCCTCGACATCGATGTAGAAACCGTGAGCGAAGGCGGCAGCAGGCAGGCTGAAGGTCACCGGCTCGCCGCTATGGAGGCGAATGTCCTGCGCGGTTGCCGACGCTGCGAACAGCAACAGGCATGTGGCAATCAGTCTGCCAGCGACGGCCTTCAACGCGCTCATGACGGGTCTCCGGACGCAGCGCGTGACGGGCCATCGTGCTGGTCGCAGTGCAGCTGCAGCCGGTCATCGGTGCCGAGCACAGCGTCCAGCTTAACCACGGGTCCAGGACGTCGCGGCGGCAGGGCTGGCTTCTCTGCTGTCGCCGTGCCGGACTTCTGTGGCATGCGCTGCAGTTGGTGAATGGCCGGTGACACCGCACGCGCCGGTTTGGCGGGGGCTGTGGACGAAGCCTGTGTGCTGGAAGTAGCGCAGGCGAGCAACAGCAGCAAGGAAGGGGAGGCCAGTTTCTTCATCATGTTCATGTTGTTGGTGATCCCGGGTGGGATGAGCCCTGTCGATGTACCACGGATCGTGCCCGCAGCGATGAATGATCGAGAACGACGAGGTCGCCCAGGCCTGGGCGGTAACCGTCATGAAACGCCGCATGGACGTAGTCGCAGGCGGTCCTGCAACTCTCGACAAGCCCGTCACCGCGCGCGATACCAGCCGCGACGGCGGATGCCAGTGTGCAGCCCGTGCCGTGGCCTTCGCCAGCAAGTCGCGGGTGAATGAATCGATGGGCGCGCGTTCCGTCGTCCAGCAGGTCCACTACCTCCAGACCGCTTGCGTGGCCACCCTTGAGCAGCACCGCGGAAGCGCCGAGTTCACGCAGCGCGGCGGCGGTATCCGTCATTGACCTTGGGTCGATCGGATCGCTGCCCAGCAAGCGCGAGGCCTCCGGCAGGTTCGGCGTGATCAGCGTAGCCAGTGGAAACAGTTGCTCGACCAGTGTCTCGATGGCCTCCGGATCAATCAGGGCAGCGCCGGAGGTGGCGATCATCACCGGGTCGAGCACGACCGCAACGGGTGCGTGACGCCGCAGGCCATCGGCTACGGTGCGGATGCTTGCAGCGTCACCGAGCATGCCGATCTTTACCGCCCCGATCACGAAGTCCTCGAACAGGGCGTCGAGCTGGGCGGCGATCAGTTCGGGGGAGGCCGATTGCACCGCGCGAACGCCGCGAGTGTTCTGTGCGGTCAGTGCGGTGATCGCGCTGAGGCCATGCAGATCGAAGGCGGCAAAGGTCTGGAGGTCGGCCTGGATGCCGGCGCCACCACCGCTGTCCGAACCGGCAATCGTGAGCGCGCAGAGCGGGCGTCCGGATGGATGTTGCATTTTCACAACAACATACCTTCGGGTACTCCGGAAAATGCTGAATTTTCGGGAATTGGCGGGCTGTTGCCCCCGTTGCTGCGTGTTAACAAATCGTTGACCCTCTGTGGTTTTTTCGCCATACTGCGCGGCATTGCTTCCTTAGACTACCGCGCCCGCGACATGTCGAACGAATCCGCGATTTCTCCGCAGCACGTCATTCTTCAACCGCTCCCGCTTCGACGCGCGCTCTGCGTCGCACTCTGCTGGGCTGGATTCGGGATGACGGCTCTGCCAGTGGATGCGGCGACATCGACGCGCCAGCACGGTGACTCGCTGAAGGCACAGTGGAAGGCCTATCTGCACCAACGCATCGCGCCGGATTTCGATTGGCTGAGCTACGAACCGGCGCCGGTGCCCAATGTCCTGGCGCCGTTGCGCAACGATCTGGCGATCCGACTGCGTGGTGAGCAGCACCTGCAGGTTGCGCTGACCGATACCGGCTCGCGTTTTCACCTGCGCTTCGCGCCAGAGGATCAGCTTCGCCACCAGGCCACCGGTTCTGAACTGGGCCTGCTGGGCGATTCGCGCTCCTTGCTCAAGGGTGAGTTCGTGGCGTCCAGCGTTGAGCAGGCGCTGGGGGACAACAGCCGCATTGCGCTGGGCGCGGTCTTGGCGCGGCAGCGTTTTGCCAGCGCTGGCCTCGGCGTGTTCGCTTGGGATGCACCATCCCGGCTCTATGGCACACATTTTGATCCACTCCCGGAGACGGCTACCGGCGGCGGCGTGCGCGTTGACTACGCCAACGACATTGCCGATGGCGTTGATCTGACTATTGGCGTGCAGTCGCGCATCAACATGGAGCCGTTCAAGGCCTACCGCGGCGTGTATTCCGAGCCGGGTGATTTCGATATTCCGGCGCGTGCCGAAGTGCAGGTGAGCTTCCAGCCGAGCCGTCACTGGCAGTTTTCAGCCGGTGCGGAACGCATCTTCTACAGCGGTATCGATGCCTTCTCCAGCGCAGCACTGCCGCGTCGCTTCCTGTCGCTGCTGGGCGACGGCGCGTCGCCGACTTTTGCCTGGCGCGACCTGACCGTCTACAGCACCGAGGCGGCGCTGGACGATCAGCACGGCGGACGCTGGAGCCTGCGCTACACCACGCAGCAGCAGCCGGAGCCGACGTCCGAGATCCTGCTGCGCGCACTGCAGTCCGAATACACGGATAGCAACTGGGCGCTGGGCTACCGCCGTGGCCTTGGCAGCTTTGGCACGCTGTCGCTGGCCGCCAGCTATGCGCCATCGCGCTACTTCCTCGGCGCTACCCCCTACGTCCAGCGTGACCTCGACAGCGGCTCGCAGGTCGAAGTCGAGGCCGTGTGGAGCATGAGTTTCTAGCAACCAACCAGATCAGGGCTTGTTCGTGGTTTGTTGAGGGCTCCTTCGGGAGCCCTTTCTTTTTTCTTTTGTTGTAGTTGCGACGGTCAGTCGAGCCAGACGGCGTCGATGGCGTTGGGCATGCTGCAGTCATCCAGTCCATCGGGACTGGTCAGCTTGATCATGTCGACACTGCCATCGGTGATGGCTTCATCGTTGGCGTCCCAGATCAGTCGGCCCTTGTCGCAGCCGAGGTACTCGAAGCTCAACGTGCCCCACGGCTGCTGCTCCAGGTCCGCCTCGCCGGGTGCCAGTGGCGTGCCGGTGGTGTAGATCGCATCGCCACCGACGACGTTGTCGCTCATAAGCCCGCTGGTCAGCGCCCAGGTCGGATTGCCTTCGGCATCGTGGGTGGCCCAATACACGACATAGAGCTGTTCGGGTGGTGGGTGGGTGCCAATTTCAGGCGGTGATAAATCGACGGTCGTTCGGATCAGGAACATGCCCCGACCGCTTTGTTGTGGCGCGTACCAGGCGCCGGAAACCGACGTGCCGGCAATGTCGCTCACAATGAAGGATACGTCGGTTTCATAAATTGTCTCACCGCCCATCTTTCCGATGAAATGCACATGATGCAGACCGGCCGGCAATTTGCCGATATTGGTGGGGAAAGCGGTTTCCGGCGGCACCGGGGACGGGCAAACAATGACGCTGTCCGATGGGTGTTCGTAGGTCAGGGTGTAGCTGTTTTCGCCAGTGGTCTGTATTTCAGGCGGCTGCTCGGCGGTGGCAAGGCAGCGAAGTTGTACGCCGACGATGATGTCATCGGCAGTGGAAGGATCGGACGGAAACGCACGATCCAGTGGGAGCGTCTGGGCGGCAGCGTAGGTTGGCGACAGGCCAAGGCCGGCCAGCAGAATCAGGGCAGTGTGTGTACGCATTGGAAGTCTCCTTTGCGGGACGGATGCAGTATGGTTTCCCGGTTGCTCGAGTATAGGAAAAAGCTGTCCCGCACGAGGCGGTATGCCGCTTGCAGTGGCACGTCGGTCACGGCGACGCGGGGAAGCGCTACAACATCTCCGACGCGTAATCCGCCAAGCGCGAGCGTTCGCCACGACGCAGTGTGATGTGGGCGCTGTGCGGCCAGTCCTTGAAGCGGTCGACGGCGTAGGTGAGGCCCGAGGTGGTTTCGGTGAGGTAGGGCGTGTCGATCTGCTCGACGTTGCCGATGCAGATCATCTTGGTGCCGGGGCCGGCGCGGGTGAGCAGGGTTTTCATCTGCTTGGGCGTGAGGTTCTGTGCCTCGTCGATGATCACCCAGCGACTGAGGAAGGTGCGGCCGCGCATGAAGTTGAGCGAGCGGATCTTGATGCGCGAGGCGAGCAGATCGTTGGTCGCGGCGCGGCCCCAGCTGCCGCCTTCCTGGTTGTGCGTCAGCACTTCGAGGTTGTCGGTGAGCGCGCCCATCCACGGCGTCATCTTTTCCTCCTCGGTGCCGGGCAGGAAGCCGATGTCCTCGCCGACGTTCACCGTCACTCGGGTCATGATGATTTCGCGATAACGCTGCTGGTCCATGGTCTGCGCAAGACCCGCGGCCAGCGCCAGCAGCGTCTTGCCGGTGCCGGCGGTGCCGAGGATGGTGACCAGGTCGATCTCCGGGTCCATCAAGGCATTGAGGGCAAAGTTCTGCTCGCGGTTGCGCGCGGTGATGCCCCAGACGGCATGCTGCGAGGCGCGATAGTCCTCGGCCATGCGCAGCGTGACCTTGTCCTGTTCGCGTTTGAGTACTCGCAGTTCGACGCTTTCCTCGCCGGGCAGGTAGAGGAACTGGTTGGGGCGCCAGGTTTCCTCTTCGGTGGCCTTGATTTCGTAGAAGGTGCCGCCGCGTTCGTTCCAGGATTTGAGGCTGTCGTTGTGCGCTTCCCAGAAATTCTCGGGTAATTGCGTCGAGCCGGTGTAGAGCAGGTTGAAGTCGTCCAGCGCGCGGTCGTTCTCGTAGTCCTCGGCCGGAATGCCGACAATAGAGGCCTTGATGCGCAGGTTGATGTCCTTCGACACCAGAATCGCCGGCGTGCCGGGATCGGTCTCGCGCAGCGCCATGACCGCCGCCAGGATCTTGTTGTCCGGCAATACGGTGCCGAAACGCCCGTTGCCGTCAGTGGTTTCGGTCTGGAAGCGGAGGCAGCCGGTGCTGTCGGCAACGCCGAGATCCAGCTCGCCGGGCCGTTTCAGCAGCAGGCCTTCGTTGACCTTGTCGGCACCGTTGACCTCGATCAGCTCGTTGATGAAGCGACTGACCTGGCGCACGTTGCGCGCCACTTCGGACATGCCCTTCTTGCCGTTGTCGAGCTCCTCCAGGACCATCATCGGCAGGTAGACGTCGTGTTCCTCGAAGCGGAACAGCGCGGTCGGGTCATGCATCAGGACATTGGTATCGAGCACGTAGATGCGCTTGCTGCTGGTCATCATGTGTTGTCAGTCCGGGCTGGTGGAAAAAGCGAGGCACGCAGGGCGCGCTGACGGGCGCCGCTCCGGAAGCCGGGGCGACGATCCGCGTTGGATTGGAGGTTCTGCACTAGGCGTTCTGTGCGTCTTTGAGGGCGGCGAGGACGGCGTCGGCGTGTTCCTTCACCTTCACTTTGCGCCATTCCTGCGCGATGCGGCCTTCAGGGTCGATCAGGAAGGTGCTGCGCTCGATGCCCAGCACCTTGCGGCCGTACATGTTCTTTTCCTTGATCACGTCGAAGGCCTTGCACAGTGCTTCATCGGCATCGCTGATCAGGTCGAATTTGAAGCCCTGCTTCTCGCAGAAATTCTGGTGGGTTTTCACCGAGTCGCGGGAAACACCGACAACCGTCGCGCCGAGCCTCTTGAACTTCGGCAGCAGGCGGTTGAAATCGAGGCCTTCGGTGGTGCAGCCCGGTGTGTGGTCCTTGGGGTAGAAGTACAGCACCAGCCACTGGCCGCGGAAGTCGGACAACCGGCCGTCGCCGGCCTGTGCAAGGGAGATGGCGAGGTCGGGGACTTTCCTGGCAGCGGGGCTCATGGTGTTGTGCTTGGCTCCTTGTCGGGTGGTCAGAACTTCACCGGATCCATGATGGCATCCAGGTTGAGGTGGTCGCAGAAGTCGAGGAAATCGTCGCGCAGTCCGGCGATATGCATGCTCGACGGCACGCCGATGGTCAGTTGCGCGGAGAACATCTCCGCACCGGTCTGCATGGCGCGATAGCGCGTGCTGTGCAGGCTTTCGATGGTGATGCCCTGGCTGTCGAAGAACTCGGCCAGTTGGAACAGGATGCCGGGCTTGTCCGCCGCCACCACTTCCACGATGTAGGGCAGCAGGGTGCTCTGCAGCTCGCGCGCGCCGGTGCGGTACCAGTTGATGCGGAGCCCGTCCTTGCGGTCGAGGCGACCCAGCGCCGACTCCAGCTTGGCGATCGCGTCCCAGGGGCCGACGGCCAGTGCCAGCACCGAGACATCGCGACCGACCGTGGACAGGCGCGAGTCGGCCAGGTTGCAGCCGGCTTCGGCGATACGGCGGGTGACGGCCAGCAGCGGAGAGGCCGGATGCGTGGTGAAGGCGCTGATCAGCAGGTGATTCTCGTTGCCCGGCGGTCGGGCGCTGGCGTCGGCTGCTTCGTTGCTGGTGTTGGGCACGGCGGGTCGGTCTTCCTTGGCGCCGCGGACGACGCGCGTTGATGTCCGCAGCATACTGGCCGCCGCGCGAGCCCTGCAAGGGATGGCGCCGGAACACCGTCGAAAGGCGCCTGTGGGCTGAACGGCCGGCCACTTCGCGGTTGAGTCGCGTCGAACATCCCCAGTACCATGCGCCGGCGCATTTCGGCGCGACAACCACGGTTCTCCCTTGCGACTCTCTGGCAGTATCACCGCACTGGCCACGCCGTTCACGGCGGACGGTCGATTGGACACTCACGCCTGGCAGCGTCTGATCGAACGCCAGATTGCCGGCGGCACGAGTGCGTTGGTGGTGGCCGGTTCGACCGGCGAAGCGGCGATGCTGGATGCCGACGAGTACAGCACGCTGATCCGCGAAGCGGTGACCGTGGTCGATGGTCGCGTGCCGGTGCTGGCCGGTTCCGGCGCGTCTGGTACGGACGCGACGATCCGTCAGACCCGACTGGCGGCGGCGCAGGGCATCGATGCCGCGCTGGTGGTGACGCCGCCTTACGTTCGGCCGACGCAGTCCGGACTGATCGCGCATTTCACAGCCGTTGCTGAACGCAGTGAAGTGCCGGTCGTACTCTATAACGTGCCGTCGCGAACGGCTGGCGATCTGCAGCCGGCCACGGTCGCGGAGTTGGCCCTGCATCCGAACATCATCGGCATCAAGGAAGCGGTGGCCGACGAAGCGCGCGTCGCTGCGTTGCTGCCGCTGCGCAATGACGGGTTCACGGTGCTCAGCGGTGATGATCCGAGCGCCTGTCGCAGCATGCTGGCGGGTGCGGATGGCTGCATCTCGGTGGCCTCAAACGCCGTGCCTGCGGCCTTCGCACGACTCTGCGCCGCGGCCATGGGCGGTGACATGGATGGCGCGAATTCCATCGATGCGCAGCTTGCGGCACTCTATGCCTTCCTGGGCGCCGAGCCGAACCCGACTCCGGTCAAAGCGCTGCTGGCGGCGATGTCGTTGTGTGCCAACGAACTGCGCCTGCCGCTGCAGCGCCTGTCCACGCATCACGAGGGGGCGCTGGCTGACGTGGTCGCCAACGTCGTCGAACTCGAACGCTGCTACCGTTGAACCCGATTACACTTTGAACATTGCCGGGCAGGCTGATCAATAGCCTGCCGAATACTGGAGAAACCGCATGACCGTCACACGCTTCTTTGCCCGTACCGCCGTCGCCGCCGCGCTGGCCGGCCTGTTGTCGGTCGGTGGCTGCAGTTGGCTCAAGGGTCGCGGCACCGGTTACGAGCAGAGCCCGGAGAACCGGCCGCTGGAAGTCCCGCCGGACCTCGACAGCCCCGCCGTCGATACCAGCATGGCAATTCCGGACACCAACCTGGCATCGCAGCGTGCCGGCCAGTTCGTGCAGCTGTTCGACAACGTGGATACCGCCTGGGATCGCCTCGGCGCCGAGCTGGACAGCATGGACGGTGTGCAGGTCAAGGAGCGTTCCAAGCTGCTGTCGGTCTATACCGTGCAGTTCCAGGGTCAGGAGTTCCTGCTGCGCATCCGTGCCGAAGGGCAGGGCAGCCGCATCACCGCGGTTGGCCAGGACGGCCAGCAGCTCAACACCGGCTACGCTCGCCAGCTACTGGATGCGTTGCGCGCGCGCCTGGCGAATTGACGACTCAGTAGCAGACAAGAAAAGCCGGAGCGTTCCACGCTCCGGCTTTTTTGTGCGGTGAGGGAGGCAAGTCGACAGCTTCGCTGTCGAGTAGGGGGCAGGAAGGGAGCAGAAGTTTTGCTGTTACTGACAGCGCGCGTAGCGCGCGACTCACGCCGTACCCATCACCGCTCGAGCAGTGGCAGCTTGTCCGGCTTGTTCTCCCAGTCCTTGGCGTCCACCGGGGCGTCCTTGCGAACCGTGATCACCGGCCATAGCGGCGACAGCTCGGCATTCAGCGCAATGAAGTGTTCCTGGCCGGCCGGGACGTCGTCTTCCGGATAGATCGCGTTGATCGGACACTCCGGCTCGCACAGCGTGCAGTCGATGCACTCGTCCGGATCGATCACCAGGAAGTTGGGGCCTTCATGGAAGCAGTCCACCGGACAGACTTCGACGCAGTCGGTGTACTTGCACTTGATGCAGTTCTCGGTAACGACGAAGGGCATGGCAGCGGGCGTTGATGTCTCGGATTGGAGCGGTATCGGCGCGACTTTAGCGGGAAGCGTGGGCGTTCGGAAAGTACGGCTGCCTGACGAGCCACATGCCTCATGTGCGCCGGTGAGCCGAAACTGCGGGGCTTGCCTTGCGGGATGCAGCGATCAGAGGCGATCGGGCAGGCGATTCTGGCGCTCCCTACGGGACTCGAACCCGTGTTTCAGCCTTGAGAGGGCCGCGTCCTAGACCGCTAGACGAAGGGAGCGCATTGAGAAGCGCGAACATGAACCGCTAGTATAGCAGTGCACTGAAGTCTGGCAATCACTTTTGAACGCCGCGACAAGCCTTCGGCGACCGCATCTTTCGGAGTCGAAGTCCGCCAGCCGACCGGTCGCCGGTACCGGTCGAATCATGGCAACAGGCAGCCCCGCCTCAATGAGCAGCGTCCCATGAACAGCCACTGCGGCGAAGACCGCAACGCATGAGCCAACATTCGAATCCGCCGATCCACGCGCGCATCATCGAGCGCGGCGAGCACGGCATTTCGCGCAAGCAGATCAGCCCCAACGCGCTCCGTGTCCTCTATCGCCTGAAGGACGGCGGTTTCGACGCCTACCTGGTCGGTGGCGCCGTGCGTGACCTGCTGATCGGCGGTGCGCCCAAGGATTTCGACGTGGCCACCAACGCCACGCCGGAACAGGTACGGCACCTGTTCCGCAACTGCCGGCTGATCGGTCGGCGCTTCCGGCTGGCGCATGTGATGTTCGGGCGCGAGATCATCGAGGTCGCCACATTCCGCGCCAACAGCGACGACGGCAGCGGCGACCGCGAGATGGAAGACGGCCGGCTGGTGCGCGACAACGTCTACGGCAGCATTGAGGAAGACGCGATCCGCCGTGACTTCACCGCCAACGCGCTGTACTACAACATCGAGGACTTCAGCGTCCGCGATTTCGTCGGTGGCTACGAGGATGTGCGTGACCGGGTGATGCGCCTGATTGGCGACCCGGAAGACCGCTATCGCGAGGACCCAGTGCGCATGCTGCGCGCCGTGCGGCTGGCTTCCAAGCTGGACTTCCGCATCGAGGTGGCGGCAGCCGAGCCGATCCCGCGGCTCGCCGACCTGCTCAGCGAGTCCTCCTCGGCGCGCCTGTTCGACGAATCGCTGAAGTTGTTCATGGCCGGTCACGCCGAGCTCAGTTGGCTGGGGCTGGAGACGCACGGTCTGCTGGATGCGCTGTTCCCGGAAAGCACACCGGCGATGCTGGCCGATGAAAGCGGTGGCCTGCGCCGTCTGCTGCTCAAGGCACTGCGCAATACCGACGAGCGCATCCGGGAGGATCGACTGGTCACGCCGGCTTTCCTGTTCGCCGCGCTGCTGTGGCCGGCCTACACGGTGGAACTGGCGAAACTGCAGGCGCAGGGACTGGAGGTCCATCTGGCGCAGCAGCGCGCCGCGGATCGCGTGGTGATGCACCAGGCGCAGCGCATCGCGCTGCCACGGCGTTTCTCGATTCCGATGCAGGAAATCTGGATGCTGCAGTCGCGCTTCCCGGAGCGCCGCCGCAAGCGGGTGTTCCGTTTGCTCTCGCACCCGCGTTTCCGGGCGGCTTACGATTTCCTCGAGCTGCGCCTGGAGGCGGAGCCCGACCTGGCCGAAGAGTTCGCTTTCTGGCGTGATGCGCAGGAGCTGAACGGGGAACAGTTGTCGGCGCGGCTTGGTCCGCCCCGTACCGGTGGCGGTGATCCTCAACCTTCGCGCAAGCGTCGCCGCCGTCGGCGCCGCAAGCCGGCCACCGAAAACAGCGAATGACGCCGGCCGGATCGTCACGCGAAGCGATCTACATCGCGCTCGGCAGCAATCAGGACGAACCCGTTGTCCAGATCGACCGTGCGCTGGCGACGCTGGACGTGCACCCGGATGTCTGTGTGGCTGCCGTCTCGCGGCTGTACCGCACGCCGCCCTGGGGCGTGATCGAGCAGCCGCCCTTCGTCAACGCCGCCGCACGCCTGGAAACCACGCTGCCGCCTGAGGCGCTTCTCGATGTGCTGATCGACGTGGAGCAGGCGGCTGGTCGGCAGCGGGAGCAGCATTGGGGACCGCGCAGCCTCGACCTCGACCTTCTGCTGTACGGCGACCGCAGCTTCGACAGTGAGCGCCTGCAATTGCCGCATCCGCGCATGCACGAGCGCGCCTTCGTGCTGGTGCCGTTGCTCGATATCGCGGCGGACGTGGAGATTCCGCCACATGGCCGTGCCGCCGATCTGCTGCTGAAGGTGGATCGAAGCGGCGTCGAAGCGATACGCTAGGCACTTGTTGCTTCGCAGCATCGACTCATAACCGGAAACCGACGCCATGTACGCCGGAGAAGCCGCGGCCCCGCGCAAACCCGTCACCGTCCCCATGCTGCGCGACTTCAAGCGCGAGGGCCGGCGCATCACCATGTTGACCGCCTATGACGCGAGCTTTGCCGCCGTGATGGATGAGGCTGGCCTCGACGCCGTGCTGGTCGGCGATTCGCTGGGCAACGTCGTGCAGGGTCGCAAGACCACGCTGTCGGTGACGGTGGACGACATGGTCTACCACTGCGCCGCCGTGTCACGCGGCCTGACCTCGGCGCTGCTGATCGGTGACCTGCCGTTCCAGAGTTACGCCACGCCCGAGCGTGCGCTGGATTCGTCGCATCGGCTGATGGCCGAAGGCGGCGCGGCCATGGTCAAGCTGGAAGGCGCGGGGCCGCTGTTGGACTGCATCGAGTTCCTCACCCAGCGCGATATCCCGGTCTGCGCGCACCTCGGCCTGACGCCGCAGTCGGTGCGCAAGATGGGCGGCTATCGCGTACAGGGCCGCGGCGAGGCGGCTGCCGCGAAACTGCGTGCCGACGCGCGGGCCGTACAGGAGGCCGGCGCCGATCTGCTGGTGCTGGAATGCGTGCCGAACGCGGTGGCTGCGGCGATCACGGCCGACCTGGACATTCCGATCATCGGCATTGGCGCCGGCGCGGACTGCGATGGCCAGGTGCTGGTGATGCACGACATGCTGGGTGTCGCGCTGGGAAGGCGCCCGCGCTTCGTCAAGAATTTCCTTGGCGAAGCTGGTTCGATCAAGGGGGCCATCCGCGCCTACATCGACGCCGTCCGTGACGGCAGCTTCCCTGACGCCGAGCACAGCTACGAATCATGAAGACCGTCACCACGGTCGCCGATCTGCGGGCAGCGGTGGCGGCGTTCCGGCGCGACGGTCACCGCATCGGCTTCGTGCCGACCATGGGCAACTTGCATGCTGGCCACTATTCGCTGATCCGTCAGGCGGGCGAGTCTGCCGACAAGGTGGTTGCCAGCATCTTCGTCAACCCCAGTCAGTTCGGGCCGAACGAAGACTTCGACCGTTATCCGCGGACGCCGGAATCCGATACGGAAGGCCTGATCGGGGCGGGTTGCGATCTGTTGTTCCTGCCTTCCGTGGACGAGATGTACCCGTTCGGCGTCGAGCATCGCGTGCGCGTCGACGTGCCGTCGTTGACCGGCATTCTCTGTGGCGCCAGCCGTCCCGGGCATTTTGATGGCGTCTGCACGGTGGTGTCGCGGCTGTTCAACCAGGTGCAGCCGGACCTGGCCGTGTTCGGCCAGAAGGATTATCAGCAACTGGCAATCCTTCGCCACATGGCGCGTGACCTGGCGTTTCCCATCCGCATCCTGGGCGCGCCGACGCAGCGTGAGGCTGACGGTCTGGCCATGAGCTCGCGCAACCAGTACCTGACGCCGGAGCAACGCGCGCTCGCGCCGCTGATCCAGCAGACGCTGCACCGGCTGGCCGGGCAGGTCGCGGCAGGCGAGGGCATCGCTGCCTCAACACAGAACGCCCGCCAGCGACTGACCGATGCCGGGTTCGAGGTGGACTACATCGAAGTCCGTCGTGCCGACCTCGCTGCGGCCACCGACGGCATTCCCGAGGAGCGCGTCGCGCTGGCGGCGGCGAGGCTGGGCAACACGCGGCTGATCGACAACCTGCTGTTCGCGCCTGCCCTGTGACCGATATCACGCTGGGTCGTCGACAGTAGTAGCTTTTCCCCAACGACTGTTGTATGCTTGCAACCGCAGTCGGGTTCTGCGACACATTTGGCGCTGTCCCGACGGCTAGCAGGGCGCATTGTTCTAGGTAATCGTCACTCCGATTAGCCCCTCGCACCTCTGGTGCGAGGGTTTTTTTTGCCAGGATGACGAGATTTCAGATCATAACTCATTGATTTATTGAGAAAGTTGGTCGGGCAAATGTCATGTCGCATCGTCGCAAAGCGCGGTTGATATAATTCCGCCGCGCCAGGAAATAGCGTTGTTGTTTTTGTGCAACACATCGCGTCGCTGCTGCCAACCCGGGAATGCCGTCATGCTGCTGAACGTCCTCAAGGCCAAGATCCATCGCGCCACCGTCACCCACGCCGAGCTGCATTACGAGGGCAGTTGCGCCATCGATGGCCGCCTGCTGGATATCGCCGGCATCCGCGAGTACGAGCAGGTGCACGTGTTCAACATCAACAACGGTCAGCGTTTCATCACCTACGCGATTCGTGCCGAGGAAGGCAGTGGCGTGATTTCGGTAAACGGCGCTGCTGCTCATCGCGCCGGCGTGGAAGACCTGGTCATCATCTGCGCCTACGGCCAGATCGACGAGGCGAAGATGGCAAGCTTCAAGCCCCGACTGGTCTACGTGGACGGCGGCAACAAGCTGACCCACACCAACGATTCGATCCCCGCGCAGGCGGCCTGAGGCCAGGTCATGCTGAGCCCGGAGCGGCTACAGCGGCTTCAACGGCATACCGAGCGCCTTGGCCGGCGTTCGCTGCGCGAACTTTGCGCCGATCCCGTGCGAGCAGGCGACTGGTCGTTGAGCGTCGGCCCGCTGTATTTCAACTACGCGCGCCAGCATCTCGATGACGCGGCGCTGGCCGAACTGATCGAGTTGGCCGAATCCAGCGATGTGAAAGCCGCGTTGAGACGGCAGTTCGACGGCGAAATCGTCAACATCAGCGAAGGCCGCGCCGTGCTGCACACCGCGCTGCGTTCGGATGTGGGCGAGGGCGAGGCCGCACGCGACGCTCGTGGGCAAGCGCAGGTCGTACAGTCAGACATGCGCAAGCTCGCCCGCGAACTGGCGGCAACCAACATCACCGATATCGTCCATGTGGGGATCGGTGGTTCCGATCTCGGTCCGCGCCTATTGCTGGACGCGTTGCAAAAACCGACGGCGCGCTTCCGCGTGCACTTCGTGTCCAACGCCGATGCCCACGAAGCACAGCGCGTGCTGGCTGGGCTCGATCCTGCGCATACCGCCGGCGTGCTGGTGTCCAAGAGCTTCGGCACCCGCGAGACACTGCTCAACGGTGCACTGCTCCGCGACTGGCTGGGTGATGCCTCTCGGCTCTACGCAGTCAGTGCCAACCTCGACCGCGTGGGCGATTTCGGCATTCCTGTCGAGCGCGTGCTGCCGATGTGGGACTGGGTCGGCGGTCGCTTTTCGCTGTGGTCGGCAGTGGGTTTCTCCGTATTGCTGGCATTGGGTGAGGACGCTTTCGACGAACTGCTCGCCGGTGCGGCGCTGATGGATCGTCACGTGGCCCATGCCGAGCCTGCCGCCAACATGGCCGTGCTGCACGCCCTGTTCGCGCTGTGGAACCGCAACGTACGTGGCATGACGTCGGAAGCCGTGATTGCCTACGACCAGCGTCTGTCGCAGCTTCCCGCGTACCTGCAGCAGTTGCGCATGGAGAGTCTCGGCAAATCGGTCGGCCGCGACGGCCAGCCGCTGTCCCAAGTCACCGCGCCGGTGACCTGGGGTGGCGTCGGTTCCACTACCCAGCACAGCTTCTTCCAGGCACTGCATCAGGGCAGCGAACGCCTGCCGATGGAGTTCATCGGCGTGCGTCGTGCCGATCATGACCGCGCCGATCAGCACGCCGTGCTGCTCGCCAACCTGCTGGCCCAGGCGGAAGCGCTGGCCAACGGTCAAAGCAGCGAAGAAAAGCAGCGCCACTACCCCGGAGGCACGCCGTCATCAATGCTGCTGATGGACCGTCTCACCCCCGAAGCCCTCGGTGCATTGCTCGCGCTTTACGAGCATTCGACTGCTGTTCTCGGCCACCTTTGGGGCCTGAACACATTCGACCAGTGGGGTGTGGAGCTGGGCAAGGTGCTGGCGTCGAGGCTGGAGACCGTCCTGCGAGACGAACAGGTCGAAGGCGTCGATGATGCGGTGACGCGGTTGTTGCTGGAGCATTTGCGACGCGCGTGATGCAGTTGCCCCGATTTTCCGCGTCTCGCTGCGCTGATGAAGTGCTTCCGGCCGTTGTGCAGACTCTTGACTGGCTGGCCTGTGGCCACAGCTGGCCCCGTCACCGGCAACGGGAACCGTGGAAGGCCAAGTCGGTAGGTGCCGGAGAACCTCGGCATCGATGACCGCACCCGGTCGGTGCTTTCCTTCAGCGGGCAGGCTGGCGAGGGCCGATCGGCCCGCCCCCGGTCCTGGTCGCAATCCCATCGATTCAGCGCTGGCTCAAGGAGCGGCGCTGCGCCCGGCTATAATCGCCGCACACTTGAACCTCCGGCGGTATCGCGAATGGAGTCTGGACTGAAGCAGCGTCTGATCGGTGCCGCCGTGCTGGTGGCGTTGGCAGTGATCTTCCTGCCCATGCTGCTGGATACGCCCGCGCCGCAACGTGGCGCCGAGGACGTGCGCCTCGACCTGCCCACGCCGCCAAGCACCGACTTCGAAACCCGCGAACTGCCGCTGACCGTACCGCCCGCGCCGACGACCGCGGATGCCGATGATCCGGTCGTAACGCGCGACGAGGTTGCCTCGGTCGACACGGCCAACGAGCGGCCACCGTCTTCGACAGGCAATGAGGCCGCAACCACGGCGCCGGACGATGCGCCGGCAATGGATACGCCGCCAGCGGAAGCGGTGACCGCCAGCGACATGCCGGTCGAGCCGTCGACCGCCGAATCAGCACCGACCGAGACCAAGCCGGCAGCAACGTCGCCGGTTCCGCCGCCGCCGCGCGCCGCTGACCGAAACGGTCGCTTCGTCGTCCGCATCGGCAGTTTCACCAACCTCGACAGTGCGCGTGCGCTGGCGCGCAGGCTGGATGCCGCCGGCCTGAAGACGCGACAGGAGTCGATCCAGATCGACGGCAAGCCGGCATTGCGACTGGATGTTGGTCCATATGCCGGCCCGGCCGATGCCAATGCCGCGCGCCTCGCCGCGCAGCGTGTCGAACCGACGCTGAAGCCGCAGGTGATCGAGCTGGAGGCCGCGGTGCCGGCTGTCGAAGGCAGCGGTTATGCCGTGCAGGTCGGCGCTTTCAGCAAGCAGGAAGACGCCAACGTGCTGCGCGAGCGGCTGCGCAACGGCGGTTTCAATGCCTTCATCGCGGCGGCCGATACCGATGCCGGGCGCCTGTACCGCGTCCGCGTCGGACCGGAACTGGAGCGCTCCCGCGCCGAGACTGTCGCGAAGCAGTTGAAGGACCGCTTCCGCCTGACCGGCATGATCGTCAACCACCCGTGATGAACTCGATGTTTCCTTCCCTCGCTGGCGGGGGAAGGTGCCGAAGGCGGACGGGGGTGGCGGCGCCATGCTGACCTGGCTCGACATCGTCCTGCTGGTGATCCTCGGCCTGTCTACGCTGGTCGGCCTGTGGCGCGGGCTGCTGGTCGAGGTAGCCTCGATTGCTGTCTGGCTTGTAGCGTTCTGGCTGGCCTTCACCTACGGCGAGCACTTGGCGCCGTTGTTTGAAGGCTACGTTGAAGCGCCTTCCGCACGATTGATGCTCGGCTATGCGCTGCTGTTTGTACTGGCGCTGCTTGTCGGCGGACTGGCGACATGGCTACTCGGCAAACTGGTCAAGTCGACCGGATTGAGCGGCACGGATCGGTTGCTGGGCATGCTGTTCGGCATCGCCCGCGGCGCGCTGCTGGGCTGCGTGCTGGTGCTGCTGTTCGGCTTCACGCCGATGCCGGGCGACGACTGGTGGCGACAGTCGCGGCTGCTTCCGTACTACGAGTCTGGTGCCGAATGGATGCGCGAGTGGCTCCCGGAGCAGGTGGCGAAACACGTGGATTTCTCGCCCGCCGACTACCTGCCGTCGGAATTGCCGGGCGGACTGCTGGCCCCAATCGGCGACAGGCCTCAAAATACGCAGCCGGAATCTGCATCTGACGATTCGTTGTCGGAACCCGCAGAGGAACCGTAGGCTGCCTCTGACTCCCTCCCTTGCCCGCAAAGCGGGGAGGGGAGGGTTGGGGAGGGGTTGCTGGTCTGCGAAAAGCGCAGAGCACCCCCTCCCGGCCTCCCCCTGCTTCGCAAGGGGAGGAGAACAACGCAACGAATTACGGAATCAACATCATGTGCGGCATCATCGGTATCGTCGGTTTCAGCGAAGTGGCCGGCTCCCTCTACGACGGCCTGCAGGTGCTGCAGCACCGCGGGCAGGACGCCGCCGGCATCGCCACCATCGACGGCAGCCGTATCCATGTGCAGCGCGGGCAGGGTCTGGTCAAGGATGTATTCGACGAGGACAACATGCGTCGCCTGCGCGGTCGCGTCGGGATTGGCCATTGCCGTTATCCGACTGCCGGCACCGACGGCGGCGACGAGGCGCAGCCGTTCTACGTCAATTCGCCCTACGGCATCGCGCTGGGCCACAACGGCAACCTGATCAACACCGAAGCCCTGCGCAACGAGGTGTTCGAGCAGGATCGCCGCAATATTAATACCGAGTCGGATTCGGAAGTCCTGCTCAACGTGTTTGCGCACCACCTCGATCAGGAAAATTCGCTGGACCCGGACGCCGTGTTCCGCGCGGTGGAGGGCGTTTACCGGCGCTGCCGCGGTGGTTTCGCGGCCGTGGCGACGGTGCTGGGGCTGGGTCTGGTCGCGTTTCGTGATCCGCACGGCATCCGCCCGCTGGTGCTGGGCAAGCGCGAGCGGCCGGAAGGCACCGAGTACGCCGTGGCCTCGGAGAGCGCGGCGCTGGATCTGCTCGGCTTCGAGATGATGCGCGATGTCGCCCCCGGCGAAGCGCTGGTGATTACCAGTCGCGGCGACCTGCACGAGAAGCAATGTGCGGAACCGGCGACGCACGCGCCCTGCATCTTCGAGTACGTCTATTTTGCGCGTCCGGATTCGATGATCGAGGGCGTGTCCGTGCACAAGGCGCGCATGCGCATGGGCGTCTACCTGGCCGAGAAGATCAAGCGCCTGCGCCCCGACCACGACATCGACACGGTGATTCCGATTCCCGATACCTCGCGCACCTCGGCCGCTGAGCTGGCGCTGGCGCTGGGCGTGAAGTACCGCGAAGGCTTCATCAAGAACCGCTACATCGGGCGCACCTTCATCATGCCGGGGCAGAGCGAGCGCGTGAAATCGGTGCGCCGCAAGCTCAACGCGATCCCGCTGGAGTTCAAGAACCGAGTGGTGCTGCTGGTCGACGACAGCATCGTGCGCGGCACCACCTCGCGGCAGATCGTGCAGATGGCCCGCGAGGCCGGCGCGCGCAAGGTCTACTTCGCCTCCGCAGCGCCGCCGGTGCGCTATCCCAACGTCTACGGCATTGATATGCCGGCGGCCGAGGAACTGGTGGCGCACGGCCGCAGCGAGGCTGAAGTGCAGGCGATGCTTGGCTGCGACTGGCTGGTCTACCAGGACCTTGCTGACCTCGAGGCAGCGACGCGCGGCCGCCAGGATCGCCTGCCGCTCTTCGATTCGTCCTGCTTCTCCGGCGAGTACGTCACCGGTCTCGACGACGGCTACCTGGAGCGTCTGCGCGATGGGCGCAGCGACGCCGCCAAGCAGCAGCGACGGCTGGCAGGTTAAGGTTGGCACTCATGTCGTTGGGGAGCGACGCCGACATTGACAGCAGTATCCATGCAGCCGCACTGCGCTGTTTGCGCACGGCCGATATCGACATGAAGCTGGAGCTGGCTTCGGCGTTGCCGGCACGCTTCGAGTCGATGCTGGCTGCCGGTGGTGACGCCGTGGAAGCGATCGCCGACGACAGCGTGCCAATCACGCCGCGCGTGATCGCCGACGACTGCACTGCCGGACGACCGGAGAAGCCGGCGCTGGTGCCACCGTCGACGCTGCCCAAGCGCGGCCTCGGCAGCCGCGAGGGCAGGGCGGCGTTCATCCACGCGATCGCGCATATCGAATTCAACGCCATCAACCTCGCCTGCGACGCGGTGTACCGCTTCCGCGGCTTGCCGCTGCGCTACTACCGGGACTGGTTGTCCGTAGCCGCCGACGAGGCCAAGCATTTCGGCCTGCTACAGCGGCGCCTCGCCGACTTCGATCACGCCTACGGCGATTTCGATGCCCACAATGGCTTGTGGGAAATGGCCGAGAAAACCGTGCACAGCTGTCTTGACCGCATGGCGCTGGTGCCACGCGTGCTGGAGGCGCGCGGCCTTGACGTGACGCCGGGCATGATCGAGCGCCTCAAGCGTGAAGGCGACGATGAGACCGTCGCCATTCTTGAGCTCATCCTGCGCGAGGAGGTCGCGCATGTCGCTGCCGGCACGCGCTGGTACCAGTGGTGCTGCGACGCCGAAGGCATCGACGCGGTGGCGCATTTCCGCGAGCTGCTCGCCCGTTTCGCACCCAACGCGCTGCGTGGGCCGCTCAACGAGGAAGCGCGGCTTCGCGCCGGCTTCGTCGCCGAGGAACTGCTGCCGCTGGAGTCAGCGGCATGAGTGCGGGCAGGAACCAAGGCGAGGGCAGGGCGCTGCGGCTGGCGATTGCGTTGGTGGTCTGGGTGCTGCTGACACTGCTGGCCTGGGCGATCTATGCCGCGCCGCGCTGGACCGGTTTCAGTGGTGAACAGCGCGAGCTGCCGCTGTCGTCATTTGAGGCCAGTGGCGGCGAACTGACGATGGGCGACGGCGCGCTGCGCCTCGACATCCCCGCCGCAACGGCGCGCACCATGTTCTGGACCTCCGGTCCCTGGCAGGCAGCCGACTTCCGTTTCCTGCGGATCGAGCTTGAAGATCTGGGCAAGGAGCGCGAGCTGCGCCTGTGGTGGCGACGCGACGGCAAGCCGCAGTCGGTGGCTATTCCCCGCGCCGGCGACGTGGTCACGCTGGACCTGCCGCGCGCCAGCGAGCAATGGAGCGGCGAGATAGAAGACTTGGCGATCGAGGTGCGTCCGATCGATCTGATCGCGCCCAACGACGTGCCGGAAACCACACTGACCCTGCGTGAGGTCAGTCTTGTGAGCGACGGCTACGCACCGGCGCTGTGGGCGCTGGCCGACGAATGGGCAGCGCAGCGGCGCTGGATCGGGCGATCCATCAACACCGCCGGCCTGGAAATGGGCTTCGAGCATCCGCGACCGTGGCTGCCAGCATTCCTGCTGTCGGCGCTGCTGTTGCTGCCGTTGCTGGGCTGGGCACTGCGCTGGCAGCGCGGAGGCTGGTTGCAGGGGGCGGCTGTGATCACGTTCGGACTGTGGTTGCTGCTGGACCTTCAGTCGCTGCGCGTGCAGGCCGCGCGCGCCGCGCGTGTGGCCACGGTGCACGACATGGCTGGCGAACACGGCCTGGATGCCAGCCCTGCGCTGGCGCGGCCGCTGAAGGCCTTGCGGGACCAGCTGCTGGCCGAGCCGTCGCCGCCGACGGTGTTCCTGCACGCGAACAGTACCTTCCTGCGTGATTACCCGATGTTCCTGTTGCGTCCGCTCAATGTCGGGCCGCTGCCGAGGCGTTCCGAAGAACCGCTGCCGGTTGGGAGCATCGTCCTCGCCATGGGCGAGCCGCTCGAGCTGAAGAACGGGCGCCTGCGGGTGGCCGGTGCCAACTACCGCGTGGAAGAGATCAGCCGTGTGTCGGGCATGCAGGTGCTGCGTCTCGGTGACGTGATCGAGCGCCGTCGCCGGAGCAACGAGCCATGAGCCTGCTGTCGACGCTGCTGGTGCTGCTGCTCCCGACGATGGTTGGCGCGCCGTTGCTGGGTTTGCTGGATCGTGCCGGACAACGTGGTGCTGTCGTGTGGCTGGGTCGAATCGGCGCCGGCTGGCTGCTGGGCGTGCCGCTTTGCGGCGCGATCCTGCGCCTGTTCCACGGCGTCGAGCCGATGGGCCTGTTCAGCGCCTCGATCATCTGGCTGCTGTTGTTGTCAGCGGCGCTGTGGGCCGCCTTCATTCTGCGTGAGCGCCGCAATGCAGGGCCGGTTGAAGCACCGTCGGTGCCGCTCGGCGGTTGGAACGCGCTGTGCTGGCTGCTGCTGATCCTGCTGGCCGCCCACTGGTTGTTGGCAGCGATGCAGGCGCTGTGGCTGCCGACCCTGACCTGGGATGCCTGGACCACCTGGCTGGGCAAGCCCAAAGCCTGGTCGGGTGCCACGGAGTTGCAAGGCTTCCAGACCTTGAAGGCGTGGGCGGACAACCTCGGCGAAGGCGCGCCTGCCGCGCTGGCACCGCACTATCCGGAATCGATCCCGCGCTATCTGCTGCTGCTGGTCAGCGCGCACGGGCAATGGTCGAATCCGGTCAGCGACCTGCCGTGGCTGCAGCTGACACCGATGCTGGCGCTGGCCTTGTTCGCCGGCTGCCGGCGCAGCGGTTTTACTTCACCGTTTTCGATGATCATGGCCTACGCTCTGCTGAGCATGCCGTTGGTGGATGCGCACATCGCGCTTGCCGGTTATCTGGATCTTTGGCTGGCGGCATTGCTGGCGCTGGCGGCGATATCGCTGCTGCGTTGGCGCATCGCCGGCGACCGCCGCCAACTGCTGCAAGGGGTGCTGTTCGCAATCTCACTGCCGCTGGTGAAGCAGGAGGGCGCCGTGTGGCTGCTGGTGCTGCTCGCAAGCGCGCTGTTGCTTGCCTTGCCACCGCGCCTGCGCTGGCTGCTGGTTGGCGCGGGAGTGGTTATTCCGCTGATTGGTTTGCTGGTCGGCGGCCTGCCGATCCCCGCGCCGGGACTGGGCACGGTCTGGCTGCGCTGGGGCGAGATCACCGTTCCGGGAATCGGTGAGATCGAACTGGCGCTGCATCCGGTGGCGCCGGAGGTGTTCGCCAGCCTGTTCCTGCTGCCGAACTTCCACCTGCTCTGGTGGTTGCTGCCCGTTGGTGCATTGCTCGGCTGGCGTCAGCAGCGCTTTGACCGCGCTGCGAAGGGGCTGGGTTTGCTGCTGCTGCTGGGGTTGGGGTTCGTCGGCTTTCTTTTCTTCTTCACCGACGCGGCGGCCTGGGCAAAGAACCTGACCAGCCTTAACCGCATCGTGCTGCAATTGGCGCCGGTGGCGATCCTGTTCCTGGGCGCGCTGTTCCGGTCGGGGTTTTCGGCTACTGCCGGACTGCCGTCTGCAGATCCCGAGCCGACTGATCCAGAACCTGCTGATACAGCGATGCCCACTGCGCGCTGACACGCTCGAGGCAGTACTCCAAGGCCCAGCGACGTCGCCCGTTTTCGCCAAGCCGATGGCGAAGCGGCGGGTCATGGGATAGCTGCTGCAGCGCTGCCGCCAGCCGTTCGGCATTGCCGGCGGACACTTGCAAGCCAGTCTCGCCATCCACAACGACCTCGCACATGCCCGAGCCAGGCACCGCAGAGGAAACCACGGGTTTGCCCGCTCGCATGGCTTCCAGCAACACCAGTCCGAAAGCTTCGGAGCGGTCCAGCGACGGCAGGCAGAAAGCGTCGCAATCGCGGTAGGCAGCGTGCAGTTGGGCGTCGTCGAGCTGGCCGGTCAGCCGTACCCGGTCGCCGAGGCCAAGCCGGGTGATCTGCTTTTCCAGCTCGCCACGCCGCTCGCCTTCGCCGACCAGCAACAGACTCACGACCGGGCAGGCGGCAAGGGCTTCCAGCAACACGTCAAAGCCCTTGTAGTAGCTGAGTCGCCCAACGGCGAGCAGCTTCAGCCCGTTCCCCGGCCACACCGGCGCGGTGTTCGCCGCGGTGCTCGCATCATCGCGATCAATCGCCAGCGGAATCACGTGGCAACGATCCCGGAAGGCCTGCAGCGGACGGCTGGCTTCCAGATAGCTGTCCGTTGTCGGCACGATCCGTGCGGCCCGTTTCAGCAACCGGTGTTCGAACTGCCGATAGGCCGGGTAGGCCAGCCGCACGCCACGATGCAGGGCGTCGTCCGGCACGTCGGCATGCCACTGGACGATCCACGGCAATCGGCGTGCGGCGGGCATGCCCAGCAGCCAGAATGCCGAAGGGTTTGGTGCATGAATGTGCAGCAGGTCGGGCCGGAAGTCGCGCTGCAGTCGCCTGAAGTCCAGCGGCCAGCGTGGACTGATTGGCGCGAACAGGACACGTCCGCTGCACGGTGTTTCGCGCAGGCGCACCTTGTCGTGCTCGATCCATTCCCGTGTTGATCGCGGCTGTCCCGGCGTGGCGTGAACCAGCGCCGCCTGCGCGAGGCCGCGCCGTGCCAGTCCGCCGATCAGGTCGGCGCTGAAGCGTTCGATGCCGCCGGCGAAGGGCGGATAGAACTTGCCGAGGTGGAGGACGCGCAAAGCGGAGCGGAGGCCGTTGGTAGCCGTCAGCCGACGACCTTGCGCGGCGGCTCCACCGCCAGCGTGTTGCTGTCGTCGTGGCTCGCAGCCGACTCGACCGACTTCCGCAGCTCGGCCACTTCACCGTGCAGTTCGCGCAACTCGGCCTCCAGGATCGCGGTTTTCTGCAGCAGCCGCCGGATCCGGCGCTCTCGCCGGGTGACATCGAGATCGGCCACCAGCAGCTTCACCAGCAGTGCAGCCAGCACCAGCATCACGATCAGCGTCGGCGGGTACTTCACACCGAACCAGTGCCCGACGGTGTCCACCAGGCTTGGCTTCAGGCCGAGAACCAGCGCCACGCCTGCGACCGTCAGCCACCAGAAGGCGTAGCGGCCGTGCATCTGGTCACGCCGGACCAGATAGAGAATGACCAACGCCGTGCCTACGCCAAGCAGCGCGGCGGTCAGCATCGCCGTCATGTGCTCAATCCTTCCGCACGACGAACAGCCTTGGCGCTGCCGCCGAGACGGCCCAGTCGCGCCAGACAGAGCAGGGTGGTCTGCAACATGTAGCCGGCCACCTTGAACCAGGATGAGAACACCCGTGAATGCCCGGCACAGCGCGGCAGCATGGGCGTTGGCAGTTCGCGGACCCGGAGCCCGTACTTGCGCAACAACAGCAGGACGCCGACATCCTGATAGTCCAGCAGCGTGGCTTCTGGCGAGGTCAGCACCCGCAGCGCGCGAGGGCCGTAGACCCGAAGGCCGGAGGTCAGGTCCTCCACGGCCAGGCCGGTCATGCCGCGAAACCAGCTCCAGGCCAGCTTCTTTGCCCCGCTGAGACGCTGCGGAAAGGTGCCGATCACCACGTCCGTGCCACCGCGCTCATATTCCTCTATCAATGCAGGCAGGCAGTCGGGATCGTGCTGGCCGTCGGCGTCGAGGGTGATTACCACCTCATAGCCATGGCGCTGTGCATAGCGCATCCCGGCCTGGGTCGCGCCCCAGGCACCCAGCTGGATCGGCAGTTCCAGCACACGGGCGCCGCCGGCCCGGGCGGCCTCGGCGGTGCCGTCGCGGCTCTCGTCCGACACCACCAGCACGTCGCAGTCCAACCGCTCGCGAGCGCGCCGGACCATGCTTTCAACCGTGGGGCGTTCGTCCCTGGCGGGCATGACCACCAGCCGGGAATGGCGGATTGGTGTGGAATTCGACAAAGGATGACCTGTTTTCGGTGCGGCCTGCGTATTGTATCAGTGAGTCACGCGGGCAGGACCGGTGTTAACGGGTTCCGCCAGCGGGAAGCCGGCCCCATCCGGAGCCGCCCGGACGCGTGTGTTCACAAGGGCTTAACTGACCCGAAAGCCTGTGCTAGCCTAGCGCGGTTGCTCGGGCAAGAACCGATGCAAATCCTGAACCGAGAGGGGTGAAACCGATGAAATCGTTGTCCCGTAACCTTCTGATGGGCGCCGTCCTGGCTGCTCTCCCCATGAGTGGCGCACTCGCCTGCACCGTTACGCAGTGGAATGGCGCCAAGACCGCTGTCGACGGTGATGCGCAGGGCCCTGAAACCGCTCCGGTCGGTGCTCGTTATTCCGGCCTGTGTGCTCTTAATTCCGCTTCCTCTGCCAGCTATGTTGGCGACAATCACCCGGTCAATGACCCGGAATACACTGCCCGCTTTTATGTCTACACAGGCCTGACCAGCGGTTCCGCTCAGGTTTTCGGTGCTTATAGCGCTGATGATGGTAGCGGTGCTGTTGTGGATGTCACTTATGACAGGGATGCTGGCTCCTTCGACTTCGATGCCAACGGCGCAAGTGGCTCCTTTGCCGGCGTGCAGCCGAACCGCTGGTACTCGATCGAGATCGATTACTCAGCAGGTACCAGCTTCGCTGCAGAAGTGGCTGGTGCTGGTAGCGACGCCATTCAGGCAGTGACCATCAGCGGTACGCCGGGTGCCACGAACATCGAGTCTGCACGTCTTGGCTGGATTGCCGGCGCCGGTGCCGGCTCGATCCGCACCGATGAGTTCGAGTCGACGCGTGGCGTTGCCATCGGCCGCCTCTGTCGCGGTGACGCGAACGCTGATACCAACCTGAACGTGTTTGACCGCACAGTGCTGACAAACGAAATCCTCGGCACCAGCAGTGCAAGCGGGCAGCCTGACATGAACGAAGACGGCGCAGTCAACGTGTTTGACCGCACTGTCCTGACCAACGCCATCCTTGGCGCCGCTACCTGCCCATAAAGGAGCATAAGACAATGAACTTTAAGTCTTTGAAGATTGGCGCCGCCATTGCAGGCGCTCTGATGATTTCGAGCGTAAGTGCCGGGCAGTTGGTTGTCACGAATGGCGCAGCGAAGAAAGGCGCCCAGAGCATGGCGCTTGATTTTGCTACAGACGGTAACGCTACAGCGCTGCAATTCGAAATTTCCCTTCCGAAGGGAGTTTCTGCTGATCAGGTTGACCTCAGTGCTTGCACGGCGGACCTACCGAAGACGCATGGCGGTGCTTGCAATGTTGCTAAGGGCAAGATCATCGGTCTGGTGTTCAGCGACAGCAACGAATTGCTGCCGGCTGGCGTAGTGTCCATTGGCCGGATCTCCTTCAGGGGTTCCAATGCCAAGGTTGGTGCGATGCAAGTAACCAAGTTCCTTGTCTCGGACGCCAACGCAAATCAGCTTGAGGCCAAAGTGATGGTTGACGGAGCGGCCTCAGACGGTCCGATGAAGGCTCCTGTCCGTACCAATCGTAAGGTTGATCCGGCTTCCGAATTCTAAGGCTTTGCAAATTGCCTCAGAGTCAGTAAAGTGCAACCGATTTTCTCGTTGGGGAGTGACATTCGTATGAGTTTCAATATCAAGAAGGCGTATCGGTGTGCCTTGGCCGCCGCTATTGCCGGTGTTTTTTCTATTGGTGTGGCGTCTGCCGCCGAGGTTGCAGTCACCGATGCTGCCACGGCGCCGGTTGGCGGTGGCGCGGTCACTCCGACCCCGATCCCTGTACAGTTCACAGGTGACGGCACTACGGTCGGCTACCAGTGCAACATTACTTACAATCCGGCCGATGTGGACATCACAACCGCTAACAACGGTACTGGCCTCTGTAGCGATAATGATGCTGGTACGCTGACAATTCTCGACGGTACGCTGGATAACAGCCCACTTGGCAACGTCACGTCCTGCAACCTGACCATCACTGTCATCGATGGAACCGCTGCAGACGCTGAGACCTATCCGCTGGATGTTACGGGTTGTCTCTTCTCTGACAACGTCGGTGGCCCGAGTCCCGGCCCGCATACCGAGACTGACGGACTGATTACCGTCCAGGCCGCTCCGCCGACCACGCAGACGATTACGGCTTCCGGCAATGCCGGCGGCACGGTTGCTCCTCCGAGTCAGGACGTCACCAGCGGTACTTCCGGTGTGGTGACGATTACCCCGAACGGCGGCTTCCAGGTTTCGTCGATTGGCGGTACCTGCGGTGGTACGCCGGACGTCGCTCCGCCGACCAGTGCTACCGTGACCTACACCACCAACCCGGTTGGTACGGCGGGTGATCCGGACAACTCGGCTGACTGCACCGTGACCGCAACGTTTGCTGCGATCCCGGCTCCGATCTACTCGTCGGCGCCGCCGGCCGGATCGGATATCGCTTGTAACGGTCCTCCGGGCTCTACGGCGACCAGCACGATCAACGTGACCAACACCGGCAACCTTGACCTGAACATCGCAAGCTGCACCTTCGGTGGTGCCGACTTCTCGGTGGATTCGTTCCCGGCCACGCTGGCTCCGTCCGCTAGCGGTCCGATCGAGGTGAGCTGCACGGTGCCGGCTGAAGGTGATCCGGCTGTGACCGATACCCTGTCCTGTACGCACGACGCTGCCGGCAGCCCGGCCGAGTATCGCTACTCGTCGGTGGGTATCACGGTTCCGCCGGCCGTTCCGACCCCGGATCTGGTCCCGGCCAGCTCGCTGTGGTCGAAGCTGATGCTGTTCGGCTTCCTGGCTGGTCTGGGTGCTCTGGTGATCTCGCTGCGTCGCAGCTGATAGCCAAGCACTACCTGACAAGTTGTACGGAAAGGGCGCTTCGGCGCCCTTTCTTTTTGCCTGCCGTTGGGGGAGTTTGCTCTGCTGATCGTATGAGACCGCAGCAAGTTCGCTACCACGGTAAAGGTCCGTGCACCGGAGACGGCTGGATGCGCAGACCTTCGTCGTCTCGAAGCCGGTGAGCGTGGCAGCCAGGCTGCCAGGCTGCGCGCTGCGCACGTTCCAGTCGGCCGTGGATCTGACGCCGAGCGGAGCGTGACTTGAAGCGTTGCATGCAGATGCCGCGGCGAGCGCAGTCCAGTCGAAACAGCCAATGGACGCGACCGGGGATGACTATCCCGACGACGGAGTGTGGAGGCCCTTCATTCCCGACTTGCCGAGACGGCTCGATCACCCCTTTTGCCGCGATGCCTGATGCCAGCAAACGCTGTGGATTCTGTTTGGCAACGGCGGCGCCGCAGAACGCGCCGGGTTGATGCAGTCTGCCCATGCCTGGTCGTGGGCATGTTCTGCAAGAGGATGCGGTAATGACCGGTCAATCGGTACCCGTGTCGCCGCTGTCCTGCCGGCCGAAAGTTACGCGGCTTCCCCAGAGTCAGGGGCAGCGAGCAAGCTTCAAGAAAGCTTCCGTGGACGTTTCTACGAAGGAAGGCTGCTGAGTTCGGCCTGGCCGGTACCGTCGACGATCAGCAAGCTGCCTTGCTCGTACCAGTCGCCCAGCACGATACGTTCGCCTGGGCAGCTTTCTGCAGCCGGATGAATTGCCGGGCGGTGCGTGTGCCCGTGGATGATGCGGGTGACACCGTAGCGACGGAAGGTTGCTGCTACTTCGTCTGGAGTGACGTCGGTGATGGTTTCGTCAACCTGTTGCTGGTGTCTCTGGCTGGCCGCACGTGCCTGCTTGGCGAAGGCGATCCGTTGCGCGACGTCCTGTGCGAGGAAGCCCTGCGCCCACGCCGGATCTCGGACCTGTCGCCGGAACGCCTGGTAGGCGTGATCGTCGGTGCAGAGCGTGTCGCCATGCAGAAGCAGGGTCGCGATGCCGCCAACGTCGAGTACGCAGGCATCGGGCAGCAGGCGCATGCCCGCGCGGCTGCAGTAGTCGGTGCCCAGCAGGAAGTCGCGGTTGCCGCGCATGAAGCGGACCGCCACGCCGCGGTCGGCGACGCCCCGGATACCCTCGGCAACATGCTGGCCCAGTTCGTCGACGGCGTCATCGCCGATCCAGGCCTCGAACAGATCACCGAGGATGAACAGTGACTCCACGTCCGACGGCAGTTCGCGCAGGAATTGCAGGAACAGCCCGGTAATCTGCGGACGCGATGCGTCGAGGTGCAGATCGGAAATGAAGCAGTGACTCACGGCGTTCCGGTCGTGGCTCTTGGCGCTCGCAGGCCGGCCTTGATTGACGGGGTCGACCTGCGCAGGTGATCAGTCGCCGTCGGTCGTGGCAGCGGCTGGTTCGGTTGTTGCATCAGTGGTGCCATCGCTGGCAACTCGCTGGATGTGTTCGATGATGACGGTCTGCTTCGGCACGTCCTTCTGGAACGGTCCCTGCGCCCCAGTCTCAACGGCGCGGATGGCATCGACCACTTCCATGCCTTCGATCACCTTGCCAAACACGGCGTAGCCCCAGGTATAGGCGTTCTGCTCGCTGACGAAATCGAGGCGCGGATTGTCGACGGTGTTGATGAAGAACTGCGAGGTGGCGGAGTTCGGATCGCTGGTGCGTGCCATGGCGACCGTGCCACGCAGGTTGCTGAGGCCGTTGTTGGCTTCGTTCGGAATCGGAGCCTTGGTCGGCTTGCGCTGCAGGTCCGTGCTGAAGCCGCCGCCCTGGATCATGAAGTTGCCGATCACGCGATGGAACACGGTGCCATCATAGAAGCCGCTGTCGACGTACTGCAGGAAATTGGCCACGCTCTTCGGCGCCTTCGCGGCGTCCAATTCGACGACCATGCGCCCCATGTTGGTGGTGATTGCCACGCGCGTTGCCGGAACAGCCGCTTCCGTTGCCGCTTCCGACGCTGTTTTTTCAGCGGCAGGCGCGGTGGCTTCCTGTGCGAGGGCGGCAAGCGGAAGCAGCGCGGCGACGGCAAACAGGCGGGTGAGGCGGCGGGAGATCGTGGCCATGGTCAACATCCGTGGGTAGTAGGGTCGGAAACGACGGTGAGCGGAGTTTAGCAGCGTGTCTTGCTGCCGGCAGCCTGAACCGCCGCCGACAGGTGGGCTTGCACCCGGCGGCGGGAAGCGCTGCAATCGGAGTCCTCATTGAAGCCAAAGGTTCCGCGATGTCCATCTCGTCCATACGTCCTTCGTTCTTCTCACTGCTGGCCGGCCTGTTGGGCATGGCTGCACTGGCTGCATGGGCTGCGGATCCGGCACCGGGTATCGAGCGCCGTGCCGCAGCGGAGGGCGCCGAGCTTTACATCATCACTCCGACGGACGGCGAAACCATCAGCAGCCCGGTAACCGTGCGCTTCGGCCTGCGTGGGATGGGTGTGACGCCGGCCGGCAGCGACCTGCCGCATACCGGTCACCATCACCTGCTGGTCGATGTGGCCGAACTGCCGAACGCTGCGATGCCGATTCCGGCTGACGAGCGGCACATCCATTTCGGCAAGGGCCAGACCGAAACCACGATCGAACTGGTGCCGGGCGAGCACACGCTGCAACTGCTGCTGGGCGATTTCCGGCATATGCCGCACGATCCGATCGTGGTGTCCGAGCGCATCACGATCACGGTCGCGCCCTGAGCGACGCAGGCGAGATCGGGCCGCGCTGCTGGTAGAATGCGCGGCCCTCCAAGTTCGTATCGCCCATGACCTGTCGTACCCGATTTGCCCCCAGTCCCACCGGTTTCCTGCATATCGGCGGTGCTCGAACGGCGCTTTATTGCCTGCTGGAAGCGCGGCAACGCGATGGCCAGTTCATCCTCCGCATCGAGGACACGGACCGCGAGCGCAGTACCGACGAAGCGGTACAGGCCATCCTCGACGGCATGAGCTGGCTGGGGCTGGATCACGACGAAGGTCCGTTCTACCAGACGCTGCGCATGGAGCGTTATCGCCAGGCCGCGGATGATCTGCTGAAGGCCGGCAAGGCCTATCGCTGCTACTGCTCGCGCGAACGCCTGGACAAGCTGCGTGAGGACGCCATGGCCAAGGGCGAGAAACCGCGCTACGACGGCCATTGCCGCAACCGTACCGAAAGCGAGCCTGGCGTGACGCCGGTGATCCGCTTCCGCAACCCGGACAGCGGCAGCGTGGTGTTCAACGACAAGGTGCGCGGGCGTATCGAATGGAGCAACAGCGAGCTCGATGACCTGATCATCTGGCGCAGTGACGATCACCCGACCTACAACTTCGCCGTCGTGGTCGACGACATCGACATGAAGATCACCGACGTGATCCGCGGCGACGATCACATCAACAACACGCCGCGGCAGATCAACATCTACGAAGCGCTGGGCGCCAGGCTGCCCAGCTTTGCCCACCTGCCGATGATCCATGGCCAGGACGGCGCCAAGCTCAGCAAGCGGCACGGCGCGGTCAGCGTCATGCAGTACCGCGATGACGGCTACCTGCCGCACGCGCTGCTGAACTACCTGGTCCGCCTTGGCTGGTCGCACGGTGATCAGGAGATCTTCTCGCGCGAGCAGATGATCGAGCTGTTCCGCATCGAGGACGTGAACACATCGGCGGCGCGCTTCGATCCGGAGAAGCTGGCCTGGATCAATCAGCAATACCTGAAGAACGACGATCCCGCCGACGTCGCTCTGCATCTTGACTGGCATCTGCGCGCGGCCGGCATCAAGCCGGAGACCGGCCCGAAACCAGCAGATGTCGTGGTGGCCTTGCGTGATCGGGTGAAGACGTTGAAGGAAATGGCCGAGCGGGCGAAGGTCTGGTACGGCCCGATCACCGACTGGGACGACAAGGCCGTTGCCAAACAACTGGTCGTGGCCGCCCGGGCACCATTGGAAGCAACGCGCGACGCGCTTGAAGCTCTCTCGGACTGGACGCCGGAAGCCGTGGATGCCGCGTTGCGCGAAGTGGCCGAAAAGCTGGATGTGGGCATGGGCAAGGTGGCGCAGCCGCTGCGTGTCGCCATGACCGGCACCGCGGTGTCGCCGTCCATCGACCACACGGTGTATCTGTGTGGGCAGGAACTGGCGGTTCGACGGATCGAGGCAGCGCTGGAGCGCATCGCCGATTGAGTGAGTTCCGGCACGTCGCCGGAACGAGCCGCGGTGCTAACATCGACGACATGTCGCATCGACCGCATCAAGCCTGCAATAACCCCAAGCAGCACGTGCACGAGGCCGGCGCGTTCGTCGACGAAGTGGCGGCCATCTGTTCCGAACGCGACCTGCGCCTGACGGCCATGCGTCGCCGTGTGCTGGAACTGGTCGCCACCTCGGACAGGCCGGTGAAGGCCTACGATCTGCTCGATCGCGTGCGCGACGGTGAGGGCAGTGCGGCGCCGCCGACGGTGTATCGCGCGCTGGATTTCCTGCTGGCCAACGGCTTCATTCACAAGCTGGAATCGATCAACGCCTTCATCCGATGCCATCACCCGCGCGTGCAGCATTCGGTGCCGTTCCTGATCTGTGATCGCTGCCAACGTGCGGTCGAGTTGGAGGATGAGGAGGCAACGCGGTTGCTGAATGCCCAGGCCGCGGCGCTGGGTTTCCGGCCGCAGGCGCAGACGCTCGAAGTGCACGGCATCTGCGCTGAATGCGGCGGCGAGGCATGATCCGGAGACGCGGTTGCTTCCGGCGCGCAAGGACGGCCATGTGGGTGGCCGGTGTTGTGATGTTCTCGTTCATGTCGGCCACCCTGGCACGTCCGGCAGCATCGCCGCCACCACCGCTGCTGCTGTCCGACTACAGTGATCCCGGCAACCCGGACTTCAGCGGCCCGCCGGTGATGCCGGCGTGGGCCGATCCGGAGTCGGCGGAATTCGTTGGTCCGCCACGACCGATCCCGTTCGAAATGATGGACCAGCGCATCGAGGCCGCCAGCGTGGCGCGGCTCAGTTGGACGGCCAGCGAGGGTTTTGCCGGCGCCAGCGTTGAAAGTCCGGTGGTGGTGGTTCACGGGTCGCGACCGGGACCGAAACTGTGCCTGGTCGCGGCCGTGCATGGTGACGAATTGAACGGTGTCGAGATTGTTCGCCGGATCAGCAACACCGTCGATCCGCTGAGCCTGGTCGGCACCATCATCGCCGTGCCGATCGTCAACCCCTTCGGCTTCAGCCGTGATTCGCGCTATCTGCCGGATCGTCGTGACCTCAACCGCTATTTCCCGGGGACGGCCTACGGCAGCGTGGCCTCGCGCGTGGCGCACAGCTTTTTCGACAGCATCGTCCAGCACTGCGATTACCTTGTCGACTTCCATACCGGCAGTTTCGAGCGCAGCAACCTGCCGCAGATCCGCGCAGACCTGCGACTGCCGGAAGTGCTCGCCTTCACCCGCGGGTTCGGCGCCACGCCGGTGCTGCAAAGCAATGGCCGTCGCGGCATGCTGCGCGTCGCCGCTGCGGCGGCCGGCATTCCAGCGGTAACGTTCGAGGTTGGCGCGCCGCGACGTCTGCAGGCCGATGCGATCAGTTTTGGTGTTCAGGCCATCGAAACCCTGCTGCATTCATTGGGCATGACCGGCGAAAGTCCGGACTGGGACAGCCAGCAGGCGGTGTTCTACGATTCGCAGTGGGTGCGTGCCGACAGCGGCGGTTTGCTGATCAGCGAAGTCGCCCTCGGCGACTGGGTGGCGGCCGGCCAGCAGTTGGGCCGCGTCGTCGATCCGCTCAACAACCGTGAGGAGGCGATCCTGTCGCCGATTCCCGGGCGCGTGCTGGGCATGGCGCTGAATCCGGTGGTGCTGCCCGGATTCGCGGCCTATCACGTCGGCGCTGAAACCAGCGCACAGCAGGCAGCGACCACCGATTCCGGCGACGAATCCAGCGACGGTTCGGAAGACCAGGACGCCGACGCTTCGCCGGGCGATGGGCAGCGTTCACCGACGCCGGGTGAGGCCGTGGGCACCGAACCGTCTTCGGGGCCGCTGGAAGACATCAGCGACATCGACGATTGATCGTCGTTTGGCGGCGGTGTCGCGGTATCCGCGCAGCGGCTATCTCAGGAATCCTCGAAGCCGTCGGCGAACAGCACGCTGGGCGCCGCACACATTCCCAGCGTCGACTTGATCGCGAATCGCGGCTGGCCGGGCTTCTGCGTTGACTCCAGCCGTGCGCTGGCGGTCACAGCGAAGCGCCCGTTGTTGCCAGACGATCCGGCACAGGCGTTCGTCGATATCCGCCAGCCGATCCAGCGCGTGCGCGATGCCGAGGATTTCCTCCAGTGCCGGCGCGTCGCCGGGAACCTCGCGCGTGGTCAACGGGAGTGCTGCCTGTCCGCCACCGCGCTTGTCAGCCACGCGGTCGCGAACCGCGTTTACCAGGAAGCGGCTCGCACGTCCAAACGTTATACTGTTACAATATCGGCCAAGTAATCCTGCTGACCGCCAATGAACTGCCCATCTGCCGTCATGAATGCCACCAGGCCATCGACCAGCCGCGCCGGGGTCGTCATACCCAGCAACCGCCTTGACCGCCTTGGTGCGGCCGGCTCGCTGATCTGTGCGGCGCATTGCGCGCTGTGGCCGCTGCTACTGGCGTTGATTCCCGCGCTCGGCCTGAGTTTCCTGGCCAGCCCGCTGTTCGAGCGTGGTTTCGTCATCTTTGCCGGCGTGTTGGCCACGCTGTCGCTGTTGCCGGGTTTTCGCCGACATCGTTCGCCACTGGCGCTGCTGATCCTGCTGCCGGGGCTGGTTGGTGTCGGCATCGGTGCCTTTGGCCCGACCGAGCACAGCGACTGGAGTCACGCGTTGTTGATGAGCCTGGGTGGCGTGCTGATTGCCGCGGCGCATCTGGTCAACCTGTCGTTGCTGCGTCGCCAGCCGGTGCCGCCGGTGCGCACTGGCGCCTGAGTCCGCGCTCGACGGCTGCGGGCGTGGCCTGCGAGGCCTTCCGGTGGTAATGTACGCGCCCCGTTCGCGCACAGGCGGTTGATCGCCGCGCTCGACGATCACAGCAGCATCCCGAACAAGCACTACACGGAATCAGCAGGAGTAGACATGGGCAAGGGCGACAAGAAGACCGCGCGCGGCAAGCGCTTCGCAGGCAGCCACGGCAACGTGCGCCAGACCGGCAAGGCCAGCAGCAGCGTCACCACCACGCAGCCGAAGAAGGCGGTCGCCAAGAAGGCGCCGGCGAAGAAGGCAGCAGCGAAGAAGGCGGCCGCCAAGAGCGCCTGATCGCGAGACGCGTTGCGACCGTCAGGTCGCGCGATACGCCCGAAAGCCCCGCCAATGCGGGGCTTTCGCATCGATGGGCCTCGCACCTGTCAGCGGGCCAGAATTTCGAAGCGCTGCACCCAGATCAGCTCGCAGGACCCCGCGCCGCTGTCGTTGCGCGTCATGGAGCTGCTCCAGTGCCAGCCGTTGTCACCGTCGGCACGGATCAACTGGCCGTGCAGTGCGACCACATCGCCGGCATTCGCCCTCATCATTGCGGCCTCGACCGCGTCATCAGCCGGCACCAGATGCATGTTCGCGCTGTTGCGGATGATCTCCCGCGGCGGAATCGGTGGCCCGTTCGGACCCCAACTGTAGTGATACCAGCGCCCGCTCTGGCTGATCGAAAGGCGGCTGTAGACCGCCGGGTCGGACATGCGTCCCCAGCCCAGCGCGAGATCCAGTGGCGACAGCCGGGCACCGTCGTCGAAACGATAGCGCGTCGTGCCAAGGACGCGGGCCCGCAGCGCAAACTCGGCCAATGGCGTGATGCTGAACTCGCCGTGCTCGAACGGCGCCGGGTTCGCCGGCGAGCTCTGCAGCGGAATTTCGGGCGCAGTGACCCCCGGCGCTACCGGTTCGCTGCTGCCGAACAGGAACCAGCCCCAGATCACGGTGATCGCGATCAGCAGCCACAACAGTCGTTTCATGCGTGGCCTCCTGTCGGCGTGCAAGGTCGGAACGCAACGGACGCGCCTGCCGCCGTTGCATGACGCTTGTTGTCTCGTTCTCAGCCAGCTAGTGGTCTGCCATCGGCAACGCTGGCATGGAGCAGATGCCCGCCCAGCCAGTAGCAGAGTTCCGCCGGCTGTTCGGCATTCCAGATGGCGAAGTCGGCACGCTGACCGACCGCAAGACGACCACGATCCGACCATCCCAGGGCGCGTGCCGCATTCACGGTGGCGCCGCGCAGCGCTTCCTCGGGAGTGAGCTTGAAATGCGTGCAGGCCAGTTGCATGGCCTGGCGCAGCGACAGCAACGGTGCGGTGCCGGGATTGCAGTCGGTGGCGACGGCCATCGGAACGCCGTGCTTCCGGAAGGCATCCAGCAGCGGCAGTTTGGTTTCGCGAAGCACATGAAAGGCACCGGGCAGCAGCACGGCGACGCTGCCGGCCTTTGCCATCGTCAGCACGCCAGCTTCGCTGCTGTATTCGACATGATCCGCCGACAGCCCGTCAAAGTCGCCGACGATGCCGGCACCGCCAAGGTCGCTCAGTTGATCCGCATGCAGCTTCACCGGCAGACCGAGTTCATGGGCGCGTTCGAACACACGCCGCGTCTGCGCCGGCGTGAAGCCGATGCCTTCGCAGAAGGCATCCACCGCGTCGATCAGACCTTCCTCTTGCAGGGGCGCCATCCAGTCGCAGACCGCATCGATGTAGTCGTCAGCACGATCCTTGAACTCCTCGGGTAACGCATGCGCGCCGAGGTAGGTGCAGGAAACCGCGATGCCAAGTTCGGCAGCGACCTGTCGCGCCACGCGCAGCATCTTGCGCTCGTTGTCAAAATCCAGGCCATAGCCGGACTTGATCTCCAGCGAGGTCGCGCCGTCAGCGATCAGCGCATGCGCACGCGGCAGCGACTGCGCCAGCAGTTCCTCCTCGCTGGCGGCGCGCACGGCACGAACTGTGGACAGAATGCCGCCGCCGGCGCGGGCAATGGCCTCGTAACTTTCGCCGTTGAGGCGCATCTCGAACTCAGCGGCGCGGTTGCCGGCGAAGACCAGGTGCGTGTGGCAGTCGATCAGGCCGGGCGTCACCAGTCGGCCTTCGGCGTCGATGACTTCGTCCGCACGTTCAGCGAGGTCGGCGGAGTCATCGCCGCGTTGCCCGACGCGTGTGATCACGCCGTCGCGCCAGCCGATAAGGCCGTCATCAATCAGGCCCCAGCCGCTGCCTTCAGCCAGGGTGATCAGCCGTGCATTGATCAGCAGGCCGTCGATGGCCTTGATATCCGGATCGTTCATGGCGTCCGCCGTCCCTGTTCGTTGGCGATGTCCAGAAAACAGGCGCCAGTTTCGCCGCTTTGAGCGATTGATGAAAGCAAAGCAGGTTGCGGCTCGTTATGCTGGACGCCTTTCCGGAACGGTCGGCGGCAATGAGCGAGATGCGCATCCAGGTCGAGAAATTGTGGACACCCCGAGGCTGGCGCCGGGATGTCTCCTTTCTTGAAGGTGACGCAGCGGTCAGCCCGGAGCTGCTGTCCGGACACTGGCTGCCGGGCATTCCGAACACGCATTCGCATGCCTTCCAGCGTGCGATGGCGGGCCTGGCCGAATACCAGACCGACGCTGCCGACAGCTTCTGGACCTGGCGCGAGCAGATGTACGCCTTCGCCGGTCGCATGGATCCCGACAGCCTCTATGCCGTCGCCATGCAGCTCTACGTCGAGATGCTGGAAGCCGGCTACACGTCCGTGTGCGAATTCCACTACGTCCATCACCAGCCGGACGGAACGCCGTACGACGACCCGGTGGCGATGTCGCGTGCGTTGATCGCCGCAGCACGTGACGCCGGTATCGGGATGACGCTGTTGCCGGTGCTCTACCAGCGCGGCGGTTTCGACGGTCGTCCGCTGAATGCTCGACAGCAGCGTTTCTTTCACGACACCGACGCCTACCTGCATCTGGTCGACGCGCTGCGCACCGAGGAGTCGCCGATGCTGCGGGTCGGCGTCTGCTTCCACAGCTTGCGCGCGGTGTCGATGGACAGCATCGACACGGTGCTGGCGGCGCTGCCGTCGCTGGGCGGTTCGCGGCCCATCCACCTGCACATCGCCGAGCAGATGCCGGAAGTCGAAGACTGCATCGCGGCGCATGGTATGCGTCCGGTGCGGCACCTGCTGGATCGCCAGCCGGTGGACGCCAACTGGACGCTGGTTCATGCCACGCACATGGATCAATCGGAGATCCGCGACCTCGCCGCGACGAGTGCCAGTGTGTCGATCTGCCCGACCACCGAAGCCAACCTCGGTGACGGTCTGTTTTCGTTGCCTGAATGGCGCGCGGCAGGCGGTCGCTGGAGCATTGGCAGCGACAGCCACATTTCGGTATCGGCGGTCGAAGAACTGCGCTGGCTGGAATACGGGCAGCGCCTCAAGAGCGGTCGCCGCAATGTCTGCGTCGGTGACGCGAATGATTCGTTCCGCCGGCATGTCGGCAACACGCTGCTGGCCGAAGCCATTGCCGGTGCGAGCGGTTCGACCGGACGCGACACGGGTGCTGACCTGATCCGCCTCGACACGGCGCAGCCGGCATTGCACGGCGACGACGAATCCCTGGTCGACCGCTGGCTGTTCAGCGGCAACCGTGGCGCCGTGTCGGATGTGATCGTCGACGGCGCCTGGCTGGTACGCGATGGTCGTCATCGCCATCGCGAAGGTGTCGCCGATCGCTACCGCGATACGCTGCGGAAGCTCGCGGGTTGAGCGTGAGCAGCATTCAGGCGGCACGATCCCGCTGCTGTCGCAGCCATTCGCGCGGTGACAGTCCGAGACGCTGGCGGAACAGGCGCGACAGTGCCGAGGCGTTGGCGTAGCCCAGCAGGTCGGCAACGAAGCCCACCGACTGTCCATCGCGCAGACGGCTCTGCGCCAGCGTCAACCGCCAGTCGGCGAGATAGTCGGCCGGCGTCTGCCCGACCGCATCGCGGAAGGCATTGGCGAAGGCGCTACGGGACATGCCGGCCTCGCTGGCCATGCGCTCCAGCGTCCACGACTCGCCCGGATGGCGATGCAGCGCCACCAGCGTGCGCGCCAGTCGTGGGTCGGCAAAGCCGGTGAGCAGGCCGCGCGGGATGCCCGCAGCGTCGCCGTTGTCGACCAGCCAGCGCAGCAGCTGGATCAGCACCACCTCGAACAGGCGATCCGCCAGCAGCCGCTGGCCGCAGCGGACCTGGTCGGTTTCGGCGAACAGCAGCGACAGCGAATCATCCAGGCCATCAACCTCGCGCAGCGGCAGCAGGATCAGCGGTGGCAGCGCGCGCACGAAGGGATTGCGCTGGTCGCCATCAAAGGACAGCGAGGCGCAGGTCAGGCCGACACCATCGTCGGGCATCGATTCGAAGTGGTGTTCGATCGCCTGCGGATAGAACAGCAGGGTCGGCTCAGCCAGCTGCAGGCGTCGCGGCAGGCCGGGCGTTTGGTGGGTGAGGGTGAGCGTGCCCTCCCGCAGCACGTGCATGAACGCACGGCCAGGTAGCGCCTCGAAGCGGGTCAGTCCACACAGCGGGCCGGCGTGGAACAGGCCGGCGCGGACGCGGAAATGCTCTAGCAGCGGTGAGAGGCGATCCATGGTGTGTTTTGTACGATCAGGTAAAAAATATGCATCAATTGAACCGAATCATACATGATGATCGTCAAGAATGGCGCCGTGGTCGCGCTGGAAGCCTGCCGATCACGCCATTCCCTCATCGAAAAGGAGATCACCATGTCCCGAGTCACACTGCTCGACAGCAGCAACGCCCCCGCCGCCAGCCAGCCGCTGTTGGCGCAGATCCAGACCGCGTTCCAGTCCACGCCGAACATGTTCCGCGCCGTCGCCAATTCGCCGGTGGCGCTGCAGAGCATGTGGGCCGCCTTCGGCGCGCTGGGCAACGGCACGCTGGGCGCCGCGCTGGGCGAGAAGATCGCCGTGGCCGTCGCCAATCGCAACGGTTGTGAGTACTGCCTTGCCGCGCATACCGCGCTCGGAAAGATGGCCGGCGTCAGTGCCGCCGACATGCAGGCCGCGCAGTCGGCCGAATCGGACGATCCGCGCACGGCTGCCGCGCTACGCTTTGCGCTGCGGATGGTCGAACAGCGGGCCGCGGTCGGCGAGGCCGAGGTACAGCGGCTTCGTGATGCCGGTTTCGATGACGGTCAGATCGTCGAAATCATCGCCCACGTCGCACTGAACCTGTTCACCAACTACATCAACGTCGCGCTGGACGTGCCGGTGGACTTCCCGCGCATCGCGCTGCGCCAGGCCGCCTGAACAGGCATCGCCGACTGATGATCACCCCGCAGCGCCGGATCGCTGCGGGGTGGCTTCATCGGAGGTCCATGTCCGATTGCGGCAGCGCGCCTTCCAGTTGCAGCAGGAATCGTTTGATCGGCAGTCCGCCGCCAAAGCCGGTGAGGCTGCCGTCAGCGCCGATCACGCGATGGCAGGGCACCACGATGGGCAGAGGATTGCGACCGTTGGCCGCACCAACGGCGCGCACGGCGGCGGGTTTGTCGATGTGCCGGGCAAGATCGCCGTAGCTCCAGGTCTGGCCGTAGGGAATCCGGCGCAGCGCCATCCATACCTGCTGCTGGAACGCCGTGCCTCGTGGCGACAACGGCAGGTCGAACCTGCGGCGTTTGCCGGCGAAGTAGTCGTCCAGTTGACGACGGGTTTCCTGCAAAACGCGGTTGTCGCCCTCGACCCATTCCGGCTGGCGCTTCACCTGATGACGGTTCTCCGGGAATTCGATGATGTGAAGCGCATCCGCATCGGCGGCGAGGAACAGTTCGCCCACCGGTGATGCGTGCAGGGCGAAGGTGATGGTCGAGGCGTTCATGTGGCGCTCCGGTTTTCCGATCTCGATGACCGTGAAGTTGATGTGCGTGATTTGGCTGGCTTCGGCGTGGTCCGCTTGGCGGCAGGCGGCGGCATGTCGCGCCACAGGTGGAACACCGCATAGCCACGCCATGGCTGCCAGCGTTCGGCGCGTTCGCGCAGTTCGCGGATGCTCAAGGCAGCGTCGCTGTCGCTGGCGGCGCGACGCAGGATGAGGTCACCGTCCAGGAAGGCGTCCGGATGACCGAGGCCGCGCAGGGCGATGTAGCTGGCCGTCCACGGGCCGATGCCGGGCAGAGCGATCCAGTTGTCGAGGAAGTCATCCAGCGACTGCTGGTGTGAGAAGCCGACCCGGCCATCGACCACGGCGCGGGCAATGCCTCGGATCGTCGCGGCGCGTGTGCGCGTCACGCCGACGCTGGCCACGTCCGCATCCGCCAGCACTGCGGCTGTTGGAAATCGGTGGTCGAGTCCGATCTCGTCGGCCCCATCCATGCGTTCGCCGAAGCGCTCGACCAGCCGTGATGCCAGCGTGCGTGCGGCGGCCACGCTGACCTGCTGCCCGAGCACGGCACGCACGGCGATCTCGAAGCCGTCCCAGGCGCCGGGAATGCGCAGGCCGGGCGCACGTTTCAAACGTCGACGCATTGCCGGGTCGGTAGACAGCCCGGCATGGATCGCCGCCGGATCCGCATCGAGGTCGAACTGGCGACGGATGCGCGACACCACGCCGCGCAGTTCGGACGTCGCGACGCCGTGCAGTTCCAGTTGCAGCGAGGCCGTGTCGCGATCGCTGCGCGACAACCGGAACCATGCCGGTTTGTCGCCGCTGCCGATGCTGCGCGCGTAGCTGTCGCCATCCACGACTTCCACGCCGGGCAGGGCGCGGACACGGAAGAAGTCCAGCAGTCCATCAAAGTCGCAGGGCGGCCGGAATGCCAGCCGCAGCCGCAGTACGTCGCCAGCGACGCGTTCGTGGACGTCGTCCTCGCGCTGCCGACGCAGCTCGCGTGGGGCCAGCCGGTAGGCGTCGCGGAATGCCGCATTGAAGCGACGCAGGCTGGCGAAGCCGGCGGCCATTGCCACGTCGGTGACCGGCAGCGTGGTTTCGGTCAGCAGCTGCTTGGCGAACAGCAGGCGGCGCGTGGCGTTGACCTGCGTCGGCGTTGCGCCCAGCTGCTCGACGAATACACGGCGAAGCTGGCGTTCGCTCAGGCCGACGCGTTCCGCGACATCATTCAACGGTGCATCGTCCAGCGCACCGCCATCGATCAGTCGCAGCGCCTGCGCCAGGACATGGTCGCCGCGCTGTCGGTCCGGATCGCTCGGCGACAGCTCCGGGCGACAGCGCAGGCAGGGGCGGTAACCGGCACTTTCCGCCTGCGCGGCGTGGCGGTAGTAGCGCACGTTCTCGCGCTTCGGCGCCGGCGCCGGACAGATCGGCCGGCAGTAGATGCCGGTGCTGCTGACGGCAGTGAAGAACAGGCCATCGAAGCGCGAATCACGGCTCAGCCGCGCCTTTTCGCACACGGCGTCATCCAGCGATGAAGACGGGATAGTGGCGGCGATGTGCGATTCCATGGCGCCAGACTAGCACCGCGGTGGGCGGCAAACTCGCCGTTTTCGGACATGAATGCGGATGCTTGTCGGCGACCTTCAAACCAATCCTGCGCGACTGGCGATCCGCGATTGGCGGCCCGGGACGATCGGCACAGCCCCGTGCGACCTGATCGCGGCACACTGTCGCCACATTGGAACAGGGATCTTGCATGAAACTCGCCACGTTGACCTCCGCCGCGCTGCTCGCTGGCATGTCGCTGCCATCGACGGATGCCGTCGCCGGTGAACTCAATGCCGCCGAGGCGCGCTGCGCGGTGTGGGCACGCGAACTGAGCTTCGCGCAGAGCGTCGCCGACCACGACCACAAGGCCTTTGCCGCACACGTGGACGTCAACGCGATATTCGGCGCCGAGAGCCCCGATCCGCAGGTTGGTCGCGATGCCGTGCTCGCGCGCTGGGACGGCTTGATCAACGGCAGCCGCATCCTGCTGAAGTGGTATCCGCGACAGGTGGTCGTCGGTGGCGAAGGCGATATCGCCGTATCCAGCGGCCCGGCGCTGTACGAGTTCGTCGTCCCACAACCCGGCCAGCCCGACTACATGATCGGCGGCTTCCATTCCGTATGGCGCAAGGCGGACGACGGCGTCTGGCGCGTCATGTTCGACGACGGCGTCGAGCCGAAAATCGCCGGTGAATCCGATATCGAGGCCTTCCGCAGCGGCCGTCGCGAGGACTGTCCCTTCAAATAGTTTCCATGCCGCCAGGGATCCGTGATCCCTCGGCGCTTCATCCTGCGCATGTATGGAGTGTCATCCACCCGTTGGGGAGCATTCCATGTCCTGCCGCCGTTTCCTTGCCGTCATCCTCGCCACCGTCGTGGCTCCGGCCATCAGTCCGAACGCCAATGCCCTTGGTGGTCAGTCTCCTGATTTCCAGGGCGGTGGCTTCCGCTTCGACAACTTCGAGGACGAATACGGTCTGGGCTATGTCCCGGATACCGTCTCCGTGCGGCTTGTCCAGCGCGCACCGTTTTCCGACACCCTCACCGTGGTGGCTTCGATCTACGATGCCGACATGACCGGCACCTTCCGGCTTGGTCTAATGCGTTTGCACCTGGACGGAAGTCTGGACACCACATTCGAAACCGGGTTTGGTGTCGGAGGGCTGGCGATGAATGGCTATCCCGGACGTGGCGACCGCTTTTATGCGGGCGACGCACAGTACGACGAGGCATCTGGCCGCATTGTCGTGGCCGGAAGCGTGAAGAATGCGGGCAACCCGGCCGAGTTCGACACCGTGGTCTGCCGCCTGAACGCATCCAGCACCTGGGATCCGACCTGGGCAGACGACGCAAGTCCGCCCGGCTGCCGTCGTCTGCCGCAGCTGTCGGACGGTAGCAGTCCGCAGTTCGCCTATCTGGCCGCCGATGGCAGTGGTGGCGTATACGCTGCGGCCCAGGTCGGCACGGTCGTTCGGATTCAGCATCTGGATGCGAATGGTGATATCGATAGCGCCTACGGCCTGGCTGGCGTATTCACCGCGCAGGCGCCGGCTGCGGTGCTGACCACCTTGTCCGATCTCACCGTCGACAGCAGTGGCCGGTTGATCGTGCTTGGAGATACCACGCCGGCAGACGACGGCAATGGCAGCAACTTCGATTGGTATGTCCTGCGCGTCACCAGCGATGGTGCCGAGGACCAGACCTTCGGTTCGTTGAATGGCTACCGCAAGATCGGTTTTGACCTCGGTGGAGTTGCCAATCGTTATGACTGGTCGTCACGGGTGATCGAGGCGGCGAGCGGTGAGCTTATTGTCATCGGCAACGCACAGACCGGCTCCAGCAGCTTCGGCGTCGGTGTGGTGAAGCTGTCCACCGATGGCGTCAGCATCGATCAAACCTACGGTACAGCGAACACGACGACCTTCGAATACACGCAGGTGTCCACCAGCAGCAATGCCTCGACCGGGGTGCTGCTGCCGGACGGAGGCCTGATGATCGCCGGCAACCACGAACTGAACTTCGACGATCAGGACCGCGACCCCGCGCTGCTGGTACTGAATGACCAGGGCGCATTGGATACCCGCTTCTGGAACAGCGGCGTGAAAGTGTTCCCGACTGACCGCACCTCCGCACCGGAGACCCATGGCCGCGACTTCTGGCAGGCCCTGCAGGCCGATGCCGAACTCGAGCGGGTGATCCTTGGTGGGCGTGCCGAGGGCGGTACTGACGACGACTGGCAAGGCATGCTCACCGGCATCGCCCTGCATGACCGCCTGTTCAAGGACGGCCTCGAAGACGAGTAGCGCCCAGTTCTTGTGGCCGGGAAGGGATGCCCGGTCGCAGGATTGCTTCATCGCGAATATGCGAAGTTCGACCAGCCGACCGATTGATACGGCTAGCTCGCTTGCATGCTTGCCATGTAGTCGGCGAAGCGTGAATCCTCGATCAACTCGTTGCTTGCCACGCCATCAGCGAGACCTTGGTGGTCGTGCAGTTGTCGGCGCAGGTGGGCCTCAAGCTCACCTTGCTGCTCCATGCGCATCTGCTCGCGCCAGGTGATGGCAACGCCTCGCTCCAGCCGGGTGTTACGGACAAGGGCATCGACGCCATCACGGATCTTCTGGCGGTAGCGCTCCACCGAGCGCATCGGGAAATGCATGACCAATGCGTCGTCGAACGCCGGCGCAATGGCACGCCGACCATCAATGCTTGCCACGTGGTAGCCGAAGCCGACCTCGATGCCTTCGATGCCGCGATGGATGATCTTGCCGGGCAGGGGCTTCCCGAGCGGATTCAGCGAAACCCGTTGGCGGTGCCGCATCAGCTGGTGGAACGGCAGTTCACTCGTGTCCGCATCAACCGCCACGAAGTTGCTGCGCGGCGCCTGCAGCACCAGGATGTCATCCGGGACATTCGCCAGCGTGGCCTTGAGTGAGTCAGTTTGCTCAGGCCACCAGAATTCGTCGGCATCAACGTGGAAGACCCAGTCGGCGCGATGCTCTTCAACGGCCATCCTTGCCATGCGCGTCGCCCACGCATCCTGCGCGAAGGCCTCGCCGTCTTCACGGAAGTAGCTCAGCGCACCTTCGCGTTCCAGATCGCGCAGGATACGGTCGGTGCCGTCCGTCGAGCGGTGGTCGGTCGCGATCACGTGATCGACGCCACGGCTCAAGTGATAGGCGACGTTGGCGCCCACCAGCGGTGCCTCGTCGCGCACCACCATGGTCATGACCAGTTTCATCGCGCTGCCTCAGTCAAAGCGCGCGCCGTAGCTGTCGCTGAGGCGGGGTTTGGACGCCTCGGGTTCCTTCGGTGGTTTCGGGTGCCGTTGCTGCAGGAAGAAGCGGTACAGGACCGGAATCACGAACAGGGTCAGCACGCTGGAGAAGGCAAGTCCCCAGACGATGCTCGATGCCACCGGTCCCCACAGCAGTGACTTGCCGCCGAGGCCGAATGCCAGAGAAGCGAGACCGGCGATGGTCGTTCCGGTCGTCATCAGCACCGCCACCACGCGGCGGCGTGCCGCGTAGATCGTCGCGTGCAGCGTGCGCATGCCGCCAAGACGACGATCATTCGCCGCGCTGATCAGCACGATGGCCGCGTTCACCGATATGCCAGTCAGCGCGATCACGCCATACAGCGTGTACAGCGACAGCGGGTTGCGCGAGATCACCAGACCCAGCGTTACGCCGGTGAAGGCCAGCGGCACGGTCACCAGGATCAACAGCGGCTGGAAGTAGCTGCGGAACTGTGCGGCGAGGATCAAGTAGATCAGGCCGAGACCGAGCAGGAACAGCGGGCCCATCGCGTTGAGTGATTCGTTGATGTCGTCGAGCTGGCCGGAGAAATCGAGATCCGATGTCGGGAAGCGGTCGCGTACCTTTTCCCATTCGGCTTTCAACTCGTCGTTGGCGGCGGCGGTATTGTTCGCTTCCAGATCGAGATCGGCCTCGACGGTGATCGCACGGCGCAGGTTCCAGTGACGGACCAGTCCGGGGCTCTTGCCTTCCTCGGCATGCACCAGCGTGCCCAGCGGCACGCTGCCGCCGCCCGGAATCGCTACCGGATCGTCGAGCAATGCACGCACGTTGCCCACGCTGTCGCGTGCCGAGCGCACGCGCAGCTCCATCTTCTCGCCGCGGTCGCGAAGGTCGGCGATGATCTCGCCGTCCACGTGCAGGCCGACGAGACGCGCCACCTGGCCCGGATCGAGACCGGCATTGCGTGCGGCATCGACGTCGACGGTCAGCGCCAGCTCGTTGCGGCCGGGCACGTCGTCATCGGTGACGTCTTTGCTGCCCTTGATGCGGCCGACGATGCGCTTCATTTCGTCGGCGGCGGCACGTAGCTCCGCTGGATCGTCCGAGCGCACCTTCACGCTGATCGGTTTGCCGGTAGGCGGGCCGCCGGACAGTTCGAGGAAGGAAATCTCACCCGGGCCCGGCGTGGCCGAAACGTCCGGACGCATCTCGTTGATGATGTCGTCCAGGCGCCGCATGTCGGCGCGGCCCGGATTCAGGGAGACAGCAATCTGGCCGTACTGGTCGCCGTACAACGGTTCCACGTCGGTGAACTTGATGCCGGCCAGCGACGTCACCGAACGCGCTTCGCCCTCGCGCAGATGCTCACGCACGCGCTGCTCGACCACCATGGTCTGCCGCAGCGTGTCCTCGATGGAGGCTTTCGCCGGCATGTCCACGTTGACGTAGAACAGGCGGATCGGGTCGAAGGCGAAGAACTGGAACTTCACCATTCCCGATGCCAGCGCCCCGCAGGAGGCGATGAACAGTAAGAACGCGAGCAGCAGATAGCGACCGGGACGGCGCATCACATGGATCAGTGCGCGGGTGTATCCGGTGCGGACGTGGTGCGTCCAGCGTTCGCGAATCGCCTGCGTGCGGCTCTTCGACAGGGCCGAACCACCCATGCTGCTGACGTGCGCCGGCAGCATCCAGAACGCTTCGATCAGGCTGACGGCAAGGCCCACCGTCACCACGAAGGGAATGATGAACATGAACTTGCCGACGATGCCGGGCAGCAGCATCAGCGGCAAGAACGCGGCGATGGTGGTGCTGACCGCGGCGATCACCGGCAGGCCGACTTCCTGTAGCGATTCGATGGCAGCGTCGATGCCGCGCATGCCGCGCTGCATGCGGAAATACATGGCTTCGACCACGACTACGGCATCGTCCACCAGCATGCCGAGCACGATGACGATGCCGAGCAGCACCGACACGTTCAGCGTCGAACCGTAGCCCTGCAGGAACCAGAAGGTGCCGCTGACCGAGAACACCACGCCGAGGCTGACCATCAGCGCGATGCGCGAGCCGAGGAAGGCCCAGCACACGGCCAGCACCAGGATCAGGCCGATCAGCGCGTTGGACTGCATGATGCCCAGCGCTTCACGCGTCGGAATGGTCTGGTCGTCGGACAGCTGCAGCTTGAGGCCGCTGTCGCGCAGCACCGCGTTCTTGCGCTCGACGTAGTCACGGATGTTGTCGACCAGGTTGAGCATGTTGGTGTTGGCGATCTTGGTCACCGACAGCATCACCGCCGGCTGGCCATCAGTTGCCGCCAGTTGGCGCGGCACGTCGCGGCCACGACGCACGGTGGCGACCGCATCCAGCGGCACGCGCGCGGCTTCGCTGCCGGGCACGCGCAGGCTGAACTTCGCCACCTGTTCCGGATCGGGCGTGGTGCCGGCCACGCGCACCAGCCATTCGCCATCGCGCGCGTCGACCTTGCCGGCAAACACGTCGCGGAACCACGGGCGCAGGCTGTCACTCAGCGCCGCCCGCGGTGAGTCCGCGCGAGGCCAGCGCGTTCGGGTCAGGCTCGACCAGCAGCTCGGGATCCTGGAAGCCCAGCGCCAGCACCTTGTCGACGCCGGTCAGCTGCTCGAAGGTCTTCCTTTACGCGCGTGCGGCGCTGCGCAGGGTTTCGTCCTCAGCCTGGCCGGTGAGCACCACCATCGCCGTCGGGAAGCCGTTCGACGTGGTGATTTCCAGGATGTTCGGGTCGATCACGTCGGCCGGCAGTTCGGTGTTGGCCTTGTTCTGGATCTCGCGGCGCAGGTCGTTGATGCGCTTGTCGAAGGTGCGCTCGTTGATCTCGCGGAAGCGCACCAGGATGTTGCTGACGCCTTCGCGCGAGGTGCTGACCACGAAGCGCGTGTCCTGCACGTTGCGGATCGCGTCTTCCAGCGGATTGGTGACCCGCTCCTCGATGTCCGCCGCCGAGGCGCCGGGCAGGGCGGTGGAGATGTTCACCCAGTTGAAGTTGATTTCCGGATCCTGCTCACGCGGCATGTTCGCGTAGGCGAGGATGCCCATCACGATCACAACGACGAAGAAGATGTTCGCGAGCGGATGGTTTTCGATCAGTGATCGGAGGAAGCGCATCGTGGCGTCTCCTTACTCGCCGTCGGCGCTGTTATCGGGCGACTCGGCCGGCGGGGCGCTGTGCGTGGTCACCACCGCAGCGCCGTCCTTCAGCGACTGCTGCCCATACGTCACTACCGGCAGGTCGGCGGGCAGGTCGACCATCGACGAACGGCCAGCCTCGGCGCCGGGCACCGGAATCCACTGCGCCTTGCCGTCGCGCACGCTGAACAGCCCGAAACTACTGTCGCGCTGCACCAGCAGCGAGGACGACAGTTCGAAGCCGCGTTGCGTCCAGTTGAGCGTGCCGCTGAGGCCCGGCTCCGGGTGTTCGGCGCTGAAGTCGAGCCGCGCCACGCGGGTGCGCGATCCCGGATCGGCAGCGGCGGCGATCTGCGCCACCACCAGTGGATAGCGCTGGTCGCCTACGGTCAGCGTGATGTTGCTGGCGCCGGACAGCGCAACGGCCTGTGCCGGCTGCAGTCGTGCTTCGACCTGCGGCTGGGCGAGGTCGATCAGTCGCATCAGCGGTGCACCGGGTGCCACCGCAGCGCCGACCTGCGCCATGCGCTGCACGACAACGCCGTCGAATGGGGCGTTGATGCTGGCCTTGTCCAACTGGCGCGCGGCCACCGCGCGCGCAGCCTGTCGGATGCGCAGGTCGGCGGCAGCGGCTTCGGCGTTGGTGATGGCCGCGCTCAGGTCGTCATCGGAAGCGAAGCGTTTGGCGTGCAGGTCGCGGGCGCGGGTCAGACGCGCATCGGCCTGCTCGGAGGCGGCTTTCGCGGCAGCCACCTGCGCGTCGGCCTGGTTCAGCTGCAGGCGGTAGTCGGTCGGGTCCAGCGTCAGCAGCACGTCGCCCTTGGCGACGCGGTCACCCACATCGGCATCGATGCTTCGGACGGTGGCAGCCAGTTCGGCGCTGAGCGTGCTGTCGTTTTGCGGCACCACGTCGGCGGCGGCGCTGCCACCGGCGCGGGCGGCCACTTCGGACAGCGGCTGCACCACGTAACGCGGGCCGTCGTCGACCTGGGAATCGGTTTCCTCGGCGCCGTCGTCGGAGCAGGCAGTCAGGCCGAAAGCCAGCAGGAGGGCCAAGGCCGCGGGCGCGGCAAGTTGTCGCAGGGTCATCTCTTCGTCCTTGCGGGCGGTTGGGAGCCTGCGTGGCAGAAGCCAACCGGGCTGCAAACGCGTCTGCGCGGTCCGGATGTCCCTCGCTTCTTGGCCTGTAGAACCACTACAGGCCGGCGAATCGCCGAAAATCCGTTCTCGCGCAGTTGCGCTTTCGCCTCGATTGTTTCTGCCGTGCCGGCTCCGTCTTCGCCGCCCAGAGTCATCGTCGAATTTCAGAACCGCGAAGTTTACTTGCTCGAATATGACCAGATACAGAAAAGAACACTAAAAATGTGCGAAGACCGTGTTCATCCGGAATAAGCGACGGTCGTGGGCCGCCATGCGCGCGACCGGCAAAAGGGCTCGCCACGGCGCCTCGACTATAATTCCGCCCCTTCATTCGCACAGATATTGCCGGAGCCTCCATGACCAGCAACGCCCAAGGCACGCGCCGCGACTTGAGCCGTGACATCCGCGCGCCGCGCGGCACCGAGCTGCACTGCAAGAACTGGCTGATCGAGGCCGCCTGGCGCATGGTGCAGCACAACCTTGATCCGGACGTGGCCGAGGAGCCGTCCGAACTGGTGGTCTACGGCGGCATCGGCCGCGCCGCGCGCAACTGGGAATGCTTCGACGCCATCCTGAAGGCGCTGACCGAACTCAACGAAGACGAAACCCTGCTGGTTCAATCGGGCAAGCCAGTCGGCGTGTTCCGCACCCATGTCGACGCGCCACGCGTGCTGATCGCCAACTCCAATCTGGTGCCGGCCTGGGCCAACTGGGAGCACTTCCACGAGCTCGATAAGAAAGGCCTGATGATGTACGGCCAGATGACCGCCGGCAGCTGGATCTACATCGGCAGCCAGGGCATCGTGCAGGGCACCTACGAAACCTTCGTCGAGATGGGCCGCCAGCACTACGGCGGCGACCTCACCGGCAAGTGGATCCTCACCGCCGGCCTCGGCGGCATGGGCGGCGCGCAGCCGCTGGCCGCCTCGCTGGCCGGCGCCTGCAGCCTCAACATCGAATGCCAGCAGAGCCGCATCGACTTCCGCCTGCGCACCCGCTATGTGGATGAGCAGGCAAACGACCTCGACGACGCCCTGGCGCGCATCGAAAAGTACACGAAGGCCGGCGAAGCCAAGTCCATCGCGCTGCTCGGCAACGCCGCCGACATCCTGCCCGAGCTGGTGCGTCGCGGCGTGAAGCCCGATGCCGTCACCGACCAGACCAGCGCGCACGATCCGGTCAACGGCTACCTGCCATCCGGTTGGACGGTGGAAGAGTGGTTCGAGCGTCGCGAAGCCGATCCGGCAGGCACGACGAAGGCGGCCAAGCAGTCGATGAAGCAGCACGTCGAGGCCATGCTCGCCTTCAACGCGCAGGGCATCCCGACCTTCGACTACGGCAACAACATCCGCCAGATGGCCAAGGACGAAGGCTGCGCAAACGCCTTCGACTTCCCCGGCTTCGTGCCGGCCTTCGTGCGTCCGCTGTTCTGCCGCGGTATCGGCCCGTTCCGCTGGGTGGCACTCAGCGGCGATCCGGAAGACATCGCGAAGACCGACGCCAAGGTCAAGGAGCTGATCCCTGACGATCCGCACCTGCACCGCTGGCTGGACATGGCCGCCGAGCGCATCAGCTTCCAGGGCCTGCCGTCACGCATCTGCTGGGTTGGCCTGGGCCAGCGCCACAAGCTGGGCCTGGCCTTCAACGAAATGGTCCGCAATGGCGAACTGAAGGCGCCCGTTGCCATCGGCCGCGATCACCTGGATTCCGGCAGCGTCGCCAGCCCCAACCGCGAAACCGAAGCCATGATGGACGGCAGCGACGCCGTCAGCGACTGGCCGCTGCTGAACGCATTGCTGAACACCGCCAGCGGCGCCACCTGGGTCAGCTTCCACCACGGCGGCGGCGTCGGCATGGGTTACAGCCAGCACGCCGGCGTGGTCATCGTCTGCGACGGCAGCGAAGCCGCGGACAAACGCCTGGCGCGCGTCCTCTGGAACGACCCCGGCACCGGCGTCATGCGCCACGCCGACGCCGGCTACGACATCGCCAAGGACTGCGCGAAAGAGCAGGGACTCAAGCTGCCGATGGTGTGACGGTGTAGCTTCGAGCAATGAGAGCGCACCGCTGAATCGGAGACGAGCGACCCATGAAGAGCAGAGTTCAGTTCGGACTATCCGTTGCAGGCTTCTTGTACTTCCTGCTGGTGTTCTTGCAAGGCACGGTCCGATATCACGAAGTCTCGACACACCTCGAAACACTCAGAGAATCGGCGACAGACCTCACATCTCTCGTCTCGCCGGAAGAAAAGTTGGACAAGACTGACGCCGTCGGGGTGTACAGGCGGTGCATCAACTTTTTCGAGCGTTCGGTCGCCAGTGGCGCAGAGATGGTCGTGCTGCAGTTCCAGACGGTCAAAGCAGCTTCGTCGCAAGAGGTGATTCATGGTGGAATCGGCACTGGTCTATTCGCCATATTGAGCCTGCTCGCTCGGAAGCGTCGAGACGAAAGTTGATTCGACTACTTTTTGGGTCCATATTTAGCTCCAAATACGGAGCGAAATCATGGAAACCCTGCTCTCCAGCGCCAGCGTCAGCATCACCGAGTTGAAGCGCAATCCCAGCAAGGTGATCGAAGCGGCCGATGACGAAGCCGTCGCCGTGCTGATCCACAACAAGCCCAGCGCCTACCTGGTGCCCGCCGAAACCTACCAGCGCCTGCTGGAGCGCCTGGAGGACATGGAGCTGGCCGAACTGGTGCGTGCCCGCGACGCCGAGCCCCGCGTGAAGGTCACGCTGGATGAGCTATAGCCTCGAGTTCGTCGAATCGGCGTTGAAGGAGTGGCGCAAGCTCGCCGCACCGATTCGCGAGCAGTTCAAGAAGAAGCTCGCCGAGCGCCTCGAACAACCACACGTCGCATCCAGTCGGCTGCACAGCCTGCCCGACTGCTACAAGATCAAACTCCGCGCGCTGGGCTATCGTCTCGTCTATCGCGTCGATGACAAGGTCGTCGTGGTCACGGTCATCGCCGTTGGCAAGCGCGAAGGCTCGCGCGTCTATCGCCAAGCGAGCACGCGCACCAAGACATCGCCAAAAACGCGAACATGAACAACGTCAGTTGATGGCAACGAAAACGCATGATTCAGTACAACGTGGGTGTAAGCGTTGAAGCTCGCTATGAAGTGAAGCGAATCGACAGCGACTACTTTGACCCTGCGTGAACTGTACGAGCAGGTTTACATGAGCTTGCGAACGCCAACGGCGATTGGGTGTGTCTGCCGAGCAACAAAAAGGCCCGCGATAGGCGGGCCTTTTTCGTTGCTTTGACTATTTGCCGGCTGGTGCCGGTTTGCTGGGTGCGCTGCGCCGCGGGACGTAGTGGTGAACGCGGTAGCCGTGGAAGCCCCAGGGCGACGGATAAAAGCCAAGGCCGCCGACGAAGTAGAGCCGGTCGTCATCGCGTTCCGGCCACAGGTAGATGACGTCGGTGTCGAGGCGCGGGTAGCGGTAGTTGAACTGATCCACCGGCCGCGTTTCAAAATCGGCGACGTGGCCGATGACGGTGAGCTGGCGATCCCTGGCGAAAATGGCCGGGTCATAGAATCCGTTGCGGCAGGCGAGGAAGCGACCGACGCTGACATCGCCGTCCTTCGGCCGCGAGCTGTCGTACAGCGGCCGGCCGAGCATCACGAAGCAACTGCTCTGGCCGTCGGTTTCCACGTCGAGGATGGTGCCGCCCCAGCGCACCATCGCGCCGGTGCTCCCGGCTTCGCTGGCCTGCTGTGGGGTCAGCGCGGCGAAGTCGCCACGCAGTGGCTTGGGTGCGCTGGCACAGGCGCCGAGCAGCAGCGTGATCGCCGCCAGCGAAAGTGAAACGAGCGCTCGGCGCTTGCATGTCAGGCTGCGATTGCGAAGGGACATCGTATTCATGGTGGGACTCCGGTGATGTCGGGTGGTGCGGGTATCGGTGGCGTAACGATTCGGTTGAGTGGCGATCAGGCAGCGCGTTTGCGCGGGACATGGTCTTTCGGGATGCGGAATCGACGAAGGTCCTGCTGCAGGCGACGCCGTGATTCCGCGTCCATCTCCTGCCCAGCGTAGCGCCAGGCAATGAAACGCTGGCTGAGCGCGCGGATATTCGTGGCGGAACGCGGCAGGCGCCTCGCGGCACGCTCGCTGAGCGTCTGCGGCGGATCATTCGGCTGCCAGCGCGTGCCGGCGCGGCGCAGTTGGTTGACGAACTGATCCCAGGCACGCAGTAGCGGGTCGCGCGGTGGCGGCGCGGCGCGGCGCAGCAGCCAGATGGTGACCAGCAGCGCGATGCCGGCGGCGACGGCCAGCAGCATGCCGATCTGCCGCCAGCTCTTCGAGTCGATGCCCAGTGGTCGCAGGAGTTGCTGTTGGCGCGCGGCGTCGAAGCCGAGAACCAGATCATTCCAGCCACGGCGCAGCCAGTCCGCCGTGTCCAGCAATGGCCGGACCATCCGACCCCAGGCGCCGATGTCGCGAAGGCTGTCGCTACCCTGTTCAATGCGTTCTGGCGCCACCACCGATGTGGGGTCGACACGCACCCAGCCCTGGCCTCGCAGCCAGACCTCCGACCAGGCATGTGCGTCGGACATGCGCACCACCCAGTGATCACCGACGGCGTTGTAGTAGGCGCCCTGGTAGCCGGTCACGACACGAGCCGGAATCTGCGCCATGCGCATCATCACCGTGAATGCCGACGAGAAGTGTTCGCAGTAGCCGGCCCGGGTGTCGAACAGGAAATCGTCCACGCTGTTTCGACCCAGGAGTTCGGGTTCCAGCGTGTAGGTGAACTGCTGGTTGAACAGCGCCAATGCGCGCTGCACCATGGCGCGATCGTCGGTGCCTTCGTTGCGCCAGCGCTGGATCAGTTCACGGGTGCGCGGATTGAAGCCTTGCGGAAGTTCGGTCATGCGCTGCTGCATGGACACCGGGAAGCGTGGCTCGGCATCCAGGCGATAGTCGAGCACGGAGGCGAGCTGGAAACGCTGCACGTCGTCCACGGCGCGACGGGAAAGCAGGAAGCGCGAGTTGGTCATGCCGACGCCTTGCGGGTCGCTGACCGGCACGTCTAGCGCCATCACGTAGTGGCGACCGGTCGGCTCCTGGGTGACTTCGTAGCGGATCGGCGATCCCAGCGCCTCGAACTGTTCGGGCAAAGCACGTTCGACGAAGCGTGAGCGCGACCAGGTCCGGCCATCGAACTGGGTCAGCACCGGGCCGCGCCAGTACATCTGCTCCAGACTGGGGATGACATCGAGGAACTTGACCCGCATGGCCGGTGAGTCATCAATGGACAGTTGCGCGATGTCACCCGGCGTCATCTCGTCGCTGAGACCCATGCGCGGTTCGTTGGCACGTCCGGGGAACCCCCACAGTGGCTGCGCCAGACGAGGGAACAGAAAGAAGCCAACGGCGGCCAGCGGCAGGGCGAGCAACAGCAGTCGCAGACTTTGTCGCAGCCGTGGCGACCAGCCGGCCAGTAGTGATCCGGAACCGGAGTTTGTGGCCACTGGCTGGGCTTCCAGATCGGCGATCTCGGCCAGCGCGGCGATCAGCAGGAGGCAGGCAAGCCCGGACAGGAGCAGCATGGCCGGCCCCTGGTCGAGCAGGAATGCCGCCATCGCCGCGAACAGGCTGAAGCCGATGGCGCTGCGCGCATCGCGGATGCTGCGCAGCTCAAACAGCTTCAGCACCAGCAACAGCGTGATCAGCGCGGCGCCGGTATCGCGGCCAAAACGGAAGCCGTAGCTGGACAGCAGGGCGAAGCTGATGGCCAGCGTCACAGCGACGCGAAGCGGCATCGGCAGCGAGATCCGGCGGAGCCCAAGCACCAGCGCGATGCCCCAGAGGATCAACAGCAGCGCGCTGAGCCATGTGGGCAAGGTCGGCAGGATCGCCAGCGTGCCGGTGGGCACGGCGATGGCGCACCAGAGGAAGCGGCGACGATCGAGAGGCAGGCTCTTCATGGCAACGGGCTCGTCATGGCACGTCGCCGTTCGCGGCCCCTGGCAGCAGGGCAAGGGCGGTCAGGCAGTTGCGCCGGTGCTGGTCGCCACGATCCGGGCCGAACACCTGGCCGGGCAGAACCAGCCGGGTCTTCAGGCCTTGCCGTTCCGCATCCAGCAGCCAGCGCGTGAGGCGGCTGATGCGGGTTTCGTTGTCGATGCCGTCCAGTGCTTGCCAGTCGAGTTCGATCTGGCCGCCGGTCGGTGCCTCAAACTCGCGGACCAGTGGATGGCCGGCTTGCGCGCTGCGCTTCCAGGCCATCAATCGCAGCGGATCGCCGATGCGGTAGTCGCGCAGGCTATGCAGTTGCTCACCCGGCGTGCGTCGCCAGCGGCGATTGCCGTCGGTGTTTGGCAACGGCAGCGGCGGTCCGTCGCGTTCGATGGCGGGATAGACCAGCAGCTTCCGGTCCGGATTGATCCAGCTCCAAACACGGAACAGGCCCAGCGGATGACGGGTGAACACGGCGATGCGTCCGCAGCGCTGGAATCCACGACGGGATGCCAGCACTCCCAGTGAAACCCGTCCGCTGCTCTGCGCGCCAAGGTCGATGCTGCAGACCCGCTCATCCAGCCGGAAGCAGAGCCCGTTGCGCAGGCGGCTGTCCGGATTCTCCAGTCGCAGCGCCAGCCTGATGCGCTCCCCGACGTGGGCTGGCTCGGCATCCAGTTGCAGAATGCGCAGGCCAAGCAGGTTGAAGTAGCCCTGCAGCAGGCTGCTGTGAACCGCGGAAGCGACGAGGAAACTGAGCAGCAGCGCTGGGTTGTTGTTGTAGTTGAGCGCTCCCAGCAGCATGCCGATGAGCAGCGCGCCGATGAACAGGCCGGCACCGGTGGGCAGGACGTAAAGGCGTTTGCGGTCCAGCGTCAGTGGCAGGCTCTCCGGCTGCTTGAGACGCGTGAGCGCAGGCAGGCGCCGCTCGATCCATGTCATCAGCGAAAAAAAACGGCCGCCTTCGACCGCGCTGCTGTTCATGGCTCGGCACTGCTCACGGAATGGCGACGCGTTCCAGGATCGCGCCGGCCTGCTGGCGACGCGCGTCCTCGATGCTGCCGCTGTCGGCCTCGGGCACGAGGCGGTGCGTGGCCACTTCGAGGAACACCGACTGCACGTCCTCCGGCTGCACGAACTCGCGGCCACCAATCAGTGCCATCGCGCGTGCCGCGCGCAGCAGTGCCAGACCGGCGCGCGGTGACAGGCCGACGCGCACGCCGGGCTGCTCGCGGCTGGCGGTAACCAGTGCCTGCACGTAGTCGATCAGCGCGGCACTGGCGTGGATTCGCTGCGTGCGTTGGCGCAGCTCGCGGACTTCGTCACTGCCCAGCAGCGGCAGCGTGTCACTGATCAGTTCGCGGCGATCACGGCCGGACAGCATCTCGCGTTCGGCCTTCTCGTCCGGATAGCCCAACTGGATGCGCAGCAGGAAGCGGTCGAGCTGTGAATCCGGCAGCGGGAAGGTGCCGGCGAGATCCACCGGGTTCTGCGTGGCGATCACGAAGAAGGGATTGGGCAAGCTGTGGCAGATGCCGTCGATGGTCACCTGCTGCTCGGCCATGGCTTCCAGCAGCGCGCTCTGCGTGCGCGGCGGCGCGCGGTTGATCTCATCCGCCAGCAGCAGTTGCGTGAACACCGGGCCGGGGTGGAAGCGGAAACCGCCCTGATGCTGGCCGTCGCGATCCTGCTCGTAGACCGAGACACCGAGGATGTCCGACGGCAGCAAGTCGGCAGTGAACTGCATGCGTTGGAAATCCAGCCCCAGCGTCGCCGCCAGTGCATGCGCGAGGGTGGTCTTGCCAAGGCCCGGCAGGTCTTCGATCAGCAGGTGACCGCCCGCCAGCAGACAGGCGAAGGCGAGGCTGACCTCGCGTGGCTTGCCCAGCACCAGCGTGTTGACCTGTGCGATGGCGCGGTGCAGGGCGGCGCCCAGCGCCGCGTCTGTGTCACCATTCGCGACCGCTTGCGGTGTCGGGCTCGCGGAAACCTGCATGTGTCTGCTCCGTCGGATGGGTTTGTCGGGATCAGGCCGTCGAGTGTAGCCCGCGTCCGCCGATATGGCATGTTGGGCAGGTGCGAGTCCTGCAAACAAAGGTGTCCCGCGTTTGAACCCATTGGCCGGCCAGCGTTCCCGAAACCGCTTCGTTACGCTGTGGGCGGTGCTGCTGGCGGCGAAGGTTGCGCTGGCCGTGTCGTTGCCGCTGTTCGTCGACGAGGCGTTCTACTGGTGGGAAGGGCAGCAACTGGCCTGGGCCTATTCCGACCTGCCAGGGCTGACCGCCTGGCTGGCGCGGATGGGTGTCAGCATGGCGGGCAATTCGGAGTTGGGACTGCGCTGGCCGTTCCTGCTGATCGGCGCGGCATCCTCGCTGCTGGTGGTGCGGATTGCCGGTCGCGTGGGCGATCCATCGCAGGCCTGGCGCGCGGGCTGCTGGGCATTGCTGTTGCCGCTGTTCGCGACCCTCGGGCTGCTGGCGTTGCCGGATGTACCGCTGCTGTTCGCGACGCTGCTCTGCGTTGACGGTTGGCTCGGGCTTCGCGAATCGCCACGCTCGCGTCTCGCGGCGCTGTGCTTTGCACTGGGGTTGATGCTCGGTGCGCTGGCCCACTACCGCTTCGGGCTGGTTCTGGTGGCGGGCGCGGCGGCGATTCTGCTCGATGCGCGAAGTCGGAGTGCTCTGCGTTATCCGCTGCCTTGGCTTGCGGCGTTGGCCGGCGCGATGGCCTGGCTGCCGCTGTTGCGGTTCAACCTGCGCAATGCGGAGGCAGGTTGGCGCTTCCAACTGGTCGAGCGCCATCCGTGGTCTTTCGATTTCAGCGGCATCTGGCAGCTGCCGATGCAGGCGTTGCTGGTGACGCCGCTGCTGTTCGCGCTGCTGCTGGCGACGCTGTGGTGGCTCTGGCGACGCGGTGGCGATGAGCTGAAGCCCAAGCGTTTCCTGTCGCTTTGCGCGGGTCTGTTACTGCTGGGCCTGTTCGTGATCGGCTTCTTCGCCGACCGTGAGCGCGTCAGCTTCCACTGGCCGCTGCCTGCCTGGGTGCTGCTGTGCGTCGCCTTGCCGCTCATGCTGGATCGGATCGCTCGTCCCTGGCTGGCGCGGGTGACGGCTGCCATCGCCATTTTCGGTGTTGTGCTGGCGTTCCTGGTGCTCGGCATGTCCACCACGACATCGGGGCGTGCCTGGTTGGTAAGCAACGACGTCGGTCTGAACGGTTTCTCCGGATGGCACGAAGCGGCGGCGATGCTGCGCAGGCAGCCGGAGTGGCCGGCGCTGGAGCGCGGCGACGTCGAGCTGGTTGCCGGCGACTTCAAGCTCGGCGCGCAGATGGCCTTCGCACTCGGACAACCGCGCATCCCTGTTCTCGATCATCCGATCAATCACAAGCACGGGCGTGCGCTGCAGTTGGCGCTTTGGGATCTGGAGCCGCGACTGTCCCGTCAGCCGACAGCGTCACGTCTGCTGCTGATCCGGGATGATGGCGCCGCGTGGTCTGAACGGAACGCTTTCTACGTCGCACTGTGTGCCGAAGCGGGCGGCCTGCGTCTCCGTGAGGTGCTACCGGTGGACGGCGGGGCGCAGCGATTCGTGCTGCTTGAGCAGGTATCGCCTGAACAAGGCTGCGAGATTCCGCCCGGCTAGGTTGGTCCGGCCAGATCTGCCCGGTTCGGTCAGGGCAGGGGATAGCCCAGTTGACGCAGGCAGGCGGCGAGCTGGATCAACGGCAGACCGATCAACGCGGTGGGGTCGCGACTTTCGACGGCTTCGAACAGGCTGATACCCAGTCCTTCGACCTTGAAACTGCCGGCGCAATCGAATGGTTGCTCGGCATCGACATAGCGCTTCACCGTGTTGGTATCCAGGAGCCGGAAGTGGACGCGGGTGGTGTCCGCGAACTCGTGCTCATGGTCGCTCGCGTCAACCACGCAAACCGCCGTGTGGAAGTCCACACGACGACCGGATGCAGCAAGGAGTTGTTCGCAGGCGGCTTCGGCGTCGCCCGGCTTGCCAAGAACCACGTCATCGCGAACCGCGCACTGGTCGGACCCGATCACCACTGCGCCCGGGAACTGCGTGGCGACGGCGCGAGCTTTCCGGGCAGCGAGACGAGCGCACATGGCGGCGCCGCTTTCACCATCGAGCCGCGACTCGTCGATGTCCGGCGCGGCGGTCTCGAACGGCAGCCGCAGCCGGGCCAGCAGTTCGGCGCGGTAGCGCGACGTGGATGCGAGGATCAACGATGTCGCCACGCCGCAAACCGCTCAGTGCAGTCGACCGCGGCCGTCGTCGGGACGGCGCAGCGACGCGGGTTCGCGCTCAGCCTGGGCTACCGCAGCATCGGTGGCTTCGGTCAGCTCCGCGCCGGCGTTTTCCAGCCGCTGCAGTTGCTCGGCAATCGCCGCACGCGAGCGTTCCAGCGCCTGCCGCGCGGTCTTGAGTTCCTCGATGGTCGCGGTGTCGGCATGCTTCGCCAGCCACAGGCGGTGCTCCAGCACGTTGCGCAGCCCCTGCTGGATCTGTTCCTGGCTTTGCAGCGAGGCATTGGCCACGGCAGCGATGTCCGAGGGCACGCGCTGTACGACCAGCTTCATGGCGTCCATCTTGCGCCCGGTTTCCTTGTACAGCGCCTCCAGCTCGTCAGCCAGGTCGAGGATGCGGGTGAGGATATTCTGCCGGCGATTGGCGAAAAAGCGCGCCACCATCAGCACGATCACCAGTAGCAGCAGGAACAGCAGCAGGTAGAGGAAAGGCGTCACGGATGTCCCCCGGAAACGCTCAGGAGTCTGCCCGATGCATCGGGAGCCGGCAAACCACGCGCCAACTGACTGAAAGGCAAGCGTTTCCGAGTCCAGATCCCAATTGACATCGAATCCGTCACTGCCTAAAATTGCGCTCTTATGTCCGCGGTTTTGCCAGATCGTCTGCCCGACAGCGTTGACGCGTGGCGGATGGTAGCGGCGCAGCGTTCCTTTGAAGGCGAATTCCCGCTGCGGGAGATGAAGCGGCTTGCCGGCCTGCTGGCAACGGCCGATGGCGGGGAAGGCGGCGGGTATTGCCGGTTTCGACTTTTCTTCGGGCGTGAGCCTCTGGGTAACACCAGCTACCCACAGTTGGGCATGGAAGTCGACGCAGCGTTGCCGCTGCTTTGCCAGCGCACGCTCGAGGTTTTCCTCCTGCCGCTGAGGATCGAGCAGCGACTTGGCCTGATCCGCCATGAGTCGGAGGAGGCCGGGCTACCGCCTGACGTCGAGCCGCTGCTGGTGCCGGAAGACGCCCAGCTCAGGCTGATGGAACTGGTCGAGGACGAATTGATACTGGCGGTACCGGTGGTTCCGATGAGCCCCGGTGGCGCCGAAGACATTGACACTGAATGGCCGGCGGAGGGCTCGGAATCCGCGGATGAGCGGCCCAATCCCTTCGCCGAGCTTGCGAAACTGAAACAACGCTGACTTTTCAGCAGTACTGACCGGAGATTCACCATGGCCGTCCAGAAGAGCCGTAAAACCCCGTCGCGTCGCGGCATGCGTCGTGCGCATGACGCCCTGACCGCCAAGCAGCTGTCGACCGACCCGACCACCGGCGAGACCCACATCCGCCACCACGTCACCAAGGACGGCTACTACCGTGGTCGCCAGGTGATCGACGTCAAGTCGGCTGTCGTCGACGAGGATTGATTCGCGGCGGCTGGACGTCTTCGTTCCAGCCATTCACGCGAAGGGTCGCCCGCACTGACGTGGGGCGACCGATCCCGCGACCGGCAGCAGCCGGTCACCTGACATGACGGCCGCGTTGACCGCTACGGACGCTTCGTTCGTTCCGCGGTCGCCGCATACGCCGTGCAAGGAGTGGTGTTCAGCATGACGGTCTACGCGCGCATCGCCGGCACCGGCAGCTACCTTCCCGAGAAGGTACTGACCAACGCCGAACTCGAGACGATGGTCGATACCACCGACCAGTGGATCCGCGAGCGCACCGGTATCCGTCAACGCCATGTCGCCGCGGAAGGCGAAACCACGTCTGATCTCGCCGTCCATGCGGCCAGGCGGGCGATGGAAGCCGCCGGCGTCGAAGCCTCCGAGATCGACCTGCTGATCGTCGGCACCACCACGCCCGACATCATCTTTCCCTCGACCGCCTGTCTGGTCCAGCACCGGCTGGGCGCGAACGGTTGCCCGGCGTTCGACGTCAACGCGGCCTGCTCGGGCTTCGTCTACGCCCTGGGTGTGGCCGACAAGTTCATCCGTAGCGGTGCGGCGAAGACGGCGCTGGTGATCGGCGCGGAAACCCTGACCCGCATGATCGACTGGACCGACCGCGGCACCTGCGTGCTGTTCGGCGACGGTGCGGGTGCGGTCGTGCTCAAGGCCTCCGAGGACGCCGGCATCCTGTCCACCCACCTGCACGCCGATGGCGGTTTCGACCACCTGCTGTACAACCCGGTCGGCGTGTCGCGCGGTTTCACCGACGAGCCGAACCACGGCGTCAAGGTCCACATGACCGGCAACGAGGTGTTCAAGGTGGCGGTAAAGACGCTGGACGCGGTCGTCGAGGAAACCCTCGGCGCCAACGGCCTGCAGAAGTCCGATATCGACTGGCTGATCCCGCACCAGGCCAACCTGCGCATCATCAGCGCCACCGCCAAGCGCCTCGCCATGCCGATGGAGCGGGTGATCGTCACCGTTGACCGCCACGGCAACACGTCTTCCGGTTCGGTGCCGCTGGCGCTGGACGAAGCCGTACGTTCCGGCAAGGTGAAGCGCGGCGAGTTGCTGCTGCTGGAGGCCTTTGGCGGCGGTTTCACCTGGGGTTCGGCGCTGATCCGCTACTGAATCTGATTCGGCTGCGCGACAGGCAATCGGCAACATCATGCCTCCTGCAATACAGCAGCCGGTCCGGGAACTCATCGACGGCCAGTTCGTCTGGCGCAAGCGCTATGCGGGCGAGCAACGTCGCCTGTTCAAGTGGCTGTTGCGTGGCCTCTGTGCCGTTCTCGGTATACCCGCCCTGCGCCCGGTCCGCAGCCAGACGGCGGTGGAGCGCTGTCGCACCGAACGCTTGCAGATCGAGCGTCTGGCAGCATTGGGTGTGCCGGTTCCGCAACTGGTTGGGAGTTCAGATAGCGAGAACTGCCTTTCCGATCTTGGCGCCAGCCTGACCCAGGCCTGTCGTGAGGCGGGCGATGCACCGGCGCGCGAAGCGCTGATCCGCGCGGGTTTGGATGCGCTGCTCGACCTGCACCGTCGTGGTGGCAACCTCAGCCAGGCCTTCGCTCGCAACATGACCTGGCAGGATGGTCGGGTCGGCTTCATCGACCTGGAAGAAGACCCGCTGACAGTGATGACTCTGCATGAAGCGCAGGCACGGGATGTGCTGTTCTACGTCAGCTCCAGCGCGCGCTTCATGCCCGAAGCGCCGGGGCGCTACGGCGAATTGCTGCTGGCGCACCTGTCGCACGAAACCGCACCGGTGCGCGACGAGGTGCTGCGCACGGCCAGTCGCCTGCGTTGGGTGTCGGCCTTGGCGCGGCTTGGCGGCGAACGCGCGCATGCGCTTGCGATGGCGCTGGAGCGACTGCGGGAGACGCGACGGACGCGACCGGCCAGCCTGCCGGTATTCCTGTTGTTGGCCCTACCCTACGGCGCGGTACAGACGTTCCTGATCTGACTTCCGCTAAAATGACCGGCTGTTTTCAAGGCATTGGGTTCCGATGACGGATCGCCGCAACGACCTCGCATTCCTGTTTCCCGGCCAGGGCTCGCAGTCCGTGGGTATGCTGGCCGAACTCTCCGAACAGCATTCGCTGATCCGCGACTGCTTCCGCGAAGCCTCCGACGGCGCGGGCGCCGACCTCTGGACGCTGTCGCAGTCCGGTCCGGAAGAGATGCTCAATCGCACCGAGTACACGCAGCCGGCCTTGCTGGCGGCTTCGGTGGCGATGTGGCGCTTGTGGAACAGCGTTGACGGCGCAAAGCCGGCGCAGCTGGCCGGTCACAGCCTGGGCGAATACAGCGCACTGGTCGCTGCCGGTGCCTTGTCGCTGCATGACGCTGCGCACCTTGTGCGCGTGCGCGGCCAGTTGATGCAGGCGGCGTCGCCGGAAGGCGAGGGCGCGATGGCAGCCGTGATCGGCGCCGAGGATGCCGTGGTCGAACAGGTCTGCGCCGACGTGTCCGGCAGCCAGGTCGTGGTGCCGGCCAACTACAACTCGCCGGGTCAGATCGTCATTGGCGGTCACGCCGCTGCAGTCGACAAGGCGCTGGAAGCGCTGGCCGAGCAGGGCGTGCGCAAGGCGGTGAAGCTGGCGGTCAGCGTGCCCTCGCACACGCCGCTGATGCGCGAAGCGGCCAACCAGTTGGGCGACGCCATGAGCGGCATCACGTGGTCGATGCCGGGCATTCCGGTGACTCAGAATGTCGACGCCCTTGTGCACGACAGCGTTGACGGCATCCGTGAGGCGCTGGTTCGGCAGCTTTACCTGCCGGTGCGCTGGACGCAGTGCGTGCAGGCGATGGCTGGCAATGGCGCGACGCATTTTGTCGAATGCGGCCCCGGCAAGGTGTTGAGCGGTCTGATGCGTCGCATCGACAAGTCGCTGGGCGCGCAACCGCTGGGCAGCCTCTCTGATTTCGAAACCGCACGCGAACAATGGAGCGCGGCATGAGTGATCTTCCGTTGCAGGGCCAGGTCGCCCTGGTTACCGGCGCCAGTCGCGGCATTGGCGCGGCGATTGCCGATGAACTGGCGGCGCAGGGCGCCATCGTTGTCGGCACCGCCACCAGCGATAACGGCGCCGCTGCCATTGGCGAGCGTCTGGCTGCGAAAGGTGGCCATGGTCGCAAGCTGGACGTCACCGACGCCGACGGCGTGTCGGCGCTGATCGATGCGATCAGCAAGGACATTGGCCCGATCGCCATCCTGGTCAACAACGCCGGTATCACTCGCGACAACCTGCTGATGCGCATGAAGGACGAGGACTGGCAGGCGATCATCGACACCAACCTTTCCAGCGTCTTCCGCACCAGCAAGGCGGTGATGCGCGGCATGATGAAGGCGCGCCACGGCCGCATCATCAACATCGCTTCGGTGATCGGCCTGACCGGCAATCCGGGGCAGGCGAACTACGCGGCGGCCAAGGCCGGCATCATCGCTTTCTCGAAGTCGATGGCGCGCGAAGTCGGCAGTCGCGGCATCACCGTCAACGTGGTGGCGCCGGGCTTCATCGACACCGACATGACCCGCGAGCTGCCCGAGGACGCCAAGAACGCCATGCTCGGCCAGATTGCGCTGGGCCGCTTCGGCGAACCGGCGGACATCGCGCGCGCCGTGGCCTTCCTGGCCGGTCCGTCGGCGGCCTATGTCACCGGCGAGACCCTGCACGTCAACGGCGGCATGTACATGCCGTGATCGGCGGGCCGTCGATCGGCGCATTGAAAGCGACCCAGAATCAACCGTAAACATCTGATTTTTCGTAAAACGTATCGGTTTTTGCCATTGCATCGCCGGAACAGGAGGCGACGAGGCGGCTTTGCCGATACAATCCACCGTCCTGCGTTTTGACGCGGAGCGTTTCCCGCCAACGGCCCTGCCGTTTCTGGCGGCGCGACGATCCACTACAATGCGCCGGCATCATTTCCGGGAGGTTTGAAAACCCATGAGCAACATCGAAGAGCGCGTCAAGAAAATCGTTGTCGAACAGCTTGGCGTCAAGGAAGAGGAAGTCACCGCCAATGCGTCCTTCGTGGACGACCTGGGCGCGGACTCGCTGGACACCGTCGAGCTGGTGATGGCGCTGGAAGAAGAGTTCGAGTGCGAGATCCCGGACGAGGAAGCCGAGAAGATCACCAGCGTGCAGCAGGCGATCGACTACGTGAAGGCCCACGTCAAGGCCTGATTCATCTGAAGGCGTCGTCGAGTAGCGACGGCGCCGGCTGAAATTGCAGGGCCGTACCGTCACCGGTGCGGCCCTGTTGCCATGGGCGCTGGCTTTCCGCGCGGAAAGCGTTTGCCTGCAACCGGCAACAGGAGAATCCGATGAGCAAACGACGCGTCGTCATTACCGGCATGGGCATCGTCTCGCCGGTTGGCAATGACCTCAACAGCGCCTGGCACAGCGTCCGCAATGGTCGCTCCGGCATCGGCATGATCGAAGGCTTTGACGCCAGCGCCTATTCAACGCGCATCGCTGGCGAGATCCGCGACTTCGATGCCAAGTCTTTCCTGCCGCCGAAAGACGTCAAGAAGATGGACACCTTCATCCACTACGGCCTGTTCGCCAGTCTGGCGGCCATGGACGATGCAGGGCTGGAAGTGACCGACGCCAACGCCGAGCGCATCGGTGCGCTGATCGGCTCCGGCATTGGTGGCGTCCGCGGCATCGAGGACACCGCCATCGCGCTGGACAAGGGTGGCCCGCGCAAGATCTCACCGTTCTACGTGCCGAGCACCATCATCAACATGCTGCCGGGCCAGCTCAGCATCATGAAGGGCCTGAAAGGTCCGAATTTCTCCGCCGTTTCCGCCTGCGCGACGTCGAACCACAGCATCGGCATGGCCATGCGCATGATCCAGTACGGCGATGCCGACGTGATGATCGCCGGCGGTGCCGAACACGGCGCAACGCCGACGTCGGTCGGCGGCTTCTGCGCGATGAAGGCCATGTCCACGCGCAACGACGAACCGCAGAAGGCGTCGCGACCCTGGGACCAGGATCGCGACGGTTTCGTGCTCGGCGACGGCGCCGGCATCCTGGTGCTCGAAGAGTACGAGCACGCCAAGGCACGCGGCGCGCGCATCTATGCGGAGCTCGCCGGTTTCGGCGCCAGTTCCGACGCCTTCCACATGACCGCGCCCAGCGAGAACGGCGAAGGCCCGGCACGCTGCATGCGCATGGCGCTGGCCGACGCCGGGGTGAATGCGACCGATGTCGGTTACATCAACGCGCACGGCACCTCGACGCCGCTGGGCGATCTGGCCGAGACGTTGTCGATCAAACAGGTGCTGGGCGACCACGCCTACAAGACCATGGTCAGCTCGACCAAGTCGATGACCGGTCACCTGCTGGGTGCAGCCGGTGGCGCGGAAGCGATCTTCACCGTGCTGGCGCTGCATCACGGCGTGGTGCCGCCGACCATCAACCTCGACAACCCGGGTGAAGGTTGCGACCTCGATTACGTGCCGCACACGGCGCGTGACGCGGCGCTGGATGTCGTGGTGTCGAATGGCTTCGGCTTCGGCGGCACCAACGGCACGCTGGTGTTCCGCCGCGTCTGATCGCGCGCTGATGCCGAACGGTTCCGGTTACGGCAGGTCCGGTTATTGCAAGATCGCACTGCCGTACCGTTCGGACTGGCCGACGCGCCTGGCAGCGCTGCATGCTGCCGACCCGCTGCGCTATCCGGCACTGCTGGCCAGTCAGTCCGCCGGCACGCCGCGCGCGCGCTGGGATTTGCTGCTGATTGGCAACGGCGAAGGCTTCCAGGGCGGTGCGGGGAAGCCGGTCTGCGACCTGGACGGCAGCCGACTTGATTCGACCGCTTTCCTGGACGAACTGGCAAAGCGTTGGCGGGAAGGTCATGTCGCGCTGGCCGATGCACAGCCGCCTGTTTCCTCCGACGGCCCCATGCCCGCTGCTTTTCGTGGCGGCTGGCTGCTGCTGTTGGGCTACGAGCTGGCCGCCGAAATCGAGCCCAAGCTGCGACTCCCTGACAATCGCGACGGCACGCCAGCGGGCCTGGCGCTGCGCTGCCCGGCAGCCATCGTGCTGGATCGACAGGAGCAGCGCTGTTTCCTGATCCACGAAGCGTCGGCGGAAGTGCTGGCGCAGTCGGTAAAGGCGCAGCTCGATCTGCTCGATGATCCGGTCGTGCTGCCGCCTTCCGTGCCGGCTTTCGATATCGAGGAAGACGAGTCCAGGCATTTCACCGATGGCGTCCGCCGTGTGCTGGACTACCTCGCCGCTGGCGATGCCTTCCAGGTGAACCTGTCGCGCGGCTGGCGCTTGCGGCCCCGCTTGCCGGAAGGCGAGGCGCTCGATCCGGCGGCGCTGTATCGCAGTCTGGCTGGCGCCAATCCCGCGCCGTTTGCCGCATCGCTTCACGGTCCGGATTTCCACTTGCTGAGTTCATCCCCGGAGCGCCTGGTTGCGGTGCGCCGATTGAATGATGGAAGCCAACGCGTCGAAACCCGGCCAATTGCCGGGACGCGTCCGCGCATCGCTGGTGACGACGATGCCGGTCGTATTGCCGAGCTGGTGGGCCATCCGAAGGAGCGCGCCGAGCACATCATGCTGATCGACCTCGAGCGCAACGACCTCGGTCGCATCTGCCGGCCCGGCACGGTCAAGGTCGAGGAGCTGATGGCGGTGGAAAGCTACGCCCACGTCCACCACATCGAGTCCACGGTAGCTGGCGAACTGCGCGACGACGTCGAACCGGTCGACGTGATACGCGCGCTGTTTCCCGGCGGCACCATCACCGGCTGCCCCAAGGTGCGCTGCATGGAAATCATCGCCGAACTGGAAGGTGTCGGCCGCGGCGCGTATACCGGGGCCATCGGTTATCTCAATCACGATGGCGACATGGACCTGAACATTCTGATCCGCAGCCTGGTCTGGGACGGCGAGGCGCTGCACCTGCGCGCCGGGGCCGGCATCGTCGCGGATTCCGATCCGGATGCCGAACTTGCCGAAACCCGCGCCAAGGCGCGCGGCCTGCTGCGCGGCCTCGGGATCACCGACGCATGAACAGCTTCGACCCGCGCAACGCGCCGCTACTGTCCTGGGTGGATGGTGTCGAAAGCGACGCCATCGATGTCGCCGACCGCGGCCTGGCCTATGGCGACGGCCTGTTCGAAAGCCTCCGCGTCATCAAGGAACAGCCGGTCTGGTGGGAGCGTCACCTCGCGCGCCTGACGCGCGGTGCCGAAGTGCTGGGCATCACCATGCCCGATCCGACGCGCCTGCACATCGAGGCGATCAACTGCAGCGATGGTGCGGCCGATGGCGTGCTCAAGCTGGTGCTGACCCGCGGCAGTAGCGGTCGTGGCTATGCCCCGGCCAGCGGCGGACAGTCCACACGCATCCTCAGCCTGTACGCGTCGCCCGCCTGTCGCGACAGTGCCCGTGCGGTGCGCTGCCGAACGCGTCTCGCCCAGCAGCCGCAACTGGCCGGTCTCAAGCACCTCAACCGCCTGGAGCAGGTGCTGGCGGCGCGGGAATGCCAGCAGGCCGACGTGGACGAAGGGCTGCTGTTCGACGCGGAAGGTCGGCTGGTGTCTGGCGTATCCGGCAATGTGTTCCTGTTGCGCAGCGGCGAATGGCTGACGCCGATCATCGACCGCTGCGGCGTGGCCGGCATCTGTCGCGAATGGCTGATCGAGCACATCGCCTCGTGCCGTGAGACGACGCTGATGGAGGCTGACCTGAACCAAGCCGAGGCGGTTTTCGTCTGCAACAGCGTGCGCGGTATCCTGCCAGTCACTGAACTGGACGGGCGGGCGCTGCCGCTGCCTGATTCACTGCAGGTGCTTCGCGCACAACTGCACCAGGAACTCCCGCCGCTTCCCGCAATGGACTGCCCAGGACACGCATGAGCAAGACATCCGGAAAACCCAAGGCCAAGCCGCGCTCCCGCTGGCGCTGGTTCAAGCTGCTGTTGCTGCTGGTGATGATTGGCGCCGCAGCGGCCGGCTGGAAGGCTTACGAGCACTACCAGCAGTTCCTCAGCACGCCGCTGGCCACCGGCAATGCCGAGCCCACGCTGACGGTCGAATCCGGCGACAGCTTTGACGACATCCTGAAGAAGATCCGCGGCATCGGCCTGCGCGAAGGCCACGACCTCGAATGGCAGTTCCTCGCTTTCCAGCTACGCGTCACCACGCGCCTGCAGGTCGGCGAGTACGCCATGGGCCACGGCCTCACGCCGGCCGGTCTGTTGAACAAGCTGGCCTCCGGCAAGGTGATCCAGCACCGCTTCACCATCGTCGAAGGCTGGAACTTCCAGCAGTTGCGCGCGGCGCTGGCGGCCGATCCGACCGTGGTGCAGACGCTGGAAGGCGTCAGCGACGAGGAGGTGATGCAGAAGCTCGGCGCCGAAGGCGTGCATCCCGAAGGCCGCTTCCTGCCCGAGACCTATCATTACACCAAGGGCGTTGACGACCTGCGCCTGCTGAAGCGCGCCTACCTGGCGATGCAGGAGCTGCTGAAGGAGGAATGGCCGAAGCGCGATCCGGATCTGCCGCTCGCAAATCCGGAGGAAGCGCTGATCCTGGCCTCCATCGTGGAGAAGGAAACCGGGAAGCCCGAGGAACGTCCCGAGATCGCCGGCGTGTTCGTCCGCCGGCTCCGGCTGGGCATGCTGCTGCAGACCGATCCCACCGTGATCTACGGCATCGGCGCCGCCTACGACGGCAACATCACCCGAACCCACCTGCGCACCGACACGCCCTACAACACCTACACCCGCGCCGGCCTGACGCCGACGCCCATTGCCATGCCCGGTCGCGCCGCGGTCGAAGCCGTGCTGCATCCGGCCGATGGCAAGGCGCTGTATTTCGTGTCGCGCGGCGACGGCAGCCACGTCTTCTCAGCGACGTTGACCGAACACAACCGCGCCGTGCGCCGCTACCAGTTGCGGCGATGAGCATGCGCGGACGGCTGATCAGCCTCGAAGGCGGTGAAGGCGCGGGCAAGTCCAGCGTGATGAGCGTGTTGCTCGAAGCGCTGCGCGAGGCCGGTATCGACGTGGTGCAGACCCGCGAACCCGGCGGCACGCCGCTGGGCGAGGCGCTTCGACACCTGCTGCTCGATGCTGACCATCCCGACCTTTGCGCCGAATCCGAACTGCTGATGATGTTCGCCTCGCGCGCGCAACTGGTGCGCGAAGTGGTACAGCCAGCGTTGCAAGCCGGACGCTGGGTGGTCGCCGACCGCTTTACCGATGCCAGCTTCGCCTACCAGGGCGGTGGTCGTGGGCAGCCGTCCGGTCGCATCGCTGAACTGGAGCGCTGGGCCGCCGGTATCCGGCCTGACCTCACACTGCTGCTCGACGTGCCGGTGGCTGTCGGCATGGAGCGCGCGCGAGGGCGTGGTCCCAGCGACCGCATCGAAACCGAGTCCGACAGCTTCTTCGAGCGCGTGCGCACGGCCTATCGCGAGCGCGCCGCCGCCGATCCGCAACGCTTCCGCGTGATCGACGCCAGCCAGCCGCTGGAATCCGTCATCGCTGACGTGCGCATGGTTGTCGCGGACTTCATTGCTGCGCAGCAGGATCAAAGGGGTCAGAGTCATTGATTTCGATGGTCGGAGAACTCAGCCCAGCCGTTTTGCTATCCGTGAAGGACGGGGCATTCGCATGACGGGCACAAATCAATGACTCTGACCCCATTGATCGCGATGCCCTGGGTCGATGCTGAAGTCGCGCGTGTCGGTCGTCTGTTCGCCGATGGCCGGCTGGCGCACGCGCTGCTGGTTGGCGGGCCATCCGGTCTCGGCAAGCGCGCCTTCGCCGAGCGGCTGGCCAAGCGCATCCTCTGCCGCGATCCGCGCGATGGACTGGCCTGCGGCGAATGCCGCGATTGTCGCCAGCTGCAGGTCGGCAGTCATCCGGATTTCCGCCGCGTCAGCTTCGAGGAGCGCAAGGACGGCAAGCTGCGCACCGAGCTGACCGTCGCGCAGATTCGGCGCCTCAGCGACAGCCTCAACCTCACCGCCCAGCATGGTGCCGCCGTGGTCGCCGTGCTCGACCCCGCCGACGCCATGAACGCCAACGCCGCCAACGCGCTGCTGAAAACGCTGGAAGAGCCGCAGCCGGGCCGCTTCCTGATGCTGATTGCCGACCGCCCCGAGCGACTTGCCATCACGCTGCGCAGCCGCTGCCAGCGTTTCGCGCCTAAACCGCCGGGCCGCGAGGATGCGCTGGCCTGGCTGGCATCGCAGGGCCACGCGGGCAAAACCGCACAGTCGGCGCTCGATCTGGCCGACGGTCTGCCGCTGCGTGCCGTCAGCTACATCGAGGACGACGTGATCGCCCTGCAGCAGGCCGTGCGCCGCGATCTCGGCAATGCCGCCACCGGTAAGCAGGCGCCGTTCGCGCTGGCCAAGGAATGGATGGCGGATCGCCCGACGCTGCGTCTGGAGCTGGCCGTGGAGCTGGTTCGTGAGCTCGGACGCAAGAAACTGGCGGCCACCGAAGCGCCCTCAGGCTTGACCGCCCGCGTCGATTTTCCCAAGCTTGCGGCGTGGGCGGATCGCGCCAACCGGGCTCGCGGCCTGTTTGGTACCACGATCCGCCACGAATTGCTGATCGGCGAGCTGCTGCTGGACTGGCGCGTCGCCTTCAGCGAAAGCAGCGGACAGGCGGCCTGAGCCGTCGGGCAGCACCACCCGAACCGGATCGATCGAACCGGTTCGATCCGGGACACGACAGGGGAAGCACATGGCAGGCGTCGGTGGAATGGCAAGGCAGGGCATCCTGTCACTGGCGATCAAGGACAAGGGCGCGCTGTACAACGCCTACATGCCGTTCATCAGCAATGGCGGCATCTTCGTGCCTACCACCAAGCGCTACAGCGTCGGTGACGAAGTGTTCATCCTGCTCACCCTGATGGACGAGAAGGAGCGCCTGCCGGTGGCCGGCTCGGTCGTGTGGATCACCCCGACCGGTGCCCAGGGCAACCGCACCGCCGGCATCGGCGTGCAGTTCAATTCCTCGCAGGAAGCGGAAACCGCCCGCACCAAGATCGAAACCCTGCTCGCCGGCATGCTCGGCGCCGACAAGCCCACGCACACGATGTAAGCGCTACTGCCGGTACCTTGCATGCATTTCATCGGTCTCGGTCTTCACGTTCTCATCGCGCTGTTCTTTGCCGTCCATGTCGTGCGGCGTGGCCATCCGATGTACTGGTTGATCGTTCTTTTCAGCTTCCCGTTGCTCGGCAGCATCGTGTACTTCGTGGCGATGTACCTGCCGGGCTCGCGTCTGTCGCATGGCGCCAACCGTGCTGCCGGCGCGGCCGTCAAGGTCATCCATCCGACCAAGGCACTGCGTCAGGCACGGCTGGCCTGTGACCAGGCGCCAACGCCGGACAACCGCATGCGCCTCGCGCAGGCCCTGCTGGAAGCCGGGCATCCAAGCGACGCAGCGGTGAGTTTCGAGTCTGCCCTCAATGGCATTCATGGTGACGATCCGGACATCCGGTACAGCGCTGCACGCGCCTGGTTCGAGAGCGGCGAAGTGGCGCGTGCTGTCGAACACCTCGACTGGCTGAAACAGCACCGACCGGACTACCGGCCCGAAGAAGTTGCGTTGCGGCACGCGCAATCGTTGGCGGCGGAAGGTCGCATCGATGAAGCGCGCAACGCCTTCATCGCCGCTAATGAGCGCTTTGGTACCTTCGAAAGCCTGGTCGAGTACACCATCTTCAGTTTGCGACAGGGCGAGCGGGAGAGTGCGACACGGTTACGTGCCGACATCAACCGCGCCATGAGTCGCTGGAATCGCGCCAACCGCGATATCAACAAAGCGCTGCTGCGTCGCCTGAGGCAGGCAGAGCAGGACGCGCGGAGCTAGCTCAGGGCCGTGGTTGTTGGCGTCTTTTCCGAGTGGATGCATCATCGTATTGGTAGCCAGGCAGCGCTTCTGCCTCAACGTTGGCTGAGCTGGACTGCGTCGCCGCAAAGCGCTGCACCTAGACCAACCGCTCCAGTCGGCCCTTGCGGCGGATCAGGTTCTTGTAATCCCACTGGATGTTGCGTGACTCGGCCAGCCAGGCGCGGAGCAGATCGACGTTGATGTCATCGACGCTCTGGTAGCGCGCTTCGGCGGCCTTGAACTTGCCTTCCTTCGACAGGCCGTCCGTCTCGAATGACTGGCCGCTCCAGAACAGCAGCCGCACACAGTGCTTGAGCTTGCTGTAGCCGACAATGGGATTGCCATCCAGGAACCACACCGGATGCGCATGCCAGACCTTGTTCTCGGCGTCCGGCAGCGCGGCGTCGATCTCACCGGCCAGTCGCTCGCAGATGGCGCGGTCCGCCAGTTCCTGCGCTTCGTTGTAGTTGATCGTTCCGGAATCCATGACGGCTATCCTCAGGCTGCTTCAAGTTTGAGCTTGCTCACCGGTCCCGCGCAACAAATGGCTGGCTGGGCAAATGATCTCAGCGATTGCCGAAAAGGAGTGAAAAGGGAACAGAGAACGTTAGCGTTTGAAAGCGCGGTACGCGCCGATGCCGGCGAGGACGGCGAACGCCCAGACTGGCAGTGCGAGAAGCCCGTAGAAATACTCGCTGCCCGCGTGATGGACGATGACGCCGTCAAAGTAGTTGCCGGCATCGTTGTAGGGCATGCGCGCTTTGATGATGGCGTATGCGGAGATGAGCGCAGCAAGGGCGCCGGCAACGAGAGCAAGGATTCCCAAGGCAGCGGCGCCGAGTTTGAGTTTGGAACTGCGCTTCATTGACCGGAAGTGAGCTGCTTCTGGGTGATCACCAGTTCCGCGCCAAGCAAGTGGAGGCCGGTCAACGCGTTCGGTGCGAGCGTGATGTCACCTGCCTCCATTGTGCAAGTACACGTCAGCTTTGCTCCCATGCCGAGCAAACGTTTGATGTAGCGCCGGTGGGAGTCCAGGACACTACACAGCCAGACAATGTGTTCCGACGATGTTGCTTCACTACCGAGAGCGGATTGCACAACCAAAGCGTCATTTTCAGATCTGGCGAACGGAAGCCTTTGCTCCGCCTCGTTGTAGTAAGGACCCAAATTCGTCATGCGCATGATTGGGTTTGTCATGTTGAATCTGGCCCTTTCGGGAAAAATGAAGAGATCACTTCTGTTTCAAACGAAAATTTCTATGACCCTTTGGCGCGGTCTTGGAAGCTCGACAAGAAGGAGCGATTGGTCGGCATGCAGCGCCAGAAGCAAATCAATGAATCTTACCCCGTCGATCAAGGCCTTCTGGACATCCGCTCGATGGAGGGGTTAGGCCGCACGCTCAAAAGCCATGCCTGACGGCCCAAACGCGCTCACCCCACTCAGCTGGAGAGATGAGCTCCAACGGCAACCTTGGCCCAGACTTCGCCTTCTTTAAAATGGTCTTCCGATCTCTCGTGCAAAACGCGTCGCACTCATATGCGATGGCATGACAGAGCAGCGCTTGGTCATTCACATCCGGGAAGGACGCCATGAGGCCGGACCTCGCGACACGTTTGGCGAGGTCTTCCGCGTACTCGTGGCTCAGCGTTCCATCTTCGGAGAAGCAGTTACTCCAGTACTGCCACAGTTCGCTAAACCACCGCTCGAGTGCCGCGCGTCTATTCATGTCTGGTGTGTGCATGATCTCAGCGTACGTCAGCGGCGAGACGGCAAGCTCCCAATGCGCGCGTTCCCCTGTGAGGAAGATCAGGTGTAGAGCCTCCACATCTGCGCGATCAGCAGCAGATAGAGTGACCGAAGGCTCCTCACCGTCGAAGATGCTGTCACCATGATCGAGCACAAAGTTGACCACGTTAGTATCCAGGAACACTCGACGAGGAAGCTGCATCCTGTGCGGCCTAACGCTCACGCTAACCCGCCGGCACCGCGCACGCGCTGTGCGAACCCAAAGGCGTATGCCTTTGGGCGGTCGGTGTTGAGCGTGTTGTTAGAACACATTTTGCTCATATGTATTGCGCAGGTTGTCGTTCTGTTCGAGACAAGCGTACAAGACGGACAGCGCTGCGCGAATCAGCTTCTCGTCGCGACCGGCGGGTGAATGCGGGGTGTGCTTGCCACCGTGGAATAAATTGTTGCGAACGCGTGTAACCGCATCGATTGCGCGCTCGACCTTGGTTGCTCCATGGAGTGGCCTTGCTTCCCAATTGTCCTTGCGGATCTGGACCTGCGGAATGTCCGTGGTCAGATAGTCAATTGCATTCGCTAGATCCGAGCCCGGCTGCACGGCCAGGTAAGAATCGACCTTTTCGGCGAACGGCCACCAGGCAGGCTCCAGTGGCACGCGATTCTCTCGGGTATGACCCGATTCTTTCAGGGTGAACTCGAATCGGGAGAACACGGCGAAGAATTCGCACACCAAAGCCTCGGGAAGATGGAGCCCTTCGAACGGAGACGCGATCTTCATGTGTTCTAACTATTTGTAGACGTCGAAAGTGACGTGGAATGAAGACGTGTAACGCCCCAGCTTCGCGAATATGATGACTGCGTTGTGCTCAAGATCAATTGATTGCATAGCACCCGCCATCGTCATTCGTAGGAAACTGCGTCACCCTCGATTCGGATTGAGGGTAGGCGAGGGCGGGCGGGCCGGCAAGCGACTATTTCCCTGATTGATTTGTCCCGGCATCTGAGACGGCGTTACGCGATACTGGCGGCATGAGAGCTACTGACCATACCCGGCCGTTGACCGTCGCGATTTCGTCGCGGGCGTTGTTTGATCTGGAGGACAGCCATGCGCTGTTCGAGCGGGAAGGGCTGGAGGCTTACCAGCTGTTCCAGCGCGAGCACGAGGACGATGTGCTGGGGCCGGGCATCGCATTCCCGCTGGTGACCAAGCTGCTGGCGCTGGACGCCGAGCAGCGGCCGGGGCTGCCGAGCATCGAGGTGATCCTGCTGTCCCGCAATTCCAGCGACACGGGGCTTCGTATCTTCAATTCCATCGAGCACCACGGCCTGCACATCACGCGGGCGGCGTTCACCGGCGGCGCGGCGCCGTTCCCGTACATCAAGCCGTTCAGCGCCGACCTGTTCCTGTCCGCGCATGCCGAGGACGTGGCCAGTGCGCTGGACGCCGGCGTGGCGGCGGCGACGATCCTGCCGTCCAAGGCGCCGTCGCGCGAATCGACGCAGCTGCGCATCGCCTTCGACGGCGACGCCGTGATCTTTGGTGATGCGTCGGAGCGGGTGAGCGAGCAGGAAGGGCTGGAAGCCTTCGCCCGCAACGAGCGCGACAACGCCGAAAGACCGCTGGATCCGGGGCCGTTTCGCGGCATCCTCGACGCGCTGCACCAGATCCAGAGCGCGTTCAGCGCCGATGATTCGCCGATCCGCACCGCGCTGGTGACGGCGCGCTCGGCGCCGGCGCACAAGCGGGTGATCCTGACGCTGCGGCAGTGGGGCGTGCGCCTGGACGAGTCGTTGTTCCTCGGCGGTCGCGACAAGGGGCCGTTCCTGGAGGCCTTCGGCGCCGACATCTTCTTCGATGATTCGCACAGCAACGTGGAGTCGGCGAGGCAGCACGTGGCGACGGGGCATGTGCCGAGGAAGGGGTGAGGCTAAACCGCTCCGCTGTGTAAGAGCGGGACTCCCGCCTTCACGGGAGTGACGGCGTTCTGCGTGGGAGTGACCGTTCGGGAGTGACGACGAATTCCGTGTGGACGGAAAGAACGAAACCCGCCGATCGGCGGGTTTCGTCCTCCTGTCCCTTGGACGCGATGGGGATCACGTCCGGGGTCCCACATGAAGCTTCACTCAGTCCAGCGCGGTGCGACGCGGCTTGTCCAGGCGCTGGCCGGCCAGCGGCAGACCGTTCCAGCGGGCTTCCTGCTTGGCCAGACGCGACTGGTCGTAGAGCTCGATCTGACGCAGCTCGAACGGTGCCTTGGCGCCCTTCAGCAGGCTGCGGTCGAAGCTGAGCTCGACGCTGCCATTGCCGGCGTCGATCCAGTCGGCGGCGTGGCCGATGGCCAGCGGGACGGACTTGCCGTCGACGTCGTTGCCGTAGAGCACGGCGCGGACTTCGAAGCGGCTGCCCATGGCGGCCTTGACCGGCACGTCGAAGCTCAGCGCCTGCGCGCTGTCGTGCATCTGCATCGAGCCACCGAGACGGCCAATCGCTGCGACCACGGCGAAGGCGGACTTCACGTCGCGCATCACCAGTTCGCCGTTCTGCTCGGCGGCGACAAAGGCATGCAGCTCCCACAGACCGGGTACATCGGCAGCCTTCGCCGGCAGCGAGAAGCCAGCCAGGGCATTGCCGTTGCCATCGGCGTGGAAGTCCACGTCGAAGCTGCGGCCATCCGGTGCGGTGACGATGCCGTTCATGCGCTTGATCGGCAGCGCGTCGGCGCCGTCGAACAGTTGCAGGCGGGCGGACTGCTCACCGCCGGTGAAAGCAGTGTCGCTGCCGGCCGAGAGCTTGGCGACGGTGGCGCTTTCCGGCTCTGTGACGTGGATCAGGTAGTCGCCGGCAGCCAGCTTGGCGGTCAGCGCAACACGACCACTGCCTTCGGCGGGATCGATGCGGAACGCGATCGTGCCTTCGGCGAAGTCGAGGCCGGCGGCCTTCAGCTGTGCCGAGGTGGCGGTGCGGGTCAGTGCCGTTGCCGGCAGCGGGCGGCCGTCGATGGCGAGGTTGATGTCGCCCGGCGCGATGGCGGCCTTGCTGCCCACAGAAGCGGTCGGGCTGATGCGGATCACCGCGCCCGGTGCCGTGGTCTGGAAGCGGAAGCCCTTGGCCAGGTCGAGCGCATCGACATGGGTCCAGAACTCACGGCTGTCCGAGACGAAGGGCTTGGCCGGCATCAGCTTGGCATCGGCGTCGATGGCCCAACTGAAGTTGACCGGCTGCTGGTCGGGATCGTCACGCAGCGCCTTGCCGGCGGTACTGACGAGCGCTGTCGGGACGAGGTCACCGGCAACGGCCTGGGCATCAGCCTGGGCGTCGCGGGCAGCATGGGCGCCGACCGGCGCGAGGGCGGCCGTCAACGCGACGGCGAGTAGTTTCGACAGGTTCATTGGTCGGCTCCTCAGATGTCGTCGCGCAGGATTTTTTCGAGACCGAAGCAGGCGCG
>JAWLAW010000003.1:0-302135 GCA_041395265.1 Lysobacteraceae bacterium
GCGGCTGGTGGTCGTCGCTGGCCGTGCTCGGCTGGTTCTGGCTGGTCGTCGGTGTCGGCTTCCAGCCGGTGCTCAACGACAGCAGCAGCGCGCGCGGCCTGATGCGCGACGTCGCCGAACACATCGGTCCCGATGCCGAACTCGGCCTGGTCGCCTGGAAGGAACAGAACCTGCTGATGGCGGATCGACCGGCCACCGACTTCGGTTTCCGTCAGCCGGTTGCCGAACAGCGCGCCCGCGCCGCCGACTGGCTGCGCGCCGCGCCGGCAGATCGCTGGGTGCTGAGCCAGCGCAGCGCCCTCGGCGACTGTGTCGACGAGACAGGAACCGTCGACCTCGGCGAAGCCAACCGTCGCGACTGGCTGCTGTATCGGGCCGAAGCGCTACGGCCGACCATCGACTGCCCGGACTAGAGACACGCATCAACTGGCGAGTTGGATCAGTCCGGCTTTGTCGTCAATGGGCGGCCAAAGTTGATGGCGTCACGAACTTCTGTCGGCAACTGTTCTGCCAGTTCCCAGTCCGGATTCAGGCCCAGCGCGTCGTTGATTGTGGACATGGCCAGCCGGAAGCCGATGAAGGCGGTGAGCTCGAAAATCTCGCGATCATTGAAGCCGGCGTCGCGCAAGTGGTCGACGTCCGACGATGTCGTTCCGTTCGGATCTTTCGCGACCTTCCGCGCCCAGCTCGCCAAGGCACGGTCGCGTGCGGTGAGCGTGTCGTCATCGCCGCCGCCGATCACCGCTGCGGCGGCGGATGTGCCGGCCTCGGCATTCAGCTTGCGGCCCCAGGCCAGGCAGCAGTAGGCATCGCCGAGACCGCCTGCCGTCGCGCAGACCATTACCGCCTGATCACGCGGCGTCAGCGTCGAGCCCTCGGCAAGCCCCTGCCGCAGTCCGGCGAAGGCGGCGAACACGTCCGGTCGCCAGGCCCAGGCGCGGGCGAAGTTCATCAGGAAGCCTTCGGACTTCTCGACGTTGGCGAGGAAGTCGCGGGTGGCATCGGTGTTTTCCGGGGCGTTGATGAACATGCAGCTCTCCGTCGTCTGGCTGTGAACGCACTTCGTGGCAGCACTCATTCATCCGCGTAGTCGTAGAGCGGTTGATCCTTGTCGACGATATGCACGGTCAACAGCTTCAGGGGCTGCTCGCCGCGAACGGTGAAGGCGCCGTGTGGCAGGTCGCGAAGGTTGAACGCGGTGGTGCCGGTGGCAAACTCGACCAGGCCACGCCCGGGAACATCGATGGGCGCGCCCTGCAGCACGTGGTACAGCTCGACGCCATGATGGATGTGCAGTCGGCTGCGCTGTCCCGGCGCGATCTCGATGATCGAGCCGATGACCTCCATGCCCGGGGCGCCGGACAGGTCGGTGCGCGCCTGCTCCTGCCGGTTGGCCGAGTCGGTCACGCCGCCAGCGACCAGACCGCTGGCAAGGCCCAGCGCGAAAACCGTCACCCCCGCAACGGACATCATCCACTTCGGTCGCCACATGGGTCTGCTCCAATGTGTGTGCAGGCAGACTGTGCGCCGTGAAATCGACCTCGGCAAGCGGCTGGCCGGCTACCTGCCGGCCGCCAGCGCATCAGCCTGGAATCGGTGCCCGCGCCATTCATAGCCAATGATCGTCACCACCGGAGCCAGCGACAGGATCAGCAGGCACAGGGGCATGGACAGTCCGGACTTCGCGGCGACAATGGCGCCCGCCATCACGGCAGCGGTCAGCAGCAGCAACCAGGTGTGCAGCGTGTCGAAGCGACGGACGAGGTACCAATAGAGACCGTAGATCAGGCCGATGAAGACGATGGTGGGGATCGCCGTGGTCAGCAGCACGGCATAGGGGCTGACGTGCGCCTTGTGTTCGAGGTAAAGCGCGGCCACGTGCAGGCCGGCGCCCACCGCCACGATGGCGGTGATCAGCAGCATCTGCGAATAGCCCCACACGAAACTGCGTTCGCGATGCGCGTGCAGCACGGGTGCTGACGGCAGCATCAGGTAGATCCACCAGATCCCGAATGTCAGGCCAAGGCCGGACATCGCGACCAAAGCGGTATCAGCCGTCCATCCTTGGGTTTCCACGACGGCGGAAAGGGCGGCGACGGTGCCGACCACACCTTCACCCAGCGCGATGATGGCGAACAGCGTGTTCCGTTCGACGATGTGATGCGCGTGCCATGGCGTCCCGCCCTGCTGGCGCTCGGCAATCATGGGGCCGCTCAGCTCGATCAGGAACAGCGCGATCCACGCCACCGCCAACGGGATTGCCGACAGGTCAAGCCACACGAGCGTGCACCAGCCGATCTGGGCCACAGCCACCGCAATCGCATAGGTCAGGCAGGTGCGGCGCCGTGCGGGATCCTGCCGCGCCGCGCGCAACCACTGCGCGACCAGCGCAAGCCGCATGACGACATAGCCGGACACCATGGTGCCAATGGCGAGATGGTCGCCGCCGTGTTCCAGCGAGCCAAACAACCGCGGAATGCCGATGGCAAGGATCAGTACGCCGACCATCTGGATCATCGTCATCAGGCGGAACAGCCAGTCGTCGGTGTCATAGGCGGAAGCGAACCAGGAAAAGTTCACCCAGGCCCAGCAGATGCCAAAGCTGGCAAAGCCGAAGCCGACAAATGCCGTCGAGTAATGGCCTTCGGCCAGCGCGTGTGCGAAGTGCGAGGCGGCGAAACCGAAACTGACCACGAAAGTCAGGTCGAACAGCAGTTCCAGCGGCGTCGCCGCGCGGTGCGCCTCCCGTGTGTCGCGTCCGCCCATGCGCCGACGATGGTGATGCAGTTGGTCGGCTGGCGGCATGTCACTCATCGGAAGTTCCCATCAGGTGATGCCGGCGATGGTAGCGAACTTCGGAGTGGTCACGCTGATGGCGTTCGATCGGACAGCGTTGACGTCCTCACCGCGAGCTCTCACTTGGCGCTGGATGCATGAACGTCTGCATCGCCATCAGCGCGCCAGAGCATTTCCGGGTTTGTGCGTTCGCCGGGAAGGAGCACGACTTCCTTCGGCTCGCTGCCATCAAGGCCCCAGACGCGACTCGCTACGTTCATCCCAAACGATGGGTGCGTCGCTATGGCTTTGCAACTTCGCGTACATCGCTGTCAGATATCGCTGGGAAAGGGCGCGCGCCATCGCCGCAGCCTCGGTCGGGGAAAGCCGGCCAGGAATGTCCAGGAAAGGGCTTGCAGAAATGAGGCCACAAGAATCAGCGCGACGATGACGGCCGTCGTCTTCATTGCGATACCGGGAGTAGCTGTTCCACTTCAGTCAGGTCCGGATGTCCGGCGGGCAGGCGGTCGCGGCGGATGGTCAGGGCCATGTTGAACAGGTTCTGCGCTCGCTCGTTGTCGTGCTGGGCGAGGGCGAGGTGGCCCTGGGCGAGACGAACGCCGGCGGTGATCAGACCGCGGTCGGGGTCAATCCTGCGCGCCCATTCATCCGCTTCTTCGAGCAGCGGACCGGCGCCCTCGGGGTGGCCCATGGCGATCCGCAGTTGCGCCATGTTGACCAGGCCGCTGATCAGGCTGGGATGGCCTTCGGGATAGAGCTCCCGCCGACGTTGCAGGGTCTGCTCGCGAATGGTCAGTGCTTCGTCGTAGTGGCCCTGGTCGGCGAGGATCTCGGCGCGAAGGCCCAGCGAATTCATCATCGTCGAACGGCCATCCAGGCCATGCCGCTGTTTGATGGCGATGGACTGCTCGATCTCGCGCATGGCTTCGTCGTTGCGCTGCAGCCGGCGCAGCGCCAGCGTGCGGTTGTGCAGGGCGATGGCGACGGCCACGGTGTCTTCGCCGCTGACGGCGCGGTGCATGTCGATGGACTTCTGCAGCGTTGCCAGTGCGTCGTCGTCGTGACCGAGGTCGTGCTGCAGCAGGCCGACGTTGTTGAAGCTGTCTGCCAGCGCCAGGTCGGGCCCGGCGCCGGACTTCTCGCGTATTTCCAGAGCGCGCACCAGCAGAGGCTCGGCCAGGTCCAGTCGCCCGTACATGCGATGCACGTTGCCGAGGCGATTCAGCGTTTCCGAGGCTTCCAGGCTGTCGAAACCGACCTCCTGCTCGCGAATGCGCAGCGCTTCCTCGAACTGCACCACCGACTGCTCATAGGCGCCGATGTTGGCGAAGGACAGGCCGATGACGTGCAGCAGCCGGGCGCGCAGCAACGGCGCGTCCTGCATCGTCGATGGCAGCGCGGCGGCGGCCTGGTCGAGCAGTTCGCGGGCGGTCAGGTCGCGCTCCGCCGACATGACCGGATCGGGCACGCGGAACAGCTCGATCATCGCGTCGGCTACCTGTCTGGCGGCGGCGGCTTCCTGCTCGGCGCGGTCGCGCTGGGCGGCAATCTGCACCGCCTGCCAGCGACTCACCGCAGCGAAAGCCACCAGTGTTCCCAGCAGCAGCAGCGAGGCAATGACGCCGGCCGGGTTGCGCGAGACAAACTTGCTGAGGCGATAGCCGAGGCTGTCCGGTCGTGCCGATACCGGCATGCCTTTGCGATGGCGACGCAGGTCGTCGGCCAGCGCGTCGACCGAGACGTAGCGGCGCGGTGGTTCCTTGCGCAGTGCCTTGAGCACGATCCGGTCGAGGTCACCGCGCAGGCGACGACGCGGCAGGTCGTCGCGCGCGACGCGGCTGGGCGGTGCGGCCTGCGTGGTGCAGATGCGCTGCTGCAATGCCAGTGGCGTGACGCCGGGCTCGGGCGCGAAGGGCAGTTGTCCGGAAAGCAGTTCGTACAGCACCACGCCCAACGAGTACACGTCGCTCTGTGTCGACACGGCCTGTCCCTGCAGCTGCTCGGGCGAGGCATAGACCGGCGTCATTGCGCCGGCCACGGTCATGGTCGCCGGCGTGGCCAGTGCGCCTTCGTCCTCGATCAGTTTGGCGATGCCGAAGTCCAGCAGTTTGACGTTGCCGTCGCCATCGACCAGTACGTTCTCCGGCTTGATGTCGCGGTGCACGACCAGATGCCGGTGCGCGTAGGCCACGGCGTCGAGCAACTGGTCGAACAGGGCCAGTCGAGCGTTGATGCCGAGTTTCTCCGCGTCGGCATGGCGTGTCAGCGTCTGCCCTTCGACGTACTCCATCGCCACCCACGGCGTGCCACCCTCCAGTTCGCCACCGTCGATGAGTTGCGCGATGTGCGGGTGGCTGAGCCGTGCCAGCAGCGCGCGTTCGCGACGCAGGCGCGCGGCAGTGATCGCGTCATCGCCGAGGTGATGCAGCAGCTTGATCGCGACCTGCTGGCGGAAGTCGCTGTCCTCGCGTTCGCCGAGATGCACCGTACCCATGCCGCCCTGGCCCAGTTTGCACCGCAGGCGGAACGGGCCGATGCGATCCGGAATGCGCTTGTCGCCAGCGAGCTGCTGGCGACCGGCGGACACGGCGCGCGACAGCGGGTCGGTGTCGGCGTCTGTTTCGGCACTCGCTCGGGCGTCCTGCGCCAGCATGGCCAGCAGGCGCTTGCGCAGCGCGACATCGTCGCCGCAGGCGCTGTCGATGTAGGCGGCGCGCTCACTCTCCGGCAGCGCCAGCGCCTCGTGAAACAGCGCATCGAGACGCTCGAAATCCGGGCGGCTCATGCGGCGTCGTCATCCAGCTCGGCCAGCAGCCAGGCGCGGCCGCTGCGCAGGTCGCGCTTCACCGTGGCTTCGGAAACGGCCAGCGCTTCGGCCATCTCGGCGTAGTTCATGCCGCCGAAGTAGTGCAGCTCCAGTACGTCGGCCGCGCGCGCCTGCTCGGCATGCAGGCGCGACAGCGCGGCGTCGATGTCGAGCAGGTCGCCGTCGCCGATGGCATCGGCACCGGGCAGGCGTGAGTCGAGGGTTACGCGCAGGGCGCCGTGATCGCGCTGCGGGCCTTTCAACGCACGCGCCTGATCCACCAGCACATGGCGCATCACCCGTGCGGCCATGCGCAGGAAGTGGCGGCGGTCGGCGAAGCGCAGTTCGTCGCTGCGCTCGCCGGCCATGCGCAGCCAGGCTTCGGCCACCAGCGCGGTGGGCTGCAGCAGGTCGGGTGTGGACTCGGCACGCAGTCGCCGTCGCGCCAGCGACTTCAGCTCGTCGTACAGCGCCGCCCACAGTTTCGGATCACTGCCCTGCGGTGCGTCGTTTCGGCCTCTGTCGTCCTGCGCTGGGGTCACGTCGAGCTGCCGGTTGCGTGCATCGATGACCCGATTCTGCCGCAAGTCCCGCCTCACCTCACAGGACCGCCACGAAGTCGCTGCCATGAACGCCGCCAAACCACGTCCGCTTCCACTTGCTGCCGTCGTCGCCACACTGCTGTTCGCCAGCACGCCGGCACCCGCCGATGTCGGCGACAACCCGGGCTACCAGCAGGCCTACACCGACTGGGCCGCCGCGCACCTGGCGCTGTTGCCGACCTCGTTCCTGCCCGGGCCCTTCGGAACAGCGGCCGATCTCGCCACCATCGGCATCGACATCCGCCTGCGCTACCTGCCGGCAAAGTTCATCGCGCCCATGCCGTCACCGGTGACGCCGAATGCACAGGGCGGCTGCCGTTACGAATTCACCCTGCCGCAGATCAAGGCGAGCTACGGCAACCTGTTCAACCTCTGGGACATCCAGCCGCTGCCCGGCAACTGGGGCGCTTTTGGTACGCCGACGGTGGCGCACGGCAACAGCCAGGTGGATGTGTCGGTGGATTCACCGTTCCTCGACGACTGGTCGCCGGGCAACCGTCGCGTCAGCTTTCCCTCCGGCGAACATCGCCTGGACTGGCTGGCGGAAACCCAGCTCGATCCGATCTTCGATGTCGCCATCCCGGCGGTGTTGTTCGTCTACAACGCCGAACTGAAGTACGGCGAGGCGATCACCAGGACCGAGCCCAAGAGCGCCGCGCGTGCCGCCGCCATCGGCAAGGAGTTCCTGAAGAACGCGGCGTTGTCCGCCGGCGTGATCGGTGCCGACGTGCTGGCCGACAACGCGACCGTGGGAACGGCCAGTCACCCGCAGCAGACCGAATTCGCCGTCTATGACATCAATCCGCCTTCGATCAGTACCAGCGCGCCCAACCCGCCGCCGATCGAAGCCCGGCGTTTCGGCGGCGAGCGTTGGGCCGATCATTTCGCTGCGCTGCGCGCCACCATCAACGCGACCGATCCCTGCGGCCTGACGCCGTCGGTGGGTCACGATGCGCCGGACTTCCTGCCGATTGGTACGACTGTCGTTACCTGGACGGCCCGCGACATCGGGCCGCTGGGCGCTGGCAACAGTGGCGAGGACAGCCTGCAGCAAAGCATCCTGGTGCAGGACACGCTGGCACCGATCCTGCTGGCACCGCCGAGCCAGGTGGTGGAATCCAGCACGCCGCCTTCGACGGAGGACGTGCAAATTGGCAGCGCCGTGGTCTTCGACCTGGCGGATCCCAACCCGGCGATTGCTTCGACAACGCCGGTGAGCTTCCCGGTCAACAGCCGCACCGAGGTGCAGTGGACGGCCACGGACGCCAGCGGCAACAGCAGCCAGAAATCGCAGTGGATCACGGTGAAGTCGCCGGGTAGCAACACGCCACCCAGCGTGCAGAACGTATCCGGAACCACGCTGACCAGCCAGCCGGTCGACCTGCTGCTGTCCGGCTCCGACAACGACTTCCTGTCCGGACGCTTCGATCCGCTGAACTTCCGCATCACCGAACTGCCGGCACATGGCTTCTTCGTTGCGCCGCTGGTGCCCTACTTCATCGAGGACTTCCGGGTAAGGCCGGACGACGAAGTGGGCGACATCCTCAATACATCCAGCAATCCGGCATCCGATCTGGACGCGGCGTTCTGCCATGCCATTCCGTCACGACCGGTGCCCGTGGACTTCCCCTACAGCGCGATCTTCGTGCACCTGCGCGATGACGACGTGGCCTATGTGCTGGACCGCGAATGGCGTTGCACCAATGGCTATCCGGTCACCGATCCACGCATCTCGATGTGGAGCGCCAACGGCGAACTGCTGAGCAGCACGCCGGCCAACTTCGGCTTCAGCGACATCAATCGCGTCACCGTGGACAGCGGTGGTCATGTCCAGGCCGCGTCGCCGGCCAGCAACAGCGAGTGGCTGGTGCTGCGCCGCTATACGTCCGACCTGTCCAGCTACCAGCGCTGGGAGCTGCGCGACACGGAACCGCTCAATCGCAGGATGAAGCATGTTGCCGCCACCTATGATCCGGACACCGGCATCATCTACGCCTCCGACAAGCGGTATCTGTACGCCTACGACGGCAACAGCGGTAGCGATCAGCCGCCGTATATCGGCGCGTTCAATGGCGGTGCCGACTTCCTGTCGAACCCGCCCGACGTGGCCGGCAGCAGCACGGCTGGCTTCACCATGGAGCTGGACAGCAGCGGTGCGCTGTACATCCCTGATCCGGGCACCGATCGCATCTACAAGTTCGCGCCCTCCGACTACGACGGCGTGACCTTCACGCCCGGCGCGCTGGTCGGCTGGATGGGGCGTTGCGACAGCGGTCCGAACTGCGACGACGCCAACGGCCGCAGTTTCGGCTACAGCTGCACCGATGCGACGTGCAGCGTCGCCGTCACCAGCGGCAGCGCGCCCGGCCAGTTCGACATGCCGATGGGCATGGCGCTGGATCCCAACGACATGCTCTACGTCACCGACTACGACAACTACCGGGTGCAGCGCTTCACGCCGCTCGGCGATTTCGCCGGACAGGCGTCATCGACCTGCGATGGCGGCTGCTTCGTGCTCGGCGACATGGGCCGGCCCACCGACATCAGCGTCAACGCCAGCAAGTTCCACGTGCTGGATCGCGAGTTCTCGCTGCTGCACGTGTTCGAGACCGCGCCGTTCAAGGACATCACCGAGAACAGCGTGACCGTGGCCTATGCCTCGGACAACGACTTCCAGGGCACGGACAGTTTCCAATTCCGCGCCAATGACGGCCTGGCTGACAGCGGCATCGGCACAGCGACCATCACCGTCAACCGCAACTTCCGCGCGCCGGAAGCGGTGGACGGCGACCATTCACTGGACGAGGACAGCGCGCTGGACTTCAAACTGGTGGCCAGCGATCCGGACGGCATTGCCGGCATCGACTTCAATGGCCTGGACACGCTGAGCTTCCACATCGTGGAGCCGCCGCAGCACGGCAGCCTGATCGGCACCGGAGCCAGTCGCCAGTACACGCCGGACGCGGACTTCAGCGGCGAGGACGCCATCGCCTTCCGGGTCAACGACGGCCAGTTTGATTCCAACATCGCGATCGTGACCTTCACGGTGAATCCGCTCAACGACTTGCCGGTTGTGCGTTTCACCGACCAGGAGTCACGCATCGTGCCGAAGAAGCTGTGGCCGCTGCTGCGCGGCAAGATCGTCGGCAGCGCGCTGCAGGCCGGTCGTGGCTTCCCGCTACCGCTGCTCGCCGAGTACGACGACCCCGACCCCGCCGATCCGCATTTCGTGCAGATCGCCTGGGGTGACGGCAGCATCGATTCCAGTAACGACGTCACGCCCATGGACCCCGACGCCGATCCGCGGCCACCGGTAATCACCCCGACGCATGACGGCCTCGGCCAGGTCATCGCCGAGCACATCTACACCAACCTGGGTAGTCACAATATCGCGCTGCTGGTGCTGGATGGCGGCGGCACCGATGGCAGCGTGCAGGCCACGGTGGAGGTGATCGACATGATCGACCTCACCATCGAGGAGACGCCGGCGCAGTCCGATTTTCCACCACCCGGGTCGCAGGTGACGATGCTGTTCGAGATCAGCAACGCCATGCCGCAGGGCGGTGTCAGCGGGATCAACGCTACCGGCGTCCGCTTCGAAGGCAGGCTGCCGCCGGGCGTCACGCTGTTCGACATGGCGACCGACAAGGGCAGCTGCAGCCATGTCGATCCGGTCACCACCTGCGACATCGGCACGCTGGCGCCGGGCGAAACCACGGGACTCAGCATCACCGTGCTGCCACCGGTGGCTTTCGACCCCGACGAGAACCCGTACTACGCCGATGTGGAAGGTATCGAGCCGGATGCCGGTGGTGACAACCTGCTCTCCGTCGCCATCCCGGTGCAGAGCTTCCGCATCTTCGACGACAGTTTCGGTGAATGATGGCCGCTACCGCGTGAGCGGTCGGGCCGCCGTGCCGTAGACAATGCTTGCCGCTGGCGGGCTGTGGCGTCAGACTTTGTTGCGTTTTTGCAACGAACTGACGTCGACCCATGCCCGCCACCGCGCACGCCCACATCCTGATCGTCGACGACGAGCCCGACATCCGCGGCCTGCTGCGTGACGTGCTGGAAGACGAGGGCTACCGGGTCAGCGACGCGCCCGATGCCGAAGCCGCGCGCCTGCTGGTGGCGCAGCAGGCACCGGACGCGGTGCTGCTGGACATCTGGATGCCGGGCGAAGACGGCCTGTCGCTGCTGCGTGGCTGGGCCGAAGCCGGGCGTCGACGTGGTGGGCTGGCGTTCCCGGTGGTGATGATGTCCGGCCACGGCACCGTGGACACGGCGGTCGAGGCAACCAAGCTCGGCGCCTACGATTTCATCGAAAAGCCCATTACCCTGGCCAAGCTGCTGATCACGCTGCAGCGTGCGCTGGAGGCCAGTCGCCTGCGCGCCGACAACGCAGCGCTGCGCAAACAGGCGCAGCCGGTGAAGCCGCTGGGCGACAGTGCGCCGATGGCTTCGCTGCGCGACAGCCTGGAGCGCCTCGCCGCACACGACAGTGCCGTGCTGCTGCGCGGCGAGCCGGGCACCGGCAAGGAATCGCTGGCGCGCTGGCTGCACAGCATCGGTCCGCGCCGCGACCAGCCGTTCATTGCGGTGATTCCGGGTGCGATTGCCAGTGGTCAGGCGGCAGCGACGCTATTCGGTGCCGAGGATGCGAATGGCGTGCGCCCCGGCCTGCTGGAGCAGGCGCAGGGCGGCACGCTGTTCCTGGATGAGGTGGCCGAGCTCGACGCGGAGCTGCAGCAACGCCTGTCCAGCGTGATCGAGCGCGGGCAGTTGCTGCGCGTTGGCGGACAGCAGCCGGTCGATCTCGACGTGCGCGTAGTCGCCGCCACCGCACAGGACCTGGAGGCCGCGCGCGCGCAGGGACGTTTCCGCGACGAGCTCTATTTCCAGCTCAACGTGGTGCCGCTGGAGGTGCCGCCGCTGCGCGAGCGCCGCGCCGATCTTGCGCCGCTGCTGGAGCAGTTTGCCCAGCATTTCGCCGGCCGTGACGGCCTGTCGCCGCGCCGCTTCGGGCCGGCAGCGCAGAGTCGCCTGCAGCGCCACGACTGGCCGGGCAACCAGCGCGAACTGCGCAACCTGGTGCAGCGGCTGACCCTGCTGGGCAGCGACGAGGTGTCGGTGTCGGAGATCGACGCCATGCTCGACGGTCGCGTGGCACCGGTGGCGATGGCCGAAACGCCGGCTGTCGACATCGACTTCAGGCTGCCGCTGCGCGAGGCGCGAGAGCAGTTCGAGCGCCTCTATCTCAGTCGCCGACTTGACGAAGCCGGCGGTAGCGTCGGCAAGCTCGCTAAAATGACCGGCATGGAGCGCACCCACCTGTATCGCAAGCTTCGCGACCTGGGCGTGGACAACCGTTCCGGCGGTCGCGACGACTGAAGCCTGAAACGATGACCGACAGGGAAGGCACAGCGGCATGAAGATCCTGATCCTTGGCGCCGGCCAGGTAGGCAGCTCGGTGGCCAGCGCGCTGTCCTCGGAGAACAACGACATCACCGTGGTCGATACCGATGGCGGAAAGCTGCGCGAACTGTCGGAGCGTCTCGATATCCGCACCGTTGATGGCCACGCCTCGCTGCCCAGCGTGCTCGGCCAGGCAGGTGCCGACGATGCCGACCTGGTGATCGCGGTGACCTCCAGCGATGAAGTCAACCTGATTGCCTGCCTGGTGGCCGACACCGTCTACAACACCCCGACCAAGATTGCCCGCCTGCGCGAGGCCGAGTACATCGAGCACGGCGAGTTGCTGTCGAAGGGCCGCAGCTCGGTGGATGTCGCGATCAGCCCCGAACAACTGGTCTGTCGTCACGTGCAGCGACTGATCGAGTACCCGGGTGCGTTGCAGGTGCTGGACTTCGCCGATGGTCGCGCGCAATTGGTCGCGGTGCGTGCGGTGCAGGACGGTGCGCTGGTCGGGCACCAGATCAAGGAATTGCGCGCACACCTGCCGACCGGCGTCGATGCGCGTGTCGCCGCGATCTACCGCGACGGCAAGCCGATCCGACCGGAAGCGCATACGGTGATCGAGCGCGACGACGAAGTGTTCTTCCTTGCTGACCGCCGGGACATCCGCACCGTGATGAACGAACTGCGCCGTGCCGAGAAGGCCGCGCGTCGCGTGTTCATTGCCGGTGGCGGCAACATCGGTCGTTCACTGGCCAAGGCGCTGGAACGGCATCACGGTGTGAAGATCCTCGAACGCTCACGCGAGCGCGCCAAGCGCATCGCCGAGGACCTGCGCAACAGCATCGTGCTGATCGGTGACTGCGCTGACGAGGACCTGCTGCGCGAGGAGAACATCGACCAGACCGACATCTACTGCGCGCTGACCAACGACGACGAGGCCAATATCCTCTCGGCGATGCTGGCCAAGCGCCTCGGCTGCCAGCGCGTGGTATCGCTGATCAACCGGCCGGCTTACGCCGAACTGGTCGAGGGCGGCAGCATCGACATCGCGGTGAGCCCGCAGCAGGTGACTCTCGGCGCACTGCTCACGCACATCCGCCAGGGCACCATGGTGCGCGTGCATTCGCTGCGTCGTGGCGCCGCCGAGGCCATCGAGGCGGTGGCGCTGGGGGACCGCCGCACGTCGAGGGTGATTGGTCGTTCGCTGGACGAGCTGGAGCTGCCGGAAGCTGCGACCATCGGTGGCGTGGTGCGCGGTGAAAAGCTGCTGATCGCACACCATGATGTGATCATCGAGCCCAACGACCACGTGATCATGTTCCTGCTCGACAAGCGCCAGTTGCCGCAGGTCGAGGCATTGTTCCGCGCCGACGCGACCTGGATCTAGGCCCTAGGACGCCATCTTGCTCTCGACCCGTTACAAGGCCATCCAGCGCGTGCTCGGCGCGCTGATCGGCATGTCCTCGGTGATCGCGCTGCCGCCGATCGCCATCGCCGTTGTTCTCGACGAGATGACGGTGCCGGCGTTTGTGGAGAGCTTTCTGGCCAGCGCCATCCTCGGCGCGGCGCTGTGGTTCCCGGTGCGCAAAGTCGACTACCAGTTGCGCCTGCGTGACGGTTTCTTCATCGTCACCGCCACCTGGTGTCTGGTCAGTCTGGTCTGTGCGATTCCGTTCGTGACCGGCCCACCACACCTGAGCTACGTGGACGCCGTGTTCGAGGCCACCTCCGGCATCACTACCACCGGCGCCACGGTCATCATTGGTCTCGATGCGCTGCCGAAGAGCGTGCTGTTCTACCGGCAAAGCCTCAACTTCATCGGTGGCATGGGCATCGTGATCCTGGCGGTGGCAATCCTGCCGATGCTGCGGATCGGCGGCACCCAGTTGTTCCGCGCAGAGAGCACCGGCCCGACCAAGGACACCAAGCTGACGCCGCGCATCGCCGAGACCGCCAAGGCGCTGTGGATCGTCTATCTGGCGCTGAACGCCATCTGTGCGGTGGCCTTCTGGCTGGGTGGGATGAGCCTGTTCGACGCCATCTGCCATGCCATGTCGACCGTGGCCACGGGTGGTTTTTCCACCCACGACGCCAGTTTCGGCCACTGGGACAGTTGGCTGCTGGACGCCATCGCCAGCCTGTTCATGCTGGTTGGCGGCATCAGCTTCGGCCTGCACTACATGGCCTGGCGGCGGGCCGAAGTCGGCCTTTACTTCCGTGATTCCGAAACCCGCGCCTTCGTGCGCATCACCCTGGGTGCGGCGCTGTTGGTCATGCTGCTGCTGTGGCTGGGGGGCACCTACGACAGCCCGGGTGCGGCGTTCAGTCATGCGTTGTTCCAGGTCGTGTCCTGCATCACGACCACGGGCTATTCCACTTCCGGCTTCGACAACTGGGCAACGCCGTCACCGGTGATCCTGGTGTTCCTGGCGATCATCGGCGGCTGTTCCGGCTCCACCGCCGGCGGCATCAAGGTCGCCCGCGTGCTGATGTTTCTTCGCCAGGGATTGCGCGAAGTGCGCCAGTTGGTGCATCCCAAGGGCCAGTTCCTGGTGAAGATGGGCGGCAAGCGCGTGTCCGAACGCGTGGTGTTGTCGGTGGGCGGCTTCATGGCGCTGTACACGCTGTGCTTCGGGACGCTGATCCTGATCCTCAATGCCACTGGCCTCGACTTCCGCAGCTCGGTGGGTGCGGTGGTGGCGACCATGGGTAACCTGGGTCCGGGCCTTGGCGAAACCAGCGCCAACTTCATCGCGGTCAACGACTTCGGCACCTGGCTGTGCACCTTCGCCATGATCCTGGGCCGTCTGGAGGTGGTGACCGTGCTGGTGCTGCTGTCGCCGACGTTCTGGCGCGACTGATCGCAGGGCAGACCGGGCAGGGCAGTTACCAATCCAGCGGCGTGCTGGCGATGCGGCTGGCCAGTCGGCGGTAGAGCTCGCGGGCGTCGGCTTCGGGCAGGTAGTCCATGTCGATGCGCAAGCTGCTGCTCAGCGGATGTGCGCCGGCGGTATCGACGCGCAAGGTGGCCATGCCGTGGCGGCGGTCGAAGGGTGACTGCAGCAGTTGCACCCCCTGCAGCTTGTTTACCTCGACGAAGCTTTCTTGGCGGCCCAGCCAACCACTGCGCCAACTGATCAGGAGGCTGTTCAGCGCCCAACCGCGAGAGTCCGCCAGCCGCCGTGTCGACCACAGCAGCCACGGTGCCAGCAGCAGCGGCAGTGCACCGGTTGCACCGAAGAACCAGCACAACGGAACGGAGGCGATGAGCAGCAGCGCCAGCGGCCACTTCACCATGCGTCGCCAGGCGCGCGGATGGATCGGCTGCCAGTCAAGGTCCTCAAGGCTTCGAGCCGGCAGCAGTCGCGCCAGCAACCGGTCGATCACGGCCGGTTGCGCGATGGGCGCCAAATGGTCGATCGCGGAGGAGGCGCCGTCTTCCTGCATGCCGACGGCGGTTTCCACATGCAGCGACTGCCGGCCCAGCCATCGCTGCAGCAGCGATTCGCGACGGTTCCAGAACTGGATGCGCTTGGGCGGCGCGCTGGCGCGAACGCGGCTAAGCAGGCCGCGCTCGACGCTGAGCCGGCTGCGACCGAGGCGCAGCGCGAAGCCGTGGTATTGCACGAAGGCGAGAACCACCGACAGCAACCGCAGGGCGAACAACGCGGCGAACACCACAGCGGCGATGGCCAGCAGCCAGCCAAGCCAGCCGAGGTGTGCCGCCATGGCACGGCCGAACAGCGCCTGCGCGCCGTCGCCGATCCAGCTTTGACTGATCCAGTCGTCGGCGTCATCCGGCAGCAGTTGCCAGATCGCCGCCATCGCAGCACCGACCACCACCATGCCACGGTTCGAGACCAGTCCAAGGCGAAACAGTTCGCCACTGTCCAGCGTCAGCAGCGCGGGCGCGGCTTCGGCGTCTGTCGCTGGCGTTCCGGCATCGACACCTTGCTCGATGTGGCGCTCGATCAGTGATTCCAAGCGGCGAGCGGCGTCCAGCGACAGCACGCGCATCGTCGCCTCGGCGCCATGGCCGCCGGCCGACTCCAGCCGCACCTCGGCGACACCGAAGGCGCGATGCAGCACGTTCTGCTTGAGGCTGACGTTTCGGATGCGCTGCAGCGGGACGTGGCGGCGATTGCGATGCAGGATGCCGGCGCGGATCACCAGCTCGTCACCCACCACGCCGTAGCGATAGGTCAGGTACTGCACCACCGAGGCCAGGGCGATGAACACGCCGCCGAGCAGGCCCCAGAACTGCCAACTGTCGCCGCCACCGAAGAACACCAGCGCGACAAGCGGCAGTGCGAAGCTCTGTATCAGGGCGAGGACGGCGAACAGCCAGGACCAGGGATGCAGGCGATGTGGCAGTGATGCTGTTTCTGCCTCCGCCGCCACGTTGTCGTGTTGGTCAGACGGCGTCGTCATCGCGCTCGTTGCCGTGGTGGTCGAGCAGCCGGTCACGCAGGGCCAGCGCGTCGGCTTCCAGCAGTCGGTGTAGGGTGACGGCCTCCATCCGCGTGCCCGCCGTATGCACTTTCAGCGAGGCGAGGCCGAAGTGGCGATCCACCGGGCCGTGATTGACGTCGACGTGCTGCACGCGGGAACGCGGCACCAGCGTTTCACTGCGCCACAGCACGCCGCGCCGCACGTGCCAGCCGTCGTCGTCCACGCGGTAGCGCGTGCGTCGCCAGGCAGCGCGCTGCCAGAACCAGCCCGGCAGGCCCCAGCCGAGGATGCCGAACAGGATCAGCAGCAGGCGCTGGCCGATGCCGATGTCGACGTTCGCGCCGAGGATCAGCCCGAAGGCCAGGCCTAACCCGCCGCCCAGCAGCAGGGCGCGGATCAGGCCGCCGAGGCGTGCGCTGCTCAGCGCGGCGTCGGGAAGCGGGCGAAAGCCGTCATCATCGACCGGCGCGACCGGAGTCGGTACGGCTTCGGAGTGGGTTTCAGTCATGGCGCGAGCATAGCAACCGGTTCGCGACGATTGGCATCGCCGATGCCATCACGACGTGTCGCGGGCCGGTCCGTGACTGCGGCGGTCTCAATACAGTTTCGGCTCGCCTCCCGGGCGCAGGCTGAAGCGCTTGTAGCTCCATTGATACTGCGCCGGCGCCAGTTCGACGCAGGCCTGCACGCTGCGATTCAATGCTGCGGTGGCGGTTAACGGATCGCGATCTGCGATGCCGGCTTCAGCCGCGCGGATGATGATGCGGAAGCGACCATCGTCTTCGCGCCGGGCGAAGGCGAACAGCACGCTGGCGCCAGTGCGCTGGGCCAGGCGCGGAAACAGCGTCATGGTCAGGGCAGGAATGCCGAAAAAGGGTGCGAACTCGCCTTCGCCGCGCTTGGGCTGCTGGTCGGGCAGGATGCCGACCATGCCACCGCCCTGCAGTCGCTTGAGCAGGGTGCGCACGGCCGACGGTTCGGCGCGGACCTGTTCGACACCGTCGACGCCACGTCCACGCAGCAGCAGGTTTTCCAGCAGCTTCTGTCGCGGCGCACGATAGACGATGGCGAGCGGCGCGCGACTGGCCAGGTACTGGTTGAGCAATTCCCAGTTGCCGAGATGCGGTGCCGCGACCAGCACGCCACGATCCGTTGCCAGCGCGGCATCCAGCAGCGGTTCGCCGTCGACGCCGCTGATCCAGCGAAGGTTGTCCGCCGCCGGCCGGCTCCACACGCGCAGGCTCTCCAGCAGTGTCAATGCCGCACCCTGCAACGATTCCAGCGCCAGACGCCGGCGTGGAGCTGCGTCCATGTCGGGAAAGCACAGCGACAGGTTGCGAGTTGCCACTCGCCATTCGCGAAGGCCGAGCAGGCGATACAGCCGCGCCAGGCTCGCCGCCAGCACCCGCATCAGCGGCTTCGGCAGGCTACCGACCAACCACACCAGCGCGAACAGCAGGCGGTTCGGTGAGGGACGCGACGTATTCATGGCCGCGCAGTCTAGCCTGCCCGGCTGGCCGGTTCGCCGGTCACCGCCGATAATGGCGTCATGATTGCCCTGATCCAGCGCGTGCGTGAAGCGAAAGTGGAGGTCGGAGGACGCTGCGTGGGCCAGATTGGCAATGGCCTGCTCGCCTTGACCGCCGTCCAGCCCGACGACGACGACGCCCGCATCCAGCGCATGTGCGAGCGGCTGCTGGCCTATCGCGTCTTTGCTGACGAGGCCGGGCGCATGAACCGGTCGCTGGCCGACATGGGTGGTGGCCTGCTGCTGGTGCCGCAGTTCACGCTGGCCGCCGACACCCGCAAGGGCCTGCGCCCCAGCTTCACCAGCGCGGCGCCGCCGGAGCAGGCCCGTGCCGGTTTCGAGCGCCTGCTGACGCTGGCGAGAACGCGGCATTCCGCGGTCGCCAGCGGCGAATTCGGCGCCGATATGCAGGTCTCGCTGGTGAACGACGGGCCGGTGACCTTCTGGCTGGAAACCTGAGACGAAAGCGTCGACAAGCCGCTGGATTTGTCCCGATTTCGCGAGTTCTTGCGTATTCAACAGGAGAATCCCTCGAAATTGCGGTCCACGCCTTGGATTTGGTCTATCCGACCCGATATACTGAAAAGTTCATTTCTCCCCCAGTTCCCGCAGGTCCCGAATGGCGATCGAACCGCAGCAGCAGCAATCCGAGATCAAGCAGCTCATCATCAAGGGCCGCGAACAGGGTTACCTGACCTACGCAGAAGTCAACGACCACCTGCCGGACGACGTGGTCGACGCCGAGCAGATCGAAGACATCATCGGCATGATCAACGACATGGGCATCGAGGTGCACGAACAGGCACCCGATGGCGACATGCTGATCTCGTCCGAATCCTCCGCTTCCGACGATGACACCGCGGCCGAAGAAGCCGTGGCGGCGCTGTCGGCGCTCGACTCCGAGGCCGGCCGCACCACCGATCCCGTGCGCATGTACATGCGCGAGATGGGTACGGTCGAGCTGTTGACCCGCGAGGGCGAGATCGCCATCGCCAAGCGCATCGAGGAAGGCCTGAACCAGGTGCTGGCTTCGCTGGCCAGCTTCCCGTGGTCGATCAGCCTGCTGGTCGAGGAATACGAGCAGCACCTCGAGGGCAAGCGCCGCCTCAACGAAATCCTCACCGGCTTCGTCGATCCCAACCAGGACGACACCGTCGCCCAGCCGAATCCGCCGCCGTCCAAGAACACCAAGGACGACAGCAAGGATGACAAGGACAGCGCCGACGACAGCGACGACGACGATGACGACGACGACAGCAGCGACACCCCGGCGGACACCGGTCCGGACCCGGAGGAAGTCGCGGCCAAGATGCACGCGCTGGCCAAGCTGTACGACAAGTTCGTCAAGCAGCATGACAAGTACGGCGGCGACGACAAGAAGGCGCTGAAGACCCGCGAGCAGATGGCCGAGGGTTTCCTCGAGTTCAAGCTGCCGCTGGCGCTGATGGACGAGTTCGTGCGCAAGCTGCGTGAAGTGATCAACGCGATCCGCCTGCACGAGCGCTCGATCATGGATCGCTGCGTGAAGCGTGCGCGCATGCCGCGTCGAGATTTCCTGCGCGCCTTCCCGGGCAACGAGATCAATCTGGCCTGGGCTGACGACCTGATCCGCCGCAAGCAGAAGTGGTCGTCCGGCATCCGCGAATACCATGACGACATCGTCGCCGAGCAGGAAAAGCTGATCGCCATCCAGAAGGCGCTGCACCTGACGCTGGGCGAGATCAAGGAAATCAACCGCGCCATGGCCATCGGCGAGGCGAAGGCGCGCAAGGCCAAGAAGGAAATGGTCGAGGCCAACCTGCGTCTCGTGATTTCCATCGCCAAGAAGTACACCAACCGTGGCCTGCAGTTCCTCGACCTGATCCAGGAAGGCAACATCGGCCTGATGAAGGCGGTGGACAAGTTCGAATACCGCCGCGGCTACAAGTTCTCGACCTATGCGACGTGGTGGATCCGCCAGGCGATCACCCGCTCCATCGCCGACCAGGCGCGCACCATCCGTATCCCGGTGCACATGATCGAGACGATCAACAAGTTGAACCGCATTTCCCGCCAGATGCTCCAGCAGTTCGGCCGCGAGGCCACGCCGGAGGAGCTGGCCAAGGAAATGGACATGCCCGAGGACAAGATCCGCAAGGTGCTGAAGATCGCCAAGGAACCGATTTCCATGGAGACGCCGATCGGCGACGACGAGGATTCGCACCTGGGCGACTTCATCGAGGACGTCAACATGTCCTCGCCGGACGACACCGCGACCGAAACCGGCCTGCGCGAGTCCGTGCACAACATCCTCGCCGGCCTGACCCCGCGTGAAGCCAAGGTGCTGCGCATGCGCTTCGGCATCGACATGAACACAGACCACACACTGGAAGAAGTCGGCAAGCAGTTCGACGTCACCCGTGAGCGCATCCGTCAGATCGAAGCCAAGGCCCTGCGCAAGCTGCGTCACCCGACCCGTTCGGAAACCCTGCGCGGCTTCCTCGATATCGAGTGATCGAGTCGGTATCGTTTGACGAAAAGGCCTCGCCGACGCGAGGCCTTTTTCGTTGCGGTCGGCAAAGCCTCGATCGACGGGTAGAATCCCCGGCCACTGCAAAACGCCGGCTCATTTCGACGGCGAGCCTTCCAACGGGCCTATAGCTCAACGGTTAGAGCAGAGGACTCATAATCCTTTGGTTCCAGGTTCGAATCCTGGTGGGCCCAGATATTTTCAGGATCAAGACATGAGTAATTCGCCGCCCGATCGCCTCTCCGTCAATCCAAAAAGCCCGCACTACGACGAAGCCGTGCTAGCGCGCCCGCTGGGCGTGCGCTTCAACGGGCGTGAGCGAACAGACGTCGAGGAATACTGCATCAGCGAGGGATGGATTCGTGTCGCCGCCGGCCGCGCCCTGGATCGTCGTGGCAATCCGATCACCTTCAAGCACACGGGTGAGCTGGAAGTCTGGTTCAAGGATGCCGATGGCGAGAGTGGCGAGGGCTGATCCGTAGCTGTTTCGATCGCGGTCATCGCGGCATGGCCGGTTCCGACATTTCTGTCGCGGATGACCCTGCCGGACGGAAGTGCGGCCGCGTAGACTGCGAGGCTCTCAACATACCTTGAGGCCAAGCCCATGAGCCTGTCACTGTTCCACGCCTCCGTTCCGGTCTTCGTCCACAACCTGCACAACCTGCGGCACATCCTTGAGACCGGCGAGAAGCACGCCGCCGCCAAAGGCATCGAACCGGCAGTGCTTCTGCAGACGCGGCTGACGCCGGACATGTTTCCGCTGCTGCGCCAGGCGCAGATCGCCTGCGACCTGGCCAAGAACGGCGCGGCACGCCTGGCCGGCGTCGAGCCGATGCCGTTCGAGGACAGCGAAAGCGATTTCGCCGGACTGTATGCCCGGATCCAGCGCGTCATCGACTACGTCCAGACCTTCGATGCGTCGCGGATCGACGGCCAGGAAGGCCGCGAGATCGTCATCAAGACACCGACGGCGGGCGAGCTGAACTTCAGCGGTCAGAGCTACCTGCTGCAGTTCTCACTGCCCAACCTGCTGTTCCACGTCAGCATGAGCTACGCGATCCTGCGCCATGTCGGCGTCGAGCTGGGCAAGAAGGATTTCCTCGGTCGCATCGCGCAATACGCTTGAGGCATGAGCGGCTACTGCGACATCGCGCTAGGGCAACCGCTGCACGGGCCATATCACGACGACGAGTACGGTTTTCCGGCGCGCGACGAGTCGGTGCTGTTCGAGCGTCTGCTGCTGGAGATCAACCAGGCCGGGCTCAGCTGGGAGCTGATGCTGAAGAAGCGCGGGACCATGCGCGCGGCCTATGACGGCTTCGACGTGGATCGCGTGGCGGTCTACGACGACGTGGACCGACAAAGACTGCTCGCCGATCCCGGCATCATCCGTAATCGCCTGAAGGTGAATGCCGCGATCCACAATGCGCAGGTCATCCGAGGCCTGCGTGACAGTCATGGCGGATTCGCCGCATGGCTGGATGCGCACCATCCTCGCGACCTCGACAGCTGGAAGCGCCTGTTCAAGAAGACCTTCCGCTTCACCGGCGGCGAGATCGTCAATGAATTCCTGATGAGCCTCGGTTACCTGCCCGGGGCGCACCGCGAGAACTGCCCGGTGATGCGCCGCATCCGTCGCGCGCGGCCGCCTTGGCAGTCGCGCTAAACCACTGGCACCCTTGGGTGTCAGGCAAGCGGGCAGAACAAGGTCGTTGATGATGAAAATGGCGAGAAACGGTTTCCGTCTGGGCGGCCTGCTGCTGGCCTGCTGGTTCTCCGCGACGATGGCGAGCGTGATTATTGAGCCGGGGCCGTGGGATCCGGGCATTGGTGAGCCGCGCCCGTGGGCGGAGGTCGAGGCAGTGCGGCAGGCGGCAGAATCCGGGCGCGGCATGGCTTTCTCGGGTCGCAGCGAACGCCTGCTGTTTGCGGACGACCAGCGCGTGGCGCGCATCTACTCGGACAAGTGGGCCTTCCTCGGCAGCTACACCCGCGAAGGCAACCGGCTGTCGATCCGCTTCAACGCCGTCTCCGCGGATCTCTCGGCCCTGGATGCTGACGAGTTGGCGCGTTACCAGACCGGCGCGGCGCAATATCGCGAACGGGCCGCTGCCCGCGCAGTGGCGCCTGGCGTGGAATCGGTCGCCGACGCGGCCGAACCTCGCGTCATCACACGCGAGCAATACCTGCTGGTGTCGTTGCCGGATGGCGACGTGCTGGTGGATGACGATGAAGATCTCCGGCACCGGTTGAGACGCTGGAAGGCCGGCGACGTGCTAGAGCTCCATACCTGGTGGGCAGGCAGCGAAGTGCTGCAACAGCGTTCGGCTTTGATGCAGTTCGCCGACCCACTGAATGCCGGCCTGCCTGTCGAGATGACGCGGCTGCTGACGCCCGGGACGATCGAGGTGCAACTGGTCGATGTGCTGGACAGCGAAGAAACCGTCGCGTGGGAGGGAGAATACGGCAGCGTCCGTGTGCGCCTGGATCGTGGCGAGGATAACGGCGTCTTTCCCGAGATGCGCTTCTGGGGACTGCCGCCCGATGAAGGCCTGCAGCTGCATGTCGTGGAGTCGCAGGCCGATCACGTCATTGCCCGCATCGCCATCAAGCGTTTCGCACCGGGCGATCCGGTCGAGCTGCCGACCGTCGGCACGTTGCTAGCATCGCGGGAGCCGGGGGCCAAGCCGGCTGAGCGCGAGACGCCAACGCAAATATCCGTGTCGGGCCGAGTGTTGTCCGCAGAACGGAAGACCGACGATCCGGCGTTCGACACCGACTGGGCGATCTTCATCACGCTCACGCTGGATGTGGGACGGGATAGCGGCTTCAGTCTTGGTGATTCGGTCTTCCACGAGGGCTACTTCGGCCCCGAGTTCGTGGGGCCGCAGGGTGCAGAGGGGCGCGTGGTGACGATGGACGATTCGACCACGACGGTGCTGCTGCGCGTCCCGATATCGAGTCCGGAGAACGGCGTCGGCTTGCCCGAAGTCGGCCGGGAGTTCGGAACCGCTGCCTGGCTGGCCGAGCGGATGACGGAGTCATTCGGAGGTAGGCAGAATTCGCCAGGGGGAGAAGGCTGACGGCGCAGTTGCCTGCTGTCGGTGGCGGGACGGGCGCCGCGTGGCTGGCCACTGTATTCGCCGCTCTCCGCGCAGTCTGCCAATCAGTATCGGGCGCGACAAGGGCTTTCCGTCATGTGCGATTGGCGCTAGCGTGAGATCGTCAGGCTTCACTCATCAGCGGTCGCGCGAAGCCTGACCCACGTTGTCCATGACGCGATAGAGGAGTGCTGGCGATGCGCGGATCCAGGAAGTTGCTGATGCACATGGGTGGGCTGCTGCTGGCCCTGATGCTGACGACAGCCAGTCAAGCATCCTCCCTGCCGGCGCCACCGCCACCGCCGGACGCGATGACGGTGGACATCAGGCCCTGGAGCGAGGTCGAGGCCGTGCGCAATCGGGTCGAGACCGGCCATGGCCTGCGTTTCGATGGTGGTTACCGCGGGCAGCTGCTGCTCGCCGATGACGGTCGTCTGGTGCAGCTGCAGCGGGATTTCGAGCAGGCGGGCGCGGCCAGGCAGGCCATGCTGGGAAGCTACGAGCGTGACGGCAACTGGCTGACCCTGAAGACGGCCGGTGCGTCGATCGACCTGTCGGCGCTGGATGCCGAGGAACGTCAGATGTACGAGGAGGCCATGAAGGCTTACCGGGCAGCGAAGGCCTTGCAGGAAGCTGCCGACGGTGCCGAAGCGATCGCCGAAGCAGTGCCGGCTTTCGAGCTGCCGCCGGAGCGCTATCTGCTGGTTTCGCTGGCGGATGGCGATCTTCTGGTAGAGGACGGCGAGATGCTGAAATGGGCGATCCAGCGCTGGGCGCCGGGCGAGCCTCTGGAGCTGCATGCGACCTGGCGCAACGGCAAGCTGGCGACGACGGCGGAGGATGGCTGGCGCGAGGTTGAAATCGCTGATCCCTTGAATGCCGGCCTGCCCACGGAGCTCAGCCGCCTGCTGTCCCGGGAGCCGGTCCAGGCGCAGCTGGTCGACCTGCTGGACAGCGAGGAGTCGCTGGTCTGGAAAGCGCACCAGAGCAAGGTGCGGGTGAAGCTGGATCGCGGCGAACATCAGGGCGTCTATCCCGACATGCAGCTGCTGGGCCTGCCGCCCGATGATGACCTGCGACTCACCGTGATCGAATCGACGTCGGACGAGGCCATCGCCGAGCTTGAGATCAGTCGCTTTGCGCCGGGCGATCCGGTGCGCTTGCCGACGCCGGGTGCGCGGTTGACCTCGCGGCTGCCCAAATCGATGAGCTGCCACTTCAACACCGGCCTGCCAGTGTCGGCGAAGATCACCGCGATCTCGACGGCGGCCGACGAGCTGGTGTACGACGATGACGGTTTCGCTTTCATCACGCTGACCCTGGATGCGGGCAGCAGCGCCGGCTTCCTGTTCGACGAGGACCTTGGTGTCGCCGACTACATCGGTGGCGAAGGCCGCGTGCGCGCCATGGATCGCAACAGCACGACGGTGCTCTGGCGCGTGCAGCGCTACGGCGAAAGCCATGTGCCGGAGTTGCCCAAGGTGGGCGACGAGGTCGGCACCAGCGCCTGGCGCTCCGAACGATGGGAAGCGAAGTTCGCCGAGGAGAACCTCGACAAGGCGCTGATGGCCGACTGAGCATCGCCGCTACCCCAACGGGCGCCGTGCTCTAATGCACGGCGTCTTTTTTCGACCGCCCCGCCCATGACCGCTCCGTTTCTTGTTGCCCTCGACCTCATCGGCACCTTTGTTTTCGCGATCAGCGGGGCGACGGTGGGCGTGCGGCATCGGCTGGATCTGTTTGGCGTGCTGGTGCTGTCGTTTGCGGCGGCGACCTGTGGCGGCATCGTGCGCGATGCGCTGATCGGCGCCACGCCACCGGCGTCGCTGGAGGACTGGCGATACCTGCTGATCAGCTCGCTGGCGGGGCTGATGGTGTTCTATCGCAACGCTTGGGTGGAGCGCCTGCGCAACCCGGTGCAACTGTTCGATGCCGCCGGACTGGGTCTGTTTGCGGTCACCGGTGCCAGCAAGGCGCTGGCCTTCGGCGCCGGGCCGTTGACCGCGATCCTGCTCGGCATGCTGAGCGGCATCGGTGGTGGCATCGCGCGTGACGTGCTGGTGGCGCAGATTCCCGCCGTGCTCACGCGCGAGCTGTATGCCATCGCGGCCCTGGCGGGTGCCGCCATTGTCGTGTTCGGGCGGATGCTGGAACTGCCATCGTCGGCGCTTGCCGTTGCTGGTGCGCTGGTCTGCTTCGTGTTGCGCTACCTCGCGATCCGCCATGGTTGGCGGTTGCCAATCGCCGAAGGCTCCTGAGCCTGCAGCAACGCGTACCGCTCTAAAAAACGGCCGCCGACGTCGGTGACGTGGCGGCCAAGGGGCAAGCGAGAAAGTCGGTGCTTACTCGAAGCTGTCCTTGAACAGCTCCGGCGGTAATTCCGGATCGGTGGCCGGGTTGTATTCGATGGCGCCGATGTCGCAGCCGATGGCGAGGTCGCCGTTGCCATCGATCGGGCGGGTCACGCCACGCTGGTCTTCGTAGCTCGGCGAGCACTGGATGCCGCCGTTGTCGACCAGTTCGCTGTCCGGGTTCGGCATCAGTGCCGGCGTCATGCCGCCCCAGGTATCGAGCTGCGCGAAGAACGGGTCGGCGATGTTCTCGAAATCGCTGGCGCCGATGAAACCGCAGGTGTCGTCGCTGCTGGCGTTGTACTGGTCGGTGATGTCGAGCTCGTCGACGAAGGACGCCGGGTCGAGCTGGTTGCAGTTGAAGCCGCCCTCGTTGTTGCCGGTGATGGCGGTGTGGCGGACGTACAACTGTCCATTGCCCATGTTGTCCACGTCGAAATTGAAGCGGAAGCCCATGCCGCGGTTGTTGGCGATGGTGTTCATGATCAGCATGGACATCACGCCTTCGCTGCGGATGCCGATGCTGTTCTGCGCCACGGTGCTGTTGATCATGCCGAAGAAGGGATCGGCGGGACCGTTGTTCCTGAGGTGGATCGCGGCCTCTGCAGTCAGGAACTCAAGGCCGACGGCGCCCGGGATCACGCCGTTGTCGTGGAAGCTGCTGCGCGTGATGCTCAGCGTGCCGCGGCTCAGGATGGCATCGCCGTTGGCGAACTCCGAGAGCACGTGGTCATCGACAATGGCATTGTTGAAGAACTCCGAGTCCTCGATCACGACATCGCCATCGCTGTAGATGCCGCCGCCGATGTTGGCGACGTTGACCGAGACGACCACTTCACGCAGGGTCAGTTCGGCGTTCAGGTTCACCCGGAAGGCGCCGCCGTGGACGTTGTTTTCGGCATTCGCCAGGCCACCGCCGACATGGATGTTGTCGAGCTCCAGGTGGGCACCATCGCGGACGTCGAACACGCGGTCGATGCCGTTGGCGTAGATCGATGGCGGGTTGTTGGTGCCGTTGACGATGGTGATGTGGCGCTTGATGTCGAGGTCGCCGGTGGCGCCGTTGTCCTCGCCGGTGCCGACCTCGCTGAGCGTGTACATCCCGCTGGGCAGGGCGATCAGATGATCGCCGGCATGCGCGTTGGCTTCGACGATGGCGGCGCGCAGCGTGCAGGTGCCGTTGATGCCGCCAACCGCATGGCAGATGCCGTCACCGGGGTTGCTGTCGGTCACGTCCAGCGCATTGTTGACGATGAAGTTCTGGTTCGCGGCCCGGCTGTCAGCGGCGGCGATGGCGCCAAGCAGCAAAAGCGAGCTGGCGAGGAGGTTTCGGGTGGACATGGCGGGTACCTGTTGATGGGCGGTACCCACGGTTACGGAAAGACCGGCGCAAAAGGATCACGCGGCCGTTTTCCACGGCGCTCGCCCGGGGTAGGCTTGTCGGCATGGGCGAGGACATCACCGGCAAACTCAACGCGGATGGCGGTCCACGCATCCCCGAGGACATCTATGCGCAGTTGCGACGCATGGCCTCGCGCGAGCTGGGTCGCGTCGGAGGGCGGCGTACCCTGAACCCGACGGCGCTGGTCAACGAGGCATGGCTGAAGCTGGCCAGCGGCGAGGCGCGCTGGGAAAACCGCCAGCATTTCGTGGCCACGATGGCCCGGGTGATGCGCCACGTGCTGATCGACTACGCCCGCGAGCGCGGCGCGCAGCGTCGCGGCGGCGATGCCGTGCACGTGACGCTGGAAGGTGTCGACATTGATGATCTCGGCAGCGAGGCCGTGGACCTGCTCGCCATCGATCGCGCCGTGCAGCGACTGGGAGAAATGGACGCGCGGCTGGAGCAGGTGGTGGAACTGCGCTTCTTCGCCGGCCTGTCGCTGGCCGAGATCGCCGAAGTGGTTGGCGTGTCCGAGCCCACGGTGAAGCGCGATCTGCGCTCGGCGCGGGCCTTCATCGCCGCGGAGCTGGATGTTCCGACGTGATCGCTCCAGCGCGACGGTTCCGATGCGCCCTGTCGACATGAACGCACCGGCATGAACGCACCGATATGAACCAGGAACAGTGGGCGCGACTTCGCGAGGCCTTCGAGCGCCTGTGCGAGTTGCCGGAAACGGAATGGGAGGCCGCGCTCGCCAGCTCCACGCTGGAGCCGGTGGTGCGCGAACGCCTGCTGCAGATGCTGCGTGCTGACCGAGCCGGTGCGGTCCCTGATCGTGCCGTTGATCTCGCGCCGGGCCTGCACCAGCAGTTGACCGATTCCCCCGTGCCGGATGATCGCGTGGGCGAGCGTTTCGGCGCCTGGCGGGTGGTCGGCAGCCTCGGTGTCGGCGGCATGGGCAAGGTCTATCGCGCCGTCCGCGACGATGGCCGCTACGAGGCCGAGGCGGCGATCAAGGTGGTTGGTCGCGGCATCGACGCGCGCCAGTTCCTGCACGAACGCAACGTGCTGGCGCGCTTGCAGCATCCGAATATCGCGCGCCTGCTGGACGGTGGCGAGGATGACGCCGGGCGGCCTTTCCTGGTCATGGAGCTGGTCGAGGGACGAACCATCGACGACCAGGTCGCCGAGAAGAAGCTGTCCCAGCGGCAGGTGCTGGGACTGATGCTCGACGCCGCCGATGCGGTGGGATATGCCCATGCGCGCGCCGTGCTGCACCGGGACATCAAGCCCGACAACGTGATGGTGGACGACGCGGGCCGGGTGAAGCTGCTCGACTTCGGCGTCGCCAAGCTGCTGGATGCGGACAGCGACGACACCCGCACAACGGCCGCGTATTTCACGCCGCGCTTCGCCGCGCCGGAGCAACTGGCGGGTGACGCGGCGACCACGGCCACCGACGTGTTCTCGCTGGCGCTGCTGCTGTACGAACTGCTGTCCGGGCAACACCCGTTCGGTGTTGACGGTGAGGGCGACCTGACGCGGCGCATGCTGACGGTCGAGGCGGCGCCGCTGCGTCGCGCCCTGCGCCGGGCCGGACGGGATGGCGATCTCGGCGACGGTCAGCTCCGGGATCTGGAGTCGCTGCTGGCCCGCGCACTGCAGAACGATGCCACGCGCCGCCTGCAGAGCGTGGACGTGCTGGCTGACGAACTGCGCCGCATCCTTTCCGACCTGCCGATCCGCTCGCGCCGGATCGGCCTGAGCGAACGCGCCTGGCGCTGGAGCCGGCGCAACCGGCTGGCGGCGACAACCGCACTGCTCGGCCTGCTGGCGCTGCTGGCCGGCAGCGGCATCGCCCTCTGGCAAGCCCACGAGGCCAGAGAGCAGCGCGACACGGCGCTGCAGGAAGCCCGGCGTGCCGAGCGCGTGGCCGAGTTCCTGACCGAGGTGTTCAGGGCGCCGAACCCTTCCCAGGCTCGCGGCGAGACGATCACCGCGCGCGAACTGCTCGATCACAATCGCGAGCGCATCGCGGAGGATCTTTCCGACGATCCACGATTGCGACAGCGGCTACAGGCCGTGATCGGCGATACCTATCGCAGCCTGGGCCTGTACAAGGAGGCCGAGGAGTTTCTCGAAGAAGCCGTTCTGCAGGCCGGCGATGACATCGATCCGGGCCTGCTCGCCAACCTTGGCTGGGTGCACGCCTTCCAGGGTCGCTACGAGGATTCCGAACGGCGCCTGGCGGAGGCCATGAGTCGCGCGCGGTCAACCGGCGACAAGGCCAGCTTTGCCAATGCCCAGCTCCGGCGCGCCACGCCCCTGATGAACCTGTCGCGCTTTGATGAGGCCGAGTCCTGTCTGCGCGAGGTCCTGGCATACGAAGAATCGCTGCCGACCCCGGATACGCGTGTCCTGCTCAGCGTGCGCGAGCTGTTGGCCAACATCGCGTATTTCCGTGGCGATCTCGATGCCGCGGAAGCCGAGTACGAGGCGGCACTGCGGTTCAAGGTCGAGCGTCACGGTCCGGTGCACATCGGTGTCGCGCTGACCCTCAGCAGTCTGGGGACGGTGATGTTCAAACGCGGCGATTTCGAGGGCGCCGAGCGGCGCTATCGGGAGGCGGCTGATACCTACCGCGCGTCCTACGGCGTGAACAACGACCAGGTCGCCGCGCAGTTCCGCAACCAGTCACTCGCCCTTCGGCGCTTGCAGCGCTACGACGAATCGCTGGCCGCGGGCAGAAAGGCCGTGGCGATGCTCGCGCAGTGGTCCGGCGCGGAGCACCCGCGCACGCTGCAGGCACGGATTGATCTGCTGGAGCTGGAACTGCTGCTGGAAAGGGATGCCACAAGCAGTTGGGACGCGGTGGAAGCGGCCGAGGCCGGGCTTGCGCCGGGCTCGCGGCTGGCCTGCCGCTTGGCGAGCCTGCGGCAATGGGTGGCTAGCGTGCCCGACGTGAACACTGCAAGACAGGCACTGGACTGCCTGATTGCCGACCATGCGCCGGAAGCGCTGCTGCTGGTGGCCGAACTGGCGCTGGCACGGGCGGCGCGTCTGCACAACGACCATCACCAAGAGGCTGTCGCCGCGTTGCGCCAGCGGCTGCAGGGCATCGAGCATCCCGACCCGTTGCTGCGTGCCGCCGCCCATCGCGTCATGGGCGAACGGCGCGTTCCTGACTGATGGGTGCTGCGCTGCCGATGGTGCCGACGGATCAGGTTTCGCTGCCGGCTTCGCGGGCAATCGCCCGATAGCCGATGTCACGGCGCAGGAAGGCGCCATCGAAGCGCACGCAGCCGGCCAGTTCGTAGGCATTGCGGGCGGCTTCGGCGACGCTGTCGCCCAGGCCGCAGGCGCAGAGCACGCGGCCACCGGCGGTGACGACCTGCTCGCCATCGCGTTTCGTGCCGGCGTGGAACAGCTTTCGGTCGGTTTCGCGATCATCGTGCGGTAGGTCGATGACGTCGCCGGCGCGCACGGTGCCGGGATAGCCTCCGGCCGCGATCACCACGCCCACGGACGCGCGTGGGTCCCAGTCGGCGGTGGCGTCATGCAGCCGACCATCAATCGCCGCCTCGACCAGGTCGACCAGGTCCGAGCGCAGCCGCAGCATGATCGGCTGGGTCTCCGGATCGCCGAAACGCACGTTGAACTCGATGACCTTGGCCTGGCCGTCGTCGTCGATCATCAGCCCGGCGTAGAGGAAGCCACTGAACGGCGCGCCGTCGGCGGCCATGCCGGCGACGGTGGGATTGATCACTTCACGCATGATGCGCTCGTGGATTTCCGGCGTGACCACCGGTGCCGGCGAATAGGCACCCATGCCGCCGGTATTCGGGCCGCTGTCGCCATCGCCGACGCGCTTGTGATCCTGGCTGCTGGCCATCGGCAGCGCGGTGTCGCCATCGACCATGCAGATGAAGCTGGCTTCCTCGCCGTCGAGGAACTCCTCGATCACCACGCGCGCGCCGGCGTCTCCGAAGGCGTTGTCGGCGAGCATGGCGTTGAGCGCCTGTTCGGCTTCGTCCAGTGACATCGCCACCACCACACCCTTGCCGGCGGCGAGGCCGTCGGCCTTGATCACGATCGGGCGCTGCTGTTCGCGGAAGTGGTCGCGGACATGATCGAGCGCCATGTCGAGGTCGGCGAACACGGCGTAGTAGGCGGTGGGAATGCGGTGGCGGGCGAGGAAGTCCTTGGCGAAGGCCTTGCTGCCTTCCAGTTGCGCGGCGGCGGCGCTTGGTCCGAAGATGCGCCGGCCGTCGGCCTGGAAGCGATCCACCACGCCGGCCACCAGTGGGGCTTCGGGGCCGACCACGGTCAGCGTGACGCCTTCGTCGGCGGCGAGCCGGAGCAACACTTCGATATCGTCGGCGCGCACCGCGACGTTGCGGCATTTCGGCTCCATCGCCGTGCCGGCGTTGCCCGGCGCGACCAGCACTTCGTCCACGCGCGGCGACTGCGCCAGCTTCCAGGCCAGGGCATGTTCGCGGCCACCGCCGCCGATCACCAGCAGTTTCATGGGATGTCCCGGAGCGAATCAGGGCGCGAGTGTAACGATTTGGCGCGCGGCTTACCCGGCCCGGCGCAGGCGTCGACGAATACCCGGCTTGATTAGCAGTGCGAACAGGATGCCGAACAGGAAGCCGCTGATATGTGCCCACCAGGCCACGGCACCGAAGGTCGGGCCGACGTAGGTGAAGGCCAGTTGCAGCAATGCCCAGACCGCGATCAGCAGCGATGCCGGGATGCGCACGAACTCCAGGTACAGGCCCAGCGGCAGCACCAGCGCCAGGCGCGCCCGCGGGAACAGCGCGAGGTAGCTGCCGATCACCGCGGACACCGCACCGCTGGAGCCGATGATCACGCGGTCCGGCGTATCACCCAGCGAGAAGGCGGCTACCAGATTCGCCAGCGCGCCGCAGAGCAGGAACAGCAGCAGGAAACGGGTGGCACCGATCGCACGTTCGCTGGCCAGGCCGAAGATCAAGAGGAACACGAGATTGCCCCCGAGGTGCAGCCAGTCTGCGTGGATGAACAGCGCGGTGAACAGCGTGAACAGATGGCCATCGATGAGGCCTTCGATCCAGGAGTCGCGGGGCGCCAGCAGCGCTTCCGGCAGCGTGCCCCACTTGGCGAGGAAGGCGCCGTGGCTGGCGAAGCCGATGTACAGCAGCCAGCCGAAACCGAGCAGGCACATCAGGAGCAGCAGAGGTGTGGCCCAGATCAGCCGACGCCGATGGCGGGTTGGGATGTCGAGAAACATGCCGGCAAGCAGAACCTAGCCGGGCCGATCGAGCAGGAAGCGCCGACCCTGATAGTCCATCACCACGCCATCGCGACGGATCTCGGCGATGTTGAGGCCGCTGGCGAGGCTGGCGCCTTCACCGTATCGGTGGTTGTCGATGATCACGAAGCGTCCGTCGGGTTCGTCGGTGAACACGTGCATGCTGATTCGCAGCGGCGGCAGTTTGCTGCGTGTGGCGCCGTCCAACTGGCGCAGCGTCGGTAGCGTTTCGCGCGACGGGTCGGCAGTTTTTGACGTGGTCGCCGGGGTGCCGGCATCGGGAGCGTCCGCCGTGTTCTGCATCGGTTCGCGCTCGACCGGACGCGGCGGCGGCTCGGGCAGCGCGCCGGGGGCCATCGGCACCGACTCGCGCTCCCCGGGTGCGCGGGCCGTGATGCTGACCGGTGGCTGCGGCGTTGCTGACGTGCGCGGTACTGGACGTTGCGGCGGTGCCGGTGGCGGCGCCGTCGCCGATGCCGTCGGGGTCCGGGTGGCTACCGGTGTGACCGTGTCGCTGCGGCGACCGTGGTGGCCCGACTCGGTGCCTGTCGATGTGGTGCGAGGCGGCGCGTTGGCGTCGGAACCATCCGTTGCCACGGCGGCGCTGTCGCCACGCGCGTCAGCGTCCGTTCCCGAGCCGCCCATGCGTCCCAGCCACCAGGCGGCGGCCAGTGCCAGCAACAGCAGCAGCGGTATCAGCACCCACAGCCAGGTTCGCGAAGCACGCCGTTTCGACGCCGGGACCGACGCGCTCGGCGACAGCAGGCCGGGCGCTTCGCCAATGCGGCGCTCGGCTTCGGACTTCTTCAGGGCTTCGAGGATCAGCGACATGCGGCGCAACCATCAATCCAGATTGCGACGAAGGCGCGGGCCGTCGCCACTGCGTGCGGTCAGCGCGAGCAGGGTTTCCGGGCCGACGATGCCGTCGGGGATCAGTCCGTGCGCGGCCTGCAGACTGCGCACGGCGGCTTCCATGTCCTCGTCGTAGGTCGATGGCCCCACCGCATCGGCCGGCTCGTCCATGGCGTCGGTCAGCTCATGGCGCAGCCAATCGACGGCGGCGCCGTGGTCGCCGCGACGGAAGGTGCCGCTCATGAAGGCAGGTGCACGCCAGATCACGTAGAAGTCGCCGAGCCAGGCGCGCTCGAGTTCGCGCCAACTGGTGTCGAAGGTATCGCCGCCGATGGCCAGGCGCACGCGCTCGTCATCGACGCCGAGCAGTACTGCCCAGGCGGAGCGCTGGCCTTCCGACAGGCGCAGGATCACCGGCCTGCGAAGGGTTTCCAGTTTGCTCAGGTTGCCGCGACTGCGCAGGCAGAAAACACCCGGCGCCAGCACGCTGGGACAACGCGCCGCCGTGCGTACGTCGGCTTCTTCGGCACGTAGCGTCCACAGTGAGAGCAGACGCGTCCAGGCAGTGAGGCCGGACGGGCCGGCGTTGAGGATACGATCGCCCAACGCCTCGATCGGAGGCGGCTGTGTCGTCGCATCCGCGTTGTCGCCCGGTGCGTTGGCTACGGTTGCGGTATTGGGCTCGGGCGCCGCCGGTTCACGCGGCCACAGCCACCAGGTGGCCAGGCCCAGCAGCAGCACGGCTGCCAGTGCCCAGACGCTGCGCGGCACCTCGAACTTGCGCACTGGTCCGGCCAGTGCCTCGGCGGCGGCCTGGTCGATCACCCGCTCGCCCATCTGCTGCAGGTCCTGCGCATAGCCGGCGACCAGTGCGCGGTCGGTGATCACGTTGATCAACCGCGGTACGCCGCCGGAATGCTGGTGGATCTTGCGCAGCGCCAGCTTGGTGAACGGGAAGCGCTGCGAACCGGCAACGGCCAGCCGATGACGGACGTAGGCTTCGGTCTCGTCGGCGTTGAGCGGCGTCAGGTGGTAGCGCGCGGTAATGCGCTGGGCCAGCTGGCGCAGTTCCGGCTTGGCCAGCATCTCGCGCAGTTCGGGCTGTCCCAGCAGGATGATCTGCAGCAGTTTCTGCGTCGGCGTTTCGAGGTTGGTCAGCAGGCGTACCTGTTCCAGCGCTTCGTCCGACAGGTTCTGCGCCTCGTCGATGATCAGCACCACCCGCAAACCCTGTGCGTAGGCGTCGAGCAGGTAGGTGTTGAGCGTGTCGACCATGCCCTTGAGGCTGCCCTGGCGACCATCGATGTCGAGCTTCAGCTCCTCGCAGATGGTTTCCAGCAGTTCCAGCGGGCTGATCCGCGGGTTCAGCACCAGCGCGACGCGGGTCTTTTCCGGCAGCTGTTCCAGCAGCAGGCGGCACAGCGTGGTCTTGCCGGTGCCGACCTCGCCGGTCAACTGCACGAAGCCGCCGCTGCCGCCCTGGCCAATGCCGTAGAGCAGGTGCGCCAGCGCGTCCCGGTGGCGATCGCTGAGAAACACGAAGCGCGGATCCGGGGTGATCGAGAACGGCGGTTCCTTGAGGCCGTAGAAATCCAGGTACATGCGTTGACCGGCTGCCGAGACGAAAGCGCCAGCACAGGGCTGGCGTGGGGATTATCCCGCAATCTAGCGATTGCCAAGCGGTGTTCGTGTTAGGAAAACGTTAATTCAGGACTGTGAAGTCCCGGAACACTGCGAATCACCCGGACATTTGTAATCCACTGTGTCATCGTGACCGCCGTCACACTTAGCCGGCATGGTGCAGCGCACACTGTGGCCGTCCGCTTCGTCGGGGAGACCAACATGCAGCGCAGACCCGAAGGCAGTCATACCGTCCAACTGGTTCCGGCTGCCCCGGCGCCGGGCGATGACAGCGGCACCCCGCGCGGCGTTGTTCGCCACCTGCTCGGCGTGCATCGCACCATCGACACCCGCCTGGGCATCCTGCTGAAGCCGGACACCGCGCTATCCGCCGCGACCTGCGCCACCGTCATCCGCTCCTGTCTTGATGATTTCCAGGCCATCCACCGGGAAGAGGCACGCAAGGTCTTTCCGGCGCTGCAGGCCCAGGCCGTGCAGGCCGTTGGCAGCAGCCAGCGGGTCAGCGGGCGCATGCAGATGGCGGCGTTGTCGCGCCGTCTGGTGGCGCTGTTCCAGGACATGCTCGAGGGCGGCCAGGTGCCGCCGCGCGCAAACCTGTTGCTGGCACGCAGCGTACTGAAAAAGGCGCTGCTGATCCGTCACCGCCATTTCTACCAGCCGATGCTGACGGTCAAGGCTGAAACAACCGTCAGGAACGTCGACGTCGGCTGATTCTGGTCGTCCGCGCTGCCGCTCAATCCTCCAGCGTCAGCAGTGATGCATTGCCGCCGGCCGCAGTGGTGTTGATGCTGAGGCTGCGCTCGCCGGCGAATCGCAGCAGGTAATGCGGGCCACCGGCCTTGGGACCGGTGCCGGACAGGCCTTCGCCGCCGAACGGCTGCACGCCGACCACCGCGCCGATCTGGTTACGGTTCACATAGCAGTTGCCGATGTGTACGCGGCTGACGATGTGCTCCACGGTGTCGTCGATGCGCGAATGAATGCCCAGCGTCAGGCCGTAGCCGGTGTCGTTGATGGCGTCGATGACCTTGTCGAGCTCGTTGGCCTTCCAGCGGATGACGTGCAGGATCGGGCCGAACTGCTCACGGTCGAGCTGCGACAGGGCGTTCAGCTCGTAGGCCACCGGTGCGACGTAGCAGCCGTGCTCGCAGTCCTCGCCCATCTCCACGCGTTTGATCAGCCGCGCCTCGCGATCCATGCGCTGGCAGTGCGACAGCAGGCCGCGACGCGCGTCTTCGTCGATCACCGGGCCGACGTCGGTGGACAGCAGGCCGGGATCGCCGACCTTCAGTTCGTCCATCGCGCCGGACAGCATCTCGATCACCTTGTCGGCGATGTCGTCCTGCACGAACAGCACGCGCGCTGCCGAGCAGCGCTGGCCGGCGGAATCGAAAGCCGAGGCGATGACGTCCTTGACCAGTTGTTCCGGTAGCGCCGAGCTGTCGGCGATCATCGCGTTCTGGCCGCCGGTTTCGGCGATCAGGATGGCGATCTGCGCGTTGCGGCTGGCCAGCGCGCGGTTGATCGCCCAGGCAGTCTCGGTGGAGCCGGTGAAGGCCACGCCGGCGACGCGCGGGTCGTTGGTCAGGCGCACGCCAACGCTGGCGCCGTCACCCGGCAGCAGCTGCAGCACGTCGCGCGGGATGCCGGCCTCGTGCAGCAGCTTGACCGCGGCATAGGCGGTGAGCGTGGTCTGCTCGGCGGGCTTGGCCAGCACGGTGTTGCCGGCGACGAGCGCGGCGGCGACCTGTCCCATGAAGATCGCCAGCGGGAAGTTCCACGGACTGATGCAGACGAACACGCCGCGCCCGTGCAGCGACAACTGGTTCGATTCACCGGTCGGGCCGGGCAGGTTGGTTGGCTGCGCGAACAGGGCGCGCGCCTGCTGTGCGTAGTAGCGCAGGAAGTCCACGGCCTCGCGTACTTCGGCGACGCCCGAGGACAGCGACTTGCCGGCTTCCTTGGTGCACAGGGCCATGTAGTCGGCCATGCGCGCTTCCATCAGATCGGCGGCGTGTTCGAGGATCTTGGCGCGGCCGGCGGCCGGCACGCGATCCCAGCCGGCCTGTGCGGCCTTGGCATCGGCCAGCGCCTGGTCGACCTGCGCCGGGCTGGCGGCAAACCATTCGCCCACCTTCTCGCGGCGATCTGCCGGGTTGGTCACCGCAATGGCTTCGCCTTCCGGTTTGTGCTTGCTGGCGACCAGCGGTTCGGCGCGCCATTCGTGGACGGCGGCGTTGATCTTCGCGGCGAGGTCGCGGAGCTGGTGATCGTTGGCGAGATTGACGCCCATGGAATTCTTCCTTTCGCTACCGAACAGCGCCCGTGGCTGGGCGATGCGGGGATGTGCCACCTGGTCGAAGCCGCGCACGGTTTCCAGCGGATCGGCGATCAGTGCTTCCGGCGGCAGGTCTTCGTCGGAGATCTTGTTGACGAAACTGGTGTTGGCGCCGTTCTCCAGCAGGCGTCGGACCAGGTACGGCAACAGGTCTTCGTGGCTGCCCACCGGCGCGTAGACGCGACAGGCGGCTCCTAGTTGATTCGGACCGATCACTTCCGAATACAGGTCTTCGCCCATGCCGTGCAGGCGCTGGTATTCGTAGCCGCCCTGCGCGCCCAGCGAGGCCGCAAGGTGATGGATCGCGGCGATGCTGTGCGCGTTGTGGGTGGCGAACATCGGGTACAGCGCATCGCGCGCTTCCAGCATGCGCCGTGCGCAGGCGAGGTAACTCAAGTCGGTGTTCGGCTTGCGGGTGAATACCGAGAAGCCGTCGAGGCCGTCGACCTGCGCCTTTTTCACCTCGGAATCCCAGTAGGCGCCCTTCACCAGTCGCATCGGCACCCGCCGACCCAGCGCGCGCGCCGTGGCGATGACATGGTCGACCACGTAGGGCGCACGCTTCATGTAGGCCTGCACGGCGAGGCCGTAGCCGTTCCAGCCGTCCAGTGACTCGTCGGCCAGCGCGCCGAGGATGACTTCGAGGCTCAGCTCCAGCCGGTCGGCTTCCTCGGCATCGATGGTGAAACCGATGCCCTGCGCCTTCGCCAGTTGTGCCAGTTCCAGCACGCGCGGGGTCAGTTCGGCGATGACCCGGGCACGCTTGGCGTGTTCGTAGCGCGGATGCAGCGCCGACAGCTTCACCGAGATCGAGGGCGCGGTGAAGATGTCCGGATACGGCCCGCTGGCGCCGATGGCGATGATCGCGCGGCGATAGGCTTCGAGGTAGCGCGCGGCGTCCTTGGCGGTCAGTGCGGCCTCGCCGAGCATGTCGAAGCTGTAGCGGTAGTGGCGGTTGCCGCCCTTGCGCGAGCGCTTGAGCGCCTCGGCAATGGTCCGTCCCATGACGAACTGGTGCCCCATGATGCGCATGGCCTGGCGTACCGCCAGGCGGATCACCGGCTCGCCGGCGCGGCCGACCAGACGGCTGAAGGCGCCGCCGACGTTGCGCTTGGTGTCATCGGCGAGGTTGACCATGCGCCCGGTCAGCATCAGGCCCCAGGTCGAGGCATTGACCAGCATCGATTCGCTCTTGCCGAGGTGCGCGCCCCAGTCGGCGTCACCCAGTTTGTCGCGGATCAGCTTGTCCGCCGTGTCCTGGTCGGGCACGCGCAGCAGCGCCTCGGCCACGCACATCAGCAGCACGCCTTCTTCGCTGCTGAGGTCGTACTCGCGCATGAAGGCTTCGATCACGCCCTGCTCGTCGGCGCTCTCACGCACGCGCTGCACCAGGCCCAGCGCGGTGTGCTGGATGTCGCCGGCCATCGCTTCCAGCGACGCGCACTGGTCCAGCAGCATGGCGACGTGCTCGGCTTCGTCGCGCAGCCAGGCGTCGGTGATGCGGGCGGCCGTGGTGTCGTCGGCGCGCGGCAGCTCGGGGCTCAGAATCGGTTTCACAGGGGGCCTCAGACTGACTTCGCAGCCAACGGGAGACACCGGGCAGGTGATGGCATCGCCACAGGCGAGCAATCCAGCCCCGGATCGGGCGCCTAGTGTAGTAGCGCCACCAGCCCTCGCCAATCAGGACTTATGGGCCCGGACGCCGGGCTCGGGTTCGTGCAGTGAGGCAGGTCACGGTTCACGGCCCGCCAGACGCATCAACTTGCCCACAACTCCCGCCAGCAACTATCATTTGGCGGTTGTTCCGACCGGGATTCGACCCCGGTTGCCGTTGATTCCGCGCCGATCCCACCGTCATTCGGCCGCCCGCGATGCTTGCCAGTCACGGGCGCGAATGGTCATCGGAACGGACTTCGGCTCGGGAACTCTGTGCTGTCGCGCCATCTCCGGGTTGGCGCGGCGGGCGCGGCGGCCATGGCCATCGCGATCCATTCACTGTTGCATGCATCATTCTGGGGAACACCTGATGAAAGCCGCTGCCATCATCACGCGAATCGGAGCCGGCCTGCTGGCGACCGCCGCCAGCGCCGTCGCCATGGCCAGTCCGCAGCCGTGGCAGTTGAACATGACGCCCGGCGTCACCGAGACCGCCAGCCGCGTCTACGGCCTGCACATGCTGATCCTGTGGATCTGCGTGATCATCGGCATCCTGGTGTTTGGCACGATGGCCGTGGCCATGGTCAAGTTCCGCAAGTCCAAGGGCGCGGTGCCGGCGAAGTGGAGCCACAACACCGTCGCCGAGATCCTGTGGACGGTGATCCCGGTGCTGATCCTGATCGGCATGGCCTGGCCGGCGACCAAGACGCTGGTGTTCATGGCCGATACCACCGAGTCCGAGATGACGGTGAAGGTCACCGGCTACCAGTGGATGTGGCGCTACGAGATTCTCAACTACAAGGGCGAGAAGACCGGCGTCAACTTCGTCAGTCGCCTCGACAGCCAGAGCGACCGCACCCGCCAGCTGGGCTCCGGCATGAATCCGGACGACGTGAAGACCGGCGAGGAAAACACCTACCTGCTGAACGTCGACAAGCCGCTGGTGCTGCCGATCAACACCAAGATTCGCTTCGTGATCACCGCCGACGACGTCATTCACGCCTGGTGGGTGCCGAACCTGGGCTGGAAGCAGGACGCCATTCCGGGCGTGGTCAACCAGGCCTGGGCCAGGATCGACAAGGCCGGCACCTATCGCGGCCAGTGCGCGGAGCTGTGCGGCAAGGACCACGGCTTCATGCCAATCGTGGTCGAAGCGGTGAGTCCGCAGGAATTCGAGCAGTGGCTGGCATCGCAGGAAGCGGCATCGACCGCTGAAGCCCGCCCCGTCGTCGCGCCGAGCCGCGGCTGAGTACGAGATAGAGGTACGCAAGCATGTCCACCGCCGCCACCCACGACGCACACGCCGACCACCACGACGACGGTCATCACGAAGCTCCCAAGGGCTTCCTTGACCGTTGGGTCTTTGCCACCAACCACAAGGACATCGGTACCCTGTACCTGCTGTTCTCGCTGCTGATGTTCTTCGTCGGCGGCGCCATGGCCATGGTGATCCGCGCCGAGCTGTTCCAGCCCGGCCTGCAGCTGGTCAATCCCGAGTTCTTCAACCAGATGACCACCATGCACGCGCTGGTGATGATCTTCGGTGCGGTGATGCCGGCTTTCGTCGGCCTCGCCAACTGGATGATCCCGCTGATGGTGGGCGCGCCGGACATGGCGCTGCCGCGCATGAACAACTGGTCGTTCTGGATCCTGCCCTTCGCCTTCACCATGCTGCTGATGACCCTGGTGATGCCGGGCGGCGCGCCGGCCGGTGGCTGGACCATGTACCCGCCGCTGGTGCTGCAGGGCGGCAACGGCATCGCCTTCATGATCTTCGCCGTGCACATGATGGGCATCAGCTCGATCATGGGCGCGATCAACATCATCGCCACCATCCTCAACCTGCGCGCGCCGGGCATGGATCTGCTGAAGATGCCGGTGTTCGTGTGGACCTGGCTGATCACCGCCTTCCTGCTGATCGCGGTGATGCCGGTGCTGGCCGGCGCGGTGACCATGCTGCTGACCGACAAGTTCTTCGCCACCAGCTTCTTCAATGCGGCCGGCGGCGGCGACCCGGTGATGTTCCAGCACATCTTCTGGTTCTTCGGGCATCCCGAGGTCTACATCATGATCCTGCCGGCCTTCGGTATCGTCAGCGAGATCATCCCGACCTTTGCCCGCAAGCCGCTGTTCGGCTACCAGGCCATGGTCTACGCGACCGCGGCCATCGCCTTCCTGTCGTTCATCGTCTGGGCGCACCACATGTTCACCGTGGGCATGCCGCTGGGTGGAGAGTTGTTCTTCATGTACGCGACCATGCTGATCGCGGTGCCGACCGGCGTGAAGGTGTTCAACTGGGTCAGCACCATGTGGCAGAGCTCGATGACCTTCGAGACGCCGATGCTGTTCGCCATCGGCTTCGTCATCCTGTTCACGATTGGCGGGTTCTCGGGCCTGATGTTGGCCATCGTGCCGGCCGACTTCCAGTACCACGACACCTACTTCGTGGTGGCGCACTTCCACTACGTGCTGGTCACCGGCGCGGTGTTCGCGATCATGGCCGGCACCTACTACTGGCTGCCGAAGTGGTCGGGGCACATGTACAACGAGACGCTGGGCAAGTGGCACTTCTGGCTCAGCACCATCTTCGTGAACCTGCTGTTCTTCCCGCAGCACTTCCTGGGCCTGGCCGGCATGCCGCGCCGTATCCCGGACTACAACGTGGCCTTCGCCGGCTTCAACATGTGGTCGTCGATCGGCGGCTTCGGCTTCGGTCTGAGCCAGTTGCTGTTCGTCTACATCATCTGGAAGTGCGTCAGGGGTGGAAAGAAGGCCGAGGCGCGCTCCTGGGAAGGCGCGCGCGGCCTGGAGTGGACTGTGCCGAGCCCGGCGCCGCACCACACCTTCACCGTGCCTCCGCAGATCCGCAACGAGGATCTGGCGCATGGCGACGTCAGTCACTGATTGCCTGACTGACTGATCGCATGAAGTCGAACAGCACCAATGACAGGCAGCGCCGCGGTGTCCGGCGCACCGTGCTGTTGCTGGCGATCGTGGCAGTCGCCGTCTACGGCATGTTCCTGATGTCGGGGATGCGCTGATGGCGGCAGGATCTGCCAAGTGGAAGCACGTGCGCTATCTGCTGGTCGCCTGCGTGGCCTCATTCGTGTTCGCCTTCTCGCTGGTGCCGCTGTACCGCATCGCCTGCACCAAGGTGTTCGGCATCAAGCTGGAAGCCAATGCCGTTGCGGCTGCCAAGGTGGACGGCATGGCGGTCAACAAGGATCGCTGGGTTACCGTCGAGTTCGACACCAGCGTGAACTCGAAACTGCCCTGGCGCTTCGGTGCCGAGCAGGGGCCGATGAAGGTGAATCCTGGCGAGGTGGCGGAAGCGACCTTCTGGGCGGAGAACACCTCCGGTGAACTGATTGTCGGCCAGGCCGTGCAGAGCGTGGCGCCGAGTTCGGCCTCGCTGTATTTCAACAAGACCGAATGCTTCTGCTTCACCGAGCAGCCGCTGGAAGCCGGCGAGCGCCGCAGCATGCCGGTACGATTCATCGTCGATCCGGCACTGCCGGAGACCATCGACACGGTAACGCTGTCCTACACTTTCTACGAAAACGACCTCGCCACCGCCCGGGTCCGGGCAACTGCACAGGCAGGCGGGGCGACCACCGGCAAGCATCAACTGGCGCGCGATTGAGCGCGATAAGAACTGGGGATTCGATCATGGCCCACACCCACGACGCCAACATCTACTACGTGCCGCACGGCAGCCGCTGGCCGATCATCGGCAGCATCGGGCTGTTCATCACCATGTTCGGCGTTGCCAACTGGATGAACGACGTTGCCTGGGGCCAGTACGTCTTCTACGCCGGCATGGCGGTGCTGCTGTACATGCTGTTCGGCTGGTTCGGCAACGTCATCAGCGAGTCGGTGCGAGGCATCTACAACAAGCAGGTGGACACCTCGTTCCGCATGGGAATGATCTGGTTCATCTTCTCCGAGGTGATGTTCTTCGCCGCCTTCTTCGGCGCGCTGTTCTACGCGCGCATGTTCTCGGTGCCGTGGCTGGGTGGTGAAGGTCATGGCGTGATGACCCACAACCTGTTGTGGAGTCAGTTCGAGGCCATGTGGCCGACCAACGGCCCGGGCGACATCGGTGGCAGCTTCGAGACCATCCCGGCCTGGGGACTGCCGCTGATCAACACGCTGCTGCTGCTGGCGTCGGGTGTGACCATCACCATCGCCCACCACGCGCTGAAAGCGGGCCACCGTACGCAGTTGCTGATCTGGCTGGCGGCGACCGTCGTGCTTGGCGCTGTGTTCCTGTTCTTCCAGGCCGAGGAGTACATCCACGCCTACCACGAGCTCAACCTGACCCTGGGCTCGGGCGTGTACGGCTCGACGTTCTTCATGCTGACCGGTTTCCACGGCATGCACGTCACGCTGGGTGCGATCATGCTGACGGTGATCTGGTTCCGCTGCGCCAAGGGCCATTTCGACCGTGACAACCACTTCGGTTTCGAAGCGGTGGCCTGGTACTGGCACTTCGTCGACGTGGTCTGGCTGGGCCTGTTCGTCTTCGTCTACGTGCTCTGATGCGTGCCGGCCAGGGCCGGCTTGCGCACAGCCTGAACATGCGAACAGCGGCCTGGTGGCCGCTGTTCGTTTACGGGCTCAGGAGTTTCGAGGCGTGCTCAACCACCAACGCCGTGCGGTTTGATGACGCCGGTCCAGATGCCGAGGATGATCAGCAGGATCAGCACCACGGAAATGGCGATACGGCGGGTCAGGGCATTCACCGTGCGCTTGGTCGAGCCCTTGTCGGTGAGCATGTAGTAAAGCCCGGCGCCGAGGTTGTAGAGGATGACGACCAGGAAGGCGACGATGATGAGTTTCTGCAGCATGTCTCTGCCGGTGGTGAAGTGATGCGCAATTATCGCAGGTCAGGACCGCGCCGGTCAGGAGCGGACAGATCAGTAGCGGGTCCGGGATGATCGCGCGACGTCGCCAGCTGATGTTTCTCACGCTGCTGATGGTCCTCGTGGTGGCAGGCTTTGTGCGGCTGGGGTTCTGGCAGCTGGAGCGCGCGGCGTGGAAAACCGAATGGCTGGCGCAATGGCAGGCCGCCGAACAGGCGCCGCCGCGCAGCATCAGCCCCTCGGATCTGGCTGATGAGGCGGCGGATTTCGCAATGGTCCGACATGTGGCGATATCCGGACGTTGGGATGAGCGCCCGCTGATCCTGCTGGACAACCGGATTCGTGACGGCCGCGTGGGATTCGAGTTCTATCGCATCCTGCGCTCACCGGAACTGCCAGCCGCGCTGCTGGTCGATCTAGGCTGGGAAGCGTGGTCGTCGGATCGGCAGCTGCCTCCTGCGGATGCACTGCTTGCCGCGAGCCAGCTGCCGGGTGATGCGGCGCTCAGTGGCCTGCTGCTGCCTTGGCCCGGGCAGGGGCTGGCGGTGGGCGCTGCCGGAGTGATGGACGGTGAAGGCCGGCTGCTGCTGTCCCGGCTGGATCGGGACGCGATTCGCGCGGCCTGGCTGGACGACGACAGCCGGCAGGCGACGCTCGCAAATGCGGTGCTGAAGCTTGACCCCGGCCTCGATGTTGGCTTGATGCGTGACGCCGAGGCCCTGCCAAACACCCTGCCGCCCGAGCGCCATCGTGGCTACGCCGTGCAGTGGTTCGCGCTCGCCCTGGCCGTGATATTGATCTATGGAGTGTTGTTGTGGAGAAGCATCCGACACCATCGACGTCGCAGGGCGACGCCGGCATGAACGCACCCGAGGTGAACGCGCCCGATGTGAATCCGGCGCCGGTATCGGCCGATGCCGTGCGCAGCCGTCGACAGCTGTACCTGATCGCGTTGGCCTTCGCCGCACCGCTGCTGATCGCCATGCTGCTGCGTGGCCTGGGCTGGCAGCCGATTGCCTCGCGCAACCACGGCGAGCTGGTCCAGCCGCCGTTCGACATTTCCGCGATTCCGATGAACTTGCAGGATGGCGGCGCCTATCAGTGGGAGCCGCTGGAAGCACGTTTCCACCTGCTGGTTCGGCAGGACGGCGACTGTGATGCGGATTGCGCACAACTGGCCGACATGCTGCATCGCGTCTGGGCAGCGCAGGGGCGACAGGCCGAGCGCGTGGACGTGCTCTGGCTGGGTGACGCCCCGCCCGAACCGACGCGCTTCCGACACTGGATCGGACTGCAGCCATCCGCGGAACTGGAAGCCGCGCTGGCGGAGCATGGCGTGGCCGACGCCAGGCTGCTGATGGTCGATCCCAATGGCTTCGTGATGATGCGCTACGAGGACGGCTTCGACCCCAGCGGCCTGCGTCTGGACATCAAGAGGCTGGTCAAGTGAACGTCGAGGCCGCCTTCGTTTCCAGTTGGCAGCGCCGCATCGCCTGGGCTGCGGTGGCGCTGGCGCTGTGCGTGATCGTGTTTGGTGCCTTCGTGCGCCTGTCGAACGCTGGTCTGAGCTGCCCGGACTGGCCGACCTGCTATGGCCGTGCGACCTGGCCGGTGCATGCCGAGGAGGTGGCGCATGCCAACGCCAATTTCGAGCGCCCGGTGGAGTCGCACAAGGCCTGGCGCGAGCAGTTCCATCGCCACCTGGCGGCAACGCTGGGCATCCTCACGCTGACCCTGGCGCTGCTGGCCGCCCGGCATCGACGCCACGGCATGGCCATCGTCCTTGGTGCCGCTGTGCTGGTGGCGATATCGATCCCTTTGTACATGGGCGCGCATTATGTTGCCGCTTCCATCCTTGCGATTGCCGCAGAGACTGCATTGATCGCTTCCGCGGTCCGCTGGAGCAACCGCGATCTGTCCCGTGTCTCCACGCTGACCTTTGCCATGATCATCTTCCAGGCGCTGCTCGGCATGTGGACGGTGACCTGGCTGCTGAAGCCCATCGTGGTCATGGGCCACCTGCTTGGCGGCCTGACCACCATGGCGCTGCTGCTGTGGATGGCCTGGCGGATGTTGCCGTCACGGCAATGGAGCCTGTCGGCACTGAAGCTCCGCGGCATGATCCGTGTCGGCATGGTGCTGCTGGGCATCCAGATCGCGTTGGGTGGCTGGGTCAGCGCCAACTACGCGGCGTTGTCCTGCGGCACGGACTTCCCCACCTGCCTTGGCCAATGGTGGCCGCATACCGATTTCGGCGAGGCTTTCGTGCTTTGGCGCGGCATTGGGGTCGACTATGAAGGCGGCGTGCTGGACGGTGCCGCCAGAACCGCCATCCACATGAGCCATCGCGTGATGGCGCTGCTGGTGTTCGGCCATCTGCTGGCGCTGGCACTGAAAATGCGCCGCGTGCCGGGGCTGGGTCGCTGGGGCGTTGCGCTGGCGCTGTTGCTCGGCGCACAGGTCGCGCTGGGCATCAGCAACGTGATCTTCGCGCTGCCGCTGTGGATCGCCACGGCGCATAACGCCGGCGCCGCCCTGCTGCTGGCGCTGCTGGTCACGCTGCTGGCACGCATGCCGGTTTCGCATCGGGGTCATGCCTCGTGAACAACGCGATTCACCGCTACCTCGAACTGACCAAGCCGCGCGTGGTGGCACTGATCGTGTTCACCGCCGTGATCGGCATGCTGCTGGCCACGCCCGGCCTGCCGCCGCTGCGCGAATCGCTGCTGGGCACGGCCGGCATCTGGCTCGCGGCGGCTTCGGCGGCGGCGATCAACCACCTGCTGGATCGCCGCATCGATGCGTTGATGGCGCGCACGGCAGGCCGCCCACTGCCTACCGGCGGTTTGAACAGCAGGCAGGTGCTGCTGTTCGCGCTGGCGCTGGGCGCGCTGTCGATGGCGATCCTGTGGTTGGGCGTCAATCCGCTGACCGCCGTGCTCACCTTCGCGTCGCTGATCGGCTACGCGGTGATCTACACGGCCTATCTCAAGCGCGCTACGCCGCAGAACATCGTGATCGGTGGCCTCGCGGGCGCGGCGCCGCCAGCGCTCGGCTGGACCGCCGTCACCGGTGAGCTGCACCCGCACGCGCTGCTGCTGGTGCTGATCGTCTTCGTCTGGACGCCGCCGCATTTCTGGGCGCTGGCGATCTTCCGTCGTGCTGACTACGCGCGCGCCGACATCCCGATGCTGCCGGTGGTCTATGGCGTGAACTACACGCGCTGGCATGTGCTGCTCTACACCGTGCTGCTCTGCGTGGTCACCGTGCTGCCCTGGCTCACCGGCATGAGCGGCCTGTTCTACTTGGGCGGCGCGTTGGTGCTGGGCGGCGGCTTCCTCTACTACGCCATCCGCCTGATGAACCCGCCGGACGAGCTGTTCGCGATGAAGGTCTTCAACTACAGCATCGTGTATCTGATGGCGCTGTTCGCCTTCCTGCTAGGCGACCACTACATCGCCAGCGAACCGCCAATCCGCGCGCTGCTGGAATTCCAGCCGGTGGGCTGACGTTCAACCTGCGCGGCGCATCAGCAGATCGCGCAGCTCGGTTTTCATCGCTTCGTCCAACTGGCCAGCTGCCTGTGCGGCACGTAGTTCGTCGAGACGCTGGGTGAGCGTTTGCTGTTCCAGGTGCCGGATCGCATCACCCAGTTCTTCGCGCCACATGTCTTCGTCGCCGGGCAGTTCGAGCACGGCCAGCTTGTTCAGCGCGGCGCCTTCGTCGCGGGTGGCGAAGTGTTCGAGGACAGCGCCGGTGGTCAGGCCGGGGCGGGCGGCCAGCAGTTCGAGAATTTCCACCAGCAGTGGAACGCCGGGCAGGTCGAGTTTGGCAAAGGCGTAGGGCGTGGCGATGTCGGTAGCCAGTGACGGCTGCTGCAACAACAAGGCCACGACGCTGCGCACCAGGCTGCGCTTCGGCGCCTGCCCGCGTCGCGGGTTCGACGGCTTGTTCCGTGACGGCGTCACGGCTGCGGCTGCATTGGTGACGCTCGCGCTGACGCCGGACAGCTCACCCAACCGCTGTTGCATCAGGTCGCGGAAGGCGCCGTCCGGGATCTGCGCCAGCATCGGCTTGCAGCGCTCCGCCAGACGCGCGCGGCCGTCCAGTGTGTCGAGGCGGATGCCGTCGGCCATCTGCTCGAAGAAGAACTGCGACAGCGGCATGGCGGCTTGCAGGCGCTGGTCGAAACCGGCCTCGCCTTCGCGGCGCACCAGCGTGTCGGGATCGTCGCCCTCGGGCAGGAACAGGAAAAAGGCCTGCCGCCCATCGCGCATGCGCGGCATCACCGATTCCACCGCCCGCCACGCGGCCTTGCGGCCGGCCTTGTCGCCGTCGAAGCAGAAATAGACGTCGGCCGCGTTGCGGAACAGCAGCTCGGCGTGATCCGGCGTGGTGGCCGTGCCCAGCGTAGCGACGGCGGTATCGACGCCAAACTGCGCCAGCGCCACCACATCCATGTAGCCTTCCACCACGATCAGCCGCGGGATCTTCGCGTGCGCCTGCTTGACCTGCCACAGGCCGTACAGCTCGCGGCCCTTGTGGAACAGCCGCGTCTCGGGCGAATTGAGGTACTTCGGACTGTTGTCGTTGTCCAAAACCCTCCCGCCGAAGGCGATCACGCGCCCGCGGCGATCATGGATCGGAAACATCAACCGGTCGCGAAACTTGTCGTAGACCCGTCCGCCGTCGTTCTTCGACAGCAGGCCGGCATCGTCCATCCGCTTGATCGCCTGTCCGTCCGTGCCCAATGCCGACCTCAGGCCTTCCCAGCCGTCGGGCGCGTAGCCGATGGCGTAGCGCTCGGACACGCGGTCGTCGAGCCCGCGCTGGCGCAGGTAGTCCTGCGCGCGCGAACTGCCTCGAAGCTGCTGGCGGAAGAAACCGGCGGCCCGATCCAGCACCTCGTACAGTTCGCGGCTCTGGTCGTCCTCGTTGCGTGCGCGGGTGTCGCGCGGCACTTCCATGCCGACGCGCTTGGCCAGCTCCTCGATGGCGTCCAGGAACTCCAGGCGGTCGTAGTTCATCAGGAAGCTGATCGCCGTTCCGTGCGCGCCGCAGCCGAAGCAGTGGTAGAACTGCTTGGTTGGCGACACGGTGAAGCTGGGCGAGCGTTCGTCGTGGAACGGGCAGCGCGCCTGGAACTCGCGACCGGCGCGCTTCAGCGGCACGCGCGACTCGATCACCTCGACGATGTCGGTGCGCGCGAGCAGGTCGTCGATGAACTGGTCGGGGATGCGGGCCATCCGCCCATGATAGATTGCCGGGCCATTCGATGCCCCGGAATCGCATGACAAGCCTGCTCAGAACTGCCTCGTTGATGGCCTTTTGCCTGCTCGCCGCCTGCGCCTCGGCCCCGCAGGGGCCAGAAACGCGGGTGACCGGCAGCGTTGGCTACGAAGGTGTGGCGCTGGACGACGACAACCGCCTCCAGATCGAACCCGGTCGCTTCACCAACGCTGATCCACCGGTTGGCACCGAGCGGATCCTGCCGGAATACCCGGTGGAACGGCTACCTGATGCGTTGCCGCCGCTTCCCATCTGCGCCGAGCTCTGGATCGATGCAGAGGGGGTCGTCACGAACGTCGAACCGGTCGTCCAGGCGCCGGAGTGCCCCGAGGTGTGGGCGCCGCGAGAGGACTTCGACCATGCCGTAGCGGAGGCTGCGCGTCAGTGGGACTTCCTGCCCGCCTTTGTGTGCGAGGACAGCGATGACGGCGGCAGCGACCTGGAATGCCATGGCAACGGCCGCCTGCGCTATATCCCGATCCGGCTCACGTATCGCTTCGTATTCACCCGGACCGAATCCGGCGGCAGCGTCAGCGTCGAGGACGCCCGACGCTGATGCATTGCTGTGCCTTCTAAGGTTGACGCTCCGTTCGTGGTGAGCGGAGTCGAACCACCGGCTACCTCCGCCGTTCATGGTTTGACAGTGCTCACCACGAACGGTTTGGTAGGTTGGCGCAGACTCAGCCGGCGAGGCGCGCCTTGACCAACGCGGACACCCGGCCCATGTCGGCCTGGCCGGCCAGCTTGGGCTTCAGGACGCCCATCAGCTTGCCCATGTCGGCCGGGCTGCTGGCGCCAGTTTCGCTGATCGCGGCGTCGATGGCGGCGCTGATCGCGGCATCGTCCAGCTTCGCCGGCAGGTAGGCTTCAATCACCACGATCTCGGCGCGCTCAATGGCGGCCAGATCCTCGCGGTCGGCCTTCTCGTACTGGCTGACCGAGTCACGACGCTGCTTGACCATCTTTTCCAGCACCGCCAGCGTTTCGGCATCGTCCAGCTGCTTCTGGTCATCGACCTCGCGCTGCTTGATCGCCGCCAGCATCAGGCGGATGACGCCGAGGCGCTCCTTGTCGCCGCCCTTCATGGCGGTCTTCATGTCGTCGGTCAGCTGCTGCTTGAGGCTCATGTCTGGTTTCCTGCTGTCTTCGCACCGGCACGTTGCACCGGAGGCTGTGTGGGCTTGTCTGCTGCGCAAATGCGAAAAGCCGGCCCGCTCGCGCGGCACCGGCTTTTCAGCCATCCGTAGTGTTCAGCCGTGCGGCGCGTGGCCGCGATCAGCGATCAGTACAGACGACGGCGCTTGGTCACGTCGCGCGAAACGCGGCGAAGGTGACGCTTGACCGCGGCGGCGCGCTTGCGCTTGCGCTCCTGAGTCGGCTTCTCGTAGAACTCGCGCTTGCGGGTCTCGGCGAGGACGCCGGCCTTTTCGCAGGTGCGCTTGAAGCGACGCAGGGCAAACTCAAAGGGCTCGTTTTCGCGGACTTTGACGGAAGGCATGGTTTCTCCGGATGTTTGGATTCTGCCCGAAGGAACGGGCGAGCCGCGTATGATAGCGTCGTCCAAGTTCCTGATGCAAGCTGCGCAAAGGCCATCCCAAGGCCCGCAGGCGCCCGGAGAAAGCTCGCAAACCCATGAAAGTCCTCGGAATCGAATCCAGCTGCGACGAAACCGGCGTGGCCGTCTACGACAGCAGTGCCCCGGCGGGCGAGGGCCTGCTGGCGCATGCGCTGTACAGCCAGGTCGAGCTGCATGCGGAGTACGGCGGCGTGGTGCCGGAGCTGGCCAGCCGTGACCACGTGCGCAAGCTGCTGCCGCTGGTCCGGCAGACCTTGGACGAGGCCGGCCTGTCGCTGAAGGATCTCGACGGCGTGGCCTATACCGCCGGACCGGGACTGGTCGGCGCGCTACTGGTCGGCGCCGGCGCAGCACGGACACTCGCCTGGTCGCTGGACGTGCCGGCGATCGGCGTTCACCACATGGAAGGCCACCTGCTGGCGCCACTGCTGGAACCCGATCCGCCGCAGCCGCCGTTCGTGGCGCTGCTGGTGTCGGGTGGTCACAGCCAGTTGATCGCGGTCGAGGGCATTGGTCGCTACCAGCTGTTGGGTGAAACGCTGGATGACGCCGCTGGCGAGGCCTTCGACAAGACCGCCAAGTTGATGGGCCTGCCGTATCCGGGTGGTCCGCACCTGGCGAAGCTGGCTGAGCAAGGCCGTTCCGGCGTGTTCACCTTCTCGCGACCGATGACCGATCGCCCCGGGCTCGACTTCAGTTTTTCCGGTCTCAAGACCCAGGTCTTGCTGGCCTGGCAGGACAGCGACCAGAGCGAGCAGACCCGCGCCGACATCGCGCGCGGCTTCGAGGAAGCGGTGGTGGATACGCTGGCAATCAAGTGTCGTCGCGCGCTGGAAGCGGCCGGCATGACCACGCTGATCGTTTCCGGTGGCGTTGGCGCCAATCGCCGACTGCGCGCGCAGCTGGCCGAAATGGCGGAGAAGGATGGCCTCAAGGTCAGCTTCCCGCGTCTGGAGTTCTGCACCGACAACGGCGCCATGATCGCTTTCGCCGGCGCCTTGCGCCTGATGGCTGGCCAGCACAGCGACGCCGCCATTCGCGTGCAGCCGCGCTGGGACATGGCGACGTTGCCGGCGGTGTGATTTGTTCTACACCAGGTGTCAATGAGGTTGCTCAATGAAAGTCGTCGTCCAAAACGGAGCAAGGCACTGGTTGAGTCGTCGGGATGCTGAGGCGGTCATCGCACAGCTTCCTGAAAGTTGGAGCAACGATGTCAGGCGGGTTGCACTGGTGCGTGGCGAGGATGTCTCTACATATTTCCATTCTCAGAGTCGGTCTCTCTCGCTGTACAGCCCTTCGTACGAAGAGAGCGAGGTCGACAAGCCTGCTGCCGTCTCGTTCTTGCTTCACGGTTTGGCCAATGCGATAGGGCGTACGTTGCCGGATGGACTTGAATCTCGGTGCCGAGAACTGGTGCAACCAAAGGTTCGCCAATGACAATCTGGCTTGTGACTAATGGTGCAAACAGAGGTTGATGCAATGTCTCAAGCAGCTTCGACACGTTCCGACTGCGTATTCATCGAAGGCTTGGTCATCGAGACGGTGATCGGCATCTACGACTGGGAGCGGAAGATCCGCCAGCCGCTGCGTTTCGACATCGAGATGGCCTTCGACAACCGCGTCCCGGCGGCCAGCGACGACATCGCCGACACGCTGGACTACAAGGCGGTGAGCAAGCGCTTGATCGCCTTCGTCGGTGCGTCGAGTTTCGGTCTGGTGGAGACGCTCGCCGAGCGCTGCGCGGCCTTGATCATCGATGAGTTCGCTGTGACGCGCGTGGATCTCAAGCTCTCCAAGCCCGGAGCCGTGCGTGGCGCTGACAGCGTGGGCGTGCGCATCCGACGCTCCCGCAGCGATGCATAGTCGCAAGCGTTTCGAGAGGTTGATATGGACCGTATCTGGATTCTGACCAATTTGAGGGAAGCCGCAGAGAGTCTTGATTCTCTGATTGAAGCGGTCGAGGCTGAAGCTGATCCGGCGTTAGTGGATGCAGTGGTCAGTGCCCAGGTCTATTCGGTGTATCGAAAGCTCAACTACGCATGGAATACACGTCACGTTGCAAGTGATGAGGCCATCAGCGAGGCTGGGTACGATGAAGCCGTTCAATATCCCAAGGACTTCGATTTTTGATTATTTGTCCTTCGAGCAATGAGCGGCTAGAGGGCTTCCAATCAGAGGTTCGGGCACAAGCTGCTAGGCTGTGCGCCCCATGGATACCCTGAATCGATTCCAGGACTGGCTGGCCACCTATCCGATGGCGCAGACCGCCGTTGGCGTGATCCTGCTGCTGATCGTGGCCGGCATCGCCAACCACATCACCCGGCGCATCCTGGTGCGCATCGTCACCAAGGTGATGAAGGCCACGGAGAACCAGTGGGACGACGCCATCCTCGCGCGTGGCGTGGTGCATCGCATCGCCAACATAGCGCCGGTGCTGGTGATCTACTTCGGCAGCGGGCTGGTGCCCGGTCTGCCGCCGATGGTCGATGCGCTGGTGCGCAACGTCGCGGCGGCCTACATCGTGCTGACCGTGGCATTGGCCCTGTCCGGCCTGCTGTCGGCCATCAACGACGTCTACCAGACCAAGCCGGATGCGCGCTCGCGCCCGATCAAGGGCTATCTGCAGCTGTTGAAGATTGCGGTGTTCGTGATCTCGGCGATCCTGATCATCGCGGTGCTGGTGGAGCGTTCGCCGCTGTTGCTGCTGTCCGGCCTGGGTGCCATGGCGGCGGTGCTGATGCTGGTGTTCAAGGACACTATCCTGTCGCTGGTGGCCAGCGTGCAGGTGCAGTCCAACGACATGCTGCGCGTGGGCGACTGGATCGAGATGCCCAGCTTCGGTGCCGATGGCGACGTCATCGACATCGCCCTGCACACGGTGAAGGTGCAGAACTGGGACAAGACCATCACCACCATCCCGACCTGGGCGCTGACCGCCAACAGTTTCAAGAACTGGCGCGGCATGAGCGAGTCGGGCGGTCGCCGCATCAAGCGCGCGCTGAACCTCGACAAGACCAGCATCCGCTTCCTCGACGAGGACGACATCACGCGGCTGAAGCGTTTCTCGCTGCTGTCCGATTATCTGGATGGCAAGCGTCGCGAGTTGTCGGAGTGGAACCAGAAGCTGGCGGAAACCGGTCGCGAGCCGGTGAACACCCGTCGCCTGACCAACGCCGGCACCTTTCGCGCCTACGTCTTCGCCTACCTGCGCAACAACTCGAAGATCCACAAGGACATGACCCTGCTGGTGCGCCAGTTGGCGCCTGGCACCACGGGACTTCCACTGGAAATCTATGCCTTCACCAACATCACGGACTGGAACGCCTACGAAGGCATCCAGGGCGACATCTTCGACCACCTGATCGCGATCCTGCCCGAGTTCGACCTGCGCCTGTTCCAGGAACCGACCGGCAACGACCTGAGCAGTGGCCTCGGCGCGGTGGCGAGAGCGGAGCTTTCCGCCCATGAGCCGACCGCTAACGGAAGCTGAAACACCGTGCCGACGGCCTTCCTGAGCCTGGGCAGCAACCTGTCGCCGGAAATCCACATGCCGACGGCGGCACGGGCGCTGGCGTCACGCTTTCCCGGCGCGCGCTTTTCGCCGCTGTATCGCTCACGCGCTGTCGGGTTCGACGGGCCGGATTTCCTTAATGCTGCGGTTGCCATAGAGACGGATCTGTCGCCAGAGGAACTGTCTGTCTTGCTGCACGCGATGGAGGATGGGCTCGGTCGTCGACGTGATGGTCCGCGTTTTTCCGACCGCGCGATTGACATTGATCTCGTGCTTTACGGCGATCTCGTGCAATGCGGTGATGGTTTGATCGAACTGCCGCGGTGCGAGTTGCGTGATGCTGTGCATGTGTTGCAGCCGATCATTGATCTGGCGCCGGAGCTGCGTGATCCGGCGACCGGCGATCTGCTGAGTCATTTGCTGGGTGGGTTGTCGAACAGTGTGTTGGAGAGGGCGACGTTGCCGGAGTGGCAGTTGTTGTCTCGTTGATTGAAGTTGTTCTTGGGCGCGTGCCTGTCTCTGTGATCAGGAGCTTTCGCTGCCCTTCGGGCCGCGAGTTCATTTTCTTTGCTTGTCCAAAGAAATCCGAACCAAAAGAAACGATACTCCGCGTCCGCGCCCGGCTGCGCCGGGTTCGTGAGTCGGAGCCGGGGTTTTCGACAATTCATCCGTGAATTGGCGAAAACGCGCGTGCATCCATGCACGCGCCCGCTGCGCGGCCTGATCGTCTCCGTCTCACCGCTACCGAGGGGACCCAAAGAGCGTCGCAAGCTGCGGCTTTTCTGCTCCTTGATCCCGTGGAAGCGCCGAGTAGCGCAGGAAGCCGATGGGGAAAGGCGCGCATGTCCGAGCACATGGATGTGCGAGTTCGCGCCGGCCATCGGATTCCGAGCAACGCAGGGAATGGCGGCGGCTTTATCGCCGCCACGCGGACTTCGGGTGTCCTTCTCTTTGCCTACTTTTCTCTTGGACAAGCAAGAGAAAGTAGGTCGGCAGCGCCGAAGGCGATGTCGAAAGCTTTTGTTCTTGGAACGGCAAACACGACAACTCAAATCACCAGCGTCCGCCCACCATCCACCCGAACAATCTCCCCCGTCGAATACCGCGCATCACGCAGCAGCCAGAGCACTGCGTCGGCGATGTCCTGCGGGTCGCCGGTGCGCTGCAGTGGCGTGCGCTCGATCATCGTCTGCTTGTCGGTGTAGGCGCTGCCGTCCTCCGGCCACAGGATCGCGCCCGGGGAAACGCCGTTGACGCGCACGTCCGGGCCAAGGTCGCGGGCCAGCGAGCGCGTCAGCATTGCGAGTGCCGCCTTCGCCATGCAATAGACCGGGTGATTGGCCAGCGGCCGCTCGGCATAGATGTCGACGATGTTGACGATCGCACCTTTCGTTTCGCGTAGCGCAGGTGCGGCGGTCTGCGACAGGAACAGCGGCGCCTTGGCGTTGGCGGCGAACAGGTCGTCCCAGTCGGCTTCGGTGATGCCGCCGACTGGCGTGGGACGGAAGCCGGAGGCGTTGTTCACCAGCGCGTCGAGGCGACCGAAGCGCGCCAGCGTCTTTTCCACCAGTCCGGCCAATGCGCTGGTGTCGGCAAGGTCGACTGGCAGCAGCAGCGTGCTGCCCGCTCGCCGGGACTCCAGTTTCGCGGCCAGCCTTTCCGCGTCGGACGCGGAGGCGCGGTAGTGGATGGCGACGCTGTAACCGGCGTCGTGCAGCGCTTCCGCAATGGCGGCACCAATGCGACGCGCGGCGCCGGTGATCAATGCGACGCGAGCGGTGGAGGAGGGTTCGGCCGTCATGGCGCTCCGCTTGTGGCTTGGGTCGTCTGGCCCCGCAGGCGCACGGCGGCGAGGTGGTTCAAATGGTAACCCATTGATTCGGCGGCTTTGTGTGGCGGCGTGATCCGTGGACTCCCGCTTTGCCGCATGTATGACCAAAGCCCTTCTTCGGAGTACGCCATGTCCCGCTGCCGTTTTCGCATCGTTCCCGCCCTGTTTGCACTGGGTGCTTCCACGACCGCCCTGGCCGCGGATACCGAAATCGACGCCAGCTGGGATGGCGACGGCACCGCCGTGGCTATCGGCTTTCCCTCCGGCAACTCCGCCTACAACTACCCGTTGGCTGACCTGCACCGCACCGCCAGCGGCAAGATCGTGATGATTTCCCGCCAGTCGGACCATGACGGTGTGCTGATGTGGCGACTCAATGGCGATGGCAGTAGCGACGCCACGTTTGGCGGTGGCGATGGCGTCACCGAGCCAGATTGGGATGGCGGCAATTTCTACCCGACCAGCAGCCTCCGACGTGCCGATGGCCAGATCGCCGTGGCAGGTCGCGCCAATGGCCATTCGGGCGTCTGTCTGCTCCCGGTTGCCGGGACGACCTTCAACGGCAGTTTCGGCAATGACAATGGCTGCGCCACGCACACCTTCCTGGAGTTTGGCGTGGGGCTCGACAGCGAGAGCTACAGCGACCTGGCCAACCTGCCGAGTGGCGGTCTGCTCGCGGTCGGCTACTTCTACGACGATCAGATCCTGATCACCACGACTGCGGTGACCATCTCGGGCCTGGACCCGGTCGGTGATCCGCTGATCGGCTTTGGCGTGGACGGCCACGTCACCCTGGACTGGCCGGGCCTGATGACGCTGACGCCGTATGTGACCCGGGTTCGCAACGGTCAGGCGGTGATCATGTTCGGCGGCATCCGCTACACGCCCGAGCAAACGCAGGATCTCTATGCCGTGCGGATCAACTATGCCGACGGCAGTGTCGACACCAGCTATGGCGATAACGGCCTGGCCCGCCTGCACTTCGGCAGCGTCGGTGGCGGCAAGGGTGCAGTGTCGGTTCGAGATGCGCAGATGCTGGCCGATGGCAGCGTCGTGGCTGCGCTGCAGCTGCGGGACGCTGGAAACCTCGACTGGGTCGGCGCTGCCAAGCTCGATCCGGATGGGCAGCCGGATACCGCTTTCGGTGACGGTGGTGGACGCGCCTGGTTCCGGTTCGACGAGCTGTTCCAGTACGAAAAGGTGGGCGGCATGACCGTCGACGAGCAGGGCCGCATGCTGATCACGGTCACCATCAGCGACAGCGCCTACCGGGAAAACGGCAGCGAGCTGGCGATGGCGCGCCTGAATCCGGACGGCAGCTTCGACCGCAGTTTCGGCGGCATGGGCCGCTGGCGTCTGGAGCTGGATCGTGCCGGCGTCGGTTCGCAGGATGTCGCGGTAGCAACGCTGTACGAGAATGGCCGTCTGCTGCTGGGTGCCTTGTCCGATGGTCCGATTGGCGACCTGGTGGCGGAGTTGGAGCCGACGGTTCTCGGCTTCCAGTCATCGCTGTTCCGCGACGGGCTGGAGGATGTGCTGCTGCAGCCGGAGCCCTGATCGGGCTGCCGGCGCACCCGCGAAAATACGTCAACTCGCTGATTTCCATACGCAAAGGTACGGCGAATGACGTTGACGCGGGCCTGCCGGAAATGCGTAGATGGCGCCCCCATGACGAGTCTTCCCGCCCTTTCCGTGCCCGTCGAACGGCCGTCGTCGCTGGATCGCGACGACCTGCTGGCCTGCGCCCGTGGCGAATGGTTCGGCCCTGGCAACGCGCGCCTGCCGGCACCGCCGATGCTGATGTTCGACCGCATCACCCGCATCAGCGAGGAAGGCGGTCGTCACGGCAAGGGCGAGATCATCGCCGAGCTCGATATCCGGCCCGACCTGTGGTTCTTCGACTGTCATTTCGAAGGCGATCCGGTGATGCCAGGCTGCCTCGGCCTCGACGCCATGTGGCAGTTGACCGGCTTTTACCTGCCTTGGCTGGGCGTGCCCGGTCGTGGTCGCGCGCTGGGTGTCGGCCAGGTGAAGTTCACCGGTCAGGTGCTGCCCGAGGCCAAGCTGGTGCGCTACGAAATCGACATCCGCCGCGTGCTGCGCGGCAGGCTCGAACTGGTCATCGCCGACGGACGCACCTTCGTCGATAACCGCGAGATTTACACGGCCAGCGACCTGCGCGTCGGCCTGTTCACCCGCACCGACAATTTCTGAGCATGAAACGCGTCGTCATCACCGGCATGGGCATCGTGTCCTGCCTGGGCAACGACGCGGACACGGTTTCCACGGCCTTGCGCGAAGGCCGTTCCGGCATCTGTCAGGTTCCCGAGTACGCCGAGCTGGGACTGCGAAGTCAGGTCGCCGGTGTGCCCGATATCGATCTTGACGCCGAGATCGACCGCAAGCAGAAGCGCTTCATGGGCGATGCCGCCGGCTTCGCCCATGTCGCCATGCGCAAGGCGATTGCCGACGCCGGGCTGGACGCGGCGCAGGTCAGCAGTGACCGCATCGGCGTCATTGCCGGCTCCGGCGGCGGTTCGGCGCGCTGGAAGATCGAGACCGGCGACCTGCTGCGACAGAAGGGCGTGCGCAAGGTCGGCCCGTACATGGTGCCGCGGACCATGTGCTCCACGGTGTCGGCGGCGCTGGCGACCAGCTTTGCCATCCGTGGTGTGAGCTACAGCATCGCTGCGGCCTGCGCGACCTCCGCGCACTGCATCGGTGCCGCGGCGGATCGCATCCGACTTGGCGAGCAGGATCTGATGTTTGCCGGTGGCGGCGAAGAGCTGCACTGGGGCATGACCTGCCAGTTCGATGCGATGGGCGCATTGAGCAGCGGCTTCAACGACCGTCCGCAAGCCGCCTCGCGCCCCTACGATGCCGAACGCGACGGTTTCGTGATTGCCGGTGGCGGCGGCATGCTGGTGCTGGAGTCGCTGGAACACGCGCAGGCGCGCGGCGCGAACATCCTCGCCGAACTGGTCGGCTACGGCGTCACTTCCGACGGTGTGGACATGGTCGCGCCGTCGGGCGAGGGCGCGGTACGCTGCATGCGCATGGCGACGGCCGGCCTTGATCGCCCCATCGACTACATCAACACCCACGGCACCTCGACGCCGCTCGGCGACATCGTCGAACTCAATGCCGTGCGTGAGGCGTTTGGCGCGGAGCTGCCGCCGTTGTCCTCGACCAAGGCCTTGAGCGGCCACTCGCTGGGTGCGGCCAGTGTCCACGAGGCCATCTACTGCCTGCTGATGCTGCGCGACGGCTTTCTGGCCGGGTCCGCGAACATCGAGAACCTGGACGAGCGTGCCGCCGGTTTCCCGGTCCTGCGCGAAAGCCGCGAGGTCCGCGTCGATACCGTGTTGTCCAACAGCTTCGGCTTCGGCGGCACCAACGCCTGCCTGGTGATGTCGCGCTTCAACGGCTGAGCGCCGACCCGCGCACTGTCCGCGCGACCGGCTTTGCGTAGAATGCCGGACAGTTTGTCGTTCGAGGTTCCCCGATGCTGGGATTGTTCGGTTGGTTCGTGCTGGGTCTGGTACTGCTGGTGCTGGGTGCAGACTCCTTCGTCAAGGGCGCCGGCGGCATTGCGCTCAAACTGGGAATCCGGCCGTTCGTGGTGGGCATGGTGCTGGTCGGCTTCGGTACCTCGGCACCGGAGCTGGCGGTGAACATGACCGCGGCCTACCAGGGACGCTACGACCTGGCGATCGGCAACGTGGTCGGCAGCAACATTGCCAACATCGGTCTGATCCTCGGGCTGATCGCGCTATTCAGGCCGCTGGCGGTGCAGATGCGCCTGCTGCGGGTGGAGGTGCCGCTGCTGATCGGCATCGGCCTGGTGCTGTGGCTGCTCTGCCTCGACGGCCGCATCGGCCGCGTCGACGGCATCCTGCTGCTTGCCGGCTTCGTTGCGCTGATGGTCTTCGTCGCGCGCGGCGCCAAGCACGAGCCGTCACTGGTCCAGGACGCGCTGGCCGAAACCGCCGAAACCCGCAGCGAGTGGTGGCGTAGTGCATTGCGCACGGTGGTTGGCCTGGGCCTGCTGCTCTATGCCTCCACGCTGATGGTGGAATCCGCGGTGGGCATGGCCACCATCTGGGGCATGAGCGAGCTGATCGTCGGTCTGACCGTGGTCGCCATCGGCACCTCGTTACCGGAACTGGCTGCATCCGGCATCGCCGCCTGGCGCGGCCACAGCGACATCGCCGTCGGCAACGTGGTCGGCTCCTGCCTGTTCAACATCCTGTTGATCCTTGGCGCCACGGCCAGCGTGCATCCGCTGCTGGTGTCGAAGTCCATGCTGTGGGTGGAGTTGCCGGCGATGATCGCCTTCTCGCTGGTGCTGTACCCGATGGTGCGCGGAGACCTGGCCATCAAGCGCTACGAGGGCGGCATCCTGTTCGCCGCCTTCGTCGCCTTCATGGCCTGGCAGTTGCACATCGCCCTGACCTGAGCAACGCCGCGCGACCCTTCAGCGCAGCGCGGTGGCGTGGTGGGCGAGGTGATCGCCGATGAAGCTGGCGATGAAGTAGTAGCTGGGTCGTGGCCCGGCTGCATGCGCAACGTCAGCGGATGACCGGCCCGCGGCAGGCGGTCGCCGCGGTCGGCTCAACTGGTGCAGGAACTCGGCGCATCGCCCTGATCGACCGCAGCGGCAGGGCGCTCCTGGCATCGGCGACCAGCGCGACGGCATCATGCTGCTTCCACGCCGCGGTTTTCGCCGGATACGCCGAGAACGCTTTCTCACCCCACGGCACCTGCGACGGCGCGACGATCGGCGAGAACGCCGACACGCCGCGATAGCGGCCAGGCGCAGGCCAGCGTCAGCGCGCCGTGGCCGCCCATCGAGTGGCCGCTGATGCCTCGCACGGTGTTTGCCGAAGTTCGCCTCGACCAGGCGCGGCAGTTCGTCGACCACGCGTCTTCCATGCGAACGCGCCGCTCACGGCGCCGCGGCATTGAGGCAGAAGCCGGCGCCTCTGGCGAGGTCATAGCCGTTGTCGTTGGCGACGTCCTCGCCGCGCGGACTGGTGTCCGGCGCGACGATGACGATGCCGTGTTCGGCGGCGTAGCGCTGCGCACCGGCCTTGGTGATGAAGTTCTGCTCGCTGCAGGTCAGGCCCGACAGCCAGTAAAGCACCGGGCACGCTTCGGCTTCAGCCTGCGGCGGCAGGTAATTGGCGAAGCGCATGTCGCAGTCCAGCACCTCGGAGCGATGCTGCCAGACTTCCTGCCAGCCGCCAAAGCAGGCGCGGCGTTCGATACGTTCCATGATCGTATTCCTCCGGGAAGCGAAGTGTCTAGCGCAGCTCTGCCTTTGCTGCGATGGACAGGTATGGCTGGATCAGCCGCCTTACACCGATCTGCGATGCGTGCTCAAGGAAACAGGTCGAGACGGCGTTTTCGCGATCACCGCCGCACTCCACCAGATGGTCTATCAATGCGCAGAATCGTTCCCGTTTCCCGTCGCTGGACTGCTCGAGCACTTCGCTGGCGATCGGCGCGAAACTCATGAAGACGCAGTGGAAACTGGGAGGATTGATCGCATCCTCCCATTCGTCGTCGTCCCACTCGGCGGCGAAGCTGGGAAACAGGCCGACGAGCACTTCGTAGAGTGCTCGCGGTGATTCAAAACTCGGTTGTTTCATCAGTATTCATCAAGAAATCTCCCTCCCTTTGACCGAAGGTCAAGGGGAGGGTTGGGGAGGGGTGCTCTTCGCTGCCGGCAAGCAACCCCTCCCCAGCCCTCCCCTTCGCGCGGGCGCGAAAGGGAGGGAGCGAAATCAGTAATGCACCACGCTGCGGATCGACTTGCCTTCGTGCATCAGGTCGAAGGCGCTGTTGATGTCGTCCAGCGGCATGGTGTGGGTGACGAAGGGCGCCAGTTCGATGTCACCCTTCATCGAGTCCTCGACCATGCCTGGCAATTGGCTGCGGCCCTTCACGCCGCCAAAGGCCGTGCCCATCCACTTGCGGCCGGTGACCAGTTGGAATGGCCGCGTGCTGATTTCCTGGCCCGCGCCGGCCACGCCGATGATCACGCTCTGGCCCCAGCCGCGGTGCGCGCATTCCAGTGCGGCGCGCATCACCTGCACATTGCCGATGCACTCGAAGCTGTGATCCACGCCCCAGCCGGTCATCTCCACGATCACGTTCTGGATGGGCTGATCATGATCCTTCGGGTTGACGCAGTCGGTCGCACCAAACTGCTTCGCCAGCTCGAACTTCGATGGGTTGGTATCGATGGCGATAACGCGGCCGGCCTTGGCCTGGCGTGCACCCTGGATCACCGCGAGACCAATGCCGCCAAGGCCGAACACGGCAACGGAGTCGCCTTCCTGCACCTTGGCGGTGTTGTGCACGGCGCCGATGCCGGTGGTGACGCCGCAGCCGAGCAGGCAGACGTGCTCGTGGTTGGCTTCCTGGTTGATCTTTGCCAGCGACACCTCCGCTACAACGGTGTACTCGCTGAAGGTCGAACAGCCCATGTAGTGGTAGATCGGCTCGCCGTTGTAGGAAAAGCGCGAGGTGCCGTCGGGCATCACGCCCTTGCCCTGGGTGGCGCGCACCGAGGTGCACAGGTTGGTCTTGCCGCTTTTGCAGAACAGGCATTCGCCGCACTCGGCGGTGTACAGCGGAATCACGTGGTCACCCGGCTTCACCGAAGTCACGCCCTCGCCGACCTCGACCACGACGCCCGCGCCCTCGTGGCCGAGCACGCAGGGGAACAGGCCTTCCGGATCGTCACCGGACAGGGTGAAGGCGTCGGTGTGGCAGACGCCGGTGTGGCTGATCCGGATCAGCACTTCGCCGGCTTTCGGCGGGGCGACGTCGATCTCGACGATCTTCAGCGGTTCGCCAGCGGCGAAGGCAACGGCGGCACGGGATTTCATGGCGGGCTCCTCATTTCAGATAGCGTCGGATCAGGTCCAGCGTGGCGTCGAGTTCGACTTCACGAGCGGTTTTGGTTCGGGCGGGGTCGAACAGGCCTTCGCGCAGGTGGCTTTCCAGCACGTCGGCCATCAGGCCGTTGACCGCGCCACGGATGGCGGCGATCTGTTGCAGCACGGCCGGGCAATCCGAGCCCTCCTCGATGGCGCGTTCCAGCGCATCCGTCTGTCCACGGATGCGGCGCAGGCGGGTGATCGCGCGCTTCTTTTCGTCCGGGCTGTGCGGCATTCCGGCTGTCTGCATGGATACTGCAGGGGAGTATAAGCAACGGGAAGCGAATCCGCCACTCCGACCGCCTTAAAACGCGGCCTGTCCATTTGCCACGTGCTGGATGCCGACACGACCGACAATTGACGTATTCTCTGCAAACAACGAGCACATTGGGGGCGGCAGATGGGCATCGATTCTGGTCGGTTGTCGTGGCCTTGGTGGCAGCGGTTGCCCCTTCTGTCGGGATTGCTGCTTGCCCTGCTCGGCGTTCCTTTCTCCGCATCGCAGGCAGCCATTCGCTGCATCAATACCGAGGGCGACTTCAAGTCGCAGATGGACGCGGCCTTTGCATCGGGTGAGACGCTGGAAGAAGTTCGCATCAAGCAGGGCCTGTTTGCTTTTTTCAGTGGCGATTTCGGCTATTCCGGCCGGCCCGACGGGCTTGGAAAGACGATCCGGATTTCGGGCGGCTGGAGCGGGGCACCCGGCAATTGTGACAGCCAGGATGGCGGCCCCAGCACGACGGTGCTCTGGGGCAGCGGCCAGCGGTCCGTGATCGAGTTCTACTCGGAGGAGACCTTCAACGGCACGCTGTTCATCGAAAACCTGATGATAGGCGGGGGCTACAGAGACATTGGCATACCTACTTGCCTATTCATCTCAAAACCGGTCGCGGGTGGGTTGGCCGTCGTTCTGGATCGTATCCGGGTCCAGCAGTGCGTTGCCGATCCGGTCACGGGCGCCGCGGCGGTCAGCATCTTCGCGGATCAGGGCGTGGTGATTCGAAACAGCCTGTTTGTCGAGAACGATGCGGGCGAAGACGTGCCGGTGAGGATTTCCATCACCGGTAGCGACGATGGATACATCCTCAACAACACCTTTGCGGACAACGCTTCTAGCAGTTCGATCGGAACAACCGGGCTCACGGCCGTCTCTTCGGAGCCGCCATCAGCCCTTGAGATGATCGTCGCCAACAACGTGTTTGATCGAAACACGGCGAGCGCAGCCGAGCGCGCCGACATCCGCGTCTTCGGCAATGTCAGGTTGATCAACAATCGCTACGCCGGCGTTTACGGAACACCGCTGGAAGACACCGGAAGCAGCACGGGGAGCGCGGGGTTCTCCGGCGATGACTACCAGCTTGCTGCCGGTTCCAGCGCGCGTGATGCCGGTGCTTACTACATCCCCTTGCTGCAGGGCAGCCTGGACTACTACGGACGGAGCCGCGTGGCAGGCAGCGCGGTTGATCTTGGCGCGGCCGAATTCGCCACGCTGTTCGGAGATGGGTTCGAGTCGCCCTGAGGTCGGCACGGCTGGCGGATACTGGCCGGCGCTTAGTTCGCGCCGCAGCAACGCTTGTATTTGCGGCCGCTGCCGCAGGAGCACAGGTCATTGCGGCCCGGCTTCTTTTCCACGCGTACCGGCACCTGCGATCCGCCGTGCGCGAGGCGGTGGTCGTTCAGGGCGCTGAGCATGAAAGGAATCTGCATGGCTTGCTCGAAACGCTCACGCAGGGCCAGAGGCTTGCGCTGGTCCGCGGAGGGATCCGGTTCGACTTCGTCGTCCTCGGTCGCCGCTTCCGACAGCGTTGCCAGCATGTCGAGGTCGCCAGTCAGCCAGTCGAGCTCGGATTCCAGCACGCGGAATGCATCGTCGCGCAGGTCCACGCCGAGCAGAAAACCGTGGGCCCAAAGCGCCGCGAAAGGAAAGTCTGGATCAAGGCCGGCGAAGGGATCGGCATCGAGCATTTCGTCAGTCGGTTGGTCCCCATCCAGTTCGCTGTCGGGCAGCAACAACAGTGGCATGTGCTCCTCGCTGGCGCCGTCTTCTTCAGACAATGGCAGCGCGATGCGTCGCGCGACCTGGTTCTGGAAGCGCATCAGCAGCTCCATGGCCTGCTGCGCCTGCTCCAGCGTTTCCCAGGCACCGTCTTCGCCGAACACCAGCGGAACGTAGTCGCTGGGCGGAATCAGCGCAGGACTGACAACAACAGCCGACAGCAGCCCGTCGACCATCTCCAGCGGTGGGCCCAAGCCGTCGTCGTAACGGCTGTTGATCAGGGTGCTGAGCTGTTTGAGCTCATCGTCGGTCAGGTCGGCGTGCGAGAGGCTGGCCATGTTCTGGACTTTCCCGGGTAATGTGAGTTGGATGGAGGTTCCACGCTGTCTCAGTAGGCAAACTCGCGAAACAGCGGGTCGACGCTGCCGTTCCACTCGCAGAGGAAGAGTTCGAGCTTGCGTTCGGCCGGTGTCTGGTTGGCTTCGATGATCTCGATCAGCGGTTCCAGATGGATGCGTTCGTCGGCGCCGTTGCGGTTGAGGCGGGCGCGACGCTCGAGGCCGTGCGCGGCGATCCTGACCGCCTCGCGGGCGAGGTCACGCACGGTTCCACTTCGGAACGGCAGCTTCATGGCGTGCTCCGGCACGCCGTCGCGCAGCGCGTGGCGCTCGACGAGGCTGAAGTCCTTGACCAGATCCCAGGCGGCATCCAGTGCAGTCTGGTCGTAGAGCAGGCCGACCCAGAAAGCCGGCAGCGCGCACAGGCGGTTCCACGGGCCGCCGTCGGCACCGCGCATTTCCAGGAACTTCTTGAGGCGCACTTCGGGGAAGGCGGTGGTCAGGTGGTCGGACCAGTCGCGGATCGTCGGTCGCTCGCCGGGCAGGGCCGGCAGCTTGCCCTTGATGAAGTCGCGGAAGCTCTGGCCGGCGGCATCGTGATAGCTGCCGTTTCGGTAAGCGAAATACATCGGCACGTCGAGCATGTAATCGACGTAGCGTTCGAAGCCGAAGCCGTCGTCGAACACGAAGTCGAGCATGCCGGTGCGGTGTGGATCGGTGTCGGTCCAGATGTGCGAGCGGTAGCTCTGGTAGCCGTTCGGCTTGCCGTCGGTGAACGGCGAGTCAGCGAACAGCGCGGTGGCGATTGGCTGCAGCGCCAGCGACACGCGGAACTTCTTCACCATGTCGGCTTCGTCGGCGAAGTCGAGGTTGACCTGCACCGTGCAGGTACGGGTCATCATGTCGAGGCCGAGACCGCCGACGGTCGGCATGTAGCGGCGCATGATGCCGTAGCGACCCTTGGGCATCCACGGCATCTCGTCGCGCCGCCACTTCGGCTGGAAGCCCATACCGAGGAAGCCGACGCCGAGTTCCTCGCTGACCGCCTTCACTTCCTTCAGGTGGCAGGCCGCCTCGCAGCAGGTGTCGTGGATGGTTTCCAGCGGGGCACCGGAGAGTTCCAGTTGCCCCGCGGGCTCCAGCGTCACCGATGCCATGCCCACCGCGCTGTCGCAGCAGGCCTCGCCGCGCGCGTTTTCCGGGCGGCTCAGTGCGATCAGCTTGCCGTCCTCCTCGATCGGGTCCCAGTTGAACCGGGTCAGGCCGCGCAGCACGGCTTCGATGCCCTTCGGGCCGTCGTAGGTCAGCGGCCGCAGGTCGTCGAGGCGGAAGCCGAACTTCTCGTGCTCGGTGCCGATGCGCCAGTCTTTTGCGGGCTTGCTGCCGGCTTCGAGGTAGGCCGCCAGTTCGCGATGGTCGGTGATGGCGGTTTCAGGCTGGGCGCTGGGGCTGGACAAGGCGGTGCTCCGTCGAGGGTTCGCCGACCACGGCGGTGATCAGCAGACAGTCCAAAGTGGTACCGATTATCACGCGTTGCAAGGCCGCCCGGCGAGCATCGCCTGTGCGAACATCGGCGCATGACGATCTCAGACACCGCCAAGGCCCAACGGTTCTTCCGTGCATCGCGGTGTCTGTTGCTGCTCGCCACGACGTTGCTGGCAATGCCGCTGTGGGCGCGCGATGCATCGACGCTGGTGCGTGGCAATGGTCCGGAGCCCAGCACGCTGGACCCGGCGCGCTGCCAGGAAGTCGCCTGCGGCAACATCCTGCGCGACCTGTTCGAAGGCCTGGTGACCGAAGCGGCGGATGGCGAGCTGATTCCCGGGTTGGCGGCGTCCTGGTCGCTGGACGACGACGGTCGCACCTGGACCTTCGTGCTGCGCGGGGACGCGCGCTGGTCGAACGGCGAAGCCATCGATGCCGTGCAGGTGCGGGACAGCCTGCGCCGTGCCTTTGCGCCGGAAACCGCGGCACCGCTGGCTGCGCTCTATGACGGCATCCGTCATGCGACGGCGGTGCAGCGCGGCGAACGTCCGCCGGAGCAGCTCGGTATCGATGCGATGGACGCGCGCACGCTGGTCTTCCACAGCACGCGAAGTGTGCCGATGCCAGCGCTGATGGCCTTGCCGCTGGCGTTTCCGGTACACCTGCCATCGCTGGCAAGGCACGGCAGTGCGCACACGCGGCCCGGCAACCTGGTCAGCAACGGCGCCTATCGCCTGCGCGACTGGACGCCGCAATCGTCGGTGGTGCTGGAACGCAATCCGCATTTCCGCGAGGCAGCGTCCATCGAGGGCGTGCGTTTTGAAGTCACCGAAGATGCGGCCAGCGAGCTGCAGCGCTTCGCCGCCAGCGGACTCGACATCACCGAGGTGGTGCCGCCGGGATCAATGGCACATTGGCGCGAGCGATTCGGTGATCGGCTGCGCATCGCGCCCTATCTGGGCGTGTTCTATCTCGGCTTCAACCTCGAACGCGAACCGTTCCGCGACAACCGGGCACTGCGCGAAGCGCTGTCGCTGGCGGTTGACCGTGACATCCTCGTTCGACACGCCACCGGCCTTGGCGAGTCACCGGCCTATGCGCTGGTGCCACCCGGCGTTGCCGGTTACGACGGGCCAAGGCTGGGTTGGGCATCGTTGTCGCAAAGCGAACGCGAGTCGCTGGCGTGGCAGCGCTATGTCGAAGCGGGCTATTCGGCCGACGAGCCGCTGCAGGTCGAGCTTCGCTACAACACCTCGACGCCGCATCGCCGATTGGCACTCGCGGTTGCCGCGATGTGGCGACAGGTGCTGGGCGTACGCACCGAACTGCGCAACGAGGAGTGGAAGGTCTTCGTCGGCAATCGCAAGCAGCGCGTGATCACGCAGGTGTTTCGCGGCGGCTGGATTGCCGACGTTGATGATCCACTGAACTTTCTGGCCGCTTTCGCCGATGATGGCGCGCTCAACTGGAGCGGCTACCAAGACGCGAGCTATCGCCAGTTGATCGATGACGCCCGCAATGCGGATTCCCTGCCAATCCGCAGTGCGAAGCTGGCCGACGCTGAGCGTCAGTTGCTCGATGCGCACGCGATCCTGCCGCTGTACTTCTACACCTCCAAGCACCTGGTCGCGCCGCGCGTGAAGGGCTGGCGCGACAATCCGCTGGACCACCACCTCAGCCGCTGGCTGTCGCTGGAGTCGTTCGATGACTGATGCGGCGGAAGCGGCGGGCCGGACACGACGAAGCGTCGCGCTCCGCCATTTCTTCGTGCGTCTGCTCGAAGCAGCGGCGACGCTGTGGTTGCTGCTGACGCTCTGCTTCTTCCTTTTGCGCGCCGCACCCGGCGGTCCGTTCGACCAGGAAAAAGCCGCGCCGCCGGCGGTGATCGAGCAGCTCAACGAACAGTACCGGCTGGATCAGCCGCTGTGGCAGCAGTACCTTGGTTATCTCGGCGACCTGGCGCGCGGCGATCTCGGGCCGTCGTTCCAGTATCCCGACTACCGCGTCAGCGAGCTGATTGCGCAGGCACTGCCGGTGTCGTTGCTGACGGGCAGCCTGGCGTTGAGCCTGTCGCTGCTGCTGGGTGTTCCGCTCGGCGTGATGGCCGCACTGCGACGCGGGCGCTGGCCGGATCGGTTGCTGATGTTCTTCGCCGGTCTAGGATTGGCGCTGCCGAAATACGTGGTTGCACCGCTGCTGGTGCTGCTGTTCGCGGTGACGCTGCAGTGGTTGCCGGCCGGTGGCTGGAATGACTGGCGAAACCTGGTGTTGCCGGTGATCGCGCTGTCGCTACCAAACCTCGCCTACGCCGCGCGACTGACCCGCGCCAGCCTGCTCGAAGTGCTGGGACAGGACTACCTGCGTGCGGCGCGAGCGCGGGGCTTCAGCGAAGTGCGCGTGCTGTTCCGCCATGCGCTGCGACCGGCGTTGCTGCCGGTGCTGGCCTGGCTCAGTCCGGCGCTGATCAACGTGGTCACCGGCAGCATCGTGGTCGAACAGATCTTCGGCATCCCCGGCATCGGTCGCTATTTCGTGCAGGGTGCGCTGAATCGCGACTACACGCTGGTGATGGGCGTGGTGCTGGTGCTCGGTGTCGCCATCGTGGTGATCAACGCGCTGGTCGACTGGCTGCGCGAGATCGCTGACCCACGATTACGGGACGCATAACGGCGGAGTTTCAATCGAAGCGCGACAACACCGCATTCAAGGTCGGCATCGCCAGCGCGGCGCCGGCCGCTTCGGTGGACAACGCGGCATAGCGGCTGGCAAAGCGCACGGCATCCGCAAACGGTGCATCCGGCTTGGCCACCGACAGCGCTGCGGCCAGCGCGCCGTTGAAGGCGTCGCCGGCACCGGTGCTGTCGACGGCGTGTACCGACTCCGCCGCAACGCGATAGCAGTTCGCGTCATCGCCGCGCCGCAAATCATCGGGGTGAGAGACAAAGGCACCGTGCTTGCCCAGCGTGATGACCACACTGGCACTTCCGGCGAGCTGTCGGCACCAGTGGTGAAGCTGAGCACCTTCGTTGTTCACCACGTCGTCGGCGTCAACACTCGCCACGTCGTGACGCGCCAGCATGGCGGCGAACTCGGTTTCGTTCGGTGTCAGCACATCGGCCAGTGACAGCAGTTGTTCCGTGGTCGGCGCGTCAGCCGGCGCCGGATTGAGGATGCTCACCGCACCTTCCCTGCGCGCTGCCAGCAGCGCGGCGATAACAGCGTCGGGATTCACTTCCAGTTGCGCCAGCACCACGTCGGCGACGTCGGCGGCGGCCATCTCACGCCCGACGAACGCCGCGGACAGCGCGATGTTGGCGCCTGGCGCCACCACGATCACGTTGCGGCCGTCATCATCCACGAAGATGCCGGCCGATCCGGAAGGTGTCGATGCATGGACTTCGACATGGAGCCGGATGGCTTCGGCGTCCGCAAGCTGTCGTGCATGCTCCGCAGCAGCGTCTTCGCCCAGCGCGCAGAAGAAACCGACCTTCGCGCCAGCCCGCGCGGCGGCCACGGCCTGGTTGAAACCCTTGCCGCCGGGGCCGCTGGCATAACCACCAAACTGGGTCGCGCCCGGCCGCGGCAACTCACCGCTGCGCCAGACGTGGTCCTGGTTGTAGCTGCCGACGACGGCGACGCGGCCCGACATCCGGGTATCAGCCGGCGAACTGCGACAGCACGCCGGCGATGGTCGCGGTCATGAAGGTTGCCAGCGAGCCACCGAGCACCGCCTTGAGACCGAAGCGCGCGAGGTCGGTGCGACGCTCCGGCGCGATACCACCGATACCGCCGATCTGGATCGCGATCGAGCTGAAGTTGGCGAAGCCGCACAGCGCGTAGGTCGAGATCAGCGCCGCCTGCGGCGACAGCGTGGCTTTGATCTCGCCCAGATGCGCATAGGCGACGAATTCGTTCAGCACCACCTTCTCACCGATCAGGCCACCCACGGCCACGGCGTCGCCCCAGGGCACGCCGATGACCCAGGCCAAAGGTGCCAGCACGAAGCCGAGCAGGTTGGCGAGGTTGGTCGGCTTGCCGAGCAGCTCTGCCAGGCCGGTCACATCGCCGAGCCAGGTCAGCGGTGCATTGACCAGCGCGATCAGGGCGATGAACGCCAGCAGCATGGCGCCGACGTTGAGTGCCAGCTTCAGGCCTTCGCCGGCACCGGATGCGGCCGCGTCGATCACGTTGGCGGTGGTCTTCTCGACCTCCATCCGCACTTCGCCGCGGGTCAGCGGCTGTTCGGTTTCCGGGTACAGGATCTTGGCGATGACCAGCGTCGCCGGCGCGGCCATGATGCTGGCGGTGATCAGGTGCTTGGCAAAGAACTTCTGCTGCTCCGGATCAGCACCGCCCAGCATCTGCACGTAGGCGCCGAGCACGCCCCCAGCAATCGTCGCCATGCCGCCGACCATCAGCGCCAGCAGCTCGGACTTGGTCATGCGCAGGATGTAGGGTTTCACCACCAGCGGTGCTTCAGTCTGGCCGATGAAGGCGTTGGCGCAGACCGACAGCGTTTCCGCGCCGGATACGTTCATCACCTTGGTGATCACCCAGGCCATGCCCTTGACGATCCACTGCATCACGCCCAAGTGGTATAGCACGCTCATGAAGGCGGCGAAGAAGATGATCGTCGGCAGCACCTGGAACGCGAACACGAAGCCGAACTTGGTCGGATCGGTGAAGTCGCCGAAGATGAAGCGCGAACCTTCGGCGGTGAAGCCGAGCAGGGCCACGAAACCCTCCGACAGCCAGCCAAAGACGGTGGCGCCCCAGGGCGTCAGCAGCACCAGCGCCGCGAACACCAGCTGCAGGCCGATACCGGTGGCGACCAGCTTCCAGTCGACGGCGCCCTTCTGCGCGGAAAACAGCCAGGCGATGCCGACCAGCACGGCCAGACCAAACAACCCGAACAGAATACTCAGCATCCCGACTCCCCAATCGATGTCGCAATAGCCCGAAGGGCAACCGCCGCAGACTAGGTGTCCGGGCCGCCCCGCGCAAGCTGCACTGCACGGAAACGGCCGGATCTGGAGGATTCCTGCCGGCTCAGACCACGCGCAGCCAGAGCAGAACCGCCAGCGTCAGGAAGATCGCCGCGGCCGCCCAACGTGCCCAGTGCAGTGGCAGTCTGCCAGCGAAACGACCACCCAGCGCCACCACCGGCACGTTGGCTAACAGCATGCCCAGCGTGCTGCCGCCAACCACCGCCAGCAGGTCGTGATAGCGCGCCGCCAGGATGACGGTGGCCACCTGCGTCTTGTCGCCGATCTCGACCAGGAAGAAGGCGATCAGCGTGGCGATGAAGGCGCCGTGCGTGGAGCTGGCCGGCTTGTCATCCTCGTCCAGCTTGTCCGGGATCAGCGCCCAGATCGCCACCGCCACGAAGCTGGCAATGATCACCCAGCGTTGCGTTTCGGGGCTCATCAGGCCGGCCAGCCACTCGCCCAGCCAGCCGGCCAGTCCGTGGTTCAGCAGCGTGGCGACGAAGATACCCAGCGTCACCGGCCAGAAACGCCGATAGCGGGCCGCCAGCACCAGTGCCAGCAGCTGCGTCTTGTCGCCGATCTCGGCGATCGCGACGGAAAAAGTCGAAAAAAGAAAGGCTTCCATGATGATCTCGGAGAGTCGGGGCGATGGACACGAAGGCCGACGCCACACGGCCCCGACTCCCATCGTTTCATCGATCCGGAATCGCTCGTGCAGCGTCAACCAACGGTCTTGCCAGGGATCGATGATTCGATGATCTCGTCCGCGCCATGGCCTGCCGGCCAAGTGTGTTGACGCGAACACCACCCTGATGAATGCCGGGTGGGCGGCTACTCCCCGATGGAAGTGGGGCGCATTGTAGCGCAGGATGTGCGCCTACCACCGTCGTGGCGTCGTCATGCCCGTGGAGACGGGCATCCAGCTCGTGCATTTCTGATTTTGAGATCAAGAGCTTTCGTTCGCCTTCGGCGACCGAGTTCATTTCTCTTGCTTGTCCAAGAGAAACCGAACCAAAGAGAAGGACACCCCGCGTTCGCGCCCGCTTTGCGGGTTCGTGAGTCGGAGCCGAGGTTTTCGACAGTTCTTCCTGAACTGACGAAAAACGCGCGCACGTCCTGTGCGCGCCCCTTCGGGCCTGATCGTCTCCGTCTCACCGCTACCGAGGGGCCCCGAAAAGCGTCGCAGTGTGCTGCTCTTTCGCTCTTGGATCCCGTGGGAGCGCCGAGTAGCGCAGGAAACCGGCGGGAAAAGGCGCGCTTGTTCGAGGCCATGGATGGCCGAGTTCGCGCCGGCCGCCGGGTTCCGAGCAACGCAGGGGACGGCGACAGCTTCACCGTCGCCGCGCGGACTTCGGGTGTCCTTTCTCTTGGTTACATTCTCTTTGGACAAGCAAAGAGAAGTAACTCGCTGGCCCGAAGGGGCAGTGAAAGCTCTTGCTCCTAAAGTCGACCGCCGTCGCCAGAATGCCGACAACCGCTCATCCCTTCACTACACTCCGCACCAATCCCAAGGAATTCAGGACGCCCACCATGCAATACCGCCGCATGGGCCACACCGGCCTGCAACTGTCTGCGCTGTCCTTCGGCGCCTGGGTCACGTTCGGCACGGCCGTTGGCCGCAGCCAGGCGCGCGAGCTGCTGTCGGTGGCGCACGACCACGGCATCAACTTTTTCGACAACGCCGAGGTCTACAACTTCGGCCTCGCCGAGCAGATCATGGGCGACGTGCTGGCGGACCTGCGCCTGCCGCGCGACAGCTATTGCGTGTCGAGCAAGGTGTTCTTTGGCGCGTACAAGGATCCGCTGCCAACCCAGCGCGGCCTGTCGCGCAAGCACGTGGTCGACGCCTGTCATCAGGCCTTGCAGCGCCTGCGCGTCGACTACCTCGACCTCTACTTCTGCCACCGCCCTGATCCCGACACGCCCATCGCCGAAACCGTCCATGCCATGGACGACCTGATCCGCCAGGGCAAGGTGCTGTACTGGGGCACCTCGGAATGGTCGGCCGAGCAGATCAAATGCGCTGCCAAGATCGCGCGTGATCGCGGCCTGTACGGCCCGGTGGTCGAACAGCCGCAATACAACCTCGTGCATCGCGACAAGGTCGAGCTGGAGTTCGCGCCGCTGTATGACGAGATCGGCCTCGGCACCACCATCTGGTCGCCGCTGGCCTCGGGCCTGCTCACCGGCAAGTACGTCGACGGCATTCCCGACGACAGCCGCCTCGCCACTGAAGGCTACGAATGGCTGCAGAAGTGGGTGTTCGGCGAGCAGAAGGAACTGCGCCGCAAGCAGACGCTGGAATACCTCGCGCTGGCGAAAGAAGCCGGCCATTCACCGGCCACCCTCGCCATCGCCTGGTGCCTCAAAAACCCCAACGTCAGCACCGTCCTCCTGGGCGCCAGCCGCCGCGAACAACTCGAAGAAAACCTCATGGCCATCGAGATCCTCGACAACCTCGACCGCGACCTCACCGGCCGGATGGAAGCGATCTTCAAGCGCGGTTGAGCATTTGCTCCCTCTCCTGCTAGCGGGAGAGGGTAGGGGTGAGGGTGGTGGGTAGAATGCTCCACACCATCATCGAGGCTTCGATCAGAGGTTCGCCATGCATCACAAACGCCGCAAATCACGTCGCGCCCGCGCCGGTTGTAAGCTGTGCAAGCAGTGGAAGATGAACGGCGTGCGCACCGAGTCGCGTGAGGGCGAGAAGTTCAGCGATCACCGTCGTCGGGTTGCCGAGGACGCGTCGTGCCGCTGAGTTGGAACGAAACCAACCGTCCGGCGGCGGGTACCATCTGCTTCGCCGCGAACACCAACCGACGCCTCCCCGTGTTCCAGCGCTACCAGGCGCTCACCTCGCTGCTGCCCACCACCAAACCCAAAAAGCCGCGGCGCAGGAAGCAGGCTTCGTCCGAATGAACTGGCACCTGTTCATCGGGCATGCCGTGTTTTTCGGCTCCCTGTTAGTGACGCTGATTCTGATCACGGGCGTGAAGCTGCTTCGTGCGCGCCATCGGCGGCGCTCTCCCATGCACGGAAGAAAGGTCGGGCATGTACCGGGCCAGCAGTTGCTGGATCGCATCGAGGTGGAAAGTAGCGAAGTTGGGTATGCGTTCGACGTGATGATCCTGTCGCTGCCGCTACTGTTCCTGTTCTGGGCAACCGCGAAGATTAACTGGGCGAATGTTCGCATCGGATTGCTCGAAGTCGGTCTGGCCATTGGATGGCTTGCCTGCCTCGCGTATGGCGTCTGGAAATATCGTCGGCACGAGCAGTTGCGCGAGCGGGCGCGCGATGGCTTGCTGGCGGAGCGCGTCACCGGCATGCAGCTCAATCGACTGGTGGCGCAGGGCTGTCTGGTGCTGCACGACCTGCCGTGTGAGGTGGGCAATATCGACCACGTCGTGATCGCGCCGCGTGGCGTGTATGCCGTCGAGACGAAGTCGTTCCGCAAGCCGGTCGATGTCGGCGATGTGCGCAACGAGCCGGGTCATCAGGTGCGTTTCAACGGCAAGGAGCTCCAGTTTCCTGACTTCGTGAAGCGCGAGCCCGTCGAGCAGGCGGTGAAACAGGCCGAATGGCTGAGGCGATACCTGCGTGATGCCGTGAAGTTGGAGGTGCCGATCATTCCAGCGATTGCGCTGCCCGGCTGGTACATCGTGCAGGACGAGGAAGTGTGGCGCACTGCTTCCGTCAAGGTGTTCACGCCTCTGGGAGATGGCGCGAACTTCATGAGCATGGGTGTAGCCCGTATCGATCCTGAGCAGCGACAACTGCTGGCAACTGCGCTCGCACAGCTATTTCCCGCGACATCGGCATAACGTCGCAGCTATCCGGTTTGTAGCTTGGTGTCAGCGATACGCCGCCTTCGGCTCGTTCACTGCATTGTCGGGCGGTGCGATGTGCTTTCGCAGCCAGTCGGCGAATTCGACTTCGGTGATGCTGCCTTCTGCGAGGCTGAGCATCGCGACGTATTTGTCTTCGGCGCTGGCGTTGAGTTCGACGCCGTTGAGGGCGAGGAACATGCGGTAGCAGACGTGGGCGGTGCGTTTGTTGCCGTCGCAGTAGGAGCGAGTAGTCGGCTGGAGACATGGCCCTTCCCGCGCAAGAGTTCTCGGCCCTTTGCTTCGAATGTCCACTTATGGGATTATGTCCACGAATCATGGACAATAAATTATTTGTGGACACGGCGAGACATCCCGAACAACATCTGATCGCGACTGCCGTGGACGCGGCGGCCGGGCATGGGCTGGACTGGCGGCATGTCGAATTCGAGCCACGGAAGAGCAAGGACTTGCAGGCAGATGCCACGCTGGAGCTCCAGGTGGCTGGCCAATGGCGACGGCTGACGGTGGAAGCCAAGGCCGGATTGCGGCCGGCGTTGCTGGGTCTGCTGTTCCAGCGTCTGGCGCCGCTCGGTCGGGATGGCCTGCTCGTGGCCGACTATGTCACGCCGCCGATGGCCGAGCGCCTGCGTGAGCAGGGCATCCAGTTCATCGACGCGGCCGGGAATGCGTTTATCGACCAGCCGCCGCTCTATGTCTGGGTGAAGGGCGAAAAGCCGCGCAAGACGGCAAAACCCCGGCATGCGACGGGGAGGGCCTTTGCGCCGACCGGTCTGACGGTGATCTTCGCGCTGCTGTGCAGGCCCGGATTGGTCGCCGCACCCTATCGCGAGATTGCCGACGTTGCTGGCGTTGCCCACGGCACGGTGGGCTGGGTGATGCCCGAACTGACGCGGCTCGGCTTTCTGGCGGAAATCGGTGGACAGCGGCGTCTTCTGCAGGCCGAGCGATTGCTGGATACCTGGGCAGAAGCCTATCTGCGAACCCTGCGGCCCAAGCTGCTGCTGGCGCGTTATCGCCCCGCCGAACTGCGGGCCGCGACGGGTTTCGACTATGTGCCATACGGCCACACCGTGGGTGGCGAGGTCGCTGCGCAGCGCGAGGTTGGCGTGATCGAGCCGGCCACCGTCACGCTCTACGCGCCGGCCATCGATCCGAAACTGCTCGCGACGCTGCGGCTGCGGGCGGATGAAGACGGGCCGCTGGAGGTTCTGGAACGGTTCTGGCCATTTGACGACGGCGATCCGTTGACGCCGGCGCCGTTGATCTATGCCGATCTGCTGGGCATTGGCGATGAGCGTTGCCTGGAAGCCGCTGCGAAGATCAAGGAAACCTGTCTTGCTCGACTTGCGCGCCCGTGACGACCTGACCGATCTGGCGAGGTTGGCGACCGACCTTCGTCGCGCGTCGCCGGAAGTCGAGTGGATGCTGGTGGGCGCGGCCGCGCGGGACATTTACCTGTCGGCGATCGATGACCAGCAGCCAGAGCGACGCACCCTCGACATCGATTTTGCGCTCAGGACATCCGGCTGGGACGAATTCGGTCAGCTTCGACAGGCGCTCAGCGAAGCGGGTTTCGATGCGGACTCGCACGCTTGGCATCGCTTCACACATCCGGACGGACGCGACGTGGATCTGGTGCCGTTTGGTGCCATCGCCAACTCGGATCAGCAGCTGGCCTGGCCTCCGGATGGTTCCGTATTGATGAATGTGCGTGGCTTCCGGGAAGCGCTGCTGGCGAGCGAGGTGCTTTGCTTGCCCGGCAATGTGGAACTACGAATGGCTTCATTGCCCGGTTTGTTGATGCTGAAGCTGCTGGCATGGATTGATCGTGGTCGCGCCGACACAGGGAAGGATGCGGTTGACCTGCGACTGTTGCTGGATCGCTACACCGATCTTTGCGGTGGCGCGGCTGCATTCGAGCCGCATCCCGATCTGTTCGATGACGATTTCGACTACGTCATGGCTGGCGCGCGGGTTGCGGGCCGCGATGTGGCGCGATTGATCGCAAGTCATGGGCAGGCTGAGGATGACTTGATCGGCCATCTGCGCCGAGCGCTTGAGCCGGAGGTGTCGCCGGATACCGCCGGACGTCTGCTTGGCGCTAGTCGAGCACCGGATGTCGACGCTGTCTTACGCCTGTTTGCGAGTTTCTATCGCGGGATGGGCGAGTAAAGGGATCTGCGCGTCCGGGAAATCACTCTGCGGTATCGTCGTTCCGTGATTCGCCACCTCGATTGCAGAGGTTCGTCAGCGGCAGGCCGCCTTCGGCTCGTTCACGGCATTGTCGGGCGGCGCGACGTGCTTGCGCAGCCAGTCGGCGAATTCGGTTTCCGTGATGCTGCCTTCGGCGAGGCTTAGCATGGCGACGTATTTGTCTTCGGCGCTGGCGTCGAGTTCGACGCCGTTGAGGGCGAGGAACACGCGGTAGCAGACGTGGGCGGTGCGTTTGTTGCCGTCGCCGAAGGGATGATTGCGGGCGATGCCGTAGGCGAGGCTGGCTGCCAGGTCGGCGAGCCTTTCCACCCCCACCCCAACCCTCCCCCGCCTGCGGGAGAGGGAGGCAATTTGCTGCGGGCGCGCGAGCGCGGATTCGAGCAACGATTCATCGCGCACGCCTTCGATGCCGCCATGTTCGGCAAGCTGACGCTCGTGGATGGCAAGCGCCAGCTCGCGGGTGATCCAGATGATCATGACGGCTTACTGCGCCAGCTTGCGCAGCAGTTCGCGATCCTCGCGCATGATCTTTTCGGCGACTTCCATTTGCGCCGCCAGCGTGGCGTCGTAGGTGGTCAACCGGATGCCGTCCGGGGTTTCGAGGGCCAGCAGTTCGTCACCTTTTTCCAGGCGCAGGCGGGCGAGCAGTTCCTTGGGCAGGATGACGCCGGCGGAGTTGCCGATGGTGGTGATCTTGAGCTTCATGGGGCGCTCCGGACATGTTGTGGCGTAGTTATAACGAATGTTACACCTCGGCCGGAGGCATGCAAACCCCTGGCTGCTCATTGCAAAGCCGTCATGCCGGATGACGCGGTTCGTGCCACAGTCGGTGTCCGTGACCAGGGAGAGCGCCATGCCGTCCATCGCAATGCTGAGTCTGGTGGTGCGCGACTACGACGAGGCGCTGGCTTTCTATGTCGGCGGGCTCGGCTTCGAGCTGGTCGAAGACCGGCCGGTGCCGGAACAGGGCAAGCGCTGGGTGGTGGTCGCGCCGCCGGGTGGCTCCGATGCGAAGCTGTTGCTGGCGCGGGCGGTGGGTGAGGAACAGACGTCGCGTATCGGCAACCAGACCGGTGGGCGAGTGTTCCTGTTCCTGCACACGGACGATTTCCAGCGCGACTTTCAGCGTTTCGAGGCGGCGGGCGCGACCTTGGTGCGGCCGCCATCTGACGAAGCCTATGGCCGCGTTGCGGTGTTCGCCGATCTTTATGGCAACCTCTGGGATCTGATCGAGCCGGCATGAGCGGCCTCCACGGATCACTGCCCACATGAGCCGACGACACCAACGCCGCGAGTCCGAAGAGCGCCGGGAACTGGGCGGCTACAGCGAGGACGAGTTCGACGCCGAGTTCGTACGCACGCAACGTTCGGATGTGGCCAGCGTGGTGGTTCGTGCCGCAACGCTGGTGATCGTCTACGGCCTGCTGGCGCGGGCGCTGCTTGCCGATGAGTTGACCGCGGCCTACCTGTGGATGCCCATCGCCTTCGAGTTCCTGCTGGTGTTCTGGCTGGGCCTGCTGCTGAGTTACGGCTTCGTCGGCTGCCATCGCTTTGCGGAAAGCGCGCGCAAGCCGAAACTCACCGTGTTCTGGACACTGGTGTTGACCGGGTCTTTCGCGCTGGCGTTTGCCTGGGACAGCGAGACGGGCTCGCCGAGCACGACGCTGTTGCGCGAGCGACTGCCGCTGGTCGGTGAGACCGTCATCAGCAGCGGTTTGATGTGGGCCTTTGTTGCCAGCACGGTCATGTTGATCGCCGCCAGCGCTCTGGAGGTGCGCCGCTGGCGGAAGGTCGGTGGCGTGTTCGTGTGGACCTCGATCATCGACCTTGGTCTGCGCGCCGCGGCGTTACTGGTTCTCACGCTGCTGGCGTTCTTCGTGGTCGGATTCCTGTTCGAACTGATCAATCCCTTCGAAACGCCGCAGCGACTGGCCTGGATCACCTACGGTTTCCTGCTGGTGGTGGAGATTTCGGCGCTGGTACTCGGCGTGGCCATGCACCGCGACCTGCGGCGGAAGGCGGCGGCGTTGAAATAGCTGGTGGCGTTCAGGCGACCTCACGGCCTGACGCTGCCCACTTTATGGTGATCAGCTCAAGCGAAACGCTGCACTGACCACTGCGCAGGCAGCAGCCGTTCGGTGCCTGGCCCTGCTTCCGGCAGTTGCATCGAAGAAACGTCGATGTCCGGATGTTTCGACGTGGCGAGGTCACGCAGTTCGCGGGCCAGTTGACGCAGGCGGTCGACGTTGTCTCTCAGTCGCTGCCGGAACGCGGCATCGTCGAGGCCGTCCTTCAGGCCGCGGTTGAGCTCGGCGAACCAGTCGACGCTGGCCTGGTCGAGAAATTCCTCATCAAAGCGGGCGTCGGCGTTCGGTACGCCGTTGCGATGGCCCCAGTCGGCGAACAGCGCCTGCAGTTCATCGTTCAATGCGCGCGCTTCGGCCAGTTCCGGTTTCAGTCGCGACAGCGTCGTGAGGTCACCGATGCGGCCGCCGAAGAACAGCGCGGCCAGCACGCCCCAGTAGTAGCTGTAGTCCCACAGCACCTTCAGCGGCAGCACCTCGGCGTCGCCGAACAGGTGGTACTGGCCGCGATACATGGCCAGCGTGCTGTCGTAGAAACTGAGGAACAGCTGCTCGTAAACGCCGGCATACGGCTCCCAGGCTTCGCCGGCGAGGTCCTTGCCGATCAGCGTGGCGATGTAGGTGTTGCCGATGCCGATGAAGTCGCTGCCCGGCGAGTAGAACGGGTCGAGGAAGGCGCCGGCCTCGCCGGTCAGCGCCCAGCGCTGCGGCGAGAACAGCTGTTTGCAGCCGTAGCTGAAGTCCTTGAAGAAGGCGAAGTCCTGCAGACCGTCGCGATGCGACTCCAGCGCCTGCCACAGCCGCGGCTGGTGCTTCCGGAACCAGTCCATCGCGAGGTCGAAGGTCTTCATGCCTTCGATTGGGTGCGCTGCGGCGTCGCAGACGATGCCTACGGAATGTGAGCCGGAAGACAGTGGGATCAGCCACGCCCAGTAGCCGGGGCCGACCAGGTGATTGGTCGAACGCCAGCGTTCCGGTGGCATGCAGCGTGCCTTCCAGTTTTCGTCCTCGCTCCAGTCGTGCGGATCGAGGCGTGCATCGATGCGGAACCACACGGCGTTGGCGTGATGGCCGTTGTCGGTCTTGAGATCACGCTGACGACGGATCAGGCCGGCCCGACCGCTGGCATCGACCACCCAGCGCGCCTCGCGCGTGATGCGCTGGCCATCGCACTCGTACTCGACGCGATGCTTTTCGCCCGACTCGCTGAGGTCGATGCGCTTTACCGACGCGCCGTCGATCAGCTCGATACCCTGCTCGCGGACACGCCGCGTCAGGAAGTTCTCGAAACGGCCGCGGTCGATCTGCCAGCTTCCGGTGGGCAGTGCCTGGCTGGCGCCCAGTTCGGCGCAGCGGTCGAGATCCTCGCGGCCGTCGGAGAAGAAGAAGCGGAAGCCGAACTTGACGATCTGCTGCTGATCGAGGTGCTCGCGCAGGCCGAGGATGTTGGCGAAGTAGTGGCCGGCCAGTTCGACCGTGGATTCACCGATCTTGAACGCCGCTTCGGGTGCTTCGCCACGGCGCCGTTCCAGCACGGTGATCCGCAGCTCGCGGTGATTGCGGCGGAGCTGCAGTGCCAGCGTCAGGCCGGCGAGGCCGCCGCCGAGGATCAGCACGTCAGTCATGAGTGGGTTTCGGCGAACCCGGGAGCCGTGGCGGCGGCATCCGGGTCGTGAATCAGCGCTTGGCTGCGGCGCGCCTCGACGTAGCGCGCGATGATGTGGCCGTGGCTGATCACGCGGCCCACAACGTGCGAGGTGATGCGGTACAGGTCGGTCAGCGGCCGGAAATGGCTGCGACGCAGTTGGCCTGCAAGGCCGTCGCCGGCATAGCGCGACTCGATCGGCACCGAGACCACGCGGGTGCCGAGGCGGCGTGCGGCCTGGATCAGGATGTCGGCCTCGAACACAAAACCGTCACCGGCCACGTCGGCCAACTCGCAGACCGCACGCGGGTAATAGCGCTGGCCGCTCTGCGTGTCGGCGATGCGGTAGCCGGTAGCCCAGGCAATGCCCCAGTCGCCGAATTCGTTGGCGAGACGGCGGTGGATCGGCTGCTGTGCGCGCTTCTTCAGGCGCGCGCCGACCACGATGTGCTGCGGATACTCGCGCGCGGCGTCGAGCAGGCGCGGGATGTCGGAGGCCAGGTGCTGGCCGTCGCCATCCATGGTCAGCACGCCGTCGACGTCTTCGCTGAGTGCGGCACGAAAACCGGTGCGCAGGCCTTCGCCCTTGCCCTGCCGGGTTTCGTGCTGGATCACGGTGACTGGCAGGTCGGCGATGCGCTCCAGCGTGGCGTCGGTGGAACCGTCGTCTACCAGGATCACGCGCGGACAGTGGCGCAGTGCGCCTTCGACCGCCTCGCGGATGCGTAGCTCTTCGTTCAGTGCCGGGATCAGCACGGCGATGCGCGAAGCCGTACTCATGAGTCGATGTTCACCTTCAGCACGGCGTCACGGCCGGCCGGCAGCACGCAGTTTTCACGGCCGTTGGCGATGGCGTCCAGCAGACGAAGGGCAGGTGCCATGGCGTTGCCTGACAGCGCGGTTGCCAGCTTGCCACGACCACCGCTTTCCACGGCACCCTTGCCCAGTTGCAGGCCGAGTCGAAGGCCGTCACCTTGCGCACGGTCCGTCGACAGCACCAATGCGAGGCCCAGAAGACCTTCGCTCCGCGACATCGTGCCCAGCGGCCCGGTGGACGCGCCGTCGTAAGCGACCAGCAGCACCGGCGAATCGCCCGCCGCGAGTTGCAGCGCGGCCTCGATCAGGCCCTGTGCCAGCGTGGCGCGATGTGCCGAGATCGCCGTGGTCGCCGCATGACAGCCGCAGCCGATGGTCCAGTAGCCGGCGGCGGCGTTGTGCACCGAGTTGTGGAACTTGGTCGGCGACAGGTCGGCCGGCGAGTCGGCCAGCGTCGCGCACATGTAGTCGGTGATGGCGAGGTCACCGTGCGTCGAGGCGAAGATCGACGGCAGCGCTTTCGGATCGGCGTCGGCATCGGCGCAGGCGGCCTGTGCGACCTGCAATGCCAGCAGCACCGTGTCGGGTGCGCGACGACGTTCGTTCGCAGGCAGCAGGTCGGGCGCCGGGCGACGCGGCGTGTTGTCGACCAGCTCCGCTTCACCGCGGGCGAAGGCTCGCATTGCCGGCCAGTCTGGCAAGCCGCTGGCCCAGGTGGCGATGCCGTCGATGCGCAGCGAGAACGTCGGCGCGCTCATGACATGGCTCCAAACAGCAGCGAGCAGTTGTTGCCGCCAAAACCGAAGCTGTTGTTCATCGCGTATTGGACGTGGCCCTGCATTGACTCGCGCAGGATCTGCGGGCCGCAGGCCGGATCGGGAGCGTCGCAGTTCAGCGTTGCCGGCATCAGGCCGATGTCGATGGCATCCAGCGCGATCACCGACTCGACGATGCCGGCGGCACCCAGCGTGTGGCCGGTCCATGCCTTGGTCGAGCTGGCGCGTGTGCTTGCCGGGAATAATGCGGCTACGGCGCCGGCTTCGATCTCATCGTTCTTCGGCGTCGCCGTGCCGTGCAGGTTGATGTAGTCCACGACATCCGCTGTCAGGCCGGCGCGATCCAGCGCCGCCTGCATCGACAGCCGTGCGCCGAGACCTTCCGGGTGCGGGCTGGACATGTGGTGCGCGTCGCTGGATTCGCCGTAGCCGAGCAGGCGCGGCCCATCACCGTCACGTTCGAGGATGGCGAAACCGCCGGCCTCGCCCAGCGACAGGCCGTCGCGCGCTGCATCGAACGGGCGGCACGGCCGTGACGACACCAGTCCCAGCGAGTTGAAGCCATAGAGTACGCTGCCGCAGAGCGTGTCGACGCCGCCGACCAGCGCGGCATCGACCAGGCCGGCGTGGATCATGCGCGCTGCCTGCGCGAACACCTTGGCGCTGGAGGAGCAGGCGGTGGCGACGGTGACGCAGGGTCCGCGCAGGCCGGTCGCCTGCTGCAGGAAATCGCCCAGCGAATGCGGCGTGTGGATGATCGGCCGACGCAGGTCGGCAGGAAACTGCTCGCCCGCAAGTCGCTGGTAGGCCTCCTCGCTGGCGCCGATGCTGCTGGTCGAGGTGCCGACGATGATTGCCACCCGGGTCGCGCCCTGCTGCTCGCGCAGCGCCTGCACGCGCTCGAACACGCCGTCCTGGTTCAGCGCCAGCCAGGCGAGGCGGTTGTTGCGACAGTCCCATTCGGCGTATTCGGTCGGCAGCGCCGCGTCTTCCAGCCCATCGACGCGGCCGATGTGCGTGGTCAGGTCGCAGTCGGGGAAATCATTGACGCGTAGTCCGCTGCGGCCCTCGCGCAGGGCATCGCGCAGTGCAGAAAGACCGCGCCCACAGGCGGTCGTCGCCGTACGGGCCGTGATGGCCAGCGGCGTCATCGGTGTCATCGGAACGGGCTCCCCAACCCGGAACAGGCGTCAATCATTGCCGGAATTATAGGGTCTTCGGGTGTCTGGCGCGCCTTCAGTCCGTGCTGCGCCGAGCGTCTTCCAGCGCTGCCAGCAAGGCGGCACGCGGCAGCTTGCCGGTGGGGTTGCGCGGCAGGGCGTCGATGATACGCAGCGGTCGCGGGAGGAACACCGGATCGATGCGTTGGCGAAGGGCGGCGAGGATGGCGGGTTCGTCCAGCGATGGTGCGACCACCAGCGCGGCCAGGCGCTGAACAGCGCCGGGTGCGGCATCGAGCAGGAACATCACCGCATCGTCCACGCCGTCGATGGTCTGCACGGTGGCGGTGAGGCCGGCCAGCGATGCGCGTTTGCCGGCGATCTCCAGATGATCGGTAGCGCGTCCCAGCAGGCGGAACCTGCCTCTGGCATCGGTCTGGATGTGATCGGGCAGCAGCACCGGCTGCGGCAACCAATCGGCGTTGATCCGCGTGCCGTCTTCGACGGCGTCGAATCGCACGCCCTCGTAGGTCTGCCAATCAGAGTTTTCGGCTGTACGGCGCGATGCAATCACGCAGGTTTCGGTGCTGCCGAACATTTCCAGCACGCGCGTGTGCAGTCGGGATTCCGCTTCCTGCGCCAGTTGCAGCGACAGCGGCGCGGCGGCACTGAGGATGACGGCAACGTCGGGCAGCGCCTGGCCACTCTCGACCAGCGTCTTCAGGTGTACCGGCGTGGTGACCAGAACCCGCGGCTCGGGCAGGTCGGACAGCACCTTCGCGATGTCGGCAGGAAAGAACGGGCGGCCCGAATGCACGGCGGCCGACGTGCGTAGCGGCATTAGCACCGAGGTTTCCATACCCCACATGTGCTGGGCCGGGACCGTGGCGGCGACGTTGGCCGCAGCCTCGCCATAGCCGGCCTCTCGCAGGCAGCGCGAAAGCGCCGTCGCGTTGTGCACGGTGCTGGCGCAGAAGCTGCCCCAGTACTTGTGCTGCGGCATCGGCGCACCGGTGCTGCCGGAGGTGAAGCCGATGGCGGCCAGCGTGTCGGTGGCAATGTCCGGTGGCGGCCACTGCGGGTTCACCGATGGCGCATCCAGCGGTAGCAGCCGACAGTCCCTGGGTAGCTGCGACAGCAACTTCGGACAGATCGAATCCGCATCCCCGATGGCCTGCACACCGTCGAAATCGGCGATCAGTCCAGCCAGCATGGCCGCGCTGCGGTTGGGCGGCAGCAGTGTCGGCAGACCGCGGAGCAGCGCGGCGGCGAAGCCGAGCAGGAAGCGGTAACGATCCTCGCAGAGATTCAGCACGTGACCGCGATCATCCAGCGTCGCCGCCAGCGCATTCGCTTCGCCCAGGAATTGCGCCGCGCTGACCGGCGTCGAGTCGCGCCAGGCGAACACGCGCCCACCATCACCACCAAGCAGCGGAATGGATATCAGGTCAGTGTCAGATTTGAGCTGGGCGTTCACGTAGGACAAGTCTGCGGCGGCCGCGCAGCCTGCCGCAAGCCGTGCCGCAACGTCGAATCGAGAGCGGTGCGCACTCAGGGGTTGTAGGTGGGAAGCTTCTTCGCCACCAGCAGGCGTTTCAGCTTCACGAACTTCGGCAGGCCATCGCGACCGTATTCCAGCGGGGCTTCGCCTCGGATCAGCGGGGCGAGGTAGCGGCGGCAGCTGTCGGTGATGCCGAAGCCGTCGCGACGGATGTAGCCCTTCGGCATCTTCTTCTCGTGATTGGCGACCTTGCTGAGCTTCGCGGGCTCGATGATCCAGCGGTAGGGCTGGTCGCTGGTCCGCCTGATCGCCGGCATCACCGCATTCTTGCCGGCCAGGGCCAGCGCCACGGCGGCTTCGCCAACGGCGCGGGCGTGGTCGTAGTCGGTCTGCGAGGCGATGTGGCGAGCCGAACGCTGCAGGTAGTCGGGCACGGCCCAGTGCGTTTTCAGGCCCAGTTTCGAGGTGATGGTGCCGGCCAGCGTCGGTCCGACGCCACCCAGCTGCACGTGGCCGAAGGCGTCCTTGCCGCCGGCCTCAGCGACAAAGCGGCCGTTCGGATGGCGCAGTCCTTCCGAAACCACCACGGTGCACCAGCCGACGCGGTCGACCACGCGCTGGATCTCGGCCAGCACGGCCTTCTCGTCGTAGGGCACTTCGGGGAACAGGATCAGGTGCGGCGGCTCGTCTTTCCCGTTGCCGGCCAGGCCGGCGGCGGCGGCGATCCAGCCGGCATGGCGGCCCATCACTTCCATCACGAACACCTTGGTCGATGACTCGGCCATGGCGGCGACATCAAAGCTGGCTTCCAGCACGCTGGTGGCCGTGTACTTGGCCACCGAGCCGAAGCCCGGGCAGCAGTCGGTGACGGCGAGGTCGTTGTCCACCGTCTTCGGTACGCCGATGCAGGTCAGCGGGTAGTCGAACTCCCTGGCCAGTTGAGAGACTTTGAGCGCGGTGTCGGCCGAGTCGTTGCCGCCGTTGTAGAGGAAGTAGCGGATGTCGTGGGCACGACAGACCGCAATCAGCCGCTCGTAGTGGGTGCGGTCGGTGTCGATGTCCTTGAGCTTGAAGCGGCAACTTCCGAAGGCGCCGCCCGGCGTCTGCGCCAGTCGGCGGATGTCGGCAGCAGACTCCTTGCGGGTATCGATCAATTCCTCGCGCAGTACGCCGACGATGCCGTTCTGGCCCGCCAGCACCGGCACTTTCGCGGCGCGCGCGGTCTCGATCACCGCAGCAGCAGTGGCGTTGATGACGGCGGTGACGCCGCCGGACTGGGCGTAAAGCAGTTTTCCCTGGCTCATGTTCGACCTTTCAAGTGTTTGTTTTTTCTGGCGCTTTCGCTCAGGCGTGGCAGTGAGGAGGTCAGTCGACCGCTTCGCGGTCTGTCAGGAGTGAGAAAAGACCCGGCTTTGGCCTTTTCTCACAGCAGGCGCAGCCCGCGACCCACTCCTCACTCACCAACCCCGTCGAAATTGACTTGCCTGCGGCGGGCGTTTAGCGTTCGTCGTTCCCTGTCGGTCGTCGTCCGGCCCTGCGCCCGGATGCGATGACCGGCTGATCGTACGAAAGGATTCACTATGACATGCGACCTGATTCTATGAGACTTGTACTACTCGGCGCCCCCGGTTCCGGCAAGGGCACCCAGGCTGCCCGCCTCAAGGATCACTACGCGATTCCGCACATTTCCACCGGCGACCTGCTGCGTGCAGCGGTCAAGGCCGAGACCGCGCTGGGCCTCAAGGCCAGGGCCGTCATGGAGCGCGGCGAGCTGGTGTCCGACGACATCGTGCTGGGCATGCTGGAAGAGCGTCTGTCCGAGTCCGACACTGCCGGCGGCTTCATCCTCGACGGCTACCCGCGCAACCTGGCCCAGGCCGGCGCGCTCGGCGAGCTGCTGACGCGCATCGGCCAGCCGCTGGACGTCGCCGTGCAGCTGGACGTGCCGACCGACCTGCTGGTCGAGCGCATTGCCGGTCGCGCCGCACAGGAGGGCCGCAAGGACGACACGCCCGAAGCCGTGCGCACGCGCCTCGAGGTCTACAACGCGCAGACAGCACCGGTTGTCGACTTCTACCGCAATGAGGGCAAGGTCAGCTGCGTGGACGGCGTCGGCGAAATGGACGCCGTGTTTGATCGCATCGTGGCGGCGGTGGCTGAAGCGACCGAGTGACCTGGCGGCTTATCGCCACGACGCCAGCCAGCTAGACTGGCGCGCATGAAACTCCACATCCTCGGTATCTGCGGCATTCGTGGCTGGAGCCGGGCGGGGCATCCTGCCGCCGCCGGCATCGACACGATCACGCCTTCGGCGCGCCACGTGTCGCGGCCATGCCACTGGCCGACTGCACATCCCTGTGCAGGGTGCCGCGGATGAAACTCCACATCCTCGGTATCTGCGGCACCTTCATGGGCGGTGTGGCGGCGCTGGCGCGTGAGGCCGGTCATGAGGTCGAAGGCAGCGACCAGAACGTCTATCCGCCGATGTCCACGCAGCTGGAGCAGCTGGGCATCGCGCTGCGCGAAGGCTATGCCGCCGACCGCATCAGCGCTGACTGTGAGCAGATCGTGGTCGGCAATGCGCTGTCGCGCGGCAATCCGGCGGTCGAGCACGTGCTCAACGCCGGTCTCGACTACATTTCCGGGCCGCAGTGGCTGGCCGAAAATGTCCTGCGCGGGCGGCGCGTGTTCGGCGTGGCCGGCACGCACGGTAAAACCACGACGTCGAGTCTGCTGGCCTTCCTGCTGGATGCGGCGGGACGCGAGCCGGGCTTCCTGATCGGCGGTGCGCCGGCGAACTTCGGCGTGTCGGCACGACTCGGTGGCGGCAAGGATTTCGTGGTCGAAGCCGACGAATACGACAGCGCCTTTTTCGACAAGCGCAGCAAATTCGTCCACTACCGGCCCGACATCGCCATCCTCAACAACCTCGAGTTCGACCACGCCGACATCTTCGCCGACCTCGACGCGATCAAGACCCAGTTCCACCACCTGGTGCGCACGGTGCCGGGCAATGGCCGGCTGATCGTCAACGCCGAGGACGCCAACTTGGCCGACGTGCTGCAGCGTGGCGCGTGGACGCCGGTGACGACGTTCGGCATCGACGTGGACGCCGACTGGCGTGCCGAACTGATTGCCAAGGACGGCTCCGCCTTTCGTGTGCTGCATGGCGGCGAAACCATCGGCGAAGCGCGCTGGTCGTTGCTGGGGCGGCACAACGTGATGAACACGCTGGCCGCGTTCGCTGCCTGCGATGCCGCCGGTGTCGACGTGGCCACGCTGCTGCCAAAGCTCGGCGACTTCCAGAGTGTGGCGCGTCGCCTGCAGCATCTCGGTGAGCACGAGGGCATCCACGTCATCGATGATTTCGCGCATCACCCGACGGCGATTGCGACCACCATCGACGGCCTGCGTCGGCAGATGGCGGCAACCGGAAACGGCGGCCGGCTGATCGCCGTGCTGGAACCGCGCAGCAACTCCATGCGCCTCGGCGCACATGCCGCGGCACTGGCTCCGTCGCTGGCGGATGCCGACCTGGTGCGCTTCCTGCTGCCGGCGAACCTGCCCTGGGATGCCGAACCGGTGATTGCCGCGCTGCGCGATGGCCGTCTGCATCGCGACAGCCAGGCGCTGATCGACGAACTGCTGGCGCTAGTGCGAGCCGGTGACCGCGTGCTGTTCATGTCCAACGGCGGTTTTGACGGCGTGCCGCGTCGCTTTCTGGCAGCCTTGTCCGGGACATGACCGAGACAGCGAGCGAAACCAACGCACCCACTGGCGACCTGCCGCTGTTCCCGCTGCACGGCGTATTGTTTCCCGGCGGCGAGATGCGCCTTCGGCTGTTCGAGCCGCGTTATCTCGATCTGGTCAGCGACTGCTCGCGTCGCGACACCGGCTTCGGCGTCTGCCTGATCGTGCAGGGCGAGGAAGCCGGCGAACCGGCGCTGCCAGCTGCCTACGGCACGCGTGCGCGGATCGCCGATTTCTACACGCTGGATGACGGTCTGCTGGGCATCACCGTGCGCGGCGATCGTCGCTTCCACGTGCGCCGCACCCGCCTGCGCGACAACGGCCTGATTGTCGGCAACGTGGAATGGTGCGTCGCCGATCATGCCGGCGAAGCGCTGCGACCGGAACACGGCCTGCTCGCCACGCTGCTGGCGCGCCTGTTCGAAGCGGATGCCGAAGAAGCCGGTGAGGGAAAGGCCGAAAGCGGCAAGCGCGTAGACGGCGAGCCCAGGCCGATTCCCGGCTTCGATCCGCAGCGACTGGATGATCCGGTCTGGGTCGGCTTCCGCATGGCCGAACGCCTGCCGCTGGAAGCCAACGAGCGTCAGGCACTGCTGCAGATGGACGACCCGCATGCGCGACTGGATCGCCTGCTGGAGTGGCTGCCGCGTTTCCAGTCGGAATGAAACGCCGCACCGTCAAATTCGTGACTGCGCTTGTCGCTTTGTGCACAGTCGCCACGGTCTTCTGGCAGTACTTGAATGGCTCGGATCACACCAGGCCGGTCCTTGTCGCCGTCGCGGATGACACGGCGGATGAAGTTGTAGCCATCCCGCACGGCGACGCCTTCCGGAAACAGATCGTCAGGCAATCCGTGCCTGCCAGAGGGCAGCACAATGATGCTGACAGTCTGGACGATGGCAGTGTGTTGGCAGCCCATGTTCGTGCGTTTGGGAGATATGCAGACGATGGTGATCTTGCCGCGGCTGTCCAGATTTTCGAGGAGTCGTACGAGTGCTGGCTCTATCACGAGATACTTGAGATTGCTGCCCCCGCCATGTTGGCTGATGACCGTGTCTTTGAGTCAGCGTCTTCCGATGCCGAGGACTTCGACAGGGAAGAGGCGGAATTGCGCCGGCTGCAACGGATCATTGAAGCGGCGACGCCGCTCTGTGCCGGTTCGGACGCCAGGGAAGTGGCGGTTCTTTTTCAGAAATCGTTGTTCCGTGCAGCGCGCCAAGGACATCTGCCTGCGCAGTCGTGCTATGTGAGCGGCCCCAAGGTTCCCCGATGGGCATCTGCTGAGTACAGCAATGCGCTTATTGACGAGTATCTGCAGCATGCGCCGAACTTCGCCAACAACGTGTTGGAGCATGCCGAGCCTTGGGCTGGAGTCTGGAATGCCGCATTCAGGTTGATTGCTTCGCCACCTTTCCATCCATCTAGGCTGGATGACCTACCGCTGCCGGATCCGATCCATGCTTGGCGAGCGGTCCGCCTGAACTATTACCGCACCAAGCCGGAGCAGCAGCCGTTTGTCACGTACTTGCTGGATGAAATTGCAGACCGTTATGACTTGTCGGAACGCGACACACTGGTTGCCGATCAATGGGCGAAGAACCTGTTCGAGCAGCATTACTCCAGCTTGCCGCCGATCGAGGATGTGGAGCGTATGTACTCGTGTCCGCAAGTTGGCGAAAGTCTGGCGGAATGAGGCATCGCATCACATCGCGCATGGCCATCAGCATGCTGGCGTTGCTGGTCGTGTTTGCTCTCGCCTGGTACTTCCTCGCCCCCGATGGCGACGACAAGGCGTCGTTGCCGGCAAACGGCAGCGGAAACAACGCGCCGACAACGCCTGATGCTGATAGTGGACGTCAGCCGCGAAGTCTGGTCGATCAGACGGAAGTCGCGACGCGGCTGCAGAATCAACGTTCCGGGCCTTTCGATGACAGCGTCTGGGCGTCGAATGTCCAGGCCCTCGCGCAGGTGGCGGAACGTGGAGATCTTGCCGTGAGCATCCGGCTATTCAAGGAGTCCGCCGAATGCCGGCACTATCACGCGGCGCTGCAGGGCGCAGTGGCTCGACTTGGGGACTCCCGGTTGCTCGAAGCGGATTGGGCGACGGCTGCGGATTTCGAGCAGGCGGCGGACGAGCTCGACGAGATGCAGGGGATCCTCGAAACCGCCTCGGCGCTGTGCGCAGGTTCCGATGCCGATCACGTCGATGCGGCATTCCAGGATTACCTGTTGCTGGCGGCGCAGCAGGGGCATGTTGAAGCGCAGAGCTGCTATCTGGTCGGGCTGCATTTCCTGGGCCCGATGGATGCCGACCGGGAGCAGGCGCGCATCGACCAATACCTGCAGCAGGCGCCGGTCTTCAGCAGCAATGCGCTGGCGCATGCCAACTGGTCTGCAGTGCGGCAGCTTGCTTACCGCCTGATCGCAGCGCCGCCTGAACCCACCACGCGGATGGATCAGATGCCGTTGCCAGATCCGTTCCTCACCTGGCGTGCGGTACGCCTGAACTACTACAGGGCGCGACCTGAAGAGCAGGCCTACGTCAGCGACCTGCTGGACAGGATCGCGAATCGTTACGGCCTGTCTGAACTTGATCGGCAGGTCGCCGACCAGTGGGCGCAGGCCCGCTTCGACCAGCGCTACGCAGGACAGCCGCCGTTGGAGGACATGGAAAATACCCCAGGCTGCCCGGACCTCGGCTCGTCAAGCCAGCACTGAGGTCAGGCAGCCGACATTGCCGGATCTCAGCGGCCTGCCGCCGCTTCAGGGCACCCTGAGCAGCAGTACCGCATCCCGCTCGCCGTCGGCGTCCTCGTCGCGGATCACGCGGCGCTGGCGGTAGTCGGGCAAGGCCTCGCGCAGCAACTGGCGCGCGGCACGATCGTCCGCGCGATCCGGGTCGAACAGCCAGATGCTGAACAGCTCCAGCCGGTGCTCGAAACGCATCGCGGCAATCGTTCCCTGCCAGATTGGCACTTCGCCTTCTTCCAGCTGCAGGCGCGAAGGCCACAGTCGCAGCACGTAGCGACTGTGCGCATCGCTGCCCGGGCGACTCATCACCAGCGCGTCGGGACGGCCGTTGTGCGAGGCGGGCAGCAGCGGCAGGTTGTCCGGCGTGGCATCGGCGTCCAGGCTGTGCAGCAGATCAACCCAACCGCCGGTGCGCGTCACCTGCCAGCCGGCGGCTTCGAGGTCGCCGCGCAGTTGATCCAGCCCGCCGGCGAACTGCACGTTCAGCGGCCAGCCCTCGCGGCTGCGCAGCTCGTTGCGGCGGATCGGCAGCTGCTGCCAGCCTTCATGCCACCAGTTCTTCTCCGCCACCGGTTCGCGAATCAACGGCACGGTGAAACGTTCCAGCGTGGCGTCCGCACTGCGCGAGCCGTGCCAACTGCCGAACAGCAGGACGCTGGCGAAGAACACCACGGTAACCGGTCGCACCCAGAACGAGCGCAGCACGCGCGACCGGTAGGCCAGTCCGATGATGGCGATCCAGATCATGCCCAGCAGCGCGCCGCCGATCACGTCCGACAGCCAGTGGGCGCCGAGGTAGAGGCGCGCGAAGCCGACCAGGCTGACCGCGAGTCCGGCGACGACGTAGGGCCAGCCGCGGCGGCGTCCCGGCAGCTCGCGGGCGACCAGCACGGCGAAGAAGCCGAAAAGGACGGTGACCATCATCACCGGCGCCGACGGGAAGCTGAAGCCGACAGCGGTCAATGCGGCAGGCGGACGCGGCATGTCCAGCAGGTAGCCGAGGCTGGCCGGCAGCACCGCGGCAAAGGCCAACGCTGCCAGCCAGTGCATGGCGGCGATGCGTCGCTTGCGCCACAGCAGCCAGCCGAACACGGCCAGCGCGGTGGGCAGCACCACCTGCCAGTCGCCGAGATCGGCGATGGAGGCCATCAGGTGGTCGGCCAGCGGCGAGCGCAGCTCGAACATGGTCTGGTGCACGGCCAGGTCCCAGCCCAATGGCTCACCGTTGCCCAGCGCCATCAGCAGCAGCGTGAAGAAGGCCCAGGCGGCGGCGATCAGCAGTAGTGCCATGAACAGCAGTGACGCCGATTCCGGACGGTTCGGATCGATCAGCGCGGTGGTGGCGCGGCCGATCACCGGATGCCGGTACGACCAGGCGAGCATGCGCTCGACCAGCGTCGCGGTGCGCGGGGCCAGCAGTCGATACAGCCAACTCGTGGTGAAGTAGATCAGCGCCAGCACCGCCACCAGCAGGCCCAGTACCAGGATCAACCGGCCGGCGACGGCGGCGAGCAGGTCCAGCGAGGCGCCGAAGATCCAGCCCGGCACGATGAACAGCAGGCCCCAGGTGAAGGATGCGAACAGGTTGGCCGGTGCGTAGCGCTTCACCGGCATCCGCAGCATGCCGGCGATGGCCGGCACGAAGGGTCTCACCGCGCCGACGTAGCGGGCGATGACGATGCCCTTCAGGCCATGCCGGCGGAAGAAGCCTTCGCCGCTGGCCAGCCAGTCCGGATGTTTCGAGAACGGCCAGAAGCCTTTCAGGCGCTCGCCGTAGTGGCGCCCGAACACATAGCTGATGCCATCGCCGAAGAAGGCGCCCAGCGAAGCCGCGATCACCGCATACGGGCCGTTGATGTGGCCGAGTCCGACCAGCGTACCGACGCCGAACAGGATCGGCAGTGCCGGTACCGCGATGCCGAGGATCACCACGGCATCGCAGAACGCCACCAGGAAGATCACGCCTCCGGCCAGCAGCGGGTTTTCGCCCAACCATTGGACCAGGGCATCGAGGGTGGCGGAATCCATGCGCGGATTATAGAGGTCGTTCGTGAACGCGGGACTGCAATTCGGCATGCCCGTCGATGCGACAATGCATGAAACCCTTCATGGAGCGAAGCATGCCCCGCCTTTCCGGAAAGACCGTGTTCATCACCGGCGCCTCGCGCGGCATTGGCCTCGCCATCGCCCGTCGTCTCGGTGCGGACGGCGCCAACGTGGTGATCGCCGCCAAGTCAGACGTCGCCAATCCCAAGCTCCCCGGCACCATCCACACGGCTGCCGCGGAGGTCGAGGCTGCCGGTGGGCAGGCGCTGGCGCTCAAATGCGACATCCGTGACGAGGATTCGGTGCAGGCTGCCGTGGATGCCACGGTGGAACGCTTCGGCGGCATCGACGCCCTGGTCAACAACGCCAGCGCGATCTGGTTGCGCGGTGCTCTGGACACGCCGATGAAGCGCTTCGACCTGATGCAGCAGGTCAACAGTCGCGGCAGCTTTCTCTGCGCGCAGCGCTGCCTGCCGCACCTGCTGAAATCGGACAACCCGCACATCCTGACGTTGGCACCGCCGCCGAACCTCGATCCGAAGTGGTGGGGCCCGCACACCGGCTACACGCTGGCGAAGATGGGCATGAGCTTCGTGACGCTGGGTCTGGCCGCCGAGTTTGGCCGGCAGGGCGTGGCGGTAAATGCGCTGTGGCCGAAGACGGTGATCGCAACGGATGCCCTCAAGATGATCCCGGGCGTGGAGGTGTCACGCTGCCGGACGCCGGTGATCATGGCCGATGCCGCCCGCGAAGTGCTGTGCCGCGAGGCGCAGGGATTCCACGGCCAGTTCCTGATCGACGAGGACGTGCTGCGCGAGGCCGGTGTCAGCGATTTCGAGGACTATGCCGTCGAGCCGGGCCAGTCGCTGTTGCCGGACCTGTTCTTGTAAGGCGCATTCCGCAACATTCGTGATACGCGCCGCCTTGCCCCGCGGCAGGCGGGCTGACACCATCGGGCCTTCGCCAATTCTGGCCGTATTCCGGAGCAGCACCGTGAGCCAAGCCGACAGCCATCCCGCCGCCGACTTCAAGCCCTACGTTTCCCCTGCCGAATCGCCGGCCGAATTCAGCATCAAGGCCATCGTCCTTGGCATCGTTTTCGGCGTGCTGTTCGGCGCGGCCAACGCCTACCTCGGCCTGCGCGCCGGCCTGACCGTCAGCACCTCGATCCCGGTGGCGGTGATGACCGTCGCCATGTTCCGCCTGCTGAAGGGTTTCGGTCGCGACGGCAGCATCCTCGAAGCCAACCTGGCGCAGACCACCGGCTCGGCTTCCAGCTCGCTGGCCTCGGGCGTGATCTTCACCCTGCCGGCGCTGTTCATGTGGGGCGTGCCGCCGCAGCTGCTGCAGATGGTGCTGCTGGCGCTCTGCGGCGGCCTGCTCGGCGTGATGTTCATGGTGCCGCTGCGGCAGTTCCTGATCGTGCGCGAACACGGAAAGTTGCCCTATCCGGAAGGGACCGCCTGCGCCGAAGTGCTGAAGGCCAGCCAGGGCGGTGGTGGTCAGGCCAGGAACGTGTTCTACGGCATCGCCGCCGGTGCCGGCTTCAAGGCACTGACCTCGTGGCTGCGCGCGATTCCCGGTGACGTCAGTCTGCCGGTGCCGTTCATCAAGAAGGCGGCCGTGGGCATTGATCTGTCCGCGGCGCTGTTTGGTGTCGGCTACATCCTCGGCATTCGCGTGGCCGCGATCATGGTCGGTGGCGGCCTGTTGGCGGCGCTGGTGATCATTCCCGGCCTGCACTACTGGGGCCAGTCGCTGACCGCGCCGATGTTCCCGGAAACCGAGATGCTGATCCGCGACATGAGCGCCGGCCAATTGTGGAACCGCTACGTGCGCTACATCGGCGCCGGTGCGGTGGCCGCGGCCGGCATCATGACGCTGATCCGTTCGGTGCCGATGATGCTGGAGAGCTTCAAGGTCGGCGTCGGGCAGTTCCGCAAGCTCGATTCGCCATCGGGCGCTGCCGACGACACGCCGCGAACCGACCGCAACCTGCCGCTGCCGTTCCTGATGGCCGGCCTGATCATCGTCGCGCTGGTGATGGCGCTGGTGCCGCAGGTGTTCGGCGACATCGGCGGCTTCAGCCATCGCCTGCCGGCGGCGCTGTGCGTGGTGCTGTTCGCCTTCTTCTTCGTCACCGTGGCCGCGCGCATCGTCGGCCTGGTCGGCGTAACCTCCAACCCGACCTCGGGCATGACCATCGCCGCCCTGCTGGGTACGGCGACCATCTTCATGGCGCTGGGCTGGAACGACATTTCCGGCAAAGCCGCCGCGTTGATGGTCGGCTGCGTGGTGGCGATCGCGGCCTCGATCTCCGGCGACACCTCGCAGGACCTCAAAACCGGCTACCTGCTCGGTGCCACGCCGCGCTCGCAGCAGATCGGCCAGATCCTCGGCGTGCTGACCTCGGCGACGTTCGTCTGCCTGTCGGTGCTGTTGCTGGCCGACACCTTCGGCTTCGGCACCAAGGAGCTGCCGGCGCCGCAGGCCACGCTGATGAAACTGGTGATTGACGGCGTGATCGACCAGTCGCTGCCGTGGACGCTGGTCGGCATCGGCGTGGGCATCGCCATCCTCTGCGAGCTGTTCCGCCTGCCGTCGCTGCCGTTCGCCGTGGGTGTCTACCTGCCGCTGTCGACGATGACGCCGATCTTCCTCGGCGGCCTGCTGCATTGGTGGCTGACCCGCAACCGCGACCAGGCGACCAAGGACGCGCGCACCGAGCGCGGCGTGCTGCTGGGTTCCGGCTTCGTCGGCGGCGAAGGCCTGCTCGGCGTGGGCATCGCGGGCGCTGCCTTCATTACCGGTGCGCGGCCAGCGGGTATCGGCACGGACTGGGCATCGATGCTGGTCGTCGAGCTGGTCGCCGCCGCTGCCTTCGCCGCGCTGGTCGTCTGGTTCGTGCGCCGCATTCAGCGCGGCTGAGCTTGTCTCACGATCAGCGTTGTCTCTGCCGTCATCCCCGCGAAGGCGGTGATCCCGTGACTTCAAACTGGTCAATCATTCAGAAGGGCACTGGGTTCCCGCGTTCGCGGGAATGACCGCAACAAAGGGAGTGGCGACAGTGAAATTCCTGCACAGCATGATCCGCGTCCACGATCTGGATGCCACCCTGAAGTTTTTCTGCGAAGGCCTCGGCCTGGTCGAAAAGCGCCGCCGCGACGTGCCGCAGGGCAAGTTCACGCTGGTGTTCCTCGCAGCAGCAGACAATCCGGACGCGGAGATCGAGCTCACCCACAACTGGGGCAGCGACGAAGACTACGGCTCGGCGCGAAACTTCGGTCATCTGGCTTTCGCCGTCGATGACATCTATGCCACTTGCGCCCATCTGCAGGCCATGGGCGTCACCATCAACCGCCCGCCGCGTGACGGCCACATGGCCTTCGTGCGCTCACCCGACCTGATCTCCATCGAACTGTTGCAGAAAGGCGACGCCCTGTCGCCACAGGAGCCGTGGGCCTCGATGGCGAATACCGGTGAGTGGTAGGCCTTAGCGCGCGGTCAGTGATTCGCCGCAGCGCGAGCAGAACCCAGCCTCCGGCTCATGCCGATCATGGCCGCAGGCATCACAGGTTCGTGCCGAGCCGCGTTCGCGTAGCGTGTTGGCCAGTTCCGCCGTGTAGATGCCGGTGGGCACGGCGATGATGCCGTAGCCGATCAGGATCAGGATCGAAGTGACGAACTGGCCCAGCGGCGTGTGCGGCGCGATGTCGCCGAAGCCCACGGTCGCCATGGTGACGATGGCCCAGTACATGCCCACCGGGATGCTGGTGAAGCCGTTCTCCGGGCCTTCGATCTGGAACATCAGCGCGCCGAAGATCACCACCAGGGTCAGAATGGCGAACACGAAGACCAGGATCTTGCGTCGCGAGCGCTGCAGCGACAGCAGCAGCAGACCGGCTTCGTCCACGTAGCGCGCCAGTTTCAGCACCCGGAACACCCGCAATATGCGGAGAATCCGCACCACCAGCAGGTACTGCGTGCCGGCGAACAGCAGCGACAGCCAGGTCGGCAGGATCGACAGCAGGTCGATCACGCCGAAGAAGCTGCGCGCGTAGCGTGTGGGCCGCTTCACCACGGCAAGCCGGGTCAGGTATTCGGCGGTGAAGATCAGGGTGAAGGCCCACTCCAGTGCATAGAACAGGCGATGGTGACGCTCGTGCAGCTCTGGTTCGGAGTCGAGGATGACCACCATCACGCTGGTGATGATCGCCACGATCAGCGCCACGTCGAAGGCGCGTGGCAGGCCGTGGTGGTGGTGGAAGATCACCTCGAACACGCGCCGGCGCCAGCCCGAGGCGCTGGCGGCCTCGAAGCGCGGATCGAGGTGCGAAGCGGCGGCGGCGGGTCTGCTCTGGCTCATGTCGCGGCGGCTCCGGCCTGCTGCAGGGCCTGCGCCAGGTCGGCGATCAGGTCGTCGGGATCCTCAAGGCCGACCGAAAGCCGCAGCAGGTTGTCCGGTGAGCGTGGCGACTTGCCCTCCACGCCGCGTCGCCACTCCACCAGCGATTCGCAGCCGCCGAGGCTGGTGGCGTTGACGAACAGCGTCAGTGCGCTGGCGACCTTCAGCGCCGCGTCTTTCCCGTCACGAAGCTGGATGCTGAGCATGCCGCCGAAGTCGCGCATCTGCCGCATTGCCAGCGCATGCCACGGTGAATTGTCGAGCCCCGGATAGTGGACGGCGCTGACCGCCGGATGTGATTCGAGGAAGGCCGCGACCTTTGCCGCATTGCGCGAATGCCGTTCAACCCGGCAGCCCAGCGATCGCAGGCCACGCAGCACCATCCACGCGGCAAATGGCGATGCGTGCAGGCCGACCAGTTCGCGAGCGACCTTGGCATTGTGCGCGGCGGCACCGTCCTTCGCGAAACACAGCACGCCGCCAAGCACGTCACTATGGCCGCCCATGTACTTGGTCGCCGAATGCAGGACGACGTCCGCGCCGAGACTGAGCGGCTGCTGCAGCGCTGGCGTGGCGAAGGTGCCGTCGACCAGCAGCAGCGCGCCCGCGGCATGGCTCAGTTCGGCCAGTTTCGACAGATCGACCACGCGCAGCAGCGGGTTCGACGGCGTTTCCGCCCAGACCAGCTGTGCCGGCTCGCGCAGCGCGGCTTCGGCGGCGGCCGGATCAACCAGATCCACCCAGTCCACGCGCCAGCCCCAGCGCTCGGCGAAATGCCGGACCTGCGCCTGGAAGCCGTTGTAGCAGTCGGTTTGCACGACCAGTCGGCCGTTGCCGGGCAGCATTTGCAGCGCTGCCGTACAGGCCGCGATGCCGGAACCGAAGAACAGGGCATTCTCGGCGCCATCCAGTGCCGCCAGTGCGGTTTCCAGGCGCTGCTGCGTGGGGTTGTCGCTGCGCTGGTACAGCAGCTCATCGCCCTGCGGACCTTCCGGTGAATGGCGAAAGGTCGAGCTGAGGTGGATCGGCGGCGCGATCGCGCCGGTCTCCGCATCCGGTTCGCCGCCACTGTGGACGGCCAGAGTGTCAAAGCGCATGGTCGTCCTCTCCGAGCAGGCGATGGTGGACCAGTACATCCGCCAGTGCGGCGGCATCGCGGAAGTGGTGGGCGTGGAGACCTGCCCGTCGCGCGCCGTCCATGTTTATCAGCTTGTCATCGATGAACAGCGTATCGACGGCAGCGAAGCCAAGGCTTTCCAGGCAGCGTTGGAAGGCGGTGGCTTCCGGCTTTCCGACGCCGAACTCTGCCGAGCAGCGGACTCGACCTTCGAACAGCGGGAACAGCGGCGGCAGAATGGTCCGGAGGTTGTCGCGCAGAAGCAGACCGTTGTTGGTAAAGATGGCCACGCTGCAGCGCCGGCTGGCGGCCTTCGCCATCGCCATCACTTCGGCGTCGATCCGCATGGCTGCGGCGCGGGCGTCGATGCAGTCGTCAAGACGGATGGGTCGTTGAAGCCGTCGCGACAGTTCCTCGACCTGCCCGGCCGCGTCATAGCGGCCAAGATCACTGTCTGCTTCCAGGCCCGACTCGAACAGCGCGGCGGATACGGCCTCGACGCTGGCACCGCTGCGCTCTGCGAGCACCGCAAGTCGAGCCGCGTGGTCGTAGCGCGCCAGCACGCCGTCCAGATCGAACAGCAGCAGCGCGGGATGGCTCACCCTTCGTGAGCCTCCGCGAAGGCGCCGCGCGCCGCCTCGATGGTGGCGTCGATGTCTGCTTCGCTGTGTGCCGCCGACAGGAAGCCGGCCTCGTAGGCGGACGGTGCGAGATAGACACCGCGCTTGAGCATGCCGTGGAAGAAGCGGTTGAAGGCAGCGATGTCGCAGGCGGTGGCTTCGGCGAAGCTCTCGACCTTCTGGTCGGTGAAGAACAGACCGAACATGGCGCAACTGCGGTTGGTGGTGACGGCAACGCCGGCATCGCGGGCGGCGGCTTCGAGACCATCGCAGAGGCGGTTCGTGTTCTGCTCAAGGCGCTCGTAGAAGCCGGGCTCGTCCAGCAGCGCGAGCGTGGCGAGGCCGGCGGCCATGGCGACCGGGTTGCCGCTCAGCGTGCCGGCCTGGTAGATCGGGCCATCCGGGGCGATCTGCCGCATCAGGTCCTCGCGGCCGCCGTAGGCGCCCACCGGCATGCCGCCGCCGATGATCTTGCCCAGCGTGGTGACGTCCGGCGTGATGCCATAGCGCTGCTGCGCGCCGCCGCGTGACACGCGGAAGCCGGTCATCACTTCGTCGAAGATGAGCAGCGCGCCGTGCTTCGTGCACAACTCGCGCAGGTGCTGCAGGTAGCCGTCCTTCGGCAGGATGCAGTTCATGTTGCCGGCAATCGGCTCGATGATCAGACCGGCGATCTCGCTGCCGCGCGCGTCGAACAGTGTCGTGGCCGCATCGAAATCGTTGTAGGGCAGGGTCAGCGTCAGATCGGCCAGCGGCGCGGGCACGCCGGGCGAATTCGGCTGGCCAAAGGTCAACGCGCCGGAGCCGGCCTTCACCAGGAAGCTGTCGCCATGGCCATGGTAGCAGCCCTCAAATTTCACGATGAGCGTGCGCCCGGTGGCGCCGCGGGCCAGACGGATCGCCGACAGCGTGGCCTCGGTGCCGGAGTTGACCATGCGCTGCATCGGCATCGACGGCATCAGTTCGGCCAGACGCTCGCCCATCGCCACTTCCAGCGCATTCGGCACGCCGAAGCTCAGGCCATCGACCAGCGTCTTCTGCACGGCTTCGATCACGGATGGGTGCGCATGGCCGGCGATCATCGGCCCCCAGCTGCCGACGTAGTCGATGTAGCGGTTGCCGTCGACATCGTAAAGGTAGGCGCCTTCCGCGCGCTGGGCGAAGAACGGCTCGCCACCCACGCCCTTGAACGCGCGCACCGGTGAATTGACTCCGCCGGGCATGAACTGGCGGGCGCGTTGGAAGAGATCGTGGCTGCGGGAGGTGTCGAGGCTCATGGGTGGTCCGGAGGTCAAATCGAGGATGTCAGAACAGGTCGGCAAGCCGGCGCGTGGCCGCCTGCGGGTCATCGGCGTCGAACACCGCGCTGATGACCGCGATCAGGTCCGCGCCGGCGTCGACCAATGGACGCGCATTGTCGGCGTTGATGCCGCCGATCGCCACCCGCGGAAGGCCGAGTGACTGGCTCAGCGTCAGCAATTCCGGTGTCGCCTTAGCGGCTCCTGGTTTGGTTGGCGATGGATGGAACGCGCCGAAAGCCACATAGCTGGCACCCTCCATGGCGGCTCGTTCAGCGAGGTCGACGCGGTTGTGGCAGGTAGCGCCGATGATGGCGTCGACGCCCAGTGCAGCCCGTGCTGCGGCAATGCTGCCATCGCCAAGGCCGAGATGGACGCCATCCGCGCCGACCGCCGTCGCCACGTCGAGATCGTCGTTGATGATCAGCGCGACGCCACGACTTCGGCAAAGCGGCAGCAGTTGGGCGGCCTGCCGGATGCGTGTGGCCTTGCTGGCGGCTTTGTTGCGGTACTGAAGCCATTGGGCGCCGCCGGCCAGCACTGCCGCGCAAAGGGTCAGCAGCAGGGCATCGTTGGGTTCGTCCGGCGTGATGGCGTAAACGCCGCGCGCAGTGCTTTCCTGCGACCGCGGTACGGGAGAGCGGTCGGATTCGGGGTTGAATTGGTCTGTCTCGGCCATCATGTGAGAATAGCCGGTTCATGCCGTGATCCCGAGTTCCCCGATGTCCGTGACTGCCGAATCCATTGCCTCCACCGATAGCCGCCCCTACCGCACCTGGCTGTGCGTAGTCTGTGGCTTCACCTACGACGAGGCGGAAGGCCTGCCGGAAGAGGGCATCGAGCCCGGCACGCGCTGGGAGGACATCCCGGATACCTGGACCTGCCCGGATTGTGGCGTCGGCAAGGAAGACTTCGAGATGATCGAGGTCAGTTGATCGGACCCAGTTAATCGGAGTGAGTTGATCTGGCTCAGTTGATCGAGATGCGCCCGCTGCTGGCTTCGATCAACGCATCGCGGATCTCGTCTGCATCATCCGCATCGGACTGACGTTCCAGGTACTGCGACAGATCGGCGCGCGCCGCCTCAAGGTGGCCGACCTTGAGATAAAGCTGGCCGCGATCGCGATACTCCTCGTCCACCGACGGATCCAGGCTCAGCATGCGATCTGAGCAGCGTAGCGCCTTGTCCCAGATTTCGTGCTGGTTGTACAGGCCTTTCAGGTTGCGCAGCATGCGCAGCAGGATGCTGCGGCGACTGGCGGGTGCCAGCAGCTTCAGCAGGTCGGCATCGTCCACGTCCTGGCCGCCGATGTGCGGTTTCACCCGCTGGCGAAGCTCGTCCACGTCGATGGATCGGCCGCCGCTGTACGGATCCAACACCAGGATGCCGTCTTCCATCGGCATGCGAATCAGGAAGTGCCCGGGAAACGACACGCCTTCCAGCGGCATGCCAAGCCGGTGGCCGATGTCGAGCTGGATCAGGCCCAGTGAGATCGGAATGCCGAGGCGCCGGTCGAAGACTTCGTTCAGATAGCTGTTGCGCGGGTCGTAGTAATCGTCGTCATTGCCGCTGAAGCCCAGTTCCTCGAACAGGAAGCGGTTCACCCGGGCCAACTGGCGGTGGTTGGGTGCTTCGACGTCGACATTGCGGCGCAACTGCTGCTCGTACTCGTCTGCTTCGGCTTCGTAGCGACCTATGTCGAGCTCGGGATATTCGTCGCGGGCAATCAGCAGCGCGGCTCGCAGCAAGGGGATGTCGCCATCCTTCAACGAACAGATGGCATCCCAGGATTCGGGCAGCAATCGAGGCGTATCCATGCCTCCAATGTGGGCATGATTGGTGCTGGGATCAAGTCTGTTGCCGGGCATGGGAATGCGGCATTATGGGTTTCCCGTTGGCCGCGTCAGGCTGGCGGAATCCCCGGGCCCAGCGTCAGGCGGTCGCCTTTCTTCAGGCCGGCGGCTTTTGCCTGCCCAGCTTTCAGTTCCAGCACATACTTCGCCGGCCCCTTGCTTGGATATGAAGGGCAGTTCACGCCGCTGCTGCAGGGCGGCGTGTTGCGACTCACGGAAACCAGCCGCCATTCGGTATCGAAGTAGAGGATATCCAGCGGGATGTGGGTGTTCATCATCCAGAACGACTGCGGTCCTTCGTGCTCGAACAGGAACAGCATGCCGTGGTCGTCGGCCAACTTGTCGCGGTACATCAGGCCACGCGCTCGCTCGGCATCGTCGTCGGCGATTTCGACGCTGTAGCGGTGTCCGTTCAGCTCGACCCAGGGCAGGTTGGCGCCACAGGCGGACAGACTGCAGGCGAGTAGGCCGGCAGCGCTCAGGCGGCGAAGGCTTCGGGCGATTCTGTGTTTCATGGTGATCGATAAGCGGAGTTCAGAACCGCATTCTTACCGGCTGAGTCGGTTCTTTCCACCACATCTATGCAAACCCGGAAGAAGCGGTTAGGATGCGCGCCCCCTGCCGAGGAGGGCTGGCGAGAGGCTGGTCGGGCCGGGTTGGGGGATGCGGTAAAAAAGGACGTTCGAGGGTGTTGACGTTCTTCGGATGTACCGTATAATGGGCGGCTCCCTTGGACGAAACGTCCTCTCGGGAACCGGGTTCGACCCGGACGTTCAGATCTTTGACAGTGTGCCTAGATAACTTGTGCGGACGCCTGCGGGTGGAGACTGTCCATTTCGCAGATGTCTAGCCTTGTCATATGCAATATGCCAAGTGCCGGGACGTCTTCGCGAAGCTGAAGTAATTGAAGCTTTAAGTGAAGAGTTTGATCCTGGCTCAGAGTGAACGCTGGCGGCAGGCCTAACACATGCAAGTCGAGCGGTAACAGGAGAGAGCTTGCTCTCTTGCTGACGAGCGGCGGACGGGTGAGTAATGCATCGGAATCTGCCCTGACGTGGGGGATAACGTAGGGAAACTTACGCTAATACCGCATACGTCCTACGGGAGAAAGCGGGGGACCTTCGGGCCTCGCGCGGCAGGATGAGCCGATGTTCGATTAGCTAGTTGGAGGGGTAAAGGCCCACCAAGGCGACGATCGATAGCCGGTCTGAGAGGATGATCGGCCACACTGGGACTGAGACACGGCCCAGACTCCTACGGGAGGCAGCAGTGGGGAATATTGGACAATGGGGGCAACCCTGATCCAGCCATGCCGCGTGTGTGAAGAAGGCCTTCGGGTTGTAAAGCACTTTTGTACGGGAAGAAACGCACTCGGTTAATACCCGGGTGAACTGACGGTACCGTAAGAATAAGCACCGGCTAACTTCGTGCCAGCAGCCGCGGTAATACGAAGGGTGCAAGCGTTACTCGGAATTACTGGGCGTAAAGCGTGCGTAGGCGGTTCGTTAAGTCAGATGTGAAAGCCCCGGGCTCAACCTGGGAATTGCATTTGATACTGGCGAGCTAGAGTTCGGTAGAGGGTCGCGGAATTCCCGGTGTAGCGGTGAAATGCGTAGAGATCGGGAGGAACATCAGTGGCGAAGGCGGCGACCTGGACCAGAACTGACGCTGAGGCACGAAAGCGTGGGGAGCAAACAGGATTAGATACCCTGGTAGTCCACGCCCTAAACGATGCCAACTGGACGTTGGGCTCACTTCGGAGCTCAGTGTCGAAGCTAACGCGTTAAGTTCGCCGCCTGGGGAGTACGGTCGCAAGACTGAAACTCAAAGGAATTGACGGGGGCCCGCACAAGCGGTGGAGTATGTGGTTTAATTCGATGCAACGCGCAGAACCTTACCTGGCCTTGACATCCACGGAACTTTCCAGAGATGGATTGGTGCCTTCGGGAACCGTGAGACAGGTGCTGCATGGCTGTCGTCAGCTCGTGTCGTGAGATGTTGGGTTAAGTCCCGCAACGAGCGCAACCCTTGTCCTTAGTTGCCAGCACGTAATGGTGGGAACTCTAAGGAGACTGCCGGTGACAAACCGGAGGAAGGTGGGGATGACGTCAAGTCATCATGGCCCTTACGGCCAGGGCTACACACGTACTACAATGGTGGGGACAGAGGGCTGCGAACTCGCGAGAGCCAGCCAATCCCAGAAACCCCATCTCAGTCCGGATCGGAGTCTGCAACTCGACTCCGTGAAGTCGGAATCGCTAGTAATCGCAGATCAGCAATGCTGCGGTGAATACGTTCCCGGGCCTTGTACACACCGCCCGTCACACCATGGGAGTGGGTTGCACCAGAAGTAGCTAGTCTAACCTTCGGGAGGACGGTTACCACGGTGTGATTCATGACTGGGGTGAAGTCGTAACAAGGTAGCCGTATCGGAAGGTGCGGCTGGATCACCTCCTTTTGAGCAAAGGCAGCCTGCCTTAGCGGGCGTCCTCACAAGTTATCTATTCCATTGACGAGTCAACACGGCCTGGGTCTGTAGCTCAGGTGGTTAGAGCGCACCCCTGATAAGGGTGAGGCCGGAGGTTCGAGTCCTCCCAGACCCACCAGTTTGGGAAGGCGTGAGACCTGAATTGGGGCCATAGCTCAGCTGGGAGAGCACCTGCTTTGCAAGCAGGGGGTCGTCGGTTCGATCCCGACTGGCTCCACCAGTTTGGCGGTTGATGGAAACTAGGTACACATAAAGATTAAAGCGGGCTCGCATTGTGGCGGGTCTGTGTTCTTTGAAAACTTGGAATGTAGCGAGCGTTTGAGACGAACTGTCTTACAACGTGTCGTTGAGGCTAAGGCGAAAGCATTAGAGAACCGTCCATATGACTTTGAGGCGACTTGAGGTTATATGGTCAAGCGAATAAGCGCACACGGTGGATGCCTTGGCGGTCAGAGGCGATGAAGGACGTGGCAGCCTGCGAAAAGCGCGGGGGAGTTGGCAACAAGCGTTGATCCCGCGATGTCCGAATGGGGAAACCCACCTGGTAACAGGTACCGTGCACTGAATACATAGGTGTACGGGGCGAACCCGGGGAACTGAAATATCTAAGTACCCGGAGGAAAAGAAATCAACCGAGATTCCCTGAGTAGCGACGAGCGAACGGGGAGCAGCCCAAAAGTCAATTAGGTTTTAGGAAAACGGTCTGGAAAGTCCGGCCATAGAAGGTGATAGCCCTGTATTCGAAAGGGCCTAGTTGATGAAAAGTGAGTAGGGCGGGGCACGTGAAACCCTGTCTGAACATGGGGGGACCATCCTCCAAGGCTAAATACTACTGACCGACCGATAGTGAACCAGTACCGTGAGGGAAAGGCGAAAAGAACCCCGGCGAGGGGAGTGAAATAGACCCTGAAACCGTGTGCGTACAAGCAGTGGGAGCAGACTTGTTCTGTGACTGCGTACCTTTTGTATCATGGGTCAGCGACTTACATTACGTGGCGAGCTTAACCGTATAGGGGAGGCGGAGGGAAACCGAGTCTGAATAGGGCGAATAGTCGCGTGGTGTAGACCCGAAACCGAGTGATCTAGCCATGACCAGGGTGAAGGTGCGGTAACACGCACTGGAGGCCCGAACCCACGCCCGTTGAAAAGGTCGGGGATGAGTTGTGGCTAGGAGTGAAAGGCTAATCAAACTCGGAGATAGCTGGTTCTCCTCGAAAGCTATTTAGGTAGCGCCTCGCACGAATGTTACCGGGGGTAGAGCACTGTTATGGCTAGGGGGTCATCGCGACTTACCAAACCATGGCAAACTCCGAATACCGGTAGACACTATGCGGGAGACACACGGCGGGTGCTAACGTCCGTCGTGAAAAGGGAAACAACCCAGACCTACAGCTAAGGTCCCCAAATCACTGCTCAGTGGGAAACGATGTGGGAAGGCCCAGACAGCCAGGAGGTTGGCTTAGAAGCAGCCACCCTTTAAAGAAAGCGTAATAGCTCACTGGTCGAGTCGGCCTGCGCGGAAGATTTAACGGGGCTAAGCAGTGTACCGAAGCTTAGGGTGCACACTTCGGTGTGCGCGGTAGAGGAGCGTTCCGTAAGCCTGCGAAGGTGTGTCGAGAGGCATGCTGGAGGTATCGGAAGTGCGAATGCTGACATAAGTAACGATAAGGGGGGTGAAAAGCCTCCCCGCCGAAAGCCCAAGGTTTCCTTGCGCAACGTTCATCGGCGCAGGGTGAGTCGGCCCCTAAGGCGAGGCAGAAATGCGTAGTCGATGGGAAGCTGGTTAATATTCCAGCACCGATTGCAATTGCGATGGAGTGACGGAGAAGGCTAGGTGTACCGGGCGTTGGTTGTCCCGGGGAAAGGCGGTAGGTGGATCCTTTAGGCAAATCCGGAGGGTCAACACCGAGCACCGAGACCAGGCTCGATGGAGCTGAAGTCACTGATGCCACGCTTCCAGGAAAAACTTCTAAGCTTCAGATTGCAACGACCGTACCGTAAACCGACACAGGTAGGCAGGGTGAGAATCCTCAGGCGCTTGAGAGAACTCGGGTGAAGGAACTAGGCAAAATGGTACCGTAACTTCGGGAGAAGGTACGCCGGCCGGCGTGGTGACGTGCGTCACTGAGCGCCGACCGGCCGCAGTAACCAGGCCGCTGCGACTGTTTATCAAAAACACAGCACTCTGCAAACACGAAAGTGGACGTATAGGGTGTGACGCCTGCCCGGTGCCGGAAGGTTAATTGATGGGGTTAGCAGCAATGCGAAGCTCTTGATCGAAGCCCCGGTAAACGGCGGCCGTAACTATAACGGTCCTAAGGTAGCGAAATTCCTTGTCGGGTAAGTTCCGACCTGCACGAATGGCGTAACGATGGCGGCACTGTCTCCACCCGAGACTCAGTGAAATTGAAATCGCTGTGAAGATGCAGCGTTCCCGTGGCAAGACGGAAAGACCCCGTGAACCTTTACTACAGCTTCACACTGAACGTTGAGTTCATCTGTGTAGGATAGGTGGGAGGCTATGAACCAGGGACGCCAGTCCTTGTGGAGCCAACCTTGAAATACCACCCTGGCAATTTTGATGTTCTAACCTCGGCATAACAGTGCCAGGGACAGTGCATGGTGGGCAGTTTGACTGGGGCGGTCTCCTCCCAAAGAGTAACGGAGGAGCACGAAGGTGCGCTCAGCACGGTCGGACATCGTGCAGTTTGTGTAAAGGCATAAGCGCGCTTGACTGCGAGACCGACAGGTCGAGCAGGTACGAAAGTAGGTCTTAGTGATCCGGTGGTTCTGTATGGAAGGGCCATCGCTCAACGGATAAAAGGTACTCCGGGGATAACAGGCTGATACCGCCCAAGAGTTCATATCGACGGCGGTGTTTGGCACCTCGATGTCGGCTCATCACATCCTGGGGCTGTAGTCGGTCCCAAGGGTATGGCTGTTCGCCATTTAAAGTGGTACGCGAGCTGGGTTCAGAACGTCGTGAGACAGTTCGGTCCCTATCTGCCATGGGCGTTGGAGATTTGAGAGGGGCTGCTCCTAGTACGAGAGGACCGGAGTGGACGAACCTCTGGTGTTCCGGTTGTCACGCCAGTGGCATTGCCGGGTAGCTACGTTCGGAAGCGATAACCGCTGAAAGCATCTAAGCGGGAAGCGCGCCTCAAGATGAGATCTCCCGGGAGCTAGACTCCCCTAAAGGAACCATCAAGACTAGGTGGTTGATAGGCTGGGTGTGTAAGCGTGGCAACACGTTGAGCTAACCAGTACTAATGATCCGTGCGGCTTGATCATATAACCTCAAGTGGTTTTGGTTCGTGCGTGCATCCGTGCACGCAGAGCAGACAGCAACACCGCACATCCTTGTGCGGACTTCTCACCAACAGCACTGCTTCGATGTCACCATCGAACGATGCGGGTGAAAAGCTGGATGCAATGCTGAACAACTGAACCTCAACAACACGTTGGAACAGTTCCAACAAACCTCGCTACATATCCAAGTCCAACGCGAGACGGCGCGAAGCCTCCAAGGCTCCCGCGACGCTCCACCGTCTCCCTGGCGACCATAGCGCTGTGGCACCACCCGATCCCATCCCGAACTCGGAAGTGAAACGCAGCCGCGCCGATGGTAGTGTGCATCCGCATGCAAGAGTAGGTCATCGCCAGGGCCTTATACCAACGCCCCGATCAGTCCAACTGGTCGGGGCGTTTCCTTTGCTGGGACACAAACAGCGACTTGACGCCGCGACCGGGCTCAGAACGACATCGGTCGGGCCAATCTGGCCGGGCTATGTGATGGGGTTAGTCGCGGCTGAGATTTGCGGCTTCCAGCGCGGCCAGGTACTTCGGCCAACGCTCGTCGTATTCACGACCGAGGCGGTGCAGCACGTTCCAGCTGTAGATACCGCTGGCGTGGCCGTCGTCGAAGCGCAGGAGGACGGCGTAGTTGCCGACCGCTTCGATCGCCTCGATGCCAACGTTGCGTTTGCCAGCCACGAGCTTCTTCTGGCTTGGGCCGTGACCCTGAACTTCTGCCGAAGGCGATTCCACGCGCAGGTATTCCAGCGGCAGGCGGAAGGTCTCGCCGCTGTCGAAGGTAACCTCCAGCACATGTGAGGCCTTGTGCAGGGTGATCCCGGTGGGGCGCGGTTCGCTGCGCATCATGGAGTCACAGGATGTAGCGACTCAGATCCTCGTCGCCGACTAGCTGGCCGAGCTGTTCGTCGACGTAGGCGGCATCGATGCGGATGCTGTCGCCGCTGCGATCCGGTGCCTCGTAGGCAATCGTTTCAACCAGTCGCTCCAGCACCGTGTGCAGGCGACGGGCACCGATGTTCTCCTGTCGCTCGTTGACCTGGTACGCGACTTCGGCCAGGCGGTCGATGGCGTCGTCGGTGAATTCGAGCGTCACGCCTTCCGTGCCCATCAGGGCGACGTACTGGCGGGTCAGCGCGTTGTCCGGCTCGCTGAGGATGCGGCGAAAATCGGCCTGGCTCAGTGCCTGCAGTTCGACCCGGATCGGGAAGCGGCCCTGCAATTCGGGGATCAGGTCGGATGGCCTCGCCACGTGGAAAGCACCGGAAGCGATGAACAAAATGTGGTCGGTCTTCACCACGCCGTACTTGGTGCTGACGGTGGAGCCTTCGACCAGCGGCAGCAGGTCACGCTGCACGCCTTCGCGGCTGACTTCGCCACCGCTGCCGCCGGTGTCACTGCGTTTGGCGACCTTGTCGATCTCGTCGAGGAAAACGATGCCGTGCTGTTCGCAGGCCTCGATGGCCTCGGTGCGGACTTCCTCGTCGTTCACCAGCTTGGCGGCCTCTTCCTCGATCAGCAGCGGACGGGCGGCAGCAATGCTCAGCTTCCGCACCTGCGGCTTGCCGCTGCCCATGCTCTGGAACATCTGCCGCAGCTGCTGGCCCATCTCCTCCATGCCCGGCGGCGCCATGATGTCGACGCTGGTATTGGGCTGCAGCGCGATCTCAACCTCGCGCTCGTCCAGCTCACCGGCACGAAGCTGACGACGCAGTTTCTGGCGTGTCTCGGACTCGGACTTGGGTTGCTCCATGCCGGGCCAGTCGCCACCGTCCCGCTTCGGGAGCAGCAGGTCAAGGATGCGGTCCTCGGCGGCCTCTTCGGCGCGATTGCCGACGCGGGCCTTGGCCTGCTCGCGGAACATTTTCACGGCGGCATCGGCAAGGTCGCGGATGATCTGCTCCACGTCGCGACCGACGTAGCCGACTTCGGTGAATCGCGTGGCTTCCACTTTCACGAACGGTGCGTTGGCCAGCGCGGCCAGGCGTCGAGCGATTTCGGTCTTGCCGACACCGGTAGGCCCGATCATCAGGATGTTCTTTGGCGTCACCTCGTTGCGCATGACGCTGTCGAGCTGGGCGCGGCGCCAGCGGTTGCGCATGGCGATGGCGACGGCACGTTTGGCGTCGTCCTGGCCGACGATGTACTTGTCCAGTGCGCTGACGATCTCGCGCGGGGTGAGTTCACTCATGGGCGTGGTGTCTTTGTCGGGAATCAGGCGGACGTGCCGGCGGCGGGTGCGGCCAGTTCTTCCACCGTGATGTGGTGATTGGTGTAGATGCAGATGTCGCCGGCGATGCCCAGCGACTTCTCGGCGATCTCGCGCGGCGACAGGTTGGTGTTGGCGACTAATGCTCGCGCGGCGGACAGCGCGAAGGGACCGCCGCTGCCGATGGCGATCAATCCATCCTCCGGTTCGATCACGTCGCCGTTGCCGGAAATGATCAACGAGTTCTCGCGATCGGCGACGGCGAGCAATGCCTCGAGCTTGCCAAGACGGCGATCGGTGCGCCAGTCCTTGGCCAACTCGACCGCGGCGCGGACCAGCTTGGCGCCGTGCTGCTCCAGCTTGGCCTCGAACAGCTCGAACAGGGTGAATGCGTCGGCCGTGGCGCCGGCGAAGCCGGCCAGCACACGGCCATTGGCGAGTCGGCGTAGTTTGCGCGCGTTGGCCTTCATGACGGTGTTGCCGAGGGTGACCTGGCCGTCGCCGGCGATCACCACGTCGTTGCCGCGACGCACGGAGACGATGGTCGTGGCGTGGAAACTGTCCTGCATGGGGTTCTCCGTTGCCTGAATGCTGGAGATTGGGTCGATGGCGCCTGCTTGCAAGGCCGACATCAGTCCTTGCCTTTGCGCCGCCTTGCTCGCGGATGCGCGGCGTCATAGACGCGCGACAGGTGCTGGAAGTCGAGATGCGTATAGATCTGCGTGGTGGCGATGTCGGCGTGGCCGAGCAGCTCCTGCACGGCACGCAGGTCGCCGGAAGATTCCAGTACGTGGCTGGCGCAACTGTGCCTCAGCAGGTGTGGATGCACGCGCTTGAAGATGCCTTGCTGCTGCGCGAGTTGCGTCATGCGGTGTTGCACGCTGCGTGGACCGATGGGCTGGCCGTTGCGACCGGGAAAGACGGGCTGCGATGGCGACGTGACATCGCTGGCCTCGCGCCAGTCGCGCAGTGCGGCCAACGCCTTGCGACCGACAGGCACCACCCGCGTCTTGCCGCCTTTGCCATCGACGCGGACCAGACCTTCGTCAAGATCCAGCGCCGACCAGCGCAGTCCGCAGAGTTCGGACAGACGCAGCGCCGACGAGTAGAACAGCTCCAACATGGCGCGGTCGCGACAGTCCGTCGGCGCGTCGCCGTCGATTTCCATTAGCCGGTTGGCTTCATCGACGTCCAGCACGTTGGGCAGCTTGCGCGGCGACTTGGGACCACGCAGGCCACTGGCTGGATTGCTGGCGATGCGGCCTTCGTTGAGCAGGTGACGGAACAGCGAGCGACAGGCGGAGAGTCGACGCTGCAGGCTTTTTGGCGACAGCCCGCCGCGATGACCATCGGCGACGAAGCTGCGCAGCATTTCGCTATGTAGTGCCGACCAATCACTGACGCCCTGGCGTTCCAGCCAGCCAAGCAGCGCGTCGAGGTCGCGCCGATAGGCCGCCACCGTGTTCGCCGACAGCCGCCGACCATGCGCGAGATGGTCGAGGAAGGCGCTGACATCTGCGGCGAGTTGAGATGTCATCAGTCCTCAGTGCCATCGGGTTCTACGGGTGCGGTGAGAGAGGATGTGGATCGCCTTGCCCGTTTCACCATCTGTGAAGCCAAAATGCCGAGACCGAAGCCAAGGGCCGGTAGCAGGGTCGTTGTCAGCAGAATCTTCAACCTGTTTGCATCAAACGGCCAGCCTGCCGTGACAAGCAGGCATACGACCCACGTCACGAAGAAGCCTGAGGCTGCAGCAAGCTTGGCGCCTCTTGGAACGGCTAGATGAATGATCAAGGCAGTAACCAGAAACAGTCCGAATTGCAGCCAAAAGAAGTCGAGGACGTTGCCACCGCTGGCGAAAGCCGGCACTGAAGCCATCATCAGCAGCGTGCCGAAGCACAAATCCGGAATGCGTTCCGGTGTCCCATGGGTTTCGATAGCCTTTGTCGTCGGCACGGTTCTAAGCCATCAACCCGCGTAGCGCTTCAGCGCCACCACCAGCGACTCCGACATCAGCCGCAGGAACAGCGTGCCCATGCCGGGGAAGAAGCGGTTGGCGTCATCGCTGCCGATGGCGAGCATGCCGAGGTCGTCGAGATGCAGGAGAGCTACCGATTGCACCTCGTCAGCGCGTTGGCCGAACAGGCGGTCGATCTTGTCCTGGCGCAGGCGACCGCACAGCGGCTCGCCGGATTCGCGGAAGGCGCTGAACGGCTCCAGCGAGGCATCATGTGCCGGCACGATCTGCAGCCATTCGGCATCGGGCAGGCCGGGCAACGGCCGATACAGCAGCACGCGCACCAGCTGGCTGCCGAAGTCCTCGATCAGGCAGGCGATCATCGTCTTCAGGGTTTCCGCCGGGTTGTTGGCGCGCATCAGCGCCAACGTGAGCTGGTGCGTGCGGATGGTCAGCCGCTCGTTGGTCTCGGCGTTGGCGTACAACTCGTGCAGGCGGCGATTCAACTCGCGGTTCTTGTCGCGCAACACGTCGAGCTGGTAGCTGGCCAGCGACGTGGCCTGACCATCACTGCGCGGCAGTTCCAGGTTCTGCGCCAGCTCGCTGTGCTCGGCGAGGAAACGCGGGTGGCGGCGCAGGAAGGCCGCGACTTCGCCGTGGCTGGGGCCGTCGAGACTGCTCTGGTCGGTACGGAGGTCGCTCATGCAGGTACTTCTCCTTCGAATACGAATGTGGCGGGACCAGCAAGCGCAACAGGCTCGCCGTCGCCGTTCCAGCGGACCTGCAGCGTGCCGCCGGGCATGTCGATGCGCAGCGGTGAACGCACGCGGCCCGCCCTGATCAGCAGTGCCGCGGCGGCGCAGGCACCGCTGCCGCAGGCCAGGGTCACGCCAGCGCCACGCTCGTTGACCACGAGGCGGATGTGATTGTCGCCCAGCACTTCCGCGAAGCCGACATTGATGCCTTCCGGGAAGCGTCCGCTGTGTTGCAGCGCGTTGCCAATGCCGGCGACGTCCGTGGCTTCGAGATTATCGACCTCGATCAGTGCGTGCGGGTTGCCCATTGAACAGACGCGATAGTGCCACTCGTGATCACCCACTTCGAAAACCGTGGGCGCCTCGGGATCGACCATCGGCAACGACGCCGGATCAAAATCGGGCACGCCAAGAACGACTTCGAAACGGCCATCATCGTCGCGCGTGGTCGGCACCGGCCCGGCTGGCGAATGCATCACGAACTCGCGCGTATTCACCGCGCCATCGCGCCACAGCCAGGCCGCTACGCAGCGTGCGCCGTTGCCGCACTGCGTCGCCGGGCTGCCATCGCTGTTGCGGATGTCGTAGCCGGGATGGCCGTCGTGTTCGGCTTCGATGCTGATGACCTGGTCGCAGCCAATGCCGAAGTTTCGGTCGGCGAGCAGGCGAAGCGCGTCAGCGGATGGCCATGGGTGGCCGTCGCGGCGGTCGAAGATGACGAAATCGTTGCCGGCACCGTGCATCTTGCTGAAGCGCAGCGGCGACGGGGCGGTCGTGTTCATTATCCGGTGCTGCTGGTCTTTGCCGCGTCCGGGCGCACCAGATCGCCCTTGTTGCCGCAGGCGGACAGGCCGGCGACGCAGGCCAGCGCGATCAACAGCAGGAGGGTGAGGCGACGGGTCATCGGCGAGTTCCAGTGCTGAGCGAACGACTCGGCAAATTATAGCTTGTGAAGAGCACTCCCCCCGACCCTCCCCTCCGCCTTTGGCGCAAGGGAGGGAGAATGCCGAGCACTAAAGCCTTTCCATGCGGGCTGCGTTTCCCTCCCTTGCGGCGTTGCGTGTCGGAGGGGAGGGCCGGGGTGGGGCCAGCAGTTATGATGTCGGCATGATTCAGGACTGGCTCCGTCTGCCGACGCTTGTGCTGCTCGCCGTTGGCGTCATCGCCGCTTTGCTGTCGCTGTGGCAGATCGCCGGCTGCCGGCGTTGCCTGCGTGAACGGCGGCGCTTAGCGGCCACGCGCCGTGCGATCGTTGGCCTGCTGATGATGGCGATCGGTCTCGCGTTGATTGCGCTGGGCATGAGTCTCACCGGCTACTCGCGCCTGTTCAGCGAAAGCACGGTCGTCGACGTCCGCGTCGAGCAATTGGGTCCGCAGCAGTTCGTGGTGGAGCTGGATCGCGGCAACGGCGAACATCGCCGCTATCCGGTCAACGGCGATGAATGGCGCATCGAGGCGCGGGTGATCCGCTGGAAGGCGCTGCCCAGCGTGATGGGCGTGCCGCCGCTGTACCGGCTGGATCGGCTGTCCGGCCGCTACGCCGACAGCGTGCAGGAGATGGAAGCGCCGCGCAGCGTGCATCCCCTGTCGCAGAGCGCGGTGCCGGACCTGTGGTCGCTGCGCCGGCAGAACCCGAAGTGGCTGCCCTGGGTCGATGCCGACATTGGCAGCGGCGTCTACCTGCCGATGATCGACGGCGCGCACTACACGGTCAGCATCGATGGTCGCGGCGGTCTGCTGGCGCGGCCGGACGAGGCCACGCAGCGCCTGCTCGACGAGAACGGATGGTGATCGCATGGCGCGAGGACTGGCGCGTGACCGGGGCATCGATTTGAGCGACGCGCAGGAAGGCAGCGCCTCGCGCAGCCCGTTCGCGGTGTTCGGCTACAGCGGCCGTGCACTGCAGCTGGTGTGGAGCACCAGCCGTCCGCTGACCGTCGCGCTGGCGCTGCTGACGCTGATCGCCGGCCTGCTGCCGGCAGCGATGGCCTGGGTCGGTGCGCAGATCATCGATGCCGTGGTCGCCGCCACGCAGAGCGGTGATGCAGCCGACCGCCGTCTGGTCTACGAACTGATCGGCCTGGAAGCGCTGATCGTCATCGGCATCGCTGCCGCTCAGCGCGGCCTGTCGCTGTCGCAGTCGCTGTTACGCGCACAGCTGGGTCATCGGGTCAACGTGATGATCCTGGACAAGGCGCTGACGCTGGAACTGGCGCAGTTCGAGGATTCCGAGTTCTACGACAAGCTGACCCGCGCAAGGCGCGAAGCATCATCGCGGCCGTTGTCGCTGGTGACACGCACCTTTGGCCTCGCACAGAACGGCGTGTCGCTGGTCAGCTACGGCACGCTGCTGTGGCAGTTCTCGCCGTGGGCGGTGCTGCTGCTGTTCTTCGCTGGCCTGCCGGCCTTTGTCGGCGAGGCGAAGTTCTCCGGCGAAGCCTTCCGCCTGTTCCGCTGGCGCTCGCCGGAAACGCGGCAGCAGATGTATCTGGAAACCGTGCTGGCCCGCGAGGACAACGCCAAGGAGGTCAAGCTGTTCCAGTTGGGCCCGCTGTTGCTGGAGCGCTATCGCGACATCTTCCGCAAGCTGTTCCGCGAGGATCGCCGCCTCACCATCCGCCGCGACAGCTGGGGTTTCGTGCTGGGCCTGGTCAGTACGGCGACGCTGTACGGCGCCTACGTCTGGATCGCCATGGCGACGATTGCCGCGCGCATCACGCTGGGCCAGATGACCATGTTCATGATGCTGTTCCGCCAGGGCCAGTCGGCGGTCAGCGCCAGCCTGTCGGCGATCAGCGGCATGTACGAGGACAACCTCTACCTGTCCACGCTGTACGAATACCTGGAAACGCCGGTGCCAGAAACGCAGGGCAGCGCCAAACAAGGCCCGACGCCCGGTGACGGCATCCGTTTCGAGAACGTGAGTTTCCGTTATCCCGGCGGCGAGGACGACGCGCTGCACGACATCAGCCTGCACATCCGTCCCGGCGAATCGCTGGCGCTGGTCGGCGAGAACGGCAGCGGCAAGACCACGCTGATCAAGCTGCTGACGCGGCTGTACGCGCCCAGCAGCGGGCGCATCACGCTGGATGGCCTCGACCTGCAGGAATGGGATGCCGAAACCCTGCGCCGGCGCGTCGGCGTGATCTTCCAGGACTTCGCCCGCTACCAGTTGCCGGTGGGCGAGAACATCGGTGCTGGCGATGTCACTGCCTTTGACGACGAAGCACGCTGGAAGGAAGCCGCCGAGAAAGGCATGGCCGACGAATTCATCGACGCCATGTCCGAGGGTTACCAGACCCAGCTTGGGCGCTGGTTCAACAACGGTCGCGAACTGTCCGGCGGGCAGTGGCAGAAGATCGCCCTGTCACGCGCCTTCATGCGCAGCGACGCCGACATCCTGGTGCTGGACGAACCCACCGCAGCGATGGACGCCGGTGCCGAAGCGGCGATCTTTGCGCGCTTCCGCGAGCTATCCGGCAACCGCATTGCCATCCTGATCTCGCACCGCTTCTCCACCGTGCGCATGGCCGACGAAATCATCGTCATCCGCCGCGGCCGCATCCTCGAACGCGGCAGTCACGAATCGCTGATGCAGCAGGACGGCCACTACGCCCACCTGTTCTCGCTGCAGGCGGAGGGTTATCGCTAGTCGAGTAGCGCAACCTTTTGGATGTATGTCTGATTCAGAGCGTTGCCGCAGCCGATAATTGAATTTTTCACTTCCAACGCATCAGAAAGAACGTCTCGTACCCATCGCTTCGGGAAGAGTTTCCCACCGTACTCAAACTCGCCCACGGTCGCCCCAACTTTCTCCTCTTGATTTGAAACTGTAAGCGCGTGATTGACGATGAGCCGATGTTTTGAAGTGTTGTTGAGCGCATCTATGTATCTAAAGCAGGAAGAATCTGTGAGCTTCGTAAGAAGCTCTTTCAGCTCCGAGGGCTCTAATTTGTTCCGAAGCCTATGCAGGTTGCAAGCCTCTATTGGGATGCGCGGAAATACGATCAACGCATTCGTGAGCTGAGAAAAAAGATCGAACATGTTGCGGCTGGTATGCACGCAGGCAGCGAGGTGCGCTTCGCTGATCAATCTGGCAAGTTCGAACTCCTCTTGGTTCGACGATCCGCCGAAGATTAGCTTCAGATTTTCGATATCGTGAGCGTTCTCAGTGTTCACGATGTTGTTGAATGCATCTCGGGCCGTGTACAGGTGGAAGCTAAAGATTTCAGTAACGCGACCGACTGAGCTTAGGAGGTGCAACGCAAGCCTTGGATCTTCGGAGTGCTGCCGAATGTGCTCTCTGAGCACCTTGTGATTCCATGTCTCGTTCTTTCTTTCTATGTCGTCGTTGGACATTGGATTAGCCGTCCACCATCAGTATTGGACACCCAACTGATCCAGCACGAACGCATACTTCTCGGCGATCTGCTCCAGCTTGCGGTAGCGGCCGGACTTGCCGCCGTGGCCGGCGTCCATGTCGGTGCGCAGCACCAGCGGGCGGTCGTCGGTCTTGCGCTGGCGCAGGCGGGCAACCCATTTGGCCGGCTCCCAGTACTGCACCTGCGAATCCCACAGGCCGGTGCTGACGTACATGGCGGGGTAGTCGCTGCGCTGCACGTTGTCGTAGGGCGAATACGACAGCATGGTGGCGTAGGCGTCGGCCTCGTTGGGGTTGCCCCATTCGTCGTATTCGTTGGTGGTCAGCGGAATGGATTCGTCGAGCATGGTGGTGACCACGTCGACGAAGGGCACGCCGGCGGCGATCACGCGGTAGTCGCGTGGCGCAATGTTGGCGATGGCGCCCATCAGCAGGCCGCCGGCGCTGGCACCTTCGGCGGCGACGCGGTCGGGCGCGGCGTACTCGAGTTGCAGCAGGCCGCGCGTCACGTCGATGAAGTCAGTGAAGCTGTTGAGTTTGTTGCCGAGGCGACCGTCGTCGTACCAGTGGCGGCCGAGGATCTGGCTGCCGCGCACGTGCGCCACCGCGAACACCACGCCGCGATCCAGCAGTGAAAGGCGGGCCGTGTCGAACCAGGGGTCGGCGGTGATGCCGTAGGCACCGTATCCGTACTGGTACAACGGCGCGCGGCCGTCGCGCCGGAAGTCCTTGCGGTAGACCAGCGACACCGGCACTTCGGTACCGTCGCGCGCTTCGATGAAGCGGCGTTCGCTGCGATAGTTGCCCGGCTCGTAGCCGCCGGGCACGGTCTGCCGCTTCCGCTCCGCGCGCTGGCCGCTGAACACGTCGAGGTCATAGACCGTGTGCGGCATGGTCAGCGACTCGTACTCGTAGCGCAGCACGCGGCTGTGCGGGTCCGGGTTGTCGCCCAGCGACATGGTGTAGGCCGGATCGTCGGCAGTGACGTGGAAGCTGTCGCCGTGATCCGGGATCACCCGCAGCCGGCGCAGCGCGTTGCTGCGTTCGTCGATGGCGAGGAAGCGCTCGAACACGGCGAAGTCGTTGATGAACACCTGCGGCGAATGCGCGACCACGTCGGTCCAGCGCGCCGGATCGCCGAGTTCGTCGTTGCCGACTTCGACGATGCGGAAGTTGGGTGCATCGCGGTCGGTCTGGATCAGCCAGCGATCGCCGAACTGGTCGGCGTAGTAGAGGACGTCGGTTTCACGCGGCGCGATGACGCGGAAGTTTTCCGGATCGTCTGCCGGCGCGCAGCGCACTTCGCTGGTGGTGGTGCTTTCGGCGTGGATGCAGAGGAAGTCTTCCGAGGTGGTGCCGTGCAGGTCGAGGTAGAACGCCTCGTCGGTCTCCTCGTAGACCAGCACGTCGTCGCTGACTGGCGTGCCCAGGCGATGGCGCTTGACCCAGCGTCCGAGCAGCGTGGTGGCGTCGTTCTCGATGTACAGCAGCGACTGGCTGTCGCCGCTCCAGACCAGCGCGTCGCTGACGTTGTCGATGCGGTCGGCCAGCACCTCGCCGGTTTCGAGATCTTTCACCAGCAGCGTGTACTGGCGACGGCCGACGCGGTCTTCGACCCAGGCGATCCGGCGCTGGTCGGGGCTGACCGCCCAATCGGCGATGCTGAAGAAGTCGGCGTCACCGGCCATTGCCGGTTGGTCGAGCATCACCTGCTCGGGCGCGTTCATGCTGCCACGGCGCCGCGCAATCAGTGCGTAGTCGCTGCCGTCGACGTGGCGGTTGTAGTACCAGTGATCCTTCCAGCGATACGGCACGCTCTGGTCATCGCGCGGCACGCGGCGGGTCATTTCGTCGAGCAGCGCCTGCGTGGTGTCGGCCAGTGGTTTCAGCAATGCGTCGGCGTAGTCGTTCTCGGCCTTGAGGTAGGCGAGGACGTCGGCATCCTCGCGCCCGTCGTCGCGCAGCCAGTAGTAGGGATCGCTGCGGTCGCCATTCGGTGACGCGACGGTGTGCTCGCGGCGCTCGGCGATCGGCGGCTTCAGGTCCTGGGCCAGTCGTGACGGCCACTCACCGGGGTGCATGGTTGTCATCCGGCCGTCGTGAAAGCCGTTGCAGGCGGCCAGCAGCAGCGCGCTGCAGGCAATCAGGTGGGTCGAGCGTCGCCACATCCAGGTTCCCTCAAGGCCAGGAGCGCCAGTGTGGCGAGACGGCGAACCGCCGACAAGCGCGATGCACCTGTCGGCGGTTACCGTTCCGTCAGTCCTTCGGGAACAGGCGCTGCTTCAGATAGGTGTAGGCCAGCGCCTTCTGCGTGGCGCGCAGGCTGTTCTGCGCCCCGTTGTTGTGGCCGCCTTCCAGCGCCTCGAAGTACATGACGTCGTGACCTTGCGCACTCATCCGCGCCATCATCTTGCGCGCGTGGCCGGGATGGACGCGGTCGTCGCGCGTGGAGCTGACGAACAGCACCGGCGGGTAGTCGGTTTCGGGCTTGAGGTTCTGGTACGGCGAGAAGGCGCGCATGAACTGCCAGTCGTCGGTGTCCGGATTGCCGTACTCGGCCATCCACGAGGCGCCGGCCAGCAGCTTGTTGTAGCGCTTCATGTCCAGCAGCGGCATCTGGCAGACCACGGCGCCGTACAGTTCGGGATAGAGCACGGTCATGTTGCCCATCAGCAGGCCGCCGTTGGAGCCGCCCTGGATGCCGAGGTGCTCGGGGCGGGTGACGCCGCGCTGGATCAGGTCCTGCGACACGGCGGCGAAATCTTCGTAGGCGCGCAGACGCTTCTCACGCAACGCGGCCTGGTGCCAGCGCGGGCCGTATTCGCCGCCGCCGCGGATGTTGGCCAGCACGTAGACGCCGCCTTCGCTGAGCCAGCCGGGACCGACCGTGTCACTGTAGCTCGGCGTCATCGAGACCTCGAAGCCGCCGTAGCCGTATTGCAGGGTCGGGTTCCGGCCGTCCAGCTTCATGCCCTTCTTCGACACCTGGAAGTAGGGCACGCGGGTGCCGTCACGGCTTTCGGCGAAATGCTGACTGACCTCGAAACCGCTGGCGTCGAAGGTGGCCGGCATGTGCTTGAGCGCGGTCTTCTCGCCCAGCAGCGGACCGTGGAACAGTGTGGTTGGCGTCAGGAAACCGGTGACGGTCATGAACACGTCGTCGGAGGTTTCGTCGTCCACGGCGCTGACGCTGACCTTGCCGATCTCCGGCGCACCGGGCATGGCCTGGCGCGACCAGTCGCCGGCCTCGCCGTCGGCGGGCGGCGTCAGCACGTAGAGGCGGTTCTTCACGTCATCCATCACGTTGATGACCAGGTGGTGGCGCGTCCAGGTGTGTCCCGCCAGCGCGGTGGTATCGCTGGGCGTGAACAAGGCAATGAAGTCGCGGCTACCGGCCATGAAATCATCGAAGCTGGTGGCGATCAGGCTGCCGGCCGGAAACGACTTGCCACCGACGTCCCAGGCGTCGCGCAGTTCCACCAGCAGCCACTCGCGATGGACGCTGGCCTGTGCCGAGACCGGTACGTCGATCCTGTGCTGCTTGCCGTCCTTGTCGAGCAGGAAGGTCTCACGCTGGAAGAACGCGGGAATCCGATAGAGGAAGTCCCGCTCGAAGCCCGTGGTGTGGTCGCGCCCGGCGAATGCGCCGAGGTCCTCGGCTTTCACCTCGAACACCAGCGGCGCGTCGTTCATCGGCGTGCCACGCTTCCAGATCCGCACTTCGCGTGCATAGCCGGAGCTGGTCATCGAGCCTTCGCCGAAGTCGGTGGTGGCGAAGACGGTGTCGCGATCGATCCAGCCGAGGCTGCCCTTGGCCTCCGGCCGATAGAAGCCGTCCTTCACCCAGCGCTTGTTGGCGAGGTCGAACTCGCGGGTCACGTCGGCGTCCTTACCGCCGTCGGACAGCGCGATCAGGCAGCGTTCGTAGTCCGGCTTCAGGCAACTGGCGCCGTGCCAGACCCAGCTTTTGCCTTCCGCCGCGTTCAGCGCGTCCACGTCGATCACGGTTTCCCAAGCCGGCTTGTCCTTGCGGTACTCGTCCAGCGTGGTGCGGCGCCAGAGACCGCGCGGGTGCTCGGCGTCCTGCCAGAAGTTGTAGTAGTGCTCGCCCATCTTGCCGACGTAGGCGATCTTGTCGTCCGAATCGAGGATGGCCTTGATGTCGTCACGCAGCTTCTCGAAGCCATCGGTATTGCCAAGCAGTTCGATGCTGGCGGCGTTCTGGCGGCGCACCCAGGTCAGCGCACGGTCACCTTCCACGTCCTCCAGCCACAGGAACGGGTCGTCGCCATTGCTGGCCTTGGTGGCGCCGTCGGCGCTGTGCTTGTTCATGTCGCTGTTGGCTGCCTTGGCGGGAGCGGGGCTGGCGGCCATCGCGGCCAGCAGGAAGACGGGAAGCAGGGAAGATGGACGCACGGCGGGCCCCGGGTTGGACTGGACGCCGGACGGTAGCATCGCGTCGGCGTCGGCGACCATGACGATGGTCATGGTCGCCGGCATTTCGGCTTGACTCAGCCGGCCGTGATGTCCAGGCGGAAACGCAGGGCGTCCGCGCCGTCCTGATAGTAGCGCGGGCGCTGTTCGAGGAAGCTGAAACCGTAGTCGCGGTACAGGCGGATGGCGGCTTCGTTGTCCTGGCGAACCTCCAGCCGGAGTTCACGGCAAGCGCGTTCCCGCGCCTGGGCGACCACGTCGTCCAGCAGGCGCTTGCCCAGACCCTGCCCCCGGAAGGCCGGTGCGACGGCGATGGAATACAGGCGTCCGGCGTGGCTGCCGTTGCGGGTCAGCAGCAGGCTGTAGCCGGCCAGCGTGTACTCGGTTTCGATCACCCGCATCACCGCGTGCGGATTGCCGAGGTGATGGCGCAACTGGCGCAGGCTCAGACGGTCGCCGGGAAACAGGGATTCCAGCACCTGCAGGATGGGCAGGTCGGCGGCACGCGCGGTGCGCAGCGTCGGGGCGATGCCGGTGGCGTGCGAGGACATCGGCATTCGACTCCGCGAAGGGCCGCATTGGGGAAGCGTATTTTCACCTGAAATGACCTGCATGAATCAATGCCCTGCGCAGGACTTCGACCCCACTGCGCAGCGACGGAAAAACCTGCCAGACTTTGCGCCGCGCGCGCCCGTCCGGCCGCATGACGTTCCGAACCGAGAACCATGACCCGACTCGTCATCGTGGTGGAGAAAACCGCCGACTGGGCCGCCTACTACCCGGCCAGCGAAGTGGTCACCGCCACCGACTACCTGCAGCAGGCGCCCGCGACCGAGGGCGAGCGCACGCAGGTGATCAACCTCTGCCGCAACTATCGCTACCAGGGCCTGGGCTACTACGTCTCGCTGCTGGCCGATGCGCGCGGGCATCGGGTGATTCCCTCGGTGCGCAGCATCAATAACTTGAGCCGGCGCTCGCTGTACGGCGTGGATGTCGAGGACCTGTCGCAGCGGCTGGCAAAGGCACTGCCGGCGGATCGCGACGAGTTCAGCCTGCTGGTCTGCTTCGGCCAATGCGCAACACCGGCGCTGGCCGACCTCGCACGCCAGTTGTTCGAGACCTTTCCCTGCCCGATCCTGCGTGTCGAGTTCGAGCGCGGTCGCATCTGGCGCATCGCCAAGCTGCGGGCCGCTGGCCTGCATTCGCTGGAGGATGCCGAGCAGGACCAGTTCGCCGCCGCGCTGGACGGCTTCAGCCGCAAGATCTGGCGCAAGCCGCGTGCGCGCAAAGTGTCGCGCTACGACCTGGCCATGCTCTACGACCCGGACGAAGCGCTGCCGCCATCCAACAAGAAGGCGATGCAGCATTTCATCAGCGCCGGCAAGAACATCGGCATCGATGTCGACCCGATCACCCGCACCGACTACGCGCGGCTGGCCGAATACGACGGCCTGTTCATCCGCGAAACCACCACGCTGACCAACCACACCTACCAGTTCGCCCACCGCGCCGAACGCGAGGACATGGTGGTGATCGACGATCCGCAGTCGATCCTGCGCTGCACCAACAAGATCTACCTGCGCGACCTGCTGGTGGCGAAGAAGCTGCCGATCCCGAAAACCGAAGCGGTGTTTCGCGACGACGCCAACGCCTTGGCCGCGTTGCCGGACAAGCTCGGTTTCCCCATCGTGCTGAAGATTCCTGATGGTTCCTTCTCGCGCGGCACCAGCAAGGTGGAAACGCCGGAGGCGCTGAAACAGGCGGCCGAGACATTGTTCCAGCAGAGCGCGCTGCTGCTGGCGCAGGAGTACATCTACACCGAGTTCGACTGGCGCATCGGCGTACTCAATCGCGAGCCGCTGTATGCCTGCCAGTACTTCATGTCACGTGGCCACTGGCAGATCTACAACCACGCCGCGAAGGGCGGCGCGCGCACCGGCGGCTTCGCCACGCTGCCGATCCGCCAGGCGCCGTCGGACGTGGTCAAGCTGGCCACGCGCGCGGCGGGCGCGATTGGTGATGGCCTCTATGGCGTCGACCTCAAGAAAGTCGGCGACCGCGTGGTGGTGATCGAGGTCAACGACAACCCATCGATCGACGCTGGTGTCGAAGACGAATACCTCGGCGAGGATCTCTACCGCCGCATCATGGACGAGTTCCTGCGACGCATGGAACGACGTCGGGTTGGTGTTCGCGACTGACTCGTCCGATCAGGCGGCGCGACGCAGCGCCGGTTCGATCGTTTGCTGACGCAACGGCAATGCCTGCACTACGGAATGCGGGCGACGCCGCGACGGACGGACGAGGATCGTCCGCCGCAGCGCCGCCACGCGATTGGACAGGGCTTGCCGGTGCATCAGCAGCAGTGAAGCGCCCGGTGCGATGACCAGCCAGAAGAAGCTAAGCAGGAAACTGCCGTCATTCGCCAGCAACGCTGGCAGGCTGGGAAGCAGCGCCATGCCGATCAACAGCCAACTGCGAAGCAACGTGTCCAGCAGCGGGTGTTCGGAAGCCAGCAGACCGTTCGCGGAACGACGACCGAACTCAAGGTGATGGATGCGTGACATGGCAGCTCTCCCGTAGGCGATGGAAACAGCCTGCAATGCGCGCGTCTCAACAGCCGAGACGCCGCTGCCGGACCAAACTTGATATCACCGACGAGGCGCGTAGAGTGGCGCAGCAGTCATTGCGCGAATCGGGGGCAGCGAAATGAACGCTCACACGGGCCGTCGTTCCAGGCGGCAACGGATCCTGCTCGCATCACTGCTGGCCATCGCCAGTCCGGGCGCGATGGCTGACATCTGCAGCGTCGATCCGAGGCCAGCGGCAACGCTGCTGATTCCCTACTTCGAGGTCGGCACCGCCTGCACACCTGGCGAGGCCAACACCCGCTTCACCGTCACCAATATCGACGCCGCGCCGGTGCTGTCGCGGGTGCAGCTCTGGAGCAACACCGGCGTACCGGTGTTTGCCTTCGACATCTATCTCAACGGTCACGACCAGCACAGCGTCGATCTGCACGAGCTGCTCTGCGACGGCTCATTGCCCAGCACCGGTGCCGGCCTGCCACCGGGCGAAGGCCGCCTGGCCTTGCCGCCGCAGAACTTCCCGGGCTGCAACGGCGGCGACACGCCGGGTGCCTCGCCGGTTTACCCGGCGCTGCCACCGGAAGCGACCGAACTGTTCCGCGCCGCATTGAGTGGTCAGGAACTGCCCAGCGCGGCCGGACAATGCGCGTCCATCGGCAACGGTCGCGGCACCGCAGACGGCTACATCACCATCGATGCCGTGGAAAGCTGCGGCGCGCCGAATTTGTCGCAGGCTGGGTTCGGCGATGCGCTCTCTGCGCGCAATGTACTGACCGGCAGCGCCATGCTGATCAATGACGCCAGCAACAGCAGTGCCGGTTTGCCGGTGCTGGGGCTGGAGGCATCGCCGGCGCTGGCGGACAGCGCCAGCTTCTATGGCGATGTGGGTGTGAACGTGGGCATTCGTCGCGAACCGCTGCCGAATGCCTGGTCGGTGGAATCCGGCAGCGGTGGCGGTGTCATCGACCAGTCGGATTTCATCGTCTGGCGCGCGCCGCCGGCGGCGGGGTCGAGCTTCACCTGCGGCACGATGCCGCCCGGATTTCCGCTTGAGATCGACAACAAGAGCGGCTACGGCTCGCGCGGCGTGTTCCACGTCAGCGACAGCGGCAAGGCAAAGCCCAGCATGCGCACCATGCCGCTGCTGCTGGCCGCACAGCGGGTGGACGTCCTGGATGAATTTCCCGCCGCCAACATGGCCAGCGGCTGGACCTACATGAACCTGTATCGCCAGGTTGGTGGACAACGCATTCCGGCACAGGCCTGGGTTGCCCGCTCGCGCGGCAGCGCCGGGCGCTTTGAGATGCTCACGGCGGGGACACCGCTGGACAGCAGCTGCAACGGCAGCAGCTTCAGCACCATCAGTCCCGGACCATCAGGTTGGTTTGTCGATGGGGCCCAGGCGCTGCCGATGCAGCGGCATTTCACGCTTTCCGCCGACAGCAGCAACGTGTTCGAGGGCGGCACGCTCAATGTCACCGTCGCTGTTGGCCGCCCGGTCAACGAGGACGTCTATGTGGGCCTGCTGCTGGGCGGTGGGCTTGCAGAGCAGACCGGTTCGTTTCCGGAAGGCGTGATCACGACAGGCAACAGCAGCGTCGACATTCCACTGCTGTTTGACGACGACGGCGTATTCGAGCCGGGGTTCACCGGCAGCATCCGCATCGACTATGTGATCCCGTTGCACGGCATGACCATCACGGAGCCATCGACGCTGAGCATCGGGTTCACCGACAACGATTAAGGCCACGCGGAGCACGACATGAATCGACATATCCGGCGACCGTCCCTGCATGCGGCCCTGCTGATCCTGCTGCTGGCCATCGCGTCACCGCTGCGTGCTGACATCTGCGCCTTTGACCAGCGCCCGGGTGCCACCGTGCTGATCCCGTATTTCGAGCTCAGCCCGGATGCGTCCGTCACCACCCTGTTCTGGGTTCGCAATACCGACACGCGCCCACGGCTGGTGCGAGTGCATCTATGGAGTGACCAAAGCGTGCCGGTGTTCAGCTTCAATGTGTATCTGCCGGCCTACGGCACCCAGCGCATCAACATGGCGGATATCCTGATCGCCGGTTTTCTGCCTTCCACAGGGCCGGCCGTCACCCCGATTGGCGACATGGACAGCCTCGGTACGCAGATCGAGTATCCCAACTGCAATGCCGGCACCGACCCGGACGACGGCGCGCCGATCTATCGGCAGCTCAGCGTCAATGTCCGCGCCGAGCTGATGGCCCGGCTGAGCGGACAGGCTTCCAGCCAGAGCGGTGCCTGCTACGGCATGAATCACGGCGATGCGATGGCGCGCGGCTATGTCACCGTGGACGTGGTCAATGTCTGCGACATTCTCTCGCCCGACCAGCCGGGCTATTTCGTCGACGGCGGCTTTGGTATTGCCGCCAATGACAATGTCCTGCTGGGCGGCGTTGAATACGTCGATGCGCTCAACAACTTTGCCCAGGGCAGTCAGGCACCGGTGCTGGAAGCCGACCAGAACCTGTTTGTGCCCGGGGATCGAACTTTCTACGGACGCCTGCACAACTATTCCGCCAAGGATTCACGCGAACCACTGCCGTCGGCCTGGCTGGTGGATTTCGACAACATCGGTGATGACAGCGCGGAACTGCTGATCTGGCGCGCGGTTCCACCGGTGTTTGAGTATGCCTGCGGCACCCTGCCCTTTCCGTTCCCCTTGGCCGACAATGAACGCGCACCGTTCGATGTGGATGGCGACACACCGCCACCATGGCCCTTGTTTCCGCCGCCCAGCCAGACCTACATGCCCGCATCGGCGCTGAGGTTTCCGGTTCAGCACATCAACACCACGCTGGATGGCGACAGCCCGGGACAGGGTTCGGCCTGGCTGAATCTCAACACCACGTTTCCTCCCCCCAATCCGTCGGACGGCGTTGACGGGCAATCCTGGGTCGGTGTGCTGCACAGCAGCGAAGGGCGCTTTTCCGAGCTGACCGTGGGCCAGGCGCTGGATAGCGGCTGCCGGGCCGGCACCCAGAGCACCGCGAACACCAGCGGCCCGATCGTGGAAAACCCGAACAAGCCGGGTTTCCTGTTCCAGGACGGTCTGGAAGGCCCGTAGTCGATAGCGGGCGATCAGCCGCCGTAGGACTGGATCGCCAGCTTGAGCATGATCCGCGCTTCCTCGCGCAGTGACGGCGGCGATACGATTTCGGCATCCGGGCCGTAGCGCAGCAGGTCCATCAGCAGCTCGCGCGAGTTGCTGTAGGGCAGACGCAGCTCGTAGCGGCCGTCGTCGAGGAACTTGCCTTCCTGGCGCGAATGCCAGTGCTCGTCGGCGACCCAGCGCGCGGCCTTGGCGCTGAAGCGGATCGTCGCCCAGTCCTTGGGTTCGCCGGAGAAGATGCCGTAGCTGGAGGCCAGCGCCTGGTCGAGCTTGTCCTCGGCCACGTCGTCGGCACTCGTATCGAGCACGGTCGGCTTGCTCATGCGATCCAGCGCGAAGCTGCGCAAACCATCTTTGCCGTGATCCCAGGCATCGAGATACCAGTTGTCGCGATAGTGCGTCAGGCGCTGCGGCGACACCGTGCGCTCGGTAGCCGCATTGGTCGAGCGCGCGCGATAGCCGAAGCGCAGTTGCTGACGATCCAGCACGGCGGTGGCGACGATGCGGAAGCAGTGTTCGTCCATGCGTCGCGTGCCGCTGGCGGTGACGCGGATGCGCTCGATTGGCCAGCGCTTGCCGCCGGCATGTTCGGCCAGCAGTGACTCGATGCGCCCCTGCAGCGGCGCCAGCGCGCTGGACAGCACGTCCGGCCCGGTGCGTGACAGCAGCTGATGCGCCACCAGCAGCGCGTGCAGCTCTTCGGAGCTGAGCCACAGGCCGGGCAGCTCGAAACGCGAACCTTCGTCGGCGTCGTAGCGGTAGCCGGGCGGATCGTCGTGCGAATCCACCGGCGCGCCGAGCACGTCGCGCAGGTAGGCGATGTCGCGGTACAGCGTCGCCCGCGAGGCGCCGGTTTCCTCCATCAGGCGCTTCACCGGGATCGGGTAGCGCGCCGCCTGCAGCGTGCGGTGCAGGGTCAGAATGCGTTCGTAGCGGTCCATCGGTCGATTATTGCAGGAAGGCGCGTGGCCGGCGATGTCGCGAAGCCGCTGGCGATTCCGTACCTTTGAATAGAGCCCCGACCGGTGTACGCATCATGATCATCCGACTGCTTTCTTTGTTGTTTGTGTCCCTGCTGGCGAGCGCGCAAGCGCTGGCGGCTGATCGCGCGATCATCGTGCTGGACGGCTCCGGCTCGATGTGGGGCCAGATCGAAGGGCGCGCCAAGCTCGAAATCGCCCGCGAAAGCCTGGCCAGTGTGCTGGCGCAGACCTCGCCGTCGGTCGAGTTGGGCCTGCTGGCCTACGGTCACCGCCGCGAAGGCGACTGCAGCGACATCGAGATGCTGGTGCCGCCGGCGCCGGACAGCGCCAAGGCCATCGACGACGCCACCAGCAACATGAAGTTCCTCGGCAAGACGCCGCTGACCGCTGCCGTGAAGCAGGCTGCCGAGGCGCTGCGCTACCAGGACGAGCGGGCCACGGTGATCCTGATCACCGACGGCCTGGAAACCTGCAATGCCGATCCCTGCGCGCTGGGTCGCGAGCTGGAGAAGGCCGGCGTGGACTTCACCGCGCACGTGGTCGGCTTTGGCCTGTCCGCCGATGAAGGTCGCCAGGTGGCCTGCCTCGCCGAAACCACCGGCGGCCGCTATTTCGAAGCCAACGATGCCGGCGCGCTGGGCAATGCGCTGACCGAGACCGTGGCGAAAGTCGCCGAACCGGCGCCGACACCGCCGCCCGCGCCGGAACCCGAGCCCGAGCAGGCAAGCGGCGTCACCCTGACGGCAACAGCTTCGCTGACCGCTGATGGCGCGCCGCTCGAGGACAAGAGCCTGCGCTGGGATCTCAAGGGTGTTGATGCCAACGGCAAGGCGGATCGCCAGGTGACTGGCAAATACGCCGCGACCTTCGAGCACGAGCTGGAGGACGGCGACTACGAACTTCATCTGCGTTACAGCAGCGTCAAGATGACCAAGCCGGTGAGCATCATCGACGGCGAGCCTGTCACCCTGCACTTCAACCTCAACGCCGGTCGCGTGGTGCTCACGGCGCGTGGCAGCGAGGAAGCCGAAGAGCCGCAGAAGGACGCGCGTCTCGACCTGTTCTTTCCCGAGGGCCAGGTCGGTGGTTACGGCAAGCTGGACAAGGTTGTGCCAGCCGGATCGCAGCGCCTGAAGGCGCGGATCGGCAAGGCCGAGGCCGAGTTCGAGTTCGAGCTGGCCGCCGGCGAGACGGTGGAGCGTGGCTTCGTGGTGGGTGCCGGTCTGCTCAACGTCTCCGCCGTCTACGCCGAAGGCGGGCCGGCGGTCGAGGGCAGCGAGCTGCGCGTGGACATCTACGAGGCGCAGCAGGACATCAAGGGCAAGCGCAAGCACGTCACCGGCGGCTATGGTCCCAAGTCCTACGAGCTGCCGCCGGGTGACTACATCGTCCACGGCCGCGTTGAAAAAGCGGAAACCGACCTGCCGGTGACGGTCAAGGTGGGCGAAGCCACGGATGCCGTAGTCAACGTCAACGGCGGCGTGCTGTTCATCAAGGCACCCGGTGCCAAGCGCATCGATGTGCACAGTGCCAGCACCGACATCCAGGGCAAGCGCGCGCACTGGGGCGGCGGTTACAAGGCCGAGTTCCAGATCACCCTGCCGCCGGGTGAGTACCTGCTGGTGGCGCAGTATCCGGACAGTGACGAAAAGAGCGAGGCGACGGCCACGGTGACGGCCGGTCAGCGCAGCGAGGCATCGATCAAGCCCTGAACGACCCGACACACGGCCGACCGGCACGCCCGGTCATGCGGATAACCGGCGGTTAACGCCGCTGCGGCTAGCATCCGCGCATGGACGCAGACTGGAAAGCCGCGCTGGCGGCAATGCACAGGGACGTGCTGCACGGTGATTCGCCGTGGCGGCCATTGCGGCAGTCGGTATCGGTGGCCGAAACCGTCGACGGTCGCTGGTGGAAGCTGGCGCTGGCCGTGCTTCCTGTCGCGTTGTTCCTCGGCCTGCTGTGGCGGGCGGCGCAGCCGCCGTTGGCGCCAAACACGGCGGCTGCCCCGCGTTTTGAAGTCGTGTTCTTTCCTCGCCAGAAAACCACCACGGAATCCGTGCCGCCCCCGCCAGAGCCGCCGGTGTTACGTCGGCAGCGCTCTTTGATCGCGGTGCCGGTTCCGGCGTCACCGTCGTCCGCTGCGACGCCCTTGCCGAGCTTCGACGACGATGCGGCCTACGTTCTGCCGCCACCCTCGGGCGGCGATCTGCTCAGGCAGCTGGAACACAGTGCCAGCCGAAGCCACGGCATCGACGTCGAACGCCTGTCGCGACACGGTCGGCCACGGCTTCCGGGCCGCGCCGAAGCCTTTGTCGACGGGATCCAGGTGCGTGGTCGTGCCAGCCCCGAACAGCGCGTGCAGTTCGTACTGGGCCTCATCGGGCTGGGACGACCAAATCCCTGCCCGGACATACGGCGTCACGTGCGGGATGCCATCGCCGCGAAGCAAGCCGGGCAGGGCATCGAGGGCGAGCTCGACGATTGGCTGACCCGCGCCGAGCATTGCCGTCGCTAGTCTGCTTTCTAACGCGGTCGTGTGACCCGATTGATCGCGCCCCGTACAATCCAGCCTGACCTTTGCCGCGACGCTGCTGATTCAGCATGGCCGATCCCAAACTGGACCTCAGCCGACCCGTCGGCGATCGCGTCGAAACCACGACCTGCTACATGTGCGCGTGTAGATGCGGCATCAAGGTGCACATCAAGGACGGTCGCCTGCGCTACATCGAGGGCAACCCCGATCACCCGGTGAACAAGGGTGTGCTCTGTGCCAAGGGTTCGGCCGGGATCATGCAGCACTACTCGCCGGCGCGGCTGAAGAAGCCGCTGAAACGCGTGGGTGAGCGCGGCAGTGGCGAGTTCGTCGAGATCGAGTGGGACGAAGCGTTGCAGATCGCGACGGATTGGCTGCGTCCGATCCGCGAACGCAATCCCGATGAGCTGGCCTTCTTCACCGGCCGCGACCAGAGTCAGGCGCTGACCGGCTGGTGGGCGCAGGCTTTTGGCACCGTCAACTACGCGGCGCACGGCGGTTTCTGCTCGGTGAACATGGCGGCCGGCGGCCTGTACAGCATCGGCGGCAGCTTCTGGGAATTCGGCGAGCCGGACTGGGAGTGCAGCCGCTACCTGATGCTCTGGGGCGTGGCCGAGGACCACGACAGCAACCCGATCAAGCTCGGCCTCGGCAGGATGAAGAAGAACGGCGCGAAGATCGTCGCCGTCAATCCGATCCGCAGTGGCTACGGTGCCATCGCCGATGAGTGGATTGGTATCCGACCCGGCACCGACGGCCTGTTCGCCTTCGCGCTGATTCACGAGCTGCTGCGCACTGACCGAATCGATCTCGACTACCTGGTGCGCTACTGCAACGCGCACTGGCTGCTGATCGACGATCCGGGTGCTGCCGACCACGGCCTGTTCGCGCGTGATGCCGACGGCAATCCGTTGTGCTGGGACAAGCATGCGAAGAGCACCCCTCCCCAACCCTCCCCTTCGCTTCGCGAAAGGGAGGGGGTTCAAGACGTGGAGCTTGGCAAAGGGGAGCGAGCTTTTTCTCCTCCCCTTTCGCAAAGCGAAGGGGGAGGCTGGGAGGGGGTCGCTCTGCTTGCCTCTCCCGCTGGCGGTAGAGGTCGTGACGAAGGCACGGGTGAGGGTGGCCGCGCGCAGCGCGGTGCGCTGGCCTCCGCCAACATTACCGGCATCCAGCCCGCTGTCGTTGGCGAGTTCGCGCTGCACGATGGTCGCAAGGCGGTGCCGGTGTTCCAGCGCGTCGTCGAACGTTACCTCGATCCGCAGTACGCACCGGATGCTGTCGCCGAGCGCTGCGGCATTCCTGCTGAAGACATCCGCCGCATCGCCCGCGAGCTGGCCGAAGCGGCGTTCGATCACGAGATCCGCATCAAGCAGCCGTGGACCGATGCCCACGGCAACCGCCACGCCGAAATGATCGGTCGGCCGGTCAGCTTCCACGCCATGCGCGGCATCAGCGCGCACAGCAACGGGTTCCACACCTGTCGGGCGCTGCATCTTCTGCAGATGCTGCTGGGTGCGGTCGACACACCGGGCTCGTTCCGTTTCCAGCCGCCGTTCCCGAAACCGATTGCACCACCAAACCGGCCCGGACGAACACGCGGCGAGGCTGGAAGACTCGATGCCGCACCACTGGGTTTCGTGCACGGTCCGGAAGACTTGCTTGTCGACGAGAATGGCAAGCCCAAGCGCATCGACCACGCCTACAGCTGGGCCTACCCGCTGAGCGCGCACGGCCTGATGCACAACGTGATTCGCAACGCCTGGGCCGGCGATCCGTACCGCATCGACACCCTGCTGATGTTCATGGCGAACATGAGCTGGAATTCGTCGATGAACACGCGAGAGACCATGCAGTGGCTCACCGACCGGGATGACAACGGCGACTACCGCATCCCGCACATCATCTATTCCGACGCCTTTGCTTCGGAGATGGTGGCCTATGCCGACCTGGTGCTGCCGGATACGACCTATCTGGAGCGCCATGACTGCATCAGTCTGCTGGATCGGCCGATCTCCGATGCCGACGGCGCCTCGGATGCGATCCGCCATCCGCTGCTGCCGGTGGATGCCGACATCGAAGGCCGCGAGGCGCGCGGCTTCCAGTCGGTGCTGCTGGAGCTGGGCGCGCGGCTGGGTTTGTCCGGCATGGTCGACGCGGATGGCAATGCGATCTATCGCGACTATGCCGACTACATGGTTCGCCACGAGCGCGCGCCCGGTGTCGGCATGCTGGCTGGCTGGCGCGGCACCGATGGCGCGCAGGAAGGCAGGGGCGCGCCGAATCCCGATCAACTGCAGCGCTACATCGACAACGGTGGCTTCTGGCGCGCGGAGATTCCCGAAGGCGCGCGCTACTACAAGATGGCCAACCGCGACTATCTCGACTGGGCGCGCGGCATGGGCTTCCTTGGTGGCGACCAGTCCATCGTGCTGCAACTGTATTCGGAGACGCTGCAGAAATTCCGCCTCGCCGCCGAAGGTCATGGCGAGGTGCAGCCACCGGACGAACACCGCGAGCGCGTCGCCACCTACTTCGACCCGCTGCCGATGTGGTACGAGCCGTTCGAGGGCGCAGCCGTTAACCCCTCCCTTTTGCGCGAAGCGCAAGGGGGAGGCCGGGAGGGGGTTGCTGTTGATGTTGCTCTCACGGCATCCGAGTCGAAGATCAAGAGCACCCCTCCCCAACCCTCCCCTTCGCTACGCGAAAGGGAGGGAGAAGGCGCCGCATTTCCACTCCACGCGCTCACCCAGCGGCCGATGTTCATGTATCACGCTTGGGGTTCGCAAAACGCCTGGCTTCGGCAGATCGCCACCCGCAATGCGCTCTACGTGCATCCGAAGACCGCGAAGCGCTTTGGTCTCGACGACGGCGACTGGGCGACGGTGGCCAGCCACAACGGCGAGATCACCGTGCAGGTGAAACATGCCGCCAACGTGCAGCCCGACACGGTGTGGACCTGGAATGCCATCGGCAAACGTCGTGGCGCCTGGGGCCTGTCGAAGAACGCGCCGGAATCGAAGGACGGTTTCCTGCTCAACCACCTGATTTCCGACCTGACACCGAAGCGTGGCGAGCGCCGGCGCTACGCCAACGCCGATCCGGTCACCGGCCAGGCCGCCTGGTTCGACCTGCGCGTGTCGATCCGTCCGGCAGATCAACCGGGCGAAAGCGCGCCGCAGTTCGCGTCCTTGCCCAATGCCGGTGTCGGCGATCGCCACGAACACGTGCCATTGCGCTACGGCGCCAGCTTCAGGGAAGCCGAATGATCACCAACCCACCCATGATCGACTGGTACTTCGACTTCATTTCGCCGTTTGCCTACCTGCAATGGCGACGCCTGCGCCGACTGCCGGAAATGCCGGCGCTGAACCCGCGACCACTCCTGTTCGCTGCGGTGCTCAAGCGCTGTGGCCAACTCGGTCCGGCCGAGATTCCCGGCAAGCGCGAGTTCACTTACCGATTCGTGCTCTGGCGCGCGCGGCAGCTCGGCATTCCGCTGCGCTTTCCGCCGGCGCATCCGTTCAATCCATTGCCGGCGTTGCGGCTGTGTCTCGCAGCTAAGGATCGACATGCAGCCGTCGATGCGATCTTCGCGCACATCTGGGAGCAGGGATTGCCGGCCGATACGCCGGAAGCGTTGGCGCCGTTGGCCGCGACGCTGGGCATCGATGACATCGATGCCGCACTCGCCGATCCGACGGTCAAGCAGGCGCTGCTCGACAACGGTGCCGCCGCCGAGACGCTCAAGCTGTTCGGCGTGCCGACGATGGCGGTGGGCGAACGCCTGTTCTGGGGCGAGGATGCCACCGACATGGCCCTGGCCTACGCCGCCGATCCGCAGGCTTTCGATGACGACGAAATGCAGCGCGTGGCGTCATTGCCGATCGGCGTCCGCCGCGAGGGCAGCCGCGCATGACCATGCTGCCGAGGACTACCGGCAAGAAACTCGGCCTGGTGATCGACCTCGACATCTGCGTGGGTTGCCATGCCTGCGCTGTCGCCTGCAAGGAATGGAACGCCGGCGGCATTGCCGCGCCGCTCACCGACGAAAATGCCTACGGCGATGAGCCATTCGGCGTCTGGTTCAACCGCGTGCACAGCTACGAAAGCGAACCGACGCCGAACGTCTGCGGCACCAGTGCGCCACACGATGCAAAGCCACCCGCGCCGCTGACCGTGCACTTCCCGCGCAGTTGCCTGCATTGCGAGGACGCCGCCTGCGTCACCGTCTGCCCGACCGGCGCCAGCTACAAGCGCGAAGCCGACGGCATCGTGCTGGTCGACGAGGACAAGTGCATCGGCTGCAAGCTGTGCAGTTGGGCTTGTCCGTATGGTGCGCGCGAGTACAGCGCGGTCGAAGGCGTGATGAAGAAATGCACGCTCTGCGTCGACCGCATCTACAACGAAACCCTGCCGGAAGCCGAGCGCCAGCCGGCCTGCGTGATGGCCTGTCCGACGCGCGCCCGCGCCTTCGGCGATCTCGGTGATCCGGATTCGGAAGTTTCGAAGTCCGTTGTTGATCGCAACGGCGTCGCGCCGCTGGAACAGCTTGGCTATCGACCGACCAACCGCTACCTGCCGCCACGTCCACGTCGTGCCGGCAACGAGGCAAGCAGCAACCCCGAAGAGCACCTCGATCGTGATCAACTACCCCCACTGCTGCGCTGGGTCGACCGCGTATTGAGTCGATGAGGTCGCACTGATGCATCCCGCCTTCTCCGTCATCGCCTTTACCACGCTGTCCGGCAGCGGCTACGGCCTGCTGTTCTGGCTGGGCGCGCACTACGCGTTCCGACCACTGCCGTTGAGTCGCGAGTTCGCGCTGATCCTGTTCGGCCTTGGACTATTGCTGGTGACCGTTGGTCTTGTCGCCTCGCTGTGGCATCTCGGTCAGCCGCAACGCGCCTGGCGTGCCTTCAGTCAATGGCGCAGTTCCTGGCTGTCGCGCGAAGGCGTGATGGCGGTGATCACCTACATCCCGGCGCTGCTGCTGTGCTGGCTGGTATGGAACGCCGACTTCGGCGCCGCCAGCCGCATTGCCGGCGCGGCATTGGCCGTGCTGTCGCTGATCACCGTCGCCTGCACCGCGATGATCTACGCCAGTCTGCGCACGATTCCGGCCTGGCGACATTGGAGTGTGGTGCCAACCTACCTGCTGTTCGCGCTGGCCGGTGGCGTGCTGTGGCTGGTGGCGCTGTTTTCGCTGACCGGCTGGCGACCCGGCAGCACGGTGCTGTGGAGCGCCGTGATCCTGCTGCTGGCGCTGGGTGTGCTCAAGCTGATCGCCTGGCGTTCGGTATCGCGATCCGACATCGACGGCGTGCTGCACACCCGGCATGCCATCGGTATTGATCGCGCCATGCGCCAGTTCGAGGCGCCGCATACCGAAGCCAACTACATCACCCGCGAGATGGTGTTCGTGCTGGCGCGCAAGCATTCGCGGCGGCTGCGGATGATCGCGACGACGCTGTTCCTAGCTGTCCCGTTGCTGTGCCTCCTCATCGCGAAACAATCACCCGGCATGACCGCCCTGCTGGCTTTCTCCGCCGCGCTGGCCTTCCAGCTCGGCGCGCTCGTCGAGCGCTGGCTGTTCTTCGCCGAAGCGCGACACGTGGTCAGCCTGTACTACGGTGGCGGACCGCTGCCGCTGCGCTGAACGCCTCACCGCCAGCCAGGCTGGTTCACAACCGATTCACCACGCGGACCAAGACCGCGGCTACCATACGCGCCCATTTTTCGTTCAAAACCCTTGCGTCCAAAACCTGCGCCCCAGACAACGATCTCAAAGGAGACAACCATGAAGCACCTGATCCTCAGCGCGGCCGTGCTGGCCGCTCTCAGCCTGAGCCACGCGGCGGTTGCCGCCGACGGCGATGACAACGGTTGGACCGGCACCGGCGAACTCGGCCTGGCCATGGCCCGCGGCAACGCGCGTTCGGAAAACCTCAATGCCAAGCTCGACTTCAAGAACGAGGACGACCAGTGGAAGCATCATTTCTACCTGAGCGCCCTGCGTGCCAAGGGCGAAGTGACCGGTGATTTCGACGGCGACGGCATCCTCGAAGAGCGCTTCGAGCTCAACGCCAACCGCTATGCCTTCGGCGCATCCAGCGCGCTGAAGATGAACGAGATCAGCTACTGGGTCGCCGCCCTGCGCTATGAGAATGACGACTTCGCACCGTTTGAAAGCCAGGCGACGTTCTCGCTGGGCTATGGTCGCTCGCTGATCAAGAACGAGCGCACCGAGCTCAATATGGAAGTCGGTCCGGGTTGGCGCCATGCCAAGTCGGCGGCCGGCTGGATCGAGAACGAGGCCATCCTGCGCGGCCTGCTCGACTTCAAGCACAGCCTCACCGAAACCACCGACCTGGTGAACACACTGCTGGTCGAGTCCGGCAGCGACAACACCTTCGTCCAGAACGACTTCGGTGTCGCCGTGAAAATGAACGAGGACTTCGCGCTGAAGGCCGGCCTGCAGGCCCGTCACAACACCGACGTGCTACCGGGTCAGAAGAAGACCGACACCCTGACCACGGTGAACCTGGTCTACAGCTTCAAGTAAGCCCTGCATTTCCCTCCCCTGCTTGCGGGGTGAGGCGGAAGAAGGCGAAGCATGCTTCGCCCCGTCGACCGCCGATTGGCTTGCAAGCCAATCGGCCGGGCGCGGAGCGGGGAAGGGTGGGGGAGTGCCGCAGGCACAGCCCTTGCCGAACGCCGCGCCGGTTCGCCTGCGCGGCGTTTTTCATGCGCGGTCCAGCGGGCTGATCACGCCGCGTGCTCCGCTATTGAGGACGTGCGTGTAGATCTGCGTCGTGGACACGTCCTGGTGTCCGAGCAGCTCCTGCACAGTGCGGATGTCATAGCCGGCCTCGATCAGATGCGTGGCAAAGGAATGACGGAACGTGTGCGCGGATACCGGCTTGAGAATGCCTGCCGTCCTGCGCGCCGACCTGATGGCCCGCGAGAGTACGTCTTCGCTGTAATGATGTCGGTGCGTGCCGCCACTTCGCGGATCGCGTGAGCGTTGCACGGAGGGAAACACGAACTGCCAGCCGAATTCGCGTCCAGCGTTCGGGTATTTGCGCGCCAGCGCATGCGGCAGCAGCGCGACGCCGAAGCCGTCGGCAAGGTCGGAATGGTGCAATGCCTGTGCACGATTCACTTCGCGATGCAATGGCTCGACGAGTTGGCGTGGCAACACCGTGCGTCGATCCTTGCCGCCCTTCCCGCTGCGAACGGTGATTTCGTTCCGAGAAAAATCAAGATCCTTTACCCGCAGGCGCAAGCATTCCATCAATCGCATGCCGGTACCGTAGAGGAGGCTGGCGATCAGCCACGGACGGCCATCAAGACAGGCCAGCAGCCGCGTTACCTCGTCTCGCGACAGCACCGTTGGCACGCGCACGCTGCGCCTGGCACGCACCACGTTTTCCATCCATGGCAGATCAACCTTCAGTACCTTCCGGTACAGGAACAACAGGGCCGACAAGGCCTGGTTCTGGGTGCTGGCCGACACCTTCCCGTTCACGGCCAGCCCGGTCAGGAACCGTTCGATCTCCGCGGCACCCATCTCCTGCGGATGACGACGACCGCTGTCGACGATGAACCGGCGAATCCATGCTACGTAGGCGCGTTCGGTATGCAGGCTGTAGTGATGCACGCGTAACGTGCGGCGAACTTCGTCCAAAAGGCGGGGCGGGCGGTGATCATGTGCCGCCGTTCCATCGCCCGCGTTATCACGGTGATAAGTCATATCGCGTCGTCTAGCGGGATAGTTCCTCCAGCATGCCGACCAAGAACTGCGGTAGCAGTCAGACAAGTTGCTGTTCTGGGGTAGGATTTTTCCTTGACCTGATCGCGCGGATGACATGAACATGCCACGCATATGCCCGGATTTGGGCGATAAATGTAGTTAGGCCGTATGAAAAGCGATCCAGTTGCCACCGTTGAGATCGACGAGGAAGGCCGATTGCACGTCATACCGGCCACGCAAGATTTCCCATTCGCTTATCGCGAGGCAATGGAAGTCACGTGGGCGGCGGATAGCCGCGCCCTCAGTTCGCCGGTTCCGCGCGAGTGGAGCTATGGTCGTTGGTTCCAGCAGATTCAATCTGTAGCATCTTCCCAAGGTGTCCGTTTGCTTCTTGGGCCACATACGCAGTGGGTCAATGTTCCGGCCAGCGTCAAGCTGGAGATCATAGAGGCTGCTGCACATGCGGCCTAACAATTCCGTAAGAGACTTCCCGTCAACGCGGGGCGTTGGTGGTTCTTGCCTGTAGCTGTCGGGCGTTTGCTGGTCATCGGATTGTCCTTTCTCGGTGTTGCGGCGTCGGTGCGGTGGCGGTGTTGGAAGGTGTCAGACTGCATTTCCGTAAACGGTCTTGTTGAACCGCTGTTGCCGGTTCGGACCAGGGTATAAACCGCACCCGGAGACCTCGTTCATTCATCGGACTGGTCGGTGTCGCGGGGATCGGCCGCGATCACTTCGTGACGTCCGGATAGTTAGTCAGGTTCTCTCCGGGGCGGTCTGACCGCTTCGCTACTGCCTCGCACTGACGGGATCGGTTTCAGGCCATGGAAGCTGCCTTCGATGCCGGGCGCTGCACCATCGGGTGTTTCAGCCAGGCCTCGCTGTCGTAGGCTTCATCACGCGCAAGCATCGCCCACAACTGGCGGGCATGTTTGTTGGCGATGGCGACCAGCACCTTGCCGAACGGTAGCCGTGCCGCAAGCTGGCGGATCCAGATCTGATCAATGGGGTCAGAGTCATTGATTGATACGTCCCTCATCTCGTAGAAACCGAACGACCGTTCGGGCTCGAAATTGCCCGCCCACGCGGAAGCCTTGGGTCAGCCCTGCTGGCCGGCCAGCGTGTCGAGGCCGAGGCGGCTGACCAGGACGGCGACCTGGGTGCGTGAATGCGCGCCGAGCTTGCGTAGCACGGCGGTCATGTGGGCTTTGACCGTGGCTTCGGAGACGTCCAGTTCGTAGGCGATCTGCTTGTTGAGCAGGCCGGCGCCGACCATGCCGAGCACGCGGAACTGCTGCGGCGTGAGCTCGGCGATGCGCGCCGCCAGCTCGCTTTCGTCATCGGCCAGCGTGCTGGTCTCGACATCGGCGGGCACCCAGCGTTCGCCGTCCAGCACGCTGCTGATCGCCTTGCCCAGTTCACCTGCCGGTGCGGACTTGGAGACGAAGCCGGCCGCGCCATGCGCCAGCGCGCGACGGATCAACGCAGGCTCGTCGCGCGCGGACACCACCAGCACCGGCAGCGCCGGGTGGTGCGAGCGCAGGTGGATCAGCGCACTGAAGCCTTCGGCGCCGGGCATGGTGAGGTCCAGCAGCACCAGTTCGAGGTCATCGTGGGCATCGACGCTGGCCAGCAGCGCCGGGATCGAATCCGCCTGGTGGATCGTGACCGCCGGCAGCACCTGAGCCACTGACCGCGACAGGGCGTCGCGGAACAGCGGGTGGTCGTCGGCGATGAGGATGCTCATGCGCGGCGCGTGGTCCTTATCGGTTCAGTCGTTCGGCGACCAGGTTTTCCACCACGGCCGGGTCGGCCAGCGTGGAAGTATCGCCCAACTGCTCGGGTGCATTCTCCGCGATCTTGCGCAGGATACGACGCATGATCTTGCCGCTGCGGGTTTTCGGCAGGCCCGGCGCCCACTGCAGCCAGTCCGGCGTGGCGATCGGGCCGATTTCCTTGCGCACCCATTGCACCAGCTCACGGCGCAGTTCCTCGCTCGTGGCTTCGCCGGCATTCAGCGTGACGTAGGCGTAGATGCCCTGGCCCTTGATGTCGTGCGGCGAACCGACCACGGCCGCTTCGGCCACCTTCGGATGCGCCACCAGCGCGCTTTCGACTTCCGCCGTGCCAATGCGATGGCCGCTGACGTTGATCACGTCGTCGACGCGTCCGGTGATCCAGTAGTAGCCGTCTTCGTCGCGGCGGCAGCCGTCGCCGGTGAAGTACATGCCGGGGTAGGTCTTGAAGTAGGTGTCGATGAAGCGCTGGTGGTCGCCGTAGACCGTGCGCATCTGTCCCGGCCAGGAATCCAGTAGCACCAGGTTGCCTTCGGCGGCGCCGTCGAGCAGTTTGCCTTCGGTATCAACCAGCGCCGGCTGCACGCCGAAGAAGGGTTTGGTCGCCGAGCCGGGCTTCTGCGGAATCGCCGCCGGCAGCGGTGAAATCAGGATGCCGCCGGTTTCGGTCTGCCACCAGGTGTCGACGATCGGGCAGCGGCCGTCGCCAACCACGCGGTGATACCAGTCCCAGGCTTCCGGGTTGATCGGTTCGCCCACCGTACCGAGCAGGCGGATCGACGCGCGCGAGTGCTTCGTCACCGGTGCTTCGCCCTCGCGCATCAGCGCGCGGATCGCCGTCGGCGCGGTGTAGAACAACGTCACCTGGTGCTTGTCGCAGACCTGCCAGAAGCGGCCCATGTCCGGGTAGCTAGGCACGCCCTCGAACATCAGCGAAGTCGCGCCATTGGCCAGCGGGCCATAGACCACGTAGCTGTGGCCGGTCACCCAGCCGACGTCGGCGGTGCACCAGAACACGTCGTCCTCGCGCAGGTCAAAGACGCAGGCATGCGTGTAGCTGGCGTAGGTCAGGTAACCACCGGTGGTGTGCAGCACGCCCTTGGGTTTGCCGGTGCTGCCCGAGGTGTAGAGGATGAACAGCGGATCCTCGGCATTCATGCGCTCCGGCTCACAGCTGTCCGGCTGTCCCTCGACCAGGCTGTGATACCAGCGGTCGCGCGGCATCTGCATCGGCACCGGTCGGCCGGTTCGCTGCACCACGACAACGGTTTCCACGCAGTTGGTGTCCGTGTGCTGCTGCAACGCTTCGTCGACGTTGGTCTTCAGCGGCACCTGCTTTCCGCCACGCAGGCCTTCGTCGGCAGTGATCACCAGCCTGGACTGGCAGTCGGCGATGCGTCCGGCCAGCGCCTCCGGGGAAAAGCCGCCGAAAACGATGGAGTGCACGGCACCGATGCGCGTGCAGGCGAGCATGGCAACGGCGGCTTCCGGAATCATCGGCAGGTAGATGGTGACGCGGTCGCCCTTGCCCACGCCGAGGTTGCGCAACGCGTTGGCAAAGCGGCAGACCCTGGCGTGCAGGTCGCGATAGGTGATGTGTTCGGATTCGTCCGGACTGTCGCCTTCCCAGAGGATCGCGGTCTTGTCGCCGCGTTCGGCAAGGTGCCGATCCAGGCAGTTCACCGATACGTTCAGCTCGCCGTCTTCGTACCAGCCGATGCGGAAGTCCTTCAGGTCGTAGCTGACATTGCGGATGGTTTCCGGGAAGCGCATCCAGTCAATGCGTCGCGCCACGTCGCGCCAGAAGCCCTCCGGGTCTGCGACCGAACGCGCGTAGTCGGCGGCATAGCGTTCCGGTGAGATCGAATCCGGGTTGGCGAAGCCGTCCGGCGCGGCGTGGATCTGTGTACTCATGGCCCTCTCCCAAGGTGTCGCGACGGCTCCGGGCCGCCTGCTGGCCCCAGTCTAGCCGCCGAGGCCGGCGAGGTCGGGGTCGGCGGCATTAGACCTTGGTCGAAGAAAGCCGTCGCTTTCGACCAAAGGCGAATACCCAGCAGCCCCGAATTCGCGTTTTGTTCGGCGGGCTGTTCGTGCATATCCAATGAGCCTTGGGAGGGGATCATGAATCAAGAGCCGTCGCCACGTCGTGGCCGAAACCGCTTTGCCCTGCCGTCGCCCCTGCGCAGGGGCGCGGTGGCGCTGGCACTGGCCGCCGTGCTGTATCCGGGCGGCGCCTTTGCCGACGAAGCGCGCGAAGCCGCGCTCGAAGCCCGCATCGCCGAACTGGAACGGCTGGTCAGCCAACTGGTGTCGCAGCAGGCGGAAACCACGAGCGCACAGCAGGCGATCCAGGCCGAGGTCGCCGAGGTCAAGGCCAAGCCCGCGGGGCAGAGCAAGCCGATCATTGCCTCCGGCAGCGACTTCTCGTACGGCGGCTTCATCAAGTTCGACGCCATGGTGACCGACACCAGCGACGGCCAGATCGCCGACGGTTCGGCCGGCCGCATGTTCTACGTGCCAAGCACGATCCCGGTGGCTGCCGACGGCGCCGAGCCGGACGTCGATCCCTACACCGACTTCGGTGCGCAGTTCTCGCGCTTCTGGTTCGCGGCAACGCACACCACCGAGGCTGGCGACAGCTTCCGCGGCTTCATCGAGGCGGACCTGTTCGGTGGCGGCAGCGGCAATCTCGGCAACGAGGTGTCAACCAATACCCATGCGGTGACCATCCGCCACGCCTTCGTCAGTTGGAACAACTGGCTGGCCGGCCAGACCTGGTCGAACTTCCAGGACACCGCGGCGCTGGTCGACAGCGTCGACTTCGTCGGTGTCACCGACGGCACCACTTTCGTGCGCCAGGCGCAGGTCCGCTACACCAACGGTCCGTGGTCGTTCTCGCTGGAGAACCCGAAGACCACGGTCACCAACTACCTGGGCGCCGGGCGCCACAACGCCAATGATGGCGTCCTGCCGGACCTCACCGCGCGCTGGACCCACAAGGGTGACTGGGGCCATTTCAGCGTCGCCGGCCTGCTGCGCCAACTGCACGACGGCGACGAAAGCGCCAGCGGCGGCGCGGTCAGCGTGTCGGGCAAGTTCAATCTCGGTAGCAGCGACGACATCCGCTACATGGTGAACTACGGCAAGGGCTTCGGCCGCTACTTCGCCTTTGGCCAGGGCACCGACGCGATCACCGACATCGATGGCGATATCGAGGCATTGACCGCCTACAGCGGCTTCGTCGGCTGGCGCCACGTGTTCAGTCCGAAGCTGCGCGGCAACCTCGCGTACTCGGCCGCGTTCTACGACAACGACGCCGACCTCACCGGCTGGAGCGTCACCGAACGCTCGCATTCACTGCGCGCCAACCTGATCTATTCACCGTTCCCGCGCCTCGACGTCGGCGCCGAGATCAGCTACGGCGAGCGCGCGCTGGAAGACAGTCGTGAAGGCGACATGAGGCGCCTCGCCTTCACCGCCAAGTATTCGTTCTGAGAAGGGGACAAGCATGAGCGACAAACCCACACCGGACGCCAGCCAGTACTGGAAGGCGAACCTGAAGCTGATCGGCACGCTGCTGGCGATCTGGGCCCTGGTTTCCTATGGCGCGGGCATCGTCTTCGCCAACTGGCTGAACCACATCCACCTGGGCGGCTACCCGCTGGGATTCTGGTTCGCGCAGCAAGGGTCGATCTACGTGTTCATCATCCTGATCTTCGTCTACTCGAAGAAGATGGGTGATATCGACCGTCGATTCGACGTCCACGAAGACTGACGGGAGCCTACGATGGATCTTCAGACAATCACCTACATCGTCGTAGGCATTACCTTCGCGCTGTACATCGGCATCGCCATCTGGGCGCGCGCCGGCTCGACCAGCGAGTTCTATGCCGCCGGCGGCCAGGTTCATCCGGTAACGAACGGCATGGCCATTGCTGCGGACTGGATGAGCGCGGCCTCGTTCATCTCGATGGCCGGCCTGATCAGTGGCATGGGCTACGGTGGCGCATTGTTTCTGATGGGCTGGACCGGCGGTTACGTGCTGCTGGCCCTGCTGCTCGCGCCGTACCTGCGCAAGTTCGGCAAGTTCACCGTGCCGCAGTTCATCGGCGACCGCTTCTACTCGAAGTCGGCGGCGACAATCGCGGTGGTGTGCCTGCTGGTGGCCTCGCTGACCTACATCATCGGCCAGATGACCGGCGTCGGCGTGGCCTTCTCGCGCTTCCTCGGCGTGTCCAAGGAAACCGGCATCTATGTCGGCATGGCCATCGTGTTCGCCTACGCGGTATTCGGCGGCATGAAGGGCATCACCTACACGCAGGTGGCGCAGTACTGCGTGCTGATCCTGGCCTACACGATCCCGGCGATCTTCATCTCCATGCAGCTCACCGGCAACCCGATCCCGCAACTGGGCCTGGGTTCGAACCTGGCCGGTCATGACGTGTCGCTGCTGACCAAGCTCGACCAGATCGTGACCGACCTGGGTTTCGACCAGTACACGACGCAGCTGCCCGGCAGCAAGCTGAACATGTTCATGTACACGCTGTCGCTGATGATCGGTACCGCCGGCCTGCCACACGTGATCATGCGCTTCTTCACCGTGCCCACGGTCAAGGGCGCACGCAGCTCGGCCGGCTGGGCACTGGTGTTCATCGCCATCCTCTACACCACCGCTCCGGCCGTGGCGGCGATGGCCAAGACCAACCTGATCCGCACGATCAGCCCCGGCGTGGTGATGCAGGATGCCGATCCCTACGCGCCCGATGCCGCCATCAAGTACAACGAGCGTCCGGACTGGATGAAGCGCTGGGAAGCCACCGGCCTGCTGCAGTTCGATGACAAGAACGGCGACGGCCGCATCCAGTACTACAACGACAAGACCGCCAACACCGCCGTGCAGGACAAGATCGAAGCCGCCGGCTGGAAGGGCAACGAGCTGAACGTCAATGCCGACATCATCGTGCTGGCCAATCCGGAAATCGCCCTGCTGCCCAACTGGGTGATCGCACTGGTGGCGGCAGGCGGACTGGCAGCCGCGCTGTCGACCGCCGCCGGACTGCTGATGGCGATTTCCTCCGCGGTGTCGCATGACCTGGTCAAGGGCGTGTTCATGCCCGGAATCAGCGAGAAGGGCGAACTGCTGGCGGGCAAGATCGCCATGGCGGTCTCGATCATCGTGGCCGGCTGGCTGGGACTGAATCCACCAGGATTCGCGGCCGGGACAGTGGCGCTGGCATTCGGTATTGCCGCCAGCTCGCTGTTCCCGGCGATCATGATGGGCATCTTCAGCAAGAAGATGAACAAGCAGGGCGCGATGGCGGGCATGCTGGCCGGCCTGCTGGTCACGCTGTTCTACGTGTTCGCGCACAAGGGCCTGTTCTTCATCAAGGGCACCGAGTACCTGGGCCTGATCGGCGGCCCGAACAGCTTCTTCGGCATCACGCCGGAAGCCTTCGGTTCGGTCGGCGCGATCATCAACTTCGCGGTAGCGTTCATCGTGGACAAGTTGACCGACGAGCCGCCGGAGCATATCCAGGACATGGTCGAAGCCGTGCGCGTCCCGCGCGGCGCTTCCGCAGTGTCCGGAGCGCACTGACGGACATGGTCCATACTGGTGCGGGCGGCCTTCCCGGGTTGCCCGCACCCTTTTTTTCTGGCAAGGCACGGAAAGGAGCTTCGAACATGTTCCAGTACGCCAACCTCGCACTGACCTGGCTCCTGTTCCTGGCATTGTTCCCGATTGCCTTCTTCTGGCTGCGAAGGGCGTGGCGCATCGGCGTGCGCCGCGACTTCTCCGAGGTCGCGCTCAAGGGCGGCGAGCCGCCACCGGATGCGCTGCGCTGGGCACCCTACGAGATGGCGATCTCGGGCATCGCCGGAACCATCATCGCGACGACCATCGTGTGGATCGTGGTCGGCGCCATGCCCTACGAGCAGTGGACCGCCGTTGCCGGCAGCACGATCTGGTGCAAGTTCATGGCCAGTTTTGCGCTGGGCCGCCATGCGCATGCGCTGGCCGCGCGCAGGAAGAGCTGAAGGACGGAACTGCCACGATCAACGCCCCGAGGCAGAATGAAGGGCGATGAACCCGCTGCTCGACTTTGATCACCCGCCGCTGTCGCTGCTGCAACCCGCACAGCGTCGCGCTTTTGATCGCGCCTGCGACATCGTGCTGTTCCAGGCCGGCGAGCGGCCGCTGAAGGCGGGCGAACCTTCGGCGTCGGTCTACTTCGTGATCAAGGGCCAGGCGCAGGCGCTGCAACTCCGAGACAACCAAGAGCAGCCATTGGCTGACTACGGTCCCGGCGACGTGCTCGGCGCCTTCGCGGTGATCCAGGGCGAGGCGCGTTTCACCTACGTGGTGCGCGAGGATCTGCTTTGCCACGCCGTCGATGCCAACGTGTTCCGCCAGGTGCTGGACAGCAACGAGCGTTTCGCCGCCTGGTTCAACGAGGGCCTGTCGGCCAAGCGCAGCCTGTGGCAGCGCGCTGCGCAGCACGACGTCGCGAACGACGTGATGTTGACGCGCGTGGCCGACGCACGGCTCGCGCCCGCGGTCTGGCTGCACCCGCAGAGCAGCCTGCGCGAGGCGCGACTGGCGATGAAGCGTCGCGGCGTCAGTTGCGTGCTGGTGCGCGAATCGCCGGACGCCGAGCCGGGCATCCTCACGCGCACTGACCTGCTGGACGCGTTGGCGCTGTCCAACGCACAGCCGGATGACGCGCTGGCCTCGTGGGTGACGCGCCCGCTGATCAGCATCGATGCCGGCGACGTGCTGTTCCAGTCGTTGGTGCTGATGACCGAGCGCCATGTCGAGCGCGTGGTGGTCCGCGATAAGTCGGATGGCGACGCCATCCTCGGAACGCTGGGCATGGGTGAAGTGCTCAGCCACTTCAGCAGCCACTCGCACCTGATCGGCCTGGAGCTGGCACGCGCGGACACGCTGGAAGCGGTGCAGCAGGCATCGCGACGCGTTCCCGAGCTGGTCCGCGTGCTGCATGCGCAGGGCGCGCGCATGAGCTACCTGATGGAGATGGTGTCGGCGCTCAACACCCGGCTGTTCAAGCGACTGTTCGAGCTGATCCTGCCGGCGGAATGGCAGCCGCACTGCTGCGTGCTGGTGCTGGGCAGCGAGGGGCGGCGCGAGCAGATCCTGCGCACCGACCAGGACAACATGCTGATCCATCCAACGGGTCTCGATGAAGAAAAGCTGCAGGCCGTCTGCGAACGGTTCAGCGAGGCGCTGATCGGCTGTGGTTTTCCGCCCTGTCCCGGCGGCGTGATGCTGCGCAATGCGCAATGGCGGGGCGATCTCGACACCTGGCGCCGTCGCATCGACGGCATGGTCGGCAGTTCCAGTCCGCAAGACCTGATGGACCTCGCGATCCTGCTCGACGCGCGCTGCGTTGCCGGCGACGAACACGTTTTCGAGCAGCTTGCCCCGCACCTGTTCGATGCCGCGCGCAACACCATCGTGCTGCACCACTTCGCCAACGCCGCGCTGGCCTTCGGAACGCCGCTGACCCTGTTCGGTCGCCTGCGCGCCGAGGAGCACCGGCTGGACATCAAGAAAGGCGGCATCTTTCCACTGGTGCAGGGTCTGCGGGCCCTCGCCCTGCGCGAGCGCATACCCGCCCGCAACAGTTTCGAGCGCGCGGCCGCGCTGGCGGAAGCCGGGGTGCTCAGCCAACCGCTGGGCCGCGACACGCAGCAGGCGATGGCGATTTTCCAGCGCCTGCGACTGGGCCAGCAGCTCGATGCCTTGCAGCGCGGCGAGGTGCCGGACAACCAGCTCCGCATCGATGCGCTGCGACGCCTGGATCGCGAACTGCTGCGCGACGCCATCGGCGTGGTCGACGGCTTCAAGCAGGCGCTGCGTCAGCAGTTCCACCTCTAGGAACGGTCGCGATGCCCTGGCCATGGCAACGCTGGCGACAGAGACAGGCGCAACGCAACGGTCGTTTCGCAGCCTGCTTCGAGCCTTACCGCGGCGAGGAATGGGTGGCGCTGGACCTGGAAACCACCGGGCTTGATCCGCGTGTTGACGAGATCCTCAGCATCGCCGCCGTGCGCGGCGATGCACAGCGGCTTCGCCTTCGCGAACGGCTGGAGCTGACGGTGCGCAGTCGCAGTGAGCGGATTGCCGACAGTACGCGGCATCACCAGCTTCGTCCCGTCGATGTCCACGACGCGCTGCCGGTCGGCGAAGCGCTTGACCGGCTGCTGGATTTCGTCGGCGCTCGGCCGCTGGTCGGCTATGTGATCGGCTTCGACGTGGCCATGCTGGATCGACCGCTGCAACAGCGGCATGGCTTTCAACTACCGCAGCGACGCATCGATATCCGCGACCTGTACCGTCGCTGGCTGGCGGCAAGGCAGCCGGATCGTCCTGGCGAAGCCAACCTCGAAACGATCGCGATCGCGCTTGGCGTCCCGCTGTTCGACCGCCATACCGCGCTGGGCGATGCCGTCACCGCCGGTCTGCTCTACCTCAAGCTGCGTTAGCTCGTCGACATCCCGGCGCCGTCGAAACCATGCTGCCGCCAGGCCTCGTAGACGATCACCGCCACGGCGTTCGACAGGTTCAGGCTGCGATTGCCCGGGCGCATCGGCAGCCGCAGGCGTTGCTCCGGCGGCAGTGAGTCGATGACATCGCCCGGCAGACCTCGGCTTTCCGGACCAAACAGCAGCGCATCGCCCTCCGCGTACTCGACACGGTCGTAGCGCTGCCGCCCGCGCGTGCTCACCGCAAACAGGCGCTTCGGTTCGAGCGCAGCAAGACAGGCATCAAGATCCGCATGAACCCGCAACTCGGCGAACTCGTGATAGTCGAGCCCGGCGCGGCGAAGCTGCTTGTCGTCCACAGAAAAGCCCATCGGCTCGATCAGGTGCAGGCGCGCGCCGCTGTTGGCGCAGAGCCGGATGATGTTGCCGGTATTGGGCGGGATCTCCGGCTCGAACAGGATGACGTCGATCAGCATGCGCGCATTATGCCGTCGACCGAGTGCATCCACCGATCCCGGAAACGACATCGCCGGCATGGCGCCGGCGATGTTGACGATTCGCGCAATGCGGGACGTGGCGCTTACTGCTCCTCGTGCAACGTCTCGCTGCGGTTGACCTCGACCATCACCTTCTTGTGCTCGGCGTCGCTGCGGTCGATGACGATCAGTCGCGCACTGCCGTCCGGCTCGACCACGTTGCCGTCCTTGAGCTCGATGATCTTCTTGTCGCCGAGCACGACGACGGCATTGGCCTCGCCGTCGGCGGCGCCATCCATGTCGAGTTCGGTGACCTTGCCGTCGTCGCTGATGAAGACCATGGCGCGCTTGCCGCTGCCGTCGGCGGCTTCGTTGTCGCCAGCCTTGATCACCTTGCGGATCTCGATGCGGTGCTTGCCGTCGGCGTCGGTGTTGCTGTCGTCGGAAACCCAGTGCAGGGCTTCGCCCGGCGGCAGCAGCTTGACCTGGGTGAGGTCGGTGCCGTCGTCGATGTCGAGACCGCTCTCTGTGCGGCTGACGATGATGTTGCGGCCGTCGTCGGCGATCAGTTGACGGGTCTCGCCAACCGCCAGGTCATCGGCGTTGAAGGTCGACACCTGGTCGCCATCGACCAGCTTGATCGTGGTCTTCTCGGCGTCGACGCTACCGGCGAAGGCGACGCTGGCGCTGCCAAGGGCCAGGACGAGGGCGGTCAGGCCGCGCTGTGCAATTCGATCAAAACGCATGTTGGAACTCCTTTTCGGTGCTGCGGATGGGTGCGGGATGAAGCCTTCGACGTCGGATGACGCCGGGCACCTGGGTTACAGCAAGCACCGTGCCAGCCACTCGCTGCCGCAGAAACACGCGTCTCGCCGTCGGAATCCCGGCCGGAACCGCCGCCTTGTCCCCTTTTCGGGATTAGCCGGAACACCGGGCAGCCGTATTTGCGGACACCGATTTCTAGTGACGGCTCAACTCCGCAGACCGATCCCCCGCCGCAGCAGGAAAATCCCCAGTGCCGACAGCGCGACGACGAACGCCAGCATCAGCGCATAGGCCGTCGGGACCGGCACGTCGCTGACGCCGAGCAGGCCGTAGCGGAAAGCGTTCACCATGTAGAAGATCGGGTTGGCGTGGGTCAGGGTTTCCGCCCAGCCGGGCAGCAGGGTCACCGAATAGAACACGCCGCCGAGGTAGGTCAGCGGGGTGAGGATGAAGGTCGGGACGATGGCGATGTCGTCGAACTTCCTCGCGAACACGGCGTTGACGAAGCCGGCCAGCGAAAAGATCGTCGCGCCCAGCAGCACGGTGGTCAGCGTGATCAGAGGATGCGGGATGCGCACCGGCGTGAAGAACATGGCAATGCCCAGCACGATGGCGCCAACCATCAGGCCACGCAGCACGCCACCGGCGACGTAGCCGGTGAGGATCACCCAGTTCGGCATCGGGCTGACCAGCAGCTCTTCCACGTGGCGACCGAACTTGGCGCCGAAGAACGACGAACTGATGTTGCCGTAGGCGTTCTGGATGATCGACATCATCACCAGGCCCGGCACGATGAAGTCCATGTAGGTGAAGCCGCCCATGTCGCCGATGCGGCGACCGATCAAGCTGCCGAAAATCAGGAAGTACAGCGTCATGGTGATCGCCGGCGGCACCAGCGTCTGTGGCCAGATGCGCAGGATGCGCACCACCTCGCGGCGGGCGACGGTGTACAGCGCGGTGAGGTTGGCCCGGGTGACGTTGACGGGCGTGGCGTTGGCGTCGCTCATGCCGCGGCCTCCTTGTTCGGATCACCGGTCAGGCGCATGAACAGCTCCTCCAGCCGGTTGGTCTTGTTGCGCATCGAGCGCACCACGATGCCAGCATCATGAAGCGCGGCGAACACGCGGTTGAGGTCGGTGTCGCGCGGCATGTCCAGCTCCAGCGTGTGCGCGTCACGGCGCTTCAGCTCCACGCCCGGCACGGCTGGCGGTTCGCCGGAAAGGTTGTCAGCCAGATCAAGCACGAATCCTTCCACGTCGAGCTTGCTGAGCAGCGACTTCATGCTGCTGTGCTCGATGATGCGGCCGTGGTCGATGATGGCGATGTTGCGGCAGAGCTGCTCGGCTTCCTCCAGGTAGTGCGTGGTGAGGATCACCGTGGTGCCTTCGGCGTTGGCCTGCTCGATGAAGCGCCACATCGAGCGACGGATTTCGATGTCCACGCCGGCGGTCGGCTCGTCGAGGATCAGCAGCTTCGGCCGGTGCATCAGCGCGCGGGCGATCATCAGGCGACGCTTCATGCCGCCGGACAGCGTGCGCGACGGCTGCTGTGCCTTGGCGCCCAGCTGCATCTGGTCGAGGTACTGCTTCGCCCGCTTGCAGGCCTCGTCGCGCGGAATGCCGTAGAAACCCGCGCTGTTGACGAGGATGTCGTAGGGCTTCTCGAACATGTTGAAGTTGATTTCCTGCGGCACCAGGCCGATCAGGCGCATCGCCGCGCTGCGGTCGCGGGCGATATCGACGCCGAACACCTTTGCCTCGCCGCCGCTCATGTTCACCAGCGAACTGACGATGCCGATCAGGGTCGACTTGCCGGCGCCATTCGGGCCGAGCAGGGCGAAGAAATCCCCTTCGGCCACGTCCAGGGAAACGCCTTTCAGCGCTTCGACGCCGTTGCCGTAGGTCTTGCGGAGATCGCGGACAGCCAGGGCAGGCGTCGCGGTAGTGGTGGTCATGCGGAATCCTTGGAAAACAGAGGATCGCCGCGAACCGGCCGGGCCGGTCGCGTCTGACGCTGGCGGCGAAAGGCCGGTAGTATACGCCCCCACCGCAACGCATCCGCTGCGGTCCGTCACATCACCGGCATAAGTCCGCCGGCCCATGTTTTCCGAGGTATCCGCTTTGCCCGTGCATTTCCCGCTGAAGCTGGTCTCCAGCCACATGCTGGCGCCCACCGTGCGTCACCTGGCCTTCCGTCGCGACGACGGCGAGGCGCTGGACTTCATTCCCGGCCAATTCCTGCAGGTGCATTTCGAATACGAGGACGGCAAGCCGACCAAGCGCAGCTATTCCATCGCCACCATGCGCGAAGGCGATCCGAAGCACGACGACGTGATCGAAATGGCGGTGAGCTACGTGCCCGGCGGTGCGGCTACCGACATCTTCGAGCACCTGGAAGAAGGCCAGCAGATCGATGCCAGCGGACCGTATGGCCGCTTCTGCCTGCTGCCGGACGACAGCTGCAAACGCTACCTGCTGATCGCCACCGGCACCGGCGTCACGCCGTACCGCGCCATGCTGCCGCTGCTGGAAAAGGCCATCGCCGAGCGCGGCATCGAGGTGGTGCTGCTGTTCGGCGCACGCAACCCGGGCGAGCTGCTCTACGCCGAGGATTTCGAAGCCTTCGCCGACAAGCATCCCGGCTTCCGTTTCGTGCCCTGCTATTCGCGGCAGATGCCGACGCACCCCCGCGATGATGACTTCAGCGGCTACGTGCAGGACGCGCTACCGCAGTTCGCCCCGAACCCGGAAACTGACGTCGCCTACCTCTGCGGCAACCCGAACATGGTCGATGCCTGCTTCGAGGCACTGAAGGCACTGGACTTTGGCGTGCGGCAGGTGCGACGCGAGAAGTACGTCAGCAGTCGCTGAAATCTTAAACGACAGGGGTATCGCGCCTGAAACGCGGAAGACTAAATTTGGCCTCGCTTCCGCACAGCGAGCCGAGAACAGCTGCCGCGTATTGAGCGTACAAAGTTTGGCGCAAGAGAGTAGTCTTCCAGCGTTGATCTCAGCCAGAACATCGAACAACGATGCCAAATTTTCGAGGTCTGCCAAGAAGGGCGCGCGCAAAGTACACGCTGCACCTGCACAAGACGAAGATCCGCCTCCGCCGTTTGGGTAGACGCAATAGAACAACGTTCGCCATCGTCGCCTTGTTGGCTTTGGTTCTGTCCAGCGTCACGTCAATACCATTCATGAAAATGGTGGCTGGAGAGTACTTCTATAACGAAGCGAATCTAGAAACTCTTCGCGCTCTCCTAAGCAGTACAGGATCGGCACTGATCGGTGCGGCAGCGATAGCGTTTTCGCTTGTCGTCTTCGCAATGCAAATCAATGTCGAGCGCATGCCACATGGCTTGTTTAAGCAGCTTAGCTCCGACAAGCGCCTGCTTGGCTCATTCCTCGGCTCGTTTCTCTCGGCTCTCTTGGTAGCCGGAACATCTCTGATACCAAACGGCAACTGGGCTATTCCCGCAATCCTAGTCGCTATTTGGGCTGTCGTAGCGATCGTTCTGCTTTTTCTCTATGCGTTCCGTCGCGCGCTCCAGTTGATCAATCCAATTGAACAGCTCACCATTTTGTCGAAAACCATTCGACAAGATCTACAGGATTGGTGCCGCCTTGCAGATAGTGCAGCGATTCTCCTGGATCAAGCTCCAAATACTGAAACGGTGAGTGACAACGACGAAATTCAGCTCAACGTTGCGAAGGCGCAATTCTTCGAAGTGAACTCCCATTGGACCAAACCCGCCGAGAAAGCAATTGGCTACATCGTTTCTTATGCGAAGCGGTTTGCGGAACAAGGGGACTTGGAAGTAACAGAGTATGCGTTCAACTGCGTCATGCGGATTAACGTCACATACTGCGTTGCGAAGCGTGGCACGTTCGTGCAAAGCAACCCATTCTTCGAAGTACCAAACAGCACAGATAGCTTCATCAATCTGTCGCTGGAGCAACTCCGCCAAACCATGCAGGCTGCATTATCGAAGGGTGATGAGCAGCTGGCTGAATGCGTCCTACGCGCTATTGCCGCGCTCTGCGGGGTGTATCTCAAAATCGAGTATCCCGGACACGATTCGAGCAAACATCACTCATCTCTCGCGTCTGGGTACCTGGGATCGGCTGTTGAATCTGTTGTCCCGCACGACATGCCTGACCTCATGATGCAAGGCATTCGGCTGATGGGTCGCGTAGCAGACCTTACACTAGATCATACAAGGCCAACTGAAATTGTTGGGATAGTTCAGAAGATTGCTTTGCTCTCCAGTGTCGGCGTTGTAAAGGCAAACCATCAACCCGTTACTCTGGTGGCCGTAGAACAACTCGCCGACATCACCTTCGACCTTTTGTCCAAAGGCAGGCACGATCTCCGCTTCGCAATTCGTCAGTTGCGTTCAGCTACCGCCGATGTAGCAAAACGGTTTCTTGAGACTTCAGACAGATCGTTAGCCTCTCTGCATAGCAGGACTCTCGGACCATACTTCTCCAGCACTAGTCTTACCTCTCTCCGTGCGAGGCTTGTTCAGCTAGTCAACCAGATACTGGAACAGCCCGCAGAAAGCGAACGTGCGCGTGAGATCATCGCCAACATAGAAACGTGGGCGGACCAAATTTTCGTGCCGCAGAAGGAACTTCTGCTGCTCGCTGTGCAGAAACGGTCCCACTTTACGTTTGATGTCATCGGATGGGCTATCGGGATATCCGAGCTGCTCAACGCGCTATCGAATGCACCTGCCTGTTCCGACACTCAGAGGAGCGAGCTCAGGAAGCACTCTGTTTGGCTTGTTTCAACGCTGTCTTGGCTTCCCGACGACTTTGAGACGGTGACCTTTGTTGATAGCTACTCATTTTCCGAGAGAGTCTTCGAAGCGGCATCTGACGGGCTGCGACGTGGCTGCCGAGAGTTCTATGAAAGTTGCAAGAACCTGCTCATTCGTTGGGCCAAAGTGGGTGGAAGAAGGGAAGCAGGCTGGGGAATTTTGGAGACTTCTGTGAAGGCTCTAGTCGCTTTGGCTTTGTCTGAGACATCTTCCAACGCTTGGGAGGCACTTCAAGCCAAGCTTCAAGAAATGCTGAGGGCCGATGACGGGCCATCCGCAGAAGCGCGAGAAAGAGCTGCTGCTGAACTGACAAGAAGCGGTAGCTACCTACAGGGCTATGGTGGTCATGATTCAATTGATCGAGCGCTCGCACAGCTGGATCAAGCTTCGGTTCGCTCTCGACTCCTTGAAATGGCAGCTCTAATTTCAACTGAGCCGCCGGCACCCGAGCCACAAAGCGACGATGAGCTCGAATAGGAGACGGGCTCATATATTCATTCTCCCAGTGTACCTTGGCTCACTTCCTCTCTCATCTGCTTCTGCGAGGCGAGATTTTGATCAGGGGCTCAAATCGTTGCTTCGGCGAAACGCCACCTGACTGCTATTCCAGCCAACAGGGAACTCAACCCCAAATCCCCGGTCTCGTGCCTGACCGCGTCCGTGACGCAACCATTCCTCGCCGACGGGCATCTGTCGGTGTATTGCTGGGGGATTCGCCTTGAAAATGAGCAAGCCGACCCGGGTGCTGACCTGGATCTTCGTGGCGCTGGGCGCCGTGGCCGCGGTGGCGGTGCTGTTCCACCAGCCGCTGCTGGCCGCCTTCAACGCCAATCCGGCGTTCAACGGCTTGATCCTCGCCGTGTTTGCGGTCGGCATCCTGGTGAACCTGCGACAGGTGTTCCGCCTCGATCGCGAGGTGCGCTGGATCGAGGCCTTCCGTCGCAGCGATCCGGATCGCGCGCCCAAGGAACAGCCCGTGCTGCTGCGGCCGATGGCGCAGATGCTGGCCGGTCGCTCGCGCAAGGCGAATTCGCTGTCGCCGGCATCGACCCGCTCCATCCTCGACACCGTTTACCTGCGCCTTGAGGAGTCGCGCGACCTGTCGCGCTACCTGATCGGCCTGCTGATCTTTTTGGGACTGCTCGGCACCTTCTGGGGCCTGCTGCGCACCATCGCTTCCGTCGGCGACATCATCGCCGGCCTGTCCGCCGGCAGCGACGCGCTGGCCATGTTCGACACGCTGAAGGAGCAGCTGCGCGAGCCGCTGTCCGGCATGGCGACCAGCTTCTCGACCTCGCTGTTCGGCCTTGCCGGTTCACTGGTGGTGGGCTTCCTCGACCTGCAGACCGGCGGCGCTTCCAACCGCTTCTACAACGAGCTTGAGGAATGGCTGTCGGGCATGACGCGCCTGAGTTCCGGTTCGGCGATTGCCGATGGCGACGGCGCCAGCGTGCCGGCCTACGTGCAGGCGCTGCTGGAGCAGACCGCCGACGGCCTCGAGCGCATGCAGCGCGCACTGGTCGAGTCCGACCGCGAGCGCCGCGGCAGCGCCGAGCAGATGGCAGAACTCAATGCGCAGCTGGCGCGCTTGGCCGACAGCCAGATCGAGTTGAAGAACGCGGTGGCGCGGATGTCGCAGGGCGACGGGCAATCTGGCATCAACGACGACCTGCGTGCCGAGTTCCGTCTGCTGTCGCGCACGATCGCGGCGGCGATGAACGGCAAGCAGGCGAACGGCTGAACGAGGAACCGATCTTATGAGCCTCGTTGCCGCCCGCCGCCGACGCGGCATGGATTTCTGGCCCGGCTTCGTCGACGCGCTGTCCGCGCTGCTGATGGTGCTGGTGTTCCTGCTGCTGGTGTTCAGCATCGGCCAGTTCGTGCTGTCCGATGCGCTGTCCGGCCGCGACAAGACCATCGACCAGCTCAACGCCGAGCTGTCGCAGCTGGCGAAGACGCTGTCGATGGAGCAGACCGACAAGGCCGCCGCGCTCGACCGCATCCGCGAACTGGCAGCCACGTTGAGCAGCACTACAGAAGCACGCAACGCCTTCGCCGCGCAGCTCAAGGCGACGCAGGGCGAACTCGATACCGCGCACGGCACCATCGAGCAGAACACCGAGGAGATGAACCGCCTCGGCGCCGACCTCGCCAGTCTGCAGGCGCTGAAGGCCCAGCTGGAATCCGAGATCGCCGCGCGCCTCGCCGAGCTGGAAGAGAACAAGGACAAGCTCGCCGTGCAGACCGAGCTGTCGGCGAAGTCAGCGGCGCAGGTCGAACTGCTGAACCGGCAGCTGGCCGCGGTTCGCCAACAGCTGGCGGAGATTTCAGAGGCGCTGGAAATCGCGAAGTCGGAGAACGTCAGCAAGGACGTGCAGATCGAGAACCTGGGCAAGGAGCTCAACCTCGCGCTGGCCAACCGCGTGAACCAGCTGGCCAAGTACCGCTCCGAGTTCTTCGGCCGCCTGCGCGAAGTGCTGGGCAACCGCGAAGACATCCAGATCGTTGGCGACCGCTTCGTGGTGCCGTCGGGCCTGCTGTTCCCGAGCGCATCGGACGAGTTGAGCACGACGGGCGAGGCGCAGCTGTCACGCCTGGCCAGCACGCTGGCGGAATTGAGCAGCGAGATTCCCTCGGACATCGACTGGGTGCTGCGCATCGACGGCCACACCGACAAGCGGCCGATCAGCACGGCGCGCTTCCCGTCCAACTGGGAGCTGTCCACCGCGCGCGCCATCGCCATCGTGAAGTACCTGGTGGCGCACGGCATTCCCGCCGACCACCTGTCGGCGAACGGTTTTGGTGAGTTCCAGCCGCTGGACCCGAACGACAACGAAGTCGCCTACGCACGCAATCGACGTATCGAGATCCAGCTGACGAACCGGTAGAGCGGCTATCGGCAGTGACGTCGCCCTGTGCTCCGCATTAAGGGTGCGGGCGAATGACACCGTTCGTGGTGAGCCTCTCGAACAACGAATGACCCCGTTCGTGATGAAGACTTGGCACGTTCGTAGTGAGGCCCTCGGCACGTCCGTGGTGCGCCCCCTGCCGCCGTTCGTGGTGAGCGGCGTCGAACCATGAATAGTCGAAGCAGGATGCGTTCATGGTTCGACAGGCTCACCTCGAACGGAGCGCTGGTGTTTCAGTCACTTCCAGAAGAGAAGCGGAAACAGCGAAGTCGCTCGAAGTTGCCGCGCAAGGCGATAGTTGTGAGGAAGCCATCATCCGGCGGTGTCAGGGTGAGGAAATGCCAGTCGCCTGTTGAACCGGCTTCGTCCGGCATGTCACTCAGCGTCGGGCTTCCTTCGTTGATCGCGAAGGCCCACCGATGCATGTGCCCGCCAAGGCCCGTACCGGTCGCCTTGCAGGCTGCTTCCTTCGCGGTCCACAGCTGCAGGAAATGCTGCTTTCCCGCGTCGTCATCCATTGCGTTGATCGCGGCGGCTTCCTCAGGCGCGAAATAGCGTTCCGCCAGCTCGCGGTGGCGTAGTCGGCGGTTGGTTCGTTCCACGTCCACGCCGACGCGCAGCGTGCGGCTGACCAGCACCAGGCTGTGTCCCGCACTGTCGCTGAGGTTGAAGTCGGGTCCGCGCGGCTCGCCGTTTGCGTCAGCAAGGTACGGCCGGCCACGTTCCTCGCGGCCCAGCATCAGTGAATCGGGCGCCTCACCGACATAGGCACCAAGCAGCCGCTGCAGCAATGCATCGAGATAGCGGCGACGCTGGACCACGGCCTCGGTGCCGCCCACGCACCACCAGGCGTGGACTTCGCCGTCGGCCAGTTCGGTGACATTCGCCGGATTCGTCAGCGGCCAATCGTTGTGGCGTGTGGGTGACACTGGAATCACCTGCAGATCGCACAAAGCAGAACGGCGGCCGAAGCCGCCGTTCCGTGCAAGCGGAAACGCGTCGTCACGCTCGTTTGATCAGGCCAATCAGGAACAGCACGATCAAGGCGCCGATGAAGGCGTTGATGATCGAGCCGACAAAGCCACCGGCGATCACGATGCCTAGCTGCGCCAGCACCCAGCTGCCGACAAAGGCGCCGATGATGCCGACCACGATATTGCCAAGGATTCCCAGGCCGCGGCCCTTCATCACCAGCGCAGCCAGCCAGCCGGCGATGCCGCCGATCAGACAGACAATCAGAATGCCTTCCAACGTCATGACAACCTCCCTTGAGAACGATGCAGCCGCTACAGCCTGGGCCAGCCACCGGGGGGCGTCAAGCCGGCTTCTCCGGCTCGTCGGTCGAGTCTGCGGGTGCCGTTGCGCTGGCGGCGGCCTTGCGCTGTTCCGCCTGTTGACGGACCTGTCCCAGGGTCTCCGCATCCACCATATAGCCGTGATCGCGACTGCGACCTTCCACGCGGGCCGCCACGAAGGACAGCACCGCGGCCAGCATGAAACCGAGCATGGCGATCAGCAGCACCGCGGCAATGCCCAGTGACTGCACGCGCCACAACAGGGCGAAGCAGACGATTGCGAGGATGAAGTAGAGCCAGCGCATGTGATTGACCGCAAAGGAATTGAGCGGGGATTGTAGCAGTCTGCCGGAAGCCCGGGCAGCGTGCGGCTGGCCGACTGCCGGGCTTGTCGCGCGGCTATCGCGGCGCGCCGAACAACTGTTCGGCCGGGTTGAACAATACCCAACTGGTGGCGATGTACTTGTCGCCGCCACGCGGGCGGTTGCCGCGATGGGTATGGGTGAAGGCGGTCGGCGCCAGCAGCAGCGAGCCGGTTCTCGGCGCGATCCGGCGCTGCTGGTAGAGGAACTCGGTTTCGCCCTCGTCGAAGCCGTCGTTGAGGTAGATGGTCCACAGCAGCACGCGGTGCAGCGGATCGACGCTGCCGGCCTTGGGATACAGCTCGCAGTGCCAGTACGGATAGCCGCCCCGGTCTGCGGTGTAGCGCTGCAGGTTGATCGCGCCGGGACGCAAGGTGGCACCGATCAGGCCGGACACCGCACGATCATCCATGCGCGCGAAATCTTCGGCCTCGATGCGCCTTGCCATGCCGCTTTCCGGATCCTGCTGCTGCAGCATCAATGGCGCGATCAGCGTATGCGGATAGCGACGCAGGTAGGCGATCAAGCCGCGATGCACGGCCTGGTTCAACTGCAGCTCGACATCGCGCCAGCCCGGCTTGCCGCTGATCAGGATGTCCGCTGAATCCTTGAGTTCGGGGATCACGCCGGAACCGACCGCACCCGGCACGGCTTCACCGCCGCGCTCGAAACGTTCGACGATGGACGCGCAGTCCGCAGGCGACAGCGCTTCGTCGAAGGTTTCGATGAAGTCGGACCGTTCCACGTCGTGATCGTCCGTTCTCAGTCTTCCGTGTGATACGCCGCCGCGCGTTCGACTTCGTTCTTCGAGCCGAGGAACACGGCGATGCGCTGGTGCAGGTTGTCCGGCTGCACGTCGAGGATGCGCTGCGTGCCGGTGCTGGCCGCGCCACCGGCCTGCTCGACGATGAAGCTCATCGGATTGGCCTCGTACAGAAGCCGCAGACGACCGCCCTTGTCGCGGCATTTGTTGTCGATCGGGTACATGAAGATGCCGCCGCGGGTGAGGATGCGATGCACGTCGGCGACCATCGACGCCACCCAGCGCATGTTGAAGTCCTTGCCGCGCGGGCCTTCACGGCCCTGCTGCAGTTCTTCCACGTAACGCTTGACCGGCTCGTCCCAGTGGCGGCGGTTCGACGCGTTGATCGCGAATTCCTGCGTGTCCTCGGGAATGCGCAGGCGGCGTTGCGTGAGCACGAAGCTGCCCAGTTCACGATCCAGGGTGAACTGGTAAACACCATCGCCCAGCGTCAGCACCAGCAGTGTTGACGGACCGTAAACCGTGTAACCGGCAGCAACCTGCTGACTGCCCGGCTGAAGGAAGTGTTTTGCACTGGGCTCATCGATGCCGTCCGGACAGCGCAGCACCGAGAAGATGGTGCCCACCGACACGTTGACATCGATGTTGCTGCTGCCATCCAGCGGATCGAAGACCAGCAGGTAGTTTCCCTTGGGATAGCGGTGCGGGATCAGGTGCGGCTCGTCCATCTCCTCGGAGGCGATGGCGGCGAGGTGTCCGCCCCATTCGTTGGCCTGCAGCAGGATTTCGTTGGACAACACGTCCAGCTTCTTCTGCGCCTCGCCCTGTACGTTCACCGCACCGGCATTGCCGAGGACATTACCCAGTGCACCGCGACCGACGGCGACGGCGATGGCCTTGCAGGCACGCCCCACCACTTCCAGCAACAGGCGCAGGTCGGCATTGATGTGCTGCCGTTCGCGCTGCTGTTCGATCAGGAACTGCGTCAGGGAAATGGGCTTGACGACATCAGGCTTGGCGGGCTCGGACATGGCGTTGGCAGCTCGACGCGACGGGCGAAGCCCGCATTATCGCAGAGGCGGTCTTGGCACGTTCGGGCCGGCGGCAACAAAGCCGGGCGCTCGGTTGGCTCGCCCGGTACATCCTCGAATCTGCCCGGATGTCACCGCGGGCTTGCCGTGGTTCGAGAAGCCCTTTCGACTCGCTTCGCGCGCTCAATGGCTCCTCACCACGAACGCTGTACTTGCCCTCAAACAGCCGCCGACACGGCAAACAGTCGCTCGCTGTTCTGCGCATCAAGCATGCGCCACTGGCCGGCTTCGAGGTCATCCAGGGAAAGGCCGCCAACGCGCTCGCGATGCAGGGTTTCAACGTGATTGCCGACCGCGGCGAACATGCGGCGCACCTGGTGGTAGCGACCTTCGTGCAGGGTCAGTCGCGCCTCGCGCGAACCGAGCACTTCCAGTTCCGCCGGCAACAATGGCGCGGTTTCCGACTCCAGCATCAGCGCGCCGCTGGCGAATGTTGCCGCTTCATCGCCACGAAGGTCTTCTGCCAGCGTGGCGCGGTAGACCTTGGACAGCTTCGATTTCGGCGAAATGATCCGGTGCAGCAGGGCGCCGTCATCGGTCATCAGCAGCAGGCCACTGGTCTCGCGATCCAGACGGCCGACGCTGGACAGCGCTGGCTTGCGGATGTGGAAACGCGGCGGCAGCAGGTCGTAGATCAGTCGTCCCTGATCGCGATGCGAACAGGTATGGCCGACCGGCTTGTGCAGCATCAGCAGGATGCCGGGCGGCGGATCCAGCGGCTCGCCTTCGACCAGCACCTTCGATGCCTCGATCACGTCGTCGGCATAGAGCACCTCGCCGTCGACGTCGGTGATCAGGCCTTCGCGGAACATGGCGGTCACCTGCTTGCGACTGCCGTAGCCGAGGTTGGCAATCAGGCGCAGCAGCTTCATCGAACACCGGCCTTGCGCGACTTCACGGCTTCGATGATCTTGAAGCCGCTCTGCTGGGTGATCGTGTTCACTGCATCGAATCCCGTCTTCAAGGCCAGTTCGTAGGGCAGATGGCGATTGGCCACCAGCCACAGCCGGCCGCCGGGATTCAGCGCTTCGGCGGCGACTTCGATAAAACGTCGGCCAATGTCCGGCCGCTCTGCGCCAACTTGGGCGTGGAACGGTGGGTTGCAGACGATCACGTCGTAGCGGCCCGGCAATCCGCTGGTGACATCGTGCCAGTGGTGGGTGATGTTCATTCGCCCGGACTGCGGTTCGAGATTGCTTCGGCACAGCGCCAACGCGCGTGAGTCGGCTTCGAAGCAGTCCAGCGAGGTGATGCCAGCACAACGCGACAGCAGTTCCGCCGACAGATAGCCATAGCCGGCACCAAGGTCAGCGGCGCGACCGCGGAGGTCGCCCGGCAGACTTTCCGCCAGCAGCTTCGAGGCGACGTCGATGCGATCCCAGGCAAACACGCCGGGCCGGCTCAGGAAACGACCATCGGCAATCGGTCGCACGGCGTCGAGGTCGCGCCATTCGTCGAGGAAAGCCGCGTCGATGGCATTGCCAGGCTGGCTCCAGAACACGCGGCACTTGTTCTTCGACATCACCGTCAGCGGGCCGATCAGTTTCGCCAGGTCGGCTTCGGCGGATTTCGCGCCTTCGTCATTGGCCTGGCAGGCCAATATCACGCCACCGTCCAATAGTCGCGACAAGGCGCGAGCGTACAGCGCGCGCGCTTCGCTGCGCTGGCGTGGCGGCAACAGCATCACCAACGGGAAACGCCGCTCGTCAGCTTCATCGAGAAGCTCGATCCCGGAACGCTGCAAGGCATCGTAGGCCGGCTTGAAGCGCTGCCCGGCAACCAGTCCGGGTAGTGGCTGGCGATGCAGCGGCCAACCGTCACGGGCGTTGAGAAACAGCGCGCCATCCGCCGGCCAGGTCAGTCGACCCTCGAACACGGGCAGCAGCAAGGTCTCCAGCGCGGGATCCTGTGCAGCGTTGGACATGGAGACGGATTCTCGACCTTCGATGGCGGGAGGCCATTCTATCGTCGACCGCAACGGACGAGCCGTGCAACGACAACGAAGGGCTACAGCATCGACCTCGCGCCGGCCCCGTCCGGCATCGGTGTATGCTGGCGGCGGCGGGACTGTCTCGAAACCGCCGCCTCCGGTCACTGAGCGAGAAGCCATGCCGTTGGAAGGGGAGACCATGCACGGCGCCAGATGCCGGGCGGATCAGGCATCCGCCTGCGGCGGCGTTCGTGACCACGGAACACCCGCATGAGCCTGTTCGCCGAACTCAGCCGTCGCAATGTCCTGCGCATGGCCGGGCTGTATGTCGTCGGCGCCTGGGTGATCGTGCAGGTCGCCGATACGCTGCTGCCGCTGTTCAACACGCCGGACTGGGTGATGAAGGCGCTGGTGGCGCTGCTGGTCATCGGCTTCATCCCGACGCTGGTGTTCTCCTGGGTGTTCGAGCTGACGCCCGACGGCTTCAAGCGCGACAGCCAGGTGCCGCCGGAGCAGTCGATTGGCCACCAGACCGCGCGGCGCATGGACCAGTTGACAATCGCGGGCGTGGTCATCGCGGTGCTGCTGGTGGGTGCGGATCGACTGTGGCCGGCAATGGAGTCCGATAGTGACGAGGCAGCTGGTTCTGTCACGGCCACGTCGGATGAGCCAGCAAACAGCCCGGACAACAAAAAAACGCCGACCACGGTGCCCACCGAGGCTGTCTCGGCAAAATCAGTCGCCGTCCTGCCTTTCGAGAACTTCAGCACCGACCCGGAAAACGCCTACTTCGCCGACGGCATCCAGGACGAAATCCTCACCGGGCTGGCGCAGATCAGCGAACTGAAAGTGATCTCGCGCACCTCCACCGCGCGCTACGCCAGCCGTCCGGACAACATCGCCGAGATCGCCAGCCAGCTCGGCGTCGCGCACATCGTCGAAGGCAGCGTGCAGCGCGCCGGCAACCGGGTCCGCGTCAACGTGCAGCTGATCGACGCCCGCAGCGACAGCCACCTGTGGGCGGAGAGCTACGACCGCGACCTCAATGACGTGTTCGCCGTGCAAAGCGAGGTGGCGCAGAAGGTCGCGGACTCGCTGAGCGCCCGCCTCACCCGCGATGAACGCAATGCCCTCGCCAAACAACCCACCGACAACGCCGAGGCTTACAACGCGTTCCTGCGTGCGCGAGCACTCAGCATCCGGGTGAACGGTTCGCGCGAGGAGGCCGAACGGATGCTGGATGCCTACCGTGAAGCGGTCAGGCTCGATCCCGGTTTCACCCTGGCCTGGGCGGAACTGGCGCGCGAGGCCATCCGGACCCACTGGCTCGGCTTCGATCCGGACGGATCCCTGCGGGAGGAAGCCACCAGGGCGCTGGACAGGGCGCGAAGCCTTGCATCGGGCCTGCCGCAGGTCGCGCTGGTGGACGGTGTATACCAGTACTACATCGAACGTGATTTCAGCGGCGCCATGCAAACACTGAACGAAGTAAAGCAACGCCTGCCCAATGATGCAGAAGCCTGGATGACGGCGGGATACCTGGCACGGCGCCTGGGTCTTTGGGATGCGGCGATAGCCGACATGATCCACGCAACCCGCCTGGCGCCGAACGATTACTCGACGTTCCACCACCTTGCCATCACCCACGTCGCCAGCGGCCATTGTGAGAAAGCCCTTCCCGTGTTCGACATCGCGCTGTCACTGCGACGCGGCGACAACGACGTGCTGGCGCAGAAGACGGGCTGCCTGTGGCAGATGGGCAAACTGGCCGAAGCGGAGCGTCTGCTCGAGAGCCAGAGCGGCGATTCAGCGATCCTGCTGGCCCTGCGGGCGCAGCACGCGGAGCTCTCCGACGATCCGGAGAAGGCCACCGACCTGTATCGACAGGCCATCCAGCGCTCCAAAGGTGAGCACGTCGACTTCTACTTTGCGGGATACATCCGCGCCGATGTCTACTGGCGCATTCGACTCGCGATGATGCTGCCAAGAGGCCATGGAAGCGACGAAGCCGAAGCTGAGTTTCGCGGCGTCCGCGATGCGGCGAATACGGCTTTGGCCTCATCAAACAACACGAACGTCACGGCCGCGTGGAGCGCAGCGCTGGGCTTTGCCCTGGTGGGGCTGGGCGAAGGGCGCGCGGGCGTCGCTGCCGGACAGCGGATGGTAGCGCTGGTGCCGACGGAGAAAGACACGCTGGAAGGGCCGGTCTGGTTCGAGTTGCTGGTGCGTATCCAGGCGCTCAACGGCGACACCGAAGATGCCGTCGCAGGCATCCGCATCCTGCTGGAAAGCAACAACACCCTGATCAGCCAGGCGCTGCTTCCTGTCGATCCGGATTTCAACCGCATACGATACGACCCGGCGTTCCAGGCACTGCTGGACAACGCAGCCACCGCATCCGATCCGGAATAGCCGCTACATGGGCCTGCTCGCCGAACTCCAGCGCCGCAACGTTTTCCGCATGGCCGGGCTGTACGTCGTCGGTGCCTGGCTGGTGGTGCAGGTAGCGGACACGCTGCTGCCGGTGTTCGATACGCCGGTCTGGGTGATGCGCGCGCTGGTGATCTTTCTGGCGATTGGCTTCGTGCCGGCGCTGATTTTCGCCTGGGTGTTCGAACTGACGCCGGAAGGCCTGAAGCGCGACAACGACGTGTTGCCGGAGCATTCGATCGCGCCGCAGACCGCGCAGCGCATGAACCGCAGCATCATCGTGTTGCTGTTGCTGGCGCTGGGCTACTTCGCAGTGGACAAGTTCGTACTGACGCAGGAATCAGGCACGGCGCCAGCACTGGCCGTCAAGGCGGACGACCAGAACGCGGGAATCGCAGCAAAGCCGGACCAGCAGTCGATTGCCGTGCTCGCCTTTGCCGACATGAGTCCGCTGAAAGATCAGGAGTACTTCGCCGACGGCATCAGCGAGGAGATTCTCAATGCGCTGGCCAAGGTTGATGGCCTGAAAGTGGCCGGCCGCACCTCGGCGTTCTACTTCAAGGGACGCAACGAGAACCTGTCCGATATCGGGCAGGCGCTCGGCGTGGCGCACATTCTCGAAGGTTCGATCCGCAAGCAGGGCAACCGCGTCCGCATCACCGCGCAGCTGATCCAGGCCGGCAATGGCTTCCACCTTTGGTCGGAAACCTACGACGGCGATCTCGATGATGTCTTTGATCTGCAGGAACGCATCGCCCGCGCGATCACCGACCAACTGAAGATCGTGTTGCAGGGCGAACAGGCCGAGCGACTGGTCAATGCCGGCACCCACAACACCGAAGCCTATGCGCTGTATCTCAAGGCCACCGACATCTTCAATCGCCGCGACGGTGCGCGCTTCGACGAAGCGCTGGCGCATCTGCAGCAGGCCATCGCGCTGGATCCGGACTTCGCCCGCGCCTGGTCACGCATGGCGACGCTGCAGGCGGTGCGCAGCAACTACCAGAGCGGCGATTTCAAGGCCTTCCTCGAAGCCACCGAACAGTCGGCGCGGCGTGTCCTGGCGCTCGATTCGTCGCTGGCCGAGCCGCATGCGGCGCTGGGTCTCACCTACGGCAATCAGCGTAACTATCGCCAGCAGCGCGAGGAGTTTGCGCGCGCTTTCGCACTCGATCCCAACGACGTGACCGTGAACTTCTGGCACGCCGCCGCCTTGCTGGAAACCGGCTATCGCGAGCAGGCCAAGCAGGCGCTGGATCGCACGCTGGCCATCGACCCACTTCTGCCCAATGCGCTGCTCTGGCGCGCGCGCCTGCACATCGCCGATGGCGAGCTGGACATCGCTACCGAACAACTGCGGCGAGCCGAGGAGGCTGGCCATGTCTTCGTCGGGCTTGGCACTTCATCGCTGCACATGGCCCAGGGCGAACGCAGCCGCGCCATCGCCGCCCTGGCCGCGGCCATGCCGTACTTCGCACAGGACTTCCCGCCCCAGGCCTCGGACGTGTTTGCAAAGGCCTGTTTCCGCGATCCCGAAGCAAAGGCGGAAGCGATCCGGCTGATCGATGCCTATCTCGCCACCCACCCGGACAGCCTGCCGGGCGTCGTGTCCTACGTGCTTCGCCGATCCGGCGAGTACGAACGCGCTTTCACGCTGATGAGCGAACGCATCTCCAACAACGAGGCGCTCAGCGTCTCCGGCCTGTTCACCGGGCTGGATCCCGATGCCATGCGATCACCGTCCTTTGGCGTGTTCATTGATCGTTCGGGGCTGGGGGCCTACTGGGACGAATTCGGGCCGCCGGATGGTTGCCGTCGCGCCGACAGCGGTGACTACCACTGCGGCCAGCGTTGAACCGGCGACGCGCAGCGGCGGCGTGAAGTGCTCAGCCGCGTCCGCCCACCTTGATCAGTTCGAGGAACTCGGCGCGGGTGCGCGCATCTTCACGGAAGCTGCCCAGCATCTGACTGGTGATCATGCTCACGCCGCGCTTGTGGATGCCGCGGGTGGTCATGCATTCGTGTGCGCCTTCGACCACCACGGCCACACCGTGCGGCTGCAGCACGTCCTGGATGCAGTGGGCGATCTGCGCGGTCATCTTCTCCTGCACCTGGAAACGCCGCGCGTAGGCTTCGACCACGCGCGCCAGCTTGGAGATGCCGACCACGCGCTGCGTGGGCACATAGCCGACGTGTGCGCGCCCGATGATCGGTGCCATGTGGTGCTCGCAGTGACTCTCGTACTCGATGTCGCGCAGCACGATCATCTCGTCGTAGCCCTCGACTTCCTTGAAGGTGCGACGCAGGTACTCGGCCGGGTCTTCGCTGTAGCCGGAGAACCAGTCGCGATAGGCCTTGACCACGCGCTTGGGCGTATCCAGCAAGCCTTCACGCTGCGGATCTTCACCGGCCCAGCGCAGCAACGTGCGGACGGCGTCTTCCGCCTGCTCGGGCGTGACGTCAGGGGTGTTGTCGCTGTCGCGGCTCATGCGCGGCTTCCTCGTAGGGCGGAAAGCCGCATGCTACCGCAGTCGTCAACAGCGGCGCGTCATCAGCCGGTGATGACGCGCCGCTTCGTTCAAGACGCCGGTCGCGCTTACTGCACGCTGATCGGCTGCCGTGCCAGCACCTGGTTGTCCTGCACGAACACCACTTCCCAGTCGCCGGCTTGCTCGGGCGTGTAGAAGCGCACGCTGTCGCCTTCATCCGGCACATAGGCCCAGCCCTGGTATTCGCTGCCGTCACCGCCGACGGCGACGATGCCGATCCAGTTGTTGCCGTTACGCGGGCCGGTGAATCCAACCTCGATCTCGCTGTTGGCCGAAGCCGTGGCGGGCGCCACGAGCGTTGCCGTCGCCGGGATGACCTTCACCGGTTTCGAGGCGGCAACCTTCTGGCTTTCAAACAGCACATAGCGGTACTCGTAGTCACCCGGTTCCAGTGGTGCGACGACTACGCCGCTGCCGCTGGCCGCTGCCGGCCGGTAATAGCCATTGTTGACGTAGGCACCGGCATCGCCGCCCGCCGGCGCGAAGCCGATCCAGTGACTGCCATCGACCGGGCCGCTGGCGTTGATCGTCACCCGGTTACCGGCCATCACTTCGGCCGGACCGTCGACGCTGATCTCCGCCGCCACGACCTTTATTGGTCGAGAGTAGGCGACGCGCTCGGCCTCGTTCAGCACATAGCGCAGCTCGTAGTCGCCGATCTCCGCGGGCACCTTGATCTCCAGCGTGTTGCCGCTGGCGGGCAGGCGCGCGTAGTGGTTGCCGATGAAAGCACCGACCTCCGCACCCGCTTCGACAAAGCCGACCCAGTGGCCGCTATCCACCGGGCCGCGCGCGGTGACGGTGAGCGTGGTGCCGGCGACGGCGGTTTCCGGTGCTTCGATCACCGCTTCGAGGTCGCCAATGTTCAACGGCAGGCGCGCCAGCACCTGCTGTTCGCGACGCGGGCTGACGTAGCGCAACTCGTAGTCGCCCGCCGTGGCCGGCATCTTGAACTCGACGCTGCCGCTGCCGTCGCCGTCGCTTTCCGGAACGTAGGCGTAGGTGGTGTACGCGCCGTCCGGTGCCTGCGGCAGCACCACGGTGATGAAGTCGCCATCGTCTGCCGGACCGCTCCAGTCCACGCCCAGCAGTTGGGTAATGATGGCCTTGCCCTGCGGCTTCAGCGTCGCGGTGGCCGGCGGCGGCGGCGGTTCGGTGCTGCTCTTCATCGCGCCCTGCACGGCGCTGCTCAACTCCTGCGCGTCACGGGCATTGAAATAGCGACCACCGGTGTTCTCGGCTAGGCAGCGCAACTGCGCCTGGTGCGCCGGGTTCTGCACGTCGAAGCCGATCACGTGCGCGGTGAAGTCCACGCCGCTCTTCTCCAGTTCCGCGCCGACCGCACAGGGATCGAGCTTGCAGGTTTCCTCACCGTCGCTGACCAGGATCACGGTTGCCTTCTGCTCGCTGGACTTCAGCGCCGCCGCCGCATCGATGACGGCCTGCGACAGCGGCGTCATGCCCTTGGGATTGAGCGCGTTCACCGTGTCCATGAACACGTCACCTTCCATCCGGCCCAGCGGAATCAGCGTTTCGATGTCGGCGCAATCACCCTTGCGGCGATGGCCGTAGGCGATCAGGCCGATCTGGTTGGACTGGTCCCAGTCCGACACCACCTTGCCGGTGGCCTCGCGGGCGATCTCGATCTTGTTGCGACCGTCGATCTGGCCCCACATCGAGCCGGAGGCATCCAGCACCAGCATCACGTTCTCGGCGGCCAGCAGCGGACTGCTGACGGCAAGCAGGGCGGCAACAGCAACGGCCAGACGGCCACGGCGGATGGACGACATCGGTGGATTCCCCTTCGAGGTGGTTAACGAAGGGGATACGTTAGCCGAAACCGAAACCCGACAACGCGACGTTTGTCCCGCGGCGGTGACGCGAACCGGTTGCGCCGGAAAAGGCGGCGCCGCGGCAACCGGAGTATCCTCGGCCGGGTTTGCCAACGAAACCGGGAGTGTTCGTCATGGAACGTCACGTCTTTCGTCTTGCTGTTCGCCGGTGCCTGCTGTGCTTCGCTGCCGGCTTTGCCGCGACCGCCATGGCCGGTACGCCAGGGCTGCCGTTCAGCGAGGACTTCAGCGATGCCACGCTGAAGGACAGCACGCTGACCAACGCCAACTGGTCCACCGAGGAGCAGGCGCTGGTGCTGGCCTGGCGGCGCGAGCAGTACGGCGGCTTCTACGACGGCAGCACGGTGGTCGGCAGCAACATCAGCGATGACGCAGATTACACGCGGGCACTTGCCCTGGGTGACGTGGATGGCGATGGCGACCTGGATCTGGTCGTGGGCAACGCAGGTTCCGATACGGCAACCCCGTCGACCTTTCAAGCGAACCACCTGTACCTGAACAATGGCACGAACGCGCCCTTTGCCAGCGTTGTCGCCATCACCATCGCACCGCCAGACCTGCACCACACCCTTGCCGTGGCCTTGGGCGATGTGGATGGCGATGGCGATCTGGATATGATTGCAGGCAACAGCGATTCTCGCAACCGGCTGTATTTCAACGACGGCAGCGGCGGTTTCGATGCCGGGCATGACATCACCGCTGACAGTTTCGGCACCTTCGCTCTGGCATTGGGCGACCTGGACGGCGACGGCGACCTGGATCTGGTGGTCGGCAACTTTGGCCAGGCAAACCGGATTTATCTCAACGATGGCAGTGGCGATCCCTGGGGCAGCCTGGGCAGCGGCAGCGCCATTCCGGGAAGTAACCAGTACACCTATTCGTTGGCGCTGGGCGATGTGGACGGCGATAGCGATCTCGACCTGGTCGCCGGCAACTACAACAACCAGGTCAACCGCCTGTACCGCAATGATGGCAGTGGCGGTTTTGCCAGCGCCAGCAACATCACCCCCGATGCCGAAACCACCACATCCATGGTGCTGGGCGATATCGATGGCGACGGCGATCTGGACCTGATTGTCGGCAATCAGAACCAGGCCAACCGCATTTACCTCAACGACGGTGTGGGCGACCCCTGGGACAGCCTTGCCAGTGGCACAGCCATCCCGAACAGCAACGACAACACTCTCTATCTGGCGCTGGCTGACGTCGATGGTGATGGTGACCTGGATCTGATCGGCGGCCACAGCAACAGTCAGCAGAACCGTCTTTTCTTCAACGACGGCCTGGGTGGATTTGCCACCAGCGCCCCACTCTCCACCGACAGCCAGAACACCTACGCGCTCGCCATTGGCGACATGGACGGCGACGGCGATCTCGACATGGTGGCCGGCAACTTCGATGAGCCCAACCGCCTGTACCTCAACACCAGCAACGCCAGTCCGTGGAACGGCGTCAGCGGCAGCGATATTCCTGACAGCAGCCAGGGTACCAACGCGCTGGCGCTGGGCGACGTGGATGGCGACGGTGATCTCGATCTGGTCAACGGCAATATGTCCACCAACCGGCTGTATCGCAATGACGGCAACGGCGATTTTAGCGACAACAGCCTGGTGACTAACGACTCGCAATTTACATTGGCCTTGCTGATGGCCGATGTGGATGGCGACGGTGACTTCGACCTCGTTGCGGGCAATGGCCCAGGCGAGTTCAGCCGCGTATACCTCAACAACGATGGGCTGGGCGGCAGCTGGACCGACAGCGACCTGCCCGGCAGCGACTCTCTGAACACCCGCACACTGGCGCTGGGCGACGTGGATGGCGATGGCGATCCCGACCTGGTGCTGGGCAACTATCAACAGACCAATCGTCTGTATCGCAACGACGGGAACGGCGGATTCATCGCCGATGGCAACATTACTGCCGACGCGCATGCGACCTTCGCATTGCAGATGGCCGATGTGGATGGCGACGGCGATCTCGACCTCATTGCGGGCAACGGCGGCATCAATTTCAGCCGCGTATACCTCAACGACGATGGGCTGGGCGGCAGCTGGATCAGCAGCAGCCTGTCTGGCAGCGACTCTCTGAACACCGCCTCACTGGCGCTAGGGGACGTGGACGGAGACGGTGATCCCGATCTGATGCTGGGCGTCCGTGAACAGACCAACCGGCTCTATCGCAACAACGGCAGCGGTGGCTTCTCGGCGGCTGGCAGCATTGGGAGCCCAACCGATAAGACCTACGTGCTGAGCCTGATTGACGTGGATGGCGACGGCGACCTGGATCTGATCACCGGCAATGTCACTCAGGCTAACCGCTTGTACCTCAACAACGGCAGCAACGACCCCTTCGCCAACGTCAACGCCATCAACATCTCGACCGACACACAGTACACTTACGCGCTGATGGTGGGCGATGTAGACGGCGATGGCGACCCGGATCTGATCGCCGGCAATGACAACGGCCAACCCGACCGCCTGTACCTCAACCGCGGCATCCCCGATCCCTGGGGCGGCGTCAGCAGCAGCACGTTGTCGGGTGGAACCGGCGGCGATGTGGTGGTGCTGGGTGACGTGGATCGCGATGGCGATATCGACCTGATCGCCGGCAACGGCAACAGCACCGGCAAGCGCCTGTACCTCAACAACGGCAGCATCGATCCCTGGAGCGGCGTCAGCCCGGTCACCGTGGGCGGCGACACCTACAAGGTCACTTCGCTGGCGTTGGGCGATGTGGATGGCGACGGCGACCTCGATCTGCTCGCCGGTCACGACGAAACCACGGCCGGACGCCACAACCGCTACTACCTGAACAACGGCGGCCAGGGCGCCGGCTGGCTGGGCTTTGCCAGCGGCGCCGAGATCGGCAGCGAGGCCGACCAGACCTATGCGCTGGCGCTGGGTGACGTGGATCGCGATGGTGATCTGGACGTGATCGCCGGCAATCTTTCGGCTTCCGATCGCTTGTACCTCAGCAATGGCAGCGCCACGCCGTGGTCAGCCGCCAGCACCGCCATCGATCTGCCGGGCGTGGCGCGCAGCACCCGCGCGCTGGCGCTGGGCGATGTGGATCACGATGGCGATCTGGATCTGCTGGCCGGCAATCAGGGTCAGCTCAACCGCGTGTACCTCAACGACCGCAGCGTCAACGTGTTCGGCAGCGCCAGCGACATCGGCAGCGATACCGATACCACCACCGCGGTCGCGCTGGGTGATGTGGATCACGACGGTGACCTCGACGTCATCGCCGGCAACTACGGCCAGCCCAATCGCCTGTACAAGAACGACGGCAGCGGCGTGTTCGGCGACGTCAGCGATCTGGACACACTAGCGGGCGACACCTGGTCGCTGGCGCTGGGCGATATCGATGCCGATGGCTTCCTCGACCTGCTGGTCGGCAATAACGGTCCGGATCGGCTGCAGGTGAACCAGGGCGGCATCGGCGCGGGCTGGAACGGCTTTGACGACGACGCACTCAGCAGCGTCGGCGGCCTCACCGGCTCGATGGCGGTTGCCGACGTCGACGGCGATGGCGCGGCGGATGTGATCGCCAGTAATCGGCTGTACCAGCGACGGCTGTTCCACACCGCGCTCAATCAGGGCGCTTCCTTGCGGGTGGATGACGGCAGCGCGCCCGACATCGTCGGCGTGGTGCTGTCCGCCGACAGCATGGCGCCGCCGACCACCGGCGTCGACTACTGGCTCAGCAATAATGGTGGCGCGCAGTGGTTCCAGGCACCGCTCGACCGCGCGTTCTTCTTCCCGACCATCGGCGCCGACCTGCGCTGGAAGGCCGCGTTGCATTCCTCATCACCGGCACTGACACCACTGATCGACAACATCCGCATCGTCGATGTTCTGATCTTCAGCGACGGTTTCGAGGACTGAAAGCAAAACGCCCGGGGTGCACCCGGGCGTTTTGTCGTGCCAGCTGCGTTGCGCCAGGCTACTCCGCGCGTAGCGCGGTGATCGGATCGAGCTGTGCTGCCTGTCGTGCTGGATAGACACCGAACAGCAGACCGACCAGCGCACAGACGAAGGTGGCGCCGAGGATCGGGATCGGTGCCCAGCCGACCTGCCAGCCGGCCAGTGCCGCGATCAGGTAGGCGAGCACGCCGCCGAACAACAGGCCGAGCAGGGCACCGAGGCCGCAGATCACCGTGGTCTCGCGCAGGAACTGGGCGATGATGTCACGACGTCGCGCACCCAGCGCGCGCAGCAGGCCGATCTCGCGACGCCGCTCCAGCACGTTGGCCAGCATGATGTTCATGATGCCGATGCCACCGACCAGCAGGCTGACCGCGGCTATCGCGCCCATCACGATGCGGAAGATGCGCTGGGTCTGCTGGTGCTGGCGATACAGCTGCTGTGGCACGATCAGGCTGTAGTCGTCGACGCCGGCGTGGCGCTGGCCGAGCAATTCGGACAGCACGGTGGCCGCCAAGCCGAGACGCGACGGGTCATCGACCTTCAACAGCAATCTATCGAGCTGGTCTTCCATGGCCTGGAAGCGGAAGCGCGCCAACGCGGTGGCCAGCGGCACGAACACGCGGTTGCTTTCCGAGCCCAGCTGCACGCCTTCGAACTGATCCTTGGCCAGGTCGCGATCCGCCAACACGCCGACCACCTGCAGCCAGACGTGATTGAGCTTGACGTAGGCACCGATGGCATTGCCGTCCGGAAACAGGTCATGCGCGGCCTGGTGGCCGAGCACGGCGACGGCGGCCAGCCGTGCCTCGTCGTCGTCGCTGAGCGCGCGACCCTGTGCCAGCGACAGCGAGGACAGGCCGAAGAAGGCCGGACTGACGCCGCTGGCCTGGGCGTCGCTCTGGCCGGCGTCGCTACCCACCGCAAAGGTGCGGATGGCCTTGCTGCCGGCGTACTGCTCGGCGCCGGGCACCACCGACAACGCGGCCGAGGCATCGGCCAGGGTCAGGCCCAGGGTGCGCGCGCGATCCTCGCGCAGACTGTCCTCGTCGCGGCTCTTGGCCTCGACGATCAGATTGTTGAGACCCAGACCCTGCACCAGCCGCAGCGCTTCGCGACGGCTGCCTTCACCGACCGCCTGCATGGCGACGATGGCGCCGATGCCGAAGATCAGGCCGAGCAGGGTCAGCAGGGTGCGCAGCTTGCGCCGTGACAGTTCTTCGAGCGCCTCGCGCCAGGCGACAGGGAGTTTGGCGATCATTCGGCAGCCTCCGCGCCGGCGGTGGCACGAGCACGCGCGCGCGCCAGCGCGGCCGAACGGGCGTCTTCCGCCGGTGCCGCGGGTTCGTTTGTCTCGCGGCTGCGGTCCGGTGTCAGCAGCACGCGGTCGCCAACCTTGAGGCCGTCGGTCACCCGCGAACGCGCCACGCCGCGCTCACCCAGCGTCACTTCGCGGCGCACGAAGTCGCCACCGTCGGCCACCTCGACGAAGTGCCGGCCGTTCTCGGACACCAGCGCCAGGTTGGGCACGGTCAGCGCCTCGCTGTCGTCGCTGGTGTGGATCTCGGCGCTGAAGGCCTGGCCGGGCACCAGTCCGTAGCGCGTGACGGCGTCCTTCGGGATCGCTGCTTTCATGCTGAGGTATTTGATCGGGTTACGGCGACCTCGCACCTGCGCGGCGCTGGCCACCCAGCTGAGTTCGGATTCCACGACCTGGTCCGGCCGGCCGGCCGGATGCATGACCACGCGGTCGCCCTGCTTCACGCCCTGGGCCTCGATCTGCGGCAGCACCAGCTCGACTTCCAGCGAGGCGGTGTCGGGCAGGCTGCCGAATTCGTTGCCGGCCCACAGGCTGGCACCGACCTGCGGCTTGTCACCGGTCCAGTTGCTGGCCAGCACCAGCACGCCGTCGTGCGGCGCACGCAGTTCCAGCGCGGCGAGGTCCTGGCGGCTGGTGTTCTCGGACAGCTCCAAGCTGCTGCGCTTGGAGTCCAGCACCGCCAACTCGGCAGCGCCGCGCTCGCTGGCCTGATCGCGCTTCCATGCCAGCACGTCCTGCTTGGCGCCGAGGAACTCCTTGTCCTGGATGGCATCAAGGATTTCATTGCGCGCCAGCATGTCGAGATCGGCCTCGGCATAGCGGTCGGCGATGCGCAGCTGCGAATCCACGGCGGCCAGGTCGACATCGACGCGACCCTGCGCCGCGTCCAGCTCGCCCTGCTTGGTGCTGCGCGACAGCGCGTTGCGCTGCAGGTCGATCAGCGCCTGCGACAGGCTGAGCTCGGCCTCATCGGCGCTGAAGCGCGCGATCAACTCGCCCTCGTTCACCGTGCTGCCTTCCGGCACCATCCATTCCAGACGACGTCGCGACCACTGCCGTCCGGGTACCGGTAACGGCGTGGACTTCGTTGACTTCACTTCACCGCTGGCCGCGATGCTGAGCGCCAGCGGCCGCATCTCGATCACTTCCACCGGCTTCTCGCTGGCGTTCTCGTCAGCGCAGGCGGCCAGCAGCGATGTGGCCAGCGCGAGGGCCAGCGCGATGCGTCGATGCCTGGCGATCATGGCGCGGCCTCCGCGCGACCGGCGACGCGAACGCTTCCCGCGTCGACACCGATATCCACGCGCACCGGCTGGCCCGGCTTGAGCCCGGCCGCGGCGCCATCCAGCGCGATCAGCACATCCACCACCGGTACCGGCTGCGTACGCGACTTGGAGCGCACGACACGACCGATTTCCTTCACGGTGCCGGTCAGGGCGCGCCCGGCGCCACCTTCCAGGCGCAGGCGTGCGCGCATGCCCTCGCGCAGCCATGCCAGGTAGCGCTCGTCCACCTGGGCACGCACGGCCAGCGTTTCCATATCCGGAATTTCCGCCACCGACTGGCCCATCCACACCTGCGAGCCGACATCGAATTTCTCGCCCTGCCAATTGCTCTTGTGCATCATCACCCCGGCACGCGGCGCCTTGACGTTCAGTGCCACCAGCGAGGCCTTGAGTTCGTCCACTTCCGCCTGCAGCTGGTCGGCCTCGAAGCTGACCAGGCGCCATTCCTGACGGCGCTGCTCGGCGGCGGCCTTTTCGCGCATCTCCATCAGCGCCATGCGCTCACGTGCCTGTGCCTTCTCGATGACCAGCTTCTGGTAGTCGACGCCGCGCAGCAGTTCGGCCGGCTGCGTCGCCTTGCGTTCGGCCTTCTCCAGATTCGATTTTGCCTCCTCGGTAGTCAGGCGTTCATTGCGCTCGCGCTCGGCCAGCGCCAGGCGCAGCTGTTCCTGCTGGGTCTTCTTCTCGGCCAGCTCGGCCTGCTTGGCCATGAGGTTCTGCTGCAACTGACCGCCATCGAATTGCACGACGACGTCGCCTTCCTTCACCGGCGAACCGTCCGGCGCCAGACGGGTGATCGAATAGTTCCACATGCCCTGCACCGCTGGCGGGGCCAGCACCGCGCTTTCCATGGCCACCAGCTCGCCATCGGCCTCGATGCGTTCGGGCGTGCCTGGCTGAACGCCAACCTCGGTGCCCGACACACCTACCTCGACACGCGCACTCATGCCCGGTCGCAGCAGCTGCTGCTCGTCTCCGGCTAGTGGCTGGAGGTCGATGTCGACCTGGAAGTAGCGACCTTCGCCCCATTCGGCCTTGCTGTCCGGGGCGCCGGCGATGGCCGAGATCGTGCCCTCGATCCGGCGTCCGGGCAGAGCGTCGAAGACCACGCTGACGCGGTCGCCCTGCTTCAGCTCACGGCGGTCCGGCTCCAGCGCCCAGGCCCGAATGGCCATGGCGCCATCGCCAACAACCTCGCCAATCTGCATGCCGTTGAAGGCGGACGAACCTTCGTCGATGCGCGTGCCCATGCGCGGGTCGAAGCCGTGCACCACCACACCACCGCGGGTCGCGCGCTGTTCGGAGGCTTCCACCTGTGCGTGCTGATAGGCCAGCTCGGCTTCCTGTCGCTCCAGCTCCAGCGCCGCATCTTTTCGCCGCCGCTCCACGGCAAGGCGTGCTGCTGCGGCTTCGGTGGTTTTCAGTGCGAGTTCGCGGTCGGCGCGCGCCATCTCGCCCTGGTAGCGGTCGTAATCCAGGGCGGACAGGTATTTCTTCGGCAACGCGGCATCCACAGCCGCCTTCTTCTGCTGGGCTTCGGCATCGACCCGGGCCAGCTCGGCGTCCAGCGCCGCCACTTCCAGCTCGGCGATTTCCTTGGCGGCTCGCGCCTTGCCCTGATCGATCTGCGACTCCAGCTGGCGGATCTGTGCCAGCGCCTGACCGGGATCGATGCGCACCAGCGGGTCGCCCGCTTCGACGCGGGTTCCCTCGGGCACGTAGAAGCGCAACACCACCGGCGAGTTGTTGGCGAAGGGCGTGTAGATGCCTTCCGAATCGCGCGAGCGCAGCTCGCCGGTCAGCATCAACGGGTCGGCGGCCGACGCAGCTGTCGGCAGGACCAGCAGCGCCAGCCACAAGGCGCGTCGGCGCAGTCGATCAGTTCGCAGTGTCATGTTCCACCTTGCCGTCGCGCAGGCGCACGTGTCGCGGCGCGTGTTCGGCGATCTCGTTGTCGTGGGTGACCAGCACCACCGTCTGGCCCTCGCGATGCAGCTGGTCGATCAGGCCCATCACGTCGGCGGCGCTTTTCGAGTCGAGGTTGCCGGTGGGCTCATCGGCCAGCAGCAGCGCCGGCTTCATCACCAGCGCGCGCGCCACCGCGGCGCGCTGCACCTGGCCACCGGAGAGTTCGTTCGGGCGATGATGCAGGCGATCACCGAGGCCGACGCGCTCCAGCAGGTCGCGGGCGTGACGCTCCACCTCGGCGGCGTCGACCTTGCCGTCGTGCGCGAAGCGCAGCGGCAGCATGACGTTCTCCAGCACGGAGAGTCGTGGCAGCAGGTGGAAGCTCTGGAACACGAAGCCGATGCGACGGTTGCGCAGGTCGCTGGTGGCTTCGTCGTCAAGGCCGGCGACGTTCTCGCCATCGAGCTGGTAGCTGCCGCTGGTGGGCTGGTCGAGGCAGCCGAGGATGTTGAGCAGGGTGGACTTGCCCGAGCCCGAGGAGCCAGTAATGGCGACGAACTCGCCGCGCATCACGTCGAGGTCAACGCCGGCCAGTGCGCGCACGCTCTGGCCGCTCATGTGGTAGCTGCGTTCGATGCCGCTGAGATGGATCATGGGTTTCCTGGCTTCCTGCCACGTTGTCCGGACCGACAAAGGGACTGATGCAGCAGCGCAAAGTTCCGTCGCAAGGACGATGTACGGGTTCCGTTGGCGCTGGATCGTGACAATCCGGCGCCAGCGGTTGGTGGTTGGCGATCACCGCCACGGTGTACTCGAGGGGTCAAACGCCGCCGCGCGCGAATTCCGTCGACGATGCATGCGTGTCCGTTCGCTGTGCTGTCATTGTCGGAAGCCAGCGTCCGGGCCGGCAGTGCCGGAAGTTGGCGAACCAGCGACGGGGTTCGCGCTGGTCGCTCAGTCCTCGTCGAGCTCGACGCGGTTTCGGCCGCGGCGCTTGGCGCGGTACAGGGCGGTGTCGGCTCGCTGCAGCAACTGCGCCGGGTCGTCGTCCAGTCGCGGCACCTGGGTGGCGACGCCAAGACTGATGGTGACGTCGCTGTCCTGCCGGGTGAAGCGGCGACGCAGTTCCTCGGCGCGCTGAACCGCACGGTCGGCGTTGTAGCCGGGCAGGATCAGCACGAATTCCTCACCACCAAACCGCGCCACCAGTTCGCGCACCGGCCGGATCATCGCCGACAGTTGGCCAGCTACCCAGCGCAAGCGCTTGTCACCTTCCAGATGGCCGTGTTCGTCGTTGTAGCGCTTGAAGTGATCAACATCGACCATGATGACGCTCAGCGGTGACACGGACTCCGCACAACGTTGCCACTCGCGGGTCAACGCCTGTTCCATTGCCCGACGGTTGGCGACACCGGTCAGGCTGTCCTCGGTGGCCAGCTCTGCGAGGCGTTCATTGGCGTCTTCGAGTTCGCGGGTACGTTCGACGATCTTCTGTTCAAGGCGACGGTTGATCGCCACGAAGTTTCGGTAGCGAACACGCGACACCAGTTGCACGATCGCTGCGATCAGCAGCAGCAGCAGCAGCAGTCCGATCGCCAGCGCCCAGTGCGAGCGGTACCACTCCGGGCGAACACGGAACTCGTAGTCCAGCGCCCGAACCTCTCGACCGCTGGGCACGCGGCCTTCGACCTGCAGGTGGTAGTCGCCGGCATCCAGTCGGCCGAAATTGAGGGTGGAGTCGCTGACCGACGACCAGTCACTCCAGTTGTCGACCCGGCCGGGCAGGCGCCAGCGCACTTCCGCACCCGGCTCCATGCTGACCAGCGCGAACTTCAGGCGCAGTCCGTCGCCCGCATCGTAGGGGAAGTCGCCATCCTGCTTCAGCGGTAGCAACTGTAGCTGAGCGCCTCCGGGCCGGTACTCGACGCGACTGAGGCCCACCGACAATGGCCGTCCTCCGGACTCGCTGGCGATCGGGTCATACTGCAGCAGGCTGCTCCAGGTGACGATGCGCAGGCTGTGATCGGCATCGACGTGGACGTTGGTGAAGCCGCGGGCCAGCCGGGATCCGAGATGAACGGGTTTCCAGGTCTGCTCTCCGGGCCGGCGACGCCACAGTTCACGCGTGGTGTAGGCGTAGTCTCCGAGCGGGGTGTTGACCAGTTCCAACTCTGTCGGCCGTCGGACCAGCGAGAAGGGCTCTCCCTCGTACGGCACGAAACGCTCGCCGTCGTAGCGGAAGGCCCGCTCACCGGACCGGGCAAAAAGCTGATCGCCGAGACGCAGCACGCCGCTGCCGTAGTCGGGATCGAAAGTCAGCCCCTGTTCGGCGCCGTAGGTCCGTTGTTCGAGCACATCGCGACCGTCCGGCGAAAGCGACCAGCGCACCACGCCGCCGCGGTTGTCGCCGACCCAAAGGGTGTCTGCAGCCGTTTCCAGCAGGGAACTGAGGTTGATGTCACCGAATGGCCATTCCGACTCCACGGACCAGGCGTTGCCGTCCTGGCGCAGGCGAAGCAGGGAACGTTGCGCGGCGACATACACGACATCCGGGTCGAAACGGGAGCGCAGCAGGTAGTAGGCGCTGCCGCCTTCCCAGACGAAGCTCGACGTGCCTCCTTCGTCGGGCAACCAACGCAAACCGAAACGCTCTCCGACCAATAATCCGCCATCCCCTTCCAGCAGGTCGTAGGTTTCCAGCTCGGTCTCAAGAACCTGGCGGAAGCGCATCCGCCCGTTCTCTCCCTGCTCCGCGACTGCCACGCCCCTCGAATTCGCCACCCACAGCCGGCCACCAGACCAGGCGCTGTCGGATATGGAACCCGGGATACCGTCAGCCGCACTGAACACGGACCACGGGGACGGCATGCGCAGTCGCAACAGGTCGCCTTCGGTTGCTGCCCACAACCCACCTTCGCTGTCGGTATCCAGCGCGAGAATGGAGTACGGTCCCAGCGGAATTCGGGACTGGAACGCAAGCGACGCATCAAACCGCAGCAACTCACCGCCCAGCGTGCCCACCACGACGCTGCCGTCCGAGAGCAGTTTGGCCAGGTACGGCGCGGTATCAACGAAAAGGCTCGCCGCATCGCCGTCGAGGCGGCTGACCCGCTCGCCGTCAAAGCGGTAGAAGGAATCACCGCCGACCAGCAGCAGGCCGTCGTTTCTGCTCAGCAGGGAATTGAGCGGTTGGTCGCCGAAAATCTCGCCCCCCGGCAACAGCACCAGGCGACCATCGTCGAAGCGACACAAGCCCTTGCCCTCGACGCGCGCATACAACGTGTTCCCGTCGCCGAAGAAGCCGCGCACCGTTTCGGCCAGCGGCCAACGCTGGGTGCTGCCGCCTTGCCCGAGGCGCAGCAACTGGGTACTGGACTGGAAGTACACCGCGTCATCGGTGACGACGATGGTCCAGATATCACCGAGGTGACGCTCCTCGCCCTGCAGACCGAAGGTGCTGCGCAGGTCCTGGAAGCTGTACTCGCCGTTGGCGTGCGCTTCGAGGTAGCCGAACTGGTCGTAGCTGCCAACATAGATTCGCCCGTCCCGGCCGCGCGCCAACGCGCGCGCAACGGCATTGCCGGGCAGGGGAATGCGCGACCATGCCGACCCATCGAATCGCAGCACGCCTTCGACATTGCCCACAAACAGGCTGCCGTCGTCACCCGACAGCAGTGCCAGATGCACCGGCGCCGCAGCGTAGTCCTCGGGCCCGAAGCGCTGGTACAGCGGCATGCCGCTGATCGATCCTTCGGCGGCCTGCAAGGCCTGCAAGCCAATGGCCAGGAGCAGCCACCAGCACAGCAGCCTGACAACGCGATGGCGGTGGATTCCCCTCATGTTCCGAGTTTGAACCATTTGCGCTCCCCAGTGTTTCGCTCAGATCACGTTTTGTTGGCCGCTGTCGGGCTGGCCTTTCCCAGGTTTTCCCTGTTCTCCGGGCACTTGCCGCCGCCTTCTTGCCAGGGGCTGCACCGTCTTCCGCCCTTTTCCGCAGCAGGCGAGTGCTAACCTGTGCGCATGACCCGGCTCAGCATCAACGTCAACAAGGTCGCTGTTCTGCGCAATTCGCGCGGCGGCACGCTGCCCGATGTCTGTACCGCGGCGCGGGTAGCGCTGGACGCCGGCTGCGGCGGCATCACCGTGCACCCGCGGCCCGACCAGCGCCACATCCGTCCGGATGACGTCCGCGCACTGGCCCGGCTGCTGGCGGCACGCAGCGGCGACCTGGAGTTCAACATCGAAGGCAATCCGGTGCCCGGTCCGCGCGGCGACTATCCGGGGCTCGTACCGCTGCTACTGGAAATCGCCCCGCAACAGGCGACGCTGGTGCCGGACGGCGATGGCCAGATCACATCGGATCACGGCTGGCGGCTGGATCCGGAGCCCGAGGGCCTGCGCCAGCGCATCGCCAGGCTGAAGGCGGCCGGGATTCGCGTCAGCCTGTTCATGGATGCCGGCAGCCCGGACATTGCGCGCGTTGCCGAACTGGGCGCTGATCGCATCGAGCTCTACACCGGCCCCTATGCCGCTGCGCATGCCGCCGGTGACGCCAGCGCCGCGCTCGATGCCTGCGCGGACAGTGCGGAACAGGCGCGGTCAGCCGGACTGGGCGTGAACGCCGGCCACGACCTCGACCAGCGCAATCTCGCGGATTTCCTTGCCCACGTTCCCGGCGTGGACGAGGTCTCCATCGGCCATGCCGTGTTTTCCGAAGCGCTGTACGACGGCCTGTCGACCACCGTGGCGCGCTATCGCGCGATCATCGAGGCTGGCGGCAGACCGGCCTGAAGCGAGCCGGCCCGGGTAGGTGTTCTCCAACCCGGGCCGAGCGGCAGCAGCGACCTTTGCAGTCTGTAGACGCTATCCGAACCGTCGCTACTGGGTGAACTCGGCGAAACCGATGCGCTGCAGGCGCGCGTCCTTGGCCACCGCCAGCACCTGGGCCATGTACTGGTAGTCGGCATCGGGCGAGGTTTCCAGGATCAGTGTCGGCTGCACCTCGCGCGATGCCTCCAGCAGCAACGATGGCTGCAGAGCGCTGGCTGGCAGCGGGCTGTCGTTCCAGTACAGATCGCCCAGTGCGCCGATGCGCAGGTGGATCGGTTCCGGCCGTGTGTCCGGCTTTACTGGTGTCGGTGGAACCGGTTGTGGCAATTCCGCCGTGATCGGCCGGGAAAGCACCGGCGCGGTGACCATGAAGATGATCAGCAGCACCAGCATGACGTCCACCATCGGGGTCACGTTCATGCTCGACATCGCCGCTCGGGCGCCGGAGGGAAGCGGGTTCGCGAATGCCATGGCCGTTCTCCTGTTCAGCGCGCGACGCGGAACGGACACTGCCCGGTCGCGCATTCATGGGAATGCCGCCAGCGGTGGATGACCAAGCGATCAGCACTTGAAGCACCCGTCTTCCCTGACCGTCCACTGGACGGTGTAGCCGGACCCAAAGAAAAGGCCCGCAGGTTTCCACCTGCGGGCCCAGTATAAGCATGCGTCTGTCGCTGCAATCAATACTGATTGCTTTCCTCGACGAAGCCGATCTTCTTCATGTTGGCGTTCTTGGCCTCCGCCAGCACTTCGGTCAACACCTGGTACTGCACCTCCGGCGAGGTATCCAGTTCCAGCGTCGGCTGCACGTCACGCGCCGCCTCGATCATCAACGACGGACCGAGTGCGTTGCGCGGCATCGGCATGTCGTTCCAGAACAGCTGACCGCCCGCGTCGATCTTGAGGCGAATCGGCTCCGGCGGATCCTGCTCAGGTGGCTTGAGGTCCTTGACCGGCTGCGGCAGGTCGATCTGGATCTGGTAGGACATCATCGGTGCCGTCACCATGAAGATGATCAGCAGCACCAGCATCACGTCGACCAGCGGCGTGACGTTCATGTCCGCCATGGGTGCCGAACCGCCCGAGCTTCCCGTAGAAAATGCCATCTCTCTCTCCCCGGCTCAGTGGTTCGGCGTGGCGACGAAACCGACGCGACGGATACCGACTTCCTTGGCGGTCTTCACCGCCGACTGCACGATCCGGTAACGGGTCGTGGCGTCGGCACGGACGTCCACCTGCGGCTGCGGCTTCTTCTGGGCTTCAACGGCGAGCTTGGAACGGAGCGTGTCCATGTCCACGGCCTCGTCGTTGAAGTAGATGTCGCCATTCTCCTGGATCGCGATCGTCACCGGGCGATCCGCCTTGTCCGAACTGTCCTCGAGCATGGCTTCGGGCAGCACGACCTTGACCTTGTGCGACATCAGGGGCGCCGTGATCATGAAGATGATCAGCAGCACCAGCATCACGTCGACCAGCGGCGTGACGTTGATTTCGGCCATCGGCCCGCCGCTGTCTCCTCCTGCGCTGAATGCCATTGCTTAACTCCCGTTCGACGGATTACTTGCCCTTGACTTCGCCGACGCGCGAGCCGGTGGCGAAGAAGTCGTGCAGGTCGTGGGCGAAGGTGTCGAACTTGGCGTTGGTCACGCGGTTCAGGCGCACGAAGAAGTTGTAGGCCAGCACCGCCGGGATGGCGACCGCCAGACCGATCGCGGTCATGATCAGCGCCTCACCGACCGGGCCGGCAACGACGTCAATCGAGGCCTGGCCGGACGCGCCGATCTTGATCAGGGCGTGGTAGATACCCCAGACCGTACCGAGCAGACCGACGAAGGGAGCGGTGGAACCGACCGTCGCCAGCAGGGTCAGGCCGTTCTCCAGACGGGAGCTCTCACGAGCCACGGCCTGGCGCAGGGCGCGGTCGATGAACTCGGAGCGGTTCAGGGCCTCGACCAGGCGGCTGCCTTCGTGACGCTGGTGGTGCGCCGCGGCCACCGCACAGTCCAGTGCGATCTTGGAGAACGGTTCGCCCTTGGGCTGCTCTTCCATGTAGCGGATCGCTTCCTGCGCGTTCTGGGTTTCCCAGAAGGTGCTCATCACGCGGTCGGCGCGCGAACGGATCACCATGTTCTTCAGCAGGTTGACGATGATGTAGTACCAGGAGCCGATCGACATCACCACCAGCATGATGAGGACGATCCAGCCGACCACGTCCAGGTTCTGGAGCAGGTGGTCGAAGCCCATGGCCTCCAGCGCCTGCGCGTCATTGGGACCGCTCGAGCCCGGACCGACGCCGGCATCGACGGGCATGCTGGCCGGCGTTTCGACCGGTGCGGTTGCGGCCTGATCGACCGGCTGATTGGAAGCAGCATCCTGTTGCATACGCCTACCCTTTGGTTACCTATTTGAGACTGAAATTGATCGGAACCAGCACCCAGCCCTGGATCGGCTGGCCGTTGCTGAGCCCCGGGTTGAACTTCCACTTCCTGACGGCCTTCTGGGCCGCCACGTCCAGCACACGATGCCCACTGGACGATTCAACTTGTATTTCCAGCGGATCACCGGTCACGTCCACCAGCACCCGCAACATCACATCGCCTTCCAACCGCTTTTCCCGTGCCCTGCGCGGGTAATCCACGTTGGTGACATGGCCGTAACTCTGATTCACCGACGGCCCAACTGCCGAATCCTGCGCCAGTGGTGGGGGAGAGGATTCCGCTTCGATGGCGTCGTAGGCCATTTCATACGGAGTGTCGGTCAACACCGGAGGCACATCCACCACGACTTCCTGCACTTCGCGTGGAGGTTGTGGCCGTGGCTCCTGCTGCTGCGGCAGTATCGGCGCAGTCGGCATCGGCACCAGGACCGGTGGCTTCGGCTTCGGTTTGACGTCCTCTACATCGAAAACGACGGTACGTTCTTTCGGCGGCGGTACTTCGACCGGCGCCGCTGGCGCCAGCACGACCATGAAGGCCGCGATGTGAAAGGCACCGGCAAACCCCATTCCGGTGATGCGTGCCCAGTTCAATCGGCGTCCCGCCTGCTGCTGATGATTCGTGTTCATGACTTCATGACCTCCTGATCAGCTTTCCGCCCGGTTTCCCGCGGCCTCGATGTTGTCCCTTCCCTTCTTGTCGCTGGCTCCTGCTCTTATGTAGCTGCGTTCCCTGAAAAACTTTCTTGGACTGCCGTGCCCGTCGTCCTCAGCCGGTCAGGCTGAAGTTGATCGGCACCAGCACCCAACCCTCGACCGGCTGGCCACTACGGCGACCCGGATTGAACTTCCACTTCTTCACCGCTTCCTGCGCGGCCTGATCCAGACGACGGTGGCCGCTGGAGGTTTCGATCTGGATATCCAGCGGATCGCCGCTGGCGCTGACCAGTACGCGCAGTACCACCGTACCTTCCTCGCGCATGCGGCGCGACTGCGGCGGGTAGCGCGGCGGGCGGGCGCGGCGATAGCTCTGGTCTTCGGTCGGACCGAACACCTGCTCCACCGGCGGTGCCGGCGGTGCCGGCGGTGCTGGCGGCGGCGCCTCGACGGCCATCGGCGACGGCTCGTCGAACACCACTGGCGGCGGCGGCGGTTCCGGCGGCGGTGGGGCCTGGACCGGCGGTGCCTTGATTTCCTGCTTGATCACCTTCGGCGGCTCCGGCGGCGGCGGCGGCGGCGGCGGCGGCGGCGGCGGCGGCTCGATCAGCGTCACCTCGAAGGTGGTCTCTTCTTCTTCTTCCGCGGGCGGCGGGTTGACCGGCGCCATCAGCATCATGAAAGCGGCCACGTGGAACGCCATGGCGAAAGCCAGACCGCCGATACGCGGCCAGCTCAGCTTGTCGTCGGTGTCCTGATTGTAGGTGGAATCCGTCATTGGCGGCGTGACCTCTTGCTGTGACCGGAGCCGGTCGGGCGTGCCCGCCGCAGCGCGGCGTGCACCGCGAAGCGGCAACGGGATACGAAGCTTATAACATGTCGCCAGACGGCACCATCGGCGCCGCCGGCGTGCTGATTCACATCGCGCCGCTGGCCCGGAGCCAGGATTCGGCGGCTTTCTTGGTTTCCGGATAGGCCGCAGCCTTCCTGTATGCAGCGATACCGGCGGCCTTGTTGCTCATACCGAGCTCGGCACCGCCGATGACGATCCAGGCGTCACCGGGACGCTTGATGCCCCGCTCCAGCGCCTTGTTAGCGGCGGCCTTGGCCTCGGCATAGCGGTCGCTTTCATAGAGGAGCCGCGCCTGGTTGACGTAGCCTTCGCCATCCGTGGACAACTCCGCCGCCTTGCCATACCACTCGATGGCCTGGGCGGTGCGGTCGGAGAAGTAATAGGCCTCGGCCTTGATCTTGTAGGCGTCCGCGCTGGGCTGCAGGATGCCCTTGGCCAGGCCCTCGTCGATCGTGGCGATGGCCTGGTCTTCCTTCTCGGCGTAGTGATAAAGCCGATACAACTGCTCGTAGTCCTTCGCCTCGGTCATCAGGCCGCGGTTCTTGGCGTCTTCCAGCAGCGCGGTGGCCTCACCGTACTTCTCGGCCTGCAGATACACCGTGCTCAGGTTGCGGATCAGCGTCTTGTTTTCCGGGTCGGCGGCCAGCTGCTGCTTGGCGACGTTGATCGCCTCTTCCGGCTGCTCCATGTCGGCATAACAGGCGATCAGGATCTGCGGCCAGGCCGACTGCTGCTTGGCACCCTTGGCCTCGGACTTCGCCATGGCGTCCTTGATCAACGGCACGGCACCGGCGCAGTCATCCTGCTGGTACTTGATGGAGCCACGAAGACCGACAAAGTCCGGGCTGTCCGACCGGGTCTCCTCGATCAGGCGCTTCACCGTCTGGTCGGCGGCGTCCAGTTGATCCTCGGCCTGCTGCATCTGGGCAACCTGCAGCATGATCGAGAAATGCGTGTCGTTCGGCAGGGCGTTCAGGTCGAGCGCGCGCTGGAGATACTGGATGGCACCCGGATAGTCGTCCTGGTCCATCGCCTGGTAAGCCAGGGTCTGGTTGGCGATCGCCTTGTCGTAGTTGCTGGCCTTGCCGTGCGCGATGATCTCCTCGGCCAGACGACGCACGTCGTCTTCCTTGCCCTCTTCCTGCGAGAGCTCGAACATCTTGTTGAGCTGCTTGTTGACGCTGCGGGACGGCTTGACTTCCGGCTCGACGCGCGTGGCGTTCGGGTACTTCGGCTCGGCCTTGGGCTCTTCTTTCTTGCGCGCCAGCGCCAGCGGCGAGGCCAGCATGGCAACGACGGCGACGGCCATCAGGCTTTTTTTCAGGTTTCGACCTGCATTCATGAATTCTCTCCTCGCTTTCTGTCGCGCCCGTGGAACACGGACGACACGATTGGCGACGTGAACGGACTAGGCTAACCCGTGAAGCGGGAAAGGCTCAAGCCCGATATTGTGTGATTACTGTGCGCTGTTTCTCGCGAATGGCAATCCGACCTGCTCCCGGTTAACGGGCGACAGCGCTTGCCGGGGTTAAACGACGGGTGCCGTCGCGACCGGCGCTTCGGGTTTGCCGGCACTGCCGAAGCCGAATTCCCGGCATGAGAAACGCACGCGCTCGACCGGATCCTTCGACAGTGTTCCCGCGTCTTCCAGTGCCTGGATCCGGGCCAGCCGGCCATGCAGGCCGGTTGCATTGGCGATCTGGATCGCCAGCCCGGGTCGCGCGTTCAGCTCCAGGATCATCGGCCCCAGGTTGCGGTCCAGCACGAAATCCACGCCGATGTAGCCGAGATTCGACAGCTCGTAGCAGCGCGCCGCCATCTCCAGCAGGTCTCCCCACCCGGGAATCTCCAGGCCTTCGATGGCGTTCTCGGTGTCCGGATGCTCGCGGATGCGCTCACTGCCCCACACGCCCTTGGCGGTGATGCCCGTGGCGATGTCGATGCCCACACCAATGGCGCCCTGGTGCAGGTTGGCCTTGCCGTCGGACATGCGCGTCGGTAGGCGCACCATGGCCATGACCGGATAGCCCTGGAACACGATGATGCGGATGTCCGGCACACCCTTGTAGCTGATGCGGTCGAACACCGGATCGAACTGCACGCAGTACTCGACCAGCACGTGATCGGGATGACCGCCCAGCGAATACAGACCGGACAGCATGTTGGAGACGTGATGCTCGAACTCGTTGCGCGACATCAGCAGGCCATTGCTGCGCCGGTAGCGATCGCCACGGCGGCCATTCACCACCAGGATGCCGTCGCCACCGGAACCGTGCGCCGGTTTGGCCACGAACTGTTCGCGATCCTTGAGCTGGTCGTGCAGGTCGGCGATCTCGTGTTCTTCACGGACCACGGCATACAGCTCGGGTACCGGCAGCCCGGCAGCGATGGCCAGGCGCTTGGTCAGCAGTTTGTCATCGACGCGCGGGTAGAACTTCCGCGGGTTGTAACGCAGCACGAAGTCCGCATTGCGCTGACCGATGCCGACCAGGCCGATCTCGCGCAGCCGCTTCGCGATGCGAAACGGATTCAGCATCAGCGATCATCTCCGCGCGGCGTTTCGTCGACATCGTCTGCAACGGCCTCTGTCAGCGGCGTTGCACCGTGGCGCCGGGCCTCGGCTTCGGCCTCGTCCGCGAGCGTTCGGAAACGCAGCAGCTCGCTCAGCCGATAGCCCGAATAGCGACCGATGATCAACGCCGCAGAGAACAACAGCAGCAGCACCTCGGGGTAGACGAACACCAGATGTTCCAGCGGCTGCCAGCTCATCACCAGGTGCGCGAAGGCGGCCACGATCAGCGTACCGATACCCTCACGCATGGCGGCCGACGCCCCGCGCTCCTCCCAGGCCACCGACATGCGCTCGATGGTCATCGCCATGATCACCATAGGGAACAGCGCCACTGACAGGCCGACTTCGATGCCGAGGCGATTGCTGATCACACTGACCAGCGCCATCAGCAACACCACGAGGATCAACACGGCGGTCAGTCTGGGCACCAGCAGCAGACGCAATCGCTCCAGGTAGAAGCGCACCAGCAGCCCCATGCCGACCACCAGTACGAACAGCGCGATGCCGGCCAGCAGGTGCGTCTGGCGGAAGGCCAACGCCACCAGCACCGGCATGAAGGTGCCGAAGGTGCTGACGCCGACCAGGTTGCGCAGCAGCAGCATGATGAAGGCACCCACCGGCACCATCAGCAGGATGCGGTAGGTTTCCTGCGAGGCCAGCGGCAGGCTGAACAGCGAGTAGTTGATCAGGTCCGGGTTCTCGACCTTGAGCCGGTCCTGCGCGGCCTCCACGGCGTCAGCCATGAACAGGTTCTGCTTGAAGCTGACCCGGGCGCCGTCGTTGCCGTCGACCGTCAACAGCGGCTGGCGGCTGGCGCTCCACAGGAACAGGTCGCTCGGCCAGCCATCGGTGGCCGTGCGCAGGTCGATGGTGATCCATGACGTGCCGTTGTGCACCAGCAGCCACGGCCGCATTTCGCTGTCCCCGGCGGTCTTGCCCAGCAGCATGCCGTGCACAACGCGCGACGGAATATTGCGGATAGCCAGCAGTTCGGCGAGGAACTGCGCGCGGCCCTCGGCATCCGGATGCTGGTCTCGCAGCAGTGAGACTTCCTCGCTGGGCGAGTCCGCGTTGAAGCGACGCACCAGCTCCTGCGCGAAGGTGGCGATGTCGGCGCTGCCTTCACGGACGTCTTCCAGCAGCGATTGCGCGGCGGTGGCGTAGGGTTCTTCCAGTACCGGCGGCTGGCCAACACGAGCGTCGAAATCCAGCGCCGAGTGTTCGTTGCTGCGCACCACGGTGGCGCGGTAGTACAGCGCCTGCGTGCCGCGGGCACGGCGGATCGCCCACTGCACTTCGCGGCCGTCGCGGTGGGTTTCCTCGAGCTTGGAATAGTTCTTCGCGATGAAGTTCTCGCGGATCACCGAGAAACCCGGCGGACTGTTCGGCAACTGCAGGCTGACGGTGTTGGCGCCGCGCTTGGGCTGGTATTCGATCCGCGCTTCCAGCGTCCATTGCTCGACGCCCTGCACCGGCTGCAGCGGGAAGTTGAGCACGCGCCACTTGTAGAACATCGCCGACAGTGCGGCGATGGCGATCACCGTCGCCAGGATGTAGAGCTGGGTCTTTTTCATGAAACCGGGCGCTCCCCGTCACCCGCCTCTGCGTTTGATTGCAACCGATGCCCTGCAACGAGCCTAGTATAGCCAGCCGCCAGAAAAGCACACGGCGGACCGTTGCCGACCCGCCGTAGCGCTGTTCCTGTGAATGCGGAGACTACACGTCGAGGTTGGCGACCTTCAGCGCGTTGTCCTCGATGAAGTTGCGGCGTGGCTCGACCACGTCGCCCATCAGGGTCGAGAAGATCTCGTCGGCGGCGACGGCGTCCTCGATGCGAACCTTGAGCAGGCGACGGGTTTCCGGGTTGACCGTGGTGTCCCAGAGCTGGTCGGGGTTCATTTCACCCAGGCCCTTGAAGCGCTGGATGGTGCGGCCCTTCTTGGCTTCGTCGAGCAGCCAGGCATTGGCGTCGCGGAAGCGCTTCACCGACTGCGCCTTGCTGCCGCGGCGCACTTCCGCGCCAGCCTGCACCAGGTCGCCCAGCGCTTCGGCGGCCACGCGGATCGGCCGGAACTCCGGGCTGGCGAACAGGCTGGCGGGGAACAGGAACTCGGCATCCAGGCCGTGGTGGCGTCGGCTGACGCGCAGGCCCTTCTGCTCGCCCATCTCCTCGACGCTGGCCTGGTAGCGGGCGCGACCCAGACCGGTGCCGTTGAGGCCGCCGAGCAGTCGTGCAATCCAGGCCTGCATGCCGTTGGCGTCATCCAGCCGGTCGGCATCCAGCGCCGGCAGCTCGATCATGGCCTGCAGCAGCGCGGCGTCGAAACGGTGCGACAGTCGACCAACCGCATCCTCCGCGGCGACGAACTGCTGCATCAGTTTCTCCAGACCCTCGCCGCTGACCGGCGGCGCGTCCGTGGCATAGAGCAACTCCGCACCTTCGACCGCGTGGCTGATCAGGTAGGCGTTCAGCGCGGGGTCGTCCTTGATGTAGAACTCGCTCTTGCCCTGCTTGATCTTGTACAGCGGCGGCAGGCCGATGTAGACGTGGCCGCGCTCGATCAGCTCCGGCATCTGCCGGTAGAAGAAGGTCAGCAGCAGCGTGCGGATGTGGCTGCCGTCGACGTCGGCGTCGGTCATGATGATGATGCGGTGGTAGCGCAGCTTGTCCGGGTTGTACTCGTCACGACCGATGCCGCAGCCCAGCGCGGTAATCAGCGTGCCGACCTCGGCCGAGCTCAGCATGCGATCAAAGCGCGCACGCTCGACGTTGAGGATCTTGCCCTTCAGCGGCAGGATCGCCTGGGTGCGGCGGTTGCGGCCCTGCTTGGCCGAGCCACCGGCGGAATCACCCTCGACGATGAACAGTTCGCTGAGCGCCGGGTCCTTTTCCTGGCAGTCGGCCAGCTTGCCGGGCAGGCCGGCGATGTCCAGCGCGCCCTTGCGGCGGGTCATCTCGCGCGCCTTGCGCGCGGCCTCGCGAGCGCGGGCGGCATCGACCACCTTGCCGGCGATGGCCTTGGCCTCAGCCGGGTGCTCCTGCAGAAACTCGGTCAGGCGCTGGCCGACGATGGACTCGACCACCGGCTTCACTTCCGAGCTGACCAGCTTTTCCTTGGTCTGCGAGCTGAAGCTGGGATCGGGCACCTTCACCGACAGCACGGCGATCATGCCTTCGCGCATGTCATCGCCGGAGAAGCTGACCTTGGCCTGCTTGGCCAGACCGTTCTGCTCGACGTACTGGCCAATGGTGCGGGTCAGCGCCGCGCGGAAACCGGCCAGGTGGGTGCCACCGTCCTTCTGCGGGATGTTGTTGGTGAAGCAGAACATGGTCTCCTGGTAGGCGTCGGTCCACTGCACCGCCGCCTCGACCACGATCCCGTCCTGTTCCCCGGAAAGTGAAATAACTTGTTGATGTAATTGAGTTTTTAGCTGCGACAAATGTTCCACGAAGCTGCGGATGCCGCCTTCATACTGGAACACGTCATGCTTGTCGTCCTCGCGCTCGTCCACCAGCTCGACGCGCACGCCGGAGTTCAGGAAGCTCAGCTCGCGCAGGCGTTTGGCAAGGATGTCGTAATGGAATTCGACGTCGCTGAAAGTCTGCTCGCTGGGCCAGAAGCGCAGCAGCGTGCCCTTCTTGTCGCTGGGCTGGCCCTTGGCCAGCGGCGCGTCCGGCTCGCCCAGGGAGTAACTCTGGTGGTGGTGGTGGCCTTCACGCCAGATGTCCAGGGTCAGCTTCTTCGACAGCGCGTTCACCACCGACACGCCGACGCCGTGCAGACCACCCGAAACCTTGTAGCTGTTGGCGTCGAACTTACCGCCGGCGTGCAGCACGGTCATGATGACCTCGGCCGCCGAGCGTCCTTCTTCCTTGTGGATGTCCACCGGAATGCCGCGGCCGTTGTCGTAGACGCTGACCGAACCGTCGACATGCACGGTCACAACGATGCGATCACAGTGCCCGGCCAGCGCCTCGTCGATGGCGTTGTCGACCACCTCGAACACCATGTGATGCAGACCGGTGCCGTCGTGCACGTCGCCGATGTACATGCCCGGGCGCTTGCGCACGGCTTCCAGCCCACGGAGCACGGTGATCTTTGAGGAATCGTAATTCTGTTCGGTCATAGTCTCGCCATCAGCGGCGCGGCCAGACGGCCACGCGGACACAATCGGGGAAAACGGCTCCAGGAACTGCTGGCGACACAGCGGAAGTGCGCGCAGCCGAAGCCCAAACCATTCCTTTTATTATAGCAGCCAGAGCAGGCGGAACCGATGCGTCCGGTAACTCAGGCATGTGCTGTCAGGGCCGCCGTGTCGCCTTGACGTTCCACGTGGAACAACGCATCCACCCATTCGCCCGAAAGACTGGCCGGCAACTCGGTGCCCGTGGCGACCACCTGCACGCCCGACTCCCGCAACTGCTGCCAGACGCGGGTCTGGTGCTCGCGATCCAGTTCCGAGGCCAGGTCATCCAGCAACACGACCGGTGACTCATGCCCTGCCGCCTTCAGCACGCCAACCTGCGCCAGCACACAGGCCAATGCCGCCAGCTTCTCCTGTCCTCGCGACAGCAGCGCCGCTTCCGGCAGGTTCTCGAAACGCAGTTGCCAGTCGGCACGGTGCGGGCCGCTGAAGGTGTAACCCATGCGCAGATCGCGCTCACGATGTTGGTCCAACAGATCGGCATAGCCCTGCTCCCGAGACCAGCCACGCCGGTAACGCCATTGCTGCCCGCCCATTTCCGACAGGAAGACCATGGCCAAAGGGCGGGCAGCTTGCTCGCTGTTCTCCACCTGCTTCGCACGAAACCTGTCGATCTGATCCGCCGTAACCGCCATCTCCCGTTCCCAGGGCAGGTATTGCGAAACGTCACGAACACCACTGCGAAGCAGGCTGTTGCGTTGACGCAGAGCGCGCTGGTAGCGCCGCCAGGCGGGCAGGAAATCCGGTTCCACGTGGAACAAGGCCCAATCCAGGTAGCGGCGGCGCCGTTCAGCGGTACCCGCCAACAATTCGTGGCTGCCCGGTTCGAAACAGACAACGGCACAGGCCTGATGCAGCTCACCCAGTGTCGGGAGCCGTTGGCCGTCCAGCCTGGCCTGCCAGTCGCTGTCGCTGCGGGTCAATCCGGTTCGGCGTTCTCCGGCTTCGGTTTCCCAGCGCGCGAACACCTGCAGACGCTCGCGACCATGCCGAATCAGCGTATCTCGGGATCCGCCGCGGAATGATCGGCCATAGCCAAGCAGGTGGATCGCTTCCAGCAGGCTGGTTTTACCGGCCCCGTTGGCGCCGGTAATGAAGTTGATGCCGGGCGCAAGGCGCAACGACAGTTCGGCAAACAGCCGCAGGTCGCTGATCTGGAGTTGGGTGATGCGCATCCGTTCAAATCGGCTGGACGCGGCACGAAACCCGCGTGACGTCCGCCGCGATCCGCACGGTTACAGGCGCAGCGGCATCACCACGTGCTGGCACTGGTCGCTGTCGGCCTCGCGCAGCAGGGCGCTGGAATTCGCGTCACGGAGGCCGATTCGAACGGTCTCGCCACGCAAGGCACTGAGCCCGTCCAGCAGGTAGGTGACGTTGAAACCCACGGCCAGGCCGTCGACGCTGGTGTCAGCCTCGATCTCCTCCACCGCCTCTTCCTGCTCGGGATTGTGCGCCACGATGCGCATCTCGCCCTTGGAGATTTCCAGCTTCACGCCGCGGTACTTCTCGTTGGACAGGATCGCCGCACGCTGCAACGCGGCGCGCAGCAACTCGCGATTCACCGTCACCAGCTTGTCGGCGCCAATCGGGATCACCGCCTCGTAGTCCGGGAAACGGCCATCGATCAGTTTGGAGGTGAAGGTGACGTCGCTGCGCTGCACCCGCAGGTGGTTGCGGCCGACCTCCAGCTCCAGCTCGCCGTCGCCACCTTCCAGCAGGCGCTGCAGTTCCAGCACACCTTTGCGCGGCACGATGATCTGGCGGCGGGTCTGCACCGCTTTCGCCAGCGCGATCTCGCACATGGCCAGGCGCGCGCCGTCGGTAGCGACGCAGCGCAGGTCATCACCGCGCAGGTCCAGCAGCAGGCCGTTCAGATAGAAACGCACGTCCTGCTGGGCCATGGCGAAGGCGGTTCGTTCGATCTGGTCCTTGAACGCGGCTTCCGGCAGCGAAATCCGCTCGACCAGCTCCAGATCCTCGATCGACGGAAACTCGACCGCCGGCAGCGAGGACAGGGTGAAGCGACTGCGACCGGCGCTGAGCGTGGCCTTCTCGTTGCCCTGGGCCAGGGTCACCTTGCTGCCATCGGGCAGGGCGCGAACGATCTCGAACAGCTTTCGCGCCGGGATCGTGGTTTCACCGGCTTCTGCGTCTTCCACCGCGCAGCGGGCGACCATCTCGACTTCCAGGTCGGTGCCGGTCATCGACAACTGACCGTCACTCACCTGCAGCAACAGGTTGGACAGCACCGGCAGCGTATTGCGACGTTCAACGACATTGACGACCTGCTGTAGGGGTCGGAGCAGGGCTTCTCTGGGAAGACTGAATCGCATGCGTGGTTCCTCGCTATACCGCTACTAATCTGTTGATTAAAAGAAATGGTGGTCGTGGTGGTGTCGGAAAATACTGTCTAAAACCAAGCTAACCGTTTGTTTTACATAGATTTTTATAAAAGACAAGCGTGTCCGCTGCCTGCGTGTGGCCTGTGCGTGGCCTGTGGACAAATTCCCAGCCCCGGAAGGAGCCCCATCTTATCCACAACTTGTCCCCGCTGTTTCATCCCTTTCCTTTACCCATTCGCAACCGCATTACTCGCTGAGCTTGCGGATCAGGTTGTTCCAATCCTCGCGAATACGGCCGTCGCTTTCCACCAGATCGCGGACCACCCGGCAGGCATGCAGCACGGTGGTGTGGTCGCGGGAGAAGGCTTCACCGATCTCCGGCAGGCTGTGCTCGGTCAGTTCCTTGGCCAGCGCCATGGCGATCTGTCGTGGTCGCGCAATCGAGCGGCTGCGACGCTTGGACGACAGCTCCGCCAGCCGCAACTGGTAGTAGTCTGCCACGGTCTTCTGGATGTTCGATATCGAGGTCGCCGCCTGCTGTACGCGCAGCAGGTCACGCAAGGTCTCCTGCGCGAAATCGGCGCTGATCGCGCGGCCGGTGAAATTGGCCTGCGCGGCCAGTGTGTTGAGTGCACCTTCCAGATCGCGCACGTTGGAGCGCATGCGCTTGGCGATCAGATAGGCCACGTCCTCGGGCAGCGCCACGCCGCGCTGCTCGGCCTTGTTCAGCAGAATCGCGGCGCGGGTTTCGAAGTCCGGCGGCTCGATGGCTACGGACAATCCCCAACCCAGGCGCGACTTGAGGCGCGGCTCCAGATTGTCGACCTCGCGCGGATAGCGGTCGCAGGTCAGGATGATCTGCTGCTTGCCCTCGAACAGCGCATTGAAGGTGTGAAAGAACTCTTCCTGGGTGGTGTTCTTGCCGGCGAAAAACTGGATGTCGTCGATCAGCAGCGCATCCACTGAATGGAACTGCTTCTTGAAACGGTCCATCGATTTCTCGCGCAGCGCCTGCATCATCGTGTTGAAGAACTGCTCGGAGCGCAGGTACAGCACACGCATGGCCGGGTCGTTCTCGCGCATCAAGTTGCCGGCGGCGTGCATCAGGTGGGTCTTGCCAAGGCCGGTGCCGCCGTAGAGCAGCAGCGGATTGAAGGCACGACCGGGGTTCTGCGCCACCTGCATGGCCGCCGAGCGCCCCATCTGGTTGGACTTGCCCTCGACGAAGGTATCGAAGCGGTAATGCGGGTCGAGTCCCGAGCGAGCGCCATTGCTTTCCGCGACGCGCTTGGCGCTGCTGGCCGGGCGCCTGTCTTCGTCGCTGCCCGCTGCGCGCGGGACCGCGCCCACGGCGATGCGCAGCTTCGGGCTGCCACCGGCAAAGTGCGACAGCAGTTCGTTGAGGCGCTCGAAATGCCGCTCGCGCACGGTATCGGCAACGAACTGATTGGGCGCGTACAGCGACAGGCTGTCGGCATCGCCATGCGCCTGCAGCGGCTTCAGCCAGGTCAGGTATTCCTCGACCGGCAGCTCGGCTTGCAGGCGCTCCAGGCAGCGCTGCCAGGCGGTGATCATGGGTGACGACGGCTCGGAGGAAGTGGGCACGTAACGTTACTGCAAGGAGAAGTGGCTCGCGACTGCCGCGACGGGCGTCGCCACGAGCCCGGCAGTCTAGCCGCGAGCCGCACCGCGCGGCAATTGCGCGCACTTGACCCGCGGAGCGCAGGCACGTAGAATTCCGCCTCTTTTCCCCACCATTTTCAACAGGTTCCGCCATGAAGCGCACCTTCCAGCCCAGCAATCTCAAGCGCGCCCGCACCCACGGTTTCCGTGCGCGGATGAAGACCGTCGGTGGCCGCAAGGTCATCAACGCCCGTCGCGCCAAGGGTCGCAAGCGCCTGTCCGCCTGATCGGACAGCTGCTTCCGCACGCCGTGCAGTTCCTGTTGCGGCGATGCGGGAATCCCGCGACAAGCACATGACCAGCGCCGCCTTCACCAGGCAGGCGCGACTGCTGACACCCGCTGACTTCCAGCGGGTGTTTGCCAAGGGTCGACGCTTCAACAGCCCGCACCTGCAGTTGATCGCGCGACCGCGCGATCCCGTCGTGAACGCGACCGACGTCGACAGTGAAACCCGACACGTCGCCGAGCCCTCACCGGCACGGCTTGGTTTGACCGTGGCCAAACGCGTGGCCAAGCGCGCCGTTGATCGCAACCGCGTCAAACGCATCGCCCGCGACAGTTTTCGACGTCACCAGCATCGCCTAACCGGTCTGGATCTTGTCCTGGTCGCGCGCGGCGGCATCGCTGAATTGCCCGGCAATGCGCTGCATGAGGCGCTGGAAACACTGTGGCAGCGCGCGCAGACGTTGAAGCCGACGCCATCGCCGGTCAAACTAGCGCCCCCCGACGCGGGTGGCATCATCGACTCCGCCAGTGTCTCGCCGGTCACATCGGCGAAGCGGGATCCGTCCCCCTGACCATCCGCCCCACCTTACCGAAGGGCCGGGCCGCCGCCCCGGCTGACGAGTTGCGTCCATGAATCAGAATCGCGTCTTCCTCCTGGTGATCTGGCTGGCCCTGGCCTTCGCGCTGTGGAGCACTTGGCAGAACGACTACAACCAGCCCGCGCCAGGCGCCGTTACGCAGGGCAGCGTTGCCGCAACAGGCGATGACGCTTCTGTTCCGGCGATTCCGGCGAATGGCAGCGGCGAGGACGTGCCCAGCGGCGACAACCTGCCCGGCGTTCCGGCGTCGACCGCAGGCGACGTGCCGGTTAGCGCAACGACGGTCAGTGCGTCGGCACCCGGCATCAGCGTCACCACCGACCTGCTGCACGTGGAGCTGTCGGCCAACGGCGGCACCGTGCGACGCGTTGAACTGCTGGCCTATCCGCAAACCATCGAAGACAGCTCCCGGCCGGTGGAGATTCTGGATGATCGCGGCGCGCATCCGTTCATCGCACAGAGTGGCCTGATCAATAGCGCCGGTAACGCGCCCAGCCATCAGGCCGCGTTCACTACCACGGGCGACAGCCATGCGCTAGCGGCCGGCAGCGATACGCTGGAAGTGCCGTTCACCTTCCACGGCGCCGATGGACTGGTGGTGCGCAAGGTCTATGTGTTCGAGCGTGGCAGCTACGCCATCACGGTGCGCGACGAGATCAGCAACGGCACGCCGGCCAACTGGCAGGGCAACGCCTACCGTCAACTGCAGCGCGTGCCACCGCCGCAGGCCACCGGCAGTTGGATGACCTCGCCGGCCGCGTTCTCCTACACCGGTGGCGCGTGGTACAGCCCGGAAGAGAAATTCAACAAGCTCGACTACGACGAGTTTGCAGCAGCGCCGGCGAAGAACGACATCAACGGCGGCTGGGTGGCGCTGGTGCAGCACTACTTTCTTGCCGCCTGGATTCCCGAGGCCGAAGGCGGCAACCAGTTCAGTTCGGCGGCGCAGAAGAACGGCCGTTTCATGATGCGCGCCATTGGGCCGCGCCTTTCGGCGGCGCCCGGCGAAACCGTCAGCAGCGAAGCCCGACTGTACGTCGGACCGAAGCTGCAGAATCAACTCGCCCAGGTCGCCCCGGGCATGGAGCTGACCGTCGACTACGGCGTCTTCACCGTCATCTCGCAGCCGCTGTTCTGGCTGCTGAGCGCCCTGCACTGGCTGTTCGGAAACTGGGGCTGGGCGATCATCGGCATCGTGGTGGTGATCAAGATCGCCTTCTTCTGGCTGTCCGAAAAGCAGTTCAAGAGCATGGCCCGCATGCGTCAGGTGCAGCCGCGCCTGCAGGCGCTGAAGGAGCGTTACGGCGACGACCGCCAGAAGCTCAACCAGGCCATGATGGAGCTGTACAAGAAAGAGAAGATCAATCCGGCCAGCGGCTGCCTGCCGATCCTGGTGCAGATCCCGGTTTTCATCGCGCTGTACTGGGTGCTGGTGGAAAGCGTCGAGCTGCGTCACGCACCGTGGATCGGCTGGATCCAGGATCTCACCGCCAAGGATCCCTACTTCGTGCTGCCGGCGCTGTACATCGCCATCATGTTCGTGACGCAACGCATCTCGCCGACGCCGGGCATGGACCCGATGCAGCGTCGGATGATGCAGGCGATGCCGATCATGTTCGGCTTCCTGTTCGCCTTCTTCCCGGCTGGCCTGGTGCTGTACTGGGTGACCAACGGTGCGCTCAGCCTGCTGCAGCAGTACATCAACATGAAACGCCACGGCGCCTTCGACGACGCCAAGAGCAAGGGCTGACATGGTTTTTCTCCCTCTCCCGCTGGCGGGAGAGGGTTGGGGTGAGGGTGGTGGTTTGTTCGATGACGCCTACTCTTGCGAAACACCCACCTCGTGGTTGCATAGAAGTTATGTGACTGTGGTGGTGGGAAATGAGCGATGCGAATAACGGCAGCTCAAAGAACGACGACGCTTCCCGTAGTTTGGTTCTGGATGAGGGCATAGAAGAGGAGTCTTCCTTGTGCGGAGACTCTTTCGTGAAGTCCTCAGAAGTTGAATGGCCTAGTACTGAATTGGAGCATGCGCAGGATGGGAAGCCGGATATTGTCCTGCTGAAGTTTCCTGGATTGCATAGAAGCGGCATGGGGTATGACGGCGAGCCAACGGACATCGTCTGGTCTGGAAAGCAAGAAGACTGACACCATCGTTGCCATCGCCACCGCGCCCGGTCGCGGTGGTGTCGGCATCGTGCGCGTCTCCGGTTCGCTTGTCGCTGACATCGCGTCGGCGCTCATTGGTAGAGCGCCGACGCCCCGCCACGCGCACTACGCGACCTTCCGCGACGCCAACGGCGACACCATCGACGACGGCATCGCCCTGTTCTTTCCCGGTCCGCGTTCCTTCACCGGCGAGGACGTGCTGGAGCTGCAGGGACACGGCGCGCCGCTGCTGCTGGATCGACTGCAGGCAGGCTGCATCGAACTCGGTGCGCGCGCGGCAAGGCCCGGCGAATTCAGCGAACGCGCCTTCCTCAACGGCCGCATGGACCTGGCGCAGGCAGAAGCCGTTGCCGACCTGATCGCTGCCGGTTCCGAAGCGGCGGTGCGTGCGGCGCGGCGCTCACTGGATGGCGTGTTCTCGGCGCGCGTCAATGAACTCGTCGCATCGCTGACGCGACTGCGCGTCCACGTCGAAGCCGCCATTGATTTTCCCGAAGAGGAAATCGATTTCCTCGACGATCCGCAACTGCTCGAACGGCTCGATGAAACCGAAAGCCTGCTTGAAAAACTCCAGCATGACGCCGCGCGTGGCGTGCGACTCAATCGCGGCCTGCATGCGGTGATACTTGGCCCACCCAATGCCGGCAAATCCTCGCTGCTCAATGCACTGGCCGGCAGCGAGCGCGCCATCGTCACCGAGATCGCCGGCACCACCCGTGACCTGCTGCGCGAAGTCATCTCGCTGGATGGCATCGAACTCACGCTGGTCGATAGTGCCGGCCTGCGCGAAAGCGACGATGCGGTCGAACAGGAAGGCGTGCGCCGCGCCCGCGCCGAACTCGATGCCGCTGACCTGGTGCTGGCGGTGATCGATGATCGACAGGGCGATGCGGCCATGATCGCGCTGGTCAAGCAGTTGAGGGCTGATCGCAGCGACCTTGGCGCCGAACACGGCCCCAAGTTGCTGCGTATCCACAACCAGATCGATCGAAGCGATTCAGTGGCGCGTGTCGAGAGCGGCAACGCGGATGCGCTCGGTCCGCAACTCTGGCTCAGCGCGAAAACCGGTGACGGCATTCCTGCGCTGATCGATCAACTGATCCTCGCTGCCGGTCACGATGCCGCGTCCACCGCCAACACCTTCAGCGCGCGCCAGCGCCACCTTGATGCCATCGAGCGTGCATCGCAGCATCTTGATGCCGCGCGCCAGCGACTGGTGATCGATGCCGCCGGCGAACTGGCCGCCGAGGAACTGCGTCTTGCCCAGCAATCACTGGGCGAAATCACCGGTGACGTCAGCAGCGACGACCTGCTCGGCCACATTTTCACCAGTTTCTGCATCGGCAAATGAGAGAGAAGTCGTGGCGCGCTTTTCTGTCACGAGCTGAGAGCGCGTCTTTGACCGGCCATGCGGAGGCAGGTCTCGCGGGATGCTTCATCAACGGCGGCAGCGCTTGAAGAACGGGGAAAGCTCAGCGCACTATCAGCGCTTGCACCGTGCAGAGCGGGTTCTCGCTCTTGCCCGCGTCCGCGCGGCCTCGCCTTGCAAGAGGCGTTTGTCGCTCCGCTTCTGGGATGGAGATTGGCTGATGAATGCACTTTTGATGACGCGCCTCGTTGTCGCCCTGGCGCTTGGCCCAACGGTCAGTGGCGTATGGGCGCAGGACAGCATTGAAACCCTGAACGAGCAGAATGCAGCGCTTCAGACCGAGGTCTATCCGATCCCATCGAAACATGCGTACAAACGCAGCGACGGTATAGGCGGCGGTGGTGCAAGGCGACTGCTGGCCGGTGTGAACGATGTCGCCATCGGTGCCTACCGGATCAATGTTATGACGGACAGCGCTACCCAGGCGTTCACGGGTGCCGAACTGTGGGGCGCGGCCTATGATCCGATCAGACATCGCCTGCTGTTCAACAACGGCAGCACGCTGATGGAATGGCCGATCGGTGGCACCGTTAACACGATTGGGAGCATCACCGACGCGGGATCGGCCGATCTGTCCATGACCGGCCTTGCCTTTGGCAACGGTACGCTCTACGCCTGCCGAAACATCGCCAACGAGGCGATCTACACCGTCGATCTGGACACGCTGGTCGCTACCGTGTTCATCGACTATGACGATGCAACCTTCGACTGCGGTGGGCTGGCTTTCAATCCGGATGACCAGGCCCTGTACATGACCAATGACGATTCGGATCCGCCGGGCAGAGGGCTGTACCGGATGAACACGGATGGCAGCGGCACGCTGATCACCGCCTATCCGGCGGGTCAGACCGACATCGATGGCCTGGCGATCGGCGAGGGTCGTGCCTACCTGGTCATCGATGAACCGGGAGATCTGTTTGTCTATGACTTCGATCTTGCCGCCTACCAGGCCCCGCTGACCAGCCCCTTCAGTACTTCCGAAGTCTTTTCAGCCGCAGCCTGGGTCACGCAGCCGGATCTGGTCTGCAATGGCGCAACCGTCACGTTCGAGAACGGCATTCCTGCCAGCTTCACCACCCGCAACAGCGGCAACGTGTTCTGGTCAACCACCGATGAGCTGACAGCCTGCGACAACGGCGGAAACCAGACCCCGGGCAGCGGCAACGCGGCCTGTGCCGACTCCGATGAAACCAACATCGCTGGTGCCCCGTACGATGCCGAGCTGTGGACCAACCGGATCGACCTCAGCTCAGCCACCGCAGCGACATTGCATTTCAATGCCGCCTACAACGACAACAGCAACGGTACAGGCACAAGCAATGATCTGTTCGATGTGGATATCAGCACGGATGGTGCTTCAAGCTGGACGAATCTGCAGCGCTGGGACGAGGATCATTGGGGTCCGGGCGAGGCCGCTTCACTCGACCTGACAGCATTTGTCGGACAGAACGTTGTTATCCGCTACCGCTACACTGGCAGTAGCTGGAACTGGTGGGCGCAAGTGGATGACCTCCGCCTTGATTGCGAGGGAGTCCCCACGCCTGGCGCGATCTTTGCTGACGGCTTCGAGTAGGCGAGGGGACGTGTGCTGCCTGGCGTGACGGGGGCATGAGCACCTTGCCGTCGACGGGTTGCCTTACTTCGAAGACGCCGCAGCCCACAGGTCGCGGCAAGCGAAGCCTTAGAAGGCCCACCGATAACAAAAAGAAGGAGTGGTACATGAAAGCAATTGTCAGGGGCTTCCTGTTTCTCGCACTGATGACCGGTATGTCGACGGCAGCGGTTTTTGCTGGAGAAGGGAGGCCATTTGAAGGGCTGAAGAAGATCAAGTGTGCCCGAGGCATCGAACGCTACCTTCCGGGCGATTATCACTTCTGCATGGCGAACGCTGCACTGCAGCGGGGCAAGCCAAAAACCGCGCTGAAGCATTTCCGCAGGTCGGCGTCATGGGCAGACAAGCGTGCCATGTTCAATCTTGGTGTCATCCTGTTTCGCGGCGAAAGCGTCGCGATGGACCAGCCTGTCGGCTTGGCATGGCTGGCGCTGGCTGCCGAGCGCAAGCGTGATGAGGCGTACCGGCAGACATTCATTTCAGCGTACGGGATGGCGAGCCCGCTGGTCCGGGAGGAAGCGGACATCGTCTGGCGCCAACTCAAACGTGAGTACGCGGATGACGTGGTGCTTGCACGGGCCGACAAGGTGTATGACCGGGAAGTGTTCCGGTTGAAGCGTTCGGTGCGGGTCGACCCCATGGATCAGATGTATGTGTACGGCTTGCCAGGTATTAGCAGTACCAAGACCCTGCTGGAGTATCTGGAACGCATCAGCGCCGAATCGCTCGGTCGACTACCCAAGGGAAAGGTGGATGTCGGTGGCATTCTGTCTACGTCGGACGACGTTGAGCGGGAACAATCCGATAGCGGTACGCCCTAGGTGAGGCGTGTATCGACTGTCAGCTGCGTCAACGCCGGGACAGCATCTTCACAGCACCCTGGTCGGTTGGGGCCAGTCGATTCCATGTAGAGAAACGGCGCCGGTAGGCGCCGTTTCCGTTCAACGAGATCGAGAGTCAATCAGGCGGATATCGCCAGCGACTCGCGGTGGTAAAGGCGCGCGGCGATGAACCAGAGGATCGCGCCGAGGCCGAAACCGGCGGCGAGATAGACCAGCCATTCGTTCATGTCACCGGCTTCGCCGCGCAGGATGTTCATGATCATCTGGTTCTGTGCGAGGAACGGCACGGTGAACTGCCATAGCGCGTTCTTCACCGGCGACACCATCAGGAAGATGGTCGGGATCATCGGCAGCATGATCAGCAGGCTCATGTAGCTCTGTGCTTCCTTCACGCTCTTCACGCTGGCTGAAATCAACGTCAGCAGCGTGGTGCCGATCAGCAGCATCGGTGTGAGCACCAGCAGGATGCGCGCGATGCTCATCACCGACACGTCGACCTTGCCCTGCATGCCCGGCGCGATCTGGAAGCCGATCTTGAAGGCGATCAGCGTGAGGAAGAGGCTGAGGAACCCGAAGGCGCAGGCCGCGGCGATCTTGCCGCTCATCACGCCGCCACGCGAGGCCGGCGTCGCCAGCAGCGGTTCCAGCGACTGCCGCTCGCGCTCACCGGCGGTCACGTCGATGACCAGGTGCGCGCCACCGATGAAGGCGCTGAGGATCAGCAGGTATGGCAGGAACACCAGCGAACGGCCGATCAGGCTTTCCGGCGTGGCGACGTCCTTGCGCGACACGGCCAGCGACTGCACCAGCGACGGACTGACCCCGCGTGACAGCAGGCGCAGTGCGCCAACCTGTGACGAGTAGGCGTTCAACAGACCTTCGATGCGGCGAACCGGAATTTCCGAATCCTGCTGCGAGGCGTCGTAGAGGATCTCCACCAGCGCCGGTTCACTGCCGCGCCACTTGTCGCCGAACTCCGGCGAGATGCGCAGAATGACTTCCTCGTCCTGGTTGCGGATGGCGGCAGTCGCATCTTCCGGCGCGTCCTGCGTCGTCACGTTTTGGCCGTTGAGCCAAGCCACCAGGTTCGGCGCGTGCTCGGCGCCGATCACCGGCAGCGCCAGCGTCTTCTCGCTCTGGCTGGTGACCTTCTTCTGCATCACGCTGAACATGCCCAGCATCAGCACCGGCAGCAGCAGCGGACCCATGAGCAGGCCGATCATCACCGTGCGGCGATCGCGGAACAGGTCCTTCAGCTCCTTCATCATGACTGTGATCATGGCTTTCATGCGTGCAGCCCCTCTTCCGTGCCGATGGCCTTGACGAAGGCGTCTTCCAGGTTGTCCTCGCCGGTCTGCTGACGCAGTTCGTCGGCGGTGCCCTGCGCGACCACGCGACCCTTGGCGATCACCACGATGCGATCACACAGTGCGGCGACCTCCTGCATGATGTGGCTGGAGAAGATCACGCAGCGGCCTTCCTCGCGAAGCTGCTTCAGGAATTCGCGCATGGCGCGCGTCGTCATCACGTCGAGGCCGTTGGTGGGTTCATCCAGGATCACGTTCTTCGGGTCATGCACCAGCGCGCGGGCGATGGCGGTCTTGGTGCGCTGTCCCTGCGAGAAGCCTTCGGTCTGGCGCTCGGCGATGTCGGCCATGTCCAGCGCCTTGATCAGGCGATCACGGTGCTGCGCGATGTCCGCTTCGCTCATGCCGTGCAGGCGACCGAAGTAGTCGATGTTCTCGCGCGCAGTCAGGCGCTTGTAGACACCGCGTGCATCCGGCAGCACGCCAAGGCTTCGGCGCACGGCTTCGGCATCCTTGGATGCATCGATGCCATCGACGACGACGCGGCCCTGGTCGGGCGACATCAGCGTGTAGAGCATGCGCAGCGTGGTGGTCTTGCCCGCGCCGTTGGGACCGAGCAGGCCGGTGATCTGGCCGTCCTCGGCGTGGAAACTCACACCGTCCACGGCTTTCACCGTGCCGGTCTTGGCCTTGAAGGCCTTGTGCAGGTTGTCGACTTGGATCATGGGTTCAACATCCGTGATTTGTGATTCGTTTGTCTCCCTCTCCTGTTGGCGGGAGAGGGCCGGGGTGAGGGTGGAAGGCTGTCCGATGTCCGCCCCCCTCCCAACCTCCCCCCGCAAGCGAGGGGAGGAGCCATTCCGTCAGGGTTCCCAGCCGTAGAAGCCGGCGAACGGCGGCGTGTACGGCACGCTGTCGAGGCAGGTTGTATCGAGGTCGGCCGGCTGGATGCTGTCGATGAAGTCCGCCATCAGACGCGGCATGCAGCCGACCGGAATCACGTTGTGCCCCTGCCCCTGGATTTCGATCAGGCGCGCGTTGCCGAGGCCTTTCATGATCTGCTCGCCATAGCGTGGCGGCGTCACCGGATCGAACTCACCGGTCAGCACCAGGAACGGAATGTCGGTCTTCAGGGCTTCATGGAAATCGGCCGGCACGTTGCCGTGCGGCCACACCGCGCACTGCGCCTTGACCAGTTCGATGAAGCGCGTGCCGAGCAGGCTGTCCTCGTCGGCTGGATCGACGCGCAGTTGATCCGCGTCCTCGCTGCACATCACCGACAGCTCCATGCCGCGACTGAACTGGCCTTCAAGCTGGCCGCGCAGCATCTGCGCCTGCGCACGCAGCACGTCGGTGCGTCCATCGACGGCTTCGGAAATCACCAGCGGCAGCATGCTGGTGGCCATCGGCATGTACGAGTACATGCGCACCAGGCCGGCGACGTCGTCGAACTTCAGCTCGCCGCTCTCCTCGACGCCGGTCTGCGGATCACGCCAGGTGGTGGCGATCGGCGCTTCACGCAGCTTCGCCACCAGCTCGGCCAGCTTCTCGCGCGGATTGCCGAAGCGCTCGTTGCAGGTCTTGTCGGATACGCAACGCGCCAGCTGCTGGTCGAGCGCGGACTCCAGGTTCTTCGCATGGTCCTGGCCGAGAATCAGTTCGTTCGGCACCGGGCTGTCCAGCACCACGCTGCGCGTGCTCGCCGGATAGCGATGCGCGAACTGCTGCGCCACGCGGGTGCCGTAGGAAATGCCGACCAGGTTGACCTGCGCGGCACCAATCGCTTCGCGCACGGCCTCGATGTCGGCGATGGCGTCAGTGGTGGTGTAAAAGCGCGGGTCACTGTCGCCCAGCTTCGAGAGACATTCGCGCGTCAGCTTGACGGCGACATCGATCTGCTCGGCGTCGCTCGCCTCGGCGTTGTCGTCCTCATCGTCTTCGTCGAGCTCGCAGGTCAGTGGATTCGAGGCGCCGGTACCGCGTTGGTCGAGCAGGATGATGTCGCGCAGGCGACCGACCTGGCGGAACGCGCCTTCGATCTGCGGAAAGCTGTCGCGCGCACTCTGTCCCGGACCACCGGCCAGCATGAACACCGGATCCGGATGCTCCTCGCGACCGTCGCCCGGAATCCAGGCGATGGCCAGTTCGATCTGCCGGCCATCCGGCTTGGCGCGATTCTCCGGCACCGACATCGTGGTGCACTGCGCCTCGGTGGTGGCGATGCCGACTGGCGGCGCCAGCGTGCAGGGCTCGAACTCCAGCGTGCCCAGCGTGCGCGCATTGGCCGACGACGATGCCGCCGCGATGGCGATGGCGATCGCCACCCAGCGCGTCAGCGGATGTCGACAACGATCGGTGAGTGACAACTTCATGTCTGCTCCTCGTAGATGAAGATGGATTCGATGTTCTGCTCGAACAGCCGCGCCAGGCGGAAGGCCAGCGGCAGGCTGGGGTCGTACTTGCCGGTCTCGATGGCGTTGACCGTCTGCCGGGATACGCCGAGACGCTCCGCCAGCGCGGCCTGTGACCAGCCGGCTTGTTCCCGCAGCTCGCGAACGTGGCTGTTCATCGTGGTTACCGGTAGCGGCTGGACACGACCAGCTTGGCCAGGCCGTAGGTGGCGCAGACCAGCGGGAAGACCCAGATCATGGCGGCGGCCGATGGTACGTCGATGACCTTGGCCGACTGCAGGAAACCGCCGGACATGTACAGCAGCGACACCAGCGCGGTGGCGATGCTTACCGCCTCCAGCTCGATCTTCTGCTGCAGCTCGTCAGTGTCGCGGATGTAGCGGATGATGGCGCGCATCACGAGCACTACCGGCGCCACCGGCAGCAGCGCAAGCAACGCGCGCAGCCACTCGAGCTCCACCTGCTTCAGCAGCCACACCGACAGGAACAGCGTCACCATGTAGGCGACCATAGCCGGGATCAGCTCGCGCATGTAGCGACGGCCCAACGCCTTCGGGACCTCGTCGCACTCCCCGCCACGCTGGCGACGGATCAGTGCGCTGAACAGGGTGCCGATGGCCAGGCCATAGAGCACGCCCTGGGCCGTGTCCGACACGCTGAGGAAGCGCGGCAACGCCAGCGCGACGACCAGCAAGAGCAGGCCGATAACGAGTTGGGTGCGGAAGTCGAGGTTCATGTTGGGTGTCAAGGTTGCTTGACACTACGATGCCACAGCGACAAAAAAGATGTCAAGCGACCTTGACAATCCAATACAGGGTCGATGTCAGGATTTTCGGAAAAAGTACGTATCCTCTCCTGAGACCGGGCTGACAGGGGTTGCCCGCTCGTGATGCCGTGAAGCCCGGGCATGTTGCCGGGGTCGGCGAGGAGACGAGGACATGGTGACCCTTCTGCGTGCGGGACTCGCTGGCCTGCTGGGGGTGATAAGCGTTTCAGCAGCGCATGCGGTGACCCGCGACTGGCCCGGTGCTGCGCCCTGCGACGGCACGCTGCAGGCCTGCATCGATGGATCGGGCGCGGGCGACACGGTGGTGATCGTCACCGACACGCCGGTCGACGAGGCCATCACCATCCAGAACAAGGCGCTGACGCTGCGTGGCAGCGGCAAGCAGGACGCCACGTTCGCCGGGTTCCGCGCACTCTTCGTTTCCTCGACCGATGCGCTCAATCGGGCGGTGAACCTGGAAGACCTGCACTTCAGCAACGGCGGCATCCAGGCCGTCAGCAGCGGCAGCGGAACGCTGACCCTGCGCGCGCGGCGCATCGTCGCCTTCCGAGACTGGCAGAACCCGGCGATCTCGGCCAACGCCAGCGGCGATGGTGGGCTGGATGTGCTGGTCGAGAACAGCGACCTGTCGGTGCAGGGCGATCCCGATCCGATGTTCCCGGAGAGCATGACGGCGATGTCGTTCTACAGCACCGCCAGCAAGGCGCCGAACTACGACATCCGCTTCAACCGCATCCGCGTGGTGGATTCCGAACAGGGCGAGGCGATCCACGCCGGATCAGCGGGCACTGCGGCGGACGTCCGCATCATCGGCAATCGCATCGATGGCGAGAACTACAACGGCGGCATCCTGGTGACGCATGGCGCGGGCAGCGGGCAGCTCCAGGCCCGCGTCGTCGGCAACGTGGTGCGCAATCAGTTCGGCAACGTTGGCGCCAGCGGCGCGCTGGTGATCTACGCCAGTGACGGCGACGTCGACGCGCTGGTCTACAACAACACGCTGGTGGATAACCGCACCGCGCTGGCGGTGTGGGGCCGCGCGGATCTGGGCGGCGAGATTACCGGCGCCGTGCGCGGCAACCTGGTGGCGTACAACCAGAGCGGCATCCTGATCGACGGTGAGTTCGACGATCCGGGCATCGTCGCCAACAGCCACAACCTCGAATTCGGAAACGTTTACAACGAATACACGCCGGGTGCGGGCACCGTGCATCTGGCGCCGCGCCTGCAGCCGGACGGCTTCCGCATCCTCGATGACAGCCCGGCGGTGGATGCCGGCGTCAATGTGTCGGGTGATCTGGGACTGGCAGGCATTCCCAACGTCGACGTTGACGGCCAGCCGCGCTTCAACGGCGTCGAGTTCGACATAGGTGCTTTTGAAACCGCCGGTCGCGAGCAGAGGACACATCAGGACGATTCTGCCAACGCAGCCGACCACGTCAGCATCATCAGCTGGCCGCGCATCGACGGCGATGGCACGGCGCGCACGCTGTTCACGCCGAACTACAACCCCGCAGGCATCGGTGGCGTGTACAACGATCACTTCACCGGCATCTACTACGGCGCCGGCCAGTGGCGCGTTTTCAACCAGGACTTCGCCGACATGCCGCAGGGTGCGGCCTTCAACCTGTTCTACCCGGACCAGAGCAAGGTGTTCACGCATACGGTGTCGGCCGGCAACCAGGCCGGATTCACCACCGTGCTGGACGACGCGCGGGTGAACGGCAAGGGCGGCAAGGTGATCATCGCCTCGCCCTACTGGACCAGCACCTATTTCGATGCGCCCTATTCGGTTGCCTATCTCGGACCGCAGTGGCTGATCATCAACGAAGACGGCGCCGCGGTGCCGGAGTTCGTGCGCTTCTTCGTCTACGCGCAGGATCCCAGCCAGGCCGGATTCCGCACCTTCACCGAGGCCAGCGCCATCAGTGGCAACACGTTCTACCTCGATCATCCGCTGCTGAACGGCAAGGCCTGCGCACAGCTGCAGGTAACCCAGGGCCAGGGATCGGAAGTGCTGACAACGCCCTTCGGGGTCTGGTTCAGCAACCTTCGCCAGCGCTGGGCGGTGTTTCGCCAGGATCTTGGAACAATGCCGGCCAACGTGGAGTTCCATGTCTGGTTTGATCCGAAGCAGGTCGAGCAGTGCAGCAGCGGCGAGCTGTTCCGTGACGGTTTCGAGGACGTGCGCTGACGCGGTTGGTATGGGTGCTCAGTCCGATTGGGTCAGGTACAGCAGCAGGCGCGCGAGACTGACCAGGTCCTGCGCGTTGTGGGCGAGTACGCCGCGTAGCGGGCCATCGTCGCCACACTGCAACCAGCGACGGAAGGCCTGCGGTGCTTCGCTGCCGGGCAGGTCATTGGCGCGGGCGATGCCGAGCAGTTCGCGTTCGACCGTGGCCATGCGGCAGTCGGGCCAGACATCGCGATAAAGGCGACGCACGGGATGCACGAGGTCGATGTGGTGCAGCCCATTGCAGGCGTCGCGCTGTCGATGCAGCTGCCATCGTGTTCGGAGCAGAGGCGCGTCGTAGCTGCGGCCGTTGTAGCTGACCAGCGTCCGGCCATTCATCCAGTCGGCGAAGGTCTGCAGCATCGCGGCTTCGGCATCGAGACGGGTGATCAGCAGCTGGCGGACATGCAGGCCATCATCGTCAAAATGCGCCGCACCAATCTGGAATGCGCGCGTGCCGGTGCCGCCATTCAGACCGGTGGTTTCGGTGTCGAAGAACAGCAGTTCGGCAACATTGACGCGATGCGGAAGGCCACGCGACAGCAGCGGCCATAGCGAGCGTACGGTTAGCGAGTTGCTGGCCGGCAGCAGCGGAACATGCTGTTCGATCAATCGAAGGCCTGGCGAGATCTCGGTGCCGGGTAGTGGCGGTGCCGGCACTTGCGAGTTCGTCGGCTCTTGCAAGCGCGGCGAGAGCGGCGATGCGCGAGTCGTAGCATCGCGACGACTGCGTATGAGACGTCGCAGGTTGGCGACCAGTTCAACGGCGTCGGATGCAGGGGAAACTGCACGTCGCCCGTCCTTCTCGTTGTCATTCCCGCCCTCGCGGGAATGACGGCTGTATGGGACTTCAGCCGCAACGGACGCGCCCGCCTGCACGCGCAGGCGCGAGAGGCGTTCGGCGATGCTGCTCACCACGGATCGTCCGTCGTCGTGCGGCTATCGCAAGACATGCTGCGCGGCGGAACCTGTGATGACGTTTCCGCCATCGACGTGGCCATCACATCCACGGAAACGTCTCGCTCATCTGCCTTGCGTGATGACTGGGACAGTTCGTCCAGCACCCGCAGCGCCAGCGACTTCGGTGTGTCGTCGTCGCTCGACTCATCAGCAGCCAGTACCGGGCCAACACAGGCCGGACAACCCACCGCGCAATCGCAGGCACTGATCAACGCATGCGCATTGGTGATCAGCTCGCATTGCCGATCGAACAGCGGTTCGGACAGCCCCACGCCGCCGGGATAGTTGTCGTAAAGGTACAAGGTTGGCGCAAAGCGCTCACCACCGTGAAGCGGCGAACCATCAGCGTCCTGCACCTGCATCCGACCACGTTCATCACGGCGTGCAAACCAGCCGCCGTCGCTGTCGGCGACCACGTGGCGAAGATCCGCGGGCTCAGCCATCACCGCCAATGCCGCGACCGTGTGCAAAGCCTGCGCCGCGCCGGCGAAGCCATCCAGCGCCTGTTGCCGGTTGGCGAAGCAGCGCTGCAGGTGATCCGGCGGCAACTGCCACCACAGCGCCGTGGTGTGCAGCTCCTGGTCGGGCAGGTTCACCGGACCGTAGCCGACGTTCTCGTGCGTGTAGTAGCGGATTTTCTTGTAGCCGGCGACGCGGCGCAGCACATGCACTTCGCCGTGCGCGGCTTCGCCCTGCCCGGCCGGCGCGTGATCAAAGCGCTCCAGCGGATTCAGCCGCGTGTAGTCGATGGCGTCGGTGTAATAGTCGACATGGGTGCGGGTGACGAAAGCCTTGCGCCCCTCCCAGTCGAGTTTCTCGACCTGGTAGGGCGTGCTCTGCACCAGGTGAATCGCGCCTTCGTACAGCGTCAACGCGGCGGCGGAATAATCGACTTCGGCGAGGATGTCCTGCCTGCCGTCCGTGCGATCAATCACCACGAAGTTGCCGTCGGCCACGCTGCGCAGCGACACCGCGTTGGCCGGATAGCTGTCGGCGATCCATTCCCAGCGACGGCCCTCGCGATGCACCACGCCGTGTTCGGCCAGCAGGTCGAGCATGGCGGAGGGTTCAACGCTGCCGAACTGCTCGCCTTCCACAAACGGCAGCTCGAAGGCGGCGCAGCGCAGGTGATCGAACAGGATCAGCGGCTGGTCGGGCGCAATGCGCGCCTGTTCCGGTGACTGCGCGAAGAAGAAATCCGGATGGCGCACCACGTATTGATCCAGCGCGTTGCTCGACGCCACCAGCACGCCCAGCGACGCACGTTGCCGCCGCCCGGCGCGGCCGAAGCGCTGCCAGGCACCAGCAATGCTGCCGGGATAGCCGTTCAGCACGACGACATCGAGGCTGCCGATATCGACACCCAGCTCCAGCGCCGAGGTGCTGACGATGCCGTCGACGCGGCCGGCGCGCATCGCCTGTTCGCCAGCCCGCCGTTCGCCCGGCAGGTAGCCGCCGCGATAGCCGCGAATGCGTGGTGGCTTGCGTGGATCGTGGTCGAACACGTCCTTCAAGTATTTGGTCAGCACTTCGACCATCAGTCGCGACGACGCAAAGATCAGCGTCTTCAGCCTGGCCTTGATGGCGATGCGCGCAATGCGGTTGCTCTGCGAGCGCGCCGACGCGCGGATGCCGAGGTCGCGATTGACGATCGGTGGATTCCACAGCAGGTAGTGCTTCGGCCCTTCCGGCGCGCCGCTGTTGGTGATCGCGTGGACCGGTTCGGCCAGCAGCGCTTCGGCATGCTCGCGCGGATTGCCGATGGTGGCCGAGCAGAGAATGAAACGCGGGTTCGAGCCGTAGAAAGCACAGATGCGCTTCAGTCGCCGGAGCAGGTTGGCGAGGTGCGAACCGAACACGCCGCGATAGCTGTGCACCTCGTCGATGACGACGTAGCCGAGGTTCTCGAACAGCCGCGCCCAGCCGGTGTGATGCGGCAGGATGCCCTGGTGCAGCATGTCCGGATTGCTGACCACGAGATCGGCGTGCTGGCGGATGCTGCGTCGCGCGTCGCCCGGCGTGTCGCCATCGAAGGTGGCGGCTTTCAGACCAAGATCGGCGGCGCGATTGAGTTCCAGCAATTCGGCGACCTGATCCTGCGCCAGCGCCTTGGTCGGAAACAGGTACAGCGCCTTCTTCTGTTGCGACAGCACGCCGTCGAGCACCGGCAGGTTGTAGCAGAGCGACTTGCCGGAGGCCGTCGGCGTGGCAACGACGATGTGCTGTCCACCACGAACGGCGTTCCAGGCTTCGGCCTGATGCGAATACAGCTTGCTCAGTCCACGCGAGGCCAGCGCTGTGCGCAATCGAGGTGACAGGTCGTCGGGAAGCGGCGCCCATTGCGCCGGGCGAGCCGGGCGCTGGTGTTCGGCCGTGATGCGATCCGTGTAGCGACGCCGCAGCGCGGCCAGCAGTCGCGGAAGGCGCTCGTTGTCATCCGGCGAATCCGTGGCACCAGAACCATCGTCGCGTGGCTCGTCGTGATGCTTCAGCGGCAGTTCCATGGTGCTTTCCTCGATTGGATCGATGCAGGATTCGCGTTTGGCGTCTCAATCCATGAGACAGCGCTGCCTTGCGTCCTGACAGACACGCCCCAACCATGGGTTCATGGACCTTCCTGTTCCCGACTACGGCCCCAATCTGAAGAAACACGCCGCCGCCGACCGCCGCCGCTTCTGGCGCGCGGTGCTGGCCTCGCTGGCATTCATCGCCGTGCTGTGGTGGATCAAGATGATCGAGATCTGGCTGGGTGCGGATTTCGCCAGCATCGCGATCCGCCCACGCTCGGCGCTGGGCCTGGTCGGCGTTGCTACCGCGCCGCTGCTGCACGGATCGGTCGATCACCTGCTGTCGAATACGCTGCCGCTGCTGATTCTCGGCAGCCTGGCGGGCTGGATCTACCCGCGCAGCGCGCTGCGAACGGTGGTGCTGGTGTGGATTGGTTCCGGCCTGTTCGTCTGGCTGTTTGGTCGGCCGTCCATGCACCTGGGTGCCAGCGGCGTGAACCATGGCCTGTTCGCGTTCCTGTTCGTGATGGGCATCATCCGACGCGACCGCCCGGCCGTGGCCGGCGCCATGATCGCCTTCTTCCTCTACGGCGGCATGCTGATGACAGTGCTGCCGCGCGAGATCGGCGTGTCCTGGGAAGCGCATCTGGGCGGCGCGATCTTCGGCCTGCTCGCCGCCATCCTCTGGCATCGCCGCGACCCCGCGCCGCCGCGCAAGAAGTACAGCTGGGAGCTGGAGGAAGAAGCCGAGCTGGCGATGCAGGAGGAGTTGGCGCGTCAACGTCGAGGCATGTTCGAGCCGGCGGCACCGGATGATGTTACGCCGCTTTGGGACGGCTCGGGCACCGCGCGCGAACGCCGCGAGGAACGCCTGCGCCAGCGTGGCGTGGTGCTGCGCTTTCCCGGCTCGGATCAGGACGATCACGATGATGGCAACGGGCCGCCGCCAAGGCCGCCAACGATTCATTGACGGCATGCCGCGTTCGCATCAAGGCAGGTGCGAACGTCGCGTTCCTGGGCGATGATCAGGGTCTCCCACCCAACCGTTGATCCGGAGAACCGTCATGCACAAAGCCCTCCTTTCGCTGTTGCTCACCGTGTTCGCGTTGCCTGCACTGGCGTCGGAAACGGACAAGGCCACCGCCGTCGACGCGAAAGAAGCATTGCCGTCGCATTACGATGAGGCGTTGGCCGAGTCACTGGGTGCCGACGACTATGGCATGCGTCCCTACGTGCTGGTCATCCTGAAAAGCGGACCAACGCCCGTCACCGACGAAGCCAAGCGCAAGGCCATGTTTGCCGGCCACTTCGCCAACATGGGCCGACTTGCCGAGGAAGGCACGCTGGCACTGGCCGGCCCGCTGGACGGCGTCGAAGGCCGGCGCGGCATCTTCATCCTCGCCGTGCCCGATATCGAAGCCGCCAAGGCCGCCGTCGCCACCGACCCGGTGATCCAGAACGGCGAGATGGTCGCCGACTACCACCAGCTCTACAGCAGCGCAGCGTTGATGAAGATCAACGAACTGCACAAGCGGATAGCGAAGAAGGAAATCTGAGCCGCGTGGTGCGGCTCGACACTTCGAAGCGAGAGCTTTCACTGTCCCTTCGGGCCAGCGACCTACTTTCTCTTGCTTGTCCAAGAGAAATGTAGGCAAAGAGAAGGACACCCCACGTTCGCGCCCGCTTCGCGGATTCGTGAGTCGGAGCCGGGGTTTTCGACAATTCATCCATGAATTGGCGAAAACGCGCGTGCATCCGTGCACGCGCCCCTTTGGGCCTGATCGTCTCCGTCTCACCGCTACCGAGGGGATTGAGAGCATTGCGCGGCGCGCGGATGTGGTACACAACGCCTATTGATCTCTGTCTGAGGCGGAATGCATACCGATGAAACGCGATCTTGAAAACTTTCGCCTGCTGGTCTTTCTCTCGATAACCTCCCTGGTTATCGCGACTGGCATCAGCTTTCTGCCTATGCCACTGAGTGCAGCGCAGATCGCGTTGCTTGAGGCTTCCGGCGAAGGCGCATTGCTTCCCGGCAACCTTTCTTTCTGGTTGTACTGGAGTTCAATACTGATCTGGTTCCTGGCGTTCGTTCTGGCCTTCTTCTACGTCTGGTTTTCGCGCTACCTGTTCATCATCTACTTCGTCGCAACAATCGTCTTGGCAGCAACCGATGGTGTAGTCGCCCTGGAACCGTGGAGTAGCACGTTGTGGATGATTCACTGGGCTTTCGCGACGTTTGCCATTGGCATGCTGTTCTTCTCTCCAGCCGTGCGTGCGAAAACGGACGGCAACCTCTCCGAGTTCCTTGACGAAGAACCATTTTCCGGCCCGGAACATCAGATGGTGGTTCCGCCAGGCGGCTTTTAGGGCGCTGCATCGCGCAGCGTTGAGCAAAAGCAAGAGCAACCCCATCCCAGCCTTCCCCTGCGAGCAAGGAAAGGAGCCAACAGCAACAAGCAGACTTCGCATTTGCAACGCTTTTCGGATCCCTTCGGTAGCGGTGAGACGGGGACGATCAGGCCGCGAAGCGGGCGTGTGCAGGGATGCACACGCGTTTTCGCCAGTTCAGGAAGAACTGTCGAAAACCCCGGCTCCGACTCACGAACCCGGCGTAGCCGGGCGCGGACGCGGGGTGTCTTTTCTTTTGGTTCCGTTTTCTTTGGACAAGCAAAGAAAATGAACTCGCTGGCCCGAAGGGACAGTGAAAGCTCTTGTTCCTGACGACAGTTGATCCATGTGACATTGAAGCGGCGGCAATCGGACCACTACCTCAACCCCAACTGCCGGTCATGCAGTCGCGCAAACAAAAGCTGCGCGACAATTGATCCGCACAGCGCCAGGAACATGTCCCATTGCGTGTCCCAGATGTCGCCTTGCGTGGCGAGGTAGGCGTCGGCGTCGCCGCCCATGAGGACGGCCGCCCACCATTCGATCAGCTCGAAGAAGGCGCTGAAGCTCAGTGCCGCGGCACAGACGAGATAGAACAGCCAGCCGCCCGGCTTCAGTGGCGTCAGTCGCAACAGCAGCTCGCGGGCAAGGATGGCCGGAATGAAGCCCTGGGCAAAATGACCAAGGCGGTCGTAGTTGTTGCGCACCAGATCAAAGCTGTCGCGGAACCAGTCACCTAGCGGCGTTTCGGCGTAGGTGTACTTGCCGCCGTAGATCAGGATCAGCATGTGAATGGCGATCAGCCACAGCAGCAGGCGGCTAAGCGGAAAGCGTTTGTCGGTGGCAATCATCAACGGGATCGCGGCCAGCACCCAGATGATCTCCATGAACCAGGTCAGGCGGTCGTTGGGCACGATGCCCGACCAGACCAGTACGGCGCCAACCACCGCCAGCAGGAACCACTTTTCGCCACGTGGCGCTGTTCGCACCGTCCCGATGTCTGCCATGACCTCACTCCAATCCGAAAGCCGGATCGAGTCTGCCATAGGCGAACCAAATCAGTGGTAACCGTCGCCGGGCTTGAGCTTGCCGCGGAAGGTCCAGTACACGAAGACCACGTAGCCGAGGATGATCGGCAGCATCACCAGCACGCCGACCAGCGAGAAGATCTGTGATTCGGGCGCGGCGGCGGTTTCGAACACGGTCAACGCACGCGGAACCAGGTATGGCCAGGTTGAAATGGCGAGGCCGGCGAAGCCGAGCACGAACAGTCCGATGCTGCCGAGGAACGGTGTCAGTTCGGCACCGCGGCGCAGGCCGCGCCAGATCACGTAGGCGAGGATCAGCGTCAGCAGCGGCACCTGCGAGAGGTAGAAGAAGTTCGGCGTGCTGAACCAGCGTTCGGCGATGTCGCTGCTCATCAGCGGCGTCCAGACACTGACTGCGGCGATGAAGACCAACATGGCGAACAGCAGGGTGCGTGCAGTGCGGCGCGCCCAGGTGGCGAGCTCGCCCTCGATCTTGAACAGCATCCAGCAGGCCGCGAGCAGTGCGTAGCCGGCCATCAGGCCAAACCCGCAGAGCAGCGAGAACGGCGTCAGCCAGTCGAAGGTTCCGCCAGCGAACTGGCCGTTTTCGACGTGGATGCCCTGCACCAGTCCGCCCAGCACAACGCCTTGGGCAAAGGTCGCCACCGACGAACCACCGGCAAAGGCGATGTCCCACAGGCGGTGCTTCGGCTTGGCTACCCAACGGAACTCGAAGGCGACGCCGCGGAAGATCAGTGCCAGCAGCATCACGATCAGCGGCAGGTACAGCGCCGGCAGGATGATGGCGTAGGCCTTGGGAAACGCCACCCACAGGCCGCCGCCGCCCAGCACCAGCCAGGTTTCGTTGCCATCCCAGAAGGGTGCGACCGAGTTCATCATCAGGTCGCGATCACCTTCGGCACGGCGGAACGGAAAGAGGATGCCGAGGCCGAGGTCGAAGCCATCGAACAGCACGTACAGCAGCACGGCCAGTGCGATCAGCGCGGCCCAGATGGTGGGCAGGAAGGTCTCCATGGCTCAGCCCTCCGTCGCCGCGCGCGCGGCTTCGCTGGCCGCACGCATCGTGGTGCCGACCGGCGCCGCCGGATCATCGGCCTTCAGCACCGGCGGGCCTTTCTCCAGCAGCCGGTTGATGTAGTAGATGCCGGCGGCGAAGACGATGGCGTAGACCGCGATGAACAGCAGCAGCGACGACAGCACGGCGCCGGCGGCGACCGGTGAGGCCGCATCGACGGTGCGCAGGATGCCGGTAGCGACCCAGGGCTGGCGACCGGTTTCCGCAACCACCCAGCCGGCCAGCACGGCGATGAAACCGCCCGGCCAGCTCCAGGCGATCAGGCGCAGATACCAGCCCTTCTCGAACAGCCGGCCGCGCCACCAGCGCCAGCCGCCCCACAGCGCGAGCAGGATCATCAGCATCCCGATGCCGACCATGATGCGGAAACTGAAGAACACCGGCTTCACCGGCGGTCGATCCTCGCGGGCGAAATCCTTCAGCCCGGAAAAGGTGCCATCGATGTCGTGCGTGATCAGCAGGCTGGCCAGGTGCGGGATTTCAATCGACGCATGATTGGTTTCCGCGTCCTCGTCCGGCCAGGCGAACAGCACCAGCGGCGCCGGCTCGCTGCTGTCCCAGTGCGCTTCGACGGCGGCGATCTTGGCCGGCTGCACATCGGCAGCCTGAAGCCCGTGCAAGTCGCCGATGAACAACTGCAGCGGTGCCAGCAGCAGTGCCATGCCAAGACCGGTACGCAGCATCACCCGGCCCCCGTGCTGGTGCAGGCCGCGACGCAGGTAGCGCGCGCCCACCGCCATCACCACGAAAGCAGTCGTCAGATACGAGGCGATGACCATGTGCGTGAAACGCAGCGGAAAGGTCGGGTTGAACACGATGGCCAGCCAGTCCACGGGGTAGGCAATGCCGTTTTCCAGACGAAAGCCCACCGGGTGCTGCATCCAGCTATTGGCCGACAGGATCCAGAATGCCGAAATGGTGGTGCCGACGGCGACGATCACCGACGACATGAAATGCAGCCACGGCGGCACGCGGTTCCAGCCAAACAGCATCACGCCCAGGAAGGTCGCTTCGAGGAAGAACGCCGTCAGCACCTCGTATCCGATCAGTGGCCCCAGCACGTTGCCGAGCTTCTCCGAATAGCCGCTCCAGTTGGTGCCGAACTGGTAGCTCATCACGATGCCCGAGACCACGCCCATCGCGAAACTGAGCGCGAAGACCTTGGTCCAGAACCGCGCCAGCATCAGGTAGCGCTCGTTGCCGGTCTTCAACCAGACGCCTTCGAGGAAGGCGATGAACGCCGCCAAGCCGATGGTGAAGGTCGGGAAGATGATGTGGAACGCGATGGTGAACGCAAATTGCAGCCGCGCGATCAGCAGGCCGTCGAGATCCATGGAGCCGCTCCAAACAACGGAAGGAAGGGCAATATATTAGTTTATTCTGAAATAAAGCGGACGTCGCGACCGGCTATCGGGAATGGAACCATCCTGTCCGCCGAGTGGATAGACTGGCCCGGCAAACCGGGCGTCCCGCCGTGGGGCCGCACCCGGATTCATCGGCTTGGGAGGGCTATGCAGTTCGATATCGCCACCGCGATGCTGATGGATGCCATCGTGACGTTGCTGGTCGGCCTGCTGATGCTGCTGGTCAGCACCGCGCTGCCGCGGGACGAGCGGCCAATGCTGCGTCTCTGGGGGTTGTCGGACGTGCTGATCGCGCTGGCGCTGGTCGGCTTCGGTCTGCGGCCAATGATTGGCGAGGCGGCCAGTGTGATGACCGGAAACAGCCTGCTGCTGATCGGGCTGAGCTGCCAGTTCAGTTCGCTGCGTCGCTTTCGTGGCCATGAGGCAAGCCTGCTGTGGTTGCTGCCGGCGACATTCCTCCTGCTACTGCTGTTGTGGCTCACCACCGCCGTGTGGCCGCTGCTGCAGCTTCGAGTGATGTTGATGTCGCTGCTGATCGCGGTGGCCGGGGCGGTCATCGCTCGTGAAGCATGGCGCGCCCGCAAGGACGATCCGATGCTCTCGGCCAGCATTGCCGCTGCGGTATTCCTGATGATGAGCCTGCTGCTGGTGGGGCTTGGTGTCCGCCAGTTGTTTGGCGAGCCTGCTGCTGGTCTGTTCCAGACAGACGGGCCCTTCCCGGTGCTGGCGTTGGCCGGTGGCGGCCTGCTGCCGCTGCTGGGTGCGGTGTCCTTTCTGCTGATGTGCGTGGAGCGCGGCCTGGCGCGCGCCGAGCAGTTGGCGGTGACCGACAGCCTGACGGGCCTGCACAACCGGCGTTGGATCATCGAAGCGACGCAGCGGCAGTTGAACCGGCGATTCCATCCCGAAACGCGCGTTGCCTTGCTGTTGATTGATCTGGATCACTTCAAGCAGGTCAACGATCAGCACGGCCACCTGTTCGGGGATGCCGTGCTGCGCGAAGCGGCGCTGCGAATGGGCAGCGTGCTGCGGACCGATGACGTGCTGGGTCGCCTGGGTGGCGAGGAATTTCTGGTGCTGATGCAGGGCGCCAACGCGGATCGTGCGGTGGAAGTCGCCGAGCGGATTCGTGCGGTCATGACGGCGACGCCGGTATGCATCGATGGTCGGGAACGCCGGCAGACGCTGTCGGTGGGTGTTGCCGTGCAGCGTGAACAGGGCGAAACCACCGCTGACCTGCTGCGTCGCGCTGACCGCGCCCTGTACCGCGCCAAGGACGAAGGCCGCGACACGGTGCGCGCCGAGAGTTGAGCCTCGCTATGTCACCGCATTCAGCGGCAGGCCGCCCGGCGATTTCACCGTGCGCAGTACGAAGCTGGTGTTGACGTCGGCGACGCCGCCGCCTTTGAGCAGGCGATCCAGCAGTACCTGCGAGAAGTGGTCGAGATCGGCGACGACGACCTGCAGCAGGTAATCCATGTCGCCGGTCAACGCGTAGCAGGCAACCACCTCATCCCAGCGCTCGATGCGCTCGACGAAGCGGTTGATCGAGTCGGCGTCATGCGCGGACAGTTGCACGCGGACGAAGGCCTGCAGGCCGAGGCCCAATCTGATCGGATCGAGCTGCGCCATGTAGCCGGCGATCACGCCGTCGGCCTCCAGTTTCTGCACGCGGCGCAGGCAGGCCGAGGGCGACAGGCGCACCTTTTCGGCCAGTTCGGTATTGCTGATGCGACCATTGCGCTGCAGTTCGGCCAGAAGCGCGATATCGGTCTTGTCCATGACTTTCCGTATAAAAATGCGAAGTTGACGCAATAATATTGCGCAATAACGGCATTCGACAACAACAAAGCAACAAACTTGCGCGCCATCTCGCGGATAATGAAGGACGATCCCGAAGCCACGGAGCGCCGCCATGGGCCAGCCACAACGCCTCGAAGCCAGCATGACCGAGAAAGGCTATGTGCCGGTCTACGCCACCGGCGTGGTCGAGCAGCCCTGGGACGACTACAGCGACACCGACCACCAGGTCTGGGCCGAGCTGTTCCGTCGGCAGCGCGAGATCCTGCCCGGCCGTGCCTGCCGCGAATTCCTGGAAGCGCAGGACGCCATGGGCATGTCGGCGGACGCGATCCCGAAATTCAGCGAGCTCAACGAGGTGCTGCGTGAAACCACCGGCTGGACCCTGGTCGGTGTCGAAGGCCTTTTGCCGGAGTTGGACTTCTTCCAGCTGCTGGCCAACCGCCAGTTTCCGGTGACCTGGTGGATCCGCAAGCCCGAGCAGCGCGACTACATCGCCGAGCCGGACCTGTTCCACGACCTGTTCGGCCACGTGCCGTTGCTGATGAACCCGGTGTTCGCCGACTACATGGCCGCCTACGGTCGCGGCGGCGTGAAGGCGCACGGCATCGGTCCGGAGGCGCTGTCGCAGTTGACCCGCCTGTACTGGTACACGGTGGAATTCGGCCTGATCAACACGGATGAAGGCCTGCGCATCTACGGCGCCGGCATCGTCAGCAGCAAGGGCGAGTCGATCCACTGCCTCGAGTCCGACGCGCCCAACCGCATCGGCTTCGACCTGGAGCGCATCATGCGCACGCAGTACCGCATCGATACTTACCAGAAGACCTATTTCGTCATCGACAGCTACGAGCAGTTGTTCGAGGCGACGCGCCCCGACTTCACGCCGATCTACGAGCATGTCGCGGCGCAGGACAACGTGCCGGCCGGCAATGTGCTGGACACGGACCGCGTGTTCAACCGCGGCAGCGGCGAAGGCTGGGCCGACGGCGGCGACGTCTGACCGCAGCCTGCCGCCGCAGCGGAATCAGAGGAATGGCAGCGGCAGGAACAAGCCGGCCACCGCCAGCATCAACGCCAAGCCGAGACCGATGCAGAATCGCCAGGCGTAAGCGCGGCTGCCGCTGATGGCCGCCACCACGCCTTTCGCGACAAAGCTGGCGGCCAGTGCCAGCACGAGGCCCTGAGTCGCACGCTCCGTCGAGATGCTGTCGCCAGCGGCAAGCTGCGCGATGCTCGCGGCGGCCGCATGCACCTCGGCGAGTGCGGCAACGGTAGCGGTGGTGAGGGCACCAACGCTGCCAAACCAGTGGTTCATCGCGCCGGCGACCACGGTGATCGCGAAAATCGCCAGTGCCAGCAGGGCCGCGTGCCCCAGCCGGAACGCGCCGCTGCCGCCTGCTACCGCATTGCCGCCCTGTGGATCTTCGTCCGCAACACCTCGTCGCCGCAGCATCGATAGCGCAACGACCAGCAAGCTTGCCGCCGCCATGCCGAGCGACCACCGGCTGGCAACCAGCAGCTTCGGCGCAAGGCCGCCGATGATGCCGATGAACATCAGCAACGAGGCGAGGTTGGCGAGCAGCGCCGAGCCGGCCCCGGCCGCCGGGTCGACGTCGCCGTCACGCACCTTTTGGCCGAAGCTGGCCGTCGCTGCGGTCGACGATGCGAATCCGGCGAGGAAACCCGCCAAGGGGATGCCGGCGCGCGCGCCCAGCAGCCGTTGGCAGACATGGCCCAGCATGCCGATGGCCAGCAGCACGACCAGCAGCAGCCACAACCGGCGCAGGTCAAACAGATCGGCGGGACCAAAGGCCTGCTCCGGGAGCAGCGGCAGCACCACCAGCACCGCTGCGGCCAGGATCAGTCCGTCGCGAACCTCGGCCGTCGTCAGTACCTGTCGGCTGAAATGATGCATGCTCGACTTCGCGGCGAGCAGTACCGCGACGATCACCCCGATCCCGGCGGCCCAGGCCGGCTGTGTGGTGGTCAAGGCGCCAAGCAGGAAGGTCGCCGGGATGGCGACCTCGGTGGTCAGCCCCAGGTTTGGCGACCGGCTTCTGACATGCGCGGCCACGGCCAGCGCCGTCACGCCGAGGAATCCGGCCAGCAGCATGGCCGATCCAAGCCAGTTCGACAGCAGGCCCAGCAGGGAAACCAGGGTGAAGGTGCGGATGCCACCCGGATGGCCGTCGTCATCGCCGGAGCGGGCACGTTCGCGTTCGATGCCGATCATCAGACCGATGCCGAAAGTCACCGCGACGGCGAGGAATCCTGGTGTGGCAAGAGGTGGCAGGCTCATGTGGGTCGCTCCCGGCGATGGCTGGACGTGACTTCCGGCGCTGTGACGCCGTTTGCAGCTCGGTTAGGTTATCGGTTGGTCCCTTGCGAATGGAACAGTCATGCAACGTCGCCTCACCGCGCTGCTGGCCGGACTCTGCCTGTCGCTGTCCGCGCACGCCGCGGACGCCGACCAGTGGAACGTCCCGGTCGCCATCAAGAAACTCGACAACGGCCTGACCGTCGTCGTCTCCGAAGACCATAGCTCACCGACGGTCGGCATCAGCGTGGTCTACCACGTCGGCATGCGACTGGAGCCGAAGAACCGCACCGGTTTCGCGCACCTGTTCGAGCACCTGATGTTCGAAGGCACGCCGAATGCCGGCGAAGGCGTGTTCGACAAGGTCATCAGCGGCGGTGGTGGCCGCAACAACGGCAGCACGCGACCGGACTTCACCAACTACATCGAGGTCGCGCCGGTGTCCGCGCTGGAGCCGATCCTGTGGCTGGAAGCCGACCGCATGAAGACGCTGGACTTCAACCCGACCACGCTGAAGAACCAGCAGGACGTGGTGAAGGAGGAGATCCGCGTCAACGTGAAGAACCAGCCCTACGGCGGCTTCATGTGGATCGACATCGGCCAGCAGGCCTTCAGCAAGTGGGAAAACAACCACGACGGCTACGGCAGCTTCAAGGATCTGGAGAACGCCAGTCTCGATGACGTGAAGGCATTCCACCGCGATTACTACGGCCCGAACAACGCCGTACTCGGCATCGCCGGCGACGTCACGCCGGAGCAGGCCTTCGCCTTGGCCGAGAAGTACTTCGGCGACCTCAAGCCGCGCCCGACGCCGGAGCCGCCGGATTACGCCGAAGGCCTCAACACCGAAGAAAAGCGCATCCTGCAGAGCGACGCGCTGGCGCAGGTGCCGGCGATTGCTGCCGCCTGGAAGATGCCGGATCGCGGCAGCAAGGACCAGGCGCCGATGGCGGTGCTGGGTTCGGTGCTGGCCAACGGCGACGCGTCGCGCCTGTACCAGCCTGGTCAAGGGCGACGAGATGGCCGCTGGCCATTCGCTACGGCCTGACCAGCGAATGGGAGTGACGACGCTGTTCACCGTGTTTGCGCTGTACAAGCCGAACGCCAGCGCCGACAAGCTGCTGGCGGCGATCGACGAGGAAGTCGCGCGCATCGTCAAGGACGGCGTCGACGACGCCACGCTCGCCCGGGTGAAGACCGCCATGCTGGCCGACTGGTACAGCGGCATGGAGAGCTTCATCTCGCGCCGACACCTGGCCAAGCTGCAGACCCTGTGGGGCGATGCCAACGTGGTCAACCAGATCGCCGGCAAGATCGAGGCGGTCACTTCCGCCGACGTCCAGCGTGCCGCGGCGACTTATCTCACCCGCGCCAACCGCACCGTGATCGACCGCCAGCCGGAAGCCATGATCAAGGCCGCCGAAGCGGCTGCCGATTCCCAGGCGGCCGCGGCCAAGAGCGAGTAAGGAGCGAATCATGAAGACCCTCAACAAGACGATCATCAACAAGCTCCTGCTCGCCGCCGCCGTGTCGCTGTCCTTCGCCGCCAGTGGCGCGATGGCCAAGGAAGTCGAGCTGCCCAAGCAGCTGCCGGCCTATGCCAAGGACAAGGCGCTGCCGGTGCCAGACATCGCCCGGCAGACGCTGGACAACGGCATGGAGGTCTGGGTGGTGCCGCGCGACGGCATCCCGCGCGTGGACTTCGTGCTGTCGGTGAAGGACGCCGGCAACGCGGTCGATGACGCCGAACACCCGGGCTTTGCTGACCTGCTGGCCGGCCTGCTCACCGAAGGCACCGCCAAGCGCGACTCCAGGGCGATTGCCGAGGCTGCGCAGGGCATGGGCGGCGGCATCGGTGCCGGCGCCAGCATGGACGGCATCAACATCAACGCCTATTCGCTGCCCTCGCATGCCGGCGACATGATCGCGCTGCTGGCGGAAGTCGCCCGCAGTCCGAGCTTCCCGGAGCACGAGGTGCAGCTGGCGCAGGCCAATGCCATGCAGGGACTGAAGGCCTCCGAGGCCCAGCCCGGCTTCCGCGCCGAGCGCGCGCTGGGCAAGGCGCTGTACGGCGATCATCCTTACGCCCGCACGCAGCAGACCGAAGCCAGCATCGCCTCGGTCAACGTGGACCTGTTCAAGCAGGAACACGCACGCCGCCTGCGTCCGGAACATGCGCTGCTGGTGATCACCGGCCGCATCGACAAGGACCGGGGCTTCGACCTCGCGAAGAAGGCCTTCGGCGACTGGAAGGGCGCCGGCGAAGCACCGCCGAAAGTCCTGCCGGCACGTCGCGAAGCCAAGCCGAGCTACGTGTTGCTGAAGCGTGACGGTAGCGTGCAGTCGGCCCTGCGCGTCGGCCAGCCGGCCGTGCCGGCCACCGACCCCGACTACATCCCGCTGTCCATTACCCGGACCGTGCTTGGCGGCGGCTTCAGCAGCCGCCTGATGCAGAACCTGCGCGAGGACAAGGGCTACACCTACGGCGCCTACGACTCACAGCGCCGCTACGCCGGTGGCGGCGCACTGGTCGCCGGTTCCGACGTGCGCAACGAGGTCACCGGCGCCGCGCTCACCGAGATCATGGGCGAGTTCAAGCGCCTCGGCAGCGAACCGGTCGGCAAGGTCGAGCTGGATCGCAACAAGCGCTACGTCGCCGGTGGTTACCTGATCACCAACCAGCTGCAGGGCGCCGTCGCCGGCACCCTGGCCAGCAACTGGCTGGTCGGCCTGCCGCCGGAGTTCCTCGCCGAGTACGTGCCGATGATCCAGAAGGTCACCCCCGAGCAGATCATGGCCATGGGCAAGAAGTACTTCGACCCGGCCAGGCAGAGCATCATCGTCGTCGGCAGCCCCGAAGACGTTTCCGAACAGCTGGTCCCGTTCGGGGAGTTCAGCGTCGAGGAGTAAGCCGAACGTTGTAACCGTCTCGCTTCAACGCAAAAGGCCGAGGAGATCCCTCGGCCTTTCTTGCTTCTGCAGCTAGCTGGCGACTGCTACTCGAAGTCGTTCGCCCAGAGCGCATCCAGATCGCCGAGCTGCAACAAGTGCCATCCCATCGACTCACCAACAGATACCCAGGTCCTGTTGCCGTCACTTCCATGCGCGATCGGCTGCGAGGCAGAAGGTGCTGGCGCCATTGTCCTGCTTTCCTCCAGCATGGTGCCATCGGACGAGGCGACGAGGCGAGCGCGGCCGTTGGACATAGCCAGTAGTCGGGAGTGTGTGGGTGTGTGATCGATAAGTTCGAGCCCATCAAGCGGTGCTTCGAGCGAGAAGGAACGCAGGAAGCTTCGAGTGAGCGCGTGGTAGACGCTGACATTTCCTGCATCCGAGTAGAGGAAAAGTTCCGGGCCGGCAAGCCCGTCGGGAACCAGGAACCCACCGCGTGCCGTCGCAGGGAAATTGCAATCCAGGGCGTGGGTGATTGCATCAAAGCAGGCGACGCGATCGGACGTGATGACCACGAGTTCATAGGCGGCATCCGCATCAAGCTGCCCGGTAAACATGTCGCGAACCCGCGACCAGGGATCGCTTCCGATGCCCGGGCCCGCCCAGACTTCGGCTCCCGTCGCAACGGAAAAGGCCTGTACGCGGGCATTGCTGCTGCCGGTCGTGAGCGCGTGGGTGCCGACTACGATTTCGGCTACTCCATCGCCGGTCACGTCTTCGATGACCAGTCCACCAACGCCACGATCCGCCAGTACGCCAGACGCGTATTGATAGATGTCACGCTCAACGAGCTTGTCAGGGCCGTCGATGATCATGATTCGACCGTCGTAGATGTTCTCGCCGGCCACGACGATCTCGGGGCGCGGCTCGCCATCCAGGTTGCCGACCCAGATTCGCCGATAAACCATGTTGAAGGGAGCCCAGCCGTCCCAGCTGTCGTAGTCAGTGCGCCACTTGATCGTGCCGGTGGCCGGGTCCAGAACATAGAGATGCCCACTCTGCGAATCTGCGCCCCCACCCAGCAGCAACTCGGCGCGGCCATCCCCGTCCACGTCGCCAAAACGCGTGACAAGAATTCCGGTCTCCTCAGTGAAGAAACGACCGACGGTCTCCGTGTCGTTCAATCGAACCAGTTTGCCGTTCTCGCGGGTCTCAAAATCCGGGTACTGTCTGGTGAGGGCGACCTCCAATTGACCATCACCGTCGATGTCCATTGTCTTGATGGCACTCATGAAGACGTGCGGATCCTCGTACGAAATGTTGAAACGCTCCAGATGGGTGGAAGAATCCAGTACTCGAACGATTCCCCCATGCTCATCCGCAACGAGCAGCTCGTCCCGCATGTCGCCATCGACATCCACGGCATCGGCAGAACGGGTGCTGTTCCAATCGGACACCCAGCTGCCCTGCGAGGCAATTGCCGAGCCGGAGAACCACTCCGCCGCGTCATGCTTGCGCACGGCAACCTGCCACGCAGCGCCAGGTCCGAAGCGACCGGAAACCAGATCGAGACCGTAGACATCGGCAACGGATCCCTGCGCCGCTCCCGTCAAAGCGTCAAAACTCTGCACACTGTCGAAGCCGAGTCGCACAAGCTCAAACGCCGGGTCCGCGTCCAGTTGAACGGCATTCACGTCGACCGCGTACCCTGGGATGTTGCGTTCTTCGACGTGACCGGCGAGGTCATAGAGGTAGGTGGCGGTGTAGCTTGCGACCACCAGTTCGGGCTCGCCATCGGCATCGACGTCCTTGATGAGTGCTTTGTTGGCATCAGGCGCAACCGGCACGGTGTCCAATACGGCGAGTGGCCAGCCACCAAGCAGATCGACAAAGCCGTCTGTTCGCAGGATGAACACCTTCGGTCCCACGGCATCCTCGACAGCGCCTACCTGAAGCACACCGTTTTGAGGGTAGGTGAGCACCTGCTTGGCGACGATGGCGGGGTCACTTCCGCGAACGCCGTAGACCAGCACGAGCGCCGCAACGGAGTCGCCGCTGGCTATCAGGTCATCACGACCGTCGCCATCCACGTCGACGGCAACAAGACCATGCAGACCCAACGGCCCCGGGTTGGTGACCTGGAAGGCCTGCTCGCGGAACCCAACAAAGGACGCAGCCTTGAGGCAGACAGGGGTGAACGTGACCAGCAAGATGGCCGGAATCAACAATCTAATCATTGACCTGATCGCAAGTGGGGTAGGAGGTCGCTGGTCGCGGAGAAGCACGCAGCAGTGGGAATGAAAAAAGGCCGGCGCGGCGAGGCGGGGCGGGCCGCGGTCGTCAACGCCCTGAACTAGTCGTCCGGCGGGCGAAATTTCTTCCAATCCGCGATGTGCGTCAAGAAAAATCTGTGGAGCCGCGGAAACCGGCGCTCTCAAGTCAGTTGAGAGTCCCACCGAGTCCGAAACTTGCGAGGCGGCGCAATGAGTGTTCAGAGTACCGTTCCCAGCAACGGGCTCATGGCTCAGCGCTGAACAGGGAAAACGCCAGCTTTCGAAGTCGCTTTGTCGTCTCAGGCGTTGGGGGTTCGCGTTCGATGTAGCGCTGGTAGCCCAGCAGGAAGCGTTCGTTGTCGACAGCAGATGCACGTGGTTCGTCAAAAGCAGGTAGGCGTGGATGTGGCAGCCGAGGTCCACGCGACGCCGGGCAGGTCGAGGCGTGGCTGACGGGGCATGGCGATGGAAAGCGGGAACCATCGCCATGCTGGTCTCAACGGCCTTAGATCGCCATCGGGCTGAGGCGCGAATCCGGGTCAGAAAAATCCGTATCGGAAAACGTACTCTGACCCCGGTTAAGACAGCCCCACCACCGGGATGACCGCGCCGTGGATCGCGCTGGCGTCGTCACTGGCGAGGAAGCCAATCACCGCGCTCAGCTTCTCGGGTGACACCCACCTGGCCGGATCGGCGTCGGGCATGGCGTCGCGATTGGCCGGCGTGTCGATGATGCTGGGCGCGACGGCATTGACGTTGATGCCCTGCTCGCGCAGTTCCTGCGCCATGGATTCGGTGAGGCGGGCGACGGCATCCTTCGATGCGCAGTAAGCGCCCATCATCGCCTTGCCGCTGCTGGCCGAGGCGGCGGCGATGTTGATCACCTTGCCGACGCCGGCTTGGCGCATGCCGGGCACGACAGCGCGACAGGCGTTGAGCATGGTGTTGACGTTCATGTCGATCATGCGCTGCCAGTCGGACGGGTCGGCATCGTCCACCGGCTTGCCCATGGTGAAGCCGCCGGCGATGTTGCAGAGCACGCCGGCCGCGCCCTTGTCGGCGAACACCGATGACAATGCGTCGCGGGTGGCGGCAGTGTTGGTCAGATCGGTGACGACGAAGAGCTTGTCGCCGTCGACATCGGCGTAGGCGGCCTTCAGTGCGGCATCCTCGCGATCAACGAGGGCGACCGCGTGGCCTTTCGACAGGAAGTGCCCGGCCACCGCGCGACCCAACGCGCCGGCGGCTCCGGTGACGACAACCAGTGATGCGTTCATTTCGACTCCAGCCTGCAATACGGAATGCCCGCAAGGGTACAACGCTTGACGCGACGGAGCCGGTTCTGCCCGGATCAGGTCGAGCGCGCCTTGGTGCGGTGCGTGGCCTTGGCGCTCCACGGATCGTCCGGCCACGGGTGCTTGGGATAGCGACCCTTCATCTCGCGACGCACGTCGGCGTAGCTGTGGTTCCAGAAGTGGCTGAGATCGCTCGTCACCTGCAACGGCCTTCCCGCCGGCGACAGCAGGTGCAGGGTCAGCGGCACGCGGCCGTCGGCGACGCGCGGTGTTTCGGCGAGCCCGAACATGGCCTGCAGCTTCACCGACAGTACCGGCGATTCGCCGTGCTGGTAGCGGATCGGCGCGCGGATGCCGGACGGCGCGGTGAGCGCGGTCGGTGCCAGCGTGTCGATGCGACGACGCAACTGCGGATCGATGTGTGGATCGCTGGCGGCGGCGCGGTCGATGACCGACCAGATTGCCTGTCGCAATGCATCGTTGTTCAGGTCAGCGAGACGACGTTGGCCGCTGAAGGCCGGCAGCAGCCAGTCGTCGGCGCTCGCGGTCAGCGCTTCATCGGAAAGGTCCGGCAGCGCCAGTTCGGGCATCCATTCACGCAGGCAGCGCAGGCGCTGCAGCAGTTGTTCGCTGGTGTCGTCCCAGTTGAGCGAAGTGAGGCCGTTGTCGATGACTGCATCGGTGAGCGCGCGCGCTGCCTGTTCCGGTTCAATGCGACCGCCGTCGCGACTGTCGATGACGATGCTGTCGAATCGCTGCTCTCGTCGTGCCACCAGCATGCCGCGAGCAGCGTCCCAGATGGCGGCATTGATGTCGCGGAAGCGCTGCGGCCAGTCCTGGCGCAGGTCGTCCTCGCTCAACGGCAGCGCGCGCTGGATCAATGCATCGCCGCGCTCATGGCGCAGTTCGGCGACGGCCAGCCAGGCATGGCCGAGCAGATCGCTGCTGGGATGCAGGCGCGCGCTGCGCCCGTTGCTCAGCGCGTAGCGCAGCGGATCGGACGGATTACGTCTCGCGATGCGATCGGGGAAAGCGTGCGCCAACAGGCGGCCCACCTGTTGTGCCGACACGTCCGCACTTGAAGTGTGTTCAACCCGCAGACGCCGCCGCCACTGGCTGGCAGCGCGGGCAATGGCCGACAGTGCGGCACGGCTGCCATCGTGATGCTGCTTCTGCCGGAACGCCTGCAGCGCGCGCCAGCGTGGCATCAGGTCGTCGCCGGGCTGGCGCAGCGGGTCGCGCGCTTCCAGCAGCGCGGCGAGGTCGCAGGCGGCGGCGACATCGCGGTCGTTGACGTTCAGCAGCATGGCGGCCAGTCGTGGTGACGCGCCCAGCGACAGCATGCGTTGGCCCAGCGGCGCGATGCGACGGTTCTCGTCCAGCGCACCGAGTCGTTGCAGCAGGTCGCGGGCGGCGGACAGTGCGCCCGACGGTGGCGGATCGGGAAAGCGCAGGTCGTCGTTGCCCCAGGCGGCGATCTCCAGCGCGAGGCCGGACAGTTCGACCTGCTGAATTTCGGCACGCCGCTGCGGGTCGCGACGCTGTTCGCTGGACCACAGCCGGATGCAGATGCCTTCCGCAACGCGGCCGGCGCGGCCGGCGCGCTGGTCGGCGCTGGCCTGCGAGATCGCCACGGTTTCCAGCCGCGAGAAACCGCTGTTGGGATCGTGTCGTGGCTCGCGGGCAAGGCCGCTGTCGATGACGATGCGCACGCCGGGCAGTGTCACCGAGGATTCGGCGACGTTGGTTGCCAACACCACGCGACGCTGGCCATCCGCCGTCGGTTGCAGTGCCGCAGCCTGCGCCTCGACGCTGAGTTCGCCGTGCAGCGGCAGCAGCTCGACATCATCGGGAAGCGCATCGCCCAGCACGCTCATCGCCTGTCCGATCTCGCGTTGTCCGGGCAGGAACACCAGCGCATCGCCAGGCGTTGCCGCCATTGCGCCATCCAGTGCCCGACGAAGCTGTGCGCCCAGCGCTTCATCGCGGCGCGCTGGCTGATGCTCGATGCGTACCGGAAAGCTGCGGCCTTCGCTGCTGATCATCGGCGCATCAAGGAAGCGCGACAGCGGTTCACCATCCAATGTGGCCGACATCAACAGGATGCGCAGCTCGGGTCGCAGCGAGGACTGCACGTCCAGCGCCAGCGCCAGGCCGAGGTCGCCCTGCAGGTGACGTTCGTGGAATTCGTCGAAGATCAGCAGTCCGAAGCCGTCCAGCGTCGGGTCGTCCTGGATCATCCGGGTGAGGATGCCTTCGGTAACGACTTCGACGCGGGTTTTTGACGAGACTTTCTTTTCGAAACGAATGCGGTAGCCGACGGTGTCGCCAACCGCCTCTCGCAACTGTCGTGCCATGAACGTGGCCGCACTTCGGGCAGCGATGCGCCGGGGTTCCAGCATCAGGATGCGCTGGCCACCCAGCCAGTCTTCTTCCAGCAACGCCAGCGGCACCTGAGTGGTCTTGCCCGCACCCGGCGGTGCCTGCAGCAGGGCACGCGACTGCCTGCCCAGCGTCTCACGCAGGGCAGGCAGGATCTCGTTGACGGGAAGTTTGCCGTCAGGCTGGATGCGACCGCTGTTCACGGTCGCGAGTCTACCCGCTCGATTCGGTTACTTGACCGGGCGTGGCGTGTTGATGTGTTTTTCCAACAGCGCAATCTCGTCCTGCAGCTTGTCGGCATAGGCGGGGCGTGCCTTGGAAGCGGGTCGCTTGACCGGCGTCAGCTGTGCCGACAGCGTGCGTGGTGCGAATGTCGCGTTGTCCGTGCGCTTGCTGGGCCCGTAGCCGTCCTGGATGAAGGTTCGGCTGGCGCTGCGATAGCCGCGAACGGGGTAGGAGTCGAAGTCGAAGGGATCGTCACCACAGGGATAGATGAAGATGCCCCCGCTGGCGCCGTCATGTTCGTAGTCGAGGCCGCCACTGAAGAAGTCCGTGCCGGTCTGCACGTCGTAGAGCACGCAGTTCACCGCATTGTCATCGTTGTCGCGGCTGTCGGTAACGACGATCAACTGGCGGCCAAAATCCGTGTCGAACAGGCCTGCGGCATCGTGGTAGTACAGGCCATCCTCGACTTCCGTGCAGCCGGCGCCGAGGGAGTCGTCGGTACGGCAGCCTTCAAAGAGCCAGGTGCCGTTGTTGGCCTGCGTCAGGCTCTCGAAACCAAGAACCTCTCCGAAATAGGGATAGCCGTTGTAGTTGGGCATGTCGGAGAAGTCCTGGACGGTATGCCACTCGCCCAGCATCTTGGTGACCTGCAGCGGTGCGCTGCCGTCCTCACCGCGCTTGAGGTAGAACTGATAGCGCTCGATCTGCTGCGTGCGCCCGCCCCAGGTCAGCGTGGCCTTGGTCGGGTCATCCGGATTGAACACCAGCGAGATTTCGCCCTCGGAACCGGCATGCGCGGTCGGATAACCGCTGTAATCGCAGCCCAGGCACTGGCCGCCGGTGAACGTGTTCAGCCAACTGCCGTCATTGGGATTGTCGCTGCTGCTGAACGATGCGTTGTCGTCGAGGAAGCCGGTGGCTGTCACCCACATCTGGTTGCCATCTGCGTCATAGGAATAGCCGACGATGGCAATGAAGTTGTCCTGGATCTCCAGCTGAAGGCCGGAGCCGGATTCCTGCGGGTTCCACCAGAAACCACCTTCCGGCGTGTAGGCGTGTGCGCTGCCGGCCATCATCAAGGCACCGGCCAATGCGCTGAAAGCGAGTCGGGACATGAGATTCTCGTTCAATGGCGAAGACGCCCTACGCTAGTGATTCGGCACTTAATCCGCAATAAACCGGCGAACCAGGGACGTGATCGCTAGAATGCGCGCCCGGCTCCAGGAGTTTGTGTGCAATGCAGTTGATCGATATCGGCGCCAACCTGGGCCATGACAGTTTCGACCTTGATCGCGATGCGGTGCTGGAGCGTGCGCGTGCTGCCGGTGTGGTACAGCTGGTGCTGACCGGCGCTTCGCGCGAAGGTTCGCCGAAAGCGCTGCAACTGGCGCGCGAACACCCCGGCTTCCTGTTCGCCACCGCTGGCGTGCATCCGCACCATGCCAGCGAGTACACGGCGGAATGCGACGCCGAGATGCGCGGGCTGCAGCAGCATCCGGAAGTCGTCGCCGTCGGCGAATGCGGGCTCGACTATTTCCGTGACTTTTCGCCGCGTCCGGCGCAGCGTCGCGCCTTCGAGATGCAGCTGCAGATCGCCGTGGACCTTGCTGTCAACGGCGCGGGAAAGCCGCTGTTCCTGCACCAGCGCGATGCGCACGATGACTTCATCGCCATGCTGCGCAACTTTGATGGGAAGCTCGGCCCGCGGGTTGTGCACTGCTTCACCGACGAGAAGCGCGCGCTGTACGACTACCTCGACGCCGACTGTCATATCGGCATTACCGGCTGGCTCTGCGACGAGCGTCGCGGCCAGCATCTGCGCGAGCTGGTCCGCGACATTCCGGCGGATCGCCTGATGATCGAGACCGATGCGCCCTACTTGCTGCCGCGCACGGTGAAGCCGCAGCCGTCGCATCGACGCAATGAGCCGATGTACCTTGCGCACATCGTCGAGGAGCTGGCGCGGGATCGCGGTGAGACGGTGGAACAGACGGCGACGTCGACCACGGCGACGGCCAGAGCGTTCTTCGGGCTTCCAAGCCCGTAGCGTCTGGCGAGTGAGTCGACAGCTTCGCTTGTCTGCAAGGGGCTAGAAGTCAGTAAACAGCAGAAGCGATGTCGTAGTTGCGTGTTTGGCTCATCCTCACAGCAGGCGAAGCGTGCGACCCACTCCTGACTTCATCACTCCCCGACAGGCTTTCTGCAGGCCTTGATGGTCAGCGGCCAACGCACGGTTCGCCGCTGCTCGCCGAAGGCAGCGCGAAGGTCACCCGTGATCTCGGCCACCGCATCGACGCCGGTGGCATCGAGGTGACGCTGGCTGGCCGACCAGGAACGCAGATAGGCAAGGTACTGCCCGGCATTCCATTCCGCTTGCAGTGACAGCGGCGGCGCTTCGACGCTGTCGTCGAACGGCAAGGCGAGGTCGGCATAGTGGTTCTCGATATGCCCGCGTTCCGGCGGCCAGAAAGCATCCAGTGGGCCGCGATACAGGCGTTCGAACACCGCATCGACCTCGGGCGACACGCTGGAGATGCCATAGCACCAGGCGGCGAACAGTGCGCCCGGCTTCAGCGCCGGCATCGCGCTGGCGTAGAAGGCATCGAGGTCGAACCAGTGCAGCGCCTGGGCGACGATCAGCAGGTCGACGCTGGCGGCCGGCAACGTGGCCGATTCGGCCGCCTGCACCCGGTAGTCGATGCGCGGGTATGGCATGGCGTTACGGATCTGCGCTTCGCTGGGATCGCAGGCGACGACACGTTTGAATTGGCTCGCAAGCCCAACACTGGCTTGGCCATTGCCGCAGCCGATATCCCAGGCAGTTTCCCGATCCGGGCTCTCGCTGGCCAGCCAGTCGAACAAGGCCGCCGGATAGCGCGGCCGCGCGTTGGCATAGGTTTCCGACTGCCGCGAGAAATGATCCTTGAAGCCGCTCATCGTGTTCTCCGTCGAGTTTTTCGCGAGGCGGGCCGTCGGGAAGATTGCTTGCGTGTCGACTGCTTGTCCTCCGGTTTCAGCGCCGGTCTGTCGTCAATGATCCGGTAATCGCCGGGAGCCAGCCCGTCCAGCGAGACGTCACCGATGCCGAGGCGGACCAGGCGCAGCGTCGGCAGTCCGACGGCGGCGGTCATGCGCCTGACCTGCCGGTTGCGGCCTTCGCGCAATGTCAGCCGCAGCCACGAAGTCGGTATCGACTGGCGGAAGCGCACCGGTGGGTCGCGCGGCCACAGTCCCTCGGGCTCGGCATCGAGCCGCTCAACGTCGACCGGCAGGCAGGGGCCGTCATTCAGCGTGACGCCGCGACGCAAGGCATCCAATGACTCGGCGTCGGCGTCACCTTCAACCTGCGCGAGGTAGACCTTCGGCTGCTTGTGCCGAGGATCCGTCAACCGATGCGCCAACGTGCCGTCGTCGGTGAGCAGCAGCAGGCCTTCGCTGTCGTGGTCGAGCCGACCGGCCGCGTAGACGCCGGAGATGTCGACGAAATCGGCCAGCGTCGCGCGACCGTCACGGTCGGTGAACTGGCACAGCACCCGGAACGGCTTGTTGAAGGCGATCAGCATCGGCGCAGTGTACGACGCGGCATACTGCGCGCTCCTTCCGCACCTCTGACCCGCCATGCCGAAACCGATCCACCCGCTGCGCCGCCTGTTCCAGCAGGCCCGGCCCTACCGCGCCAGCGCGGTGATGGCGTCGGTACATTCGGTGCTGAACAAGCTGTTCGACGTGCTGCCGGAACTGCTGATCGGCGTGGCGGTGGACATCGTGGTCAACCAGCAGGATTCGTTCCTGGCGCAGTTCGGCATCGTTGATCCGCTGACCCAGTTGCTGTGGCTGACCGCGTTGACCGTCGTGGTCTGGGCACTGGAGTCGTGGTTCCAGTTTCTGTATCAACTGCGCTGGCGCAACCTGGCGCAGGACGTGCAACACGAGCTGCGACAGGCAGCTTACGAACATGTGCAGCGGATGCCGCCGCAGTTCGTGGAAAGGCATCGCAGCGGCCGGCTGATGGCGCTGCTGAACGAGGACGTGAACCAGGTCGAACGCTTCCTCAACACCGGGGCGAACGACCTGATCCAGGTGTTCGTGTCCTCGATTCTGGTCTCCGGCATCTTCTTCTTCATGGCGCCGGAACTGGCGCTGCTGGCGCTGCTGCCGGTGCCGCTGATTCTCTACGGCGCGTTCTGGTTCCAGCGACGGCTGGCGCCGCGCTATGCCGCTGTGCGCGAATCAGCCGGTGCGCTGTCGGCACGGCTTTCCAACAACCTCGGCGGCATGGCGACGATCCAGGCTTATACCGCCGAAGCGACGGAATCCGCGCACCTGAAAGCCGCGTCCGACGACTTCCGCGCGCACAACGCCGAGGCCATCCGCTTCTCCGCCGCGATCACGCCGGCGATCCGCATCGCGGTGCTGATGGGCTTCATCGCCACGCTGCTCTACGGCGGCTGGCTGACGCTGCGCGGCGATCTCGGTGTCGGCATCTACTCGGCGCTGGTCTATCTGACGCAGCGCCTGCTGTGGCCGCTGACGCGACTGGCGGACATCACCGACCTGTACAACCGCTCGATGGCTTCGGTGCGACGCCTGATGGATCTGCTGGAGTCACCCTTGCCGGTGCGCGCCAGTGGCCAACCCGCAGAACCGGCGCGCGGAGCCGTCCGCTACGAGAACGTCAGTTTCGCCTACGACGGACGGCCTGCGGTTCGCGATGTGAGTCTCGACATCGCGCATGGCCAGACCGTGGCGCTGGTCGGTGGCACCGGCAGCGGCAAGAGCACGCTGCTGAAGCTGCTGCTGCGCTTCATCGATCCCGACAAAGGGCGCATCGCATTCGACGGTGACGACATCGCCGGCATCGACCCGACGCTGCTGCGACAGGCGATTGGCTACGTCGCGCAGGAACCGTTCCTGACCGATGGCAGCGTGGCCGACAACATCGCCTATGGCATTGCTTCGCCGGATCGTGAGCGCATCGAAGCCGCCGCCGCTGCCGCCGAGGCCGACGGCTTCATCCGCGACATGGCGGATGGTTATGACAGCGCCGTTGGCGAACGCGGCAGCCTGCTGTCCGGTGGGCAGCGCCAGCGCATTGCCCTGGCGCGCGCGCTGTACCGCGATCCGGCGCTGCTGATCCTCGATGAGGCGACCTCGGCTGTGGACAACGAAACCGAGGCGGCGATCCAGCGTTCACTGGCACGGGTCAGCGAGGGACGCACCACGCTGGTGGTGGCACATCGCCTGTCCACCGTGCGCCATGCCGACGTGATCCATGTCCTCGATGCCGGGCGCATCCTCGAATCCGGCAGCCACGACGACCTGCTCGCCCGCAACGGCGCCTACGCCGCGTTGTGGCGACTGCAGACAGGCGAACTGCTGGACTGAGGCGTTACGCACAATCGAATCTCCACGGCCGGCTCACGCGGCGTCTGCCGCAGGACTGAAACGACAAACCCCGGCGAGTGCCGGGGTTTGTCGTCATGCAACAAAGGTCAGGAAACGACTCAGTCGCCCTACTTTGCCTTGTCGGGTTTCACGAAACGCAGCGTCATGCGGTCGGACTCGCCGATGGCGATGTACTTCTCGCGATCCGTGTCGCCGAGGCGCAGTGTCGGTGGCAGGGTCCAGACTCCTTCCGGGTGGTCGTGGGTATCACGTTCGTTCGCATTGATCTCGCTGCTGTCTTCGAGCACGAAACCGGCCTCACGAGCATAGGCGAGCACCGAACGCGGATCGACATAGCCGCTGTCAGGTCCTGGCTGGTGGGACATCTTTCCCTTGCCGAGCTTCTTCGGCACGGGTGCGCGATGTTCGACCACGCCGAGTACACCGCCCGGTTTCAGCACGTCGAAGAACGCATTGAACATGGCTTGAGCGTTGCCGGCACTGACCCAGTTGTGGACGTTCCGGAACGTCAGCACGCGGTCGGCGCTGCCTGGCTCGCCCAGAGAGATCTGTCCCGGATCGATGGTGCGTAACTCTGCCTTGTCGTACTGCGCCGGGTTGGCTTCGAACTTCGCCCTCAGGTCGTCCAGTTGTTTCTGGTAGTAAGCGGCTCGACGCTCGTTATTCTCGAGTGACGGGTCGAGCATGATGCCGATGTAGTGGCCTTCCTCCCGAAGGTACGGTGCCAGTATCTCAGCGTACCAGCCGCCGCCGGGAGTGATCTCCACCACGGTCATGTCGGAGTCGACGCCAAAGAAGGTCAGGGTCTGTCCCGGATGGCGATGACGGTCGCGTGCGCTGTTGGCACTGGAACGCCAGAAACCGTCGACCGCTGCGTCCAGCTTTCCAGCCCGGACTTCCTCTGCGGTGGGCGGCGGCGGCGGCGTGGATACTTCGACGCTGGCGCCGGCCTGCGCCAGCGAACTGCCCAACGCGAGTACGGCGAGAATCAGGCGGGGTTTGAAGGACATGCGGAGCTCCCTTGAACGGATGGGTTGAAGCCCGGGCCCGAACTGGGCCCGGCGACGAGGAGGAATCGCCGGTTTGACAGGTGTCGGCAACCGCAGTTCCCCCAGGCCTACAGATCGGCCAACGCGGCGTTGAGCGTCGCGCTGGGGCGCATGGCGGGGCCAAGCCTGGCGAAGTCAGGGCGGTAGTAGCCACCCATGTCCACGGCATTGCCCTGCACGGCGATCAGCTCGGCGACGATCTTGTCCTCGTTGTCGCGCAGCGCCTTCGCCAACGGGGCGAATCGTGCGGCCAGCTCGGCATCCGCTGTCTGCGCGGCCAGCGCTTCGGCCCAGTACATCGCCAGGTAGAAGTGGCTGCCACGATTGTCGATGCCACCGAGCTTGCGCGTTGGCGACTTGTCGTTGTCGAGGAAGGCGGCATTGGCGACGTCCAGCGCGTCGGCCAGCACCTGTGCGCGGGCGTTGCCGCCGACATTGGCAAGATGCTCCAGCGAAGCCGCCAGCGCCAGGAATTCGCCCAGCGAATCCCAGCGCAGGTAGTTCTCCGATACGAACTGCTGCACGTGCTTGGGCGCGCTGCCGCCGGCGCCGGTCTCGAACAGGCCGCCGCCGGCCATCAACGGCACGATCGACAGCATCTTGGCGCTGGTGCCCAGCTCCATGATCGGGAACAGGTCGGTGAGGTAATCGCGCAGCACGTTGCCGGTGACGGAGATGGTGTCCTCGCCGTCGCGGATGCGGACCAGCGAATGCTTCATCGCTTCGACCGGCGACAGGATGCGGATATCGAGGCCGCTGGTGTCGTGATCCTTGAGGTAGCGCTCGACCTTCGTTGTGAGGTTGCGGTCGTGGTCACGCTGCGGATCCAGCCAGAACACGGCTGGCGTGCCGGACAGGCGCGCGCGGCTCACCGCCAGCTTCACCCAGTCACGGATCGGCGCGTCCTTGGTCTGGCACATGCGCCAGATGTCGCCAACCTCGACCGCGTGTTCCATCAGCACGGTGCCGCTGTCGTTCAATACCTGGACCTTGCCGTCGGCCGGCATCTGGAAGGTCTTGTCGTGGCTGCCGTATTCCTCGGCCTTCTGCGCCATCAGGCCGACGTTGGGCACGCTGCCCATGGTCGCGGGATCGAAAGCGCCGTGTTCCCTGCAGTCGTCGATCACCGCCTGATAGATGCCGGCGTAGTTGCGATCCGGGATCACCGCCTTGGCGTCCTGCAGCTCGCCGTCGGCGTTCCACATGCAGCCGCTGTCGCGGATCATCGCCGGCATCGAGGCATCGACGATGACATCGCTGGGCACGTGCAGGTTGGTGATGCCCTTGTCCGAATTGACCATGGCCAGGCGCGGGCGCTCGGCGTACAGCGCGTCGATGTCGGCGCGGATCGAAGCCTGCTCGGCTTCCGGCATGGACGGCAGGCGCGCGTAGAGATCGCCGATACCGTTGTTCGGATCGAAGCCGGCGGCATCCAGCGCGTTCGCGTGCTTCGCCAATACCGGACCGTAGAACTCGGTCACCACGGTGCCGAAGATGATCGGGTCGCTGACCTTCATCATCGTCGCCTTCAGATGCAGCGAGAACAGCACGCCCTGCGCGCGGGCGTCGTCGATCTGCGTGCGGATGAAGGCGGCCAGCGCACGGCGGCTCATGCGGGTGGCGTCGATCAGCTCGCCAGCGGTGACCTTGATGCCGGTCTTCAGCATGCTGCTGCGGCCGTCGGTGCCGATGAAGCGGATGCCGACCGTGCCGTCGACCGGAATCTCGGCCGACTGCTCGCTGCCGTAGAAATCACCGTCGTCCATGTGCGCGACGTGCGACCTGGAGTCCGACGACCACTTCCCCATGCGATGCGGATGCTTCCTGGCGTAGTCCTTCACCGACTTCGGCGCACGACGGTCGGAGTTGCCTTCGCGCAGTACCGGATTGACCGCGCTGCCCTTCACCCGGTCGTAGCGCGCCTTGATCTCGGCTTCGGCCTCGCTCTTCGGCTCTTCCGGGTAGTCGGGAATGTCGTGGCCCTGCGCCTGCAGCTCCTTGATCGCGGCCTTCAGCTGCGGCACCGAGGCGCTGATGTTGGGCAGCTTGATGATGTTGGCTTCCGGCGTTTTGGCCAGTTCGCCCAGCTCGGTGAGGTCATCGCTGATGGCGCGGTCACCAAGGAGTGCCGGGAACTGCGCGAGGATGCGGCCGGACAGCGAGATGTCGCGGGTCTCCACCGTCACGCCGGCGGTTGCCGTGAACGCCTCGACGATCGGAAGCAGCGACTGCGTGGCCAGCAGCGGCGCCTCGTCGGTCAGGGTGTAGATGATCTTTGCGGTGTCGGAGCGGGGCGTGTCGGACATATCGGGTCTCGATGGAAGGTGTTCGGTGGCGCGAGGCTGTGTCGGGGAGATCGCACGGGCAGTTCGCCGGTGGCGGTGATCGACGCGGCCGCCTGCGGCTGATGCTTTGCAGGCGCGGTCGAAACAGCTTGCCATTGTCGCGCGGCCGCCCCATCGCGGGCAAACCGCAGCCATGTCGGAACGACCGGCTATGATGCGGCCAGCCTTCCTGCTCCCACGAATCGCCCCGTTCATGTCCACGGAAAACAGCGCCACAAACCCGGACCCGCAACCGCTTCGAGGCGGCGGCCTGCCGGCGTGGCTGGTGATCCAGGGAGTGCTGGTGCTGACCTGGCTGGCCGCGTTCTACAGCGCGCGGCTGCTGGAATATGCACCCCATGCCAGCCTTTGGTTCCCGCCGGCGGCGGTGGCGTTCGCCGGCTTCGTGGTGTTCCGCCAGCATGCGCTGCCGGGACTGTTCGCCGCAGCCTGCATCAGCCTGCTGCCGACCGCGATGGACACCGGGGCGCGGATGGCATGGTCGGCGTGGCTGCTGAACGCGACCCTGTTCGCGGCCGTGCACTGCGCTGTCTACGGACTGGCCGCCGCCATCGTGCTGCGCGCGATCCGCGGTGCCGGCAGCGAGGCGGTGATGCGTGCCGTCGTGGCCTTCCTGCTGGGCGGCTTGCTGGCGGCCTTTCTGGCCGGATTGCTGGGTGCCTGGGTCACGCAGCTGGGCGGGATGATTTCGCCCGCCGAACTCGGCGGCGTGGTCATGCCGTGGATGATGGGAGACTACGCCGGACTGCTGGCACTGGGACCGTTGCTGGTAATACCGCTGCGCCTGCTGGCGCGGCGCCTGCGGCTAGGCGACGACGACCACCTGCGGCTGTTCGACGGCCTGCCGCAGCCGGAACCGGATCGCGGCCGACTGCTGGCCAAGTTGGCGGTCATGCTGCTCAGCACCAGTGGCGGCCTGTACGCGATGTCGCAGATGCCCGACAACGAGCCACTGCTGTTCCTGGTGTTCGCGGCGATCCTGCTGCAGCTGTGGATCGTGCACACGCAGGGCGCGCTGGAGTCGATGCTGTCCATCACCCTGTTCAGCACCACGCTGGCCGCGCTGGTGGCCGCGCTCGAACTGGGTCAGCTGGCGCCAACGTTGCAGTTCATCGTGATCACCCTCGCCGCGGCGACCTACTTCGGGATGGCCGTGCCGGTGCTGTACGCCGACAACGCCCACCTGCGGCGACTGCTGATCCACGACTCGCTGACCGGTGCGTACAGCCGCTACTTCTTCGTTGAACTGGGCAGCGAGGCCCTGCGCAGCGCGAGCGAGCGCGGTGAACCGCTGTCGATGATGATGATTGACCTGGACTACCTGAAGCGCATCAACGACGACTTCGGACATGCCAGTGGCGACCGCATCCTTGCCGGCGTCGTCCGTGAATGCCGGCAGGCGCTGAGCAAGAGCGACCTGCTCGGGCGAATCGGCGGCGACGAGTTCTGTGCGCTGCTGCCCGACACCGGCATCGAGCAGGCCGAGCAACGCGCGCAGGCGGTGCTGGCTGCCCTGGCAGACAGCGAACTGCTGCTGCCCGACGGCAGCCGTCCCAGCGTCAGTGTCGGTGTCGCTGCCGCTGCCGCCAGCGGCGAGGGGGAAACCTTTGCCTCGCTGTCCCACCGCGCCGACATGGCCCTTTACGAGGCCAAGCGACGTGGCCGCCGAGGCGTGATCCGGGCCCCGGACTGAGTCAGGACCGAATCCGGCGCCGCAGAAGCCGGATACGAAAACGCCCGGACTGGCCGGGCGTTTTCGGGGCAAGTGTGGCGCTGGGTCAGCCCTGGCCGATGGCCTCGGCCAGCGCCTCGGCGCGGGCGCGCAGGGCGGCGGCATCGTCATCGCTGACCTCGTTGCCGTTGCTCTGCTCGGCAATGATCACGCGCTGCTCACTGTCCCAGGCGACCTGGGTGGTCACGCCGCTGCGGACGCGCACCACGTACCACGGCTGGCCCGCCTTGTAGGCATAGCGATAGGAAACTTCGGCCTCGTTGTCGAGGTTGACCTGTTCGCGCGCCATGCGCAGGGCGCCGTCCTGCTTGAAGGCATCCCAGCCGACGCTGATGTCGTCATCGGTGCGGGTTCCGGTGAGGCGCTGCATGCCGCCGAGCTGGCCTTCCAGCGCCTTGAACTCGGCCTTGGTCAGCTCGGATTGCGACATGGTGGTCGCGGTCATGCCACCCGACACCAGGTCCAGCGTCGCGGTTGCGGAATGGCCGTCGGTCAGCACCGGCACCGGCATCGCCGTGCTGTACAGGCGCACACCGCTGATGTTGAGCGCGGCCTCGATCACATAGCGCTTGGCCTGGTCGATCTTTTCGCCGTGGTAGGGCAGGCGGTAGTCCATCGGCAGGCGGCGCGGCGCCGGGGCAACCAGTTCCTCGACCGTGACCGGCTTCTGGCTCGGGTCGGTGACGTCGAGCAGGCGCAGTTCGAGGTTGACTTCGGCCTTGGGCAGCTGGTTGATGCCGGCGAGGTTGATCTGGCCGGTAATCGCCGGCAGGTGCGACATCGCGGCCAGGCGGGCAGCAGCTTCGTCGCGGGCGACGTCGTTGGCATCGGGTGCCGGAGCGGGCTTGTTGCAGCCGGCCAGCAGCAGCACGGCCGTCAGGGGGAGAAGCAGAACTCGCATGGCGTGTCCTTGATCGGTTGCAAAGGAATGAGGTCGATGAATCGGCCTGCCGCGCCTTCCTGAGGCGGCGTCAGTGCCGAATCGAGCCGCGCATCTTAACAGGAAGGCGTTAGCGCAGCGTGAAGCGGTTCACGCGACCAACCAGTCGCTGGCGTATGGTTCTTTGCGTCCACCCTACGCCGCCGTGGCTGCCACACGGTGCTTTCGCCAGCCAACGCGCAGGAAAGGTGTGATGCCCGTAACCGGCATTCGCGGGTCAGCGTTCCAGTGTGTAGTTGAGGCCGACACGGTTTTCCCGGCCGGATTCAACCTCGGCTTCCCACAGGTGGTTGATGATGTACTTGAAGGTCACTACCTGGCCGCTGCCGAACAGCGACACGCCGTAGCCGAGGTACAGGCGTGGCGACAGGTATTTGCCGACGCTGACCGCTGCGCCACCCAGTGCCTTCGAGTCGGCAACGCCGATGTCGAGGCCGATGCGGTCGCCAATCTGGCCGGCCAGCAGGTTGCCGCCGATGGCGGCCGCGGCCTGTCCCAGCTGCGCGCCGTCCTCGCCGCTCGCCGAGCGCAGTGGACGGCCCAGCACCAGGTAACTGAGCGCCTCGGCCTGATCTAGCGGTGGATCGGAATAGACGTCGAGGATCGGCAGCAGGGCGGTACCTCCCACTTCGATGCCGACCGTCTGCTGGTCGAACTCGCGCTCGGCGCGCACGTCCAGGCTGGGGTTGTCCAACGCCGTGTTGGCGAACAGCAGGCGGCCACGCTGGATGTCCAGGTTCTGGCCATAGGCGCGGTACTTGCCGCTGACGTTGAGCGTGCCGCGTCCGCTGGTGCTGCGGCCGGGTCGTTCGCGAACGGCCAGCGAACCCTCGACGCGCCCATCAAAGCCGAAACCGCGCAGACGCATGGCGTCGCCGGGCTGGCCAGGCTCGAAGGCCAGCGTGATGTCGGCGCGGATCGGCAGGACGCCACCGTCGTTGCGACCGTCGCGCGGGTCGACGACCACCACGTCGGCGGAAGGCGCGATGCTGTTCTCGATGCGCTCAAGGTCAAGGCGACCGTCTGGCACGGTCAGGCTGCCTTCGACCTTGATGCCCTGTTCGGCGTGCCAGTCAAGGCGCAGATCCGGCGACACCAGCACGCGCAGCAGCGAGGTGTCCGACGCCAGCACGCGCTCGCCACGGATGCGCAGTTCACCACGCTCGCCGTCGGCAAAGGGGTCGACGTTGCCGTCCAGGCTCAGTTCGCCTTCGCCGCTGGCGAAGCGACCCTGCACGCGGAAGCGACTGCCGTTGTCCGAGACCAGGTGCAGTTCGGAGTCACTGAGCTTGAGGCCCAGCGCCGGGATTTCGGCAGTGAAGCGATCCATGCGGAGCTGGCCGCTGACCGCAGGTTGCCGCCAGTTGCCGGCGATGTCGAGGTGGCCGTCCAGTCTTGCCGACGCGCCGGAAAGCTCGGGTTCGACCAGGGACAGCGCACGCAGCTGTGGCAGTTGCACGCGCAGCTCGCCCTGCATGGCCGCGTCCGGGTTGTCGAGCGGCGACGCGCCGTTGATCCGTGCCGACAGTTGCCCGTCGCCTTCCAGCTGGCCGTCCAGCGAGGCGCTCAACTGGCCATCGGCCAGGCGTGCACGCAGCGCCACCGACTGCCATTCCAGCAGTCGCTGGCTTTTCGAAAGTGCTTCGCTGACCGCAAAGGTGACGTGGCCGTCGCGGCTGTCCAGCGCCAGGTCCGCCTGCAACTGTTCGCCGACACGCTCGATGCGCGCATGGCCGCTGAGGTCGCCGCCGATGTCCAGGGATTCGCCGGCCTGCCGTGGCAGCCAGGGCGCGACCAGCGCCAGCGGCAGTGCGCCCAGTTCCACGTTGGCGGTCTGCTGCTGGCGGTTGCCCGTCGCTTCGGCGCAGAGCGACACGACCTCGCCCTTCAGGCAGCTACGCGACAGCGTGACCTGGCCGTTGTCGACCCGCAGGTCGGCGGCCTGCTGCAGCCGCCAGACCGGCCGCTCCGCCGGCGCGATGCTGGCCGCTTCGATCACGCCCTGCCAGACCGGCTCGCGCCAGCCGCCGCTGGCAAGCAGCGAAAGGCCGAGCAGCTCACCACTTGCCTCCACCTCGATGCGATGGTCCTGGTTGCGACCGGAGACGCCCACGCTGACGGTGTCGAAGCGCGCCTCGCCCTGGGCGACCTCGCGCAGGGTCAGTCGCAGGTCGGCGGGCGCATCACCGTACGGCGCGGCCTCGCCTTCCAGGGTCAGCCGACCAACGCGCAGCGCGCCCTGGCTCAAGCTGTCGCCCTGCAGCGATGCCAGCAGCGTCGGATCGTCGAGGCTGCCGGTCATCCGCAGCTCGCCGCGCAGCTCGCCGCCGGCGTCGGCGAGCAGGTCCTGCAGGCGCAGTGGGGCCAATGTCAGCCGCAGGTCCACGGTATCGCTGCCGCCGCGCCCGTGCAGGCGCAGGTCGCTTTGGCCGACCATCAGGTGCAGCTCGCTGGGTGCCGCGTCAGGGCCGAAGTGGGCTTCGCCATCGCCGCGGACGGCGTGTCCGAGCAGCGCGCCGCGCAGCCGATCGAGGCCCAGATCGATACGCCAGTCGTCTGCGGACTGTGCCAGATCGAAGGCCAGCTCGCCGTCCAGTCGTCCGCTGACCGCCGGATGCAGGCGCGAGGGGTCAAAGCCGTCGAGAGCAAGCTGCAGGTGCAAGTCAACGGTGGGATCCCAGCGCAGCTCGCCATTGCCGGAAACCTGGCCACCGGCATCCCCGGCCTGCAGCCGCTGCAGCCGGGCGGCGGACAGATCACCGCTGGCTTGCAGACTCAGCGGCAACAGCATGGCGTCGCGCTCGGCGCTGCCCTCGAAGGCCAGCAGCCAGTCGTCGATAGCACCGGACAGCGTCGCATTGCCGCTGATCCGGGTTGCGCCGCTGCCGTCATCGGCTGTCGTTCCGGGGATCAGCAGGCGTTCGGCGATCAGGCTGAGTTCGTGCGCCGCGCCGCTGGCCAGCGCGATCCGGCCGCGCGCCTGCAGCTGCCCGCCATCGTCGGCATCTCCGGACCTGTGGGTACCGGGTCGGTCGGCATCCGGCCGGTCGCTATCGGGCTCGACCAGCAGCGGTGCCAGCGTCAGTGATGCCGCGTCCTCGCTCAGTGCCAGACGCGATTCGGCGATGTCCATGGCATAGCGGTCGCTGGCGAGACGGCCATCAACGGTCGCTTCGCGACCTTCACCGTCGACGTCCAGGCGCGCGGTCAGCCAGGCCAGCGGGGCGTCCGGCCACCAGCGGCGAAGGTGGAGGTGATCCAGTTCGCTGCGCAGGGTCCAGCGTGCTTCGTTGATGTCGAGCCGGACACGCTGAGCCGGCTGATCAACCACGTTGAGCTGCACCGAAAGACGGCCCTGCTCTGCGCTGGCCTGCAGTTGCAGCGGCGGTTCATCGGCGGGACCGCGCCAGTCGGCGCTGAATCGGCCGCTGGCGATGCCGTCGAAGTCCAGTTCGCTGCGGCTGTCCAGGCGCCCGTAGTCACTGTCCAGCACGAGGCGACCGATGGCGAGGTGGCCGAGGCGGTCCAGTTCGGCACGCAGGGCCAGCGAGTCGAGGCGGAACAGCCTGTCGCCGTTGGCCGCGGTGATCTCACCATCTCGCAGCTGCAGGTCGCTGATCGCGATGGCCAGCGGCAGCTTGAGATCGGGCCAGGCCAGCTCCGGCGCCTCCGCCTTGGCGTCGGCCGGGGCTTCGCCAAGGCGCAGCACCGGATGCCGCAATGACAGGCTTTCGACCTGCAGCCGGCGCCCGAGCAGCGCGCTCGGCGACAGGCGCAGCTCGGCGTGGTCGACATCCAGCCGCAGGCCGTCGCCGAGGTCGTAGCGCAGGCCGGACAGGGCCAGCGTGTCGGCCAGCACGCCGTCGGCTTCGTCGTAGTGCAGGGCCGGCTTGCCGTCGGCCAGCGTCGGCAGGCTGGCCGATAGCTGCGCCAGTGCGAAATCGCGGCCGGCGCTGCTGTGGAACAGCCAGAACCAGCCGCCCAGCACCAGCAGTGCAAGCGCCAGCAGCGATGCCGCAATGACCAGCAGCCAGCGACGCAGTGTGCGACGCGGGGTCGATGCCGACGGTGCGGATTCCGGTCGCCGTGTCTTGCTCATGGCGTGAAGTCCGGGCCGATGTTGAGGTGCAGCTGGACGGCGTGCTTCGGATCATCAAGGCCGGCGCCGATATCCAGGCGCACCGGCCCCACTGGTGAGCGCCAGCGCAGGCCGAGTCCGGCACCGAGCCGGAAGTCGGGGCGATCCGACGACCAGGCGTCGCCGGCGTCGACGAAGACGGCCATGCCCCAGCGGTCGTTGAACATCTGCTCGACCTCGACGCTGGCCACGGCCAGCTTCAGGCCGCCGATGTTCACGTCCTGGAAGTACGGGCCGATCTCCTGGTAGCCGTAGCCGCGCACGCTGCGGTCGCCACCGGCGTAGAAGCGCAGCGACGGTGGAAAGCGCCCGCTGTTGTCGAGCCCGCCGTCCTCGACCACCGTGTGCCCGATCTCGCCGCGCAGCAGCAGGCGGCGGCGTTCGCCCAGACCGTGGATGTAGCGTCCCGATGCGCGCAACTGGGTGAAGCGCAGGTCGGAGCCGAACGCCGGGTCGCCGTGCGACAGGCTGACATCCCAGGCGTGGCCGCGGATCGGGTACAGCGGCTGGTCGGCCACAGTCCGGCCAATGCGCGCCAGCGGATAGATCAGCGTGGTCTGTTCCGTTTCGTGGCGTTCGCGCCGCAGATGCGCCTCCAGCGAGACGTCGAAGTCGTGCCAGCGCGCGCTGCGCGCACCGACGATTTCCAGGATCTCGCTGTCGGCATCGCCGAACTGCTGCTGGCGAATCGATGGACTGACGCTCCACCAGCCGGGCCAGCGCGAAGTGCTGGTCGGAATCCGGTACTGCGCGCCGAGGCTGCTGTCGCGCGTGCCCAGCGCCAACTGGCTGGCAAACTTGTGCCCGCGTGTGTTCACGTAGCGACGTTCGAGCCCGGCGCGGAAGCTGGGCCCGCTGTCGGTGCCGTAGCCGATGCCGGCGCTGTAGCGGCTGCGCTTGGCCGGCGTCACCGCCACTGCCACCGGCACGCGGCCGTCGGCCTTCTCGTCAGTCAGCGGCTGGAGGTCGATGAAACCGAAATAGTCGAGGTCGACCAGACGCCGGTGCAGTTCGGCCAGTTCGGCCTGGCTGTAGGGCTGGCCCTCGCGGTAGGGAATGCGTGGCCGCAGCAGGTCCTCGTCGACCTGGCTGCCGCTGAAGCGGGTTTCGCCGAAGCCGTAGCGCGGGCCGCTCTGCCAGGCGACGTCGATTTGTGCGCTGTAACTGGCGCGTTCGACGCTGACCCGATGGCGCAGCGGCTCCGCATCGAAGTAGCCACGGGCATTCAGGCGTCGCTCAAGCGCCGCCTTGCTGGCCGCGTAGCGGCGGTGGTCGAGGATTTCCCGTGGCCCCGGCTTGAAGGCCTTGATGTCGCCCTGCACCACGCTGTCGTCGGCGGCCTGGCCTTCGACCACGATGTCGCGACGGTCCACCTGCACCGGCCGGCCGGGCCGGACCACGATGCGCACGTTGACCAGATCGCCGTTGCGCGGACTTTCGATGTCGACCTGGGCGTCGTAGAAGCCGAACGGCTCCAGCGCGGTCAGCACTTCGCCCGGCGCGCGCCGCAGCAGGTAGGCAAGGCGTGCTTCGGTCAACTCCTGATCGTCGGGATGATGGCTGAGGCTGAGCCGCGCCAGCACGTTGACCTGCGCCTCGCCGCCGATGCCGGCCACGTCGACCGCGCCCAGCTCCAGCGCCGCCGTCGGTGAGGCGGCAGCCAGCAGCAGCAACGGCAGCAGACGCCATCGGCGGATCGCGGAACGGTTCGGGACGGGGATCGGGGCCACGGGTGCGGAGGGCATCGGGCAAGCATAGCGGCTGTCCGTTGAGGATGGTCTGAACCGCTCCGGTTTGGACCGTACGCGGCCAATCCGGCCAGTGGCGGCGGGGAAAGCGCCGTTCGACGCCTCGATCAATGTTATTGCGAATCATTCTCGTTAATGTTTATCATTGCCCCGCTGCCCGCGCTGTGATGCGGCGGGTGTATCGATTCCGCACGCATTCCGGGCCCGGATCCGGGTCCGATTCCGGTCGTTGCAGCCAGCTCGTCGCCCGCCGTTGCCCGACCGCTTCGACATACAAACCGAGAGAACCGCATGACCATCAAGAGTCGCAAGCACCGCCTGCCGGCGCGTGCCCGAACCGCACAATCCCTCGCCACCGCCACGCTGGTGTCCAGCCTGGCCCTTGGCGGCGGCGTCCAGGCCGCCGACGGCAGTGTCGATGGCGGTGTCGAAGCCGCCTATGGCGCCAGTTACGACGCCGGCTATGACGCCGGCGCCGGCCGCGCGCGCCGCTCGCGTGACGCGAAGGCGCTGGATCAGGTCGAGGTGCAGGCGGAAAGCGACCCGCCCTACGGCGCTGCCGAAGTGTCGTCGCCGAAGTTCACCCGCCCGCTGGTGGACACCACGCAGACCATCAACGTCATCGGCGAGGACCTGTTCAACGAGCAGGGCGCGACCACGTTGACCGATGCCCTGCGCAATAGCGCCGGCGTCGGCACCTTCTATGTTGGCGAGAACGGCAACACCACCTCCGGCGACTCGGTGTACATGCGCGGTTTCGACAGCGCCAGCAGCATCTTCGTCGACGGCGCGCGAGACGCTGGCACCCTGTCGCGCGACGTGTTCAATACGGAAGCCGTTGAAGTCACCAAGGGCCCGGCCGGCACCGACAACGGCCGCACCTCGCCCACCGGCGCCATCAACATGGTCACCAAGCGGCCGTTCCTGCAGGACGCGGTCAACGGCAGCGTGACCATCGGCGACCAGTCGCGCGAGCGCCTGACGGCCGACATTAACCAGGTGCTGGGCAGCGGTTCGGCCTTCCGCCTGAACGTGATGGCGCAGGACTACGGCGTGCCCGGCCGCGATACGGTCGAGGACAGCCGCTGGGGCGTCGCGCCGTCGCTGGCGTTCGGCCTGGACGGCGATACCCGCTTCTTCATCGACTACCTGCACGTCCAGCAGGACAACCTGCCGGACGGCGGCGTGCCGACCATCGGCCTGCCCGGCTATGCCACGCCGGACCCGACGCGACCGGAAATCAGCGATGCGCCGCGCGTGGATTCCAGCAACTTCTACGGCACCACGTCGGATTTCGACAACGTCGACGTCGACATGGCGACGCTGCGCATCGAGCATGACTTCTCCGACACCCTGCGCCTGCAGAACACGGCGCGCTGGGGCCGCAACCAGCAGGACTACCTGCTGACCGCGTTCATGACCTCGCAGGACCAGGCCGGCCGCTTCCAGACGCCGGACCTGAACGACCCGAGCACCTGGCTGGTGCTGCGCTCGCTGCCGACCTTCAAGGACAACAGCAACACCATCCTCACCAACCACTTCAACCTCAGCGGCAGCGCCGTCAGTGGTTCGGTCGAGCACTTCTTCAGCGTCGGCGTCGAGCTGACCCGCGAGGAGCTGGAGACGCGCGGCGTGGCGGTGCTGGACGGCAGCAGCTGGCCGGCCGCCAATCTCTACGACCCGGACCCGAACGTCAGCGGGCTGAGCTGGGGACCGAACGGCGCGCACAGCGAAGGCCGCACCGACACCGTCGCCGTGTACGCCTTCGATACCATCAAGTTCAACGAGCAGTGGCAGGTCAACGCCGGCGTCCGCTTCGATGACTACGACACCGACTTCAGCAGCATCGTGCCCTGCGGTGGTCGCGGCGCGCCGGCCTGCGATGACCTGGCGCCGGGCACGCTGGTTTCCGGCGGTGACCTCAGCGCCAGCGACACCTTGTTCAACTGGAAGCTCGGTCTGCTGTTCAAGCCCAGCGAGCAGAGCAGCCTGTACGCCAACTACGCCGTCTCGCAGCAGCCGCCGGGCGGCGCCAGCATGCAGCTGAGCACGCGCCCGAACAGCGCCGACAACCCGTTGTTCGATCCGCAGAAGGCGGAAACCGCCGAGCTGGGTGCCAAGTGGAGCCTCAACGACGACCGCTTGCTGCTCAGCGCCGCGCTGTACGACACCCGCGTCAGCAACGAGGTGGTGCAGGATCCGATCGACCTGCAGTACTACCAGACCGGCGAGAAGCGCGTTCGCGGCATCGAGCTGAGCGCCGTGGGCCGGATCAGCGATACCTGGAACGTCTCGGCGGGTTACACCACGATGGACACCGAAGTGGTCTCCGGAACCGCGGTCACCGCCGACGGCTCCGACCAGCTGACCTACACGCCGGACTATGCCTTCACCAGCTGGTCCACCTGGCAGCTGACGCCGGATCTCAGCATCGGTGGCGGCGTCCGCCACAGCGACGGCCTGAAGCGCGGCACCGACGGCGCCGTGGGCACGCCGACCTACACCGAAAGCTACTGGGTGGCGGACATGGTGGTTGCGTATCGCGTCAATCCGAACCTGAACCTGCGTCTGAACGTGAACAACCTGTTCGACGAGGAATACGTCGCCGCGATCAACAAGAGTGGCTACCGCTACACGCCGGGCCAGCCGCGCAACGGCATGGTCACGGCGGAGTTCAGCTTCTGACGGCGTGATGCCTCACCGCACGCTAGACCCCCAGACGCGAAGCGCCCTTCGATGTGCAGGGCGCTTCGTCTCTCAATCGCCCGACTTGCACGCACCGCCGGTCACTTGCAGTCTGGCGCGGCTTCCTGCGGAGCTTGAGCGAACATGCTGCTGCACGTCCCCGAAGTACTGAACGCCGAACAGTTGGCCCGCTTCCGCCGCGAGCTGGCCGATGCCGACTGGGTGGATGGCCGGGAAACCGTTGGCAGCCAGGGCGCGCAGGTCAAGCGCAACCAGCAGCTCGCCGACGGATCGCCGCTGCGGCAGCGGCTGGGCGACGAGGTCAGCGCCACGGTCCGCGCCCATCCGCTGTTCTTCGCCGCCACGCTGCCGGCGCAGATCCTGCCGCCGCGCTTCAATCGCTACGCGGGTGGCGGCACCTACGGCTTCCACGTCGACGGTTCGGTGATGGCGTTGCCGGCGGTGGCGGGCGAGCCGCCGCGACAGATGCGTTCGGACATCTCCTGCACGCTGTTCCTGGCCGAGCCGGAGGAATACGAGGGCGGTGAGCTGATCATCCACGACACCTACGGCGAACACGAGGTGAAGCTGCCGGCCGGCGACGCCATCCTCTATCCGTCGAGCAGCCTGCACCAGGTGAACCCGGTGACCCGCGGTGCACGCGTGGCCAGCTTCTTCTGGATCCAGAGCCTGGTCCGCGATCCGGCCCAACGGCAGATGCTGTTCGACCTGGATGCCTCGGTGCAGTCGCTGACCGCCGCCGGCGCCGACCGCGCCAACCTGCTGCGACTGACCGCGATCTACCACAACCTGCTGCGGCGCTGGGCGGACACCTGAGATCGGCTCAACGGATCGCGCACATAACTGAGACTCATTCTCATCAATCGGCTAGAATACCGTTATCCAAGGACTTTTCCGGCTGAGCCTGCTTGTCTCCTCACCCCGCCAGCACCGACATCGCCCGCGCCCAGCAGCGCCGTGGCTTCTGGCTGCGCACGCTGCACCAGTGGCACTGGATCAGCGCGGCGCTGTGCCTGGTCGGGATGCTGCTGTTCGCGATCACCGGTATCACCCTGAACCACGCGGCGCGGATCGGGGCCACGCCGGCCGTCGACAACCGTCAGGCCACGCTGCCGGCGGCGCTGCTGGCGGCGCTGCCGACGGACATCGAAGGTCGCGCGACGCTGCCAACCGGGTTGTCGAACTGGTTGCGGGACGAAATGGGTGTGCGTGTCGGTCCGCGTGAAGCGGAGTGGAGCGAGGACGAGATCTACCTGTCCATGCCCGGTCCGGGTGCCGACGCCTGGCTGGCGATCCAGCGCGAGGACGGCGCGGTGGAGTTCGAGCGCACGGATCGCGGCTGGATCGCCTACTTCAACGACCTGCACAAGGGTCGCAACAGCGGTGCGGCCTGGAGCTGGTTCATCGACCTGTTCGCCATCGCCTGCGTCGTGTTCACCGTCACCGGCCTGTTCCTGCTGCAGCTGCACGCGCGGCAGCGACGCATGACCTGGCCTTACGTCGGCCTCGGCCTGGTGATCCCGCTGCTGCTGGCCTTGCTGTTCATTCACTGACCTCACCCATACCCGATCACCGCATCGAACCCGGAACGGAAACCACCATGCGCCTGAAACTGACCATCGCCCTGAGCGGCCTGCTGGCACTGCCCGCCGGCGCCGGCACCTTCGACGTCAGCGTCGAAGTGCCGCAGCTCAACGTCGCCGAATACCACCGCCCTTACGTCGCCATCTGGATCGCCGACGCCGGCAACCAGACCGCCGCCAACCTCGCCGTCTGGTACCAGCAGGACGAACCCGGTGCGAAGGAAAGCGGCACCAAGTGGCTACCCGACCTGCGCCAGTGGTGGCGCAAGACGGGCCGCAGCCTTGACCTGCCGGTCGACGGCGTCACCGGCCCGACCCGACCGGCCGGTGAGCACGTGCTGCAGCTCGACGACAAGGATCCGCGACTGGCTGGCCTCAAGCCCGGCCGCTACACGCTGGTGATCGAGGCCGCGCGTGAAGTCGGTGGCCGCGAACTGCTGAAGATTCCCTTCGACTGGCCAGCCGAGGCCGGCGCCGAAGCCCATGTCCAGGGCGAAAGCGAACTCGGTCGCGCCGAACTGCGCATCGCGCCCTGATCGCCATCGTCCTCTCTCTTCACGATTCCAAGGAGCATTCCATGAAGCGTCTGACCCTCGTGCTGGCCATCGCCACCACCGTCTTTGCCGGCACCTTCGCCGGCAGCGCCAGCGCCCACAAGGCGTGGCTGCGTCCGTCCGCCACCGTGCTCGCCGGCAACGCGCCGTGGGTGACGGTAGACGCCGCCGTGTCCAACGACCTGTTCTACTTCAACCATGTGCCGCTGCGCCTGGACAACCTGCAGATCACCGCACCCGACGGCAGCCAGGCCGAGCCGCAGAATCCGGCCACCGGCAAGTACCGCAGCGTGTTCGACGTTGAGCTCAAGCAGGAAGGCACCTATCGCATCGCCATCCGCAACGAAGGCCTGTTCGCGCGCTGGGAAGAGAACGGTGAGCCCAGGCGTTGGCGCGGCAACGCCGAAACCTTTGCCAAGGAGGTGCCGAAGGATGCGAAAGGCCTGGAAGTCACCGAATCCAGCGGCCGCAACGAAACCTTCGTCACCAACGGCGCACCGACGACGACAGCGTTGAAGACCGACGGCAAGGGTCTGGAGCTGCACTGGCTGACGCATCCGAACGACCTCTACGCCGGTGAAGCCGCGAACTTCCGCTTCACCATCGACGGCAAGCCGGCGGCGGGTCTGGACATCGAAGTGGTGCGCGGCGGCACGCGTTACCGCGATGCGCAGGACGAGATCAAGCTGAAGACCGATGCCGAGGGCAACATCAGCATCACCTGGCCGCAGGCCGGCATGTACTGGCTGGAAACCAGCTTGAGCGACAACGGCAGCAGCCTGCCGCAGGCGACCTCGCGCCGCTTCGGTTACGTGGCCACGCTGGAAGTGCTGCCGCAATAAGCCGCATGTCGGTTCCGGCTTCACGCGCCGCGCCCGAGGTCGTGCTCGACACGCTGTACGGCGCGTCCATGGGCACGCGCTGGCGCGTCTGCCTGGCGGCGGACCGCCGCCGCGACCTGCATGCTTTGCACGATGCCATCCAGCAGGTACTGGATGGTGTCGTCGCACAGATGAGCCACTGGGAGCCGGACTCCGACATCAGCCGTTTCAACCGTGCGCCGGCTGGCAGTTGGCAGGTATTGCCCGACGCCTTCTTCCATGTACTGCAGACGGCGGTCGCCGTGGCCGAGGCCAGCGGCGGCGCCTATGACCCGAGCATTGGCCCGCTGGTTGATCTCTGGGGTTTTGGGCCGCGCGGTTCGCAACCGGCACCCTCGCTGGTCGCACAGGACGACGTTCGCCAGCGCGTCGGTTGGCAACGCCTGCATCTGGATGTCGATGGCCGTCGTGCGCTGCAGCCCGGAGGACTCGCGCTGGATCTGTCGGCGATTGCCAAGGGCCATGCCGTGGATGCCGTCGCAAACCTGCTGCGTGATCGCGGTCTCGATGGCGCGCTGATCGATGTTGGCGGCGAGCTTTGCGGCTTCGGCCATCGGCCCGACGGTGCGGCCTGGTCGGTACAGGTCAGCAGCGACGAGGACGATGAGCAATTGCCGCCCTGCATCATCGAACTGGCCGACCGCTGCGTGGCCAGTTCCGGTGACCGCTGGCGACACCGCGATGTCGATGGTCGTCGGCTTGCACACAGCCTGGACCCCCGTACCGGCCAACCGCTGGATGACGCGCCGCTGGTGACAGTGATTGCCGAGCGTTGCCTGCTGGCCGATGCCTGGTCAACCGCACTCGGCGTGCTGGGCGTATCGGATGGCAGGGCGCTGGCCGAACGCGAAGGCATCGCCGTGCGCTTCGTCGAGCAGCGCGCAGACGGCCCGCACGAACATCGCTCGTCTTCGTTTCCGTCGGCGGCATGAGCAGCTCGCTGTCGAGAACGGTCATCATCGGCCATGCCCTGGTATTCGCCCTGCTGCTGGCGCTGGGCGGCTGGCTGTTCTCGCTGCACGCTGGCCCGTGGTGGCCGGGCACGCCTTCGACGAGCCGCATCGGCCTGTCGCTGACGACCGTGCTCGGCTTCGTCGGCCTGCTGCTGGTCACACGCCGACCGAAGTCGGTCGCGAAGAAGACGACCGAATCCGCAACGATTCCCGTGTTCTGGGCCAGCCAGACCGGCTTCGCCAGCGAACTGGCCGAACGCACGGCGTCATCGCTGAGCGGCACCGGCCTCGCCGCCGACGCGGTTGATCTCGGCAGCATCGAACCGGAGGCATTGCGCGACTGCAGGCGCGCGCTGTTCGTGGTCAGCACCACCGGCGAAGGCGATCCGCCGGATCATGCCCTGGGCTTCATGGCGGCCTTGATGAGCAGCGATGTGCGCCTGGATGGCCTGTCCTTCGGTCTGCTGGCGCTGGGCGATCGCGAGTACGCGCAGTTCTGCGCCTTCGGTCACGCGCTGGATCGACGGCTTCGCGAACTCGGCGCGCGCCCGCTGTTCGATGCGGTGGAGGTCGACAACGGCGACGCCGGCGCGCTGCGACACTGGCAGCATCACCTGGGCCTGCTCAGCGGCGCACCGGAACTGCCGGACTGGGCACCGGTGAGTTACCAAACCTGGACGCTGGCAAATCGACGGCTGGCCAATCCCGGCAGCCCGGGCGGTCCGGCCTGGCATATCGAACTGCGGCGACCGTCCGGCGTAGCGGCGCGGTGGGAAGCCGGCGATATCGTCGAGGTCGGCCCGCGCCATGCGCGCGAGGAAGTCCGTTCGCTGCTTGAGCGTCTGTCGCTGGACGCCGCCGGAATCGTGCGCGTCGGCGAGCAGACGATGCCGCTGGCCGACCGCGTTGCCGCCTGCCACCTGCCGATGCCGGACGAGGTGGCTGGACTCGATGCGCAGGCGCTGTCCGACGCACTGCAGCCGCTGCCGCATCGCGAATACAGCATCGCCAGCCTGCCCGACGAAGGCCATGTCCGCCTGCTGATCCGTGAAATGCAGCGGGCCGATGGAACGCCCGGCCTGGGCAGCGGCTGGCTCTGTCGCCACGCGGCCATCAACGAAGGCATTGCGCTGCGTATCCGCCGCAACCCGAACTTCCACGCGCCGCCCGATGCGCGGCCGTTGTTGCTGATCGGCAACGGCACCGGCATCGCCGGCCTGCGCGCCCTGCTGCGCGCGCGCATCGCCGCCGGCCATCGTCGCAACTGGCTGCTCTACGGCGAGCGCCGCGCCAGCGCCGATGACGTCTATGCCGATGATCTGCGCGACTGGCGCGATGCAGGCTGGCTGGAGCGCTGCGATGCGGTGTTCTCGCGCGATGGCGGTGCGCATCGTTATGTGCAGGATGCGTTGCGTGCTGCTGGTGATGAGCTTCGCCGCTGGGTCGAAGATGGTGCCGCCATCTACGTCTGTGGCAGCCTCGAAGGCATGGCGCCCGGCGTCGATGCCGTGTTGCGTGAAACTCTGGGCGATGAACGCGTCGAAGTCATGTTGGCCAGTGGCCACTATCGGCGGGACGTGTACTGAGCGTCACCGGCGTATCGATGATCGTGACATCGGCGACTCTAGGCACGACTCTTTTCTAGGCATCGAATTTCATCGCAGCTTCCACTTAGCCCCGGATCAAGTCGCCGTTAGCGCGCGATCGTCGTAGGAAGCGCTAGTCGGTGAAGCAAGTTAGCCCAACGGCTGACTCGGCGACACGGACATCAGCCAGACTTTGAAGATCAACAGCCCACCGAACATCATCCAGACGAACACCGCAACTAACGGAAAAGGGTACTCTTCCCGCGTGCTCCAGGTTCTTGTGCAGTGACAGCATTGCCAGTGTGCGCGACGCCATGGCCAGGGCAGCGCTTGGATGAACAGCAGGGCCAGAACCAGTCCGCGCCCGGACGTCCACCGAGCTTCACCAGGCTTGCCGCAGTCTGGGCAGGCCGGATTGGAGTCGCGGACCTGCATTACTTCTGTTTCAGTGTCATCGTCAGCCGGGATCGCCCGCACATCCGAACTCTCGGCATCGCTGATCAGGTGCAGCTCGCCATCGCGAACTGCACGCAGGATCGCAGCAGCCTCCTGCGCGCACTCGACCGGCACCTGCAGTCGGACACCACCCAGCGCGTTGGACACCAGCCAATCCATGGTGACGTGATGCTCGTGCTGGATGAAGGCGGGAATGCCTTCGGCTTCGAGCCGGCCGCGCAGGATATGTGCTTCCGGTGCCATCTCGGTGCGCGCCACGGTGACCAGCATCAGTCGTCCTCGCCCAGTCGTTGGCGATAGTGTTGCAGCAGCGCATCGGAAAAGCAGCAGAAGATGATCTCGTTCACCGCATACAGGCCGGATGTCATGGTGCGCAGGGCAGCCAGCGCCACGTCGGTGGCCTGCTCCGGCGGATAGCCGTAGATGCCGCAACTGATGCACGGAAAGGCGATGCTCGACAGTCCGCGCGCTTCGGCAATGGCCAGGCTGTTGCGATAACAAGCGGCAAGCAGTTCCGGCTCGCCATGATCGCCGCCACGCCACACCGGTCCCACCGTATGAATGACGTAGCGCGCCGGCAGCTTGAAGCCCGGCGTGATCACCGCCTGTCCGGTTTTGCAGCCGCCGATGATCCGGCAGGCATGCACCAGCTCCGGCCCCGCCGCGCGATGGATGGCGCCGTCCACGCCACCGCCGCCAAGCAGCGAGCTGTTCGCCGCGTTGACGATGGCGTCGACGTCGAGCGTGGTGATGTCGGCCTGGATCGCGCTCAGGCGAACGGCTTGGGCTGGATCGGTCATGGCCTGCGTCCGTGATCCTGCGTTTTCATGCTGATACGAACCATAGCGCGGTTGACCGGCCGTCGGTGCGCGCGCAGTGTAGCGGCGACCAGATGGAGTCCGCCGTGCGCCACACTTCCCGAATCCTGCTCGTGATCCTGCTGATGTTGTGTCTGGCTGGCGGCGCGTCGGCACAGACCCTGACCGATCCCGGCACCGAGGCCGAACAGGCTGCCACGACGCGCGTCGCCGAACGCGTGCTGCAGCAGTTCGACAACGCGCAATGGGACGCCAGTTGGCATGGGGTGGGCGATCATCTGCGCACGCTGGTCAGCCGCGATGACTGGCCGAAGGTGGTGTCGGGACTGCGCGGCGGCCTGGGTGACATCCAGTCCCGCAAGCCGGACACCATCGGTTTCAGCGACGACCTGCCCGACGTTCCGCCCGGGCGTTACGGCGTGCTGATGTTCCGCTCCGCTTTCAGCAACAAGGCGGTGCGTGAGAAGGTCGTCCTGGTCTGGGAAGACGACGTCTGGAAGCTGGCCGGCTATTTCGTCCGTCACCCCAAGCCGGGCAGTTGAGGATTAGCACAGTGAAACTGGGATACACCATCGTCTACGTGCCGGATGTCGCGGCGTCGCTGGCGTTCTTCGAGCGGGCATTCGGCCTCGCCCGCCGCTTCCTGCACGAGAGCGGCAGCTACGGCGAACTGGAGACCGGACAGACCGCCTTGTCCTTCGCCAGCCACGAGCTGGGCGAGATGAACTTTCCCGGTGGCCATGTCGCCGCGCACGCGTCGGAACAACCGCTGGGTTTCGAGCTGGGCCTGGTCACCGATGACGTGGCTGCCGCCCACGCGAAGGCGATAGCGGAGGGCGCCATCGAGCTGTCCGCGCCGTTGCAAAAGCCCTGGGGACAGACCGTGTCCTACGTCCGTTGTCCGGACGGCATTCTGGTCGAGCTGTGCTCGCCGATGGCCGCGCCGTGAGCGGCGACACCATCAACCTGCGAGACAAACTGTCGCGGCTCAACGAACACTGGTCACCGCGAGTCATCGCGGAAATGAACGACAATCAGTCGAGGCAACGCTGACCCCGGATTCGCCGCCGTCACCGCACTCCCGTTGTGCGGATCAAGTGGCGTCGACGAAGGCAGACTGGCCGTCTGTCGAGACGACGGCGCGCTGAGCCGTGCGACGGGAGTGCGGCCCCAACAATTGATTCTGATGACGGGGTGATGCCTCAAGCGTCCGCCAGCCGCGCCCCAGTCCTTGCCAAGGCGGAAAGCATTGCCTGCGGCCTGCGACACGACTGGCGAACGCTTGAGGCATCATGCCGGCGGCGAATCCGGGGTCAGCGTTGCCTCCAGTTGGCGAAGCTGCAGGGCGAGTTCGTCTGGCACAGCCATGCTGACACCGACGAGGTGTTCATCGTGATCGACGGCGAGTTCGTGCTCGAGTTTCGTGATCACGCCGTGCCTTTGAAAGCCGGCGAGATGTTCGTCGTGCCGAAAGGCGTCGAGCATCGGCCGGTTGCCGAACGGGAATGCAGCGTGATGCTGGTCGAGCCGCGTGGTGTGGTGAACACCGGCGAGGCCGGCAGCGACTACACGGCGCCGAACGACATCTGGATCTGATCGGCGCGTTCGATAGTCGTCAGCAGGGCGATAGCGGCACGAAGTTGGGAATCGCGTTGCCGATGGCGTTCACGATCTCTACGGTCACGCGACCGTGGTTCATCACGATGTCGTAGAGGAAGCCGAACACCACCAGCAGGTAGATGCCATAGCTCCAGCCCACGTAGTCCATGAACAGGATGTTGAAGAACCAGTTCTGCTGGAAGACATAGAAGTACAGGCAGATCGCTGTGGCGAGCAGCATCAGCGCCACCGGCAGCAGCAGGTGCCGGCGTGCGCCGGGTTTCAGGAACAGGGCGACGGACAGCAGCAGGAACACGAGCAGGCTCATGCCGGTGAACAGGCGCAGCTCGTGGATCAGCTCGCCGACGATGCGCGCGTACTGGCCCTGCACGATGGGCACCAGCTTTTCCTGCAGCGCCTTCAGCGAATTGGCGCTGGCCAGCAGCGTGGCGTCAACGCGCTGCCGCAGTACCGAGCGGCATTCGCAGTCGGCGTTCTGCAAGTCGCCAATGACATCGGCGATCTGGCGGCTGAGCTTTGAGCCAACCGCCTTGCCCAGCGCGGCGGCTTCCTCGCCGTAGCGATCCTTCAGCAGCCTGGCGGCGGCCTCCAGGCGTGGATGCGCCTCCAGCGACGGCATCCGATCACGCAGCTCCGACTCGATCTTCGACTGGATATACGACTTCGCCGCCCGCTCGTAGTGGATCGGCGACACGAACGTCAACGCGAAAGCGGTGACGAACAGCACCAGGCCAGCGACACAGATCAAACGCAGCGAGCTGAGCATCGGGTCCCCCTTTCCCTGAGGATACGATGCGAATGCGTGGAAACCGTCACGCGCCAACCTGCGGTGAACTGGGCGCGTGATCGAATAAATGCAGGACGGCTGTTCTGTACCCACAAATACTGGGCGATTCAAACGCGTGGATGCTAAAACGCAGTGTTCGCCCCCGAACCTTGGCTTCAGAAAATGCATCAACGAGATGAGCAGGCGAGATTCCTGCTGGACCACATTGACCATTTGCCAGAGTCACATCGTGCTCTCGGCGTATACGTTTCGAGCCGCTGGCCCTTGAGCAAAAGGTTGCCACAGTCTGTTGCAAGGGAGGCAAGCCAATTGCTGGGCTTTCGAGTCAACTCGCTTGAGAGCTCTCAACGGGTCCTTGGCGAGCTGTTCCTTCTGGCATCAAGGAGCTATCGCTCATCGGAGCGTCAGTCTTAGATAGTTGAAGGGACGACAGAACGAAATTTGGGGGCAGAGAAGTTTTGCGGTCGAGCAGGCAATATTCCCTCCCCTCGTTACGAATTCAATGGTGCTTGGGGACGCGACCATGAAGCTTTTGCTAATTGCTCTCTTGGCAATCGGGACAACGTGGGACGTTCGCGCCGGAAATCCGCTAGCCGAGAACAACCCGTACGTGAAACTGGCGAGTCCGGATGAACAGGAAGCTCGAATTGAAGCCTTGAGGGCTGCCTATGAAGCGATGGAGGCGGAGTTGCTCAGCGCCCAAGGAAAAATCATTGTCATCAAGGAGCAGAGAGGATTGATTGTCGTAGCATTCTTGAACGACCCCTCTCAGGCTATCCACGATGGTCAGGCTTGGGTTTTGTATGATCCGAAAAAGAAAACGGTGGTGGGCATTGAAGCCGAAGGTTGAGAAAGGCTTGATTCGCTGTACAAGGGGTCGGTGCTTTCAGTTCGGGCCGAATCTGTGATTCAGGTGAGCGCCAACAGGACTAACCCAATCGCTGCCGGCAACGCCTGCACGAACAGGATTTTTCGGTTGGCGGTGGCCGCGCCGTAGAGGCCGGCGATCAACACGCAGATCAGGAAGAACCACAGTACTGCCGTTGATTCGACGACCAGCCCCCACACCAGGCCGGCGGCGAGGAAGCCGTTGTACAGGCCCTGGTTGGCGGCCAGCACGCGGGTGGCTTCGGCTTGCTCGGCGCTCATGCCGAACACGCGGCGGCCGTAGGGTTTGGTCCACAGGAACATTTCCAGCACCAGGAAGTACCCGTGCAGCAGGGCGATGATGGCGACGATCACGGTCAGCGCGATGGGCATGGTTCGGCTCCGGGTTTGCGGGATCGACCAGGATGCCGGGAGCGGCATCCGGATCTTGGAAAGGTCAGACGGTGACCTTGAAGTTGACGTCGATATTGCCGCGGGTGGCGTTGGAATACGGACAGACTTCGTGTGCCTTGGCGACTAGCGCCTCGGCGGCGGCTTGATCCATGCCGGGCAGATGGACTGCGAGTTCGACCTCGATGCCGAAGCCGGCCGGAATTGGGCCGATACCGACGCTGCCGTCGATGCGTGTGCCGCTTGGCAAGGCCTGCTTCTGCATGCCGGCGACGTGCTTCATCGCGCCGAGAAAACAGGCCGAGTAGCCGGCCGCGAACAGCTGCTCCGGGTTGGTGCCGGGGCCATCGTCGCCGCCCAGGCCCTTGGGCACGCTGAGTTTGACGTCGAGGCGACCGTCATCGGATTTGGCCCCGCCGTCGCGGCCGCCGCTGGCGGTGGCGTGGGCGGTGTAGAGAACCTGATCGAGGGACATGATCAACTCCTGAGCTTGAGGTTGGACCAGCAGACAATTTACCGACAAATCACGGAACAGGATGACCTTTTCGTCCCCAATCTGACGCGGGCAGAAATTCAAACGAACGTTTGCTTCGGACTCTCGGCCGATTTACAGTCGCGCTATGAACGCTTCCCCCACGCTATCACCGTCGCAACACCGGCTCCGACTGCGCGAGGAAATCGCCAGCGCGTTGACGCACGGGCTGGGCGCGGTGGTCAGCCTGGGTGCGGGCGCGGTGCTGATCACGCTGGCGGCACTGTGGGGCGATGGCTGGCAGCTGGCCGGCGCCATCGTGTTCTCGGTCGCGTTGCTGCTGCTCTATGTCGCCTCGACGCTGTACCACGCCATCCCGCACCCGAAGGCCAAGGCACGGCTCAAGGTGTTCGACCACTGCGCGATCTACCTGCTGATCGCCGGCACCTACACGCCGTTTACGCTGATCGGCCTGCGCGGGCCCTGGGGCTGGGGACTGTTTGCCGCGATCTGGACGCTGGCGCTGGCCGGCGTGGTGTTCAAGCTGTTCTTCACCGGCCGCTTCAAGCGGTTGTCGACGGCGATCTACCTGATGATGGGCTGGCTGGTGCTGGTCGCCATCGCACCGATGCTCGAAGCGATCCCGGCATCGACACTGACCTGGCTGCTGCTGGGCGGCGTGTTCTACAGCGCCGGCACCGTCTTCTATCACCGCGAGTCACTGCGCTATTCGCACGCGGTCTGGCACCTGTTCGTGATCGCCGGCAGCGTCTGCCACTTCGTCGCGGTCAGCGGGCAGGTGCTGTAGGTGCTGAGAATCAAGCGCTTTCAACGTAGCGCGCGCAAAGAACAGCCGAAACCAGAACGGTAGGTCGGCTCAAGCCGCGTAGCGGTGGAGCCGACGCGGGTCGCGGGCATGATCCTGTCGGCTCCACGCCTACGGCGCTTGAGCCGACCTACGCCCGCCAGCGCTAGGCGCTTTCTGCAGGATCGGTCGCTTCTTCAGCTTCCGGCTGCGTCGTCGCCGGCACCATTTTCTGGATGCTGTGGCGCAGTTCGCGGCCGAGGATGACCTTGGCGTCGCGTGACCAGCCGTCCATGCGCTCGTCGAAGGCCAGCTTGCCGTCCTCGGTGGTCCACAGCACCTTCGCTTCGCGCAGCTGGTTGAGGAAGCCGCGGAACAGGGCGCGGTCGAAGTACTCGGGTGCGGTCGGTGCGTGCAGCAGGGTCAGGCGCTGCGCGGTGAGCTGGCAGAGTTTTTCCAGTTCGCCGACGCTCAGCGTGCCGCTGCCGTTGCGCACCAGGATGGCAATCGCCAGGTAGTAGCGCTCGAAGGCCGGCTGCAGGCTGTGCGCGATCACCCGCAGCTGGAACACCGCGTCGGTCTGTCCCGGACCGCGGCTGAGCTGGCCGGAGTCCATGTCGAACGTCAGCAGTTCAAGGTCACAGAAGGCGCCGATGGTGGCCTGCAGGCGCTCGCCGAACTCGTCCTCGGTCCACGGCAGGAACAGCTCGTCCTTGATGAACGGATACAGCAGGCGACCCAGTCGCACCACGCCTGCGCGGCTCATGCGCCGGTTGTTCTGGAAGCAGCAGGCCACCCAGGACGCGGCAGCAAACAGATGCAGCAGGTTGTTGCGGAAGTAGCGCTGCACCACGGCGCTGTCGGCGCTGAGACTGATGACGTCGCCCAGCGGGTGCGCGGTGCGGGTCAGCACCTCCATCTGTTCGCCGTAGGCAATGATCTCGGCTGGCGACATCGGCGTCACCGTCACCCGCTCCGAATAGGGGCTGTGCGCCAGCAGCGTCTTGGAGATCGCCAGCTGCTGCAGCACGTCTGACTCGGACATGGCGTTCTTCGGCGTGGCCAGCAGCGCCTGGGCCAGCAGGCCGATCGGATTGACGTCGGCCGCGCGGTTGATCTCGACCAGGATGCGTTCACCCAGCGCGTCCACCGTGGGATTGAGCCAGCTGGGCTTTTCGTCGCTGCCCAGCGGGTGGTCGCGCCACGCCGGTGCGCGCTCGTCGAGCACGTCGTTGAGGAAGATCGGCTGGCCAAAGTTCACCGCCACCTTGCCGTAGCGATGCCGCAATACGCCGAAGGCACGCAACAGGCCGAACAGGCTTTCCTTCTTCTTCGCCTTGCCGGACAGCTCGGCCTGGTAGCTGCGCGCCTCCATCAGCTTTTCGTAGCCGATGTACACCGGCTGGAACACCACCGGGCGACGCGGCCGGCGCAGGAAGCCGCGCACAGTCATCGCCAGCATGCCGCCCTTGGGTGGCAGCAACCGGCCGGTGCGCGAGCGTCCGCCCTCGATGAAGTATTCGATCGACACGCCGCGATCAATCAGCATCGCCACGTATTCGCTGAACACCGTCGAATACAGCGCGTTGGACTTGAAGCTGCGGCGCAGGAAAAAGGCGCCACCGCGGCGCAGGATCGGACCGACGATGGGCAGGTTGAGGTTGTCGCCGGCAGCGATATGCGGCGGCACGATGTTGTGCTGGTACAGCAGGTAGCTCAGCAGCAGGTAGTCGATGTGGCTGCGATGGCAGGGCACGTAGATGATCTCGTGTCCCGGCGCCACGTCGCGCAGCGTGTCGAAGTGGTGCATCTCGATGCCGTCGTAGAGCTTGTTCCAGAACGGCTTCAAGATGAACGACAGCGAGCGCACCACGGGATTGGAATAGTCGGCGGCGATTTCCCGCGCCATCTTGCGCGCGCGGTCGCGGACCTTGTATTCGCTAACGCCCTCCTTGCGCGCCTGCTCGCCGATCAGCCGGCTGACGGTTTCGTTGGCCAGCAGGCCATCGACCAGCGTGCGCCGGTGCGACAGGTCAGGCCCGATCACCGCCGTGCGGATGCGGCGGAAGTGCGCGCGCAGCACGCGGGCGATCTTGCGCACCGAGCGCTCCGGCGTCAGGCCTTCGGCCAGCACCTCACGCAGGCTCACCGGCGGCGAGAAGCGCACCAGCGTGTTGCGACCATTGAGCAGCACGGCCAGCAGCCGGCGGAAGCGGCCGACCACGCCCCAGTTCTCGGAGAACAGCACGCTGAACCAGCCTTCCTCGCGATCCGGCGCACGGCCGACGAACAGCGAGACCGGCACCAGCTGCACGTCGAGCTCGGGGTCGTCGCGCAGCTGCTGCACCAGCCGCGCCAGGCTTTCCGGGTGGCTCAGCGAACGCGGACGGCCGAACAGGAAGCCCTGGCGTCGCGACAGCGCGAACATCGCACGACCCTTGCCCAGCAGGTCATGGTGGCCGTTCGCGGCAATCGGCAGCAGCGGCGAAGGCAGGCCGGCCTCGGCGGTGGCCTGTTCGAGGATCAGGTGGGTGGACAGGCCGTAGCGTTCGGCCACATAGCAGACCGGCAGGTCCGGGCGGATCGGTACATCCACGCCCACCGGCGGCTCGCGCCGGATCTCGACCCAGGGCCGCATGATCCAGCCCAGGAAACGGTAGGGCCAGGAGATGCGGTGGTCTGCCGGACTGGCGCTGGCCGGGACTTCGGGTGATTCACTCATGGGCGCATTATCGCTGCTGCCACGCGAAATATCCGCGACCGGCCTCGCCGCGTGGATTCCGTGTCGCATCGCGGAAAGAAAAGCCCGGCCACCGAAGTGGCCGGGCTCGGTACTGCTAGGGATCGGCGTGTGTGACCGGCAAACGATCCGTGGCGTTGCCGATCAGTGATTGAGGTCGGCGGCGTCCTCGGTGTCCTCGATCATTTCTTCGGCCTCGTCCGCGGTTTCGCTGACCTGCTCCATGGCCTTCTTGCCGTACCAGCGGCCATCGACCTGCACCATCTCGGTGTTGAAGCTCAGCGGCTGGTCGAACAGGTTGAAGTTGACCTTGACCTGGGCGGTGTCGCCGTCCTGGCTGACCAGTTCCGACTTCACGCTCTGCAGGGTCTTGTTCAGATCCAGGCCGTAGACGGCGAGGATGCGCTTGACGCCCTGGAAGGCGGTGCCGGCCTTGCCGAGCATGGTCTCGAAGTCCATCGACTGCACCTCGTCCAGCGAGCTCATCTCCAGCGCCTTGGCGGTGCTGATCGCCTCGCGCACGGCCTTGCGGGCCAGCTCGCGGTCGCCGAAGTTGGTGGCGTTGATCCAGTTGGCCGCGCCGCCCAGCGCGTTGGTCGCGGCCTGTTTCTCGTCGGCGGTCAGTTCCGCGTTCTCCTGGATGGCCTGAGCGGCGATGCCCTGGCCCATACCGACCATCATCGGCTTCTGCATGGCCATTTCGGTGTCGTACTTGACCAGGTGTGGCTCCAGCTCGGCCATCATCTGCTCTTCGGCATCCGGCGCGTTGAGCTTGGTCATCATCTCGGCGAACTTGGCCTTGTCTTCTTCGCTGGGCGGATCCTGGTCACGCTCCTCGATCCACTTGGTCTTGGCCTCGTCGAACTTGGCGGCCGGCATGCTCAGTTGCATCACCGCCAGCAGGTTGCCGTTGGCCAGTTCGCGGGCGACGCCGTCGATCACAGCGGTCGGGCTTTCGGTCTGCGAGGTCTTGGCCGGCGCCTGCTCGGGCTGGGTGGCTTCAGGGCTGGACTGGTCGCTGCCGCAGGCCGACAGGCCCAGCGCCAGCAGCGCCGCGAGGGATACGGTGGTCAGGCTTTTCACGGTGATGCTCCGGTTTCGGTGGATTCGGGCCGTACAAACGGTACGGGGAGCACACTTTAGGTGGGCACCGGATGGCTTACAAGCGGCGCGGCGGCGCGGCAGCAACAAAAAACGGGAGGCCAGGCCTCCCGTCGTGCCCCTTCCGTGGGGCTGTATTGTCGTTGTTGTGGCGCCTGTTCCAGTAACCGACACGGTGTTCGGTAGGACGCATCGTAACTTGGCTGCGTTTGTTCATGCAACACTTGAATAAACGCGAGTTAACTAATTGATTTGTATCACCTGCTGCGCAAATGGCTGTGCCGGCACTGCGCGGCGGAGCGGCCGTTCGCGTCGCAGCCGAACTCCAGCGCCTTCTCCCAGGAGCCGTAGGACGGGTTGGCGAACACGAACCAGCGCGTGCCCCACCAGTCAGCGTGGGCGTCGGTCATCGCCGCGCGGCGCTCGATGCTGGTGGCGACGCCGTTCATGAAGTCGCCAAGGTTGTCGCCCAGCAGGGCGACCACCCGATAGCGGTCGGCAGCCCAGCGGCGTCGTGCGCCCTTGTCGCTTCGATCAGCATCGATCCCGCGTGGATCGCCGCGCAACAGGACGGTATCATCGTTGTCGGCAGGAAGCGGGAAACCGCTGTCGCGAAGGTTCTTGACGGTGGCCGAGCGCTCGCCGTCGTGGTTGCGGTTGGTGACGTAGACCAGGGTGACGCCGTGCCTGGCCAAGCAGTCGAGCAGGATGTCCACGCCGGGCATGGGCCGCGCCGCGGCTTCGTTCACCCAGGCTTTCCAGGCCACCGGGTCGAATTTTCCGCCATCGGCGATGCGTCGGGCGGCGTAGGCGGAGTTGTCCAGCAGGGTTTCGTCGACGTCGGAAATGATCGCTGGCGGCAGCGATTCGAAGCCGCCGCCCTGCTCACCGTCGGGCAGTGCGCTCCAGGACGGATCGGCCAGCGCCGCGGGCAGGGCATCGCAGACAGCGCGGTAGGTCTGGGTGGTCTGCGCCGCATACTCGGCGCTGGTCTGCATCCAGGCCACGGCGTTGAAGGTGTCGTCAGGCGCGGGCTGCGAGACGGCAGGCGCGCTGTCCGCGACCGGCGCGGGCGTTTCGCGCACGGTCTTGCCGCCGTGACAGGCAGCGAGCAGGGCGCAGGCAAGGCCGAGAACGACTGGACGAGTGAATGACATGTCGGCTTCCGATTCGGTGGGTCGCCGCAGTGTAACCGCTGCGGATGACGACCCGCCGTGGTTCGCCGATGGGCGGGGAGATTCAGCCGGCGTCGCCACCGAGCAACGCGGCAATGCGCGCCATGTGGGTCTCGGCGCGAACCTGTTTCTCCGACTGGTCCTGCTCGCTGTTGTCGCCGATGCGGTGCACTTCGGCATCCGGCAGCTCGGCGAGGAAGCGGCTCGGTTCCAGACGCACCAGCTCGCCGTAGCGGCGCGCACGGCGGCTGTGGCTGATCTGCAGCAGGCGTTTGGCACGGGTCATGCCGACGTACATCAGCCGGCGCTCTTCCTCCAGTCGCCCTTCATCGAGGCTGGCCTGGTGCGGCAGCAGGCCGTCCTCGGCGCCGATCATGAACACGGCGTGGAATTCCAGGCCCTTCGCGGCGTGCAGGCTCATCAGCCGCACCGTGTTGCCCGGATTGTCGCGATCGGCATGACTCAGCAGACTCAACTGGGCAACCAGATCGCCGGGACTGGCGCGCTCGCCGTCCAGCCAGTTGGCCAGCTCTTCCAGATTCTCCCGACGCCGGTGATAGCCCGGGCTTTCACCGTGCTCGGCGCGCAGCGCCGGCAGCAGGCCGGAATGCTCAATCACCTGTCGATACAGTTCGGCGGCGGTCAGGCGGCCGGCCTGCGAACGCAGTTCGTGGACCAGCCGGGTGAAGCCATCCAATGCCGCGCCGGGACGCGAAGCCAGTCGACTGACCACATCGGTGCGCTCGGCGGCGCGACCTAGGCTCAGGTGCAGTTGCCCGGCCAGTTCGCTGAGCTTGGCCAGCGTGGTCTGGCCGATCTCGCGCTTGGGCGCGCCAACCGCGCGCAGGAAGGCCGCGTCGTCATCGGGATTGGCAATCAGTCGCAGCCAAGCCATGGCGTCCTTGACCTCGCCGCGATCCAGGAACGCCGTGCCGCCGGACAGGTGGTAGGGCACGCGCAGCATCTGCAGCGCCTTTTCCAGCGGCTTGGACTGGTGGTTTCCGCGGAACAGGATGGCGAAGTCGTGCCAGGGCCGCTTGTCGCGCTCCTGCTGGAAGGCGATCTCGGCGGCGACGCGCTCGGCCTCCTGCTCGTTGTTGTCGCACTCGACCACGCGGATCGGCGGGCCGTCGTCGTGATCGCTCCACAGCTGCTTGGGGTGCTCGTGCGGGTTGTTGGCGATCACCGCGTTGGCCGCGCGCAGGATGCGCCGCGCGCAGCGGTAGTTCTGCTCCAGCGTGATGACCCTGAGCTGGGGGAAATCGCGACCCAGGCGCATGATGTTTTCCGGATCGGCGCCGCGCCAGGCGTAGATCGACTGGTCGTCGTCGCCGACACAGGTGAAGTTCGCCTTCGGCCCGGCCAGCGCCTTCAGCAGGCGGTACTGCGCGCCGTTGGTGTCCTGGTATTCGTCGACCAGCAGGTAGCGCAGGCGCTCGCGCCAGCCACCGGCGAGGTCGGCGTTTTCCTCCAGCAGCTTCAGCGGCAGGCGGATCAGGTCGTCGAAATCCACCGCGTTGAAAGCCGACAGCCGGCGCTGGTAGTGCCCGTAGATATCGGCGGCTTCGCGTTCACGAGGACTCTGCGCCACAGCGGCGGCGCCTTCCGGGTCCAGGCCTTCGTTCTTGGCGCGCGAGATCAGCGCCTTCACCGACTCCAGCGTGTCGCGGTCCGCGCCCTTGGGCAGCAGGTCGCGGATCTGTGCCGCGCTGTCGTCGGCGTCGAACACGGAAAAGCCGCGACGCAGGCCGGCCGCTTCGTGCTCGATCTGCAGGATCTTCAAACCCATCGAGTGGAAGGTGCAGACCGTCAGGCCGTCTGCGGCGTCGCCCTTGATGCGCTTGGCCACGCGCTCGCGCATCTCCTTCGCCGCCTTGTTGGTGAAGGTGATCGCCGCGATGTGCTTGGCCGCCACCCGCCCGCTAGCGATCAGCTGCGCGATCTTCTCGGTGATGACGCGTGTCTTGCCGGAGCCCGCGCCGGCCAGCACCAGCACCGGTCCTTCAGTGGTATCGACGGCAGCGCGTTGTTGCGGGTTGAGCATTGAAGAGCCGTATTCACATGACTCCCTCTCCTGCTGGCGGGAGAGGGTTGGGGTGAGGGTGGTCGGGAAAGCGGCACCGATCCGGGGCGCGCACTGTGCCACACTCACGACCCGGATTCGCGCCAAATACGCCACGAATCCGTTGCACCGAATACCCGGAAACGTCGCTCCGATGGCCAAACTGTACTTCTACTATTCGGCAATGAACGCCGGAAAAACCACGAACCTGCTGCAATCGGCCTACAACTACGCCGAACGTGGTATGCGGACGCTGATCCTGACGCCGCAACTGGATGACCGCTATGGCCAGGGCGTGGTGGCCTCGCGGATCGGGCTCAAGGCCGATGGCCGCATATTCGATCGCGAGGACGACCTCGAAGCCATCGTCGCCCATGACATCGATCATCACGGCGAGCTCGGCTGCGTGCTGGTCGATGAATCGCAGTTCCTGACCAAGCGCCAGGTCTGGCAGTTGAGCGAAGTGGTGGATCGGCTCGACGTGCCGGTGCTGGCCTACGGCCTGCGCACCGATTTCCGCGGCGAGCTGTTCGAGGGCAGTCAGTACCTGCTGGCCTGGGCCGACAGCATCGACGAGATCAAGACCATCTGCCACAGCGGAAAGAAGGCGACCATGGTGGTGCGCGTGGATGAACACGGTCGCGCCATCACCGAAGGCCCGCAGGTCGAGATCGGCGGCAACGAGCGCTATGTGTCGGTCAGTCGTCCCGAGTTCAAGAAGATCACCCGTGGCGAAGGCCGCATCGAACTGCAGCAGCCGCAGTTGGAGCTGGGTACGAAATGATCCGGCACGGCCGCTAGCCCGCTTCGGGAAATGCCCGCATGTCGTTCGGTCTGATCGATCTCCTCGTCATCGCCGCCACCCTGGCGCTGCTGGTGGTGCTGATGCTGCCGAAGCTGCGCGCCAAGCCCGGCTGGCGCGCGGCGATCACGCCGCTGGCGTCGATCATCGGTTCGGGCTTTCTGGTGATTGGGCCGGTGCTGGCGCATGTCGCCGGACGCTGGGCGGTCGAGGCCATGTTGGGCCTGTGCGCGCTGGCCTGGCTGTTCGGTTCGGCGATCCGCTTCAATATCGCCGGCCTCGACCGGATGCCGGGCACGCCGCGCGCGGTGAAGGCGGCCAGCGATCAGTTCGCGCGCTGGGATCGCATGTCGCAGCTGTTGCTGGCCTTGGCCTATTTCGTCTCCGTGGCCTACTACCTCAACCTGCTAGGCGCCTATCTGCTGAAGGGTTTCGGTGTGGTCGATCCGGCATTGGCGAGGGCGGCGACCAGCGTGCTGGTGGTCGGCCTCGGCAGCCTCGGTTTCCTGCACGGCTTCAAGGGCATCGAGCGCGTCGAGGTCATCGCGGTGAGTTTCAAGCTGGCAGTGATCGGCGGCCTGCTGCTGGCGCTGCTGCATCATCGATTCGGCGGCTTCGATCCGGGTTCGGTGCCGCTATCCGATGAAAGCGACGGTTGGACGGCGATGCGCGTGCTGCTGGGCTGCGTGCTGCTGGTGCAGGGTTTCGAGACTTCGCGCTTCCTCGGTCACGAATACGATGCGCGGACCCGCGCGCGCAGCATGCGTCGTGCCCAGCTGTTGTCCACCGGCATCTACGTCGCCTTCATTTTCCTGGTGCTGCCGCTGGTGCCGCCGGGTAACATTAATGTCGGCTCGGAAACCGAGATCGTCGACATCGTCGCGACTGTCGCGATGGTGCTGGGGCCGATGCTGGTATTGGCCGCAGTGGCTTCGCAGCTGTCCGCCGCCGTGGCCGACATGGGCGGCTCGGGCGGCCTGCTCACCGAAGTGAGCGGCGGTCGCGTGTCCGCGCGCATGGCCTACGTGGCGATCACCGTCGTAGTGCTGGTGCTGACCTGGACTGTCGACATCTTCAGCATCATCGCCTTCGCCAGCCGCGCGTTCGCCGCCTACTACGCCATCCAGTGCGGCCTTGCGGCCTGGTTGGCCGAAGGCCGCCACTCGCGCCGCGCCTGGTACAGCATGGGCGCCTTGCTGGCTTTGGCCGTGGTGGTGCTGGGCAAGCCGGCGGAGTAGTTGTTTCAACTAAGCGGATTGAATCTGCTGACTGCCTGAGGGATCGTGAAATGCTCCACCCAAGGATTTAAATGAAGCGTTCCGATTTGCAGTGTTCTTCGCTAGCTGGCTGGTTCCGATCGGTTGCTGTCATGGCAATTGCGACCGGTGTCGCCAGTTGTGCCATCCCAACGCATCGGGAACGTTGCGAGGCACGCGGCGGGCATCTCTACCGTCAGGTTCAATTTGGTGAGGTTCGGTGTGCCTTGCCGACCAGTGACGCCAACACCCGATGCACCGACAGCAGCGAATGCGAAGGCGACTGTCGGGCCATCAGCGGTTGGGACCCGACTAGTGGTGCGCCCTACGTCGAATGGACGGAAGAGCAGGTGATTGGATACTGCGCAAAGTGGAAAACCCCAACCGAACCTAACTGCATAACCACGGTTGAAAACGGTCATCAGAAGCACTGGGGCTGCTTTGACTGAGCAGCTTCTCGTCGTCAGCGTTCGACAATCGCCGTCACGCCCATGCCGCCGGCGGTGCAGATGGAGATCAGCGCGCGTCCCTTGCCTTTTTCCTTGAGCAGTTTGGCGGCGGTGGCGACGATGCGCGCGCCGGTAGCGGCAAACGGGTGGCCCAAGGCCAGCGAGCTGCCGTTGACGTTGAGCTTGTCGCGATTGATCGAGCCCAGCGGCGCATCAAGGCCGAGCTTGTCGCGGCAGAAGTCCTCGGATTCCCAGGCCTTCAGCGTGCACAGGACCTGGGCGGCAAAGGCTTCGTGGATTTCGTAGAAGTCGAAGTCCTGCAGCGTGAGATTGTTGCGGGCCAGCAGCTGGGCGACGGCCCACGCCGGCGCCATCAGCAGGCCTTCACCATGCACGAAATCGACCGCGGCAACCTGTGAATCGACCAGGTAGGCCATTGGCTCGTGGCCGTGCGCACGGGCCCAGTCATCGCTGGCCAGCAGCGCGGCGGAAGCACCATCGGTGAGCGGCGTGGAGTTGCCGGCGGTCAGCGTGCCCTTGCCGGAGATGCGGTCGAAGGCCGGCTTCAGCGTGGCCAGTTTTTCCAGCGTGGTGTCTGGGCGCAGGATGTTGTCGCGGTCCAGGCCACGGAACGGCACCACCAGATCACGGAAGAATCCGGACTCGTAGGCCGCCGCCGCATGCTGATGACTGGCGTAGGCCAGTGCGTCCTGATCCTCGCGGCTGATGCCCCATTCCTTGGCCATCATTTCGCAGTGCTCGCCCATGGACTTGCCGGTGCGTGGCTCAGCCACGCCGGGGAATTCCGGCTTCAGCTCGCGCGGCCGGAAGCCTTTCCAGGCCTTCAGCCGGTCGCCGAGGCTGCGCGCCGCGGCCATGCGCAGGATGCGCCGGCGCAGCTTCTTGCCATAGACGATGGGCACGTCCGACGTGGTGTCCGATCCGCCGCCGATGCCGGCATCGATCTGCCCGAGCGCGATCTTGTTGCCCACGGTGATGACGCTGTCGAGGCTGGTGCCGCAGGCCCGCTGCAGGGTGATGCCCGGCGTGTGCGGCGAAAGACCCGAAGACAGCGTGGCCTCGCGGCCGAGGTTCCAGTCCGAACTGTGCTTGATTACCGCGCCCATGGCGACTTCGCCGAGGATCTCGCCATGCAGGCCGTACTGCTCCACCAGCGCGCCCAGCGTGCGGATCGACATGCCCAGGTTGCCGACGTCCGAATAGGCCGTGTTGTTGCGGCAGAAGGGGATGCGGACGCCGCCGAGGATGGCGACAGGCTTGCGGGCGGGGAGCTTGGTCTTCATTGCTGGGCGCGTTCCATACTCGGGCGTCGGGTGGGACCGCTATCGTACCGCATCGCCTGTTTCCAACCCGGTTCTCCCCGGGTCATTGGCCGCCACGGTTGCTGACGGGTTCAGCGTTGCGGGCCGGTTGGCGCGTCATGGCGGTGTGCGGCGCGGATGGCGGCGGCATCGGCCAGCCACTGCGGCCACTGCGGCCAGAAATGCCAGGCACCGGGATCGCTGCGGATCAGCCGGTCAAGTTGTCCGGCAAACCAGTTGAGTTCGGCTTCCGGATCAGTGACGCGGCGCGCGGGCTCGACATGCAGCGTGCGCCGGCCCTTTTCGTCCAGCGTCACCCAGTACGGCACCACCGGCACGTCCAGCGCGTGGGCGAGATCGAGCAGGCCGCAGGGCAGCGTGGCCGGCTGGCCCAGCAGCGTCACTGGCAGTTGTCGCGACGGCACCAACTGCGGCGGGATGTCGAGCAGGCCCATCACCAGCTTGCCCTCCTCCAGCGCCGACACCAGCTTGGGTCGGATCTTCGGACGGAACGCTGACGGTGCACCGGCGGAGCGGTCCATCTCGGCCCAGCGCCAGCGTGCGTAGTGCAACTCGATCGTGCGGCCGGCGAACATGCTGTCTTCGAACGGCGCGGCGATCACCACCGTGCGCAGCCCGGCGCGCTGGGCATCGCGCAGCATCCACATGCCATTGCCGTAGTGGAAGCTCACGGCGATGAACGGGCCTTTCTCCGGCCATTCGCCCTCGCGGCGGAAATGCCCGGCAGGTGCTTTGTCCACCGGCGTGCGACGCGCCAGGTACAGGTCGGCGGCATCCAGCAGGCGCACCAGCCGCAGGCGGCGACGCAGCGCGGTCTCGTCCTGACCGGGAATCGCGTCCATGGCCGGGCGCACCGATGCCTCGATCTGCGCACCGAACAGCCAGCGCGAGCGGCTCAGCAGCCGATACACCCATAGCGCTGCGCGCCACGGCAGCAGCGATGGCAGGCCGGGCGCCAGCATCATCTGGATGAAGTCACGGATTTCGCGGCGCGGGCGGGCCATACAGGAAGGTGTTCGGGCAGGGCCAGCCACAATGCGCGATGCCTTGGCGGCGCGCAACGTCGGAGAGCCAGCGCGTTGCCGCGTGGCATCATGCGCGGATGACGTCACCTTCTTCGATTCCCCTGCTGCTGGCGCTGGAGCGCAGTCCACAAAGCATCGCACCGGCACGCGACGTGCTGTCGCCGACGCAGGCATCCGCACTGGTGCAGAAGATCGCCGACGACCTGCTGCGCCTGCATCCCGGCATCGACGCGCTCGACCTCGCCGCCGCCGCGATCCTGTTCGATCCCGCACAACTGCTGCGACCGCGCTGGCCGCTGGATGCCGCGCTGACCGAACTGGTGTCGCGCGCGCCGGGTTCTGCTGAAGCCGGCGGTGGCCGGCTGCTGGCCTTCGGTGGCGAGAACCATGCCTACCCGACACCTGCGCTGACGCCGGACACACGCCTCGGGCAAGGCCCGCTGCTGTTGATCCCGCTGCGACTGAGCGGTGATATCGAGCGGGTCGCCTGTTTCACCGACGCGCTGGAGGCGACGCTGTTCGACCAAGGCATGGCCGGTGCCGGCACGGCGTTGCTGGCACAGGAAGCTTTCGGCATCGAGCTCGAACACGCCCGCTACCTCACCCGGCACGACCTCTGCGCGATGACCGCCATGCAGTACGAACACGCCGGCATCGGCGCGCTGTGGCCGCTGATCGAAACTGCACTGTACGAGCCCGATGCCGACGACAGCCTCGACGTCGATGACCTGCCGCCGCTGCGGCGCATGGGCGAAGTGCTGTGGCTGGGTGAGCTTGACGAAGCTGACCTGCGGCCGCGACTGACGCGGGTGTTCGATGATGCATCGATGCTGGAATCAGCCTTGCGCCGATGGCCGGCGCGGATGGCGCAGGTTAAGGCAGTGCTGGCTGCGCACGGGCTGAATCCGCAACGGATGCCGTTGGATGCGGGGCAGCGGTTGGACGCTATTTCGTTAGCGTGATGTGGGGTCGTTGGCGGACGACTGGCCGCTTTCTTGGATCAAGAGCTTTCGACATCCGCTTCGCGGCTGCCGAGCTACTTTTCTTTGCTTGTCCAAAGAAAGAGTAGCCAAAAGAAACGACACCCCGCGTCCGCGCCCGCTTCGCGGGTTCGTGAGTCGGAGCCGGGGTTTTCGACAGCACCTCCTGTACTGACGAAAACGCGTGTGCATCCTTGCACGCGCCCCTTCGGGCCTTTTCGCCTCCAACTCACCTCGAACGAGGGGTCCGGAAAAACAAGGGCAATAGCACCCCATCCCAACCTTCCCCTGCAAGCAAGGGAAGGAGCAAAGCGCGAGCTTGTTGCTCCCTCTCCCGCTGGCGGGAGATCGATCGTGAATACCATCGCGTGAGGTGGCGACGGCTTTATCGTCGCCGCGCGGACTTCGGCCTCTCGCGACGGTAGTCGCGTTCGACTTCTCTTTGCCTACTCTTCTCTTGGACAAGCAAGAGAAAGTAGGTCGCTGGCCCGAAGGGACAGTGAAAGCTCTCGATCCAAAAACCAGGCGCCCGATCACCGCGTATTGATCACTTCGCTCAGCCAGGGCTGCGCGTACTCGTACTGGTGATAATGCGAGCGCTCCATGCCGAGTCCTTCGTAGGTCTTTTGGGCGCGATGGTTCTCGGACTCGACGTAGAGCCGCAGTCCGCAGACGTCGCGCCGACCGTCGATTTCGGCAAGAACGTGGCGGTACATCGCGGCATAGACGCCTTGCCGGCGCGCTTCTTTGGCGACGTAGACGCTCTGGATCCACCACCAGTCGGCGCAGCGCCAGTCGCTCCATTCGTAGGTCAGCATCAGGGTTCCGACAACGTTGCCGGCTTGCGCGGCGACCAGATAGCGGCCGTGCGCCGGTTCGGCCAGCACCCGCTCGATGCCGCGTGTCACGGTGGCGATGTCCAGCCGCTTGTTCTCGGTTTCCAGCGCCATGGCGGTGGCGAAGGTCGCCAGTGTGGCGACATCGGCGGCGGTTGCTGCGCGGATGTCGAGGTCGGGTGCTGTCATCGCGGATCTCCGTGGTCGCTGCAGGAGGGTCGCCAATCCCGGCTCCAGCGGGTAACGTTTCGCCGAGGCAAGGGGGTGGCGTGGATGGACGAGCCTAGCGCAGACGCGGCAGTGCGGTATCGCTTCGGCGAGTTCCTGCTCGATCCGGGCAGGCGCGCCCTGTATCGCGATGGCGAGCGCGTCGAGCTGCAGCCCAAGGTGTTCGACCTGATTGTCTATCTGGTGGAACAACGCGAGCGCGCGGTCAGCAAGGACGAATTGCAGGACACGGTCTGGCCGCGCCAGGTGATCACCGAAACCGCGCTGACGCGGGCGGTGATGAAGGCGCGCAAGGCGCTGGATGACGACGCCAGCCAGCCGCGGATGATCGCCACGCTGCAGACCCACGGCTATCACTTCATCGCGCCGGTGCAGGTGGAGTCGCGGACGCCGAGCTACGACAGCACGGTGATTGTCGAGGCCGGCGAGCGACCACCACCGGAAGCCGAAGCAACAACGCGCCCACGTGACTGGCCCTGGCTGCCGATCGCACTGGTGTTGCTGCTCGGTGCGGTGGTCGTCCTCTGGCTGTGGCGTCGCGAAGCGACCGAAGCGCCGCTGCTGGCCGGTGGCGAGATCGCGCGGCTGGCGATCCTGCCGGTGGACAACGCCAGTGGCGACAACCGCTTTGACTGGGCGCGGCTGGGTCTGGTGGCCGGTGTCAGCGACTACCTGGAAACCACGCGTGCGGCGGAAACCGTTCCGCTTCGCAACGTCACCCGGCTGATCGACAACCAGTCGCCGCCGCTGGACAGCGATGCGGACCTTGGCGCGCTGGTGCGGCGTTTCGCGGTGACCGATGGCGCAACGCATGTGGTGGCAGCCAGCATCGAGGCGGACGCGGGCGCGCTGCGGCTTCGTTATCGCCTGGTTGATGCCGCCGGCAACGTGCGTCATCGCACGCTGGTCGGCGACAGTCCAACCCGGCTGATGTCGGGGCTGGCCGCCGACCTGGCTGCGCAGTTCGATGCCGGTGGCGAGCGTCGCAACGTGCCGGACGACGAGTTCGCCAACGAGGCCTACCTGCGTGGCAAGGCGGCGATGCTGTCCGGCGACTACGACGGTGCGGTGACGCTGTTCGAGTCCGCGCTGTCGCAGGCGCCGGGCGCGCTGTGGCCACGGCTGGAGCTGGCATTGATCGCTCGCAACCGTCGCCAGTTTGATGACGCTGAAGCGCAGTTCGGCGCACTGATCGACGATGCCCGACGCCGAGGTGACACGGCGGTGGAGTTCAGCGCGGTCAACTCGCTGGGCAACCTGTACCTGATGTCCGAGCGCATCGAGCAGGCCGAACCGCGCTGGCAGGAGGCGCTGGCGCTGGCCGAGCGCCAGGACGAGCCGTACTGGATGGCCAAGGTGTTGCACAACCTGTCGATCGCGGCGAACGTGCGGCAGGATCGTCAGCAGGCTCGCGACTACATCCAGAAAGCCAGCGAAGCCTTCACCCGCGCCGGCTTCGAGGTCCTGCCGCCGCAACTGGCGATGAAGATCGGCGACCAGCACCATATCGAAGGTCAGCTCGACACCGCTGAGCACTACGTCGAGCAGGCCATTCACGGTTATCGCACGCTGGGGATCCTCAATGCCGAGGCGCTGTCGATCGCCAATCTCGCGCACATCCGCCGCGACCAGGGTCGCCTCGATGAATCGGCAGCGCTGCTGGCGCAGACCATCGAGATGCTGCGCAGGGCGCAGGACCAGCAACGCACGCTCGGCACCACCTTCGGCGAGCTTGGCGCCGTGAACAGCGAACGTGGCGACAGCGGCGGGGCGGAAGCCGCCTTCGTCGAAGCACAACCGCTGCTGGAGCCGCTGCGCGAGCGCATTCCGCTGGCGGCACTGGAATTGCGCCGCGCGAAGCATCGTCTAGGTCAGGGCGATCTCGCCGCGGCGGCCACCGATCTTGAGGCGGCGCTGGGCCACTATCGCGAAGGGCGGCTGCCCTACGGCGAGTCATTGACCCTGGCCACGCTGTCGCGCCTCTCCGCAGCCACGGGCAACGCCGATCAGGCCGTCGAGTTTGCTGAGCAGGCACGCCAGGCCGCTGAAACCGGCAATACCGACGAAGGCCGCGTCGATGCCGCCGAAGCCACGGTCCGCGCTCGCTTTGCCTCGGAAGGCGCCAGCGAGGCCGTGATCGCCGACTGGTCGGCGTTCCACCAAGGTTGTCCGGATCGGCTGCCGGGCAAGCCGTTCTCCTGCGTCTCCTGGCAGCTTGATGCCGCCCGGTCCCTGCTCGCAGCCGGACGGAGCGACGTTGCCACCGACTGGATTGGCGCCGTTCGGGTACGCATGCCGCATGCGCCCGGGCTGGATGCGGCCGAAACCGCGCTGCAGACCGCGCAGACCGGCGCGAATCCGCCCTGATCCGGCAACCGAAGCCGTTCCGGAGGCATTGCCCGCGACCGCGAATCGCGCGATCGGCGTCTCGTAACTATCTGAAATAAAACATCATCATCGATGGTCATCGCCTGGTCATAAAGGGTCTGGCGACGGTCAAGCATGGTCTTCCACGGGTTCCGACACTGCAGCGGCACCGGCACTCACGCCGGCCCCATCCGTGGAGGAACCACCATGAAACGCACCGCCTTTCTCATCTATGGCGTCGTCAGTTACGTCATCGCGCTCGCCGTACTTGCATACGCCATCGGCTTTGTCGGAAACATCGGAGTGCCGAAGTCGATCGACTCCGCCCCCAGCACCGCCTTCGTGCCGGCGTTGCTGATCAACCTCGGTCTGCTGGCAGTGTTCGCCTTGCAGCACAGCATCATGGCCCGCCCGGCGTTCAAGAAGGTGTGGACGAGATTCGTCTCGCCGGTGATCGAGCGCAGCACCTACCTGAACTTCACCAGCGCCGCGCTGATATTGCTCGTCGTCTACTGGCAGCCAATGGGCGGCGTGGTGTGGCACATCGAATCGCCGCTCGGCCAGGCCGTCTGCTATGCCTTGTTCGGCCTTGGCTGGGTGATCATGACGATCGCCACCTTCCTGATCGACCACTTCGACCTGTTCGGCCTGCGCCAGGTCTGGTTGAACTTTGTCGGACGCCCCGCCGACGAACCGGGTTTCGTCACCCCGAGCCTGTATCGCTGGGTCCGTCACCCACTCTACGTTGGCCTGCTGCTCGGTTTCTGGTTCACCCCGACCATGACCGTTGCCCATCTGGTGTTCGCGGTCATGTGCACCGCCTACATCCTGATCGCCATCCAACTGGAGGAACGCGACCTGAAGGACGCCCTGCCCAGCTATGCCGACTACTGCAAGGACGTGCCGATGATCATTCCACGGCCGCCGAAACGCGGCACGCCGACGCAGGAAGTGCAGGCATGAACGCCGTCATCGACGAACTGACACCAATGGCCCGCTTCGGCATCGCGCTGCTGGCCCTGCTCAGTCCCGAACATGCGCTCGCCGTGCTGCGACGCCGCGCCGCGCACTGACCCAAGCGCTTCGGCAACGGCGGCGCCGCGCTGTCTTCCCCGAGCGGCCGGCGCCGCCCGCGCCACCTCAAACCTCTGTTGACGCGCCCGCTGGGGTTGGGCGCCGGGCACGGCTTGCCCGACGTTACGCAAACACCTGGAGAGAAACCATGTTCCGCATTCGACACGCCATACTTGCTACCGCCTTGCTGGGTGTTGCGCAGCAGGCCGCTGCCGTCACCGTGGGCAGCGAGACCGCCTGTGATTTCCACTCGCTCAATGACGCCATCAATTCTGTCCCGCGCGGTGGCACGGTCAGCATTCGCCTGTCCAACAACCTGGATCACGATTCGCTGCTCTCGATCGATCGCAACGTCAACATCACCGGCGGCTACGACAGCTGCACCGATGGCTCCGCCAACCACCTGACGCCGTCCGTCATCCGCGGCATCGGCAACAACCAGCCGACCGTGCACCTGAGCGGCTTTGCCAATCCGCTGGCGGTCAACGTTTCGCTGACCAATGTGAACATCGTCGGTGGCGCGGCGCCTAACGGCGCCGGCATCCGCATCACTGCCGACAACCGCGTCACTCTGTCCAACGTGAAGGTCTACAACAACGTGGCCAGCGTCACTGGTGGCGGTGTCTATATCGACGGCAGCAAGGGCGCGGAGCTGGTCATCGACTACGAAAGCCAGATTTACCAGAACAGCGCCCACCAAAAGGGTGGCGGCATCTACTGCGTCAACGCCAGTGCAGCCAACAATGGCCTCATCGATTTCCGTCGCGGCGAAATCCGCGACAACCTTGCCGGCGCCTATGGTGCAGGCCTGTTCCTCGACAATTGCAAGGTGACGGGTGCCACCGATGGTCTGCGCCGCATCGCCGACAATTTTGCCGATCTCCAAGCCTTCGACGATGAGATCCTTGATCTCAATTCACGTGCGTCTGGCGGCGGCATCTACGCCGTCAACGACAGTCGCATTCACCTTGGCAGCGTCAATTCGGAAACCCTGATCGAAGACAACCATGTGCGACATGAGATCTACGACGGGTTCGGCTTTCACTATGAGGAAGACCATGGCGAAGGCGGCGGTCTTTACCTGACGTCCAGCGCGACGGCCTACCTCGTCAACACACACGTGGCCGGCAACCTTGCACGAACCGGAGGTGCGGCTCGCATCACCGATGGCGGATACCTCGACTTCCGGCGCCACGCGGATGGCTGTGTGCCCAGCAGCGAGCATCCCGGTTGCGCCAGCCTCGACGACAACACGGCGCAGGGCTATGACGACGGCTCTGACAGTTGCATCGGCAACGGGCACAGTTTCTCGGGTCGCGGCGGTGCGTTGGCGGTTTCTGCAGGCTACGCAAGACTCAATGGCGTGTGGGTATCGCGTAATCGAGCCGTTGAAACGGACGGCTGCCTCTCCCAGCTGACCATGCAATATCCCCATGGCGCGGCTTTCCTGGTGGACGAGGGCGGCTTTCTAGAAACGTTCAACACGGTGATCCACGACAACGGTAACAACAGCGCCGATGACATCATCCACGTCGATGACAGCGGGAGCGAGTTCTTCGCCTACCACAGCACCATCGCCGGGAATTCCAATGTGGACGACGCGGTGATTCGCACCGGCGGCCGCACGGATTTGACCAACGTCTCGCCGAGCGTGGGGCTGTTCAACAGCATCATCATGGAGTCGGCCGCGATCTACAAGAATGATCATGCGAACGCAGGACGCCTGACCTCGATCTGCGTGCTGGCCAACAACCTGGGCACGTTGGACGATGCACCCCAGAGCGAAGTTCGCGACAGCCTGCAAGCCGGCAGCGCGGGTTTCGTGGATGGCAACAACGACAACTTCCGCCTTCAGGACAACTCGCCTGCGGTCGACCTTTGCACCGCCGACGAGCTGGCCGCCGCCAATCGGGTCTGGCTTGTGCTGGAGGATATGGACGGTGCGGATCGCCCGCGCATCGCATCGGCTGATCCGGACCACGCCTGGGACGCTGGCGCCTACGAGAACCAGAGCGGCCTTGAGGCCGTCATCGGTGACCTCGAAGTCACCATCGACGATGGCGGTTTCAACATCGGCCTCAACAGCTCGATGGGCTATCTGATCACGCTGCAGAACAACGGCCCGAACCCGGTCGCCAATGCCGGCTTCCGCGTGACGCTGGATGCCGCGCTGCAGAACGTCATGACGCTGCTGCCTTTCGCCAATGGTTGGACCTGCAGCAATGTCGGCCACATCGGTGAATGCCAATACAGCGGCACGTTGCCTCCTGGTTCCGAGCCCCTGGAAGTGGCCGTGCAGTTCACCTCGCCATCGTCGCCGGCCATCGTGACCTCGACTGTCGAGGCTCTTGGCCCTGCTACGCTGGTGGACACGGTGACCAGCAACAGCAGCGCCAGTGAAGTCACCTCGATCGCTACAGACTCCGATCTCGCCACGCGCTTTGTCACGGTGCCGTCGGTGCTGGAGCCGGGCGAGAGCTCACAGGTCACGGTGGAGCTGGAGAACCTCGGGCCCGACGTGTCACCGCAGCCGAAGATCCGCCTGTTTTTCCCGGACACCGTGCAGAACGTCAGCGTGATCAACAAGCCGTCGACGGCCTGGAGCTGCACCGGCGCGGTCGACATGGGCGACGGCACCGCGGCGATCACCTGCTCGGCGAACCAGGCCGGTCCGACGGCCTACGGCTTCACCTTTGGCTTCCAGGTACCGATCAACCAGTCTGCGTCGTCGCTCTGGGCCATGCGTCTGGTGGTGGTGCAGGAGGCGACGGAGTCCATCGCCAACAACCTGGCCGAGACCAGCATTCCGGTCGAAGTCCTGTCCGGTGGTCCGGTGATCTTCCGCGGTGACTTCGAGGACTGATCCCGGCTGGCACAAGCTGCAACGAAACTCGCAGCAAAGAAAAGGGAGCGGCATGCTTCTACCCACTTTCCTAGATCCAGCACTAAGCCCTAGTTGATCTTCAGGACCCCGCTCTGCGGGGTTCTTTTTTCGTTTGTGTTCTGTTGCTGTTTATTCTCTAATACGCTGATCCATCACTTGGCAGCAGCCGAGCGATGGATTCGGAGGGCGAGCACGCCTGACGAACGATCACAGCTTGCAAAGGCGCATTCGTGTGTTTCGATGGCGGGTAAGGCAGGGGGCGGCGATGGGTGTTGTGGTGGAGTCCAAGCGGGACGAGCGCACGCTGGCGTGGCTGATTGACCAACTAGATGAGGGCGCGGTGACTGCCGCCTGCCGTCGACTCGCGGGACAGCGCAGGGCTAACGTTTCCAACATCGCCAAGGTGCTCGGCGTGGTGCCACCCAAGGTGCTCGCGATCACACCTGCCCCCGAGGCTCGAGATCACATCCGCCGCATCCTTGCCCTGCTAGGTGACAAGACGTGATCGGGTACGTCCGGGTATTCGGGAAACTTGTCCAGGACAACACCGGCGCTGTCTCGCGAATGCCGATCCTGCTGACACCAGAAGGGCCGCTCCTTCCGCTGGTCCAGTACTTCAGGCAATACCTGCGCGTGCGAAGCCACTCATGGATGGACAAGGTGGCCCAAGCGGTCGAGCTGCTCATGCTGTACACGTCGGCGAACCGCTCCGCGTTCGCCGATGCGGAAAGCCTGTTCCAGGGCTTCATGACTGCGACGTACCACGGGACCATTGGCGGCGATGGCCACGATCCAAGCGGCTTGTACTGGCGGCCGAGGCGAACCCGAAACGCCAACATGCTGATCGGCGCCGTGGCGAACTTCTCGGACTGGCTGGTCAAGAGGGGGCTTGCCCAGGCGGTCAATCCCGTCGACCTGGAGCCGCAGCAGCACGAGCGCGTGCTGGCGATGGCGGCCTATGAGCATCGCCGGTCGCGAGCGTTCCTAGGCCACGTCATGCCGCGAGCCGAAGATGCGCCCCCCACCGTCCGGGTGACACCGCTGCGACGTTCTCCGCTGGTACGAAGCGACGACCGCCCACCCAGCTTCCCCGAGGACCATTTCACACAGCTGATCACCGAGGGCATGGTCCGGCGCGGGTACAAGGGCCACGAGAACATCATCGAGCGCATGAACGCCCGGGATGTGCTGATCACGCTGCTGATGCATGGCGCAGGCCTGCGCATCAGCGAGCCGTTCCACCTCTGGGTCGATGACGTACAGATCAATCCGGCCGATGCAAGTCAGGCCGTGGTCAACATCTACCACCCGAGCGAGGGCATGGCGCCCCGCGACTGGCGGGATGCCGATGGTCAGCCTGCCAAGAACCGCGAGGACTACCTGGGCCGTCGATACGCGCGGAGCCCTCGGCACCTGCTATACGGCTCCTCGGAGTGGGCGGGCTGGAAAAATCCGACCCTCGACAATGCCAAGACCCGGTCGATGTCGGTCCACTGGCGCTGCCCGGCCTACGGGCAGCTGTTCCTGGTGTTGTGGCAGCGCTGGCTGCGGGAGCGGGCCTTGCTGGCCCCGAATCATCCATGGGCATTCGTCACCACCAAAAAGGGCCAGCGCGGCCAGGGCAAGCCTGGCTCGGTCTACACCATCGCCAGCTTCGTGGCGGCCCACCGCCGAGCCGTTGAGCGGATCGGGTTGGTGCCGGCTAAGGCCAACGGCACCACGCCCCATGGGCACCGCCATGCGATGGGGCAGTACATGGTCGGGGCGGACATGGCCGCGGCCGCGATCATGAAGATCCTCCACCACGCTTCGCTCGAATCGCAGGCGATCTACACCCGGCCCTCGGCGGAAGAAGCAAACCGGATGTTGCAGCAGGCAGACCGCCGCATGCGCGGCCTGCCCGAGCCCCCTGAACCCGAGCGGCCCAAGCCGAATGCCGGCGAGGAACTCGCGCAACTCTTGCTCGCGGAAGACCGTGCCAAAACTGACCGCAAGCGCCAACCACGGAGACGCAAGTGAGCACGACCAGGAGCAAGGGCAAGACGCCCAAAGCCACCAACTCAGACGGCAAGAAGACCAACAAGGCCATCGCCAAGGCGGCACCCCAGCGCAAAGAGCCGTCGACCGCACCGAGCGCTCCGAGGGTGCTGACGCCGCCCAATCCCAGCGTTCCGCGATCCAGCGCGCCGCCAAAGAAGGCGCCGCTCACGGTTGCCGTGACCGGCGACGCCGACCCCAGCCTGCCGGATACCCCGAAGGTAGCCGATAGCCAGGACCTCAGCTTTGCCTGGCTGGTCCGCGACCACGGGGCTGACTGGGAGGATTGGCGCAGCTGTATCGCGACCTACCTGAACACGGTGGATGCGGGGCTAGGTGTGCGGATCAGCGCACTGCGGTCGTTTTGCCTGCGCTACCTTCTGGCGCTCAAGCTCCCGCCGTCGCCCGCGTGGTTTGTTGGCCGTCGCACGGTGGTGCCCGAGGTGTTTTCAGCGGTGTCCGCGAAAAAGAACCGTAGGTCCATCGAGGTTTACAACTGCGTCAGCGACTTTGTCGACTGGCTGCTGATCACCCACTACAGCCTGCCCGACGACTACGGTCGTCCGGTGGTGATCCCCGAGTACCACAACCCCGTCCCCCGGATGAAGCAGGTTCGCGGCTCCCGGCACACCGAATCGGTGCGCTCAGCGTTGCCGTATGCCTACCTGACGCGGCTGCGCGAGATCCTCGCCCCCGGCGCGCATTTCCGTGACTGGACCTGGGCGCAGCAGGCGCTGGGCATCAGGGTGGATGAGGATGGCAACAGCCAAAGCGGCAGCAGTGGCACCACGGGTGACTGGTTCGAAGTCGACCCGTCGCTGATCGACCCCGATGATCCAGACTGCGTGTGGCGGGCGCGGAACATCGGAATACGCAGAGACCCCGTGACCAGAAAGGTGATCGCGACCAACCTCACCGTCACCGAGGTCTGGTCCCCGGCGCGCAGCGTCGCACTCCTGACCAAGCTTCACGTTCCGCTGCGAAGCTCGCAGGTGCGCTGGCTGGATTCTGGGGAGGCCGACACCTGGCGCTACCAGACCACCGGGCGGGACGGGCCGGAGCGAGGGCACCCGGCGCCCGGCGAGCCCTGGCCGGTGGACTGGGTACTCAATACCGGACCGCTGGCCGAAGGGGATGAGCGGCATCCCGTCCGGCGCGGCGTATTCCGGCGCATCGAGGACCGGGAGTTCCGGACACTCTCGACGGGGCTATTCGTCAACACAAACAAGACTGCCGATGCCGATGTGGACGGCGACGACAAGGGCTACCTCATCCCATGGCAGAAGGACGACCTGCTCTACTGGCTGGAGAAGCTGCGCAACTGGCAGGCGAAGTACAACCCGATTGAGGCGCCGATCGCGTGGTCGACGCTGCAGAAAAAGCACCTGGGCCTTGTGAAATCCGAAGCTGCCCTGGCCCGCTATGCCGACACTTGCTTCCTGTTTCGCGATGCGACGGCCACAGGCGAGAATCGAGCCAAGCCGATCACCGAAAAGTCTATGGAACTCCTCTGGTATCCGCTCCTCAAGGCGCTCCAATACGAAGAGCGGGCCAAGGGGACTGCCTATAACGACGGGCGGCCGATCCAGTTCGTCAAGGACTACCCAGACAACAACGTAGGCGGCAGGGTCACCCTGTTCCCGCTGCACTCCCTGCGCGTCAGCCTGCTGACCTGCCTCGCACTCGATGGCGAGGTGCCGCTCCCGGTGCTTAGCAAGCTCGTCGCCGGCCACGCCCGGCTGATCATGACGATTTACTACCAGAAGGTCACGCCGTACCGGGTCAGTGAGCTGCTGGCCGAGGCGCAGAAGCGGATGCAGGAAGGCTCGCCGGAATCGGTGCGCCGGTTCCTCGCCGAAGAATCATTCCGCACCCTGGCCGAACGGCTGGTGACGCTGGACCAAGCCTCGTTTCGGTCGGCACTGGGCGAGGAACCGGGCGACCGGGTGCCGGCGGGCTGGATGCCTGTGCCGATCGGGTGGTGTCTGGCCGGTGGCAACACCTCGCCGAGCGAGGTCAATGCCCAGCTGCCGGGGTGCTACAACGGCGGCGGCAAGCTGCAAGGTGGGGCGCAAGGCATTCACAGCCCCGTCCACGGCGGCCCACGCAACTGCGTGGCTTGCCGTTGGCTGGTCACCGGCCCGCAGTATCTGGAGGCGCTCTGTGCCCGCGCCAACGAGGTATCCCTACAGCTGTCCGATGCTTCGCAGGTGCTGATCGACCTCGAAGAAACAATCACGGCGCTGCGTCGTGAGGCCTATCAGGCCGAGCGTCGCGGCGAGCTCTGGACGCGCGCCCAAGAGCTCAGCGAGCTCGTGGCACGTTACGAGCGGCAGGCCTCTGTGGTCGATAGCCACGGCACCACGCTGGCGTACGCATGGCGGCTGATCGTCCGCTGCCTGCGGGTTGCTGCGGATAGCGACGGCAAGGCGCTGGTGGCAACCGGACAGGCCGCCGATGTGCAGCTTGCCCTGCGCGAGGTTGACTCCCGCATGCTGCAGATCCACCGGGTCTGCATGGATGCCGAGATCCAGCCGGACATCGAGCCGGGTGAGGCCCTGTTTGTGCGCTCGCAGTGGATCGACGCCGCACTGGACCGCGATGGTCACCGCCCCGTCATGTTTAGCCTGACCAAGGACCAACAGCTCAAGATCGGCAACCGTCTCCTGGATGACCTCGGCGAACAGCACAACCCGGACGATCCCGAATTGGGTCGTGAGGAGGTGCTGCTGGCCATCGAGCACGGCGACAGCCTCGCCGAGCTCGGCCTGTTCGGCGCCACGATGGAATCGCTCAACGCGATTGCCGCCGAACCCACCGTCCACGTGGGAAGTCACGTGACTCGACGCAGGGGCGCGCTCGGTTCCCTGTCGGAGGAAGAATGATGGCCACCCCCCATCCGGATCAGGTGCTCGAATCTCTCAAGCAGAAGGCCAAGCGCAGCAACAAGGTGCGCAACCTTGAAGCCATCCATGAGGTCTGTGCCGAGGTCTACGCCGCAGGTGGCGTGGACTACAGCTATGCCCTGATCGGCCGCATGAGCGAGCGTCAGGGCGGCCCCGCTGCCAACACGCTGTACTCCACGGCCAGCGCCGACTACCGAACCCTGGTGGATGCCTGGGAAGCCTATGCGAAGGCGCAGGGACAGAAGCGGCCGGTCAAGGCGCAGCTGGCCACCGACGAGGAACTGCTACAGCGCGTGGACGATCCGAGCATCCGCATGCTGTTGTCCATGGCCATTGCCGAGCGCAACACGCTGCGCAAGCAGCTCGACACGCTGCGCTCTCAGGCCAACATCACCGTCGACCTACGTCCGCTGCCCGGTGTGGCCACCGTCGATACGAAGCGGAACGAAGTGATCCAGGTGATCACGCCATTGGAGGGCCTGACGTCCATGCAGATCGACAGCCTCCAGCGCGCCATCTCGCCTGCATTCCTCAAGGCCCAAGGCTGGGCAGAGACCGAAGACGGCGAGGTCGTGGTGCAGCGCACGGGCGAGGTGTTGTTTGGTCCTGGTTACACCCACGCCGTTCGTGCGTTGGTCACCGCCTCAGGCGCTGCAAGCGAGATGAATCGTGGCCGAAAATCGGATCAGCTAGCCACGGACTGATGGACCGCCTACGGCCAAGAGCGGCCGTTCGGATCGCGCTCCACGGAGCCCCTGGCCAGCTGAATTTCCCGTCGCCTTGACGGTTCGATTCGCCTCTCCAGGTACAAAGTTTTGCGCAGTAGGAGGTCACCGCACCGCGATCTCGGAGCCGCTCCGTCCCGCCTTTCGCCCTTCATCACGCCGAAGAACTGAGCATTTCCGCCATGCCGTCGAGGGCAACCGCGCTGTCTGAATGGCCGGCAACAGGCCCTATTGACGGCATTCAGGATTCGGCGCGGAATCCGCGCCGCGGCCGCGCGGTGCGACCGGACTTTCGTGGAGTGGGAGATGCTCTGTTTCGTGGGTTCGGCGCTTACGCGCCGTGGGATTCGCTGTGCCTTCGCCGTCGCCATGCTGGCCGCCCTGTCGGGTTCCGCCTGGTCTCAAACCGCCACCACCACCACGATTCCGCAGGAGTACGGGAAGACCATCTCGTCCGCCGAGAAGGTCGGTTCGCTGGGCATGGATGCTTTCGGCGACAACACCAGCCTGTACACCGGACAAACTTCGTTCGAGGTCACCGACGTCAGCATCCCCGGCAACAACGGGCTCAGCGTCGCCGTGTCGCGTCGATACGAAGTCGAGGTGCGTGGCGACCTGAAGACCAAAGGTCTGTTCGCTGATTGGGAACTCGACATTCCGCACCTGGAAGGCACGTTCGCCAAGGCGACCGGCGTGGGCACGGGCTGGAAGGTGTCGACCCCATCCTTGCCGAACAACCGCTGCACCGTGTCGAGCTATCTCAACGGCGAGCCGCCGCCCGCACCTGGCACCCAGGGTGGCACCTTCGATGCTGGTGAGTATTGGAGCGGCAACAAGCTGCGCCTGCCCGGTTCGGGCACGCAGGAAATGCTGGTGCTCGATAGCGGCAACCAGAAACGTCCGACCACCGGTGGCCCCTACTACTGGGTAACAACCGGACAGTGGTTCTTTTCCTGCCTCAGCTCCACGGCCAATGGCGCCAGCGTCCCCGGCGAGGCCTTCCTGGCCATCGCACCGGATGGCACCAAGTACACGTTCAATTGGTTCATCGAACGTCCGGCGGAAACCCTCACCAAATCCGGGGGTGCGCCACTCGGCTTGTCGACTTCCACGTCGGAGGAAGGGGGTGATGCACCCACCAACCCCGAGGAAACCTCGCTCGTCTCTACGCAGTACATTCTCCACCGCGAAGAGATCTGGATCATGCCGACCCAGATCCAGGATCGGTTCGGTAACACGGTGACCTACACCTACGACCCGGCCAATCCCCAGCGCCTGACCCGCATCGAGTCCAGCGATGGCCGCTTGCTGACCCTGCAGTACGACACCTCCGGGCGCATCCAGTCGGTCACCAACGGCACCCGCGTCTGGCAATACGCCTACCTGGGTGGCTACCTCGATACCGTGACCCTGCCGGACGGCATCTCGACCTGGAAGTATGCGTTGTCGTCCCTCAACAGCGCGCAGGTGTTGCAGACACCGCCGGGGCCGAACGGGGAAGCCCCGTTCTGCGAGAGCGCCAGTTCCAGCGCATCACAAAGCAACTACACCGGCACCATCACGCACCCCAGCGGCGCCACGGGCACGTTCGTGTTCCGGCCGACGGTGCATGGCCGCTCTTTTGTCCCCAAACAGTGCATCTATCCCGGTGGCTTCGCGGTTCCAGCCAACCACGCGTACTACCCGTACCTGTTCGACAGTATCTCGCTGAAGACCAAAACGATCACCGGTGCGGGATTGCCGGCAGGTGGGTATGCCTGGACCTACGACTACGGTCTACCTCGGAACAGCTGGCTTCAGGACTGCCCGACGCCGGCCTCGTGCTACGACACCAAGCTGGTCACGTCCACGGGCCCGGACGGCTTCGCGCGCTACACCTATGGCAATCGCTACCAGACCAACGAAGGCAAGCTGCTCAAGGTTGAGCGGGGGCCGACCAGCGCCAGCATTCTGCGCAGCGAGACCACCACCTACGAACTCAATTCGGCGAGCAAGCCCTATCCCGAGTGGATCGGTCGCAGTCCTTACAGCCGCGGTGACCACTCCGGTGAGAAGCTGACGCCGGTTCTGAGCCGCGTCACCACGCAGCAAGGCAAGAACTTCAGCTGGACGGCATCGACCTTCGACGCCTATGCCAACCCGTTGACCGTCACCAAGTCCAGCAATCTGCCGTTCTCGCGAACGGAGTCGTACGAGTACAACAACAACACCGCAAAGTGGGTGCTGGGCCAGATCAAGAAGGTCACCAGTGGCGGACAAGTCGCCTCGGAAACCCAGTTCAACACCAACGCCTTGCCGGACTGGACCAAATCCTGGGGCGTGCTGCAGCAGAGCTTCACTTACAACGCAAACGGCACGCTGTGGAAGGTGACGGACGGACGCAACTACACGACCACGTTCGCCAGCTACAACCGCGGCATTCCGCAGCTGATCACGCTGCCCACCACCAAGACCACCAGCGCCGTGGTCAACACCTTCGGTGAGATCACCAGCATCACCGACCCGATGACGTTCACGACGGGCTACCAGTACGACGCGCTCGGACGGCTGACCCAGATCACGCCGCCCAGCGGCGACACGACCGCGTGGTCGCCGACCATCCGCACCTTCAACCGCGTCACTACGACGGAACTCGGCATCGCCGGTACGCACTGGCGCCTGGACACCACCACCGGCAACGCCAAGACGACGACCTACTTCGACGCCCTGTGGCGCCCGCTGGTTGTGCTGGAAGAAGACACCACGATTGCCAGCACCAAGCGCTACAACGTCAGCCGCTACGATCATGCGGGCCGGACGACGTTCAGTGCCTATCCGCGCTCGACCATCAGCCTCTACAGCAGCGTCTATGACGGCGTGACGTCCTACTTCGACGTGCTGGGCCGTCCGACCTCCGTGGTCCAGAACTCGGAACTTGGCTCGCTGACCACCAGCTACGCCTACGCGACGAATGCCTTCACGCGCACCGTCACCAACCCGCGCCTGAAACCGACCACCTCAACGTTCATGGCCTGGGACGAGCCGACCTACGACTACCCGCTGGTGATCACGCAACCCCTGTCGGTGACCACCACCATTGCCCGCGATACCTGGGGTAAGCCCACCACCATCACCAAGGCCGGCGGTGGTGCCTCGCTGCTTCGCCGTTTCGTCTATGACGCCAACCAGCGGCTGTGCAAGCGGCACAACCCGGAGTCGAACTGGACGGTGTTCAACTACGACGCCGCGGGCAACATCGATTGGCGCGCCGATGGCGTGACCAACACCACGTCGACCACGCTGTGCCAGCAGTCGTCCGTGGCGGCCGGTGAGCGCACCATCCACACCTATGACGGGATGAACCGGGTGCTGACGATTGCCACTGCCAACACGCCGGTAGTGACGGACGACACGGTCTACACCTACTACGACGATGGCGCGGTCAAGACTGCCACGACCGGCGCCGGAACAGCATCCCGCGCGTGGACTTACAGCTACAACAAGCGTCGCCTGCCGACAAAGGACAGCCTGGTGGTCGACAGCAAGACCTTTGCCATCGACTACACCTATACCGGCACCGGCGCGGTCAGCACCATCAAGTACCCCGACAACTACACCGCTTATCTGGCACCCAACGCCCTGGGCCAGCCGACCAAGGTAGGGCCATCGACCGGCACCAGCTACGCCAGTTCGGTGCTGTTCCACCCGGGTGGGCAACTGAAGAGCTTCACCTACGGCAACACCATCGCCTTCAGCCAGACGCTCAACACCCGCGGGCTGCCGGACCAGCGCAGCGACAAGTACGGCACCACCTCGTTCCTGAACTATGGCTACGTCTACGACCAGAACGGCAACCTGGTGTCGCTGGTGGATGCGCTGGGCATCGACAACCGCGACATGGGCTACGACGACCTGGATCGCCTGACCAGCGTCGATGGCCCCATCGCCAGTCCGACCTACGAAGGTGACAGCGACTACACCTACGACGCCCTGGACAACGTGAAGTCCTGGACGATCCGCCCGAACGGCGTGCCGAGCACCTTCACCTACGGCTACGACAGCAGCAAGAACCAGCTGAGCAGCATCAGTGGCGCAGCCACGGCCAGTTACCTCTACAACAACCGTGGCGAGATGACCACGCGTGGCGTGATCAGCCAGCAGAGCACGCACACCTACGAAACCACCGGCCGGATGAAGACCGCGGCGGGTACCGCCCGCATCGGCGGCAGCTACAGCGAGAGCTACGTCTACGACGCCAACGGCCATCGCACGGTCAGCACCAACGCCAGCAGCCAGAAGCGCTACGACATCTGGACGCGCGACGGCCAGCGGCTGTACAGCGAAGATGCCTGGGACGGCAAGAAGCACCGCTTCATGTACCTGGGCGGGCGCCTCGTCGCCGAGGTGAAGACGCCCATCGCCGGCGGCACGGCGGTAACCGAATACCATCACACCGACCACCTTGGCAGCGCGGTAGCCAAGACCGACGTCAACCACGTGCGCATCGCCCAGGGCGAGAACGGGCTGGGTCTGTACCGATCAGGCTACGGCCGCCTTGTTTTCGGCAACGAACCCGGCGGCCCCGGCTACGCCGGCCACATCGGCGACACCGCCAGCGATCTTACCTACATGAAGGCGCGTTACTACAACAACGTGGCGATGCGCTTTACCAGCACCGACCCGGTGGATGTTGATCCGTCATCTGGAAGCAACTTCAATCGGTACTGGTATGCACGGAATAACCCCTACACATTCATCGACCCGGATGGTCGGCTTGCAGAGACTCCTCTCGTGGTTGTGGTTGCAAGATCAGTACAAACCGCGATCATTGCCGACGAGGCAATTCCCGAACCAACAGACGCGTTTCTGCCAAAGCATGCCGCATATCTGGTGGCCTTCGTTGCAGCGGAAGGGCTACTTTACTACTACTCGCAACCAGATGATTCCGAAACTGTCGTGGCGCCGCCAGTTACACCGGTCGAACCAGAGACTCCTACAACACCGATAGAGGCTGCTGAGCATACGAAGGGCGCTCGACCAAGTACGCTTGGCAAACATCAGCAGGGTAAAACGAGACGAGAACAGGATCGTGGTGGAGAAAAGGGAGACAGTTCTCGTCGCCCGCCGAGCAAGAGACCTCCAAAGCATAAGGGGCCGTGGCCTCCCAAACCGCCTAAGCCGCCCGAGCCCCCAAAAAAGCCACCAGAAGATCGATGAGGGTCTCTTCGTGGAGCACGAAGAATCGAAAGGAGTGATGCAAGTGACCGATCAATATCGAAGCGCTCTAAAGATCATGGAGAATCATGATCTGTCCAAAGCATCATTGGCATATGACCTGTTAGAAAAGGCCATGCAAGGTGGGGACTCAAGAGCCACGTATGCCATAGGTACCTGGCTGTTGCATGGCTTCTATCTCAAAGAAGAATGTAAGGCGCGGTGTTTCGCTTATTGCCAAAGCGGCCGACGACCAGGTCGCTGATGCTGCCTTTGATCTTGGCGTTTGCTATGAACTGGGAACCGGAAGGACGATCAGTCATAGCAAAGCATTGTGCTATTACATGCGTGCATTCTTACTCGGGTATGCGCCCGCAGCTGTCGAGATTGAGCGCCTGTTGTATTGGGGGGATGCCTCCGTCCGCAATAGACCGTTGTCACGTGAGTTCAAAGCTGTCGTATCGACGTAGTTTCCCTGCCGGAATGCTACTCAGGATGGACTACTTGCCGCCTGCAACGGTAGGGCCATTTCATCAATTGAGCCAACCAATGCCAACACTACCTGTTGGTGTCAAAGCCTTGCCTATCGAGCAATCCGACATTGATAGAGAGATCGGCGATCGGCCATTCAGCATCCAGGTGAACGGGGCAGAAGTTGCCATGGTTCACACAAAACTTGGATTGATTGATTCGGTCACTGCTCTGGCGTCTTTCGTCATCGATGCGAGAGAGCTTATTGGCGAGGAGGTTGCGGTTCTTGACCAACTGCTCGGAGAAACCTCGAATCCACCTGACTTGGTCGAGCACGAGGAAGGATCCATAGTTGAATACATTGACTACGCTCAGCGCCGCTAATAGTCACTTGCGAGATGTCGCTAATCACATCTGTGTGTCTGTTCGTGGATCAGTAGTGGAAGTGCTTGGGTGAGAACTTCTGCTCGTCCTGCAAGCTACAGCGCTTCTCGGATCCAGCGGGGTTCATCCATAGTCCAGATCCTGTTGCAGTGACCGCAAAGGAGTTCAGTTCGCTTGTCCACGCCCGGAATCATGAAAATGTGCGACAAGTATGACCGAGACGAAATTCAGATCGTTTCACTCGAACTGGTTCACATCCCAGTAGATATTGGCGACGACAACGTCGACTTTCAGATCGCACTTACCAATGGTGAAACGTGGACAGGGACATTCTTCACGCTAGCAAATATTGAAAAAGTCATGCGTGCGCGCACGCTATCTGGCGAATCTGCCGGCGGACTGCATTTTTGGTGCAAAGAGATGATTGTAGTGCGCGACTTGTCGCATTCAACATTGGCGAAAGTTGTGGCTGACTTAGTATCAACGGGAGAGTATCTAACGGCTTTGAACAAAGCCGACTAGGTGATCTTCCCAAGCTTCGGTAGTCAAGGAAGGACGGCTTGAAGTCCGCTAGCGCCTACCGGCCAAGAAGGGGTTTCGAAGTCTGCGCGCCTTGAACCTGAGTCGCCTTGTCGGTAGTCACATTACCAGCAGCTCCTGGGAGCGCTGAATGCAGACTGACTAAGTCGTCGCAGAAGCGCATACAGATTGTCAATGTCTCAGACATTGAGACAGGTGGCAGATACGCTCATCCTGCGGTTGCTGTTGGCCGCGCTGCTCTTCATCTGAGGTGTCAGACATGCAAAATTTCATCATCAACTCCAACCAGCAAGCCAACGGCGATCATGAGGTTCACAACGCTACGACTGGCTGCAGCCACATGCCAGATCCATCCAACCAGGTGGGCCTCGGCTATTACCCAAATTGTCAAAGTGCAGTTCAAGAGGCGAAGCGCCGCTGGCCAGGTAGGCGAATCAACGGCTGCTTTTACTGCGCCAACTCATGCCATACGAGCTAGACGTATGCGCGCATCTGGCTGCGCACTAGGGCGAACCGCATGGGAGGATCGCCTCGGGAAACGCTCAGATTCCAACCATCGAACCTGCTGATTCGACACTTCGTTCAGCGGTTTCTACTGACCAGCTAGAGGAGTGTCGTGATGATCAGCATCACAGGGTTGGACGACCTGACGAAACAACTGAACCAAGCTCAGCAGGCGCTGAGTGAAATGGATGGGGATCTCGGTTCCGTGTCGTTTGATCCGAACGACCCAGCCAGCATCGAGTCGGCCATTCAGCAGGCCGAAGCCTTAGTTGATTCAAGACTTGCCCCCTGGGCCGACAACGCGCTTGTGGCACAGTTGGCGGATCAAGTGAAAGAACAATGCCGATCAACAATTCTTGAGCACGCAGCCGAAGCCCGATTGGAGGGTGCATCGGAGTGACTGCCATCGATCTATTCGAACAAATCAACGCGGCGGTGCTCGACCTGCAAGGTGCGACCCAACAGACCTTTGAACGTCCGTTGAGAAAGCTGGGGCAGCTGCTCGACCACCCTGATCTGGCCAGCTTGAACGAATCGCTGACTGCCGGCGTAAATCTTGACGAATTCCTGCGAGCCAGCGGACAGACCGGTGGTAGCCTCATTGGAAGCAAGAAGCTTCTATGGCCGGATGAACCCAGGGAAGATCTCGGGATGCGTCTACTGCTCGTCAGGCATGTGGCTGGTGACCCTGAACGGGCATTCGCCATTTCACATGATTACTTCTATTCAGCCGGAAACATCACGAACGGTCTGCGTAGCATGACGGGCCAGCTGATCATCCCTTTTATTCGAGACTATAAGGAATACGTTCAAGCAAACGGCGAAACCAGAACCCGACTTGTCCGTCCGAAGTCCAAGGAAGTCTTCATCGTTCATGGCCACGACGACGGAGCCCGGGAATCGGTGGCTCGCTTCATCGAGAAGATCGGGCTTAGGGCCATCATTCTGCACGAGCAGGTAAATCGTGGGCGGACCATCATCGAGAAAGTGGAAGCCCAGGAGGACGTAGGGTTTGCCGTTGTCCTCCTTACCGCCGACGACGAAGGACGCACCAAAGGGACTGGCGAGCTCGAATCGCGGCCGCGCCAAAATGTCCTGTTGGAGTTGGGCTACTTTATTGGTCGTCTGGGCCGGGAAAACGTCTGCACCCTGAAAAAGGGCGAGTTAGCTATTCCCAGTGACTTCGCTGGTGTCGTGTGGACATCCATGAGCGACGGCAGTGGGTGGAAAGTCGAGCTAGCCAAGGAGCTGCAAGCCGCGGGTTACGCAATTGACTGGAATCAGATCATGCATGGCTGACGAGCTCCGCCCTGTTCTCGCTGGCCTTTGGGTAAAGAGTTGATTTCTTGGGCTCACCCAGGTGTACAAACCGATGAGCTTGATCAACGAAGCCGGCGAGAATTGATCAGCTAGCCGACAGTCATGATCAACTGGGCACTTCCGAACCCGGCCAGTTGCGGTCGTTCGAATCGTAGTCACCGAATGAGCGATTAGGGTGGGTCAGC
>JAWLAW010000004.1:0-246307 GCA_041395265.1 Lysobacteraceae bacterium
CGCTGTAGCGCTTGTTGAAGTCGTCGCGCTCCAGCATGCGGGCCACGGTGTGCTGGGCGGCCAGGCGGATCATGTCCGCCGCGTTCATCTGCTCGAACCACTCCGAATTGAAGCGCACCTCGGTGCGCTCGCGATCCAATACCTTGTACACCTGCTCGGCGTAGGTCCTGGCGTTCTCGGCGACATCCACCTTGGTCAACGGCTTGCGGGTCGCGTTCTTGCCGGTGGGATCGCCGATCATGCCGGTGAAGTCGCCGATCAGGAAAATGACCTCGTGACCCAGGTCCTGGAACTGGCGCATCTTGTTCAGCAGAACGGTATGGCCGAGGTGCAGATCCGGTGCCGTCGGATCGAAGCCGGCCTTGATGCGCAGCGGCCGACCGCGCTTGAGCCGGGTTTCGAGATCCTCGCGCTTGATCAGATCGACACTGCCGCGAGCAATCTGCTCGATGGCGTCGTTGATATCACTCACGTTGCTGCTTCCTTAGGTATCGGTGACGCGTCGCCGGCGCCGTCGAGACGACGCGCGGCGATACGAAGAGGGAATGGCATTCTCGGCCTGGTTTCCGTTCATGAAACGGCCGAAAACCGTGCGCTGTTCGTTAATTCAAAGTTAAACCGTTCAGGCTCGCATTTCCAGCCCGTTTTCCAGCCTGAACAAGGGTTTGACCACGCTTTGTCGCTGCCAGTATCGTAGCGGGAGCAATCATCGGGAAACCTAGCGCATGACTCAGGGGCAGCCTTCGGCCGACCATCATCACGCCTCGCCGGAGGCCACGAAAACACCCCGCTCCCGTCATCGTCGGCCGTTGCCGGACCGCATGAGGCATCGTGCCACTGCCGCCATCAAACAGATCCCCAGCTGGCAGCGCGAACACTGGCTTCTGTTCGCTTGTGTCCTCGCCGCCACCATGCTTGTCATCGCCATCGTTCCCGGTTTTGCGGTGGCCATGCGCGACGACGGGCCGCAAGCGCGTGAATCGATTCCGCTTGAGCTGCCGCCGCTGCTAGCGGATGACGTCGATACCGACTCGCTGGATCCTGGCTCACTCGCGACCGATCTCTACGTCGGCAGCAGCCGTGAGCGCTGGGTTACAGCCGAAGTCCGGCCCGGGCAGACACTCGGCGAGCTGTTCGAGAGCCAGGGCCTCTCCTCGCGCGACCTTTATCAGTTGCTGCAGCACGAACCGACCCGCGACGCGCTGGTGAAGATCCATCCCGGTGACCAGTTTGCTTTTCTGACACCAGAGCCGGGCAAGCTGGAGTCGATGCAGTTCGACGTCGATGCCGCCACTCGCGTGGTGTTGACGCTTGATGGCGACAAGGTCAAGGAGCGCCGCATCCAGCGCGAACTGGAACGTCGGGTCAAGGTCGCCGGCGGCGTCATCGAGAGTTCGTTGTTCGGTGCCGCCAACGGCGCCGGCATGAGCAATGCCATGACATTGGAGTTGGCCAAGGTCTTTGGCTACGACATCGACTTCGCACAGGACCTGCGCATCGGCGACCGCTTCTACGTGGTCTACGACGAGGTCTACCGCGACGGCGAACGCATATCCAGCGGCAACATCCTCGCCGCAGCGTTCGTCAACCAGGGGCGCGAGTTCAGCGCCTATCGCTACGTTTTCGCCGATGGCCGTGATGCCTACTTCGATCACGAAGGCCGCCCGATGAAGAAGAGTTTCCTGCGCATGCCAATCGAGTTCGCGCGCCTCAGTTCGCGCTTCAGTTCGGCACGCAAGCATCCGGTACTCGGCAAGGTGCGCGCACACAAGGGCGTTGACTACGCGGCACGCACCGGCACGCCGATCATGTCGGCCGGCGACGGCCGCGTGTCGCACGCCGGCTGGATCAACGGTTACGGCCGCACCATCATCGTCGACCACGGTCGCGGCTACACCACGCTGTACGGCCACATGTCCAAGCTCGGCAAGTATCGTACCGGCAGCCGCGTGCGCCAGGGCGACGTCATTGGCTACGTGGGCATGACCGGCCTGGCATCCGGCCCGCATCTGCACTATGAGTTCCGCGTCAAAGGCGTTCACCAGAACCCGCTGACCGTGACCATGCCGAAGCCGGAGCCGCTGCCAAAGTCCGAACTGGCGCGCTTCAACCTGCAAAACAGCCCGATGATGGCGCAACTGGCGCTGCTCAGCGCCGACCAGCCGTTGGCGCTGCTCAAACGGTGAGCCAGCACGTGCCGCCCGGCGGCAACTCCGATCTCTACCTTGGACTGATTTCCGGCACCAGCGCCGACGGCATCGACGCCGCATTGGTGTGCTTCGATGCCGGGCGTTGCGACGTCATCGCGGCCAACACCTTCAGCTACCCGGACGACCTGCGCTCGCCACTGCTCGCCGCAGCGCAGGACCCGACCGGCGCAATCAACATTGACGATTTTGGTGTGCTGGATGCGCGCGTTGCCGACTGCTTCGCCAATGCCGCGCTGCAACTGCTGGCAAACGCCGATATCGACGCCGAAGCGGTGACCGCCATCGGCTCGCACGGCCAGACCATGCGGCATCGACCGAGTGGCAACTGGCCGTTCACCCTGCAGATTGGCGACCCGTCACGCATCGTGGAAGAGACCGGTATCACCACCGTGGCCGACTTCCGCCGTCGCGACATGGCTGCGGGTGGACAGGGCGCACCGCTGGCGTCGGCCTTCCATGCCGCCGTCATGGCCAGTCCAGACGAAGCACGGGCGGTGCTCAATATCGGTGGCATTGCCAACCTCACCCTGCTGCAACCCGGCAGGCCGGTGCTCGGCTTTGACTGCGGGCCCGGCAATGCGTTGATGGACGCCTGGGTGCTGCGCCACCACGGCCAGCCCTACGACGCCGATGGTGCGCTCGCCAGCCAGGGCTCGGTCGACGCGTCGCTGTTGGCGCGCCTCATGAGCGAGCCCTACCTCCAACAGCCGCCACCGAAGAGCACCGGTCGCGAACAGTTCCACCTTGCCTGGCTGGACCGGCAACTGACGAATCACGGCAAGGCAGTTGGCACGGCTGACGTGCTGGCAACCTTGCTGGCCTTCACCGCGACGAGCATCCGCGGCGCCCTGGAGCGTTGGCTGCCGGATTGCCGGCGCGTACTGGTCTGTGGCGGAGGCTGGAAGAACGGCGCGCTGATCCGGCGTATCGCGGATCTGTCGTCAGGTGTCGCGGTGGAGTCCACGCAGAGCCTGGGCCTCGATCCGGACTACATCGAAGCCACCACTTTCGCCTGGTTGGCGCGCGAGACCCTCAGCGGACGCCCGGGCAACGACCCGGATGTCACCGGGGCAAAGGGCTCACGCATCCTGGGCGGCATCTATCTGAAATAAGGCGCCGGCAGCGCCTGTTCAGTCGCCCCGGCTCAGTAGGGCTGGTCGTCCGGTAGTCCCTTGAGCGCATCCATGGCCTCGGCCAGCGCGCGGGTCTCATCGTCCTCCCAGGTGCCGGCCAGCCGCGCGATGTCACCCGGCGTCGGTGGATCGGGATTCTCCATGCCGAGTGCCTGTTTGATGAGATGGAGGAAGACGTCGTTGATCGGCCAGTCCCGCTCGCGTGCGAGGCGCTTGACGCGGTCGGCGATGCTGCTGTCGATGTCCTTGAGGAGGAAGTCGGGCATGTAGTCACTAACTCAAACGGATGTTCGCCGCGGCCCCCTCGCCGTCCGGCGCTGCCACAGTATCACGATGTGGCTGAACGGCTAAGCCTTTGTTTCAGCCAAAGCGTACGTTCACCCGCGCAACATATCGGCTAGCATGCGCCGATGCAAAGTCCTTCACCGACCGCGGATGGCGGTCCACTGGCCTGGATCAGGCCCTACCTGCAACGCGCCCCGCTCGGGGCCCTGCTGTTGGGAATCTCGTCGGGTTTCCCGTACGCGATGATCGGTGCCACGCTCACCACGCGGCTGGCGCAGGACGGCATCGACAAGAAAAGCGTGACGGCTTTCTCGCTGGCCTTTCTTGTCTACAGCTTCAAGTTTCTCTGGGCGCCGCTGGTGGATCGGCTCCGACTGCCCTTGCTTGGACGCTTCGGTCAGCGCCGATCCTGGCTCTGGTTAAGCGCCATCGCCACGTTCGCTGCCGTGGCTTTCCTCGGACTGACCGACCCGGCGGCCAATCTCGGTCAGGTGGCGATGGCTGCCGTCGCCGTCGGTGTGGCGGGAGCGACCTTCGACATCGTTATCGACGCCTATCGCATCGAGTTGCTGCGCCCGGAGCAGTTGGGCGTCGGCTCAGGCATGTCGCAGTACGGTTGGCGAATCGGCTCGGTCAGCGCCGGCGCGCTGGCCCTGTGGGTGGCAGCGTCCGGCGACTGGACCGCTGCCTATCTGGCTTGCACCGTCTTTGTCCTGCCGGCGGCCTTCGTTGGTTTCTGGCTGGGCGAACCGGAGCGGCACCGGGAACCGAAACCTGCCCTGGGCATTCAGGCAGCACTTGCCGCGGTGATCGATCCACTGGCTGACTTCTTCCGCCGTCGCGGCGCAATGCTGATCCTCGCCTTTGTCCTGCTGCACAAGATTGGCGACACACTTGGCCAGCTCACCTTGCGCCTGCTGCTGAACGATCTCGGCTTCAGCAACGAGGAGATCGCGACCTACGACGTCGGCTTCGGCTTTTTTGCCTATCTAGCCGGCATCTTCGTCGGCGGCATTCTTTATGCACGCATGGGCATGGCCCGCTCGGTCATGCTCAGCCTGCTGCTGATGGGCATTTCCAACCTGTCCTTCGCAGGGCTTGCGCTGATCGGACACAGCAACGCGGGCTTGGCAGGCGCCATCGGCTTCGAGAACTTTGCCAGCGGGATCGGCGGCGTGGTCGTGGTCGCCTACCTGTCCGCGCTCTGCAATTTGGCATTCACGGCGACACAGTTCGCGCTACTGTCAGCAGCGGCGTCCATTGTCGGTCGCATCTTGACCGGCACCACGGCCGGCGCATTGATCGAGTCTCTTGGCTATGTCGATTTCTACCTGCTGACTACCGTGCTGGCGCTGCCCGGCATCCTGCTTTTCGCTGTGTTGATGAAACGGGGAATGATCAGCAACACGGCTGAAGACGCTAACAGCACGCACGCGGAACCGACTCAGTCGGTGTAGTCCACAACAAACGGCGCGTGATCCGAGAGCCTTGGCTCGGGGTGGATCGCGCAGCGCAGCAGTCGATCACGCAGTGACGGCGTCACCAGCTGGTAGTCGATGCGCCAGCCGACGTTGTTGTCGCGGGCGCGGCCGCGCTGCGACCACCAGCTGTAGTCCTCGCCTTCCGGATGCAGGTGGCGATAGGCGTCCACCCAACCCGGATTCGCGGCTGAACCATCAGGCTGCGGCGAACCGTCGCCACCCTTGTCGGCGATCAGCCCGTTGAGCCAGGCGCGTTCCGGCGGCAGGCAGCCGGAGTTCTTCTGGTTGGACTTCCAGTTCTTGATGTCACGCTCGCTGCGCACGATGTTCCAGTCGCCGCAGAGCACGTAGTCGCGACCGCTGGCCAGCCATTCATCAAAAATCGGCTTCAGCCAGTCCATCACCCGGTACTTGTAGTCCTGGCGCAGGTCGCCGGAGGTGCCCGACGGGATGTAGAAGGACACCACGCTGAGATTCCCAAAGCGCGCCTCGATGTAGCGGCCCTCCTCGTCAAAGTCCGCCCAGCCGAGCTCGGTACGCACTTCATCCGGCTTCTCGCGGCAGTAGATCGCCACGCCGCTGTAGCCCTTCTTGGTGGTCGCGTCGCGGAAATGTGCGTGGTATCCGTCGGGCAGGTAGTCCGGCACCATCAGCTGCGGCGTCTGTGCCTTGGTTTCCTGCACGCAAAGCAAATCGACATCGTTGTCGGCGAACCAGTCGAAGAAGCCCTTGCGTGCGCTGGCACGCAGGCCGTTGGCGTTGAAGCTGACGATTCTCAAGGCGACACCCGGTGATTTTCGAGGCCGCAAGCCTAGCAGGACGGGTGCCGACCTGTGAGTGGCGGCCGACAGCCCGTATCATTAGCGCGAATCTGACCGCATCGTCACCATGGACCAACACCAGCATCGTTTCCTGCGCCTCGCCCTCGACCAGGGCGCCCTGCGCTTCGGCGAGTTCACGCTGAAGTCCGGTCGCAGCAGCCCCTACTTCTTCAATGCCGGCGCGTTCGATAGTGGAAGTGCGCTGGCTGCTCTGGGCGACTGCTATGCGGATGCGATCGAAGCCGCCGGCCTCGAGTTCGACATGCTGTTCGGACCCGCATACAAAGGCATCCCGCTGGCAACGACGGTCGCCATGTCGCTGGCACGACGCGGCCGCGACGTGCCGCTGGCGTTCAATCGTAAGGAAGCCAAGCAGCATGGCGAAGGTGGCCGACTGATCGGCGCGCCGTTGAAAGGGCGGATACTGATCGTCGATGACGTGATCACCGCCGGCACTGCCATCCGCGAGTCGCTGGCGCTGATCGCCGACGCCGACGCATCGGTTGCCGGTGTGCTGGTGGCGCTGGATCGCCAGGAACGCGGTCAGGGCGAGCTCTCGGCCGTGCAGGAACTGTCACAGAACGCCGGTGTCGATGTGATCGCGGTCGCGAATCTGGACGATCTGCTCGCTTTCAGCCAGGGCGATGCAGACAGCGTTCAGCACCACCAGCGCCTGTTGGCGTATCGTGACGCCTATGGCTGCGCCCGCTGAGCGCGGCAATCGGTTCGAGGAGAAACCTATGACCCGCCTGGGAAACATCACCATCGCCATCGCGGCCGGCACGCTGCTGCTTGCCATCGCCAATCCGGCTGCCGCACAGAAGCTGTATCGCTGGACTGACAAGGATGGCAAGGTCCACTACAGCGACCAGGTGCCGCCGGAAGCCGTGGAGAACGCCCGCTCGGAGCTGAACAAGCAGGGTGTCGCGGTGAAGCAGGTGGATCGGGCGCTGACCACCGAGGAGCGCGCCGAGCGGGACGCCGCTGCCGCTGCGGCCGCCGAACAGGCCCGCATCGATGCGGAGAAGGCCCGACAGGAAGACATGCTGCTGACCTCCTATCCCACGGAAGAGGCGCTGGAACGTTCCTACCGCGAACGCTTTGACCTGCTCGACCAGTCGATCAGTTCGACCCGTACCGGCGTACAGAGCCAGCAAAAGAGCCTCAACGACCTGCTGGAGCACGCCGCTTCTCTGGAACGGGCCGGCAAGCCGGTGCCGGCCACCATCAACCAGTCCATCGAGCTGGCGCGACGCCAGCTCGACGAGCAGAGCAGCTACCTGGCACAGCGCGAGAAGGAGCGCGAGGCGCTGACCGGCGAACACGCCTCGGCGATCCTCAACTACCGCGAAGTGAAGGCCGCCGCCGAAGCCAAGCAGGCGGAGCGCGACGCCAAGTGACGGTCGCACAGCCTGGCTAAGCGGCACGACAACGCGTCTGGTTCATGGCTGCCCACGCGTACGACCATGTCACTCAGGCGCCGCAGTCGGTCGTGAGCGGTGGCCGGAACTGCGGCGAGTCAGCCAGCTTGGCTGGCTAATACGGCAGGTCGAGCGCGGCGTCCACCGCCAGCAACTGCCCGCGGAACGCTTCCTGGATACGCGATAGCGCTTCGCCGTTGTCGGCATCGAAGCGCAGCACCAGCGACGGCGTGGTGTTCGAGGCACGCACCAGCCCCCAGCCATCGGACCAGTCCGCGCGGATGCCGTCGATGCTGGACAGCTTGGCTCCCTCGAACTTGGCCTCGCGCTGGAAGCGCTGGATGAAGGCGTAGTGCTCGCCTTCGTGCATGGCGATCTTGAGTTCCGGCGTACTGACACCCTTGGGCAGATCGGCGAACACTTCGCTGGCCTCACGACCGTCCATGGCCAGGATTTCCAGCAGGCGCGCGGCCGAGTAGATGCCGTCGTCGAAGCCGAACCAGCGCTCCTTGAAGAAGAAGTGCCCGCTCATCTCGCCCGCCAGCTCGGCATGGGTTTCCTTCATCTTCGCCTTGATCAGCGAATGCCCGGTCTTCCACATGATCGGACTGCCGCCGTGCCGCAGGATGTGACTGGCCAGATGGCCCGTGCATTTCACGTCGTAGATCACCGTCGCACCGGGATTGCGCATCAGCACGTCCTGCGCGAACAACATCAGCAACCGGTCGGGATAGATGATCTCTCCCTCACGGGTCACTACGCCCAACCGGTCACCATCGCCGTCGAAAGCAATGCCGAGGTCGGCATCGAGCTTCTGCACGAAGGTGATCAGATCACGCAGATTGTCCGGGTCGCTGGGATCTGGATGATGGTTCGGGAACTCGCCATCCACCTCGCAGTACAGTGGCACCACCTCGCAACCGATGCCCTCCAGCACCTGCGGCGCGATACCGCCCGCAACGCCGTTTCCGGCATCCACGACCACTTTCAGCGAACGCTCGATCTGCACGTCACCGGAGATGTGGTTGGCATAGTCGTCGTCGACGCGGATGTGCTGCAGCCCGCCGTTGCCCTCCGATTCCAGGTCGTTTTCCGCAATGCGGGCGTACAGGTCCTGGATGGCGTCTCCGGACAGCGTTTCACCGCCGACCATGATCTTGAAGCCGTTGTAGTCGGCCGGGTTATGACTGCCGGTAACCGCAACACCGCTGCCTGTATGCAGGTGGTGGGTCGCGAAATAGACCAGCGGTGTCGGTGCTTCACCGATGTCGATCACGTCGCAACCGGCCTTGCGCAGGCCGATGATCAGCTCCGCGGCCAGTTCCGGTCCGGACAGGCGCCCGTCGCGACCGACCACGATCTCGCGCAGGCCCTTGTCGCGCATCAATGTACCGACAGCCTGACCAATCAGTCGGGCAATGCCGCCATCGAGGTCCTTGCCGACCACGCCGCGAATGTCGTAGGCGCGGAAGATGTTGCGCGCAATGTCCACCGGCGCTGCCGACTCGCCGGCAGGCTTCGCGTCCTTCTCGGACTTGCCCTTGACCAGCACGCGCTTCTCGCGGGTGATGACCTTTTCGATGATGATCTCGTTGGGCTTGCGTCGCCACAACCACAGCGCCACCGCACCCAGCAGCGCAAACAGGAACGCAACGCGCAACAACAGGACACCACTGAGGCCGAACACCAGATTCGCCGTCGGGTGTGCTGAAACGGCCACCAGCGAGGAGCCTGGGATGCTTACACCGGTTGCACGACTGGCAAGGCCGGTGTCACCGGCTTCCACCAGTACCGCGTCCCCTTGACGCAAGGCGAGGTAGCCGGCGGCGGGAACGTTGTCCTGCACCAGTTGCGCCAGTTGCGGGATGGCAACCCGGCCGTAGGCAACGGCGAGCATCTGCCCCCGCTCATGCACCGGCGCTGCCAACTCCATCATGATCGCGCCTTGTCGACTGGCAAAGGCGTTGCTGGCCATCGCGCTGCTCGCCGACTCCTGCAATACCGCCAACCGCGAATAGCCGAAGGCGCGGAGGTCGTTGTCGTAGGCCTCGCTCAAGTCCGGGGAATACAGCGAGACCTCGGCGAGTTCCGGCCAGCGGGTCTTGAGCAACGTCGCCGCGCCCTCGAAATCACCGGCTTTGGCCGCAGCCAGCACATCCGGCGTCTGCAGCAGACCGGCGAAACGCTGACGTGGCTCGGAAGGCAGGCTGGCAACCGCACCGGCGACACGATCACGCGCGCCGTCAGTCCGTGCCGAAGCTCCTTCCGCATTCATCTGGGCCAATGCTCGCCAACCGATGACTGCCGCCAGCAGCCAGCACACGGCGACAATCCCGGGAAGCGCCCAGGGCGGCAGCTCCGGTAACTGGCGACGCGGTCGCTGATCGTCATCTGGCGAAGCCGATGTGTCCGGGGCTTCGGAGGTCTCGGTTCCGTCCGGCGATTCGACGAACTCCTGCTCGTCCTGGACGTCCGGGCTGTTCGGCGTTTTGCTGGTCTTGCCCATCGTCATTCCCCCGTCTATCGCGTTCCCGTATGGCCGAAGCCGCCGTCGCCACGCGTACTTTCCGCAAAGGCATCGACCACCTCGAACGCAACCCGCTCAACCGGCATGAACACCAGTTGAGCGATTCGATTCCCCGGTTCGATGGTAATCGGCGCCCGCCCGCGGTTCCAGCAGGAAATCATCAAAGGACCCTGATAGTCAGCATCGATCAAACCGACGCTGTTGCCAAGAACCAGCCCATCGCGGTGACCGAGGCCGGAGCGCGGAAGGATCACCGCACACAACGACGGGTCCGCGATATGGATGGCCATGCCGCTGGGAACCAGCTCGCAGTCGCCTGGCTCCAGTATCAGCGTCGAGGCCAGCATCGCGCGCAGATCCATGCCGGCGGAACCCGGCGTTGCGTAGTCTGGAATCGCATAGTCGCTTCCCAGACGCGGATCCAGCAGCTTCAGTGACACCCGCTTCACGAAGCGCCCCCGCTTCCATCGTGTCCGCCCTGTTCAGCAATCCTGTGCGCCATCAGCACCAGCAACTGGCGCGCGACCTGGCGCTTGTCGGCCAGCTCGATTTCGGCCTCACCGCCGTTCCAGTACACGGTCAGCGCGTTCTCGGCAGACTCGAAACCGGAACCATCCACCCCGACGCGGTTGGCGGCGATCATGTCCAGCCGCTTGCGCTGCAGCTTGCCGCGCGCGTGCTGCTCGACGTCCTCGGTTTCGGCCGCAAATCCGAGCAGGAACGGTCGATCATCGCGCTGTGACAACTCGGCGAGAATGTCCGGGTTGCGCACCAGCTTCACTTCGAGCTCGGCGTCGCCCTTCTTGATCTTGCTGCCGGAGACCAGCGCGGGACGGAAGTCCGCCACCGCCGCCGCCGAGATGAAAGCCACCTTGCCGGCCAGCTCGGCCTGCACTGCCGCCTGCATGTCCAACGCGCTGCGCACGCAGATGCGGCGCACGCCGGTCGGCACGGCCAGCGACACCGGCCCACTGACCAGAGTGACGTCGGCGCCCGCCGCTGCCGCCACCTCCGCGATGGCGTAACCCATGCGACCGGAACTGCGATTGCCGAGGAAGCGCACCGGATCAATGTCCTCGAAGGTCGGACCGGCGCTGATCAGCAACGGCATGCCGGCCAGCGCCTCCAGCCCTTCGCCGCTGCCTGAACCGGCGAGCACGGCGCGGGCAATGGCTTCCGGTTCCAGCATGCGACCGGGACCGACGTCGCCACAGGCCTGCTCGCCCTCGGCAGGACCCATCAGCATCACGCCACGCGCACGCAGGCGGGCAAGGTTGTCCTGCGTCGCCGGGCTCGCCCACATCTGCTGGTTCATGGCGGGCGCCAGCCACAGCGGCGCCTTGCTGGCCAGCACCAGCGTGGTCAGCAGATCATCCGCCATGCCACATGCGAGGCGCGCCATCAGATCGGCGGTGGCTGGCGCGATCAGCAGGTGATCGGCCCAGCGCGCCAGTTCGATATGGCCCATCGCTGCCTCAGCCTCGGCATCCCACAGCGACGAACGCACCGGATGGCCGGACAGCGCCTGGAAGGTTGCCTCGCCCACAAACTGCTTGGCCGAAGCGGTCATCACCACGCGCACCTCGGCGCCGCCGTCACGCAGGCGACGCACCAGCTCGGCCGACTTGTAGGCAGCGATGCCGCCGCCGACGCCCAGCAGCACGCGTGGCGCGGAAGATGTGGAACTCACGTCGGATTTGTCCTACCCGAAAACCGGTCGCTAGCTTACCGGATGGCGGGGCGAAGGCCGATGGGCGGCGCTGGATGGCGTTGGCAATCTGACCGCATGAGCATCCGAGACTGGCCCGAAACTGAACGTCCGCGCGAGAAACTGCTGTCCCGCGGTGCCGCCGCGCTGAGCGAAGCCGAGCTGCTGGCGGTATTCCTCGGCTCCGGAACCCGCGGCCTGAGCGCCGTCGACCTGGGCCGCAATCTGCTGCGTGACGCCGGCTCACTGCGCGGCCTGCTGGGTCGCGATGCCGGCGAACTGGCCGCGCTGCCGGGGTTGGGCCCGGCGCGCGCCTGCAAGCTGAAGGCCGCACTGGAGCTGGCGACCCGGCATCTGGCGCAGTCACTGGATCGCGAAGAAGCCATCCGCGACCCGTCGCATGCCGGCAGCTACTTTGCCAGTCGACTTCGCGATCATCCGCACGAGGTCTTCGCCTGCCTGTTCCTGGACACCCGGCACCGGCGCATTGCCTTCGAAGAACTGTTCAACGGCAGCATTGACGGCGCCGAAGTGCATCCGCGCGAGGTGGTGCGCCGCTGCCTGAAGCACAACGCGGCGGCGGTGATCTTCGGCCACAACCACCCCAGCGGCGTGGCCGAGCCCAGTGCCGCCGACCGCGCCATCACCGCCCGCCTGCGCGATGCGCTGGCGCTGGTCGACGTGCGCGTGCTCGACCATTTCGTGATCGGCGACGGCGCGCCGGTATCGCTGGCGGCACGCGGCTGGCTTTGACGGATTCCCTCGGTCGCGATCACGACGGTTTCTTGCCGCCGCAACCTGCACCTATACTGCAGCCAAGGAAAGGGAGTGCAGCGGGAGCAGACGGTGATTCTTGGGCTGGCCCCGGATTTCACGAGCGATGCAGTGGAGCGGCGTCTGCCGGACGTCGCCAGCGCGCGCGCCTGCCTGCAACAGCACGGCGACAGCTTCGAAACTGCGCTGGCGGATCGGCAGCAGAGGCTGCTCGGCCACTTCGGCAGCGAGAACGCCACCATCATCGAGCGCCACGGTGACGCGATCCGCCTCGGTCTGGCGCGGTTTGGCGTGCGTCATGGCCATTGGGGCGACGACTTCCACCCGTACCACAACGAGCACCACGCCCAGGAAATCCTGTTCCGCCGCATGGAGCGGCTGATCGGGGTCCACGGGCTGGATGCGCTGCCGTTGGCAGACTGGCTGGCGCTGTCCCTGTTCGCCGTCTGCCACGACCTGCGCCAGCGCGAAGTCGCGGATTTCTCGCGACCGGTCGGCAACAACGAGGCGGCCAGCATCAGCGAGACCGCGCGCATCCTTGACGCAAGCGGTTTTGATTCCGCAAGGGATCGCGACCAGTACGTCGCGCTGGAGCTGATGATCGCCGGCTCCACCTTCGATCCGCGACCGGCGCCCCTGCCCTCGCACTTCAACGCCGCGGAAGTCGTTACCAGCGGTGGTGCGCTGGCACCGGACCTGCCGCAGATCGTCAAGGCCGTCGATCCTGAACTGATGGACGACCCGTCCGTCCAGCGCGGGCTGCGACTGGCGTTGATTGCCTCCGATCTGGACACCGCCAACGTCGGCGAAGCCTTCCCGAGCTTTGCCGAAAGCTCGGCGCGACTGTGCCGCGAACGCGAAATGCTCGCTGGCCGCGAGCTGGACAGCGAAGACGCACTGCAACCCTGCCTCGGTTTCCTGACCAACGGCCAGGAGCATTACTTCTTCCGCCTGCACCGCTTCCATTCGGTGCTGGGCCACGATGCCTACGCCGACGGCAAGGCCGGCAACGCCCACCGCCTGCGCCGCCTGATCGCCGCACTGCGCGAGGACTTTGCCGAGGGCAACGGTCGCAGCGGCAATGACGTGCTCGTTGCCTTCTCGCGACTCAGCCTCGCCGACTGACTCCCGAGCCAGAATCCAAAAAAAGAAAGGGCCGGGCAATCCCTTGCCCGGCCGCTTGCTGTTGCTCGTGTACCAGCCGATTACGGCAGGTTGACGGTCCAGCCGGCGGTCCAGTTGTCGTTCGGGCCGCTGAACGCGCCGCGGTAGGTGGTCGGCACGAAGAACGGATCGCTCGGCGACATGCCGCCCGTCAGCACCGGCGAGCCGGCCTGCGGCAGGAAGCCGTTCAGCATCGGATCGCCCGTACCGTTGCCGGCGCCGGCGTTGTACCAGCCGCTGACCGCATACGGATCGCCACCGTCATCCTCGAAGGCGCCGTTGTCGCACTCGCCCATGAAGCTGTTGTTGATCTGCAGCGTGCCCTGCGAGCTGGCCGTGCCCTGACCGAAGGTGCCGGCATCGTCCAGGTTCAGGCAGGTGTCGCGGAAATCGGTGGCGACGATGTTGTGGAAATAGCCGCCCATGCCACGACGCAGGCGAATCGCCTCGTTGCCGACCGGACCACCGACGAGGGTCACGTTGGAAACCGTCGGGCTGGTGCGCGGCTCCTTGTCGTTGTTGGAACGATCGTTATCGGCTTCGATACCGTTGGAGTCGTCGCCGGCATCCGTGTTGACGCCCTGGTAGACCAGTGCGTGCTGAATCTTGCCGCTGTAACCCTGGTCGAAGTCCAGACAGTCGTCACCCATGTTCGAGCAGACGACGTGGGTGGCATTCACGCTGCCACCGAAGAACTCGATACCGTCATCCAGACCACCGTCGACCTGCACGTGATCGATTTCGGTGCCCGAGCCGACACCCAGCAGGGTCAGCGAGTTCAGCTCTTCGTCCGGGTTGACCAACTGGCCCGCCCACAGGATGCGGACGTAGCGCAGGCGACCGGAGTTGTCGTCCAGCACGTCGCCGCCATAGTTGATGTCGCTGTCGGCCTCGAAGGTGCAACCCAGCTCGACATCTGCGGCGTCGTTGCAGGTCGAACGACCGGCAAGCACAACGCCCGCCCAGGAGCCCGGGAAGGCTTCCGGACCGGTGAAGGTGATCGGCTGCTCCGGCGTACCGACGGCGAAGATCTGCGCGTCCGGATTGACCAGCAGGAAGTTCGGTTGCGCGCTGCTGGTGGAGCCTTCCACCGTCACGCCCGGCGCGATGGACAGACGGCTGCCGGCTTCGACCGACACCTTGCCCTCGATGATGTACTTCTTGCCGAACGGCAGGTGCAGGTCGCTGGCGATGCTGTTTGGCAGCATGCAGTCGTCACCCGAAGCCGTCGTGCCTGCCGGGCAGCTGTTGACCGGCACCGAGCACTCGGCCGTGGTCTGCATGCCGAAGCCGGGCGCGAAGTCGAAATCGACCGCGCTCAGGCCGGAGCCATCGGCCGGCGTGAAGCTCAGCGCGATGCTGTTGCAGGCGAACTCCATGTCCACCGTACCCAACTGCTGGGCGGCCGGCGTACCAGCGCTATCGAAGGCGCCGCCAGTGAAGGTCGCCACCGGAATCGCGCTGTAGGAAGCCAGGCCATCCTGCGCCAGGAAGTTGCTGGTCAGCCAGATCGGATTGCCATCGTTGTCGTAGGTGAAGAAGGCGAAGAACACGACGTTGACCTCGGGCAGGTAGTCCACCAGCAGGCCCTTGTTGTTGCTGGGCGCGGTGGTCCAGCTACCGTCGATGCTCTCATTGAAGTTGTAGGCGGCTGCCGAGCCGCTGATGGCCACGCCGCAGGCAAGTGCCAGCAGGGTCCGCTTGATGTTGCGCATGGGGATTCCTCGGTTCAGATTCAGGGGTCAACAGCGTTATCGCCGCCGTCGGCCCGCCACTCTAGGCACCCGAGGTTTCAGCATTGGTGCAGGCGTGTTTCGTTTGGGTTACAACGACGGAGCCGGCGCCTGCTTCAGAACTTCCACTCCAGCGACAGCGAGACATCCCGGCCCTTGCGGTAGCGTCGGGTGACCTTGTCTTCCTGGGTGGTCAGCGCCTCCGGATCCAGCAGGTTCTTGAACTTGGCCTTGAACTTCCAGCCGTCCCACGGCAGTTTCCAGGCGAAGTTGAAGTCGAGCTGGTTGAAGGGCTGCTCGTAGAAGTCCGGCAGGCCATCGGTACCCACCTTCACGATGCGCGCACCGAACACGTTGTAGAGCAGCGTCGCCTCGATTCGGCCGTCAGGCTCCAGGTAGGCCAGCGAAACATTGCCGACATAGGGCGACTGCCCCTGCAGTGGTCGGATGCGGTTGGTGAGGATGGTGTCGATGTCACCCAGGTCGATTTCCGACTCGATCTTGGCGTAGTTGGCGCCAACGAACACCGACTCCCAGAAACCACCGCGTGCCCAGGACGGCATCCATTTCGCCGAACTCAGCGGGCCGAGGTTCTTGTAGACATCAAACTCGATGCCACGGTTGGTCGCTTCCTCGGCATTTTCGAGTGTCAGCAGGTTGCCGGAACTGGCGACCGACACCAGCTCGATCGGCGATGTGAACTGCTTCTGGAAGGCTGCGATGGAGAAGCTTTCCGTCGGCGAGAAGTAGTATTCCCAACGCAGGTCGATGTTGGTGATCGATGTCGGCTGCAGATCCGGATTGCCGACGACCGACTCGTCCAGCACCGGATCAGTGAAAGGCGATGGCGACAGCTCACGGAAATCCGGTCGCGACACGGTTTCGCTGTAACCCAGACGCAGCTGCGCGGCGTCGGAGTATGCCCAGGTCACGGCAGCGGATGGCAGGTTGTCCTTGGTCTCGATACGACCCACCTGCGCGGGTGCATTGGGAACGAAGGGGTTCTGGTTGATCGCCTCCTGCAGGTTGCGCTCCTGACGCATGCCTGCCGTTGCGCGCCATTCGCCGTAGCTCAGGTCAGCCGACGCGTAGTAGGCGTCAAGCTTCTGTTCGGCATCATAAAAGTCAGTGGCGCGACTGACCGGCTGCAGCACCAGTCCTGTTCGCGGGTCCTCACCGATGCGGTCCTCGGAGAAGATGTCTTCGATCGGCAGCAGCGTGTCGCCACGGTTGCCGCGGAAACGGAAGCGTCGGATTGCCGAATCACGATCACGACGCAGCTGGCTGGCGCCGACACTGACACTGAGCGTGTCGCCGGCTTCGTTCAGCTTGAACGGCATGGTCAGGCCCAGCGAGGCCTCGTCTACCTTGTCATTCAACAGCTCGTAGCGCTGTTCGTCCTCAGCAAGGCGGTAGGCATTGCCACTGGCACTGAAGATGCGCCGGTTCTGGCGACGATTCGGCACGTCACGAATCGCATGCGAGGTCGTGTACTGCCAGTCGACCAGCAAGTCATGCGCGAACACCAGCGAGTGGGTTCCGCCAAGCTGGTAGGTGGTCAGTTCATTTTCGAGCCACTCAAGCGACGTGATGCGCTCCTGGTTGCCCGAGCCGGTATCGCCAGTGTCGATGCGTGTCTCGTCGCTGGTCTGGCGAACCTGCAATGCGGTGGCGTTGACGCGGTGATGTTCACCAACCTCCAGACCCGCGGACAGGAAGGCCGCAGTATCGATGTTGCGGCTGGTCTGCTCACGGTCGTAGCCCGCAACATTGATGAGCTCGCCCTGGTACTGACCAAACGTGGAACGCCCTTCCTCGCGGTTGTCCCAGCCCTGGGACCAACGCAGCGCAGCGATGTAGCCCAGGCTCCAGTCGCCATCAGCAAACTTGAAGTCGTCGCCAACCGAAACCGCCAGGCTTCCGGATGGACCGAGGCGATCCTCATGGACTTCGTAGCCCTGGGCGGCAAGCGACTCGCCGATGCGTTCAAGCTCTGCCGGGTCGCTGGTCAGCTCCGGATCCAGCAAACCTTCCGGCGCATCGCGGGAGGTATCAAAGCCGGTCCAGTCGCGGTTGCCGCCGTCGTAACGCAGGCCATCCTCGCCGGTCGTCCCATCACCGTAGCCGACGCTGCCTGACACTTTGAGCAGGAAGCTCTCCGGTACCCCACGCGTGCGAAGCTGGATGGTGCCACCGCCGAACTCCGCCGGCATGTCGGCGGAATAGGTTTTCTGGACGACGATGCCGCTGAGGATTTCGGTCGGGAACAGGTCAAGTGGAACCACGCGGCGGGTCGGGTCCGGCGATGGAATCTGCGCGCCGTTGAGCAGCGTCGAGGAATAGCGCTCACCCAGGCCGCGCACGTAGATGAACTTGCCGTCGACCAGCGTAAGGCCGGTCACGCGCTTCAGTGCGCCAGCGGCATCGGAATCGCCGTTGCGGGAGATCTGTTCGGCACCCAGGATGTCGGTCACGGCCGAAGAGGTGCGCTTCTCCTCGACGAAGGCCGCCAGAGAGCCTTCCACGAAGGGTTCCAGCACCACGAACTCGGGCAGTTCCAGGCCCGCTGGTGTCAGCTCGATGTCGCGATTGACTTCGGCTTCGGCAGCCACCGCGATGCCGTCGATGGTCTGGCTGCTGAACTGCGGAGCGATCACCGACGCCGAATAGTCGCCGGGCGGCAGCGTGGCCTCGTAGCGGCCTTCCGCATCAGTGACGATGTCCAGCGGCGTGCCGCTGACATAGACACGCGCACCGGCGACCGGCGCGCCGTCCTCGACACTGACGATGCGACCCGTGATCCGCCCCGGTGGGCCGTCTGCGGCCGCGGTATCGGTACTCGCCGCCGTGCGGTCGGCATGCGAACTCTCGATGAACACGCTTGGCGCGGACAGCGGATCATCCGGGTACATGGTGGCGATAACCTGCGCGTTCTCCTCCGCGACAAGCTCGAGCTGCACGCGCAGGACCTCCTCACCCTCGCGCAGCACGGTCAACAAGCGGCTGCCGGGCACGACCTCGAACAGTGCTGCACCATCGGCATTGCTTTCGCCCACGGTACGATCGTCGATGCGGATCAACAGGCCGCTGGCAGGCTGCTGGTCGTCGAACAGCTGCAAGCTGAGCTGCGCGGGTGCCGATTCAATGACGGCCGCATTCGGCGCCTCGGCGGCGCTGATCAGCGCGCTGTGGATGGCCAGGCTTAGCGCCAGGGTGGCGATGGTGAGGGGTTTTTTCATGGGGTGGCAACCATCACCAGATGCGGGTTCTGTCCAGAAGCAAGAGCTTTCACTGTCCCTTCGGGCCAGCGAGTTACTTCTCTTTGCTTGTCCAAAGAGAATGTAACCAAGAGAAAGGACACCCGAAGTCCGCGCGGCGACGGTGAAACTGTCGCCGTCCCCTGCGTTGCTCGGAACCCGGCGGCCGGCGCGAACTCGGCCATCCATGGCCTCAAACAGGCGCGCCTTTTCCCGCCGGTTTCCTGCGCTACTCGGCGCTTCCACGGGACCCAGGAGCGAAAGATCGGCAACTCGCAACTCTTTTCGGGCCCCCTCGGTAGCGGTGGGGCGGAGACGATCAGGCCGCACAGCGGGCGCGTACAGGAAGTACGCGCGTTTTCGTCAGTGCAAGGATGCACTGTCGAAAACCCCGATTCCGACCCACGAACCCGGCGCAGCCGGGCGCGAACGCGGGGTGTCCTTCTCTTTGGTTCCGTTTCTCTTGGACAAGCAAGAGAAATGAACTCGGTCGCCAAAGGCGAACGAAAGCTCTTGGTCCCCAACACCCGGGCCGCGCCGATCACGAACAAGTCCACCGACTATCCGCACAACCCTGCATCAACCGCCGCAGCTCGGTTGCCTTGCGGAACAGTTCGGGCTCCTTCAGTGCCTTGAGGTTGCGCTCGGCATCGTCGAACTTGCCGCCCTGGTAGAAGGCGTACGCCAGCGCGTAGCGCAGCGACTCGTCGTCGAGCAGGCGCGCGCGGTAAAGGGCCGGTTCCAGCGAGGCGACTTCCTCGTAGCGACGCATGGCCAGCAGCAGGCCGACGCGCTGCTTCATCTTCTTGCCCGAGTCGGCGATGCGCGCGTTGAGCGTGAGTGCGCGACTGAGGTTGCCGGCACGGCGCATCAACTCGGCGGCTTCGGGAAACAGCACCGGCTCCAGTTCGGCCTGCTGCGCGAGGATTTCGGCGGCGGCCAGCGAATCACCTTTTTCTGCCCAGGTCTGCGCCAGCGCACGCGCGACCATGCCGTTGCCCGGGAACATCAGGCGCGCCCTCTCCAGGAAGCCGAGCGCGGCATCATGGGCGCGAGTACGGCGCAGCGCGGTGCCGATGGCGACGTAGTCTTCGACCTTGCCTTCACTGCGGCCGAGATAGTGGCGGCCCACTTCGGCCGCTTCGGCATTCAGCCCCAGCTCGATCAGGTAGAACACCTGACGACGCTCGAACTGGCTGTTCTCCGGGAAACGCCGATTGGCCTCGGCCAGCGTGTCCAGCGCGTTCTGATGGCGCTTGAGCATCCACTGCGCCTGTGCGCGCATGATCCAGGTCGATGACAGCGCTTCAACGCTGTCGCCGGCGGCACTCAAGGCATCGAGCACGTCGTCAAAACGCTCGAGACCGTAGAAGGCCTGCGCGCGATACAGGTGGATCAGCGGATCGACCTGTCCGGCTGCGATCGCGGCGTCGAAGGACTCGATGGCCAGCGGCAACTGCTGCTGGTTCAGCGCCACGATGCCGCGAACGGTGTGGTACTTGATCCAGTCGATGCCGTCGTCTTCGGCCTGCGTGCTCGGGTCGATGTGCGCCAGCGCGGCTTCGGCACGCGCGTACTCACCGTCGCCTGCCAGCACCGAGGCGAGGTCGACGTAGTTGACCTCGACAGACTCTTCACCGGCTGCGTGCAGCGGTGTCCACGCCACGACAAGCGTGGCTATCAACAGCAGCAACGGGTAAAGGGCACGGTTCATCGACTTGCGGCTCATGACGACAGGTCGAAGCGGACTTTCTGCCGCGCCCAGACGCGCACCTGCTCGCCCTTGTACATGGCCGGCTCGAAGCGCCAGGTCTTCACGCCGGCGGCAGCCACGTCGTCGAACACGCCGGCCGGCTGCGCTTCCAGCACCTTGACCTGCTCGACCTGCCCGGTCGGACTGATCAGCAGGCTCAGCAGCACGTAGCCAGTGACGCCCTGCGCCTTGGCTCGTGGCGGATACTGCATCGGGCTCTGCTGGATCGGACGCGGCGGCTGATCGACGCTGTCGTCGGTCATCACCACGTCGCCGCTGTCGCCGAGCAGCGACTTGCCCAGGTCCATGCCGCTGTCGTCGAAGGAAGGCAAGCCGAAATCCAGACCGGACAGGCCGCTGTCGAGGCCGACCAGTGGCGCCGGCGCCTGACGCGGCGGCGGCTTGCGCGGTTTGGGCCGGGGCTGCACAACGTCCTTGGGCTTGGGTTTTTCCTTCTTCACTACGGCGATCTTGCTGACGCCGTCGTCGGCATCATCATCCAGCTTCTTGAACTGGCGATTCATGCTGACCAGCAGCGTAAGCACCAGCAGCGTGCCCAGCACCGCGGCCAGCAGACCGGCCAGGCGCATGCGCCGCGTTGGCGTCACCGAAGCCACCTCAGCCCTCGCCCGCTTCCAGCACGGTGGCCACGCCGACGTCCTCGGCACCGGCGCGACGGGCTTCGTCGACGACCTGCACGAGGCGACCGGATGGCACCTGGTCGTCGGTCACCACCAGCACCGACTTCTGCGTCATGCCCTTCAACTGGTCACGCAGGCGCGACTGGATCACCCAGACGCGGATCGGCTCACCGTCGAGGTAGACCTCGCCCTGGCGATCGATGTACAGGCGTGGTGCCTTGGTCGAGGCGACGGATGCGCTGCTCGCCGAGGGACGATTGATATCGACCTTCATGTCCTTCACGAAGGTGGTCGACACCATGAAGAAGATCAGCAGGATGAAGGTCATGTCGATCATCGGCGTCAGATCGACGGCCGTGTCGGAACGTGCGGCGGCGGTGCGACGGCGAAGCATCTTCAGGACTCCTGCGGTTCGACGCCGCTGACCAGGATGTCCTTGATCTGCTCGAGATCGTGGGCAATCTGGGTTTCACGGCGGTCGAGGAAGGCCTTGGCGATGACGCCGGGAACGGCGACGACCAGGCCCATCTGGGTGGTGAACAGCGCGGTGGCAATGCCCGAGGCGATGCCGCCGGACTGCGAGAACATGGTCATGTCGCCCAGCGAGCGGAAGGTCTCGATCATGCCGGCGACGGTGCCCAACAGGCCGAGCAGTGGTGCGATGGCCACCATGGCGGTGACCGTGGTGGCATAGCGCTTGAGATCGCTGTCGAACTCGCCGAAGGCGTCATCCAGGCGACGCCGCAACGCTTCCGGCTGCTGGCGGGCCAGCGTCACGCCGCGCGCCACGGCAGTATCAACGATGCCCCTCAGCGACTTCGAACGGCCGTCCTCGCGGCGCTTGATCATCACGCGCACGTTCTTGCGGCTGCCGCGGTTGAGCAGCGACCAGCGACAGCCGATGGCATACCAGAGCACCACGGTGACCAGCACCAGCACCGGCATCACCAGGCCACCGGAGCCGAGATAGCCCTGCAGTGCTTCGATCCAGCCCTGTTGTGCGCCGCTGATCATGTCGGTCTACCGGACGGTGACAGGCGCGGAATCAGGCCGCGGCCCGGGTAACCGGGTCACGCACGTCCTGGGCCAGGTTGATGACCTTGAGCGCGGCCTTCTCCATGTCGTCCTTGAGGCGATCCGCCCAGCCATTGAGCAGGCTGCCGAACAGCAGGCAGGGAATGGCCACGATCAGGCCCAGCTCGGTGGTCACCAGCGCGGTGGCGATACCGCCGGACAGCAGCTTGGGATCGGAGGTGCCGAACTCGGTGATGACGTCGAAGGTCTGGATCATGCCGGTCACGGTGCCGAGCAGGCCCAGCAGCGGCGCGACCGCAGCAATCACGGTGATCACCGCGCTGAAGCGGCTGAGGCGCGTGGACTCGTGCAGGATCGACTCCGACACGATGTCTTCCAGGTGCTCGCGCTCACGACCGAGGTTGCGCAGCGCGGCGGTGACCACGCGCGCGGCGGAACCCTTGAAGCGCTTGCAGGCGGCGATGGCGTCGTCGATCTGGCCAGCGCGCACCTTGGGCGACACCGCGTCAATGATGTTCTGGATACTGGCGCCGGCGCGCTTCAGGAAGATCGCACGCAACACCACCAGCACCAGGGCCAACAGACCCAGGGTCACGATGACCCAGCCGATCAGGCCACCCTTCTTCACTTCACCGACGGCAGTCTTGGCTTCCGGCTCGCTCACTGCGGTGTTTGCGTTCTCGTAGAGGAATGCATTGAGCTGCGCCGGCAGCTTGCCGCTGGCCAGCGTCTTCGCCGTGTCCTCGGCCGGCGCATTCCACAGGCGGAAGCGACCACCACCGGCCGGCGCCAGCGCACCACTGCCCTGCTCACTGACCCCGAAGCGCGCGATGTTGCCGAAGCGGATCACCGTGCCGGTCACTTCGCTGCCGTCACCGAGGTAGAAAGTGCCTTCCTCACGGCGGATCTGACCGAGCTGCTGCAACAGGCTGGCGGCGCTGCCGAATACGGTCTGCAGCTTGCCGAGGTCATCCGCGTTCTCGAAGTCGGCGCCCTCAAGGCTGTTGTCGCCAAATCCGTCCAGCGTGGCACGCGCCTGCTCAACCGTGGCAGCCAGCAGGTCACTGTTCTCGGCGTTGGCAGCGGTGCGCTCGTCGGCACGGGCCAGTTCGCCGGCCAGGTTCTCGGCCTCGGCCTTGGTGGTCAGCGCGCGGGTTTCCAGGCTGCTGATCTGACCTTCAAGGCGCGCGCGATCAGACTCGAACTGCTGTTTCACCTCGGCGATTCGGCCAGCGAGCTCACGCTTCTGCGCCTGCAGCAGGGCGAACTCCTTCTTGTAGGCCTGCTCCAGCGACACCGTGGCATCGGCCACTGGCGCGGCTGCCACTGCTGCCGGGGTGGTCTCGGCCGGCGCTGCGTCCTGCGCGGGAGCCGCCAGCGGTAGTGAGGCGGCCAGAACGAACGACAGGTAACGGGCGGCGCGCATCAGCGGGCTCCTCCAGTAGCGGCCAGCGGCAATTCGAACCAGCCTTGTCGAATTTGCTTGCGAAGTGCATCGAACAACGCGTTGATCCGCGCCTGGTCAGCGGCATCCTCGGCGGTAGCAAAGCGCCAGCCTTCCCCGCTGCGCTGCGCCAGGCCAACACGGCCGTCCTGTGTCTTGAAATACAGCGCCATGCTGCCGAGGCGAACCACGTCCGCCAGCACGCGCTCGCTGCCGAGGCTGATGGTCTGGCTGAACAGGCCGTTCTCGCGGGTCAGGCGGAACTCGTCCTCGTACAGTGCCCAGAGGCGATTGACCGCGCGCGCCGGCGGAATCGCGCCACTGACCAGGTCGTTCTTGAAGCCGTCCACGTCGGCGGCGCGCTCGGCCTGCTTGAACGGCAGGCCGGCTTCGATATGTGCTTTCAGTGCATCGGCCGCGGCCAGCACAGCGGGCTGCAGGGCATCGCTTTCGGCACCGGCCTCGCTGGCCTCGACGTCCTTCGCCGCCAGCTTCTCGCGCAGTTCACGCGCGGCCAACTGCTGACGGTCGACACTGGCCTCCAGCTCGGCTCTCTGTGCAGCCAGTCCATTCAGCGTGGTGCGCTGCTCCTGGCGCAGTTGCTCCAGCTCACCGTTGAGCTGCTCGACCTCGCCGCGCAGGCGGATCAGCGACTCGGCCAGCGACTCATCCGCTGCCTGCACGGGGACGACGCCAGCCGCGAGGACCAGCGCCAGGACGGCCAGACGGCCACTTGGGAAGGGGGATGCCATGTCGACTCCGGACTTGCGGTAGGCGGTGCCCGGCGATGTCGGGCGACGCCGCGCAGACTAGGCAGGCGCGGTTTCGACAAGGTTTCGGGAATGTTTCAGTGGGATGACAGCCGCGCGCAGCGAGCTGGACATGAACGAAAACCGCCCCGCAGCTCACGTTTGCCGCCCGGAATCGCGTAAACTAGCGGGTTCCGTCCCTCCCGAAAGACCTGAAACCGTGAAGGAACATCTGCGCGAACTGGTGATGCAGGCGCTGCTCGATCTCAAGCGCGCCGGCACGTTGAGCTACGACGACGAACCGGAGTTCGTCATCGAGCGAACCCGCTCGCGCGAGCACGGCGACTACGCCTGCAACGTCGCACTGCTGCTGGCGAAAAAAGTGGGCATGAAACCGCGTGACCTGGCCGAGGCCATCGTCGCCGAGCTCACCGAATCGCATAACCTGCAGAAAATCGAGATCGCCGGACCGGGTTTCATCAATTTCCACCTGAACCAGAGCTGCCGTCTCGGCGTGCTGCGCCGTATCGGCGAGCTGGGCGAGGACTACGGCCGCGCTGACCGCGACAGCGGCCAGCGGGTGACCGTCGAGTTCGTCTCGGCCAACCCGACCGGCCCGCTGCACGTCGGCCATGGTCGCGGCGCGGCCTACGGCGCCAGCCTGGCCAGCGTGCTGGAGGCCAGCGGCCTCGAGGTGCAGCGCGAGTATTACGTCAATGACGCCGGGCGGCAGATGGACATCCTCGCCACCAGCGTCTGGCTGCGCTACCTCGAGCTGTGCGGCGAGCAGTTGCGCTTCCCGGACAACGGCTATCGCGGCGACTACGTCTACGACATCGCCCGCGAACTGCGCCAGAAACAGGGCGACGGCCTGCGCCACGGCGCCAATGAGGTGATGTCCGACCTGCCCGCCGATGCCAGCGAAGGCGGCGACAAGGAAACCCACATCGACGCACTGGTCGGTCGCGCCAAGTCGCTGCTCGGCGATGGCTACCAGCGCGCCTTTGACGCCGGTCTCGACGCCATCCTCAGCGACATCCGCGAAGACCTCGGCGAATTCGACGTGCATTTCGACAGCTGGTTCTCGGAGCGCTCACTGGAAACCGACGGCTACGTGCAACGTGCACTGGACGCGCTGGAAGCCGGCGGCCACCTGTACGAGAACGACGGTGCACGCTGGTTCCGCGCCACCAGCTTCGGCGACGAGAAGGATCGCGTGGTGGTCCGCGAGAACGGCCAGCGCACCTACTTCGCTTCCGACCTCGGCTACCTGCTGTCGAAGTTCGAGCGCGGCTTTGATCGCGCCATCTACGTGTTCGGCGCCGACCACCACGGCTACATCGCGCGACTCAAGGCCGCGGCGCAGGGCCTTGGCCTCGACGCATCGAAGATCGAGATCCTGCTGGTGCAGTTCGCCATCCTCTACCGCGGCGGCGAGAAGGTGCAGATGTCGACGCGTTCCGGCCAGTTCGTGACGCTGCGCGAGCTGCGCGATGAGGTGGGCTCGGACGCCGCGCGCTTCTTCTACGTGATGCGCAGCAACGACCAGCACCTCGACTTTGACCTCGACCTGGCCAAGAGCCAGTCCAACGACAACCCGGTGTACTACGTGCAGTACGCGCATGCACGCGTGTGCAGCGTGATGCGCCAGCTCGCCGAACGGCAGTGGTCGTTCAACCGCAGCGCCGCCGACGCCGCCCGCGCGCGACTGGTCGAGCCGCAGGAAGATGCCCTGCTCGACCAGCTCATGCGCTACCCGGAAATGGTCGAAGCCGCCGCCACGCACCGCGCGCCGCAACTGGTCGCCAACTACCTGCGCGAGCTGGCCGCCGCCTTCCACAGTTTCTACAACGCCCATCAGGTGCTGGTTGACGACGAAGCCCTGCGCAGCGCGCGTCTCGGCCTCTGCCTCGCCACGCAGCAGGTGCTGGCGAACGGCCTCAAGCTGCTTGGCGTCAGCGCACCGGAGAAAATGTAGTGGCCGCACGACGTGGCAAATCGCAGGCGCGGCGCAGCGGCAAGTCATCGCGCAAGGGCGTTCCGGGGTGGGCATGGCTGCTGGCCGGCCTGCTTCTCGGCCTGATCATCGCCGGTGTTGTGGTGATGCGCGGCGGCCTCGGCGACACCAGCCTGTTCCCGCGCCCGAATCCCGATGCCACCGCACCGGCGCCGTCCGGCGATGAGCCGGTGGCGCAGCAGCCCAAGCCGGCGGCCAAGCCGAAGTACGATTTCTACACCCTGCTGCCGGAAAAGGAAGTCGTCATTCCCGATGCCGAAATCAGCGAACAGGTGCGCGCACCGGAACCGGCCCCGCCGGCCGACGACCAGCGCTATCTGCTGCAGGCCGCCGCCTTCCGCGATCAGTCCGAAGCGGAAGCATTGAAAGCCAAACTGGCGTTCAGCGGGCTGGTGGCGCGCATCGAAAGCGAGAACATCAACGGCACTACCTGGCACCGCGTGCGCCTTGGCCCCTACGCCGACCTGCGCCAGCTGGACGAGGCCCGCCGCGAGCTGAAATCACAGGGCCACGACGCGATCGCGATCAAGGCGCCGAAGGGCTGAACCGGCGCCGCGCGTCGACCAGGCGCTCACTCCGACTCGAAACGGCGGACGTCGTCGAGCACTTCCTGCGCAGCCTGCAGGCTGTCGGCCGCCAGGCTGCGTTCCACCCAGGCTGCCAACCGTGGCCGCGCCGGACTGCGTGACCAGCGGAACAGCCAGAGCGCCGCCACCAGCAGCAACACACCTGCACCCAGGCTGCTCCACGCGAACAGCGGCGCAGCGACGTAGAGGTCGAAACCTGTCATCCAGCGCACGAACATCGCCAGCGCCGGCACCCACAGGAACAGCCAGGGCAGGCCCACCCACAACCCACCCAACGAATGCGTGCGGCGCACGGCGGCGAGCTGCTTCTGGATCGCCAGCACCGGCGCGGAATAGTCGATGTCGCTGATCCGCTGCTGCACGAGGCCACCCACCAGGATGCAGAGCACCCCGTAGGCGTGCATCAGGATTCCGCTGGCAAACAGCAGCGGCTGGCCGAGGTTGGCGCGCCAGGACGCCACCGACAGCAGCACGACCAGCACGCCGAACAGGATCTGCAGCGCCTGCCCCAGGCGCAACGACAGCAGCCGACGACGAGCACTGGCGAAGCGTCGCTCGCGATAGGCGGCCAACTGCAGCGCGTCGCTGCGCGCCAGGCGCCGGTCCAGTTGCTGCCAGGCCTGTTTGAGTTCGTCGAGTTCCATGATGGTGTCCATTCAATGCTCCGGTGGCGGCCAGCAAGCGGCCGGGGTCATTTCATGCGTTCGCGGATGCGCTGCTTCAGGCGGCTGATCCGCGTCGACACGTTGGTTTCAGTGAGTCCGAGGATGTCGCCGATTTCGCGGTTGCCGTAGTCATCGAGGTACAGCAGCACCAGCGCGCGATTGAGCGGGTCCTGCGCGGCTATCACTTTCTGTAGCTGTTCCAGCGCAACCAGTGATTCGGGTGACGCAGCGGACTCGTCGACGACATCGGGCATCACATCCAGCGTCACGCGCTGCCGGCGCTGTCGTTCCTCGCGCCGTACCTGCGAGATCGCCACGTTCAAGGCGACCCGGTACATCCAGGTCGGGAACGGTCGCCTGCCGTCGTAGCCGGGAAACGCCCGCCATAGCTGGGTGGCGATTTCCTGCGCGAGATCCGCACGATCCTCCGGCGTCCACGCATAACTGTGCGCGACCTTGTAGACCACGCCGCGATGGCGCTGCAGCAGCTCACTGAAGTGCTGGCGGGATTCTTCGCTCATGGTGGCAACAGCGTCCTGCATGACGTGGGTGCTCGCAACGTTCCGGGTTTCGGCAAGGTGATTCGCAGCCGAGAGCAAAACGTCACAGTCGGGCACATCCAGCAAGGCAACCGTGCCATCATCCGGGCCGCAGTCGATAGCGGGAGTTCAGGTGGCGACGATCGAAAACTGGTGGAAGCAGGTCGATGCGGCGCGTTCGGCCGAGCTGCAGGCCATGTGGCAGCAGGCCGGCGCCGGCATTCCGCCCGCCGAAGCGGCGGGCAGGAGCCAGGAGGCCGTTTGCGCAGCACGCGATCCGGACGGTCGGCTGGTCGCCATTTCCACGGCCCAGCCACGACTGATCCCGTTCCTCAACGAGTACATGTTCTATTTCCGGGTGTTCGTGGTGCCGGCGCTGCGCCGTGGTCGCCTCGGGCCGCAACTGGCCTTCGCCAGCCGCCAACTGCTCAACGACGAGTACCAGCGCAGCGATGATCCGGAATACCCGATCGGCCTGTTCCTGGAGATTGAAAGCCCGGCGCTCAGCCGCGACGGGGATCGCGCCGTGTGGAGTCGACCGGCGATGAAGGGTCGCCCGGAACACACGGCCTGGCCACACGGCGCGCTGGTCTACGCCGGTCGTTCACCGCGCGGCCTGGATCGCCGGCTCTGGTATTTCGACGAAGCGCGCCTGCGGCGGCCGGGACTGCCGCGCCGGCGCTGAGCGCGGGGTCAGCCTCAGTTGATGTCGGCGCGCGGCTCCCTCGCCTCGCGCGCACGATCCAGACGACCTGCGCGCAAGCCGCCTTCACGCATGCCGGCCGGCATGCTCTCGCGCTGTTCGGGCGTGAGCAGTCCGACCAGTTCGATCTGCTCGTTGACCCGTGCCTGCTCCGCGCGACCCGCGAGATCGGCCAGCTTCTTGCCGGCGGCAATCGCGGCACCGCGATCTCCCGCACCGAGCGCTTCCTGGAACAGTTGCTGCTGGTCACGCTGCTCGCGGCGCACATTCACCAGCTCATCGACCGTGCGCTGGCGGATCTGGCGGATGCTGTCCTGCTGCACGTCGCTCAGCCCGGATAGCCACTGCCGCTGCTGCTGACGATTACGTCGCGGCGGGTCCTTCGGCGCCGCCTCGCGCCCGGCTGCCTCAGCGGCGGCCAGCTTTGCCGGCTTCGATGGGACGGCCAACTCTCCGCCATCGGCGGACCCGGCGGCACTGCCGGCGGATGTCGCGGTCGTTGCGACGGTGGTATCCGCCTCCGTCGACCCCTGCTCGGCTGCCGCCGGCGCCGCCGGACCGCTGGATGCCGGCTCCGATCCACCACAGGCGGTGAGCAGGGCGAATGCGAGGCTGACGGCCAGCGCCCGGGATGCAGTGATGGTCATGTCGCGGACTCTCTGTGGGTACTCAGGCAGCATTGTGGGTTCGAAGGGCGGCCGGCACCGTGGCCATTGCCGCATCGGGCAGCACGAAGGCATCGGCCAGCAGTGGCTCGCCGGGCACGTGGAGGTCTGGATGACGCAGTCCGGGCAGCACGTTGACCGAGAAGATTTCCTGCACGGCTTCCTCGAAACGCAGGAAGCCGATCAGCTCGCGGCGGCCGAGATGGACCACCCAGACGCCGCAGTTGCGCTCGTCGAGGCGTTCGGTCAGGGGTAGCTTGGCGAACACTGCGGATTCGCGGACCTGCGACAGACCGATGAAGGCCAGCGGACCCAGGAAATCCATGCCGCGGGTAAATCCGGGCAGCTCGATCAGCGTGTCCTTGGCGCCGGTCTCCGGATCGATTTCGCACAACCCGCCATTGCCGGACTCCAGCACGTACAGCTTGCCGTCATACCAGCGCGGCGAATGCGGCATGGACAGCCCGCGACAGATCACCCGCTCCTCGACGACGTCGTACAGCAACCCGCCGCTGGCCTTGTTCTCGCGCCAGCCACCCTGGGTATCGGTTTCACCCAGCATGGTGACGTAGCGCACGACACCATCGCGCACGGCAAGGCCGTTGAGGTGGCAACGATCCTCCGGCGCCAATGCGGTGAGGAACGGCGGCTTCCAGTGCGGCACGAAGCTGGCGTCCGGCGCCAGCGTGGCCAGGCAGCAGAAGCGCGTGTTGACGATCCACAGCTCATCGCCCACCCAGGCCATCTCGTGGATGTCGATGTTGCCGGTGACGTGGCTGCCGCGCGGCAGGAAGCGCGCATCCGATGGCAACTGCCCGGCGGCCGGCGCTGGCGCCTGCGATTGCTGCAGAAACAGCACGTCCTGCGCCGTGCCAACCGCCATCCGGCCGCTGTCCACGGCAATGCCCATCGGCTTGGGCAGGGTCTTGAACGCCGTGTTGACGCGGTCGTTTTCCATCCGTGCCAGCACCAGCTTGCCGGCCTGGTAGGTGGAAATCGCCAGCGAGCAGCCGCCGCGACGCAGCACCTCGGCAAAGCTGGCGCTGTGCGTACTGGCCAGCTGGCGCAGCACCTCGGGCGACACCGTCTGCGCCGGCGGCGGCGCGGCACGGACGGGCGATGTCGAGACGGCGGGTTTCGCCGGTCCAGCACCGTCGGTCACTGGCGTTGCGGTCGGTTCCGCCTCAACCGGACGGCCCTGCTTCGCCAGTTCCGACAGATCGGCGAGCGCGATGCCGGTGGCCTTGGTGATGCGTTCGCGCATGGCCGCGAAGCGCTCGGCAAAGGGTGCCAGCAGCTCGGCATTCGCACGCCACTTGTCGCTCTTGGGTGCAGTCAGCGTGGTTGCCGACTGCGGCAGGCTCAGCGGCGGCGGACGGTCCCAATGAACGCCCAATGCCTCGCCGAGCCGATCCATGGTCTCGAACGGCTGCGCCACCAGGTCGGCGTAGTCCAATGCCGTCCAGCGCTCGCGTGGCAGTTCGGACAGCGCATCAATGATCGCGTTGTTGGCCGCCTCGTACTGCGCGACGGCCACCTCGGCCAGCGACTGGCCGGCCAGCTCGCGCCAGCCGGGAATCAACAGCAGCGACCATGGCCCACCCTTCCAGTCCGGCAGCTTTGGATAGGTGATGAAGTTGCCGGAACGCCAGGCTTCGAGAATGCTGGAGGTGTTGGCGAAAGGCTCGCGCAGCAGGTGCACGAAACGCGCTTCGGGGAAGGCCTTGGCCAGGAACGGGATGCGCAGCGCGTTCTTCGGCGTCTTCTCCAGCATCACCACCGGGCCGTCAGCCGTGGTCCAGGCCGCGCCCTCGCGGTCCCGCAACTGCGCGGCGAAACGCTGGCGCAGTTCGGCGACCACCTCATCGCTGGCGTCGCTGGCGTCCAAGGCATTGGAATCATGCCCGTGCGCCACCGGCGACAGCGCCGGCATTCCCTCCAGGATACCGTGGCTCTCGCCGCCCACGGTCCACAAGTCCGGACTGCGCGCCAGCGTCTCGAACAGCAGGCTGGATCCGGAACGAGGCGCGGCGACGATGAAAATGGGCCGCGCGAACTGCAGCCGATCCAGTCCGCTGCGCGAACCCAGGGAACCCAACTGACCAGGCCGCGCGAACTGCGGATTCAGCGTCGGCTCGATCAGCCAGCGTTCGATCAACTCGGTGACCGGCGACCCCTCGCTGGTACGCAGCTCCGCGGGAACGCGCGCGAGGTTCTGCCGCACCTGCGCCAGCAGCGCGCGATAGCGCGGCCAGCCCTCCTGGGTGGCACCAAACTGCCGCCACAGCCCCTGCCACTGGCTGCGCAGCATCGATAGCGACTGCGTGAGCAGCGGCAGCGACGAAAGTCCACTGTCGTGCAGGTCGCGCAGCAGGAAGTCGATGTGGTCGCCCAGCTCGGTCGGCGACATTACGACCGGTGCCGACGCACCCTCGACCGCCGGTCGTGCATCCAGCGCCGGATCGAAGGCGACAGGATGAATTGGCTGCTCGGCTTCCAGCGCGCGACGGATCGTCCGCCACAGTTCCCAGGAGCCGCGTGCGTCCAGCACCAGATGGATACGCTGGCTGCTGGACGGGTTCTCGACCCGATGCCGGCGCCAGGTGTCGAAGATCCAGCATTCGCCCTCGCCCATGTGCAGTGACTGGTCGCCGCAGGTGAAGGTCACCGCCGGATCGGTCTGGATCGGCACGTGGATGCGCAGATGGTCGCGCCAGTAGTAGTGGACGTCGCTGTGCAGCTTTACCTCCTCGTGATCGGAGATGCGCATCAACCGCGAGCGCCCGATGGCCGAGCCGAAATGCGCCATCACCTGGCGCAGATAGGGCATCCGTTCCAGTACCGGCGTGGCCTGCATGTCACCGACCAGGGCGTCGTTGTCCTGTTCGCCGTCAGCAGCCACCAGCAGCAGCGCATCGTTGCCGGCAAAGCCCTGTGGATGCGGCTTCCAGGCCGATTCCGGCACGGCGTCGACCTCCTCGCGCAGGCGGGCTGCGTCGAAGCTGAACGGGAGGCGGATGAACTCTCGGGGCAGTTTCATGGCCGCACACGCTACGGGCAGCCGCTGGGTCGAGGCAAGCGTCCAGCCGCGGCCTGCGGCTGCAGAAGGCGGAGCTGTCGAGGCCACCCTCCCCGCGAGAACGCTGACGACCGCCCTGCAACCGGAAGGCCTCTTGACGCCGGCCGCCTCCATTCGGGGGGTTTCTATGAACTGGGGATTCCGTCACAATCGCGAGCATTGCGCTTTCGATCAGGGGGAGTTCGACATGCCACGCAATCTGAGCGTCCGACTGGGCGACGTCACCCAATTGCCTGTTTCCCGCAACGCGCTGTATTCGGCGATCGACAGCGAACTGCGCGCCGACCGCGTGTCGGTCTCGCGCGCCACGCCGTGGATGGGGCCGGCACTCGGCGCCGCCTTCGGCGCGGCGCTGCTGCTGCCGAATGCCGCCAGCGCGGCGACGATCACCGTCAACAGCCCGGCCTGGACCATCGCCGACGACGGCAACTGCACGATGCCGGAAGCCGTTGAAGCCGCGAACACAAACGCAGCGGTCGACAACTGCGCGGCAGGCGCTTTGGGCTTGGATGAAATCCGCTTTGATGGCTCGCTGAGCGGCTCCACCATCACCGTGTCCAGCACGCTGAATGTGCCGACAGACGAAGCGTTGGATATTGCCGGCCCAACCACTGACTCCGCAGACCTGGTCTTCGACGGCAACAACACCTACCAGTTCATCAACGCCGATGCCGACATTTCCGTCGCCAACCTGACCGCTCGCAACTTCGAAACGGGCAACAGCGGCGGGGCGATCTACAGCAGCGCTTCGGTCAGTGCGGACAACAGCCGTTTCGAGAACAACTATGCCTACTCCGACGGCGGCGCCATCATGGCCTACTCCGTCGCCGTCACCAACAGCCAGTTCGTCAACAACGAGGCCTATGACGATGGTGGCGCCATCGACGCCTATTCGGTGACCGCCACCGGCAGCCGGTTCGAGAACAACTGGGCCTATGATGACGGCGGTGCGGTCAACGCGGACGTGGTCACTGCCACCAGCAGCCAGTTCGTCAACAACCAGTCCGAGTCGATTGGCGGTGCCATCGACGGCTACTTGGTTTCGGCGGCCGGCAGCCTGTTTGAGGGCAACCAGGCATACCGGTACGGCGGCGCCATCGCGGCGGACAACGTGCAGATCAGCGCCACCAGTACGTTCACCGGCAACAGCGCGCGACGTGCCGGGGGCGCGGTGTTCAGCGAGCTGGGCGGTAGCATCAGTGACAGCAGCTTTAGCTACAACTCGGCGCAGGCCGGTGGTGCCGTGTTCGTCGGCTACGCCGATGGCCTGTACCTTGGCGGGCTCGGCCCACAGCGGCAAAGCGGGGACAAGGCACGGAAACGGGTTCTCGGCCAGCCCGGCTACCTGGTGGACATCAGCATCAGCGGCAGCCAGTTCACCCGCAACACGGCCGCTCGCTCTACCTATGGACCAGGCCAGACGCTCGGCGGGGCGATCGCGATTGCCCCCAAATATGAGACGCTGGGCGGCGGAGAACACCAGGTCACCCTGAGCGGCAGCCAACTGATCGAGAATGCGGTGACCACCGCCGTCCCGCTGCGACCGGCGGACAACACCACCGACAGCAAGCTGGCACCCGGCCCGATCGCATACTCCTTTGGCGGCGGTCTCGCCGTGCTGCATTCCGGCTCCGGCGCCGAGAATCGACCAGATGGCCAGGGAGCCAGGGAACAGCTTGGCGTACCGCTACCGACCACGATCAACGTGGACATCGACGGCAGTACTTTCGACAACAACCTGGCGCCCGCTGGCGGCGGAGCCGCCGTGTTCGCGTCCACCATCACGGTCGACGGCTCGGACTTCACCGGCAACGGCGCCTACTTCGCCGGCGGCGGCATTTTCTCGGGCACCAGACCGAAGTACGGGCCGCCGAACCCGGTTGCCACCGATGCAACCAGTCTCAGCTTCGGCGAGACCAGCTTCGACGGCAACCTGGCGGCCGCCTTCGCTGGCGTGGTCGGGTTTGCCGGTTCGGTCAGTGGTGACGGGCTCGACCTGTTGAACAACCAGACCGCCCAACATCCCGGATTCGACCCGCTAAGGCCCGCATCGGCGAAAGCGGGCGCGTGGTTTGCAAACCAGACCTCGCCCGGGAAGGGCACCCCGGTGGCCTGCAGCCTCGGTGGCGGCAGCGGCAAATACGGCATCGGCGGCGGCGGCGTGCTTGCCAGTACCAGTTCGACGTCGTTGAGCGGCGGCTCCCAGGTCAGCGGCAACTGCGCGGCCTACGCGGCCGGCGGTGTCGTGCTGGTTGGCGGCAAATACGGCGGTATCGACGGTACGGTAACGGTGGCGGCGGACAGCGTGGTCAGCAACAACCAGGCCTCCATCTCGGCGCCCGGCATGGTCGTGTCGGCCGGCCCAAGCTCCAAGTACGGCGGTAGCGGCGGCGCCGCGAGCGGCAGCAGCGCCAGCATCAGCGGCAGCTTCACCGGCAACACTGCGTCCCTCAGCGCCTACGGTACCGGTGGCGGTCTCGCTCTCGCCCTGAAGTACGGCGCCAGCGCCAGCGTGAGCCAGGCCAGCATCAGCGGCAACCAGGCGGCACAGGGTGGCGGCGTTTCGGCCGCGGCCTATTCAGGACCTTCGGCGACCGTGACGCTGACCAGCAATCTGGTGGTCAGCGACTCGACCATCAGCGGCAACAACGCCGTCGTGGGCGGTGGCGTCAATCTGGCTGGTGTCGTTGCATCATCGGGCACCCCCGGACTGGGCAACTCCGAGCTGCGCCTCTCCGGAATTGCCGACAAGCTGCAGCGGATGGGCGTGCGCACGCCGCGTCTCGATTCCGTGATCGAACGACGCTTCGGCAATACCGCGAAGTCGACCAAGGGTGCGGTACAGCCGCTGGTCGCGCTGCTGCAGAACGTCACTGTCGACAGCAATACCACCAACCCCGCTGGCGGAACCGCCACCATCAGCGAACAAGGCGGCGGCCTGCTGGCCAACAATGTCGACCTGACCATGGATCACGTCACCATCACTGGCAACAGCACCGGTGGGCAGGGCGGTGGCGTCCAGTTGGCCGGCCCCGCAGCAACCACGATCGACAACAGCATCATCGCGCTGAACAGCGACGACGGCAGCGCACCTGACCTGGGCGGTAGCGCCGACATCAACTTCAGTCTGGTTCAGGACGTCACCGGCGCCACGCTGAACGGTGCCAACAATCTGACCGGTGTCGACCCGATGCTCGACCCGCTGGCCGACAACGGCGGCCCGACGCTGACCCGCCTGCCGCAGATCGGCAGCCCCGTGGTCAATGCCGGCGATCCGGCCTTCAACATCGGCCTCTTGCCGAACGACCAGCGCGGCGCAGGCTTCCCGCGTGATGCGGGCGGTGGCACCGACATGGGCGCCGTCGAAGGCATCACGCCACGCGAAGTGATCAGCATCGACATCGCGCCGAACCCGTTCGCCGAAGGCACCTCGGCCACCATGACGGTGACGCTGGATGGCAACACGCAGGTCGACACGCTGGTCACGGTGGATTTCAGCGGCACCGCCGCGCTGGGCACCGACTTCGGCAGCGGGGACGCGGATGGCGGCACCGCCGGCATCCAGGTACAGGTCCTCGCTGGCAGCAGTTCGGGCAGTGTCCAACTGGACGCCACGGCGGACAGCCTGCACGAAGGCGACGAGCCCTTCACCGCCACCGTATCGGCCGCCGACTTTGCCACCATCCCGCTGACGCCGCCGAGCTTCGCCGCCACCATCACCGACGGTGACGCGCTGACATTCAGCATCGCCGACGCCAGCGGTGCCGAGAACATCGGCAACCTCGACTTCACCGTCAGCCTGAACGTGCCCAGCACGCAGGCGGTGTCAGTGACCGCCATGACCGCGAACGGCACGGCGCTGGCGGGCGCGGACTACACGGCAGTGTCGACAACCGTGAACTTCCCGGCCGGCAGCACCAGCCAGGCGGTTTCCGTGCCGATCATTGACGACGCCGTCGCCGAATCCGCGGAAACCTTCGCCGTCAACCTGAGCAACCCGAGTACCGGCAGCATCGCCGACGCCAACGCCACCGGCACGATTATCGATGACGAGTCGGCACCCACGGTAAGCCTGAGCCTGACGCCTCCCAGCAACACGGAAGGCGGCGGCAGTTTCATGGTGACGGCCAACTTGTCCGGCCCGTCCGGCGAGGACGTGGTGGTGACGCTGAACTTTGGCGGCACGGCCAGCTTCGGCACCGACTACACAGTGACGGACCAGGATCCTGGCACGCCGGGTATCCAGATCATCATCCCGGCCGGCTCAACGAGCGCCAGCGTGACGGTTTCGCCGCTCGTCGACAACGAGAACGAGCCCGACGAGACCATCATCGTCAGCATCGGCAGCGCTTCCGGCGCTGGCGCTGCGGGCGCCCCGGGTACCGGCACCATCGTCAACGGCACCGCCGGCCCGCTTCCGGCGGCTCCGCCGGAACTGATCCCGACGCTGAACGAATGGATGCTGATGCTGCTCGGCCTGCTGCTGCCAGCAGCGGTGATGGTCAAGCTGCGCGGCGGGCGCAGGGACGACAAGCTCAAGGCCTGACGCACCCGGCCATGGCAACCCGAAAAGCCCCGCCTCGCGGGGCTTTTTCGTGGGGACATCTGTTCGACCGGCATGCCGACCCGGCAAGGCATATGCAAATGCCGACATATCCTTTCCGCCCAGCGCCCGCGCTTTCTAGCCTGCGTCCTCAACAGTCAACAGGACGCGCCCATGACGGCTGCCGCCGCCATCGCCAATACGCCTCTGCAAGACCCGCAGTTCGCCGCGCTCAGCGAGTTGGCGTCGGCGCTGTCCACTGCACAACTGCATTGGGCATCGGGCTACCTGTATGGCCGCGCCGAGGCAGCGCAGCGCCAGCCTGCGAGTGCCGCTGAAGCATCAACTGCCGAAACACTGACCATCGCCTACGGTAGCCAGACCGGCAACAGCCGCCGTCTCGCCGAAGCGCTGGCCGCGCAGAGCGAAGCGGCGGGACTGAGCGTCCGCCTGGTTTCACTGGCCGATCTGCGCGCGCGCGAGCTGCCTTCCCTGTCGATGCTCTACACCGTGATCAGCACACAGGGCGACGGCGATCCGCCGGACGACGCGAGGCGCTTCCTCGATGAGCTCGCCGGCCGACGCGCACCGAAGCTCGACGGCCTGCGCTTTGCCGTGCTGGCGCTGGGTGACTCCAGCTATCCGCTGTTCTGCGCCACCGGTCGCGCACTGGACGAGCGCCTTGCGGAACTGGGCGGCCGTCGCGCGGTGGAGCGTGTCGATGCCGACCTCGACTTCGAACGCGATGCCGCGCCCTGGCTGGCCGAGGCGCTGGACACCGCAAAGCGCGAACTGGACACGACAGCGGCCTCAGCCGCAGCAACCGGCACGGCGCCGCGACTGCACCTGGTCAGCAATGCGACGGCCGCGCCAGTCCCGTCAGCACCGCACGAGGCTGAAGTCATCGTCCGCCATCCGCTGACCACCGACCGTGCCGTTCGCGGCGTGCATCACGTCGAACTCGATATCGCCGGCAGCGGCATCGCCTACCAACCAGGCGATGCACTGGCCGTTCATGTCAGCAATCCCGAACCCCTGGTGGAGGCGGTGCTCGATGCCGCCGGTCTCGACGGCGACACGGAAGTCGCCATCGACGACGACGCCATCCGTGACAACCGCGCCCCGCTACGCGACTGGCTGCGCGAGCGGTGCGAGCTCACGCGCCTTTCGCTGAAGTTCCTCCGCCAGCATGCCGAACGCGGTGACACCGAAAGCACGCTCTCGGCGGCATTGCGAGACAGCGACCCACAGACCATTCGCCGCTGGTTCGGTAGCCGCCAACTGGTGGACGCGCTGCGCGAAGCACCAGCGGACTGGAGCGCCGAAGCGCTGGTGAAGGCGCTGCCACCGCTGGGCAGCCGCGCCTACTCCATCGCCTCCAGTCGCGAAGAAGTCGGCGATGACGAGGTGCATCTCTGCGTTGCCGAGTTCGATGGCGAACACGACGGACGCCGCTGGCAGGGACTGGCTTCCGGTCAGTTGTCCGCACTCGACGAAGGCGCAAGCCTGCGCGTCTCGCTGGAAGCCAACCCGCGCTTCCGCCTGCCGGACGACAGCAGCACCCACATCCTGATGATCGGCGCCGGCAGCGGCGTCGCACCCTATCGCGGATTCCTGCAGCAGCGTGCCGCAATCGGCGCCAGCGGCCGCAACTGGCTGCTGTTCGGCAACCGCCATGCGCGCGAGGACTTCCTCTACCAGGCCGAATGGCTGGACGCGCTGCGTCGCGGCAGCCTGCATCGCCTCGACGTCGCCTTTTCGCGCGATGGCGACCGCGTTCGCTATGTGCAGGACCGGCTGTTGGCGGAAGGCCGCGACGTGTTCGACTGGATCGAAACCGGTGGCCGCATCTACGTCTGCGGCGATGCCAGCCGCATGGCACCGGATGTCGACGCGGCACTGCGCCGCATCCTCGAAACCCACGGCGGCATTGACGAGGACGGCGCCCGCGAACGCCTGAATGATCTGGCCGCCGAAGGCCGCTACCTGCGGGACGTGTACTGATGAGCGGCGCTGAACGCTCTCCGGTCGAAGCCATCAAGCGCAGCAGTCGCGGCCTGCGCGGCACGCTGGTGGAAAGCCTTGCCGATGCGCACACCGGCGCGCTGCGCGAGGACGACACCCAGCTGATCAAATTCCACGGCAGCTACCAGCAGGACGACCGCGACCAGCGCGAGGCGCGCCGACTGCGCAAGCTGGAACCGGCCTACAGCTTCATGATCCGCACGCGTTTGCCGGGCGGCATCGCCACGCCGGCACAATGGCTGGCGCTGACCGCCATCGCCCGCGAGTACGGTAGCGGCTCGCTGCGCCTGACCACGCGCCAGGCCTTCCAGGTGCATGGCGTGATCAAGCGCGAGCTGAAGCCGACCATTGCCGCGATGAATGCCGCGTTGGTCGATACGCTGGCCGCCTGCGGCGACGTCAACCGCAACGTGATGTGCTCCAGCAGCGATGCCTCGTCCACTGCGGAGGCGCGCGTGCAGACCATGAACCGCGAGCTGTCGGAAGCCCTGCTGCCGGCCACCCGCGCCTATCACCAGATCTGGCTTGATGAGAGCGGGCTGGATAGTGACGACGAGAAAACCCAGGTCGCCGGCGACCCGGTACCCGAGCCGCTGTACGGCGAGACCTACCTGCCGCGCAAGTTCAAGGCCGGCATCGCCATCCCGCCGTACAACGACATCGACGTGTATTCGCAGGACCTCGGCTTCGTCGCCGTCATCGAGAACGACGAACTGCAGGGCTTCAACCTGCTGGTCGGCGGCGGCATGGGCAGCACGCACGGGCGTGGCGATACCTTCCCGCGAGTGGCTGACGAAATCGGCTTCCTGCCGCCGGAACAGCTGCTTGACGTCGCCCGCGCCGTGCTCACCGTGCAGCGTGACTTCGGCAACCGCAGCGACCGTGCCCGTGCGCGCCTCAAATACACCATTGATGATCGCAGCGTGGACTGGTTCAAGACCGAACTGTTCTCGCGCCTCGAAGCGCCATTGGAACCACCACGGCCGGTCCGCTTCATCCACAACGGTGATCGCTTTGGCTGGCAGCAGCAGCGCGATGGCCAGTGGTCGCTGGGGCTGCGCATCCCGTCGGGACGCATCGTCGATGACGACGCCCGCAGCAGCCTGAGCGGGCTTGCCGCCGTCGCCGCCACGCTGGACGGTAGTGATGCGCGCTTCGTGCTGAGCCCGAACCAGAACCTGCGCATCGACGGCGTCAGCGATGCCCAGCGCGGTCGCATCAACACGCTGCTGGCGCGCTATCGGCTGGATGCGCACCGGAACGATGCGCCGCTGAAGCTCAACGCGTTGAGCTGCGTGGCGCTGCCGACCTGCGCGCTGGCCATGGCCGAAGCCGAACGCTACCTGCCAACGCTGCTGGATCGCGTGCATGCGCGCCTGTCGGCGCACGGCCTCGGCGAGCAGCCGATCAACCTGCGCATCACCGGCTGCCCGAACGGCTGCGCGCGACCACACCTGGCCGAGATCGCGCTGATCGGCAAGGCGCCCGGTCGCTACAACCTGCACCTCGGCGGTGATCGCCGTGGCCAGCGGCTGGCGATCCTGCATCGCGAGAATATTGACGAGGCACAGATCCTCGATGAACTCGACGCGCTGTTCGCCAGCTACGCAGGCAAGCGCACGTCAGACGAAGATTTTGGCGACTTCCTCTGGCGCGCCGGACTGATCTCGACAACGCAGCCAACGGAGGCCGCCGCATGAGCGCCCTTGCCGTCATTCCCGATGCCGTCACCCTCGCCGAAGACGCACGCTCGCTGTCCGAACTACAGCCCTGGCTGGCCGCACGCGATGCGGAAACCCGCATTGAATGGGCGCTCTCGACGCTTTCCGGCCCACATGTGCTGTCGTCCAGCTTCGGTGCCCAGTCCGCCGTGCTGCTGCACCTGGCGACGCGGATCCGCCCCGATCTGCCGATCCTGCTGGTCGATACCGGCTACCTGTTCGACGAAACCTACCGCTTCATCGACGAGCTCGGTGACCGCCTCGACCTGAACCTGCACATCGTCCGTCCCGAACTGTCGCCGCAGTGGCTGGAAGCGCGTCACGGCCGCCTCTGGGAACAAGGCCGCGACGGCATCGAACGCTACAACCGGCTGATGAAGGTGCAGCCGATGAATGCTGCGCTGGATCTCCTTGGTGCGCGCACCTGGATCGCCGGCCTGCGCCGCAGCCAGTCCGAATCGCGTCGCCGAATCGATCCACTGATGCTGCAGGATGGCCGCTGGAAACTGCACCCGCTGTTCGACTGGAGCAACCGCGACCTGCACCAGTACCTGCGTCGCCACGACCTGCCCTACCACCCGCTGTGGAACGACGGCTACGTCAGCATCGGCGACCGCCACAGCACGCGCCCGATCCACGAAGTCGCCCGCGAAGAGGACACCCGCTTCTTTGGTGTGCTGCGCGAATGCGGCCTGCACGACAGCGTCACCAGCAGCCACTGACATCAGCCATCGTCCTTCTGCACGGAGCGGCGGTCTTCATGTGGGATGCACGTCGATGGCTCCGGCGACATCAGAACGATGCGCCGAGGTGAGGTATGCAAACTTTGCATGGTTCGGACGTGCACCTGAAGCGGGTTCTCCACGAGAACTGCGCTACGGTTCTATCGTTCGGACTGACAACTTACAAAGTTCGGATCAATGACTCTGACCCCATTGGTCTATTCGTATGAGTACAACTCCGGCAACGACCTACTCAGCAGCGTCACCTATCCTGACGTCACGCCAGGCAATCCGGCTGACAACCCGAGCCGCAGCTACCTTTACGAGAATGCCTCATTTCCGAAGGCGTTGACGGGAATTGTCGACGAGCGCGGGAGTCGTATTGCGTCCTGGGGCTACGATGCGCAGGGCCGTGCGACGTTCAGTGTCCACGGCGACCCCCTTAGCACTATTGACCGCTTTTCAATCACGTACAACGGAAACGGCACTTCTACCGTCGTCGATCCACTGGGTGCTTCAAGAACCTACAGCTACGTGGTTCAAAACGGAGTCTTCCTGCTTGCCGGCCTAGATCAGCCGTGCCAGGCATGTGGCGGAAGCTTCACGGCCAATACCTTCGATGCCAACAACAACCCTGATCTGGCCACCGACTTTGAGGGCAACCTCACCGATCACGACTACGACGCCAATGGCCTGGAAACCCAGCGCATCGAGGCGAAGAACACGCCCGAGCAGCGCACCATCGAAACTGACTGGGACGTGGCGCTGCGGCAGCCGTTGGAGCGCCGCACCAAGGACGCCAGCGGCACGCTGTTGCTGACCACCAACTGGACCTACAACGCCCGTGGCCAGGTGCTGACGCGCACCGAAGCCGATCCGGTCACCTCACGCACTCGCAGCAGCAGCACCGCGTACTGCGAGCAGGCCGACGTGGATGCGCCGGGTTCGACCTGTTCGATTCTGGGCTTGATCAAGTCAACGGACGGTCCGCGCACCGACGTCAGCGACATCACCACCTTCACCTACTACCCGAGCACCGACGAGAGCGGCTGCGACACCGGCGGCACCTGCCATCGCAAGGGCGATCTGTGGAAGGTCACCAATGCGCTGGGTCACGTCAGCGAGATGGCCCGCTACGACCGCAATGGTCGCGTGCTGGAAAGCATCGACGCCAACGGCGTGCACACCACGATGACCTACCACCCGCGCGGCTGGCTGCTGTCACGCACCGTGGTGGATCCGGGCAACGGCCCCGATGCCACAATCAGCTACGAGTACGACGCTGCCGGTCAGGTCACCAAGACCACACAGGCGGACGGCAGCTGGCTCGGTTTCGACTACGACGACGCGCAGCGCCTCACCGGCATCTACAACAGCCTCGGTGAGCGCATCGACTACACGCTGGACAACGCCGGCAATCGCACACAGGAAGACACCAAGGCCGGCGGCGGCACGATCACCCGTACCTTGAGCCGCGTGTACAACGACCTCGGCCAACTGGAACAGGTGCTGGATGCACAGAGCCACGCCACCAGCTTTACCTACGACAACAACGGCCAGCAGACCAGCGCCACCGACGCGCTCAGCAACACCACGCAGAGCCAGCTCGATCCGCTGAAGCGCTTGAAGGCCACCATCCAGACGCTGGGCGGCGTGGACCTCACCACCGGCTTCGACTACGACCCGCTGGATCGCCTGACGCAGGTGACCGATGCCAAGGGCCTCAGCACTGGCTACACCTATGACGCGCTCGGCAACCTCACCCAACTGCAGAGCCCGGACACCGGCACCACGACGTATACCTACGACGACGCCGGCAACCGCCTCACGCAGACCGACGCGCGCGGCGTCACTACCAGCTACAGCTACGACGCGCTGAACCGGCTCAGCACCATCAGCTATCCGGACAGCAGCCTGAACACTGCGTTCTTCTATGACAGCTCGACGCCCACTCAATGTGACAGCACGTCCAACACGATGAAGCTGCCCAGCGGCTGGAAGCGGGGCACGCTGCCGGTTGGCCGGTTGACGCGCATGACCGACGCCAGCGGCGAAACCACCTGGTGCTACGACTACCGCGGCAACGTGATCCGCAAGGCGCAGAAGGTGGTGAGCGATATCCGGGTCGTGGATCAACGCTCGGGGGCCGACACCCGACTGGTTCGCAGCCACTACACACTGGTCAACCAACTGGCCGGCGTCATGTATTCCAGCGGCCTCATCGTGGAATACGGGCGCGACGGACTGGGGCGCATCAACACCGTGACCGGCTCGACGTCGATGATGTGTCCGGGGCTGACGGGCAACTGCACGCCGCAGCACGAGCTGCCGCTAGTCACCTCCATGAACTACGCCCCGTTCGGGCCGTCCACGCAGATGGTGACGGCGGATGGCGTGACCGTTGATCGTCAGTACGATCTGGACTACCGGCTGGGTGCCATCGACAGTAGTGGCAGCGGGCTGGATCTTGACTTCGGCTATGACGTGGTTGGCAACCTCGACAGCCTGGATGAGGACAGTACGACGCGGCACTACGTCTATGACGACCTGTATCGCCTGACCGAAGCCCAGGATGGATCAACCAACCCGTTGGAGTCGTTTGCCTACGACGCCATCGGCAACCGAACCTCGCGCACCGAGAGCAGCAGCACGGATGCCTATGCCTACGGCACGACAAGCCACCGTCTGCAGTCCGTGGCCGGCGTGGCCCGCAGCTACGACCCGGCGGGCAACACCACGGCCATCGGCACGGCAACGGCCTTGACTTACGACCAGCGCAACCGGCTGGTGTTGAGCCTGACGGCCAACGGTCGCTACGACTACCTGTACAACGGCCGCGGTGAGCGCGTGGCCAAGGCCGAAGGCACGTCGGGAGCCTTCTTCATCTACGGTGCCCAGGGCCAGTTGCTGGGCGAATACCGCAGCGACGGCAGCCAGCGCGAGGTCGTGTGGCTGGACGGGATGCCGATTGCAGTGGTGGACCGCATCAGCAAGAGCGGCAGCCTCAGCACGACGGCCTATTACATCGAAGCCGACCACCTGGGCACGCCTCGTGCGGTTCGCAATGCGGCGGGCACGCGGCTGTGGCACTGGCCGCTGAGCGGTGGGCCGTTTGGCGACGATGCGCCGAATGAAGACGCGGATGGCAACGGCACGGACTTCGTGTTCAACCTGCGCTTCCCCGGGCAGTACTTCGATGCGGAGACGGGCCTGCACTACAACTACTTCCGCGACTATGAGCCGGGGACGGGGCGGTATGTGGAGTCGGATCCGGTGGGGCTGCTTGGGGGTTCCTCTACGTTCAGCTATGTATCGGGCTCTCCGTTGGCTTGGGCAGACGTTCTCGGACTTCTGAGATGGTCGATGCATCAAGTGCAGTGGAGTCTTACATACCAGCAAGGCGGTTTTTACTACTCGTACCCCGGAGTGAAGGGCCCTCATCGCGCACGTCCCGGCGATCTCGGCCAAACTACAATCAATTGGAATATTTCCCAAAGCTGCGTTTGCGCTGATGGCAATTTCAATCTCGCTGAGTTCAGCGTGGATCTGTACCCAATCGTGTACCTTCGGCAGCGATACGCCAACAATGAGATATATCGTTGGATTCACGCGACGGAGCTGGATCACATTCGAGATATGTGGACTTGGCAAATTGGTGCCGAAATTCAGGCCGAGTTGTTAGAAGAAGGTCTTAAACAGTCGACCTTTGCGTCAAAAGAAGAGTGTGAGGAATACGCCAACGATGTGATGTCAGAGTTCTTGACTAGCTCCGCCGGTGCCGCTTTTAGACAGGGAGGCAGGCGGTGGGATGATCCTGGGCTTCACACATTCAAACCATAGGAGTTGGCTCAGCATGCTGAAGGTAACTTGCTTGTGTGTTCTCTTCCTTGGAGTCGTGCCCTTTCTCAGTGCTGCATCTCAGAGAAGCTATTCTTCGTGTTCCAGTTCGGTGAGCATTGGCTTGAACAGAATCGAAGCGATTTGGGAATTCGATGAACCGTCAATCTACGGGGTCTTTTCCCTTCACAATCTAGGCGAGAAGAAGGTGATGTTCTGGATCGAGACTGGAGTCTCAGAGAAAGATTTGGTTATCGATGCGTCGTCGTTCTCTGTCATGCACGAAGGGAGTGCTGGGTGGCAGGCGGTGGAGAGGTTAGGGGTTCATAGAGAGGCGCCAAGTCGGAGGATCAGGATCAAGCCAGGGCAGGCCAAGAGTGCGATGGTTCCTTTTGATGACCAGTACTATTCCTTGTCACCCGGCCAAACGATGAACTTGAAAATTCAACTCGTCGATACAAAAGGTTGCACGTACCTTTCTCCTGAACTCTTACTTGAGAGGCCAGCTCAGTAACGTCAAAACAGGGGTCACCATTGCACCGCCGTAGTCAACCGGCGCGATAAGGGTTCTCCCGGTCCGGGCTGATCGGTTCCAGGTTTTGCCGTGTTGCTGGCTGGCCGTCTCGCTGTGTTGTGATGGGTGCGACCCTTGTGGCCGCCTAGCCGAGAAGCATGTTTCGAGACGCCCTGGAATCAAAACCCGAAAGTCAACAGGGGCCGCGTCACCAGGCCGGGTGCTATCCTTCGCGACCCGCGCCGTGAGGGCGCTGCGACCGGAATGCCCGATGAGTGAATTGCCTCCCTGCCCGGGCTGTGGCTCGGCCTACACCTACGCCGACGGTGCCCTGCTTGTCTGCCCCGAATGCGCGCACGAATGGACGCCCGGCGAGGAAGCCAGCACCGAAGATGCGCTGGTGATCCGCGACAGCGTCGGCAACCTGCTGGCGGACGGCGACAGCGTTACCGTGATCAAGGATCTCAAGGTGAAGGGCAGCTCCAGCGTGGTGAAGGTCGGCACCAAGGTGCGCAACATCCGCCTGGTGGAAGGCGACCACGACATTGACTGCAAGGTCGACGGCATCGGCCCGATGAAGCTGAAGTCGGTATTCGTGAAGAAGGCCTGATCCCGTCCAGTCACCGACTTCTCAGACCGCGATCTCCGCCTGCCCGCGGATCAGTTCGCGCAGGCGCTGGTGCAGGTGGCGCCATTGCGGGATCGCGTCGGCCTTCACGGCGCGGGCGCTGCGGGCCTGCGTGGGCAGGTGCGGCGCGAGCAACTGGATGAAATCATCGACGTAGGCGCGCGGCGGACGCTGTTCAGCGAGGCAGATCCACGCCGTGCAGGGCGGAAACAGGTGCTCGGCGTCCAGCGCGACCAGGCTGCCGGCGTCCTCCGGCTGCAGGGCCATTTCGGCGAAGATGCCGATGCCGAGGCCGGTGCGCGCGTAGGTCTTCACCAGGTCGGCATCCAGCGCGGTGACCACGATCTTCGGGGTCAGGCCAGCCTGGCGGAACACGCGCTGCAGCGAGGATTCCGGACGGCGCGAGCTGTCGTAGCTGGTCAGCGAGTATTCGGCGAGATCGTCCAGCTCGATGTGGCGACCGAGGCTGCCCAGCGGATGCCCTTGCGGCACTACCACCACGCGCTCCCAGCGGTAGGCCGGCAAGGCCTGCACGCCGGCCGGCGGGGTATCGACGCTGCTCTGGATGGCCAGGTCGATCTCGTCGCGACGCAGGCGTTCGGCGAACTGGGTCGGATCGCCGGGCTCGATGTGCACGCTGACTTCCGGATAGCGCGCGCGGAACGCCGGCAGCAGGTGCTGCAGCACGTAGCGCGCCTGCGTGTGCGTGGTTGCGATGCGCAAGCGGCCGCGCGGGATGTCCTGCTGGTTGCTGGCCAGGGTGAGGATGCCTTCCGCCTCGCCGACGATCTTGCGCGCGGCTTCAACCACCTGCTGGCCCAGCGAGGTCAGTGATTCGAGGCTCTTGCCGCGACGGATGATCAACGGAAAGCCGAGTTCGTCCTCCAACTGCTTGAGCTGCTTGGACAATCCGGGTTGGGTGGCATGAACGCGCCGTGCGGCGACCGTGATGTTGAGGTCGGCGTCAACGATGGCGAGCAGGTAGCGGAGCTGGTTCAGGGTCATGGCGGTGTTCTCGATCAATGGGCACGGTGAATTCGACGTGTGCGCGGCTATGGCGCCAACAGCACATCGAACACATGCACATCGATTTGGAGAACGAAGCGTTCATGACGGTGTTTACAGTCCAGCACAAAGCGCCCGCTCGGGGCGCGACGGCATTGAGCTTCCATGAAGTCGGCCGAGCGGTCAAGCCTGCCGGAAACCGTACGCCGCCGCACATGACCGGATGTAATATCGAAGCGGCCAGCGATCATTTCCGCGCCGGCTGCCGGTCTGGGACGCTGTGGAGCCTGACCACCGGCTGAGCGACATCGCATGCGGCACTACCCGATCTTCCTTGATCTGCACGACCAGCCGGTACTGGTGATCGGCGGTGGCGATGTGGCAGCGCGCAAGGCAGCCATGCTGGCGCGGGCCGGCGCCAGCGTGAGCATCGCCGCGCCACGACTGGCACCCGAGCTGAGCACGGCGGTTGCCGACGGCCGCTATCGCCATGTGGCCGATCACTACGCGCCGCAGCTGCTCGCCGGCCAGCGGCTGGTGATCGCCGCCACCGACGACCGCAGCGTGAATGCGCGGGTCGCCGCCGATGCGGAACAGCGCGGTGTGCTGGTCAACGTGGTCGACCAGCCGGCGCTGTGCCGCTTCATCGTGCCCAGCATCGTCGACCGCTCGCCGATTCTGGTCGCGATTTCCAGCGGCGGCGCGGCACCGGTGCTGGCGCGGCTGATCCGCGAACGGCTGGAATCCTTGCTGGAACCGTCGCTGGGCGCGCTGGCACGCTTCGCCGAACGCTGGCGTTCACGCATCCGCGAGGCGCTGCCGGACGTGCGCAGGCGACGCGCCTTCCTGGAATCCCTGCTGCGCGGCCATGCGGCCTGGCTGATCCGCCACGGCCATGAAGGCGACGCGGATCGCCTGTTGGCGAAGCGGCTTGAGCAACGTTCCAGCAGGGAAACGCCGAATCCGGACACCGGCAGCGTCGCGCTGGTCGGCGCCGGTGCCGGCGATGCCAGCCTGCTGACGCTGGCCGCGCTGCGCCACCTCCAGGACGCCGACGTGGTGCTCTTCGACCGGCTGGTGTCGCCGGATATCCTCGACCTGATCCGCCGCGACGCGCGACGCATCGATGTGGGCAAGCGCGTCGGCAGCCGCCTGCACAGCCAGGACAGCATCAGCCAGCGGCTGGTGCGCGAAGCGCAGGCCGGCAATCGCGTGGTGCGGCTCAAGGGCGGCGATCCACTGGTGTTCGGTCGTGGCGGCGAGGAAATCGACGCGCTGCGAGAAGCCGGCGTTCCGTACGCCGTGGTGCCCGGCGTCACCGCCGCCAGCGCCTGCGCCGCGCACGCCGGCATCCCGCTGACCCATCGCGGCGTGGCGCGTGCCGTGCACCTGTTCACCGCACAGGCCGACGCGCCCGGCGGACCACGCTACCGCTCGCCAACGCCACTGGATGATCCGGAAACCACGCTGGTCGCCTACATGGGCGTGTCGCGCTTATCGTCACTTCGCGCCAGCCTGCTGGATGCCGGTCGCGATCCGGCCACGCCGGTGGCGCTGGTAGAAAACGGTGGCCGTCCGGAGCAGCGCGTCATCGTCACCGATATTGCCGCGCTGGCCGATGCCGCCAGTGAGCACGCCGTCAACGCACCGGCGCTGGCCATCGTTGGCGAAGTCGCAGCGATGGCGCTGGACAACCACTGGTACAGCGCACCGCCGACCGATGCGCGATCCGTGCGCAGTTCGCCGCAATCGTCAGCACGACCGACCGCCGCCCGCGCCGCCTGATTTTCCATCGCCATCGCGCTAACGTATCGGCCTGCGTCGCTCGACCGCGACGCCGCCAGGGAGAATGCCATGATCTTCGACAGCATCACCGACACCATCGGCCGCACGCCGATCGTCCGCCTCAACCGGCTCGCGCCGGAACACGTTTCGATCTACGCCAAGATCGAGTCCTTCAACCCCGGCGGCTCAGTCAAGGATCGGCTCGCGTTGGCGCTGATCCTCGATGCCGAACAGAGCGGCGCACTGAAGCCGGGACAGACCGTGGTCGAGGCCACCTCCGGCAACACCGGCGTCGCGCTGGCCATGGTCTGCGCCGCGCGTGGCTATCCGTTTGTCGCCACCATGGCCGAGAGCTTCTCCATCGAGCGCCGCAAGCTGATGCGCGCCTACGGCGCCAAAGTCATCCTCACGCCCGCCGCCGAACGCGGGACCGGCATGGTGCGCCGCGCGCAGGAGCTGGCCGAAAAGCACGGCTGGTTCCTCGCCCGCCAGTTCGACAGCCCGGCCAACCCGAGCTGGCATCGCAACACCACGGCGGCTGAAATCATCGGCGACTTCGCCGGCCGACGACTCGACCACTTCGTCAGCGGCTGGGGCACCGGTGGCACGCTGACCGGCGTGGGCGAAGTGCTGAAGCTGGCGCGTCCGGACGTGAAAATCACCGCCGCCGAACCGCAGGTCGCCGCCCTGCTGCAGGGCGAGGAATGGCACCCGCACAAGATCCAGGGCTGGACGCCGGACTTCGTGCCGGCGGTGCTGAACCGCGAGGTCGCCGACGAGATTCTGAAAATCGACGATATCCTCGCCCGCGACACTTCGCTTCGCCTCGCCCGCGAGGAAGGCATCTTCGTCGGCGTCTCCGCCGGTGCCACCGCCGCCGCCGCACTGCGCGTCGCCGAGTCGGCGGAGAAAGGCAGCGTCATCCTGTGCATGCTGCCCGACACCGGCGAGCGCTACCTGTCGACGTTCCTGTTCGAGGACGTCATCGACGGTTCCGATGACGAATGGCTGGCAGCGCAGTGAGTTCCTGAGCCGAAGGACGACGCGTTCGTCCTTGCGTTCTGCACGGTTTTGCCGCCCACCGAACGACGGCGTACTCTTCACCGGAGCGTCACGCCATTGCCAGGGGAACAGCATGAAGTCATCCGCGATTGGTCGCGCCCTTCGGTGCATCGGTTTCCTGCTGCTGGTGTCGGCCGCGGCGCTGGCGACGGCGAAGGACGACCGGCAACCGGTGCTTTCGCTGTCAGCGCAGGCTGTCGCGGCAATGACCGGACTGACGCCGGGAAAGGCGTCGGTCACCGTGCAGCAAAAGACCAACGCCTCGCCATGGCGCTTCCACGCGATCCGTCTGCAGTCCGGCGAGCAGACACTGTCCGATGACCCTGAAGGTCACCTCGCGAAACGTCGCTTCCTGATCAGCGAGCGTGGCGCGCAGCAGATCGCGCTGGCTTTCGAAGCCGATGGCGGCTTCGCCTTCGGCTTTCTCGACGACGAGAACGGCCTGCAGCGCCTGATCGGTGACGAGACATCAGGCGGCGGGCTGCGCTTCTCTGCCGTGGCGATCGAGCAGCAGCCCGTGAATTGCGAAGCGGATCGCGTCGAACACGCCGCCTTGCGTTCCTTGAAGCTGCCGCAAACCGCCGCGTCACGACTGGTTGCGAAAGGTGGCGTGCCGGGGCATGAGGCCAAGGTCGCCATCGAAGTCGACTTCGCGATGATGAGCGGGCATTTCGGCAACAGCACCGCCAATGCCCTCAGCTGGCTGCAGCAGATGTTTCTGGCCACCAACCTTTACTACCAGCGCGACCTGGCGCTGCAACTGGTGATGGCCACGCCGGTGATCTACAACACATCGACCGATCCCTACTGCACGACCGGAAATCCGTGCTCGCCGCTGGGGCCACACCTGATGTTCCAGTTCGGCGACTACTGGCGCAACAACCATAGCGGCATTGATCGCGACTTTGCCGCGCTGATTTCAGGGCGCCTGACCGGCGGCAACCCGACTGGCATTTCGTGGACCAACCAGTACTGCAAGAACGGTTTCGACACGGGCACGCCCTGGGGTACGAAGACGGCCGGCAGCTATGGCGTCAACCTCTACGTCCCCGGTGCCAGCGTCAGCGGCGGTGCCGCCGCCGAACTGTTCGGCCACGAACTCGGGCATTCTCTGGGTGCCGAACACAACAACTGCACCGATACCAACCCCGGCATGGGGGGACTGCAACCCATCGACCAGTGCTCAAACAGCGCCAACTCGCTGGGCGCTGCATGCTGGGGCGGTTCCCTCGCCTGTCCTGTCTCCGGCTCCGGACTGATCATGAGCACCGGCTGCGCGGATATCGCCGGCTGTTCGCTCAATCGTCAGCGCGTGTTCCATCCGGTCCAGATCGACCTGCTGACCGGCAACATCGCCAGCAACACGCCGAGCTGTCTCAGCACGACCATCCTGCCGGGTACGGACGTCCTGTACTACGACGGCTTCGAATAGACCCACGTTTCAGAACAGTTCTTCAAACCCATCGCGAAACACTTCGGGCTGCTTTGGCGCGGGAACCGACTGCGCCGCCGTGCTGGCCTGGTTGTTGGCGGTGACGTCGTCGTACTCGTTGGCTGCCACCGTCGCGGTCATCGTCGCAGAGCCTTCATCGGTGATCCGCGCCGTGACCGCGATCACTTCCTGATTCGCCGCGCCGACCTCCATCGCGTCAATGGTGCAGGGCAACGCACCGCAGTTCAGTGACGCCACCGACAGCAGTTCGAGATTGCCGGTGATTGCATCCACGGACACGCCGCTGGCGCCAAGACTGCCGTTGTTGCGCACGGTGATCGTGTAGTCGAGCACGCTGCCCACGTAGAACGGCCCGAGACCGGGATGCGCCAACTGAATCTGCACATCCGCCGACGGCTCGACCGTTGCCTGCAGCGTGTCGCTGTTGTCAGTGTCGTCCGCATCGTTCTGGTCGGAAAGCACGTCCAGTTCCAGCGACAGACTGCCCGCTGACGGCACCACACCGCCGAGCGTCACGTTGATGCTGGCGCCGTTGGACAATGAGGCAATCTCGCAAGGCAGGATGCTGCAGGGGAACCCGGCGTCGGTAATCACCAGGTTCTCGTCGTCCACATTCAACAGGATGTTGGTCGCGGTATCCGGACCGGCGTTGGCGATGGTCGCCTGGAACTGCAGGTAGTCGTTGACGCGGTAGGGCTGCGCAGTGATCGGCGTCAAGGTCACCGAGATATCGGCATCGGTCTGTGTGTTGGCGACATCAATGTCGCTGTTGTCGCTCAGGTCCGGATCAGCATTGTCGCTGCTGACGCTGACCGTGCTGCGCGGCGTGCTGTCGGTGATCTCCAGCACGAACTGGAGGTTCCTGGTCACGCCCGCGTTGATGTTGTTAATGACGCAGATGCCACCGCCCGTGCTGTCGCAGCCGCTGCTCGAAACCGCCGCCAGTCCGTCGAGAGCATGCACGACTTCGACACCTGCGGCGGGGTTTGGACCCTGGTTGTGAACCGCGACGTTGAACGTCAGATCTTGCCCGATGAAATGCGGAGGCGACGTCTGCAGTGTCTGGGTGATTTCAAGGTTCGATACCGGTGACACGCTGCCGCCGTTGCCGCTGTCATCGGTGTTGTTGGCGATGTTGGGGTCGGTGCTGAAACCGGTGACATTGTTGACCACGCCCTGCGCATCAAAGGTCGCCGCCCCGTTCTTGAACACGAACAGGCGAATCCCCGCACTGCCGCCGTTACCGATGGCGTCGATGCTGCACTGCAGGCCACTGCAGTCGTGCAGGCTCAGGTAGTGGTCGACGTTGCTGCCCTGCAGCGAGAACGACAGGTCAACCTCATAGACGTCGGCCGGACCCAGGTTGCTGACCGTGGCCAGGTACTCGATCAACTGTCCCTGGTAGTACGGCGGCGGCGTCACCAGCGACAGGTCAAGCGCAAGGTCGGTCACGTCATCCAGCTCGACGGCACCGATATCGCAGTCGGCGCCGCGTGGGAAGCCGCGCTGGTCGACGCTTTCGCAACTGGCGGTGTTGCCGTTGTTGATCGCCAGGTTGTCTGGAGAGGCAATCAGGCGCGGGCTGTGCGTCGGCCCGCCCTGATCCACGGGTGGCCGTACCAGCGATTGTTCGGAATCACCAAAGCCCGCGCCGCAACTGTCATCGTCCGGCGGGAACAGGTTGGCGATGCTGGACTCGAACGGCAGCGGGTGGTTGGTGCCGTGGACGTGGTTGCGGAACACGCAGGTCGGCAGGTATCCGTTGTTGACGAAAACGCTATTGCTGGCCGAAACGCTGACAGCGTCGCAACCGTTGCAACTCGTGTTCTGGATACCGTAGTCGTCCTGGAACAGCGTGCTGTTGTTGAAGTCCAGCGTCGAGCCGTCGTTGAGGAAGATGCGCGTGCCGATATCCTGGTTGTCGTGGTAGAGCGTGCTGTTGATCAGCAACGCACTGCTGTGGTCGGTGAGATGAATGTCGGCGCCGCGATGGTTCTCCAGCAGCGAACCGCGGATTTCGACGCTGCTGTTCTCTGCATACAGGCCAGCACCGAGCTCTGCGCCGCTCTGCAACAGAAAGAAGAAATCGGCATCCCGGAACGGATAGCCGCGCAAGCTGCTGTCGATGATGGTGGCGCTGCTGTCCTTCAAGTAGATGTTGCCGCCGCGACTGGTCGCACTGGTCGAGCTGACCTTGTTGCGGACGAACTCGCAGCGCTCCAGCGTCAGGCTGCTGCCGGTGGCGTGGATGCCGCCACCAAATGGCGAAAAGCCGCCCTTCCGGTAGTTGTTCTCGATGCGAACGTCGATCAACTGAACGCTGCTGCTGTCATTGACGCGTAGCCCGGAACCACCGCTGCCGTTGCCAGCGTCCCAGCCACCGCCTGAAAGCAACAGGTTCTGCAGTGTGACGTTGCTGGTGCCGCTGATCTCCAGCACCCGGTGGCTGTCGTCAGTGATGCTGGCGCTACCGCCACTGGCCGTGCGGATGGTCATCGGACTGTTGATCGTCGCCAGCGCCGTGCCGCCGACTACGACCGCATGACCATCCGGCAGGATGATGGTGTCGATGCCGGAACCCGCGCTGCAGTCTCCACGCGAGGCATCCGCATTCGCGGCACGGATGGCGTCGTGCAACGTACAGCCACCGGGTGACACGTTGATGGTTGCCGCCGACAGCGGCGCGGAAGCCGTCGCAATCAGTAGCGGAAACAGGAAAATGCCATGGCGCCTGCCCACGTGGCTTCGTGGTTCGGCGCATGCGGCACGGTGTCGCTGAGGTTCCGGCGTGTTTTCGGAGCTCATCACTTCCTCCACGACTGACACGAATCCACCCTACGCCGGCCACGCAGGCTCCGCAAACCCACCTACAACCTAACCTGTTGATTTGACGTTTTTATCATCGAAATTTCACGGATGACCGGTCCAGCTCATCCCCATTGCGATCAGCGCCATTCCCTGGGCGTCCATGCATGCCCCCGAGCTTGGCCATGCAGGGTGTGTGATTCGCAGACTGATCGGGCATGATGAGCCCACCACAGACGAGGACGTCCCATGCTGAGCGTGCTTCGGAACCTGTTCATGGCCTCCTGCTTCCTGGCAACGCCGGCGCTGGCAGTCGATTGGCTTGTCACCGATCCCGGCGATGCCGGTGACGGCACCTGCGATGCCAGTTGTACGCTGCGTGACGCGATCACAGCGTCTGCCGAAGACGACCGCATTCTGATCGATCCACTGCTGCCGGCACCGATCGAGCTGGAACTGACCGGCACGCCGCTGTTCATCGATGTCCCTCTGCGGATCATTGGCGCGGACGGTGTCCCGACGATCCTGCGCCGCACTGCCGGCGACGGCCGGCTGCTTGAGTTCGGGGCCAATGCCGACGTCCGGATCGTCGGCCTCGGCTTCGAGAACGGCAACGTCCTGTCGCTGACTTCCGGAACACCCGCCGAAGGCGGAGCGATCCTGACCGCAGCCGGCTCAACGCTGGAACTGCGCGACTGCGTGTTCCGCAACAACCGGGCGACTGGATCGGTAGCGCCAATGGACTTCGATGGCATCATCGATGCACGAGGTGGTGCCGTTGCTGCCCATGGCGACCTGCTGATCGAGAACTGCGCCTTTGTCGGCAATCGTGCCACCGGTTCTGCCGGTACCGCCGGGATGCCCGAAATACATGCCTCGGGCGGCGACGGTGGCGATGCCGAGGGCGGTGCCATCTTCGCCAATGCTGCGGCAGACATTCTCAACAGCACCTTCAACGACAACCAGGCGATGGCCGGTGGCGGTGGTTTCGGCACGATCTTTGCGACCATGGGCGGCGGCGGCGGCAACGGTGGCAATGCCGCGGGTGGTGCGATTTTCATCGCCAACGGCGGTAGTGGCACGCTGGCCTTCTCGACACTGATCGGAAACCTCACCCAAGCCGGCGCTGGTGGTGCAGGCGGCGTTGGCAGTACGACGGGGCCTGATGGCGCAGCAGGCGTGGCGACCGGCACGGCGCTGCAATCCGATGGCGATCTGCTGCTCAATACCAGCGTGATCGTTGGCGACGGCATGACCAGCACCTGTGAAGGGGCAACGATCACGCTGCGCACGGACAACCTGGTCAGCGATGCCGACTGTCCAGGCAGCATCGTCGCCGATCTGGAACTTCAGTTCGAACCCATCAACAGCCTCGCCGCCAGTCCGCACTTCAGGCCACTACCGGGCAGCGCTGCCGTTGACACATCACCAGACTGCCTGGATGCGCTGGGTGCGGAGCTGGTCGACCTGGACCAGCTGATCGCCACGCGACCGATGACGTATCAGGCAACCCCGGTCTGCGACTTTGGCGCCATCGAGTTCACGCCGGTGATCTTCGCCGACGGACTGGAAACGCCGCCGCCTGCACCCTGATCCGCGCGGCTGCCGGCAACCCGTCTTTTTGCGGAATCCCGCGGATCAGCCCGCGGTCTGCAGCCGGTGTCGCAATGACGCCACCTTCGCCTTCCGGTCCGAGAGGATTTCGGTCGCGACGGTTTCGCCGGACTCGCAGCCGCCCTCCATGAAGCCCTGCGTGTCCAGCGCACAGTGCTCACCCGCGAAATACAACTGCCCCACCTTTTCGCCCATGGCACCGCGGATAGCAGTCCAGTCGCCAGGTGTGAAACAGGCGTAGCTGCCCTGCGCCCAGGGCTGCGTCGGCCAGTGCATGCGCACTTCGCGTGCGCCTTCACGCGCGGCGAGGATGCCCGGATAAAGCGCATCCAGTTGCGTCACCGCCGCGTCGGCCTGCTGCTTTGCGCTGCCTTCGCCGATATCGATGCCGTGCCGACCGCCGGTGAAGTTGGTCAGGATGCCACCCGTACCGGCCTGCGCACGCGAGGTGTCCCAGGTGGTCTGGAACGGCAGATCGGCAAAAGCACTGCCGTTCTGCCGGTAGCGCGTGTTCCAGATGCGCTCGTTGAAGCCGATCATCAGCTTGGCGTTGCTGCCGTAGCGCAGACGTTCGATGGCGCGGCGCTTGTGTTCGGGCAGCGCAACGTCGAGCCGCACCTGACGCAATGTGGTGAACGGAATTGCCAACAGCACCTGGCGCGCGCGACGTTGCACGGACGCATTGCCGCGTCGCAATGACAGGCGATAACGACCATCGGTATCCTGCGCCAAGGCCTCCAGCGCGCTGCCGGTTTCGATGGCATCGGACAGATGTTCGCCCAGCGCGTGGATGATGCGGTCATTCCCGCCGCGCACGTGGAACCGCTCGTCGCTGCCCCCGAAGATGTCGAAACGATCCGGCTCGGTGCCGATGAAGGTCAACAGGTTCAACGCCGACTGCTCGTCGCATTCGAGACCCATCTCGGTGGTGTAGGCCACTTCGATCAGGCGGCGCAGCCAGCCGTCGGCGCCTTCGCGATCCAGCCATTGCGTGATCGACAACGCGTCCAGCGCGGTCGCGCCCTGCGGGTCGTTCCAGAGGATGTCGCCGTTTCCCAGCGCGGCAAGGTCGCGTTCAATGGCCAGCGCCAGCGGTGCGAATTCCCGGACCAGGTCGGCCTCACCGTAGTGACGACCGTTGGCAAACCAGATATCGCCCTCGAAGTCTCCGGCGCTGGCCAGCAGGTCATCCAGCACAATGCCCAGCTCCTCAGCCAGCGCACGGATGCGCACATGGTCGGTGTCGATCAGCTCGCCGCCCAGCTCGACCACCTGCTCGTCCGGGAAATGACCGCGCAGGCTGAACATGCGTCCGCCAATGCGATTGTTGGCTTCAATGACCTGCACCGCGACACCGGCCTGACGCAGTCGCCACGCCGCCGTCAGTCCGGCAACGCCGGCACCGACGATGACGACCGGCTCGCCGCCGTCCTTCGGCATGCTTGGCACGGCGCGCTGGCAGGCCGCCAGACCCAGCACCGCGGCGCCCGCGCCTGCCTGCCCGAGGAATCGCCGACGTGCGCGGTCGATGCGCAGCTCCTGGGCCTGCTGGCGCAGCTCCTCCACCGGCATGCCCAGACGCTGCGCCCGGATGGCGACTACCGCTGCGCGACGCAGGCTGTGAAACAAGGGACTCCGTGACATGAACCCTCCTGGCAATGCGCTTGGCTCCGCGTCAGGTCTCCGCGGCTGGTCGGGATAGTGTAGCCGGCCGGACAGGTCCGACTGCGCCGGCCGGACAAAGCGGGCACTGTCGGCTTCCGGACATGCGCCTGCCGCTGGGCGGCCGTGGCATACTCCGCTGTCGCGAAGCGGGAGAACGCCGTATTCCAGTGCCGTTCTCGATGCCGAACTGATCAGACGTCAACGTTTTCGCATGTCATTGCTTGCAGAGCCCCCCGATGGAACCCTCATCTGTCACCCAGTTGCTCGACGCCTGGAAGCGCGGGGATCGATCCGTCGAAAACGAGCTTGCGATCCGCATCTATCCCGTGCTGCGCGATATTGCCCGTTCCCAGGTGCGGCGAAACGCCGGCGTGCTGACATTGTCGGCTACCGAACTGGCCAACGAGGCCTACGAGCGCCTTCACGATCAACGCTCGGTGGACTGGCGGAACCGTCAGCATTTCTTCGCGATCGCAGCAACCGTCATCCGCCGGGTCGTGATTGACTACCTGCGGATGCGCTCAGCCGACAAACGAGGCGGCGACGTGGTATTCGTGGCACTCGACGAGTCACAGGATGCGGAAGAAGAAGCACTGCAAGGCAAGGATCTGATCGACTGGCTCGCACTGGACCATGCCATGAGCGAACTTGCCGAGGTTGATGCAGATTGCGCACGAGTCGTCGAATTGCGCCTGTTTTCAGGCCTGACCGTGGAAGAAGTCGCCGCCGTACTCGACAGTTCCACAGCAACCGTCGGCCGCCAGTGGCGCTTTTCGCGCGCATGGCTTTCGCAACGTTTGTCGAGCAACGGTTCCATGTCTTCGAATGACTGAGTCGCGTTTTCGGCGCCTGCGGACCTTGTTCGACCAAACCCTGGATCAACCTGAGTCAGAACAGGATGCCTTCGCATGTCGCGCATGCGGAGACGACCAACTGCTTCGCGACGAATTGCTGCAGCTTCTGAACTGCCATCGAGGGTCGCCCCTTGTTCCGGACGGACCCGCCATTCCGGCCATCGACGCCATTCTGCGGACGAGAACCCCGCTGAGCGGCGAACAGTCACGCCTTGCGGGAGCATTCCGGCTACTGGACGTGATTGGTGACGGCGGCATGGGCCGCGTCTATCGTGGCATGCGTGATGACGGCGAGGTCGTTCAGGAAGTCGCCGTCAAACTGGTCCGCAGCGAGTTGCTCAATCCCGCCCTCCTTGCCCGCTTCTCGGTGGAGCGGCGCCTGCTCGCCGCACTGAACCACCCGAACATCTGCCGCTTCCTGGATGCCGGCAAGCTGGACGACGGCACTCCTTATGTGGCGATGGAGTACGTGCCAGGCCGACCACTGCTCGAGTTCTGCACGATTCACCGCCTCGATCTCGCCGCCCGCGTTCGACTGCTGCGCAAAGTCACGGGAGCGGTAGCCCATGCGCACAGGCAGTTGATCGTGCATCGGGACATCAAGTCCAGCAATGTGCTGGTAGGCGAAGACGGTGAACCAAAGCTCCTGGACTTCGGCATCGGGACGATACTTGACCGCGGCGACGACTCCCGGGAAAGAACACGAACGGCCGAACGCTTTCTCACCCCCTCAAACGCGGCACCCGAACAACTCCGCGGCGAACCGACGGGCGTGGGCTGCGACATCCATGCACTCGGCTTGTTGTCCTACGAACTCCTGTGCGGAAAGCCAGCGTTCGATGTTTCCGGACTGAGCGCCGGCGAAATCGAGCGCCTGCTGGTGTTTGTTCCACCACCCCTGATGAGCCATCGGGCTGAATCCGGAAGCGTCGAAGCCGCGCAGGAACGTGCTTTCGCAACCCCCCGCAGCCTTGCCACATCGCTGCGAAACGACCTTGATGCCATTGTCGCCACCTGTTTGCGCAAGAGTCCTGCCGAGCGCTATCCCAGCGCCGAGCAGCTTGATGCCGATTTGGCCCGATGGCTGGAGCAGCGTCCTGTTCGGGCGCGTGGTGACGACCGCTGGTACAGGTTGCGCAAGTTCGCGGCCCGCCACCAGGTGCCGGTGTTGCTTGCGTCCCTGCTTACGGCCGTGCTGGTGTCCGCCGTGTCGGTTGTCAGTTGGCAGGCAGTCCGGTTGGCGGACGAGCGAAACGTCGCGATCGATGAGCGCGACCGGTCCCGGGAAGTCGTCGCACTGCTGCGCGACGCGTTCACTTCTGCCGACCCCGCGCGGGTATCGGGTGGTGACATGCGTGCGCGAGACGTGCTTGCTGCCGCCAGGCCGCGTATCGAAGCGTGGCGCGAGTCGCGACCCGAACTGTACGCCAGCCTCGCTGCCACCGTCGCCGAAGTCGAGCTGGGCCTGACGCTCGATGCCGATGCGGCGCAACTCGCTACCCGGGCGATCGATACCGCGCAACAAGCCGGCGTGACGGCAGCGGTGTTGCGCACACTGTTCCGCGTCAAGGCCGAAGCCTCCATTGGACTGGGAGAGTACGACACGGCGCAGCGCGCGCTCGACAGCATGGCCGCGCTGGATGGCAACCCCGCGCCAGACTGGCTGGTGGCCAAGGCCCGGTTGGCCTATGAACGTCGGCAGTTTGACGACGCGTTGGCACTGCTGCACCGGGCAAATGCCGCGCTTTCGGACCGCGGGCCCGATGATGAACTGGCAACCAGGGCGCGGTGGGAGCATGTGCAGGCGCTGCGCCGCGCCGGACGCTATCAAGCCGCCATCGCCGTCCTGGACGCTACCCTTGACTGGCAGCTCACCGCGCTTCCGGAACAGCATGCCCGCGTAGCACTGAGCCGGCTGCAGCGCATCGATCTGCTGCGCCAGAGCGGAAACCTGGACGGCGCGGCCGTTGAAGCCGAGGCAGTGCATCGGGATGTGCTGGCGGCCTACGGCAATCGAAGTGCGATGGCGGCAAGATCAGGTGCCGCCCTTGGCATGGCGCTTTATTTTGCTGACCGGATCGAGGAAGGCGTTGATGCCTACGCGGAGGCCAGACAGGCCTGGATTCGCGTGCTCGGACCCTCGCACCCACAGAGCATGCGAGCCAGCTACAACCTGGCCAGCATGGTCGAGCCTCTACCTGGACGGAGCCGGGAAGCTGGCACACTGTTCGCCGATGCGTTGCGCGCCGCCGAGGAACACGACGGAGTCGCCACAAACCGCACCGTCTACATGCGCCTGGGGCTCGCTCGCTGGCTTGCCGGACAGCGTGACTGGACGGAAGTGGCGAAACTGCTGACATCCGACAAGGCGCGCGAGGGTGTCCCCGCTGCGGATCCGGACAACCGGCGCGAACACCTGGAACTACTGAGAAGCTCGTTGGCGCATATCGATTGCAAGGCCAACAACGTGGCACCCATCGCACAGTGTGACGTCGCTGCCGACCTGATCCAACTACTGGCTGAATCGTCGCGATAGCCAATTTGATCGAACTTCCTTCCGTTTTACGAGATAACGATGGACCCTTGTTCGCTGTCGTGGCCGCGAGGTGTTCGAATCGTCCTTTGCTGCTACCGGAGAAACCCGATGTACAAACTGCTTTTCTTGTCCACGCTGGGCATTGCTGCCATCTCACCGGCCGTCGCCGGTCCGATCATGGTCTGCGAGCACCCCGGGAAGGCCACATGCGGAGCTGGCGACTACGAAACCACCCAGAAGAACTCGCGCTGCGAGAAGAGCCTTTGTGTGGCCAACACGGAGCCACCCGGGACGCCTTACATTCAGTGCGACTACAGTTGGGGCACCTACCAGTGCCAGGTCTGGCCTCGCGGCGAGGAGCTCAGCTACAGCTATGCGGCGACCGCAGGCCTCCAGGTGTCCTGGAGCGGCCCTGTCTATTACCCAACCGTCAGCGTCGGATGCCCCGGCTTCGGCTATGGCGGCGCCCTGACGGTTACCGTCACCTCACCCTACGGATTGAGTTCGCACAACCACATTTCGTTGCCCTGCCACACGACCATCGAGCAATAGGCATCGAAACCGGCGCGGAATAGCGACCAACTCCCCGCAGACCAACAAGAAACCCCGCCGAGGCGGGGTTTCTTGTTTGCGAAGCGCTGGCAGGCGTGGATCAGAAATCCATGCCGCCCATGCCACCCATGCCACCGCCGGCCGGCATCGGCTCTTCCTTCTTCGGAAGCTCCGCGACCATGGCTTCGGTGGTGATCATCAGACCGGCAATCGAGGCCGCGTTCTGCAGCGCCGAACGGGTCACCTTGGTCGGATCCAGGATGCCCATCTCGATCATGTCACCGAACTCGCCGGTGGCGGCGTTGTAGCCGAAGTTTTCCTTGCCCTCGGCAACCTTGTTCAGGATCACGCTCGGCTCGTCACCGCAGTTGGTGACGATCTCGCGCAGCGGCGCTTCCATTGCGCGCAGGGCGATGGCGATGCCGTGGTTCTGGTCTTCGTTGGCGCCGGTCAGCGAACCGATCGAAGCCTTGGCACGGATCAGGGCAACACCGCCGCCCGGCACCACGCCTTCCTCGACCGCCGCACGGGTGGCGTGCAGGGCGTCTTCGACGCGCGCCTTCTTTTCCTTCATCTCGACTTCGGTGGCAGCACCAACCTTGATGACCGCAACGCCGCCAGCCAGCTTGGCCACGCGCTCCTGCAGCTTCTCGCGGTCGTAGTCGGAGGAGGTCTCCTCGATCTGCGCCTTGATCTGCTTGATGCGCGCCTGGATGGCATCGCCTTCACCGGCACCGTCGATGATGGTGGTGTTTTCCTTCGACACCTGGATCTTCTTGGCGCGACCCAGATCGTTGACCGTGGCCTTTTCCAGCGACAGGCCGACTTCCTCGGAAATCACCGTGCCGCCGGTCAGGATGGCCATGTCTTCCAGCATCGCCTTGCGACGGTCGCCGAAGCCCGGTGCCTTGACGGCGCAGACCTTGACGATGCCGCGGATGGTGTTGACCACCAGCGTGGCCAGCGCTTCGCCTTCGACTTCCTCGGCGACGATCAGCAGCGGCTTGCCTGCCTTGGCGACGCCTTCCAGCACCGGCAACAGGTCACGCACGTTGGAGATCTTCTTGTCGTGCAACAGGATGAACGGATCGTCCAGCTCGGCCTGCATCGACTGCTGGTTGTTGACGAAGTACGGCGACAGGTAGCCACGGTCGAACTGCATGCCTTCGACGACGTCCAGCTCGTTCTCGAGGCCGGAACCTTCCTCGACGGTGATCACGCCTTCCTTTCCGACCTTCTTCATCGCCTCGGCGATGATGTCGCCGATGTTGGCGTCGCTGTTGGCCGAGATGGTGCCGACCTGGGCGATGGCCTTGTCGTCGGCGGTGGGCTTGCTCATGCCCTTCAGCTGCTCGACGGCGGCCACGACGGCCTTGTCGATGCCGCGCTTGAGGTCCATCGGGTTCATGCCGGCGGCAACGCCCTTCATGCCTTCGCGGATCAGGGCCTGCGCCAGCACGGTGGCGGTGGTGGTGCCGTCACCGGCGTTGTCGGAGGTCTTGGAAGCGACTTCCTTGACCATCTGCGCACCCATGTTCTCGAACTTGTCGGCAAGCTCGATTTCCTTGGCGACGGAGACGCCGTCCTTGGTGATGGTCGGAGCGCCGAAGCTCTTCTCGAGCACGACGTTGCGGCCCTTCGGGCCCAGGGTGACCTTGACCGCGTTGGCCAGGACATTGACGCCCTTGACCATGCGGGAGCGGGCGTCTTCGCCGAAGCGGACTTCTTTAGCTGCCATTGGGGTAAACCTCGTGATTGGTAATTAGTGACTGGTGATTCGCTAAGAGCCGTGATGTGCACTGATGAAGGGGCGCTGGTGGATTTCGGAGCTGGCTTTGCCGCTCTTACGAATCACCAATCACCCATCACCAATCACGGCGATCCTCGATTCAGCCGAGAATCGCGAGAATGTCGTCTTCGCGGATGATCTTGTACTCGGTGCCTTCGTGCTTGTAGGCACTGCCTGAATACTGGCCGTAGATGACCTTGTCGCCGACCTTGACCTTCAGCGCGCGCAGTTCGCCGCTGTCCAGTGCCTTGCCCTCGCCCACGGCGATGATTTCACCCTGGGTCGGCTTTTCCTTGGCGCTGTCGGGAATGACGATGCCACCGGCGGAAACGGTGTCGCCGTCGATCGGCTTCACGACCACGCGGTCGTACAGGGGCTTCAGATTGACGCTCATTTTGCTTTCCTCGCAAATGATTGATTGAAAAAGACAAAACTGCAGTTATCAGCACTCGACGAGTGCGAGTGCCAGCATTTTATCGCGCCTCGACCGGCTCTGTGAACCTTCGACGCTGGCCCTTTGATGGGGCCTTGGTTCGCGCTTTCAAGCCCGACAAACAGGTCGTTCCTGCGATTTTCGCTGCCCAGATTGGGTCCAGCCCGGCTTCAGGCAGGACCGAGACTCGCTGCGCCGCGACATGAAACTGACCGGAAGCCGGGATATGCTGCGCGGCTTGCCGTTTTCCCCGGGGAACCACCTGTGCGCCTTTCCGACCTGCGCGCGTCGTTGACGCTCGCCTTCCTGACCTGCCTCACCTTTTCCTCTACCGCCTTCGCTCAGGTTGGCAGCGGCGCCATCGCCTATACCGGCGGCCAGACTGAAGCCTTCGACACACTGGCTTCAACCGGAACCAGCAGCAGTCTCCCAACAGGTTGGTACTTCCTCGAAGCCAGCGGAACCACAACAGCCACCTATCAGGCCGACGACGGCAGCCTGAATCAGGGCAACGTCATGAGCTATGGAAGCAGCGGCTCCTCTGATCGCGGTTTTGGTGTACTACCCGGCAACGCGATTGGAAGTAGCGGCACGCTCGTCGCGGATATTGGCGCACGAATCACCAACTTTACCGGCGCGCCAATCACCAGCATTGATATCAGTTTTTTCACCGAGCTCTGGCTGTATCAGGGGGCCGTCGGTGAACGTTTCGCTTTCGAATACAGCAGCGACGCCACGTCGTTGACCACGGGCAGCTGGACCGCGATCACCACGCTCGACGCCGTGACGCCAGCCGTATTGGGCACCGGCAAGAAGGATGGCAATCTGGCCGTCAACCGAACGTTCGTGTCCGACACGATCACCGGGTTGAATATTGCCGCCGGAAGTGATCTGTGGATCCGCTGGCGCGCCACCAATCAGTCCGGCAATGACAACGGCCTGGCCATCGACGAAGTTCTGTTCGGGACGCCCGTCGATAATCCACCAGCCGTCGTAGCAACCGCCCCCTCCCACAATGACACGGACGTCGCGCTCGACAGCACGCTGACGGCCACCTTCTCGGAGCCTGTCACGGCCTCGCCGGGCGCCTTCGCCCTGAACTGCAGCAGCGCTGGCAGCGTTGCGCTCAACGTCAGTGGCGGGCCCGCCACCTTCACGCTGACGCCAACGGCCTCGCTGGCATACAACGACAGTTGCACGTTGACCATTGCAGCGACGAGCATCACCGACCAGGACGCACCCGTCGAACCGATGGCGGCCGATGTGTTCGTGGACTTCGATACCGAGATCGATGAAGCCCCGGAACTGACCGCCAGTACACCCGCTAACGGCGCCACGGATTTCCAGGTCAACGAGAACCTGTCGCTGACCTTCTCCGAGCCGGTCGCACTCGGAGCGAACTGGTTCCAGATCACCTGCAGCATCAGCGGCAGCCGCGACCCTTCAAACGTTTCTGTCAGTGGTGGCCCGGTCGGCTACAGCCTTGACCCTAACAGCGACTTCATCACCGGTGAGAACTGCACACTGACCCTCGACCCCGGCGCGATTACCGATCAGAACGGGGCAATCAACACGCTGGTTGATCCCGGCAGCATTGCTTTCGTTCCCGTGGCTGACGCACCGCCAACCGTGATGTCAACCACGCCAATGGACGGCAACGATGAGTTCCCGTCGGCGGGCGACATCGTGGTGCTGTTCAGCGAGCCCGTCACGCTGTCAGCCGGCGCATTCGCCCTGACCTGCGACACCAGCACCGGCATTTCGCTGAGCCATGGGATGAGCGGCACCAGCTTCACCATCAACACCGGCACGGCGCTAGTGGCCGGCGACTCTTGCACGTTCACGGTTGACCGCACCAAGGTCATGGACAGCGGTGGCAACAACCTCGACGCGGATGAACTCGTCAACTTCACCGTCGCCACCAGTTCAACCGGCACCTACTACGACACGGTGAATGCCAACAGCCCGGAGCAGCTTCGCTGCACGCTGCACGAAATCATCAAGGACCACAGCGTTTTCCCGTACGGCTGGAATCAGCTTGAAATCGCTGACGAAGCACCAATCGATGTCTGCGCACCTGGCAGCGCGAGTTCGGAAAACTACATCCTGGATGTCTACCGAAACCGCTGCTATCACAAGGTCACGGACCGGTCCGGCGCGACCGGACCCGGCCTGTACAACCGCGAGCATACGTGGCCGAAGTCACTCGGCTTCGGCGGCGATCCCGATGAAAGCAAGCCGCCGAGCACTGACCTGCACATGCTTCACCTGTCGGCCTCCGACTTCAACAGTCATCGCGGCAACAAGCCCTACGACAACTGTGATGTCGGCTGCACCCGGGACGGCACCGATGCCAACAACGGGGTGGGCGGTACATCCGCCGACGGAGATGCCAACTGGTACGACGGCAGCGTCTTCGAAGTCTGGGACGGCATGAAGGGCAACATGGCACGGGCTGTGATGTACATGGCGATCCGCTATGAAGGCGGCTCCCACATCAACGGTGCTGCCGAACCGGATCTGGAGCTGACCGACAACCTCAACCAGGTGGGCGGAAGCGCCCCCTACATGGGCAAGCTCAGCACGTTGCTGCAGTGGAGCCAGCAGGATCCCGTCGACGACCGCGAGCGCGACCGCAATCTGGTCATCTACAGCTTCCAGGGCAATCGCAATCCGTTCATCGATCACCCGGAGTGGGCGACCATGGCGCTGTTCACCAGCAGCCAGCCGGCGGTCTGCGAGCCGAATGTCAGCGCCGTCAATGCCAACGACGACAGCTACAACGCCACCGAGGACACGCTGCTCTCCATTGCCGCTCCGGGCGTGCTGGACAACGACACGGCCGACACCTCGATCACCGGCATCAGCGTCACGGACGACGTCGATCACGGCGTGCTGTCGCTGAGCAATGACGGCAGTTTCAGCTACACGCCGTCAGCGGACTATTGCGGTGCCGACAGCTTCGCCTACCAAGCCACCGATGGCAGCGACACCGACACCGCGACCGTTTCGCTAAGCATCGCCTGCGTCGAAGATGGCGATGCACCGGCGCAGAACGACACGCTCACGGTTGACGAGGACGCGCCAGTGACCTTCGTCGACGTGCTGGCCAACGACGGTGTCGACCCGGATCCAGAGCAGAACCCGCTGAGCGTCGCCATGGTTTCCAACCTGTCGAATGGCAGCAGCGCCACCATCGTTGCCGGCGGCGTCGAGTACACGCCGGGCGCGGGCTACTGCGGCAATGACAGCTTCGACTACACGCTTGCCGGCGGTGGATCCGCCACCGTGAACGTTACGATCGAAAACTGCAACAACGATGCGCCGAACACGATGGCGGACGGCTATCTCGTTGCCGAAGACGACTCGATCATGGTGTCTGACGCGGAGGGCGTACTCGCCAACGACAGCGACCCGGAGGGCGACAACCTGACGGCCGTGCTCGATAACGATGCCGACTTCGGCACACTGGCCTTCAACAGCGATGGCAGCTTCACCTACACGCCAAATCCGGAGTTCTGCGGCGACGACGGCTTCAGCTACCACGCCAACGACGGGGTGAATGATTCCGCCACGACGGCGGCGACGATCAGCGTGGCCTGCCTCAACGACGCGCCTGTAGCCAACGCGGACAGCTACAACGGCAGCAAGAATACGCTCCTGCAGGTTCTGGCTCCGGGTGTCCTGGAAAACGACACCGATGTCGAGATGGCAACACTGACCGCGGCCCTCGATATGGATGTCCAGTTCGGCTCCCTGACTCTCGCTACCAATGGCGGCTTCGACTACACGCCGAATCCCGAGTTCTGCGGCGAGGACAGCTTCACGTATCACGCCAACGACGGCAGCGCGGACTCCGCCACGGTTCAGGTCACGCTTGTCATCGACTGCCTGAACGTGGCGCCGGTCGCCGTTGCCAACAGCTATTTCGGTAGCGAAGACGCGCCGTTCAGCGTGATCGCGGCGATCGGAGTCCTGGCCAACGACAGCGATGCCAACGGCGACGAACTGACGGCCGTCCTCGACGACGACGTGCAGCACGGCAGCCTGACGCTGAACGCCGACGGCAGCTTCGACTATGCGCCGGACGCCAATCACTGCGGCAGCGACGGCTTCAGCTACCACGCCAACGACGGCACGGTCGATTCGAACATCGCGGCGGTGACGATTACCGTGCAGTGCGCCAACGATGCACCGGTCAGCGCTGGCGACGCCTATGCGGGCACCCAGGACACCACCCTGAGCGTCGCGGCACCGGGCGTACTCGCCAATGACAGCGATGTTGATGCCGGCGACACGCTCACCGCCGCGCTCTACGCAACACCGTCTCACGGCAGTATCGACTTCTACAACGATGGCCACTTCGACTACACGCCGACAGCCGGTTTTTGCGGCGCTGACAGTTTTGTCTATCGCGTCTACGACAGCGAAGCCGTCTATTCCCAGCCCACGACCGTCACGCTGACCATCGCTTGCACCAGCGACGCGATCTTCGCTGACGGCTTCGAGTAAGCCGACAGCCGTTTCGTATCAGGCCCTGCCGCTGTCGCCCGACGACAGCGGCAGGCTGATCGCCACGACGAAGCCATCCGACAACACCTGGCGCTCCAGCCTGCCGTCGTGTGCACGGGCCACACGCTCGGCAATCGCCAGGCCGAGGCCAGAGCCCGCGACGCGCGGCTCCTCGCCACGCTCAAACGGCCGACGCAGGCGATCCCACTGCGCCGCCGCGATGCCCGGCCCGGCATCGCGTACCTCGATGCGCAGCCGATCAGGCAGCCGCTCCATCCGAAATGCGAATGGCCCATGACCGTGGGCTTCGGCGTTGCGCATCAGGTTGCGCAGGGCACGGGTCAGCGCCAGCGCGCGCGCATCGACCGTGCCGACCGGACCCGAGCCACTCTGCAGCCGCCAGTCGACACCGCGCTCAGCGGCTTCGTCGCGCAGACTTTCCAGCACTGCGACGGGATCGACGCGACTCAATGCCTCCTCGCGACCATCGCGTGCATAGTCGGTGAACTGCCCGATCAGTGCATCGATCTGCTCGACGTTTCGCGCCAGCGCCCGGTCCGCCTCCTCGTCGCCGGTCGGGTGCATCTCGTGCAGCAGACGAATCCGCGCCAGCGGCGTGCGGATGTCATGCGACACACCCGCCAGCAGCAGCTCACGCTCGCGTCCTGCCTCGCGCACCGCTTCCGCGGACTGCTGCAGCGCATCCTGCAGTTCGCGCACCTCACGCGTGGCATGGGGGAAGTCGGCATCGGGCGGGAACGCGCCCCTGGCGATTTCGCCGGCTGCGGATGCCAGGCGTTCCAGTGGCCGCGACAGGCTGCGCGCGTAGAGCCCCGCCGCCGCCAACACCAGCAGCAGCGCACTCAGGCTCACCCAGAGCGTCAGCATCACCGCCTGCCGGCGGAATTCCGGCGAGGCGATACCGACCCAGCGCTGGTTTGGCGCATCACGAATCCACAGGAAGGTCGGCGGGCCATCGTCGATGCGCAGTTCGGCGTCCGGACCCAGCTTCTCCAGCAACCGCGCCTGTACCTGCCGCAGGAACAGCATTCGCGGCGTCTCCGCCGCGTCCGGCGGCTCCGACGCGAAACGCAGCTCCAGCATCGTCCCGGTGTCGGAAGCAGCGAGCGGCATCCTGTCCGCATAACGCTCCAGCGCGCGCGCGGCGATCACCTGACGCGCCATGAGGTCGCCGATCTGCTCACCGCCCCGGCTCAATGACACCTCGCGAAGCACCAGCAGCGCGATGATCAGGATCGCGATCAGCACGCCGCCAATCAGCAGCACCAGACGGCCGAAATTGGTGGCGGGCAGCAGCTTCATGCGTCGATGACGAACACGTAGCCGACGCCCCAGACCGTCTGCAGGTGGCGCGGCTTCTTGGGGTCGGCTTCGATCAGGCGACGCAGGCGCGAGACGGTGACATCGATGCTGCGCTCGAACGGTTCGGCATCACGTCCCTGGGTCAGGCTGAGCAGGCGATCTCGGCTCAGCGGTTGCCCGGCGTGCTTGAGGAGTACCGACAGCAGGGCGAACTCGCCGGAAGTCAGCAACTGTTCGCCATGGCCACGACGCAGTACGCGGCTGGCGAAGTCGAGTTCGCAGGCACCAAAGCGCTGCGATGCCTTCTCCGGCCGCGGTGTGGCGGCCGGCATGCCGCCTCGACGACGCAACACCGCCCGGATGCGCGCCACCAACTCGCGCGGGTTGCCAGGCTTCGGCAGGTAGTCGTCGGCGCCGAGCTCAAGCCCGACGATGCGGTCCACGTCATCACCGCGTGCGGTCAGCATCACGATGGGCAGCAACTCCCCGGCGCCGCGCAGTCGCCGGCAATAGTCCAGTCCGCTCTCCACTGGCAGGCCGAGGTCAAGCACCATCAGGTCGACGTGGTTGCGCTCGCGGACACGATCTGCCGCCGCGCTGTCAGGCGCGGCCAGCACACGAAAGCCCTGGCCTTCGAGGTAGCGCTGCAGCAAGGCGCGAAGTTCACTGTCGTCATCGACGACCAGGATACTGGCCTGCGGCTCTTCCTTGATGTCCATGACCGCACTATCGAATGGCTTCCGCTGCTCTGCAAGCAAGCAAAGCCCTCGGGGAACCGGGCCATTTGTAAGCGAATGTTTCTGGAAGGCGCGCCGGACACATCTGCTTACCGGTCAACGGCAAATCCACACACCTTCACGCGAAGCCGACGGCAATCTGCACCTGCACCCCACCACACGGAGATTGCCATGAAGCCCTTTGTCCTCTTCCGCCACCTGCTGATTGCCGCCGCGATGACCGCCACGCTGTCCACGACTGTCGTCGCCGGCGACAGCATCCGGGAGCGCCTGCAGACCGCCGCCGCGATGCGCGTGAGCTGGCAGGAACTGAACCTCACCACCGCCCAGAAGGCCAAGCTCGCCGGTATCTTCTGGGACGCCAAGGCCGAGCGTGATGATTTCCGCGACCAGATGCAGGACTTCCTGACCACTGCGCAGACCGAGCTGACCAAGGAAGACGCCGACCTCAACGCGCTGGCCGCGCTCAGCGAACCGCTGATCGACACCCGCATCGGCAGTGGCCGCAGCGTCCGGGATCGCCTGATCGACTTCTACAACAACGACCTGGATGCCGAACAGCAGGCCACCGCACGACGAATCCTGCTGCAGAAGCTGGACCGCCTCGCCGACATTTCCGACGCCGTCGAGAACCTGCGCGCCCTGTTCGGCTCGCTCTGACCCTGCCCTTCCCCAGACTGGAGACCTGCCCATGAACCGCTTCTTCAACCTCACCGCCATCGCCCTGTTGCTGCTCTTCGCCGCCAACCAGGCCGACGCGCAGGGACGCGCCGCCGTCCGCGGCACCCGCGCCAACGCCGATGGCGGTGTCACCCATGTCAGCGGCAGTGCCGCGCAGACACCGGCGGGTGGCAAGACGGCCCGTGGCCGCGCAGTCCGCAGCGACGGCCAGGGCAATGTCGTGGGCGGCTCGGCCGCCGGCGCGCAGACTGCCGCAGGCGGCACCGCCGGTCGCGCCAGTTCCTTCCAGCGCAATGCCGACGGCAGCTTCCAGCGCAACGGGACCGCCGCCGTGAACACCGCCGCAGGCGGTAGCGCCAGCAGCAGCGGTTCGGTCAGCGGCGACGGCCAGGGCAACGTCCGTGGCAGCCGCAGCACCAGCGGCCAGACCGCCTCGGGTGGCCGCTTCAGCAGCCAGACCACCGGCGCCACCGGCGAAGGCATCCAGCACGGCACCACCGCGACCTCGGCATCCGGCAACACCTACGACGGCCAGACCACGGTCACCCAGGACGGCGTGAGCCACTCGCACGTCTGCTACAACGCGCTGGGCGAACAGATCGACTGCTGACCCGGCAACAAACCCCGACAACAATGCCCCGACTGAAGGGCCCACCCAGGCGGTGGGCTCTTCTTTTTCTACGACAGCCGGAATAGGACCGGCAAACGAAACTGGTAGGCTTCCGCCCTTGACTGCCGATCCGCGCGTATGTCCGAACTGCTGGTTTTCTGCACCTGCCCCGATGCCGACACGGCCCGCCGCATTGCCGATGACCTCGTCGGGCAGCAGCTCGCCGCTTGCGTGAACATCCTGCCCGGCGTCACCTCGGTGTACCGCTGGAAAGGTGAGGTACATCACGATCAGGAGCACCTGCTGATGGTGAAAACGCGGCGGGAACGACTGGATGAGCTCAAGGTGCATGTGGTCATGCAACATCCGTACGAACTCCCGGAGATCATCGCGGTCGAAATCGCCGCTGGCCTGGATGCCTACCTGTCCTGGATTCGTAGCCAGACCGCCGCCGTCACCGAATAGCCCTGATTTGAAGCCATGTTCCGACTCCTGACTGCCGCCACGGCGCTGCTGCTGGCCCTCGCTTCCGTTTCGCCGGCCCGCGCCGTGGATGAATCCGACCTGCTGCCGGTAGAGGAAGCCTTCGCCCTCAGCACGACGGCCGACAGCCGTGACGCGGTCCAACTGCACTGGGATATCGCCGACGGCTACTACCTGTATCGCGGCCGAATCAAGGCGCGCGGCAGCGATGGCGTCGAGATCGGCGAGCTGGATCTGCCCGAAGGCAAGCACAAGAAGGACGAGTTCTTCGGCGACGTGCAGACCTATCGCCATGCCGTGGACGCGACGCTGGCATTGAAGTCGGTCAGCGGCGACAGCGCGACCGTCACCATCCAGTACCAGGGCTGCGCCGACATCGGCATCTGCTATCCGCCGCACCGTCAGACCGTCACCGTCGAGCTGCCGCCGGTAACCGATGTACCGAAGTCCCTGATTCCGTCCAACAGCGGTGGCTTCGCCATGGAGCCGGCCGGCGGCGCAACACCGGTCAACCCGCTGACCCAGTCGCTACAGGGCCAGAAGCCGCTGATCGGCGGTACAACCAGCGGCCCGGCCGTGGACGAACTGCCGCTTCCCGAGGAGGAAGCCTTCCAGTTCGAGGCGATCGCGATGTCGCCGACTCAGCTGCTGCTGCGCTTCACCCAGGCACCGGACTACTACCTGTATCGCGATCGCGTCGAGCTCAGCGTCGATGCCGGCAGCGGGATCACGCTGGGCCAGCCGCACTGGCCGCAGGGCGTGGACCACAAGGACGAACATTTCGGCCAGGTCGTGGTTTTCTTCGAGCAGATCGAGGTGCCGCTCAATATCGCCCGGGAGGACGCCGCCGCCGGCAGCATGACATTGCGCGGCGTGATCCAGGGCTGCCAGAACGAGGGCATCTGCTACCCGCCGATGCCGCGCGAGATCCGCATTGACCTGCCCGCCGCCACGGCGGATGAACTGGCGGCGGCAGACAAAGCCGTCGCTGCCGAGAACCGCATCGCGTCGCCGGCAATCTCTGGCGATTCCGCCATCAATGCGCCGCTGGCACTGCTGCTGGCACTGCTCGGCGGCCTGATCCTGAACCTGATGCCCTGCGTGCTGCCGGTGCTGTCGCTGAAGGTGCTGGGGCTCGCCAGCAGCGGCGAAAGCCACGCCAAGGCGCGCTCGCACGCGCTCTGGTACACGGCCGGTGTGCTGGTCAGCATGGCGGCTGTCGGCGGCATCGTGATCGGGCTGCGCACAGCCGGACTGGCACTCGGCTGGGGCTTCCAGTTGCAGCAGCCGCTGGTGGTCGCGGCGCTGGCGCTGGTCATGTTGGCCGTCGGCCTCAATCTTTCCGGCCTGTTCCAGATCGGAGCCGGGATCAGCGGCGTCGGACAGTCGCTGACCGAGAAGAAGGGCGCGACCGGTGACTTCTTCACCGGTGTGCTGGCCGTCATCGTGGCCACGCCCTGCACCGCACCGTTCATGGGCAGTGCACTGGCCTTCGCCTTTGCCGCACCGGTCTGGCTGGCGCTGCTGGTATTCCTCGCACTTGGCCTTGGCCTGGCGCTGCCGTTCCTGCTGATCGGCTTTGTGCCGGCACTGGCGCGCCTGCTGCCGAAGCCAGGCGCCTGGATGGACACTTTCAAGCAGGCGCTGGCCTTCCCGATGTACCTCACCGCCGTCTGGCTGGTCTGGGTGCTGGCCAAGCAGCGCGGTGCGGACGCCGTCGGCTGGGCCCTGATCGCCTCGGTCGCCATGGCGGCGATGTTCTGGGCACTGGGTCACTGGCAACTGCGGCGCAAGGCCTGGGCGCCGGTCTTCATGCTGCTGGGCGCGGTCGGCATCGGCTGGTCGCTGTGGCATCTGGACCGGGTGCCGGTTCCGACGGCCAATGCCAGCGAAGCCAGCACGGATGGCTCCGTGCCCTACGATGCGGCAGCACTGGAACGCTATCTCGCCGACGGTCGCGTGGTCTTCGTCAACATGACCGCCGACTGGTGCGTCACCTGCAAGGCCAACGAGAAGGCGGTGCTGTCCACCGATGCCTTCGCCGAGGCGATGTCGGCCGCGAACGCCGTATACATGAAGGGCGACTGGACCAACGTCGATCCCGAAATTACCGCCTACCTTGATCGCCACAACGCCGTCGGCGTGCCGCTGTACGTGGTCTATCCTCGCGGCGGCGGCGATGGCGTCAAGCTCCCAACCGTGCTGACCGTCGACATCGTCACCGATGCGCTGGCGAATGCCGCGAAGTAGCACCGCGTGAAGAAACCCGGCACCAACCTGTGGATCGTCCTCGCTGCGCTGCTCGCCGGCGGGCTGGGCCTGCTTGCCGGCCACGTCTTCGAGTCGCGACCGGGCTGGCTGCTGAACAGCGACGCCGGGCAGGCTGTGCTGCAAACCGCCGTGAATGCCGGCAGCAGCCCACCGGGTGACCTTGTCCTCGCGGGGAAAGGCGATCCGCTGCCAGACATCCGCCTTGCCAACCTTGATGGCGACATCGAAGCGGTCGCCGATGCCAACGGCCGTCCGCTGCTGATCAACTTCTGGGCCAGTTGGTGCGGACCCTGCATCGAGGAAATGCCAGTCCTCAACGCCTTCGCCCAGCAACAAGGGGCCAACGGCGTGCAAGTGGTCGGCATCGCCCTGGATGACATCGACGCGGTCAAAGGCTTCCTGGCCGACACGCCGGTCGGCTACCGCATCCTGATCGATGTGGCCAGCGCGCGCGACAGTTCGGTGCAACTCGGCAACCGGCGTGGCGTGCTGCCCTACTCGGTGCTGGTCGGTGCGGATGGTGTGATTCAGCGCATTCGCCTCGGCCCGTTTGCTCACGGCGAGGTCGAAAACTGGGCAACAGACGACTGAATCAACCAGCGCTCGGCAACCCGGAGCCCGTCAAACAGCGGCGAACGTCGCCGAACTGGACAACAATTCCCACCTCACGCACACTGGGCGCCCTTTTCGATCTGCGCTCCCGAATGCCGCGTCTGCTGCTGATCAATGGTCCCAACCTGAACCTGCTCGGCACTCGCGAGCCGGAAATCTACGGCGCAACCACACTGGACGAGATCGTCGCCGATCTGGCCAGCCGTGGGGCCGAGCTTGGGCTCGCGCTGGACGCCTTCCAGTCCAATGCCGAGCACGAGCTGGTCGAGCGCGTGCAGGCCGCCCGTCAGGACGGCACCGACTTCATCCTGATCAACCCGGCAGCGTTCACGCATACCAGTGTGGCATTGCGTGATGCGCTGGCGGCGGTCGCGATCCCGTTCATCGAAATCCACCTGTCGAATCCGCATGCCCGCGAACCGTTCCGCCGGCACTCCTACTTTTCCGATGCCGCCGTCGGCGTCGTCGCCGGCTTCGGCCCGCTGAGCTACGGACTGGCGCTGACCGCCGCGGCGCGCCAGCTTGGCCTGCTGTAGTCGGCACGCTCTGAACCCCACTTTTCCTTCAACCGGATGACCTGCGAGGCCACCATGGACCTGCGAAAAATCAAGAAACTGATCGACCTGCTCGAGGCCTCCAACCTCAGTGAAATCGAGATCAAGGAAGGCGAAGAATCTGTGCGTCTGTCGCGACAGACGGCTGGCGCCGTCAGCTACGCACTGCCGCCGGCACCAATGATGGCCGCGCCGGCGCCCGTGCAAGGCATGGCATCGCCGGTTGAGGCCGCCACCGGTGGCAGCCGCCCGGCGGAGTCGCCGTCGATTCCGGATGGCCAGATGGTCCGCTCGCCGATGGTCGGCACCTTCTATGCCGCCGCATCGCCGGACAAGCCGGCCTTCGTCAGCGTCGGCCAGCAGGTCAGCAAGGGCGACACGCTGGGCATCATCGAAGCGATGAAGATGTTCAATCCGATCGAGGCCGAAGTCTCCGGCACCGTCACCGCCATCCTGGTCGAAAACGGCCAGCCGGTGGAGTTCGACGAGCCGATGTTCGTGATCAGCTGAGGCCCGCGCCATGCTGGATAAAGTCGTCATCGCCAACCGCGGCGAGATTGCGCTGCGCATCCTGCGCGCCTGCCACGCCCTAGGCATCAAGACCGTCGCCGTGCACTCCACGGTGGACCGCAACCTGAAGCACGTCGCCATGGCCGACGAGTCGGTCTGCATCGGCGGTGCGCCGGCGGTCGAGAGTTACCTCAACATGCCGGCGCTGATCGCCGCGGCGGAGGTCACCGACGCCCAGGCCATCCATCCGGGCTACGGCTTCCTGTCCGAGAACGCCGACTTCGCCGAGCGCGTCGAGCAGAGCGGTTTCGTGTTCATCGGTCCCAAGGCGGAGACCATCCGCCTGATGGGCGACAAGGTCGAAGCCATTCGCGCCATGAAGTCCGCCGGCGTGCCCTGCGTCCCCGGTTCCGGTGGCCCACTGGGTGAAGACACCGCCGAGAACGCCCGCATAGCGGATGAAATCGGCTACCCGGTGATCGTCAAGGCAGCCGGCGGCGGCGGCGGACGCGGCATGCGCGTGGTTCACACGGCAGCGCACCTGCACAATGCCGTCGCCACCACCAAGAGCGAAGCCAAAGCCGCGTTCGGCAACGACCAGGTCTACATGGAAAAATTCCTGGAGAACCCGCGCCACGTGGAAATCCAGGTACTCGCCGACGGCCAGGGCAACGCCATCCATCTGGGCGAACGCGACTGTTCCATGCAGCGCCGCCACCAGAAGGTGGTCGAGGAAGCACCGGCACCGGGCATCACGCCCGAGCAGCGCGCCGAGATCGGCAAGGTCTGCGTCGAAGCCTGCATCCGCATTGGCTACCGCGGCGCTGGCACCTTCGAGTTCCTCTACGAAGACGGCCGCTTCTACTTCATCGAGATGAACACCCGCATCCAGGTCGAGCACCCGGTCACCGAGCTGATCACCGGCGTCGATCTGGTTCGCGAACAACTGCTGATCGCCGCCGGCAACAAGCTGTCGATCCAGCAGAGCGACATCGTGCTCGACGGCCATGCCATCGAGTGCCGCATCAACGCCGAGGACCCGGAAACCTTCATGCCGAGTCCGGGCCTGATCAAGCATTTCCACTCACCGGGCGGACCGGGCGTGCGCGTCGACAGCCACATCTACGAAGGCTATCGCGTGCCGCCGAACTACGACTCGATGATCGGCAAGCTGATCGTCCACGGCGCCGACCGCGATCAGGCACTGGCGCGCATGCGCGTCGCCCTGTCGGAGATGGTCGTCGACGGCATCAAGACCAATGTCCCGTTGCAGCAACGCATCATTGGCGACTCCGGCTTCCAGCGCGGCGGCGTCAACATCCACTACCTGGAAAAGCGCCTGAAGGAACAGAAGGAAAAGGCGATCGATCTGGGGTGAGGCATTTTCTTCTCCTTCAAATGTGAAGGAAGAAACACATCGAGATGCCAGCCTGCATCGCTCTGCTCCTGGGTCCCTTCGGCAGCGGTGAGACGGAGGCGATAAGGCCGCGAAGCGGGCGCGTACAGGAAGTACGCGCGTTTTCGCCAACTCACGGAAGAGTTGTCGAAAGCCCCGGCTCCGGCTCACGGACCCGCGAAGCGGGCGTGAACGCAGGGTGTCATTTCTTTTGGTTCCGTTTTCTTTGGACAAGCAAAGAAAATGAACTCGCGGCCCGAAGGGCAGCGAAAGCTCTTGAGAGCAAAGCCACTGGGTTCCCGTTTCCACGGGAACGACAAAAAACGTTTCTAGCGTGCCTCTGGGCATGCCGCTCGAATGGCGATCTCGTGGGATAATCGCCACATGAACGACGAGAACAAGCAGCCCGCATCCGGCGACACCACCCATTTCGGCTTCCGCAACGTCCCCACCGGTGACAAGCAGAAGCTGGTCGGTCACGTCTTCAGCTCGGTGGCATCACGCTACGACCTGATGAACGACCTGATGTCGTTCGGTATCCATCGCCTGTGGAAGCGCTACTTCGTCGGCACCAGCGGCGTGAAGCGCGGTGATCGCGTGCTCGACCTTGCCGGCGGCACCGGCGATATCGCTGCATTGCTGAAACCACGCGTTGGGCCGACTGGCGAGATCGTGATCGGTGACATCAACGCCGAGATGCTGTCGGTGGGTCGTGATCGTCTGCTGGATCGTGGCCTGCACGACGGCATCGACTACGTCCGCCTGAACGCCGAGGCGCTGCCGTTTCCGGATCGCCATTTCGACCTGGTCACCATCGCCTTCGGCCTGCGCAACGTTACCGACAAGCAGAAGGCGCTGAACGACATGTTCCGCGTGCTCAAGGTCGGCGGCCGTGCGCTGGTACTGGAGTTCTCCGAGGTGAAGCCGGAGTGGTTCCGCCCGCTGTACGACTTCCACAGCTTCAAGGTGCTGCCCAAGCTGGGGCAACTGTTCGCCGGCGACCCCGATTCCTACCAGTACCTCGCCGAGTCGATCCGCAAGCACCCGCCGCAGGACGAGCTGAAGGCAATGATGCAAACCGCCGGCTTCGAACGCTGCGACTACCGCAACCTCAACGCCGGCATCGTCGCCATTCATTCCGGCTACCGGATCTGACGTTCAGCTCATCCGCCGAACCCTCAACATTTTCCGGTCGAGCTTCGCTCAGGGATCCTCGAAACCGTCCGAAAAAACGTGGTCGCTGGCTTCGCCGGCCCAGGTGCAGCCGGCGCCGTTGTGGATGCAATCGATTCGACCAGCGCCACCCATCACCAGGTACAGCTCGCCCAGGTGGTCTTCCGCAAAGCCGTAGCTGCCGCCGTAGCCGCTGGCCCAGCAGCTTGATGTGATGGCAGCGGGGTTGGCGGTGTCCAGCGTGTCGGTCTTCCAGACCTGGCCGCAATAGGCGTCGCTGTAGAAGTAATCGCCACTGATCGACGGCACATTCGTGCCCCGATAGCGGTATCCGCCCATGATCGACCGGAAGCCGTCAGAGTGATTGATATTGCGATGGCAGATCGGCGGATCGAAGAAGCCGCTGGCACGGGGAAACTCGCAGCTCGTTCCCGTATCCAACGGACAGCCATCCACTGCACAGCCCGATGCGGCAGCACTTTCGCAGCCTTCCCGGCAGACCCAGCCGAAGTTCACCGGGGCCGCTGTGTTGCTGCGGATGATGTTGATCTCCTCCCAGCGGTTCTGTCCGACATCACCAATGAACAGGTCACCGCTCTGCCGGTCAAAGCTGAAGCGGAATGGATTGCGCAGTCCGGTAGCCCAGATCTCGTCGCAGGCCGGCTCCTGGCCGGCAAACGGATTGCTGGTGGGAATGGTGTAGTTGCCGCTGCCGACACCGCAGTCGTCCGGTGCCGTGCCGGATGCATCAACACCGTGAACATCGATGCGCAGCAGCTTTCCCGCCAGCGAGTCGTTGCGCTGTCCGTCACCGTCAACACCTTCGCCGTTGTCACAACCGCCGCCGCCATCGCCGGTGGCGATATAGAGGAAGCCATCCGGGCCGAAGGCCAACCAGCCGCCATTGTGGTTGGGGGCGCTGCTGTGTTCGATGATCAGAATGTTTTCCGCAGATGCCACGTTTCCGAGCGCGGGATTGCCGGCCGAGCGTTGGTAGCGGGCGATCACGACGTCGCCCAGCGTACCCGCCCCCAGATCGGTTCGCGTGTACATCACATACAGTCGCCCGCTGCTGGCATAGTCGGGGGCAACGGCAAGCGCGAGCAGGCCTCTTTCGCTGTTGCCTGGTGCCGTCGGATCAGCGACAACATCACGCAAATCGAGAAACGGCGTCGGCAGGACCTGTCCGGTCGCACCGTCCCAGATCAGGATCGCGCCCTGCTGGGTGGCTATCAATCGGCGCGAACTGCCGTCATCCGGGTCAACAAAGGCCGTTGGCGTGGCCATGCCTGCCGGAAACTGGTTGGCAGCTACCAGCGTGGATATCCCCGCAGGTGCAGGCGGCGTGCAGACCATCGCGCAGGACAGACTTTGGCAACTGGTTGCAGCATGCGCCTGTGTGCCTACCGCCAGCATCGCGGTGACCAACATCAAGAGGGCAAGCAGCGGTGAAAGGACTTTGCCAAACATCAGCAGAAACCTCCGTGATGAGTTGCGGCCGAAGATAGCAGACCGGTCAAGCAACGATGTTCAGGAAACGTGGTTGCGAAAGGCCCGAAAACCGACGTCAAGCCGTGAACAGTCCGAGGTCATCGGTGGCGTATTCGCCGAGGGCCGGAAAGATGGTCGACAGCCCGCCGCTGTCCACGCCAAACCAGCGCGCCAGCGTGGCCGCATACTGGTCGACACCGGTGGTCGGGATGATCTGCCCGTAGCCGGCGTCATCGGGATTGCCGTTCTGCAGCAGCGACGGCATCTGTCCGAAGAAGCGACCACCACGCACGTCGCCACCGATCACGAAATGATGTCCGCCCCAGCCGTGGTCGGTGCCGTCGCCGTTGGTGGACAGCGTGCGACCAAAATCCGAGGCGGTGAAGGTGGTGACGTCCGAGGCGATGCCCATCTGCTCGGTGGCCTGGTAGAAGGCATGCAGCGACGCCGACAGGTCCGCCAGCAGCCCGGTGTGCGTGACCAGCTGGTCATCGTGTGTGTCATAGCCGCCCTGGGCGACAAAGAAGATCTGCCGACGCATGTCGAGCCCGGACGGACCGCGCACGTTGATCAGGTTGGCGATCTGCCGCAACTGCGCGCCGAGGAAGCTGTTCGGGAACGGCGTGGCCCAGGTGGGTAGCGGGCTCAGCACCTGTTGCAGCAGTTCGTAGGTGCCGATGGCGCGCCGCGTGGCGTCCGCGTAGGCGCGCTCGAACATGTGCGCCTGCGTGCCCTGCGCCATCAGCGCGTTGAAGGTGTCGACGCCGAGCTGGTTCTGGTAGGCATCGAGGTAGCCGATTTCGTCAACGCCGTAAGCGCCCATGACGTACTGGTCGATGCTGTCGCCGCGCTGGAACAGGCTTTGTCCGGCCATCGAGATGGTCATCGGCAACTGCTGGCTGGGATTCGCGTCGTACAGCAGGTCGGCGATGCGCCCGGCCCAGCCGCTGGCGTTCGCGTCATCCGGACGCGAGGTCTGCCAGAAGTTGCTCTGGTCGTCGTGCGAAAACAGCTGCGGCGGCACCGGATGTGTGTGGTTCTGGTACTGCGCCTGGGTGACGGGTCCCAGCAGCGTACCGACGTTGGCCACGATGCCGGCCTGCTGCGCGTTGAACATCGCGCGCAGCTCGGGCATCGACGGATGCAGGCCATAGCTGCCACCGTCGCTGGGCGGACCACCCGGAAGACCGGGCTGCACGGCCTGCGGCGACAGGGACAGGCCCTGCACCGCTGTCTGGTCGATGGCCATCGCCGGCCGCGTGGCGCTGTAGATGCCGTAGTGCGTGTTGTCGTAAGGCACCACCGTGTTGAAGCTGTCGTTGCCGCCGTACAGGAACACGCAGACCAGCGCCTTGTAGTCAGGCAGCACGCCGAGCTGTTGACGGGTCGCCGCTTCGACGAGTCGCAGCGTACCGAGGCCGCCGTACAGGCTGGCGCCACCCAGCGCGGCGTGGATGGAACGGCGCAGGAATCGGCGACGATCAACGTTCATGGCGTTCACTTCTGCACGTTGAATTCGGGGGAATTGACGATCAGGTACAGCGCCTGCTGGACGCGGAACAGCGGCAGGTCCATCGGCGCGCCATTCGGCTGGCCGGGCAGATTGTCCGGCGGCGTGCCCTGCAGGCGGATGATCAGCAGGTCGCGCATGTAGTCGGACATGCCGCCTGCCATCATCACCAGGTCCAGATGATCGACCAGCGCCGCAGGATCGGCGGCCAGTGTCTTCAGGGCCGTGTAGTCCATCAAGGCTTCCTCCGGCACCGGTGCGTCGTTCTCCCAGGCGTAGCTGTAGCGACTACCGACGTAGAAATAGAAGATGCGCCAGCCCAGCGCGTTCGGCGCGCTGACCAACTGCGTGTCGGTGGCGATCTGGAACTCCGGCGATACCAGTCCCGCGTTGCGGATCTCGCCGGGCTGGGCGAAGTCCGGCTTGAAGAAATTGAACACCGACGGCGAACTCAACGGCAGTTGGCCGTATTCGTCGTCGGGGTGTGACCAGCGGAACACGCGGCCACTCACCGACGCCGCCGGCGCCACACGCCACAGCCGCACCAGCTTCAGGAACGGTTCGCGCAGCTTGCCGAAGGTCTCCGCAGCCAGCAGATGGCCGTTGCGTGCCTGCTCGTCCAGCAGGATGGCGCGGATCACCGCCTGCATGTCGCCACGCACGCCGCTCCCGTTGTCGTTGAAAGCCGCGGCCACGCGCTGCACGTAGCCGGTCGTCGGGTTGCTGGTGACCAGACGCTGGATCAGCAGCCGCGCGATGAAAGGGCCGACATTCGGATGGTTGAAGATGTTGTCGAGTGCCGCGTCCATTTCCTGCTGGGCGTTGCCGCCTGCCGCCAGCATGCCGCCTGGCAAGGCCACGCCCGGATAGTCGAGCAACTGCTTGCTGGTGGTGGTGTCGTGGAAACTCTCGACCGGCTGCATCGCGCTCTGCCAGCGCGCGTCGTCGGCATTGCCCGGCTCGCAACTGTCGTAGTTTCCGGCATTGCAGCCAGCGAAGTTCCAACCGGTGAACACATGGGCGAAACCGCGCACCACGTCCTGGTCGTAAGTGGGGATCGGCTCGCCGCCGTCCAGCATCCGCGTGCCGTCGGGATTGAGCCGGTACAGCCCGATGCTGAACAGTTGCAGCACCTCGCGTGCGTAGTTCTCGTCCGGCCGGATGTTGAGTACCGGATCGTTCTTGCGATTGCCCAGCATGCTCAGGTACTTGCCCATGGCCGGATGCAGCGTCACGTCCTCCAGCAGGTCGCGGAAATTGCCAAAGGCATTGCGCGCCAGCATGTCGTTGTAGTCGGCGAGCGCATAGGGCTGGAACAGCAGCGCGGCATTGCGATCAGACACCACCATGATTTCCGACAGCGCAAACGCCACGCGCTGGCGCAGTTGGTCGGCATGCGTCGCCGGTGGAGTGACGGGATCGGGAAGCTGTGCCGCGTTGATCAGCCAGGCTTCCAGTCGATGCTCCTGATACACGCCTTCGCTCTGCGCAATCCAGTCAAGGAACGGCACCTGCTCGGAAACCGGTAGCGCGAACTGTTCGTCGAGCCAGGCCTCGTAGCCGATGGCGCGCACATGGGCGATGTCCTGCAAACGGCCGCCAAACGTCGCCTGATCGAGGAATCGCGCCGCGTCCTCGTCACTGTTCGGGCCCAGCTCGAAGCCTTCGAAGCTGTCGGCGAACAGTACGTCCTGTGCCAGCGAGCGTTCCGAACCGGACAGCAGCAGCATGATCGTCGACAGGATGAACGCGTAGCGGATCAGCATCGACATGGCAGGCCTTGGCGGTGGCGGTCCGGCGAGCGAACCAGCAGGGAATTGTGAACTACTGTGACACGACAGCCGGCGGAAAAGTGCGATGAAGATCACTGATTTGCCGTGCGCCAGCGCACGTTGGCTCACGCCGGAATCCATCGAACACGCAGTCGTTCCCCGCGGCGATCACGGTCGATTCACGCGTTCATAACCACGAAGGCCTATAATGCCCGGCTGCGGAACGCCCTCGGCGAACCGCTCCGCCCGCCGAGGGGCGCTGCAAGCCCGGTTTGCGCATGCCGTGAACAAGGGATCAGGCTCGGTGGACGGCCATACGCCGCAACGGCGCCCGTTATCGCGAGATTTTTCGCAGAAAGCCGCACCCCAAGGTGCTCGCTATCAACTAACGGAGAAAAGCCATGAATGCCGTCGCCAAAGACGTCAGCAACACCGCCAACAACGGCAGCGACTACAACATCCGCGACATTTCCCTCGCCGAGCTCGGACGCAAGCGCATCCGCATGGCCGAAGAGGAAATGCCGGGCCTGATGCAGATCCGCGCCAAGTACGCGCCGCAGCAGCCGCTGAAGGGCGTGCGCGTGTCCGGTTCGCTGCACATGACCAAGGAAACCGCGGTCCTGATCGAAACCCTGCACGACCTCGGCGCCAGCGTGCGCTGGGCAAGCTGCAACATCTTCTCGACCCAGGACGACGCCGCCGCCGCCATCGCTGCCGCCGGCATCCCGGTGTTCGCCTGGAAGGGCGAGACGCTGGAAGAGTACTGGGACTGCACGCTGGACATGCTCACCCACCCGGACATGAAAGGCCCGGAGCTGATCGTCGATGACGGCGGCGACGCCACGCTGCTGATCCACAAGGGCGTGGAGATGGAAGACGGCTCCGACTGGTGCGACCAGCCGGGCGCCAACCACGAAGAGCAGGTGATCAAGAACCTTTTGCGCCGCACCCGCGAGGAGCGCCCGGGCTTCTGGAAGACCGTGGCCAGCGAATGGCGCGGCGTGTCGGAGGAAACCACCACCGGCGTGCACCGCCTGTATCAGATGATGGAAGCCGGCAAGCTGCTGGTCCCGGCCATCAACGTGAACGACTCGGTCACCAAGTCCAAGTTCGACAACCTGTATGGCTGCCGCGAATCGCTGGTTGACGCGATCAAGCGCGCCACCGACCTGATGATCGCCGGCAAGTGCGCGCTGGTCTGCGGCTACGGCGACGTCGGCAAGGGCAGCGCGCATTCGCTGCGCAACCAGGGCGCCCGCGTCATCGTCACCGAGATCGATCCGATCAACGCCCTGCAGGCCGCGATGGAAGGTTTCGAGGTCAAGCGCATCGAGGACGTGCTGGCTGAGGCCGACATCTTCGTCACCACCACCGGCAACAAGGACATCATCACCTTCGAGCACATGCAGGGGATGAAGAACAACGCGCTGGTCTGCAACATCGGGCACTTCGACAACGAGATCCAGGTCGATCGCCTGAATGCCAGCAGCGCCAAGCGCGACACCATCAAGCCGCAGGTCGACCGCTACACCTTCGACGACGGCCACAGCATCTACCTGCTGGCCGAAGGCCGCCTGGTCAACCTTGGCTGCGCGCACGGCCACCCGAGCTTCGTCATGTCGAACAGCTTCAGCAACCAGACGTTGGCGCAGATCGACCTGTGGGCGAACAAGGACAGCTACGAGAAGACCGTCTATCGCCTGCCGAAGCAACTGGACGAGGAGGTCGCCCGCCTGCACCTGGAGCAGATCGGCGTGAAGCTCACCAAGCTCACGCAGGAACAGGCCGACTACATCGGCGTGCCGGTGGAAGGCCCGTACAAGCCGGAGCACTACCGCTACTGATCGTCGCCACCAGCGACTGATCCAGGAAACGCCGCTCCTCACGGAGCGGCGTTTTTTGTTGTGACACGCCAATGCTTGCAGCTTGAAAGCACGGGGCGTGTCGTTCATCATTCGCTTTATCGCGATGAAACGATGAATATCTCAATGACGGCCGTTTCCTTTGAGTTCTTCCCGCCCAAGACCGACGAACAGCGCGCGCAGCTGCACAAGGCGCTGCCGCAGCTGAAATCGCGGTCACCCGATTACGTCAGCGTGACCTTCGGCGCCGGCGGTTCGACGCTGAGCTACACGCCCGAAGCGGTGCGGGAGCTGCGCGAATCGCACGCGCTGGACGCCGCGCCACACCTGAGCTGTGTCGGCGGCTCGCGCGAGGAGATCCGCGAACTGCTGACGCGCTACCGCGACATGGGCTGCCGCCGCGTGGTGGCGCTGCGCGGCGACCTGCCCTCGGGCATGGCAGCACCCGGTGATTTCCGTTACGCCAACGAGCTGGTCAGCTTCATCCGCTCGGAGTTCGGCGACGACTTTCACATCGAGGTCGCCTGCTACCCGGAAGCGCACCCGCAGGCGCGCGATGCGCAGACCGATCTCGCCAACTTCAAACGCAAGGTTGATGCCGGCGCGAACGGGGCGATCACGCAGTACTTCTTCAATGCCGATGCCTATTTCCGCTTCCGTGATGACGTTGCGGCAGCCGGCATCGACGTTCCGCTCACCGCCGGCGTGATGCCGATCTCCAACTTCGCGCAACTGCGCCGCTTCTCGCAGATGTGCGGCGCCGAGATCCCGCGCTGGATCGACACCCGCATGACCGGTTTTGGCGACGACGCCAAGGCCATCCGCGACTTCGGTGCCGACGTGGTAGCGACCATGTGCCAGCGCCTGTTGGACGGCGGCGCGCCCGGTCTGCACCTGTACACGCTGAACCGCGCGCAGGCGACGTTGGCAGTGCTGGATCGCCTGTCCGACTGAGAAACGGCAACACCTCCGGAAGTGGTGAGCCGCTCGAACCATGAACGGATGCCAGCGCCGCTACTTGCCGACGTGCCGACAAGCGTCGAGACTCGGCACATGGTGCGATACCCAACCTTGATCCCAGCATGCTGCCTGCTCATCGGCCTGCTCCTGGCAGCCTTCAGCGTGCCTGTCAGTGCCCAGGTGTTCCGCTGCATCGACGCCAACGGCAATCCCGCCTTCCTGCAGCGGCCCTGCGACAGCGAGCAGATGCGCGAACGCAACGCGCCGGCTGACACGGAAGAAGGCGGCGGCATGGACAACACCGGCTTCTGTCCCGCGCCCGACCTCGAATCACTGAAGCTGGCGATTAACAGCGCTTTCACCCGGCGCGACCTGAACGCGCTCTCTGGCCTGTATCACTGGCCATCGGTCGGCCGTGGCGGTGCCGGGCCGATCCTCGGCTGGCTGGGCACCCTGCTCGACCATCGCCTGCTCGGGATTGATCTCCGCTTCCGCGCCCGCCACCGCATCACCGCCCACGGCATCACCCGCGAAGTCGGCAACGATGAAGAAGACGCGACCGGCCTGCGCCTGATCCTCGGCACCGAACCGCCCGGCCCGGCGAATTCGGCCGAATTGGCGCTGGTGCGTTATGCGGGGTGTTTGTGGATCAGTGAATCTCCGTCCCCGGTAGTCGAACGTTGATCACGATATCGGCATCGAATCCGCTGCCACCTGGCCTGCTATCTTTCCCAAGGCTGGCCAATTCAACCGCACTACCATGGTCGACACGACGGAACTCAAATACTCTGCCCCACGGATCACGAAGGTCATGCTCAACGACCATTCGCGCACGGCCATCGCGATCCGGGTCAACCTCCACCAACTCGCCCAATGCATGAGGAAAGCGCCCGGTACTTGCAGCGAACGCAGACACTGAATCACCAAGGGCCTTTAGCTGAGCACGAGCCAAGTAGTGCTTAGCCCGGTCCGCAGAAGTACCACCGATCATTGAAGAAATTACGTACCCGACAAGCCCGAGAGCAACGGCGATCAGGAAGGCTTGTTGGAGTGTTCTGCGCATCGCTGATATCTCTGTTTGGTCTGTACGACAAAGCGGTTGCTCCATGGCATCGTAGACAGACCAGACGCGCCGTGGCTAGGGCTCATCGCGTTCTCGAGCTAAACGCCAGCGTCGCTCGTGCACCACCTTCATCGCGCGGCTCCAGCCAGACGCGCCAGCCGTAGAGTTCGCAGAGGCGCTGGACAATGGCGAGGCCGATGCCGGCACCTTTGCTGGCTCCGGCACTGCTGCCGCGATAGCCGCGCTCGAACAGGCGCTCGGCGTCTTCCTGGCTGATGCCGGGGCCGGTGTCGTCGATCTGCACGCGATCCTTGAGCACACGAACGCGCACCTCGCCTTCGGCGGTGTACTTGCAGGCATTGCCAACCAGGTTGCCCATGGCGACGGCCAACACCGAGTCCGGCGCATCGACCAGCACGCCCTCTTCGCCTTCGACCTCGATCGCCACCGGCTTGCCGCCGAGGTTGGCGCGATTGGCTTCGGCGACCTGGCTCGCCACCTTCAGCACGTCGGTGGCGCCGCTGCCACGCTCATTGCGCGACAGCATCAGCAGCGCGCTGGTGAGGTCGGCGCACTGCTGCGCCGCACGCTCGATGCGCTGCAGACGCAGCCGCGTCTTGTCGTTGAGATCGGGCTGACCCAGCATCAGCTCCGTGGCACCACGAATCACCGCCAGCGGCGTGCGCAGCTCGTGGCTCACATCAGCATTGAACTCGCGATCACGGCGCACCAGCGAGGTCAGGCGATCCGCGTAGTCATCCAATGCCTGCGCCAGCTCGCCGACCTCGTCGTCGGCGAAATGCGGTGCCAGTGCTTCGGGCTGCGCCTGTCCACCCGCGAACGCCCGAAGCCGCGACGCCAGATCACTGACCGGCCGCATCACCCTCGCCGAGGACCACACGCCAAGCAGGAAGGCGAGTCCTGAAAAGGCGACCACGGCAAACACCAGCGCAATCATCAGGTTCCGCTGGCTCAGGGTTTCCTGGGTGATGTCGTACCAGAGGAAGAACCAGTACTCGTCGTCCTTGCGAACCGCCAGCTTGTAGGGACCGCTGCCGCGCCGCGGCCCCTGCACCGTGCCCGGCATGTCATGAACACCGTTGGCCAGGTCGCGCCACTCGAAGGGCACATTGGCAAAGCGACGCTTGCTGTAGGTGATGCCGCCGATCTTCTCGAACGGCACGCCCGGCAGTGTCGGGTTCACGTAGAAGGAATTGGCGTAGCCGTCCAGATTCTTTGCCAGGGCATCGCCGATCAGTTGGCTTTCCAGCCGATCACGCAGGTAGATCGTCGCCACCGCAAACGCCGCCGTCAGCCCGGTACCGAGCAGTAGGAAGGAAATGATGATCCGGCTACGCAGCCGATGCCGGTACTGCATCTGCGCTCCTCAGCAACGCTCAAGAAGTGGGGCAAGCGCCTGGCAGGCGCCGAGACAAGGAAGCGCGAAGGAGCGTATGACAATACGTGACTGAGCAATGACGCCGTATCGGCGCATGTCAGGCGCTTGCCTCGGCCATGCGGTAGCCGATGCCATGGCGGGTGTGAATGAGTGGTTTCTCGAACGGCTTGTCCACCGCCGCCCGCAGCCCATGGATATGCACGCGCAGGCTGTCCGAATCCGGCAGTTCCTCGCCCCAGACGCGGGTTTCCAGCTCCTGCCGCGTGACCACCGATGGCGACGCCTCCATCAGGCACTGCAGGATCTTGAGCGCGGTCGGGTTGAGCTGGATCGACTTGCCGGCACGGATGACTTCCAGCGTGTCGAGGTTGAACACCAGGTCGGCCACTTCCAGCAGACGCGGGCCCGGTGTCTTACCGCGACGACCGAGGACGGCGAGGCGCGCCTCGACTTCCTGCAATGCGAAGGGCTTGACCAGGTAGTCGTCGGCGCCGCTCTGGAAGCCGATCAGCTTCTGTTCCAGCGTGTCACGCGCGGTCAGCATCAGCACCGGGGTCTGCTTGCGCGCTTCCTCGCGCAGCTTGCGGCAGACCTCGAGCCCGTCCATGCCCGGCAGATTGAGGTCGAGCACGATGGCGTCGAAGTCGTTGACCACGGCGAGGTGCAGGCCGGTGACGCCATCAGCGGCGAAATCGACGGTGTGCCCGCGATCTTCCAGGTAGTCGCCGAGGTTGGCGGCGATGTCGGTATTGTCTTCGATGACAAGGATTCGCATGGCGCGAGAATACTCCGTTGCGGAACGCACGCGGGATGCAGCATTCAGGAATCGACCGCGCCATCGTGTGGCGGTTCCGCTCGTTCCCCTGATCCGCCGTTGACGGGCAATAAAAAGGCCCACGGAGGCGGTGTTGGGGGAACTCACCTCTCGTGGGCCAAAAAGTTACTGCCCCGATTACCGTAATCTGCCTATGACCGGTTGACCTAGGAGTGTCGATTACTGGCAACGCCAGCTTACGCAGCGAGGCATTAAATCGCCGTTAAGGCCGCTTCACGGAATTGTTAATTGCTGCTGTCGACAAAAATCCGCAACCATCTGTTTTTAAGCTGAAAGTGCCGGCTTTAAGGACTATCGCGCTCGCCCAACCTGAACGAACCATCCGGATCAACCAGCATCCGACCCACCATGGCGGTGCGTCCAAGCAGCATCGGGAAGCGCATGTTGTGGCGACTGGTCAGGTTCAGCTCGATCGGATAACGCAGATCACCCACGACCAGGTCGGTGGCGATGAACAGCCGCTCGGTGTCGTGGCCGCCGGAGTCAGTGACGCGGCGGCGATCCACCACCCGCGCTTCGGCGTTGACCGTGCCGTCCGAGCCAAGGCGACCGGGGTGCAGGGTGAAGCGCACCCATTCCTCGCCGTCACGATGAAAAGTTTCCATCGCATCGACGTGCAGGGCCGACGACTTCGCGCCGGTGTCGATCTTGGCGCAGATTGCTTCGATGCCGATGGCCGGCAGGGACAGCCACTCGCGCCAGCCGATGATCAGTGCTGTTGACGTGGCGTCGTTGGCCGCCATCCGCCTCCCCGCTCGGGTGGGTGCGCATCGGCACCGGCATCATGGAGCGGGTGAAGGGAATCGAACCCTCGTCGTAAGCTTGGGAAGCTTCTGCTCTACCATTGAGCTACACCCGCCGCGTGCATTGATCATAGCCAGCCGCCCATAACCCGGCAATGGGCATCGATGCCTCCCGACACCTGCTACCAGACTTCCCGCATGCAGATCATCCTCAATGGCGAAACCGCCCACGTCCCCGACGCGCTGAGCGTGGCTCAGTTGATCGAACACCTCGAACTGGGCCGGCGCCGCGTGGCGGTCGAACTGAACCGCGAAATCGTGCCGAAGAGCCGGCATGCCGGCACGTCGCTCAACGATGGCGACGTGGTCGAGCTGGTCACTGCCATCGGCGGCGGCTGAGCGTTCAGCGCCACCAGCACCTACGACCCGAAACCATCATGAAACACGCGCAGTGCGCCGACCGCAATGACCGGTTGCGCTGACGTTGAGTAGCCGATGGCGTGCGTACCGAGCTGACCATAGTCATTGCGGCCCCAGCAGTGTAGTCCCTGTCCATCGACGACCGCGCAACTGTGCCCGTCACCCGCGATAATGGAAGTCGCGATGCGCGGCAATCCCGGCACTCGCAACGGAACGCTTGAATGCTTCAGCGCACCACGCCCGAGCTGGCCTTCCACATTTCTTCCCCAACAGAAGGCGTTACCCGTCACATCCAGCGCGCAACTGTGCTGCCAGCCGGCGGCTATCGCGGCAACGCCAGTATCGAAACCCGATACCTGCGTGGGCAGCCGTACGGCGCTTCCAATCCGTGCGTTTCCAATCTGTCCGGACGAATTGGCTCCCCAGCAATACAGATTGCCGGACACGGTCAGAGCACAGGTATGGTAGGCACCCGCGCGGATGGATGAGACGGCACCCAGGCCGACGACCTCCACGGGCGTTCCGGAATCATCAACGCCGCCGTTCCCAAGCTGACCGAAACTGTTGCTGCCCCAGCAGCGGACTCCACCATCCGTTAGCCGTGCACATCCGTGCAGCCAGCCGGTGGTGATCTCTTCGACGCCGGTTTCCAGGCCCTCCACCATATGTGGCGAGTAGTGAGTCACCGGTGTCGGCATCCCGGGAAGCGGGTTGTACGTTTCCAGCCAATCCTCACCCCAGCAAGACACGCTGCCTGATTGGCTCAACGCGCAGCCGTTGTAACCGGCGACACTGAGGGACTTGATGCCGGAACCAAGTCCATGCACGTTCACCGGCGACAATGATGAAACGCCCGTTCCATCACCCAATTGCCCCCAATCGTTCGCTCCCCAGCAAACCACGCCGCCCAGGTGATTGATCGCACAGCTATGCTGCTGACCCGTGGCGATAGCGCTGATGCCACTATCCAGGCCCTGAACCGGCACCGGGACCGGCGAATCAACTACTCCACCGTTGCCCAGCTGACCCGATTCGTTGAGTCCCCAGCATTCGGCTGCCCCTGCTCCGGTAACAGCGCACCCATGAAAACTCCAGATACTTGCTACAGAGATGTTTGCATCGAGTCCGGCAACAGCCGAGGGCTTCCCGGAAACCGAATGACGACCATTGCCGAGCTGGCCGAATCGATTCCAGCCCCAACAATCAACTTCACCTGTCGAAAGCAGCGCGCAGCCTTGATAGGCCCCGGCATCCAGACCTACGGCGGATGCACTGAGCCCGGCTACGGAAACCGGTGCCGGAGAATCGATGACAGTGCCGTTGCCAAGAGCGCCAAACTGATTCCAACCCCAGCACTTGATACCGCCGCTGGCCAGCAACGCACAGCCGCCGTACCAGGCCATGCGGATGGCAGCCACCTCACTGCCGAGACCGGAAACTGCGACAGGATCTCTGGATGATGGCGTATCCAGCGGCATCGAAAGCTGCCCTCGCCAGTTGCTGCCCCAGCATTCGACGGTTCCCGCTGTGGTCAATGCACAGACATGCATAAAACCACTGCTGATTTCGACGGCAGGAGCGGACAGACCAAGCACTTCGGCAGGCACTGTCGCTGGCAACATCGGATCACGTCGGCCCAATACATCCGCACCCTGGCCCCAACACTTGACCGCGCCGCCTGCCATAAGCCCGCAGGAATGCCAACCATTGATCGCAAGCGACTGCACCCCGCCATCCAGTCCGTCCACCGTGACCGGAATCGGGGAGTCCTCGGTGCTGCCATCGCCCAGTTGCCCGTACTGGTTGCTTCCCCAGCATTTCACGGACTGATCGGCGAGGATCGCGCAACTGTGGTGCGCACCTGCGAACACGGCTTGCGCGGCGCTTCCAAGTCCGACCACATCAATCGGAACAAGCGCATCCTCGAAACTGCCATCCCCGAGCTGCCCATCGTAATTCATCCCCCAGCACTTCACGTTGCCAGCATCAAGCAGCGCACATGTGTGGGCATGCGTCGTGCTGATCGAGATGACACCGCTCGACAGTCCCGGGACATACGCAGGCTCAACCAAGCCTACGGGCACGGGGTATCCCAAAGAATCGGTCTTTCTGCCACCCCAGCAGACAACCCCACCCTGGTCGGTCAAGGCACAAGCGTGACTGGAACCGACAGCAACCTGCGCAATGCCGCCCAGACGCTCCAATGCCCAAGCGCCCGACGTCTGGATCAGCGCAGTGATCGCGAATGCCATCGCTGCAACTCGTATTGGGAAAAACCGCATTCAAGCTCCCTCATAACCCATGACACAGCGCTCGATAAGTGGTTCGATGCGCTGGAAACTGATGGAGGCAAAGATACTCGCTTGATAAACAGACTTCTCGTGAACAGAGACCGGTCCAGATCGGCGATAATCGCAATTATGGATACCCTGAAAACTGCAACATCATCTGACAATGCACTCACCATCGCCGGCAAGCCCTACCGCTCCCGCCTGCTGACCGGCACCGGCAAGTTCAAGGATCTCGCAGAAACCGGTGCGGCCACGGAGGCCAGTGCGGCGGAGATCGTGACCGTGGCGATCCGTCGCAGCAATATTGGCCAGAACCCGGACGAGCCCAACCTGCTCGACGTGCTGCCCCCGGACCGTTACACCATCCTGCCCAACACCGCGGGCTGCTACACGGCGGAGGACGCGGTACGCACCTGCAAGCTGGCGCGGGAGCTGCTCGATGGCCACGCACTGACAAAGCTCGAAGTGCTGGGCGACCAGAAAACGCTGTTCCCGGACGTGATGCAGACGCTGAAGGCCGCCGAAGCGCTGGTTGCCGACGGCTTTGAGGTCATGGTCTACACCAGCGACGACCCGATCCTGGCCAAGCGTCTGGAGGAGATCGGCTGCGTGGCGGTGATGCCGCTGGCGGCCCCGATCGGCTCCGGCCTCGGCATCCAGAATCGCTACAACCTCCTTGAGATCGTCGAGAACGCGAAGGTGCCGATCATCGTCGATGCCGGCGTCGGCACCGCTTCGGATGCCGCCATCGCCATGGAGCTGGGCTGCGACGGCGTGCTGATGAACACCGCCATCGCCGGCGCGCGCGATCCGGTGCTGATGGCCAGCGCCATGAAGCATGCGGTGATCGCCGGTCGCGAGGCCTTCCTCGCCGGACGGATCCCGCGCAAGCGCTACGCCAGCGCGTCGTCGCCGGTGGACGGAGTCATTGGTTGAAACGCCAGTGAGCGACAACGACGCCACCGAGAAGAAGCCATTCACGGTTGTTGAAGGCCAGCGGCAGATTCGCAGCTTCGTGCTGCGCCAGGGTCGTTTCACGCCGGCGCAGCAACGTGCCTTTGACGAACGCTGGCCGCGCTTTGGACTCGACTACGCGGGCGATATCCGTGACTTCGACGCCGTGTTCGGTCGCCAGGCCAGGCGCGTGGTGGAAATCGGCTTCGGCAATGGCGAGGCGCTGCGCTTCGCGGCGAGGCAGGATCCCTCGGGCGACTACATCGGCATCGAGGTGCACGCGCCCGGCGTCGGCCGACTGCTGAACTGGCTGGCCGAGGACGGCAGCGACCACGTCCGCCTGTATCGCCACGACGCCGTCGAAGTGCTGGAAAACGAGATCGCCGACGGCAGTCTCGATGAAATCCGCATCTACTTCCCCGACCCTTGGCACAAGAAACGCCATCACAAGCGTCGACTGGTCCAGCCGGACTTCGCGAACCTGCTGGTCCGCAAGCTGACAGCAAACGGTCGCCTGCACCTCGCCACTGACTGGGAAGGCTATGCCGAGCACATGTGGGACGTACTCGATGCCACACCGGGGCTGACCAACCGCGCCGGCCCGCGCGGCCACGTGCCACGTCCGGAATGGCGGCCACAGACGCATTTCGAGACCCGCGGCCAGAAGCTGGGCCACGGCGTCTGGGACCTGATCTACGACCGCGTCGCCATCGCCGACACCTGATTTCACCGTCTGTCGGTGACGCCATCGGGTAGGATGGCGGCAACCCACGTATCGAGAACGCGCGCCGCCAATGGACCAAGGCATGACCCTATCCACCGAGATGATGCTGGTTCTCGGCCTGGTGGGGTTCACCATGGTCATGTTCGTGTGGGAAAAGCTGCGCGTCGACGTGACCGCGCTGCTGGTGCTGGTGACGCTGGGACTGACCAGCCTGGTACCGGTCGAGCGCCTGTTCGACGGTTTTGCCGGCAACGCCGTGATCAGCGTGATGGCGACCATGATCCTCGGCGCGGGCCTTGACCGCACCGGCGTGCTCAACCGCCTTGCCGTCTGGCTGTTGCGCGTCTCTTCGGGCATGGAAAACCGGCTGGTGCTGTTCACCGCCACCGTCGCCGGACTGCTGTCGTCGGTGATGCAGAACCCCTCGGTGACCGCCCTGTTCCTGCCAGTGGCGTCGCGCCTGTCGACCCGCACCGGCATCGCGCTGGGCCGGATGCTGCTGCCGATCGCCTGCTGCGTGGTGCTCGGCGGCACGATCAGCATGGTCGGCTCCTCACCGCTGATCATGCTCAACGACCTGCTGGCTTCGGCCAACCAGAACCTGCCCTCAGGCGCCGCCACGCTGCAGCCCTTCAACATGTTTTCGGTGGCGCCGGTCGGCCTCACGCTGCTGCTGCTGGGCGTCATCTATTTCGCCATCGTCGGTCGGCGCTGGCTAGGCGCCGGTGACGACAAGAGCGTGGCGCCGGCGCGTACCGAAAGCTACTTCGCGCGCACCTACGGCATCGAGGGCGAGGTCTTCGAGCTGACCGTCACCGCCGAGAGCCCGCTGGTCGGCATGGCGATTTCCGAAGCGGAAACCCAGAAAGGCGCGCCGCTGATCCTCGCCCTGAAGAGCGGCAACGAGTCGCGACTGGCGCCACCCGGCGACCAGATGATCTGGGTCGGCAGCGTGCTCGGCGTGATGGGGCGGCGCGAGGACGTGTCCGACTACGCGCAGAACAACCTGATTCGCATGCAGTCACGATTGCGCAATTTCGGTGATCTGTTCAATCCCAGCCGCGCCGGCATTTCCGAAGCCGTCATTCCACCCAACTCGCACTACATCGGCAAGCGTGTCGGCGAACTGCAGTTACGCAAGCGATATGGCATCAGCGCGGTCGCGGTCAACCGCGGCGACGAGGTGTTCCGCGAAGACATCCGCAGCATCGAACTGAGACCTGGCGACATGCTGGTGTTCCACTCGATCTGGCGTGACCTGCACATGGCAGGCGACAAGCGTGATTTCGTCGTGGTCACTGACTATCCCAAGGAAGAGCAGCGCCCGCACAAACTGTGGCACGCGTTGCTGGTGTTTGCCGTGGCGCTCACGCTGGCGCTGACCGGTGAAGTTGCGGTGCCGGTGGCGCTGATGGCCGGCGCGGTCGGGATGCTGCTGACCGGCGTGCTGAACATGGACGAGGCCTATTCGGCGATCAACTGGAAGACCGTATTCGTGATGGCCTGCCTGATCCCGTTGGGCTGGGCGATGGACACTACCGGTGCCGCTGCCTGGGTGGCACAACAGGTGCTGGAGCGCCTCGGCGACCAGCCGATCTGGGCCTGGCAGGCGGCGCTGGCGCTGCTGTGCACCGTCTTCGCGCTGGTCATCACCAATGTCGGCGCGACGGTGCTGATGGTGCCGATGGCGATCAACGTGGCACTGGCCGTTGGCGGCAACCCGACCGCCTTCGCGCTGATCGTCGCGTTGTCGGCCTCGAACAACTTCGTCAGTGTGTCCAACCCGGTGCTGTCAATGGTCAGCGGCCCGGCCGGCTACCGCGGCCTTGACCTGCTGAAGATCGGCACCCCGATCACGCTGCTCTACATTGGCGTGGTGCTGGTGGTCGTCAATCTGATGTTCTGATGAGCCACGCCGATTCCGCCGAGACGGCATCGCCGCAAGCCAGGGCCGCTTCCTTCGACTGGCGGCGCGCCGGCCTGTGCGCACTGGCCGCGTTCCTGGTGTCGCGGCTGCTGATCCTGTTCGCCACCATCCTGGTGACCGGCACGGACAGCGCCGCACAGCCGCCGCTGCCCGGCGATCGCCACATCATCACGTTCTCTGCCGAACGCCTGGGCGAAACGCTGGATCGCCTGGCGACACAGGGCGACGCCGGCTGGTATCGCGGCATCGCCAACGGTGGCTACGCGCAGCGGCCGTTCGACGATTCACGGCAGGAAAACTGGGCCTTCTTCCCGCTGCATCCATTGCTGTGGCGTGCGGCCATCACCGCCTTTGGCGACAGCTCGAGCACCGCGCTGCTGTGGAGCAACCTGCTCGCGCTGCTGGCGCTTGTCGCACTGCATCTCGCCACGCGAAGCAGCGGCCGCGATGCAGCGACGGCAGATCGCGCGGTGTTCGTGCTGGCCTTCTTCCCGACCAGCTATTTCCTGTCGCTGCCGTGGAGCGAGTCGCTGTTCCTGCTGGTCAGCGCCGGCGGCTGGGCGATGGTCCGACATGGCAGCATGGCGGGTGCGGGTCTGTTCGGCATGGCCGCCAGCGCCACCCGCGTAAGCGGTGTTTTCCTGCTGCCGGCGCTTGCCATCGACCTCTGGCAACGCGACCGGCCATCGCTACGCCGCGCGTGGCCGCTGGCGCTGGTTCCCCTGGGCGCGCTGGCCTTCATGGCCTGGCTGTGGTGGCTCAGCGGCAACCCGCTGGCCTTCGCTGACATCCAGGCCGCCTGGGGACGCGCGCTTGGGCTGCCAATCCGGGCCATCGGCATCATCGCGCTGCATCCGGACCAGATCGCGGTGGACTGGAATGTCCGCTACCTCAACCTGGCCGCGCTGCTGCTGGGCCTGCTGGCGATCCGGCACTTCCTGTACCGTCGGGAATACGGACTGGCCCTGCTGGTGGCCGCCGGCGTGCTGCTGCCGGCCATGACCGACAGCCTCACCTCGATGGCACGCTACGCCCTGGGCTGCTTCCCACTGATGATCGCGGTGGCCGACTGGCTGCGCGGGCCGATGCGCGAGCGGCTGTGGTTCGCGCTGTCGGCATCGCTGCTGCTGTTCATGAGCGGCGCGCTGGCGATGGGCTACAGCTTCGCGGCCTGCTGAGCCAGGAACACAGCACCGCTGCGGATATCGACCGGCACTTCACGCAACGACTCGCCGCGACAGGGACCGGCGACGCAGAGGCCATCGGGCACGGAAAAGGTCGCGCCATGTGCGGCGCAGACCAGCTTGCCGGACGAGAACAGGAACTCGCCGGGCGCCCAGTCGAGCTGGCGACCGGCATGCGGACAGACGTTCAGGAACGCGCGAACCTCGTCGCCACATCGCAGCAGGAGCAGCGATTCTTCCTCGCCATCCAACAGCGCCGACACGGCAAGCGCCTTGCCATCCGGCACCTCCTCGACGGCGCAAAGCGGTGTTGATGCGTGCTGAACGGCGGCGGAAGGCAGGTCGTCTGTCACTTGTGATGCCCTTCAGGCGTCCCGATACTGGAGGAAGGCCGCATTCTGCCATGTCGCCGCAATGCCTCCCCGCCGAATCCTGCACGGTAGCCACGATGTTCATCCAGTTCGCCCGCTTCTCGCCGCCCCGAAACCCCGTGCTCCGCGTACTGCTGGGCGTGGTTGGCCTGGCGCTTCTGGCGCTGTTCTCGGTAGTCGGCCTGTTCATTGCCGCTGCCGTTGCGCTGCTGTTCTTCGCGCGGGTGCTGTGGCGGCAGTGGCGGTTCCCGAACGGTTTTCCGCAGGCCGAAGAGCCTTCGCAGGCCAAACGCACCGGAGAATCATCGCGCGTCAGTGACGGCGACGTGATCGACGGCGAGTTCACGGTGATCGACCAGCACCGCCGCAGCAACCACTGACGCGTCGCCAAATGTCACGCTTCCTGTTTCCGCCGGCCCTGCCGCCCAGCCTGCCGGTGATTGGCAGCCCGCAGCGCTTTCCCGTGCATCGCATCTACTGCGTGGGCCGCAACTTCGCCGAGCACGCGCGCGAGATGGGCGCGGAGACGCCGCGCGAGGCGCCGGTGTTTTTCTGCAAGCCGGCCGACGCGCTGCTGGTCGGTGGTGGCGACATGGCCTATCCGCTGGCGACCGAAGACCTGCACCACGAGGTCGAACTGGTCGCCGCGCTGGGTACCGGGAGCAACGCCCCGGTGGACCGCGACACCGCCGCCGGCATGGTGTTCGGCTACGGCATCGGCATCGACCTGACCCGCCGTGATCGCCAGGCCGAGGCCAAGGCAGCACGACTGCCCTGGGACGTGGCCAAGGGCTTCGACCGCTCCGCACCGATCTCCGCGCTGACGCCGGCCGAACACTGGCAACCCGGCAACCAGGCCATCTGGTTCGACGTCAACGGCGAGCGCCGCCAGTCCGGCCATCTCGACGACATGATCCACGACGTGCCCGCCGCCATTGCCGCGCTCTCCACGCTGTTCGAGCTGCGTGCGGGTGATCTGCTGTTCATGGGCACGCCATCGGGTGTCGGGCCGCTACGGGCCGGCGACCGCTGGCAGGCCGGCATCGACGGACTGCCGGCACTGCAAGGCCGCGTCCTGGGCCGCTGAACACGGTCGATTTTCCGCATCTGGTGTACATTCGGGGCCGGCACGGGGAGTGTCGCAAACGAACTGGAGGCTGCACCGATGGGAATGATGAGTGAGTTCAAGGAATTCGCCATGCGCGGCAACGTGGTCGACATGGCGGTTGGCATCGTGATCGGCGCCGCCTTCGGCAAGATCGTTTCATCCTTCGTCGGCGACGTGATCATGCCGGTGATCGGCCTGCTGGTCGGCGGCGTGGACTTCACCAGCCTGTCGATCCAGCTCAAGGAAGCGGCAACGGCCGCCGATGGCAGCGAAGCCGCGCCGGCCGTGCTGCTGAACTACGGCAATTTCATCCAGACGGTGTTCGATTTCGTGATCGTCGCCTTCGCCATCTTCATGGTCATCCGCGCCATGAATCGCCTGAAGCGCAAGGAAGAGGCCGCGCCGGAAGCACCCCCGGAGCCCAGCGACGAGGTCAAGCTGCTGACCGAGATCCGCGACAACCTGAAAGCGAAGAGCTGACCGCCGGGGTTTGACAGCCCATCCAACCGAACGCCGCCGGCGCTGTCGTTGGCGGCGTCTTTCCGTTCTGGAGTATCACCATGCGATTGACCGCTGCCGTTGCCCTTCTCGCCCTTGCCGGCACCAGTCCGCTGACCGCCGGCGATGCCGCACCCAGCGCCGCGTCCATCGAGACCGCGACGCAGCTGCGCGATCAGGCGCTGAAAGGCAACCGTGCCTACGAACTCACCGCCTCGCTGACCACCGATGTTGGCCAGCGCATGGCCGGCAGCGACGGTGATCGGCGTGCGGTGCAATGGGCCAAGGCGAAGTTCGAGGCACTGGGTTTCGACCGCATTGAATTGCAGCCGGTCAGCTATCCGCGCTGGGTGCGTCGCCACGAGTCGGGTGCCATCACCGCGCCCTATAACATGCCGATGCACCTGACCGCGCTGGGCCGCAGCCACGGCACTGACGGTGACCTCAACGCCGAAGTGGTCCGCTTCGAGGACATCGAGGCACTGAAGGCCGCTGCCGACGGGTCGCTGGCCGGCAAGATCGCCTTCATCGACAAGCGCATGCCGCGCAGCCAGAGCGGCCATGGCTACGGCGAGACCGTGGCCGGCCGCAGCACCGGCGCCGTGGTGGCTGCCAGCAAGGGTGCCGCCGCCCTGCTGATCCGCTCCATCGGCACCGACGACAATCGCCTGCCGCACACCGGTGCCATGTGGCAGCGGCCGGAGAACCCGACCGTGCCGGCCGCCGCGCTGTCGATTCCCGATGCCGACCAACTGGCGCGGCTGCTGGCCATGGGGCCGGTTTCGGTGCGTCTGAACCTCGACGTCGGCTTCGACGGCGACTTCGAATCGGCCAACGTCATCGGCGAAATCACTGGCCGCGAGACGCCGGACGAATTCGTGGTCATCGGTGGCCACCTGGATTCCTGGGACCTCGGCACCGGCGCCATCGACGACGCCTCCGGCATCGGCGTCACCATGGCCGCCGGCGCGCTGATAGCCGCGCTGCCGGAACGGCCGCGACGCAGCATCCGCGTGGTCGCCTTCGCCAACGAGGAACAGGGTGTGTTCGGTGGCCGCGCCTTCGCCGAAGCCAACGACCCGGCCAAGGCGGTGGTCGGCGCCGAGAGCGACATGGGTGCGGACCGCATCTACGTCCTGCGCAGCAGCCTGCGCGACACGCCGGACGCCACCATCAAGGCCATGGCCGGACTGATGGCACCACTGGACATTCCCTACGACGACGGCGAAGGCCACAGCGGTGCCGACCTCAGCGCGCTGGCCAACGAAGGCATGCCCTTCGTGTCGCTGGTGCAGGACGCCACCCGCTACTTCGACTACCACCACACGGCGAATGACACGCTGGACAAGGTCGACGCCAAGGCACTGGACCAGCAGGTGGCCGCCTACGCGATCTTTGCCTGGCTGGCGGCGGACGGCGACAGCGACTTCGGCCGCTCGACCGCCACCGCCAAGGAAGCCGATCAGTCCGGCAAATAGACCCGACCGTCGCAGGCGATGCGTCGTAGCCTGCCAGTGTCGGCCTCGTCCGGCGCCAGTATCCGCACGCGACCACCAATGGGCACGTCGTCATAGCGCGGTATCTGGAACGACAGGCGCTGATAGACCCAGCGCTGGTCATCGCAATCAGGCCGCAGTCCCAGCGGCCGTTCCAGCGTCGCGCCGGAGTCCGCCAGCGCAGCCGCCAAGCTCGGCGAATAGACCGCCTGCAGATCGCCAGCCCGGCGCACATGGTGGGCGACGCCCAGCGCATGCCAGCACAGCACCAGCGCGGCGAACAGCTGCAGGCCGCGACCGACGGCACCGATATCGCGCCAGCGCCATGCGGCAATCCCGATCAGCACCGCACCCAACCCATAGCCGTACTGGTTGCTGCTGGAGGCGATCAGCAGCGCCGGTCCCAACGCCGCCAACGACAGCAGCAGCCAGACAGCCGCGTATCGGACGCTACCAAGCGTGAACAGCCAGAGCAGCAGGGTCGGCACCGCGACCTTGGCCAGCCGGCTGTGGCTGTAGGCCGCGAGCGTGTGGATCTCCTCGGCCCAGGGTGACAGCGGGAACAGCTGGTAGTGGAGGAATCTCAGCGGCGCACCGACAAGGTCGACGCCATAACCGCTGCCTTCATGCGAGACATCGGTCAGCACCGCGAAGCGCAGCAGCAGATAGACGGCGGCCACCGTCGCAGACACCAGGAAGGCGTTGCGCCAGGCATGCTGGCGCAGGAACAGCCAGGCGACAAACAGCAGCGCCGGAATCGACAGCGCCGCCTCCTTGGCCATCAACGCCAGCGTGGTGAGCACTGCGACCAGCAGCAGCTGCCAGCGCGGAGCCGCACGCAGTCGCGACGAAGTCTGCACCAGCGCCAGCAGCAGTGCCGCCATGACCCACAGCAGGTCGGCCAGCGTTCCGACCCAACCGTGGACGAACACGGCGTAGGGATTCAGCCAGAACAGCAGCCCGGCAACGCCGCTTACCGCCAACGAACAGCCAACGCGTCGCAGGAAGACGCCGAACAGTGCGGCATTGACCGCGCCCAGCAGCAGCCACAGCGCGTGGAAGCACCGCGGCGTCTCGAACAGGACACGCGACAGCAGCATCCACAGGCGGAACGTCAGTGGCCGGTACTGGAACTGGCCGATATCGAACCATCCGACCGCGCTGGCCAGCTTCGACGGCTGCGCGAACGCCGCCCATTGCAGCTCGTCATGGCTGAAGTAGCCGGGATTCCCACCCAGCAGCCAGGCAACCCGTGCCGCAATCACCAGCAACAGCAGCGCGCCCAGCGCCGCCGCGAGCCAGGACAGTGCGCGGATCATCGTGTTACTCCACCACGTCGTCCTGCAGCACCTTCGAAGACTTTCCGATCAGTCTGGCGCTCAGCTCGCGCAAGTCCGCCAGCGACGCCTTGCGGCCGGCCTCGGCCAACTGGCGAACCACGTCGTCGAGGCTGGCCTCGTCGTCGCTGGCCTCCCGGATCTCCCGGTCCAGCGCCGCGAACAGGGTGACCGCGCGGGCGCTGCGCTTGCCGCTGGAGCTGTCAGCCACCAGTGTCTTCACCTTGCGGCCGTGGCTGCGCATCCAGTCCAGCGCGCGCGCGCGCCGGTCGTCGCTGAGCAGGCCAATGCGGCTCATCAGCTCGATGCTGTAGTACTCGGCGATGCCTTCGGCGATCCAGTCCTCGCCCTTGACGCCGCGGATACCGCTGACCACGTGCACCAGTTCGTGCACCAGCGTGCTGCTGCCGTTCTCGCTGATCAGCGGGCGATCCAGGTGCAGGTACAGCGAGCGCGGTGCGGACAGGCCGCCACGCCACATCGGATCGGGTGCGAGCACGATCAGCAGCTTGGGCGGCAGTGCGCCGAACACGCGCTGCAGCTCGTTGCCCAGCGCATTGATCGCGCCCAGCACGTCGAGCCGACGCGCGGCATGGTCGGTGGGCGCGGCCACGCTGACCGACATGCCCTCGACGCTCTCTCGACGCACGCCGAGCTTGCCGGCAAGGATCCAGCCTACCGGGCGATCAAAGCGGGTGTCCGGGTTGACCACGGCATCGCCGCCATCGGGCGCCGGCTTCCACGGCGTTTCGGCCGACCAGCCTTCCGGCAGATCATCGAAATGCAGCGTGGCCTGCGCGTAGCTGTCGCGGGTGCCGCGGGTGCGCGCCGGCGGCACCAGGTCGTCACCGCGGAGCAGCGCCCAGTCATCGGTGATGCGCGCGTCGTAACCGCCGCTACCGCGTTCGTGGTCGATGCGATAGCGGTAGCGCAACTCGCCACCATCACGCGGCGGCGTCCACACCAGACGACCTTCGTCGCGCTGGATATCGCCATCACCCTCGATCCCGCTATAGCGCGAAGCCGGCATGTCGAAATCGAGGCGGGTGAGATGGCCGCTGCCGCGCTGGAGGTCGATACGCACATCAGCCGCGCCCTCGTCGGGCAGGAAGCGCACGCGGTAGTCGATGCGGTAATGGCGTGCGCCATCAGCGAAGGCCGGATCGTCCGTGGGCGAAGGGACGACGGCTGCGACGTCGCTGCTGCCGTCGGCGTCGCCATCCGCTGGCTCGCTCGCCGTGGCGCTGGCGATGGCTGTCGTCGTCTCGGTCGTCGCCTCCGATCGCGCCGCCTCGGACTGAGGCGCGGCGCCACAGCCGGCCAGCAGGATCAACAGGGGCAATCGGGCAACGTGGAACAACGGTCGCAGTGTTTCCATCATGTGTCGTAAGGCCGGTTTGAGGGCAGGTTCCTGGAAGAGGGAAGACGGTATCCGCGGCGTGCGGCGATCACAAGCGCCGTCGCTTGCCGTCTTCAGCGCGCAGCCAGCACGAAAACGCCGGCACGTGGCCGGCGTTTTCAAAACCTCGATGCAGGAGTGGCTCAGTTGCCTGGCCACTGCCCCAGCGCGGCGAGGCCGTTGTCACGGGCGCGCTGGAACACGGTTTCCTGTGCCTTGTCGTAGTTGCCGGCCATGTCCGCACCCCACAGCTTGAGCGCGGCGGTCTGCATGGCACGACCGTAGCTGAAGCTCAGCGGCCACGGCAGGCTGCCCTTGCGGTTCATGGCATCGAGGTGCGCGGTGGCGCGCTCGTCGCTCTGTCCGCCAGACAGGAACACGATGCCCGGCAGGTTCGCCGGGACCGTCGCCTTCAGGCAACGGATAGTGGCTTCAGCAACCTCGTCGACGCTGGCCTGCTCTTCGCAGTCCGCGCCCGACACCACCATGCTGGCCTTGAGGATGGTGCCCTCGATCAGGATGCCGTGCTCGTAAAGCGCGCCGAACAGCGAACGCAGGGTGGCTTCGGTGACGTCGTAGCAGACCTCGATGTCGTGGTCGCCATCCATCAGCACCTCGGGCTCGACCATCGGCACGATGCCGGCCTCCTGGCACAGCGCGGCGTAGCGGGCCAGTGCGTGGCAGTTGGCTTCGATGCAGGTGCCGCTCGGTGCGTCGTCGGCGATGCGGATCACCGCGCGCCACTTGGCGAAACGCGCGCCCAGTCGGGCGTACTCGGCGAGGCGATCACGCAGGCCGTCGAGGCCTTCGGTGACCACTTCACCCGGGAAACCGGCCAGCGGCTTGGCACCGAGATCAACCTTGATGCCCGGAATGATGCCGGCATCCTGCATCACCTGGGTGAACGGCACGCCGTCCTTCGTGCTCTGGCGCAGCGTTTCGTCGTAGAGAATGGCGCCGGAGATGTGCTGGCCGAGGTTCGGCGTGGTCAGCAGCATTTCGCGGTAGGCGCGACGGTGCTCTTCGGTGTTCTCGACCTTTACCGAGGCCAGGCGCTTGGCGATGGTGGCGGTGGATTCGTCGATGGCGATGATGCCCTTGCCGGGCGCCACCATCGCGCGGGCGATGTCTTCGAGCTGATCGATGCTCATGCTGTCTGTCCTGTCTCGTACCGAACCGTGGGAAGCCGCGAATTATAGCCGTCCCCGGCAGGCCGCGCAGCCTGCCGGAGCGGCTTCCTGCGGATCAGTCAGCAGCAGCAGCGGCAGCCGCTTCGGCGGCACTGCTACCACCCAGAACGTGCACGGTGCGCTGCGGGAACGGAATCTCGATGCCGGCTTCATCCAGCGCCGACTTGATGTCGCGCAGCAGCGCCCCCCGAACCGGCCAGTAATCGCTGGTGTTCACCCAGGGGCGGACCATCAGGTCCACGCTGGATTCGTTCAGGCTTTCCACCATCAGTACCGGCTCCGGGTCTTTCAGCACCCGCTCCTCGCGCGCCAGCACGCCACGGATGATGTCCATCGCCTGGGCGGCTTCGGCGGCATAGCCGATGCCGATCAGCAGATCGATGCGCCGGGTGCCGTTGAACGAATAATTGATGATCGGATTGCCCAGCACCTGTGCGTTGGGCATGGACACGTCGCGGTTGTCGCCGGTGGTCATCCGCGTCAGCAGCATGCCGACCTCGCGTACCACGCCGCTCATGCCGCCGACCTCGACGAAGTCACCCTTGCGGAACGGCTTGAACAGGATGATCAGCACGCCGGAAGCCAGGTTGGCCAGCGAGCCCTGCATGGCCAGGCCGATGGCCAGGCCCGCGGCACCCACTGCCGCCACCAGCGACGCCGACGGCACGCCGAGCCGATCCAGCGCCGCGACGCAGACCAGCACCAGCAGCACACCGAAGCCCAGCTTGCCGATGAAATCCACCACCGTCGGGTCGCTGCCGGCGCGCTGCATGCCACGCTGGAACAGTCGCGAAATGCGCCGCGCCACCCAGCGACCGATCAGGAAGATCGCCAGCGCCGCCAGCACACGCCCGCCCCAGTCCCAGGCCGTCGCCTCGACCACGGCCCAGTCGATTCGGTTGATCAGTTCCTGCATATCAATCTCCTGCGTTTCAGAATCCAGTGAGTTTGGCCGGGTCAGCCAAATCCATTAATTCGAGTGTACAAAATGGAATCGCCCGGCTTTGGGCCGGGCGATTCGACGATCACTGAGTTGACCAGCCGGCTAACGCTGGCTAACCGTGCTTGACGGAACGGAATGGGGAGGACTCCAGAGCACCTGCGAAGCCCGCTGCCAGGCGGCATCGTGCGACATCCGATTCCCGACTTTCGCAAGCTCACGACCCGCCACGCGGCAATGGCTACGCACGGCGGCGTTGCTCATGGCGTCATCGGCCATGAAGCCAAACGTCGACACGGTGAACGTCGGCTGCGCCTCGACGCCCTCCAACGGTTGGAAACGCCACTGCGAAACGGCCAGCACCGCCGATGCCTCGAAGGCTTTCCAGAACCCGTCCACCGGCTCCTTGTCGCCAGATACGCTGTTCCAGCGGTCAAGCACAATGATGTTGCCGGGTACGCCCTGTGCAGAAACGCGATAGCCGACAGACAGACAGGCATTGGCCTGCTCGTCGAGCATGGTTTCCGGATAACCTGCGGTATCCAACTGCGCGCCCTTGGCGACGGTGTAGTAGGTTCCCAGCTCGCCTTCATCAGCAATGCGGCTGCCGCCGGCGACCGCCGCGCCAGTCATGCCGAAGGCCGCCAACATCAGGCCTGTCCGTTTCAGCAAGCGGGGACCTTGTCCACGAGCACGCCGGCTGCGTGTGTTCATGTTCTTTGCGTTCATCTGGTCATCCTCGTCGTCGGGCCATTCATCTGTCAGCCGCCATTGGCCCGCCGCAGATCGGCTTCCGTGCGCGCGCGTTCCTGGCGGATCATCCGGTTTTCCTGCTCCTGCTTCAGCATGTTCCCGTCAGCCGTCCTTGCCGAGCGGGCCTTCTTGATGCTCCTGGCGAGGTCCTTGATGCGACACTCCCCGCGCAGTTGCGCGATGTCGGCAGCCGGGTTGGCGGCGAAGGTCAGCGTCGCCACGGTCATCGTGGGAACGGGATCATTGACCTCGGGCCGCGGCTTGAAGCGCCACTCCGCCAGCGCCCCGGCACCGGCCGACGCAAACGCCTGCCAGAAGCCAGCCAGCGGCTCATGCTGCTCGTCCACGCTGTTCCACTGATCCAGCACCATGAAGTCCGACGTCTTGCCATCCGGCGCGATGCGGTAGCCGATGGCCATGCAGACGTCAGCCTTGGTCGACAGATAGTGCGGCGGGTATTCCGCGGCAGCCAGCGACACGCCGTCGGCCAGCATCCACTGGTCACCGATCGTTCCCTCCGCGGCAATGCGCTCCTTGCCGCCAGCGAGGGCCACGAGGGGCGCGAGAGCAACCACCAGCGCCACCGCCTTGATTCGCATGATGTTCATTCGTGCCTGTCCTTTCCCGGGTTCGGTCCCGATTGTGGGCCGAACCCCACGTTTCGGCTAGCCACTACTGCATCTCGACATCGGGTGCTTTCCGGGTGAGCGGAGTGACCGGCCTCACGTTTCCCAGCCGGCCGCTCGAAGGTATCGATGCCTTCCTGAACACAGGGCATACCGTTCAGCTTTGGATGCCATGCCGGGGACGCATGGCCATCCGGGGACGCGTCTACAGCTCGCCCAGTCCCTCGGCACGACCATCCTGACCGACGACCAGCAGGCGCAGCGTGTTGGTGCTGCCGCGTTGCTCCATGTGATCGCCGCTGGTGATCAGCACGCGGTCGCCGACCTTGAGTGCGCCGAGCTCGAACAACTGGCGAATCGCAGCGCGCGCGGCCTTGCGCGGTGGCTCGCCCTGGCTGTCGAAGTCGATGGGATGCACGTCACGCATCATCGCCATGCGCCGACGTGCCGGCGCATGCCGCGAAAGCCCGTAGATCGGCACGGCGCTGCGATGCCGCGACAGGAAGCGCGCGGTGCCGCCGGATTCGGTCAGCGCGAGAATGGCACGCACGCGGATGTGCTCGGTGAGGAACATCGAGGCCATCGCGATGGCCTGGTCGGCATGCTGCAGGCCACGCGGCGCGGCCTCGAAGTCGGTATCGGTGTCGAACTGGCGTTCGGCGCCGAGGCAGATGCGCACCATCGCTTCGACTGCGCGCACCGGATAGCTGCCAGCCGCCGTTTCCTGCGAGAGCATGACCACGTCGGTGCCGTCGATGACCGCGTTGGCGACGTCCAGCACTTCGGCGCGGGTCGGAATCGGGCTGTCGACCATCGACTGCAGCATCTGCGTGGCGGTGATCACCAGCTTGTTGCGTGCCAGCGTTTCGCGAATGATCTTCTTCTGCAGGCCGGGTAGCTCGGCGTCGCCGATCTCCACGCCGAGATCGCCGCGCGCGACCATCACCACGTCGCTGGCATCGATGATCTCATCGAGGTTGGTGATCGCTTCGGCACGCTCGATCTTGGCCACCATCGCCGCCTCGGAGCCGGCCTCGCGCGCGAGCTTTCGCGCCTCGTCGATGTCGGCGGCGGTGCGGCAGAAGGAAATCGCGATGAAGTCCACGCCCAGTTCGGCGGCGGTGCGGATATCGGCACGGTCCTTTTCCGTGAGCGCGCCCAGCGACAGGCCGCCACCCAGGCGATTCAGGCCCTTGCGGTCAGACAGCTTGCCGTCGGTCAGCACCGTGGTGCGGATGCGCTCGCCTTCCACTGCATCGACGCGCAACGCGACCAGCCCATCGTCCAGCAGCAGCGTGTCGCCGGCGGCGACGTCGTTGACCAGACCGAGGTAGCTGACCGCAACCCAGCTTGCGTCACCAGCGCCGACGTCTTCCCGGCAAATCAGATCGAAGCGATCACCGGCCTTGATGCTGACCGGACCGTCGGCGAAGCGCTCGATGCGGATCTTCGGTCCCTGCATGTCGGCGAGGATGCCGATCTCGCAGCCGGCGCTTTCCGCTGCCGCGCGGATCGCTTCGACACGGGCTTTCTGCGATTCGGCGCTACCGTGCGAGAAGTTGAGGCGAACCTGGTTGACACCCGCGCGGATCAGCTCGTCCAGTACGCCGGGCGCGTCGGTGGCGGGGCCCAGGGTGGCCAGGATCTTGGTGCGACGCAGGGCGTCGGAAGGCGGTTTGTGCATGCGGTGTCGGCTGTCGATGTCGTCAGCCGCTTACGCTAGCACGCTCTCCAGTTCCTGGGGATGACGCAGCAGCGCGTCGGCGCCGGCTTCACGCAGCTCGGCTTCGCCGCCAAAGCCCCACAGCACGCCGACGTTGCGCATGCCGTGGGCGCGGGCGCCGTCGATATCCATGTGCCGGTCACCGATCATCACGCAATCGTCGGCGCTGAGCGACAGTCGGCGCATCGCCTCGGCGATCAGGCCGCGCTTGTCGGCATGCGCGGCATCCGATCCGGCGCCGCTGACGGTCTGGAAATGATGGCCGAAAGGCAGACGCTCGACGATGCGCCGGGCATGCGGTTCGTTCTTGGCGGTGACCACCGCCAGCCGATGCCCGCGTGCCGCCAGCGACCCGATCACATCGGCGATGCCGTCGTACACACGGTGTTCGCGCCAGCCCACGTCGTCAAAGCGTTCCAGATACAGCGTCACGGCCTGCTCGACTCGATCAGCATCGTCGAGCAGCGGTGCAAAACTGGCACGCAGCGGCGGGCCGATCCAGCGGCGCATCGCCGCCGTATCCGGCACCGACTCACCAAGCGTTTGCAGCGCATGCGCCACGCAGCGGGTGATGCCGAGTTCGGAGTCAATCAGCGTGCCGTCCAGATCGAAGAACAGGGTTGGCAATGCAGCGCCTTCAGCCACCACGCGCCTCCAGCGCTGCGACAGCCGGCAGTTCCTTGCCTTCACAGAACTCGAGGAACGCGCCGCCGCCGGTGGAAATGTAGCTGACGTCCCTGGCGATGCCGTACTTGTCCACGGCGGCCAGCGTGTCGCCGCCGCCGGCTATCGAAAACGCATTCGAGCTGGCGATGGCCTCCGCCAGCGTCTGCGTGCCGTTGCCGAAGGCGTCGAACTCGAACACGCCGACCGGGCCGTTCCAGATCACGCTGCCGGCACGGCCGATCAGCTCGGCGTAGCGCGCGGCGGTCTTCGGGCCGATGTCGAGAATCATCTCGTCGTCACGCACCTCGGCGACGTCGCGGATGATCGCTTCGGCGTCAGCAGCAAAGGCGGTGGCGACGACCACATCTTCGGGCACCGGCACTTCAGCGCCACGGGCTTTCGCGTCGGCCATGATCTGCTTCGCGGTATCGAGCAGGTCCATTTCCACCAGCGACTTGCCCACCGGATGACCGACCGCGGCGATGAAGGTGTTGGCGATGCCGCCACCGACGATCAGCTGGTCAACCTTGGCCAGCAGGCTGCCAAGCAATTCCAGTTTCGTACTGACCTTGCTGCCGCCGACGATGGCCAGCAGCGGCCGCGCCGGATCCTTCAGCGCGCGATCCAGCGCATCCAGTTCGGCCATCAGCAGCGGGCCGCCGCAGGCGACCTTGGCCTTCTGCACCACGCCGTGGGTCGAGGCCTGCGCACGATGCGCGGTACCAAAGGCGTCCATCACGAACACGTCACAGAGGTCGGCGTACTTCTCCGCGAGGACTGCGTCGTCTTTCTTCTCGCCGACGTTCATGCGGCAGTTTTCCAGCAGCACGATATTGCCCGGCGAGACCTCGACGCCATCGATCCAGTCGCGGATCAGCGGCACGTCACGACCCAGATGCTGCGACAGGCGCTTCGCCACCGGTGCCAGCGATTCGTCTTCGGACCATTCGCCTTCAGTCGGGCGACCGCGATGCGACATCACCATCAGCGCGGCGCCTTTTTCAAGCGCCAGGCGCAGGGTCGGCAGCGCGGCCAGGATGCGCTGCTCGGAAGTGACCTCGCCGTCGGCCACCGGCACGTTGAGATCCTCCCGGATCAGCACGCGCTTGCCGGCAAGGTCGAGGTCGGTCATGCGAAGGATGGTCACGGGCGGCTCCGGATCTGATGGCAAACCGTGAATTGTCCGGGCCCGGGCGATGACGCGCAAACGCCCGCACCGGAACGGCACGGGCGTTTGCGTTGCAGCGGGGTCAATCGATGATCAGAAGCGACCGGCGTTGAAGTCCTCGACGGCCTGGATGATCTCCTGCTTCGTGTTCATCACGAACGGGCCGTAGCGGGCCACCGGCTCGCGCAGCGGGCGGCCGGCGACGACGATGGCGCGGCTGCCATCGACGATGCCCTGGAGGCGCAGGCTGTCGCCATCGCTGAGCACCGCCAGATGCCCTGCAGTGACCCGCTGGGCATGGTCTTCGCTGCCGATGGCCAGCTCGCCTTCGTAGACGTAGACGAAATTGCTGTGCCCGGCCGGAATCGCCGGCTCGAAGACAGCTTCGGTGTCCAGCAGCACGTCGAGATAGACCGGATCGGTGGCTGGCTGCTGAACTGGGCCGCGCGTGCCATCGACCTCGCCGGCGATGACCTTCGCCGTCACGCCGTCATTCGGCCGCACCGCGGGAATCGCGTCGGCGGCATGCTCCTGGTAGCGCGGCTCGCCCATCTTCCTGTCCGCCGGCAGGTTGATCCACAACTGGAAGCCGCGCATGCGGCCTTCCTCCTGCTCGGGCATCTCCGAATGCACGATGCCACGCGCCGCGCTCATCCACTGCACGCTGCCCGGACCCAGCACGCCCTCGTGGCCGTGGTTGTCACGGTGGCGCATGCGGCCGTCGAGCATGTAGGTCACCGTCTCGAAGCCACGATGCGGATGGCTGGGGAAGCCGGCGATGTAGTCCTCCGGCTTGTCGGTGCCGAACTCGTCCAGCAGCAGGAAGGGATCGAGCATGTCCAGGCTCGGCCCGCCGATCACCCGGTTCAGCCGCACGCCGGCGCCGTCCGAGGTCGGGGTGCCACGGATCACCTTCTGGATGCGACGCGGGCGGGCGTCGTAGTCGATGCTTTCGTTCATGGCAGCACTCTCCAAGGGGTTGTTGCGCCCGATTTCGTCACGCGCAATGGCGTCCATCATGCCGCTTCCCGCTGCTCGCTGTCGTCCAGCCGCGCGACCTTCTGAAGTGCCGCAGCCATCGCCTTCTGCCGGTGCTCCGGCGACAGGTTCAGGCCTTCGGCACGGATGCTTTCCACGTTCTCGATGCCAAAGAAGTTGAACATGAAGCGCAGGTAGCTTTCCTCGAAGCGATCAGCCCCGCGCATACCGCCACGGGTGACGGCCAGCAGCACGCGCTTGTCACCAGCCAGACCTTCCGGACCTTCCGCGGTGTAGCGGAACGTCTTGCCGGCCACGGCCACGCGATCCATCCAGGCCTTGAGCGTGGTCGGAATGGTGAAGTTGTAAACCGGCACGCCCAGCACCACGATGTCGGCGTCGAGGAACTGCTGCAGCACTGCGGCGTTTTCCGCGACGATGGCGTCGTCCGCGGCAGCAAGGGTCTTCGCGCTCAGGTGCGGCAGCTGCTCGCTGTCGAGGTCACGATGAGTGACGCTGGCTTCCGGGTGAAGCTGACGCAGGCGGGCCACCAGCGCGGCGCTCAGCTCACGGCTGGCGGAATTCTGGCCAAGGGCGCTGCTGTCGATATGCAGGATGTTCATGCTTTTCTCCTAGATGGTTGGCGCTGATTCGCCATGGGAGAAAAGGTAATACCGATACCAATCAATGATAATCAGGTAATATCGGCATTGATTGTTCTGAATATGGAACAATCAATGCCGATCAGCGCCGGAGCCCCGCCATGGATTTTTCCGCCAGCCTTGATGACCTCTACTACTACGCCATGGTGGTGAAACACGGCGGATTCGCCGCCGCCGGCCGTGAACTCGGCGTTCCGAAGTCGCGTCTGTCGCGGCACGTCAACCGGCTGGAGGAGCAGCTTGGCGTCCGCCTGCTGCAGCGCTCGACCCGGCGCTTCGTGGTCACCGACACTGGCGAAGACCTGTACCGCCACTGCCAGGCCATGCTGGCCGAAGCCGAAGCCGCCTTCGAGGTGGTCGAGCAGGCGCAGTCGGAGCCACGCGGACTGGTCAAGGTGGCCTGCCCGATCGCGCTGGCCAGCGCACAGCTGGCGCCGATCCTGCCGAAGTTCCTGAAGCGCTATCCCAAGGTGCGACTGGACCTGCACGTCGACAACCGCCGGGTGGACGTACTCGGCGAGCGCTTCGATGCGGCGATCCGCGTGCGCAGCCATCCCAGCGGCGAGGACGGCCTGGTGATGCGCCGCTTCGCCGAATCCTGCGAACTGCTGGTGGCCAGCCCGGCCTATCTGCAGCGCAGCGGCGATCCGTCGCACCCCGAGCAGCTGTCCGGACACGCCACGCTGAGTTTCGCCGACGGCGAGCACCAGCACTGGCAACTGACCGGGCCGGACAAGCAGACCGTCGACGTCGCTCACCATCCCCGGCTGATCTGCCACAACTTCCCGGTGCTGCGCCAGGCCGCGTTGGACGGCCTCGGCATCGCCCTGCTGCCGACCAGTGTGATCGCTGACGAACTGGCCGATGGCCGATTGCGACACGTGCTGCCCGAGTGGCGCCTGCCGCTCGGCATCCTGCACGTGGTCTTTCCCAGCCGCCGCGGCATGCTGCCGGCGGTACGCGCCTTCATCGACTTCCTGGTCGAGGAAATGCCGCCCATGCTGGAGGGCGTGCAGTAAGCAAGCCTTCCTTGACTGGATATGCGCCAGCCGTGACTTTGGTCCGCTGTAACCGCGCTCGAAGACGGTTATTGTTCCGGCCTCTTTCCTGACTGGAGCCGCCGCCATGTTGCGCCCCCGCCGCCACCTCCTGACCGCCGCCGTGACTGCCATCCTGCTGTCTGCCTGCGGTGGCAACGACGCACCGGACACCGCCGCGCCCACCGCGGACACGACGACGGAAGCCGCCCCGGCGGCGACCAGCCCGACATTGCACAGCGGCCTCGACCTCGACGGCATTGATGCCATGACCCCGCCCGGCGAGGACTTCGAGCAGTACGCCAACGGCCACTGGCGCGCGGTCACCGAGATTCCGGCAGACCGCTCCAGCCTCGGCGTGTTCTACCAGGTGTTCCAGATCGCCGAGAAGCGCAACGCCGAACTGATCCGCGACCTTGCGGCCAAGGACACCGAACCCGGCTCGGAAGCGCGCAAGATCGCCGACTACTACCGCGCCTTCATGGACGAGGGCGCCATTGAAAAGCGTGGCCTCGAACCGCTGCAGCCAGACCTCGACGCCATCGAGGCGGTCGGCGACCGCCAGCAGCTGGCCACGCTGCTCGGTGACGGACTGCGCGCCGACGTCGATCCGCTGAACGCCACCAACTTCAATACCTCACGCCCCTTCGGTCTGTTCGTCACCCAGGCCCTGGAAGACCCCAGCCGGAACATGGCCTACCTGCTGCAGGGCGGCCTCGGCCTGCCGGATCGCGACTACTACCTGTCCAATGACGAGGGCATGGTCGAGCTGCGCGGCAAATACCAGACCTACATCGCCAACCTGCTCGCCGCTGCGGGGGACGACGCCGCCGAAGCCAGCGCCGCGAAGGTAATCGCGCTGGAAACCGGAATCGCCGGGGCCCACGCCAACGTCGTCGACAGCATGAGCGTGCACAACGCCAACAACGTCTGGGCGCGCGATGCGTTCGGCAAGCAGGCACCCGGCCTCGACTGGGACGCCTACTTCAAGGCCGCCGGCCTCGACGACCAGGCGCAGATCGATGTCTGGCAGGCCGACGCCATCCGCGGCATCGCCGCCCTTCTCGGCAAGGCGGACCTCGCCGACATCAAGGCCTGGCTGCGCTTCCACGCGCTGAACCGCAGCGCCGGCCTGCTGCCCAAGGCCTTCGCCGACCTGCAATTCGACTTCTACGGCCGCACCCTGCAGGGCACGCCGGAACAGCGTGACCGCTGGAAACGCGCGGTCGCGGCGACCAGCGGTGCACTGGGCGACGCCGTGGGCCAGCAGTACGTGGCACGCTATTTCCCGCCGGAGTCCAAGGCCGCCATCGAAGCCCTGGTGCACAACATCAACTCGGCCTTCCTCGACCGCGTCGATCAACTCGACTGGATGACCCCGGAAACCCGCGCCGAAGCCAAGCGCAAGGCCGCGTCGGTCAAGGTCGGTGTCGGCTACCCGGATCGCTGGCGCGATTACTCGAAGCTGGACATCCGCCCGGACGACGCCCTCGGCAACGCGCTGCGCGCCGAGCGCTACGAGTTCGAACACCAGCGCGACAAGCTCCAGCACGCGCCGGATCGCGGCGAATGGTGGATGACGCCGCAGACCGTCAACGCGGTGAACCTGCCGGTGCAGAACGCGATGAATTTCCCGGCCGCCATCCTGGAACCGCCGTTCTTCGACCCGAAAGCCGATCCGGCGGCCAACTACGGTGCCATCGGCGCGATCATCGGCCACGAGATCAGCCACAGCTTCGACACCCTGGGGTCGGAGTTCGACGCCGAAGGCCGGATGCGCAACTGGTGGACGCCGGAGGACGAAGCGCACTTCCAGGCGGCGGCGCAGCGCCTGGTGGCACAGTTCGACGGCTACGAGGCGCTGCCCGGCCTGCATATCCGGGGTCGGCAGACCATTGGCGAGAACATCGCCGACGTCTCCGGCCTCACCATCGCCTACATGGCCTATCGCAAGTCCCTGGGGGGAGAAGCCGCGCCCGAGATCGATGGCCTCAGCGGCGACCAGCGCTTCTTCCTGGCCTACGCACAGGCCTGGCGTGGCAAGGTTCGCGACGAGGCGCTGCGCCAGCAGGTGCTGACCAACGAACACGCGCCGGGCCGCTTCCGCGCACAGACCGTGCGCAACCTCGACGCCTGGTACGACGCCTACAACGTGCAGCCGGAGCAGGGCCTGTACCTCGCACCGGAGGAACGCGTTCACATCTGGTGATCGCTGTCACCGCCGCCATCATCGCCCGGCCACCTGTCGCCGTTGCGCGCTGGTGGCCGGGCATTGGTAGCATGCGGGTTCGCCCGGAGAGCCGGGACGTAACAACCGGGAGGAAGAAGCAATGTCTCAAGTGGTGAAGTGTGGCCTGATCCAGACGTCGATGGCCTGTTCCGTGGATGAATCGCTGGAAACCATCCGCCAGGCCAATCTCGACAAGACCGTCGGTTTCATCGAACAGGCCGGCAAGGCCGGCGTGCAGATCCTCTGCATGCAGGAAATCTTCACCGCGCCCTACTTCTGCGCCGAGCAGAACCCGCGCTGGTACGACAGTGCCGAATCCATCCCTGACGGCCCCACCGTCAAGCTGATGCAGGAAGTGGCGAAGCAGCACAGCATGGTGCTGGTGGTGCCGATCTACGAGCTGGACATCACCGGCGTCTACTACAACAGCGCCGCGGTGATCGATGCCGACGGCAGCTACCTCGGCAAATACCGCAAGCACCACATCCCTCACTGCCTGCCGGGCTTCTGGGAGAAGTTCTACTTCCGCCCGGGCAACCTCGGCTATCCGGTGTTCCAGACCGCCTACGCCAAGGTCGGCGTCTACATCTGCTACGACCGCCACTTCCCCGAAGGCGCGCGCGCGCTGGGCCTCAACGGTGCGGAGATCGTGTTCAATCCGTCCGCGACGGTGGCCGGTCTGTCGGAATACCTGTGGAAGCTGGAGCAACCCGCACACGCCGCCGCCAACGGCTATTTCATCGGCGCCATCAACCGCGTCGGCACCGAAGCACCCTGGAACATCGGCGAGTTCTACGGCCAGAGCTATTTCGCCGACCCGCGCGGACAGATCGTGTCGCAGGGTTCACGCGACCAGGATGAGCTGATCGTGGCCAACCTCGACCTCGACCAGATCCGCGAAGTCCGCAACGTCTGGCAGTTCTACCGCGACCGTCGTCCGGACAGCTACGGCGACCTCGTCGCGCCCTGAGCTATCAAGGGATCATCCATCGCCATCCGCCGGCAGCGACCATGCTGCCGGCGGATTGAATCGCGATGGCGTGCTACTCGAACCCGTCCCCGAATAGCGCCGGCGTGTCGTAGATCAGCTTCTGGGTCTGCGCATTCGCCGACGAATACGATGCATCGCCGGGATAGGTCGCGGTCAACGTATACAGTCCGGCCACTGACAACGTCAGCTGGCAGGAGGTCGCTGGCAGCACGACGTCGCAACTGGCTGGCTCCAGATCGCTCGCCACGGTGACCGTGCCTTCCGGTGCCGCCAGGCCAGCTTTGCCGCCCATCGTGATGACGGCATCAACCGTTCCCGGCATGCCGGTCGCGGGTGGCAGGACCTCCACCTGAAGCGTCGGCGCTGCCGGCTGGACGGCATGCGTGATCACCTGCTGCGCGGAAGGAAACACGGTATCACCGGAATAGTTGACGGTCAGATCGCGCATGCCGGCAGTCAACAACTCGAGCTCACAACTGGTCGCAGGCAGGCTGGCAGAACAGGTCTCGCCGCCGGCATCGGCGGTGACGGTAACGCTGCCGGTTGGCGTGCCGGCCTCGATCGGGCTGCCTTCCACGGTGAACGTCACCAGCACCGCGTCGCCTGCTTCCGAAGGCTCCGGCGTGTGTGCGGTGACGTCGACACTGCTCTCGATCACCGCCGTGGTGCAGGTCCCCGGCACCTGCGCCGGAGATACCACGATGTCGTCGATCCACCAGCCCTCTTCGGTCACGCCGGTATCGGTGGAAAACAGCCAGCGCAGGTAGACCGTGCCGTTGTAGGCGGACAGGTCGAACTGCTGCTGCACCCAGTCGTCCGGCCAGCCCGGCGAGGTGCCGTTGTAGACCGTGTTGTTGCCCACGCTCCAGCCACAGGCATTGCCGCTATTGGTGATGTTGCCGGGATAGCCACCCACCGGCGTCAACGGCGACCAGTTCTGGCCATCGGTCGAAACTTCGACGCGACCGCCATCCCAGCCGGTTTCGATGCCGTAGCGCTGGTAGAAGCTGAGTGTCGAAGTGCCGTCACCACCAAGGTCGATGCCGGCGGTCGTCAGTGCCAGGCATTCCGAGTTGGCATAGCTGCTGAAGTAGGCACGCGCACCGGTGTGAGCCTGCGTATCCACTGCATGCCAGGCGACATGCTGGATCACATTGATCCCGGTTCCGGTCCCGAGCAGGACTTCACCTTCTTCCGCGCCGTTGCTCCAGTCACCGCTGCTGATCGGCCCCTGAGCCGCCACCGGCAGGCGCGCCAGATTGCCATCCACCGCCCCGTTGCCGTCGTCACGGGCACGTACGAGGTAGTGATAGGCCTGACCGGTTGCAACTTCCAGATCGGTATACCCCGTCCCCGAAACGCTGGTGACCAGATTGCCGGCATCGGGTTCGAAATCGTTGGCCAAACCGCGATGCACGTCGTAGGCGATGCCACCGCTGCAGTTCGACGTGGCGTCATTCCAGTCCAGCGCAATGCTGCAAGTCGTCGAGCCGAGCGACACCGCCGACTGCAGGCCGGCGAAGCTCGGCGGTGCGGTGCAGGCACCGCTGGTGCTGGCCTCGACGCAGGCGGAAAAGGCGCTGCGGCATTGGCCGCTCTGATCCACCACCCGTACCCGGTACCCGTAGGTCACCAGGCCGGAGGCGGTCGTATCCGAATACGCCGGTGCGCCCAATCCGCTGGCGATCAGCTCACCCGGCCCGGCGCCACAGCCGCCGAGCTCGCGATACACCTCGTAGCCGGCATCCACTTCAGGCGCCAGGTTCCAGCTCAGGTCGATCCGATTGTCTCCGGCCGCCAGCGCCGACAGTCCGCTGGCGACGGCGGGCTCCTCGCACAGGATCGGCTTCAGCACGAACAGGCCGCGCGAGATGTCGCTGACCAGTACGTTCCCGCTTTCGAAGAAGGGGTAGTTGCTCCAAGCGCCGTCGAAGTTGGCGTCATCGCCTTCGGGATGCGTGTCGAAGAACGCCACTTCGGTGATCGTGTCCTGCTCGATGCCGGAGATATCCAGGATGCGCAGGCCGCTCTTGTAATTGGCCTCGAAGGCATACTGGTCGCGGATATAGAGGTTGTGGTCAATGGCGGCAACCGGGCCGGTGTAGGTGAAGGACAGCTGCGGTGAATCCAGGTCCTGCAGGTCCCAGACATAGGTGCGCGTGTTGTGGCCGTTGCCCTGCTCGTCCAGTTCGTCGTCCATCAGGTACCAGCGCTGGCCCGGGGCGAACCAGCCCTGGTGCGTGTACTGGCTCCCGGCATAGCCCACACGGGCGATCTGCACCGGTGACGACTTGTTGCTGACGTCGACGATGGTCAGCGTGTCCTCATTGGAGGCCAGGCAGATTTCATCGCCGCTGTAATCGCTGTCCGGTCCGCTGTAGACCACGCACTGCGCGTCGTGGGTGTAGCCATCGGCGCTGAAACAGCCGGCAAAGGACGGCACCAGCGGGTTGCTGATATCGATCATGTGCAGGCCGGCGTTGCAGGTCTCGGTGCCCTGCCGCGAACCCACGGCGTAGGCAAAGCCGGTGTCCTCGTTGACCACGATGTTGTGGGCGCGGCCGAAATTGCCGTAGTGCGCATCCTCGGTAAAGGTCACGGGCGGCGAGATCACGTTGCGCAGGCGGGTGAGGTCGAACACCTGCAGGCCATGATCGGAGGCCTCGGAAACGATCAGTGCGTAGTTCTGGTAGACCTTCACGTCACGCCAGATCGAACTGCTGCTGTGGGTCGGCAACCGGCCCAGCACTTCCGGATGGCCCTCGTCGGACACATCGACGAAGACGGTGCCGCTCTCGACACCCATCAAGGCGTACTCCTTGCCCGTGTCCGGATCAGTCCAGCCCCACAGGTCATTGCCTTCCTGCCCGGCCACGCCGAGTTCGGAAAGACTGACATGCGCGACCAGGTCAACGCGATGACAGGGAAAGCCTTCCGCCTCGCCATCGACGCAGGGCGTCGTGTGCTCGGGAGTTGCCCAGGCGGCATTGATGGACAGGATCAACGAAAAGGCCGTCAGTCGGCAGATGAAACGCATGGTAGTCCCCGGATACACGGTATCAGCGCGGCAGCATAGGCGCTACGTCATCATGCTGCCAGCGCGCAGACAGGAGCGGCGTCATGGCAGTACCGGGGCGTATGGAGCCGAGTGTGGTTTTGACGGCTGATTCGCACTTGTGGAAATGGAACTGGCGTATTCTGGCCGGGACCCATTGCGTCAAATGCCATGGCCGCCTCCACCCATGAATTCTCGCCGGACGAGCTCGCCGAACTGCTGAGCGGCGTGCTGCCGGAAATTCCCGGCTACCGGGTGCTGCGCCTGCTGGGTCGCGGCGGCATGTCCTATGTCTACCTCGGCGTCGAGGAATCGCTGGACCGGCAAGTGGCAATCAAGGTCATCAAACCGGTGGCGTTGAACGACGAAGTCAGCCTGCAGCGCTTCGAGAAGGAAGCGCGCACCATCGCCAAGCTGCAGCACCCCTGCATCGTCGGCATCCATGCCGTCGGCCGCATGGAACTTGGCCTGCTGTACTACGTCATGCCCTACCTGTCGCGCGGCCACGTCGGCCAGCGCGACCTGCGCAATGACGAGGCACAGATCACCGAGGTGCTGCGTGCATTGCTCAGTGCGCTGGACTACGCGCACGGCCACGGCATCGTGCATCGCGACGTGAAGGCCGAGAACGTGCTGTTCGACAACACCGACCGGCCGCAGCTCACCGATTTCGGCATCGCCATCAGCAAGCGTGATCGCAGCCGCATGACCGGCAGCGGTCAGGCCGTCGGTAGCTGGGCCTACATGGCGCCGGAACAGGCACGCGGCGAGGACGTGGACGCCCGGGTCGATCTCTACAGTCTCGGCGTGCTCACCTACGAGATGCTCTGCGGCGCGCTGCCCTATCGCAATCGCGATACCGTGGCGCTGGCACTGATGCACGCCATGGACCCGATCCCGCGGTTGCCGGAGGACAAGGCGCACTGGCAGGCCTTCATCGACAAGGCAATGGCCAAGTCCCCGGACGATCGCTACGCCAATGCCCAGGAGATGCTGGACGCGCTTGGCGGGATCGCCACGGACGGCAAGCCACCAACCCTGAGCAGTCGGGCCCGATGGTCGCTGCCCAGCCGACTGGGCACGCCGATCTGGCGATTGTCCCTGCTCGGCCTCGCGGTCGTCATGCTGCTCGCCAGCCTTCTGTTTGCCTGGCGACAGCCGGATACGGGCGACACGGCGAAGCCATTGCAGACAGGCGCCGAAGAAACTGCCCGGTCTGCAACCCGAGCCGCCGTGGCGAGCGTCGAGGCATCGAAAGCACCGACCAACAGTGAGGCTTCCATCGCGGCCATCGTCGAAGCGGCGGAAACCGCGCCGGCAGACGCCGCCGACACACCGCTCGACGAGGAAGTCGACGCGCCCCCGCTTGCGCCGGGTGAAGCGGCGCTGGCAGCGGCCAGCCAGCAGATTTCGCGTCGACGGCTGACGCTGCCGCCCGGCGACAATGCCCTGGAATCACTGCTCACCGCACAACGACTCCAGCCACGCTCCCCGCGCCTGGCTCCGCTGGGCGAACGCTGGTTGACTGCCGCGCAGCCATACTTGGCCAATGCGCTGGAGGAAGGCAACGACGACGGCGCCCGCACCTTGCTGGACCACGCCCGACGACTCGCCGACGCGCTGGCACTTCAGGGTAGCGACGCCTGGCAGACGATGGCCGCAACCGTCACACAACCGCTGCGACAGCAATTGCGCGACGCCATCGACAGCAAGGATCGCCCGGCTTTGGCCCGGGCGAAGCAGCGCGCACAGCAGTTGGGCATTGCCGGCAGCCAACTCGAACCCGAGTTCTCTGCCGTCATCATCACGCTCAAAGCGGGCGACCCGCTGAAGCGCGGCGACACCAGCGTGGTCATCATCCGCATGCCCGCCGAGGGTCGCCCGGGACTGGCGGCCCTGCCGACCGCCGTCACCCGCGACAGCTACGCCGCGTTCTCCCGCGCCACCGGTCAGGCAACCAGCAACTGCCGCAATCGCATGGCGCTCCTGTCGCTGAAGAAGCGCAGTTGGAGCGATCCCGGCTACCAGCAGACCGGTGAACATCCGGTGGTCTGCGTCAGCGTCGCCGACGCCGAGGCCTTCGCTGCCTGGCGGGGCCAGCGTGACGGCGTCCGCTACCGCCTGCCGAGCGCCGAAGAATGGCGTGCCGTCACAGCTGCTCCCGCTGCCGCGAGCTGCGGTTCCAGCGGCGTTGTCTGTGCCAGCGACGGCACGCTGCCAGCCTCGCGCAGCCCCAGTTTCAGGTCAGGCATGACCAGCATGCTTGGCAACGTCCGGGAATGGCCGTCGGACTGCCCCGGCTGCAGGGACCATCCGACGGTCGGTCTCGGGTGGCGCGATGGCTCGTCATCCCGCGAGAATGATTTCATCGATCCCGAGCACGGCTATGACGACGTCGGGTTCAGGCTGGTCACGGACGTGTCGATGGCGGAGGTCGAGCAACGCTAGTTGCTCCATCACGCACCTTCGCCCTGCCTCATCCGGCGCACCCGGGAATCGCGAACCGATTGCCGAAAGATCCGGCAGAAGGATCAAACAGCGCTACACCTTCTTCGGCAGGTACAAATCGGTAATCGTGCCGTCAAACACTTCGGCAGCCATCGCCACCGACTCACTCAGCGTCGGATGCGGATGAATGGTGTGGCCGATGTCGGCGGCTTCGCAGCCCATTTCGATGGCGAGGGCGGCTTCGGTGATCAGGTCGCCGGCGTGCGGGCCGACGATGCCGGCGCCGACGATACGATGCGTGGCTTCGTCGAAAATCAGTTTGGTGAAGCCTTCGGTCCGACCGAGTCCAATGGCGCGCCCTGACGCTGCCCACGGGAACTTGCCGACGCCGACCTTGAGGCCTTTTTCCTTCGCTTCGTTCTCGGTGACACCAACCCAGGCGATTTCCGGATCGGTGTAGGCCACAGACGGGATCACCCTTGCGACCCATTCCTTCTTTTCGCCGGCGATGACTTCGGCGGCGAGCTTGCCTTCGTGCGTGGCCTTGTGCGCCAGCATCGGGTTTCCGACCAGATCGCCAATGGCGAAGATGTGCGGCACGTTGCTGCGCATCTGCCGGTCCACGGGAATAAAGCCGCGATCGGTCACCGACACACCAGCCTTGTCGGCGCCGACCTTGCCACCGTTCGGTGAACGACCGACCGAGACCAGCACGCGGTCGTAGATCTTGGCGTCCGGCTCGCTGTCGCCTTCAAAACCGATCTTGATGCCGTTCTTCTGTGCCTTGGCCTCGACCACCTTGGTCTTCAGGTGCACGTTGACGCCCAGGTCCTTGAGGCGCTTGGCCAGCGGGCGCACGAGGTCGATGTCGGCGCCCGGCATCAACTGGTCCATCAGCTCGACGACCGTGACTTCGCTGCCGAGGGCGCGATAGACCGTCGCCATTTCGAGGCCGATGATGCCACCGCCCACCACCAGCAGCTTGCCGGGCACGTCAGCGAGATCCAGTGCATCCGTGGAGTCCATCACGCGCGGATCGTCCCAGGGGAACATCGGCAGCTTCACCGCCTGCGAGCCGGCGGCGATGATGCAGTGCTGGAAACGGATCAGGCGCGTCTTTCCGCCATGCTCGACTTCCAGCTCATGCGGCGAGATGAAGCGACCGGAACCGATTTCGACCCGCACCTTGCGCTGTTTGGCCATGCCGGCGAGGCCCTTGGTCAGCTGGCCGACCACCTTTTCCTTGTAGCCGCGCAACTTGTCCAGTGTGATCCTGGGCTTGCCGAAATCAATGCCGTAGTCACCAGCATGTGCCGCCTCGTCGATCACGTTCGCCGCATGTAGCAGCGCCTTGGAGGGGATGCAGCCGACGTTGAGGCAGACGCCACCGAGGTTTGGATAGCGCTCGACCAGCACGGTGTCGAGGTCGAGATCGGCGGCGCGGAAAGCGGCGGTGTAACCACCGGGGCCGGCACCGAGCACGAGCACGTTGCACTCGACGTCAGCCTTGCGGCCGGAATCGCCGGCAGCAGCAACATTGTCCCTCTCCCGCTGGCGGGAGAGGGGTTGGGGTGAGGGTGCGCTTTTCGTCGATGCAGCTGCATGCCCTCCACCCTCACCCTGCCCTCTCCCGCCAGCGGGAGAGGGTTCTGCGCCGCTGTCAGATGACGCCACCGCTTCTTCTGCTCCATCCACTTCGAGCACCGCCACAATGCTGCCCTCGGACACGGTATCGCCCAGTTTCACCTTGAGCTCACGAATAATGCCGGCGGCGCTGGAGGGCACTTCCATCGTCGCCTTGTCCGACTCCAGCGTGACCAGCCCCTGGTCGACCTCGACGCGGTCGCCGACAGCGACCAGCACTTCGATCACCGGCACGTCGTCGTAGCCGCCGATATCGGGAACGGTGATGTCCTTTGTCCTGGCCATGGTGCTTTCCTTGATGCGTTCGGTTGGCCGGCTCAGAAGCTGCGCTTCCAGCGGGTCTGGTAGAGGTCGTGACGACGGTCGCGCAGGTTCTGCACCGTGCCGGAGGCGCGTGCGGCGACGAGATCATCGAGTCGCAGGTCGGCGAAGGCCACCTGCTCGGCGTTTGGCGTGGTATCGGCGGCGATGCCTTCCGGCGCGAAGGGGAAATCGCAGGGCGTGATGATGCAACTCTGTGCGTACTGGATGTCGAAGTTGTTCACGCCCGGCAGGTTGCCGACGTTGCCCGAGGTGACGACGTAGACCTGATTTTCCACCGCGCGCGCCTGGCAGCAGTAACGTACGCGCAGATGGCCCTGGCGCACGTCCGTGCAGTACGGCGTGAACAGGATCATCGCGCCCTGGTCGGTCAAATGACGCGCCAGCTCCGGAAACTCGGAGTCGTAGCAGATCATCACGCCGATCGGCCCGCAGTCGGTGTTGATCACCGGCGCGGCGTCGCCGCCGGTGATCTTCCACCAATGACGTTCGTTCGGCGTTGGGTGCAGCTTCTCGCGCTCATGCACCGAACCGTCGCGCAGCGCCACGTAGCAGACGTTGTGGATGTCGCCATCGGCCATCTGTGTCGGGTGCGAGCCGCCGATGATGTTGATGTTGTAGGCAACGGCAAGCCGGTGCATCAAGGCGCTGAACTGCTCGGTGTACTTGGTCAGCGTACGGATCGAGTCCGCCGGTGACAGCGGCTGGTTCTCGATCGACAGCAACTGCAGCGTGAACAATTCGGGGAACACCACGAAATCGCTGCGATAGTCGGCGGCGATGTCGACGAAGTACTCCACCTGGGTGGCGAACTGCTCGAAGTGGGTGATGCGGCGCTGCTGGTACTGCACCGTCGCCACACGCACCGAGTCCGGCAGGTTGCCACTACGTTGCGCGCTGCGAATGACCGGGTGATCCGAGCGCTTGGGATTGCGCCAGACCAGGTGCGCCGCGTAGCCCAGCGACTCGTGATCGGAAGGCAGGTAGTTGGGCAGGATCCCGATTACCTCAAAACCGTTGCGTAGCTGGAAGCTCAGCGCCAGATCACGAATGCGGTCGGCGCTCGCGGCGTCGACGTAGTCCCGCACCGAGTCGTACTGCTTGCGGCGACGCGAGAGGCCCGGCAGGCGGCCACCAAAGGCGATGCCCTTGAGTTCCAGCTTCTGGCACAGTTTCTTGCGGCGGTCGTAGAGGCGACGGCCGAGGCGCAGGCCGCGACGGTCGGGATCGACGCAGACCTCCATGCCGTACAGCCAGTCGCCTTCCGGGTCGTGGCGCGAGGCATAGCCGCCACCGGTGATCTCGCTCCAGGTATGCGGACGCATGGCCAGCTCCTCGGCCACGCGGAAGGTTGCGCAATAACCGACGACGGCACCGTCGTATTCCGCCACCAACTGCCCTTCCGGAAAACGGGTGAGCTGGCCGAACACCATTTCCGGCAGGTATCCGTAGGCTTCGCCGTAGGTGCGTTCGGACAGGCTGACGATGCCGGCCACGTCGGCCTCGGTCGCCGGACGGATGGTCAGCTTGGGGCTGTCGCTGGATGTACGCTTGCTCATGTGCTCTCGTTGTTCGAGGTGGCTCGCGTGCCCGGCTGGCTGGCGGCACCCACCGGTTCGTCGGCTCGACCGGCATCGCCGTGCCGCCAGGAGCGGATGGCGGCGTCGCCCTCCTCACCAAAGGCAGACCGCAGACGAAGATCACGCTGCGGGAACGGAATCTCCAGGCCGTGCTTCTCCAGCGCGTCATGCAGCGCCCAGTAGTACGCGGCCTTGACCCGCGACGGCCGACGCGTGGCTTCGGCATCGAGCCAGACCACCAGCGAGAAATCGAGGCTGGAATCGCCAAAGCCGGTCAACCAGACCTGCGGCGCACGCTGGCCGTCCAGCGTCAGCGTGTAGGGCACGGCCGCTGCCGCCTCCATGCCCGCGGCCTTGACCACCTCCTTGTCGCTGCCATAGGCCACGCCAAACTCGACGCGGATGCGTCGCGACACCTCGTTGTGGGTCCAGTTGGTGACGCGACCGCTGACGAATTCGGAATTCGGTACGAGGATGTCGATGTTGTCGTTGGTGCGGATCAGCGTGGCGCGGATGTTGATGTCCTTGACCTCGCCGTGGATGCCGGACTCCAGCTCGACGAAGTCGCCGACCTTCAGCGAGCGGTCGAACAGCAGGATCAGGCCGGAGACGAAGTTGTTGAAGATCGCCTGCAGGCCGAAACCCAGGCCCACGCCCAGCGCGCCGGCAAACACCGCGAAGCGCGACACCGGAATGCCCAGCACGCCGAGCGCGGCCATCACCGCGACGACGATCAGCGCGTAGTAGATCAGCTTGGCGACGGTGTACAGCGAAGCGCGCCGGCTGTATTCGCGACCTTCGGCGTAACGGTTGAGCCGGCGACGCAGCACCAGTCCGATGAACCAGATCAGCACCAGCGTCAGCAGCGCACCGGCCAGTGCACCAACGGTGAGGCTGTTGCCGCCGATGCTGAACTCCCAGTTCATCAACTCGGCGGCACGATCCAGCCACTGCTGCAGGCCACCCTCGCCCGCAGCGGGCGACGGATCGGTTGCAGCGGGTGTCGTGTTGTCGGCCGGAGTCGACTGCATGGCGTCAGAGCAGCAGGCGGCGCAGGTCGCCCAGGGTCTTCGCGAGGTGGCTGGTGAAGCGTGCGGCGGCAGCGCCGTCGATCACCCGGTGGTCGTAGCTCAGCGACAACGGCAGCATCAGGCGCGGCTCGAAGCCATCGCCGTCCCAGACCGGCTGCATGCTGCTGCGCGAGACGCCGAGGATGGCGACTTCCGGTGCGTTGATGATCGGCGTGAACGCCGTGCCGCCGATACCGCCCAGGCTCGATATCGAGAAACAGCCGCCGCTCATGTCGGCCGGACCCAGCTTGCCGTCACGCGCCTTCTTCGAGATCGCGCCGAGTTCGGCGGCCAGTTCGAGCAGGCCTTTCTGGTCGCAGTCACGGATCACCGGCACCACCAGGCCGTTTGGCGTATCGACCGCGATGCCGATATGGAAATACCGCTTCAGCACCAGGTTGTCGCCGTCCAGCGAGGCATTGAAGTTCGGGAAGGCCTTCAGCGCAGCGACGGCGGCCTTGATCAGGAACACCAGCGGCGTGACCTTCTGCTCCGGGTTCTCTTTGCCGAGCTGCTTGCGGAAAGCCTCCATCCCGGTGATGTCGGCCAGGTCGTGCTGGGTGACGTGCGGGATCATCGCCCAGTTGCGCGCCAGGTTGGCGCCGGAAATTTTCTGGATGCGCGACAGCGGCTGCGAATCCACTGCGCCGAACTTGGCGAAATCGACCTTGGGCCAGGGCAGCAGGTCGAGACCACCGCCACCGCCGCCGGACGACGCCGTGGCACCGCCCTGCATGGCGGCCTTCACGAAGTTCTGCACGTCCTCGCGCTGGATGCGGCCCTTGCGACCGCTGCCGCTGACCTTGGCCAGGTCCACACCCAGCTCGCGGGCAAACAGGCGAACCGCCGGGCTGGCGTAGGGAACGCTGTCCGGGTTCAGCTCGTCGGCATTGAAGGCCACGGGAGGACTGCGCGTTTCGCCACTGCTGCTGGTCACCGGCGGACTGACCGGCGACACGGCCGCTGCTGGAACCTCAGCCTTGGCCGCCGCTTTTTCCGGCTCGGGCGCGGCCGGCGCAGGCGTTTCGACTTTCGCCACCGGCGCATCGCTGCCCGCGGCATCCTCGACCTCGATCAGCGCCACGACATCGCCTTCGGACACGGTGTCACCCAGCTTGACCTTGAGCTCGACCAGCTTGCCGGCCAAGGGGCTCGGCACTTCCATGGTCGCCTTGTCCGACTCCAGCGTGATCAGACCCTGATCGGCACTGATGCGGTCGCCCACCGCAGCCAGCAGCTCGATCACCGGTACGTCGTCGTAGCCGCCGATATCCGGCACCCGCGCTTCCTTGACCTCGGCCATGTCCTCTCCCGAATGGTGTGTTCGCGCCCGCGTTGGTGGCCGCGAAAAGATCTCTATTGTGGCGCCCGTGGCGCGACACGCCAAGGCGGGCGCGCTTGTAGACCGTCACAGGCAACGCCGCATCGCGTCCTGTACGCCATGAATGCCCGAAGGCTCCGCCCGAGTAGCAGCCCCGTCAGCACTACGGTGTCCGCTTTTACGGACAGTGTCCGCGCGAATCCGCAAAAAAAGACCGTCAGTTCGATGCAACCTTTTGATTCGTGGGCGCATCCTAGTCATGGCACAGCGCTTGCTTAGCTGTAAGCGACACCCGGAACCACTCCCGATGGAGTTGATCATGAACGCCCTGTTTGCCCCGATTTGGACGAGATTCACCCTGCGATTGGCGCTGCCGGCCCTGATGCTGTGCGGACTCGCCGCGCTGGGTGACCCGCTGCCGGCGCCGGCCGAGGAGCGCTTCGAACAGCTCAGTCAGACCCTGGTCCGACAGGCCGACACGCTGATCGAAAAAGCCGAGGAACAGCGCGACGCCATGCGGGGTGGCGCCGGCCAGACTGCCACTGCGATGCGCCTGTTGATGACCATGCCGGCCTTCACCCGTCGCTGCATCACCAGCTGCGCGGACTCCTGATCCCCACGGGCGGATCCCCACCCGGCCACGGACGGCCGTCCCCGCTCTCGCGCCTCGAAGCTGAACGGCCTCGCCCAATGCTTCGCCACGATCTTCCCGCAGTGTAGGCTTGGCGCAGTCCCGAACCCGGATTGCCCCGCCATGCCCGCGCCGCGCGACAGCCGACGCCACCTTCGCCAGCAGATCGCCATCCACGGAGCCCAGAGGCATGGCTAGCCCGGCCTGGCGGCGTGGTCGTGCCGCGCTGCAGTTGTTCGCACTGGGAACAGCCATCGGCCTGCTGTTGTTCGCCCAGCAATACCTCGACGACCTGACCAGTGGCGATGCCAGCAACTGGCTGCGCCCGCTGGTCAAAGAGCTCTCCGGCAGCTACGCCGCGATGCTGTTGCTGCCCGGCATCATCTGGGCAGCGCGGCGCTTCCCCCTCTCCGGGCGCGGCTGGGTCACCCACGTACCGATTCACCTCCTCGGCGCGGCGCTTTTTGGCGCCCTGCACACACTGATCATGCTGGGTCTGCGCAACCTGGTGCTGCCCGCCGTTGGTCTGGAGCCCTGGGATCCGGGTCCGCTGCCGGCACGCTACGCCCGCGGCCTGCCAATCCACCTGATCGCCTACACCATCGCGCTTGCAGCGACGCAGATCTTCGACCGCTACCGTGCCGCGCGTGATCGACAGTTGGAAGCCGCCGAACTGCGCTCGCGCCTCACCGAAGCCCAGCTGCTGGCGCTGCAGCGCCAACTGGAGCCGCATTTCCTGTCCAGCACGCTGAAGACCATTTCCGAGCTGATCTACAGCAAGCCCAAGGCCGCCGACGAGATGATCGGCCGCCTGTCGGCACTGCTGAAGCATGCCTTCCAGCCACAGCGCGACCCGGAAACCACGCTGGGCGAGGAAGTCCGCCTGCTCGATCTCTATCTAGACCTCATGCGCGTGCGCTTCGCCGAACGCCTGTTCGTGCGGGTGGATGTACCGGCCGAACTGCGCGACGCCCGCGTACCGCGCCTGCTGCTGCAGCCGCTGGTCGACAACGCCCTGCGCCATGCGTCCGATCCGACCATGACCCTGGTCAGCGTGCAGGTCGAGGCGCGCGAGGAGCGCGGTCAGCTGCTGATCCGCATCCGCGACCACGGCCCGGCCGGTGGCGGCATGGATCGCGAGGATGTCGGTCTCAGCAACACCGAGGAGCGCATCCAGCGTCTTTACGGCGGCGACTTCGGCATGAGCCGCGGCCGCGGCGCCGAAGACAGCAGTGAGCTGCGCGTGCGGCTGCCGCTGGTTCGCGGCACCGCCAAGCGCCGCTGACAGCGACGACCGGCTGCTATCCTGCGCAGCGCCCGAACGGCGGCACGGCGATGCCGACGCCGACGGGTTCCCCTTCAAATCCTGAGCCAAACATGGCCCGACACGCCCCACCCCGCGACCCTGACCGCAACATCGCCCCCGGCACCACGCCCAGCCGCGGCAGTGCCGGCGACGCCAACGCGCTGTGGCGCTATGAACGGCATCGCCGACGCAACCTGACGGCCGAGCCGGGTCCACACGACGTGGTGCTGGTGCTGGAAAAGCTGAAGGCCGATTTCAACGTGCCGAAGATTTTCCGCAGCGCCGAGGCTTTCGGCGTGCGCTGTGTTCACCTTATCGACGTCGGTCCGTTTGATCCGGCGCCGGCCAAGGGCGGCTTCAAGCACGTGCCGGCGCGCTTCCACACGCAGTTGGAGGACAGCCTGCGCGAGCTGCTGGCCGATGGCTACACGTTGCTGGCGATGGACCCGTTCGCCGACACGCTGATCGGCGATGTCGAGTTGCCCGTCAAGTCTGCCTTCATCCTCGGCCACGAGCTGCGTGGCCTGAGCGAGGATGTGCTGCAGGATGATCGTGTGCGACGCGTACGCATTCCGCAGTGGGGCTCGGTGGACAGTCTCAACGTCGCCGTTGCCGCCTCGGTGGCGCTGTACGAGTATGCGCGCCAGCACGGCGGCGCATGATCCGCCCGGACCAAGCGGCATGACGACGACGCAACGCAGCTTGCTGTGGACACTGCTGCTGGCGCTGCTGCTCGGCTTCAGTTTCCAGGGCCAACGCGGCATCTGGGACGCTGACGAAGGCCGCTACGTCAATGTCGCGCTGCAGATGCTCGACAGCGGTGACTGGTCGCTGCCGCGCCGCCATCCCGACACGCTGCACCTGACCAAGCCACCGCTGACCTATTGGGCCATCGCCGCCAGCGCGGCCGCGTTCGGCACCAGCGAGCAGGCGCTACGCCTGCCCAACACACTGGCCTATGTGCTGACCGTGCTGCTCTGTTTCGGCATCGGCCGGCGCCTGCTTCCCCAACGCCCGTGGCTGCCGGCGCTCGTCTATGCCGCGCTGCCGCTGCCGTTCTTCGCCGCGAATTGGGTCACGACAGACACGCTATTGGCGGCCTTCGAAACACTGGCGCTGTTCTGCTGCGTTGAAGCTGTATTTGGCGGCCACGGCCGTACCGCCTCGCAACGCTGGCTGCTGGCCATGTGGGCAGCTTTCGGCCTCGCCTTCATGACCAAGGGACCGCCGGCGCTGCTTCCGCTGCTGGGACTCGTCGTCTGGCGTTTCCTGCAGCGCCACGAAACCGACAGCCTGCGAACCTTTCGTGCCAGCGGCCTGCTGCTGTTCCTGCTGATCGGCGGCAGTTGGTACGCATGGGCCATGTTCCGGCTACCTGGACTGTTCGACTATTACCTCGGCCACGAGGTCGCCGACCGCGTGCTCAGCGAGGACTTCGAGCGTTTCCCGCAGTGGTGGGGAGCGCTCTACGTCTACGGACTGGCTTTCCTGCTCGGCAGCGTTCCCTGGCTGTACGCGATCGGACTGCAGCGCGGCGGCTGGCTGCGCCGACGGCCACGCCTGTCCGGCTGGCGCCAGCGCTGGCAAACGCTGCCGGCGCAGCGGCGGCTGCTGTGGCTGTGGCTGCTGCTGCCGCTGCTGGTCCTCTTCATCGCCCGCTCGCGCCTGCCGCTGTACGTGCTGCCCTTGTTCGTGCCGATGGCGCTGCTGATCGCGCAGGCGCTGCACGAACGCCCGCTGCGCCGCGTGGCGCAGGCCGGCATCGTGCTGTGGTGTCTGCTGCTGCTGACGCTGAAGTTCAGCACCGGGCTCTACGAACACCGCAAGGACGGCCGCCAACTGGCCGCGGAAATCCTCCCGCTGCTGGGTGAGTGGCCGGCCGAGCTGGTGTTCATCGACGACTTCCCTCGCTACTCGCTGGCGCCGTACTGCGGCTGCCGCATCGAGATGGTATCGCTGGATCCGCTGACGCAGCCGCGAGCGTTCACCGGCGACCGCTTTGACGATGACTTCACCAGCGAGATGACGCAGGACGAAGGCCCGCGCGCCTTCATCATGCAGGCATCACGCGCCGCCTATTTCGAGAAGATCGCCGCCGCTCACGGCCATCGCATGCTGAAGCTCGGCGGCTACCGGCAGCGGGTGATCTACCGCCTGGATACCGATCCGGACAGCTAGGGCCTGTTAACGCTATGGAGAAGGGCCACGCCGTGTTTGGCCGCGTGCGATGCAAGGAAGAGTGAGCGAGCTTATGTCGATAAGTGATCGAGCGATGACGCCGCAGCGTGCGCGGCCAAACGCGGCCCAACCCTTATTTTAGCGTGGGGTTGCGCTGTCCGGCCGTCAGCTGGCCGCGCACGGCTTGAACAGGCGGCCAGCCTCGGGCAAACAATTGTTTGCCCACTTCGCCGCGCACAACCACCTGACGACCGGACAGTGCAACGTGACCCTTCTCCATAGCGTTAACAGGCCCTAGTCGCCGTCGCCTCAGTCCCCGCGACCCGGCGACGGCGTGCCGGCCTTGTCGCCCAGCCATTTCGCCTCGTCGTAGCCACCCACTTCGAACTGCGCGCGGTTGCCTGCGTCGTCCTGCATGGGCGCCGCGACATCGATGCGCCTGGCAGCGCGAAGGATCGTGAGAAACGCGTCGGTGTCCTTGAAGAACAGCGCCGGGTTCTGGTCGGGCTCCGAAGCAAAGGCATCGATCCTGATCGGCGGCTTGTCGTCGAGGATCAGATCGACCTTGCAGTCCGGCGCGCAATCGAAACGGCCGCGCGCGGTCAGCAGGAACACGTCACGGCCCCAGTCCGGCTTGTCGCGCAGCACCAAGCGGATGCCGCGACCGCCCCGGTCCGGGTCGCCGTCACCGAAGCGGTAGATGAAGGCACTATCGCCCTCGTCACCGAGACGGTGGTAGACCCAGAGGTTCTTCAGGCGTGTCGCCTCCTGTTCTTCGGCGACCGCGGTTTCCAGCTCTGCAACACGGGCAGCAACCGCCTTCGCCTCGGCGCTCTCCGGCCATCGGCGCAACAAGGTCTTTCCCATGCTCAGTGCCAGCGGCCGGTTGCCGGCCTGCATCACCGACTCGAAACTGCTGGCAAGCTCCTGCCGCTCGGCGGCTTCCCGCGCCTCGATGGCGGCGTTGCCTGAGACGCCATCGCTCCCGTTGCCGCAGCCACCCAGCGTTCCGAAAGCCAGCGACAGCAGCAGGACGTGCAACAGACGTGATTTCACGGCAGGACTCCGGATCAATGGCGGCATCGACGGGCAGGATAGCGCAGGCATGGCGAATCAACGCGGACGATCACCGAGGCCGTGCGCCTCCGCCGTGGCCAGCAGTTCCGCCGCCGGACGCCGTGCACGCCGGCGCGACAGCAGCGGATGCGCGAACACCAGCAGCAGGATCACCGCTACGCCGACGTAGAAACGCCAGCCCAATTCCTGTTGTTCACCCAGCAGGGGAATCGCCAGCAGGATGGCGTAGACCGGCTCCAGATTGACCGCGAGCTGCGCACTGAAGGCACTCAACTGACGCAGCGCATGAAGGCAGAGCGCGAACGGCAGCAGCGTGCAGCCGAAGGCCAGAATGGCCAGCAGGCCGATGTCGCGAAAGTCTGGAACCGGCAGCGGCACTGGTGAGCCGGGCAACAGCGTTGACAGCGCGATCAGGAACAGTGCACCGGCGCCCAGTTCGATGCCGGTCACCGTCAGCGGATCGCCGTGATCGACCAGCCGCTTGTTCAGGCTGCCGAACAACGCCACCAGCAGCGCCGACAGCACGCCCAGCCACAGGCCGGTCTGCATGCTATCGGGAATGCCGCCGACCACCAGCGCTACGCCAGGCACCATCAGCACGCCGAGCAGCAACTCCAGGCGATCGATACGGCGACGATTGAGCAGCGGTTCGATCAACGCCAGAAAGGCGGGCGCCAGCGCGATGCAGGTCGCAGCCACGGAAGCGTTGGCCAGCTTGATGGCGCCGTAGAACGTCAGCCAGTGCAGCGCCACCAGCACGCCGATGCCGGCATAGGCGGCAATCAGGCGCGGCGGCATCACGCGCAGTGCACGGATCACTTTCGGCAACGGCAGCAGACACAGGGCCACCAGCAGCATGCGCCAGCAAACCAGCGCCAGCGCCGGCAGGCTGATCAGCTTGCCGAGTATGGCCGTGAAACCCCACAGCAGGACGCAGAAGTGGATCTGCAGCAAGGCGGATCGTTGCGGCGACACCGGACACTCCGGGTGATCGGGGCGCACAGCATGCGGTGCTTCGTCGCGGCGGGAAAGCTCAGTCCGTCACAGACAGGCCAAACGCCTCCGACAGTCGCTCTACGCGAGGTGCCACGTCGAAACCCTGCGCTTCCAGCCAACGGGGATCGAACACCGTGTCGGCGTAGCGCTCGCCGCGATCACAGAGCAGCGTGACGATGGCGCCACCCTGGCCGGCATCGCGCATTTCCGTGGCGAGACGCAGCACGCCGACGAGATTGGTGCCGGAGGAGCCACCGAAACGGCGGCCGGTGATCCGCTCCAGCAGCCAGGCCGCGGCGCAGGACTCCGCATCGTCGATTGCCTCGACGCGATCCACCACATCGAAGCGGAAGCTGGGCTCGATTCGCGGACGGCCAATGCCTTCGATGCGCGAACAGCGTGCGTTGATGGTCTCGCCGCGCCTGCACCAGCCTTCCACGAAGGCAGCACCCTCGGGATCGGCAACGCACAGCCGCGTGCTCGTCCCGCGATAGCGCAGGTAGCGACCAATGGTGGCCGACGTGCCGCCCGTTCCCGCGCCGCAGACGATCCAGCGCGGCTCGGGCTCGGGTTCACGCTGCATCTGCGCCAGGATCGATTCGGCGATGTTGTTGTTTCCGCGCCAGTCGGTGGCGCGCTCGGACATGCCGAACTGGTCGAGGTAGTGCCCGCCCAGTTCGGTCGCCAGCGCTTCGGCGCGCGAATAGACCTGATCGGCTGCATCCACGAAGTCGCAGCGCCCGCCCAATGCCTCGATCTCGGCAATCTTGCGCGGCGAGGTGTCGCGGGTCATCACCGCGACATAGGGCAGCTCCAGCAAACGTGCGAAGTAGGCTTCCGAAATCGCCGTGCTGCCCGATGATGCATCCAGCACCGTCTGGCCCTGGCGGATGCGCCCGTCGCAGAGGCCGTAGAGGAACAGCGAGCGCGCCAGCCGATGCTTCAGGCTGCCGGTCGGGTGCGTGGATTCGTCCTTGAAGTAGACGGGAATTCCCGGAAACGCGGGAAATTCGAAGCGCAGCAGATGAGTGTCGGCCGAGCGTGCCTGCTCGGCGGCCAGCCGTTCCAGCGCCGTGCGAAGCCAGTCGCGTTCGTCGTTCATGCTAGGGCCTGTTAACGCTATGGAGAAGGGTCACGTTGCACTGTCCGGTCGTCAGGTGGTTGTGCGCGGCGATGCGACAGGCTGGCCGCCTGTTCAAGCCGTGCGCGACCACCTGGCGGCCGGACAGTGCAACCCCTCGTTCAAATGATCGTTGGGCCGCGTTTGGCCGCGCACGCTGCGGCGTCATCGTTCGGTCACTTATCGACATAAGTTCGCTCACTCTTCCTTGCATCGCACGCGGCCAAACACGGCGTGGCCCGTCTCCATAGCGTTAACAGGCCCTCGGAAGCCCTCCAGCGTGGCGAGGATCGACGCCTCGAGGTAGTCGAGATAGCGGTCAATGAAGCGACCGCCTTCCAGTTCGCGCGTCAGCCAGGGATTCATCAGCGTGTGTCGCAGCAGGAACAGATGGTCGGCCACGGCATCGGACTCGCTGCTGGCCAACGCCTCAGTGACGAACAGCGACGCGTCGATGCCGCAGCGTTCGGCCACCAGCTGCGCTGCGGCGGGCGTCAGGTTCCGACGCAGCAGCGAAGTGTGCGAGCCGATGAATTCCCGCAGCTGCACCGGGCTTTTCGCGTCGTTGGCGAAGCGCCCGAACAGGCTTCGCATGAAGCGGTTCATCACTGCCGGCGAACGGTTGTCGGCAGGATTGACTGCAAGGCAGACCAGGTTAGTGTCCGGCTCCACCGGCAGCAGCAACCGGCAGCGCGGTGCCAGGCGTTCGGCACAGGCGGCGATACCGTCGTAAAGCGCCTCGGAAGCATCCAGCGTGTTCGCGCACAGGCGACCAAAGCCGCGGCTGTCCAGCGGCAGCACGCGATGGTTGATCCACGCCGCCGCCGCAGCGGCACCGGGCTTGGACCCTTCGATGATGTAGTCGCCCAGTTCGCCCAGACGGTCGCGACGCAGCGCCGGATTGGCCTCGTCGAACAGATACGGCGGACGCTGGCCAACCAGCCGCGTCATCCGCCGGTCGCGGGCGACGAAGGCACCGGTGCCGAACGGCAGGTAGCCCAGTTTGTGCGGATCGACGGTTACCGTGTCCGCCTCCGGCAGCGCACGAAAGGCGCGATATACCGGCTCGCTGGGAAAATGCCGGAAGCGCTGGCGCAGCTCGGCGCGTGGTACCCAGCCGCCGTCAGCGCGACGCAGCAGCGTGCTCAGGTAGCCGCCCCAGGCGGCGTCAACGTGGACCAGGAAACACTGCCCGCGGGCGGCACAGTGCGCGCGAAGCTTGAGCAGCTCATGCAGCGGATCGATCGTCCCGAACTCGGTGGTGCCGAGCACGGCGATCACGCTCAGCACCGGAATACGCTGCGCGTAGGCGCGATCCAGCAACGCGGACACCGACATCGGATCGACGCGCATCTGCGAATCAAGGTCGGCATACCACAGCTGCATGTCGCCCAGCCCCAGCAGCTGCATCGCTTTCGGCCACGAGTAATGCGCGGTGCGCGGCGCGATCACCACCGGCGCCGACACGTCCTGTCGTGAAAGCCACTCGCCCATCCCGAGACGCTCTACGCGCGCAGCCGTCAGCCGCTCACGCCAGCGCGCAGCGTCGCCGCGGCCGGCAAGGACATGCTCGATTCGATCCTGCAGCGCGAAGGTCGAATCCGCGTCGCGGTTGATCCACTCCCACGCATCCACGTCGGCCGCGTCGTCGGGAAGTCCCAGCTCGACAGCCAGTTCGGTACCGGCGAAAGCCCGGGCCACGGATGGCGCGAAGAAGCGCAGCGCACGATGCAGCCACAGCCCTTCGACATTGGCCAGCGTGCCGCCGGAGGTCAGGTGGCCGTAGGCCGCAGGCGCGGATGCATCGTCAGTGGCGAAGCCGAGCATGGTGGCCAGCTGTTGGCCAACCTCGATTTCCAGATCCAGCGTGACCGGCGCGGCTTCGGCACTGACGTTGTTCGGGTTGTACAGCGTGGTGATCAGCTCGGCGAGCAGGCCCGGTAGCAGCAGGTCGCTGGTCATGTGGCCGACGTAGCGCGGCGAGAACAGCGGCAGCGAACGCTTCAGGCGCGCGGAGAGCACGCGCAGTGCCTGCTCGGTGGCGCCGACGGACTCGGCAAACTCCGGACGCAGCTGCTCGGCCACGCGGATGCTTGGCGGATCCTCGGGATGGAAGTTGCGCCGCCAGTGCACGTGGTCGCGCAGGAAGCTGCTCAGCAGCCGTTCGAGAACAGCCTCGTTTTCGCCAGCCGAACCGAGGAACAGCGGCGAGAAGAAGGCGCTGTCCGGATCCTTGGCCGGCAGTTCGGGGGAGAGGTTAGCGTGCATGGCGACACGCTAACCGCCAGCCGCCACCCACGCCTTGACCATGGTCAATCCAGCCAGTGTCGATCCGGCGTGGATCGAGGAACTCCGCTCAGTCGCGGAAGTTGTCGAACTGCAGCGGCAACTCCAGTTCGGCACCGCGCAGCATGGCCATGCATTCCTGCAGGTCGTCGCGCTTCTTCCCGGTTACACGCAGCTTGTCGCCGTTGATCTGGGCCTGCACCTTGATCTTGCTGTCCTTGATCAGGCCCTGGATCTTCTTCGCATCCGCCTGCTCGATGCCCTGCTTCACCGACACCCGCTGACGCGCCTCGGCGACGTTGCTTTCCGGGTCACCGACATCGAGACAGCGAATGTCGATCTGCCGCGCGGTCATGCGCTGGCGCAGGATGTCGAGCATCTGCTGCAGTTGGAATTCGTTCTGTGCGCGCAGCGAGACGGCCTTGTCGTCAAGCTCGAACTTCGCATTGCTGCCGCGGAAGTCGAAGCGCTTGTCGAGTTCGCGGTTGGCCTGGTCGACGGCATTGGTGAGTTCATGGCTGTCCACTTCGGAAACCACGTCGAAACTGGGCATGGGCCTGTCCTGATGAAAACCTGCCGCGATGGTACGCAGTTGTCGGGCACACGAAAACAGCGAGGGCCGGCAAAGGCCGGCCCTCGTGTGAGCAGAACAGCAGCTCGATCAGTGGAACAGGTCGTGGACCACGTCGACGATCAGGCCGGTGGCGATGGCCGCCAGCACGACGTCGCCATCGACACGGACCCAATGGTGGCCGTAGGGCGGCGCGCGCAAGCCGTAGCGGTGGTAGTCCACGTAGTAGCTGTTGCTGAAGTACGGCGACGGCAGGTAGTAGCCGCTGTAGTAGCTGCGGTAGGAATGCCCGCGTGGATGCACATAGCGCCACGGCGATGCATAGCGCGTGTAATGACGATAGACGCGTTCCGGGCTGTGGTAGTAGCCATAACTCGGCGCACGGTAGTAGCGATTGTCGTAGCGCCGGTCATGACGATAGTCGCGACGATCATCGCGGCGGTCATGCCGGTTGTCGTGGCGATCATCGCGACGGTCGTGGCGACGGTTATCGCGACGATCATAGCGGTCATGCTTGGCGCCTTCGCTGGCGTAGCCGCGCTGGTGCTGATCGGCGCGCGCAGCCATCGGACGCTCTGCCTGGGCCGCACCGGCGAACAGCAGGCCGACGCCCATGGTCGCTGCCAGCAGCTTGTTCAGAGTGGTGGTCATGTTGCTTTCTCCTCGCGACTCACGCCGCCCCGTTGCTGCGGCACCATCGCCGCCTGACGATCATCCTCAGGTCAAACGGCTGAATTCGCGTTGAATTTTCGCCGGATGCCGAAGTGCATGGCGGCGGACGTTCAGGCATCTGAACCCGGGTTCAGCAAGCCATCATGGTCGCCGCTTCATACAGGGAATCGGGGCAGGAAGGCGCATGGCGCCATCGCGGTGCCGGGACATTCAGCTTCCGTTGGGCGCGCTCCGGTTCACCCGGGCAGTTACAGGCTTCCGACACCCCACGTCTGGTCTGCCCGAAATCATCCCGGCCAAGCACCCGGGCGGCGGCCGGCATCAGGAAACCCATGCCCTGCACAGCCGGCTTCGGCCATTCCAGATCGGCCAGTACCGGGTTGCGCTCCCAGCGATTGAAGTGGCTGAGGCCAACCCGCGCGTCGTCCCCCAACGCAGCGATGCAGCGCACCGAATCCGTGCCGCGGCGGATGCCTATTCGACGGCTTCCAGCGTGAACTTGCCGACATCAACGCCGAGATTGACGCCCTCGCCGTCGCCAGCCAGCGCCAGCGACACCGTGCCCTTGGTCAGCACCTGCGCCTCGCTGGACTTGCCGACGCCGGCATTTGCCGTGGCCTGCACGTAGTTGCCGAGCACATCGCGGATGTCGTGGATGTCCGAAAAATGGCCGCGACCGTTGTCGATATGCCATTTGCCGGCGGTGACGCCAATCGCCTTGGCGCTGATGGTCACGCGCATGCGCTGGCCGTTCTCGCAGCTCACCGTGCCCTCGCCGGTGGCGTGCTTGTACACCAGCGACCAGCCGCGCAGGTCGTAGTCGAGACGGCAGTCGAGCCGCGCATCAGCCAGCGTCGGACGGGACACGGCGGCACCAAGCAACAACAGCGTGGTCGACAGAACGTTCAAGCCAGACATGGGCGTCTCCCGGTCGTGGATTCGCGGAATACGTTGCGACGCCACGCCTGAATCGCACACAACCACTTCGACGGCATGCATCGCAAGGCTGGCGGATCAACCCCAGGCATCGAGCCGGAACACCCTGTTGCGGCCGCGCGCCTTGGCCCGATACAGGGCCCGGTCGGCGAGATCGACCAGCCGCAACGGCGATGCCTCGCCATCCGGCGTTACCGCGGCGACACCCACGCTGACGGTTACGTGACCGGCCACCGGCGAACTGGGATGTGCCAGCGCGCGCGCCGCCACCTCCTGTCGCAAGGTCTCGGCCAGGGCCTGTGCCTCGTCGGACCTGCAGTCGGGCAGCAGCAGCGCGATCTCCTCGCCACCAAACCGCGCAACCAGATCGCCATCACTGCGCAGCAAGCCGCCGCAGATGCCGGCCAGCTCACGCAGGCAATGATCACCGTACAGATGCCCCCGGGCGTCATTCAGCGCCTTGAAACAGTCAGCATCGACCAGCAGCAGCGCCAACGGCTGCCCGGTGTCCCGCGAACGCCGCCATTCCACCTCCAACTGCTGGTCAAAGCAGCGACGATTGGCGATGCCGGTCAGGCCATCGCTGAACGACAGCCGCTGCAACTGCCGGTTGGCTGCTTCCAGTTCGCTGGCGACGCGCGCGAGATGGATCACGCCCGCAATCTGATCGGCCACGGCATCGAACACGGCGCAGACGCTGGGCGCAAAGAAGCCTTCGTGCATCGATTCCAGGTTGAGCACGCCTTCCAACCGGCGCCGATGCCGGATCGGCACCAGATACTCGGCGCGGATGTCGCTATGCCCGGGAACGTAGTCCGGATCGTGGCGCGGATCGGCGATCAGTTGCGGCTCGCCGCTGCGCACGCAGCGACCAGCCGCCCCTACGCTGACCGGCCACGGAAAATCGACGGGCGCGGTCAGGTCCACTGCACCCGAAATCACTTCACGCTCGAAATGTCCGCCGGACTCGTCCAGCAACAGGATGCTGGCAACGCTTACCGGCAGCCGTCGCGCCACGCAATCGACAATGGCCTGCAGCACGGCATCCAGCTCGCCTTCCTGCAAGGCCTCGCGCGTGACATCGGCAAGGATGGTGGCCAGCATCGCGTCGTCACCCCGCCGGGGAATACGCGGGGGAGCTCGCCGATCCGTCACCGTCGTCCTGCCGTCGTCACCCATGGTTTCCACGATGACCATCCAGTGCCCGGCTTCCAGTCTACCGCGTCAAAACCGGGCACTGGAGGGGACCATTGCCGTGCCCGACTGGGACAAACCGGCCACGCCAGATACTCTTGCCCTGCTGAAGCGGGATCCTTCATGGCCGACAAGACGCCCACCCCTGAAGACTGGCAGGCAGCCGAGCGGCTCTGGGAACGCGCGGAGGCTGCCGGCGCCCGCAATGCCGACGCCTTCCTCGCCACCCAGGGCGAAGTGGCGGAGTCTGCGGCCGCACTATTCCACGCGATGTGGGAGTCCGCCCACGGACAAACCACGCAGGCCATGGATCGGGCCGTATCCGCATTGGTCGGCGACGCCGTCAACTTCAGTCATTTTGGCGACCTGATCGGACGCCGACTCGGCAACTACCGACTCTCCTCGGAAGTCGGCAGCGGTGGTGCGGGAGCAGTGTATGCCGGCCAGCGTGTCGGTGACGCCGAGCACGAAGCAGCGGTGAAGGTGCTTTTCACCCGCCTGCACCCGGGATCGCCGGCGTCCCGCGCCTTCGTTCGCGAGCAGCGGCTGCTGTCGAAGCTGTCGCATCCCTACATCGCGCAGTACATCGACTCCGGCATCAGCGAGGACGGTCTCGCCTACGTCGTGGTGGAACTCGTGCGCGGCCCGACATTGAAACGCTTCGTGGACGGCACCGACGGACAGCACCCTGACGCCAACAGCGTGTTGCGACTGCTGGAGCAGGTCTGCCTCGCAGTGGCGTTTGCCCATCGTCACCTGATCGTGCACCGCGACCTCAAACCTTCCAACATTCTGGTCGACACAGATACCGGCACGCCGAAACTGCTCGATTTCGGCATCGCCAAGCAACTCGCGCACGACGACGAGGGCGAAGCGCACACCACGACCTTCGCCTGCACACCGGATTACGCCAGCCCCGAACAGTTGGCGCGTTCCGAAGTGATCGGCACCGCCACCGACATCTATTCACTGGGCTGCATCCTGCATGAGCTGGCGTTCGGTCGGACACCGTTGGGCGACCAGGGACTGGATGTCGGTGAACGCCTGACCGCCATGCGCAGCCGGCGCACGCCGCGCCTCGGAACACGCAATGGCGCCGACTGGTGTTCGAAGCTGAACCAGGGCCAGCGCCGCGATCTGCAGCGGCTCATTGATCGCTGCCTCGCCCACGATCCCGGCGAGCGCTATCCCGGCGCCGCCACGCTGGCCGCCGACATCGCCCGCATCGCTGACAACCAGCCAATCAGCATCGGCCGGCAGACCGTGGGCTATCGCCTCGGACGCTACTTTGCACGCCATCGCGCACTGGTGATCGCGTCGGCGGCCGCGATGCTGGCCCTGCTGGTGGGTGCGACGGCCCATGTGCTGCAGTCACGGGAAACCGCCACCCAGGCGAGACGGCTGCAGTCCGTGACCAGCGTGCTCGGCGAGATGCTGACGCGTCCCGACCCCTATCGCGGCAATCGCGAAGCCCGGCTGGTCGACGTGGTTGATGACGTGCTGCCTCGGCTCGACAGCGGTGACGGCCTCGACCCGGATGTCCGCGCCGACATCGAGGACATGCTCGGCCAGACGCTGCTGCACCTGGGTCGCTATGACGACGCCGAACGCCTGACCCGACGGGCGCTGGCGCACAGACAGGAATTCGATGGCCAACGTGCTGCAAGCACACTCTCCACGCGCCTGCATCTCGCGTTGATCGACCTCGAGCGTGGTCATTACCAGGTTGCGCATCAGGCGGCCGAAGGGATTGTCAGCGACCTGCACGCCCAACCCACGGCAGACAGCGCCGTACTGACCCGGGCCTTGCGCCTGCTGGCAACCACCCGGATCCACCACGCGGAGGATTTCGACGCGGCCATTGCCGCCATCGATGAAGCTTTGGCAATGCATGATGCCGCGCGCACCCGGAACCGCCTTGAGGCGCTGCTGGCCCGCCAGGTAAAAGCATTGGCACTGTCCCAGAAAGGCGATCTGTCAGCGGCGGAAGCGGAGCAACAGCACATTCTCGTCGACATGACCGAGCACCTCGGCCCACAAAGTCCCTACCTGTTCGACGCACGCAACAACCTCGGCCGCACACTGCAGAAACGCGGCCGGATGGACGAAGCCGGCGAGCTGCTGTCGAAGAACGCCCGCTTTGCCGAACAGGTCTTCGGCGAGGATGCACCCGATACGTTGATGGCCTGGAACAACCTTGGCGTCCTGCGTTTTGGCCAGGGCGACTATCCGGTCGCTGCCGCGCTGTTCGAGCGCGTGGCGGACGGCCGCGAACGGGTGCTTGGTGGCCGACACCCCAGAACGCTCATTGCCCGCAGCAATCTGGCCGACGCCCTGACCAACAGCGGCGACACCGACCGCGCCTGCCCGATGGCCTGGGACACATACCAACTGTCGCTGGAAGTGGACGGTCCGGATAGCCACCGCCCCGGCTATCCGCTGAAGGTCTATGCGCGCTGCCTCGGCCATCGCGGCGATCCGGAAAAGGCGGTTGAAACTCTCGATCAGGTGATCTCTCTTTGGCGAAGCTCGCGCGGCCCCCATCATTTCGACACCTTGAACGCCATGCACGACCGCGCCTTTTTCCTCGATGCCGCGGGTCATCGCCAGCAGGCCATCGCCCAGCTCGATGAAGAAATCGCCCTGCGCGAAGCCCACTACGCCCTCGATCACCCCAACACCGAACGCGCACGCACGCTGCGCGCCGAACTTGGAAGCGATCCGAAAGACCGCGCCAGAATTCGTTAATTATCAGGTATTTCAATGCCTTGTATGAGCCAAAGGATTCGTTGATCGAATCCATCCATGAACGGCGTAACCAGAGACGAGCCCACTCGAGTTCGTCCCCGTGAAAACACTTCGACACCTGTTGCCGACCACCTTGCTGCTGCTCTTCCTGCTGGGCTCCAGTACGCCGGCAACGGCCGCGTACTACGAATTCACCCCGCAAAGTCCATCGGCCATCTTCCTACCAGCCGCGCAGCAGCGCGACATGCTCGCCTCCGACGACCAAGGCCGGCTCTACATGCTGGGTGGCGACGGCCACATGCACAAGCAACTTCAGATCCGCGACGCGAACGGGGTCTGGGGAACCACGCTGGACACCACCATCAACCCATACCTGGACATCAACGCCTTCATCTTGAACCCGAACACCGGCAATCCGATTGTCCTCGGTGTGGAGCCTGTTCCCGCTGATGAAGACGAGGAAGCCCTGTCCATCGTGGTGGGTTACGAGTTCAATGACGGCATCTGGGCCAAGACCACTTTCGAGCTGGCTGCCGATGGATCACCCAGCGCCTTCGACTACGACGAGTCCGGCACCCTGCACTTCCTCTACCGCGACCGGATCAGCACCGACCTGTACTACGGCCGCTACGATGGCGGCGTGATCGCCACCCACGAAGTCACCTCGCTGCCCAGCAGCAGCTACAGCGATTTCGCTATCCAGGCCAGCAGCGCCGGCAGCGCGCCAATCCGGGCTACCGTGTACGATCCGTCCGGTTTCATCTTCAGCTCGGTTTCCACCAACGAAGGCCTGAGTTGGGGCTTTGCAACGGTGGTCGACTATGGCTTCACGCCCATCGGCTCCCTGCACAACCTGTCCACCGAGCTCGATGGCGACCAGGTCCTGCACGTGTTTTATCGGGTGATTGACGGCAGCTATTCCTTCGTCAACCACCGTACCGTCAATCCGGCAAACGAGCTGTCGGCGATCACGCCGCTGAACGTGGGTGCCTACGGCTGGAGTGTGTTCCTTTACGACAACCGGCCGCACTACCTGCATGGCACCGGCTTCCTCGGCGCGATGCATCTCAAGCATCTGACCAACGCCGGCTGGGCCGATCAGACGGTCAATCCCGGGACATCGTTCAACTTCATCCTGGGAGCGGAAGTCGTAGGCGACGTGTTCTACCTGTCGGGAACGATCAACAGCGGAGACGATCTTCTGTACCTCGGAAAACCGGCACCGATGTTCGAGGACGGCTTTGAATGATCAGGCCGCCAGCTCGTTGCCCAGCCAGGCGCGGGCCATGGCCCACTTGCGGGTGACGGTGGCACTGCCGATGCCCATGACCTCGGCGATTTCCTCGCCAGACAAGCCACCGAACACCTTGAGACCGACAATCTCCGCCGCCGCGGCATCCATGCGCTCCAGACGCTCCAGGCAGTCATCGAAGCGCGCGATGCGGGTCACGCTGCCCTGGTCGTCGCTGATGCCGGACAAGGTCATGGTCACCGGCGCCTGATCGCCACCGCGCTTCTGCCGCGCCTTGCCGCGCACATGGTCGGCGATCAGTTGGCGGATCACCCGCACCGCCAGCGACACAAAATGGCTGCGACCGGTGCGCCGATCCGGCTCGGACTGCTGCAGCTTGAGGTAGAGCTGGCTGACCAGGTCGCCCGGCTCCAGCGTCATCCCCGCGCACTGGCGCAACTGCGCCGCCGCCAGTCGCTGCACGACCGGATAAAGCTCGGCCATGTGCTCGTCAAGCGGGTACTGCGTCTCGACCGGCTGGCGCGGATCGTCGCTCATCGGACAGTCATCCAGCCCTTCCTTGCGCGCAGAACGCCGCGAACCCGGCGACGAAGTCGCGCAACCGTTCACGCTGCGCCTCGTCGACCAGCCGGCCATCGTCATTGAAGGCCGTGTTGGCTTTGGACAGCCGCAGGGCCGCGCCGTACCACGGACAGAGCCTCAACGCGCGCAGCACCGGCAGCCATGCGGCCTGCGCGCTGATGGTGCCGAAACCACTTGGCGTCGCGCCGATCAAGGCCACCGGCCTGCCGGCAAACACCCGACCGACATCCGAGTTCGGACGCGACAACCAGTCGATACCGTTCTTGAACACGCCGGGGATGCCGTTGTTGTACTCCGGCGTCGACAGCAACAGGCCATCCGCAGCGGCGATCTTGTTCTTGAGTGCCGCCACCACCTCCGGCACACCATCCGCCGCCTCGTCATCCGCGTTGTACAGCGGGATGCCGTGCAGCGTCGCCACCTCGATGTCGACACCGTTCTCCGCCAGCCTCGCCGCCTCGTGCAGCAGCCGCGTGTTGTACGACTCCCTTCGCAGGCTTCCGGACAGTCCGATCAATCGCATACTCGTACCCTCGCGCTCCATTGCGGATCATGCTGCACGCTGCGCATCCCGACCACAACCGCGACCCGCATCACGTTTCCGTGTCATAGTCACGGCCAGTCGAACCGAGGTGATGTCGACATGTACGCACCGCGACGCATTCCGCTGCTCACCCTTTCACTGCTGCTCGCCGGCGCCGTGTTTCCAGCGAGGGCGCAGACCGCCACCGAGGCGCTGGCCGCGCTCTGGGACACCATCTGCGCCACAACGGTGGAAGACACGCTGCTGTTCCAGCGCTGCGACGAAACCGTCAATTCGCCCGACCCGCTGGCCAACGCCATCGCCGCCACCGGCATGCATCTGGAGGACATCGCCGGCCAGGGCAGCGCCGGCAGCGGTTCGGTACAGCCACCCGCTGCCGCGCAGTTCGACCTCGGCGGCATTGCGACGGCGTCGCTGTCGCAGGATGCGCTGGGGCGCATCGGCCTTGGTCTTGCCGGCGATGAATTCGGCGGCGGCTGGTCGCTGTTTGCCTCGGCACAGGCGGGCCGGCTGGATCATGACGGCACACGCTTCGAATCCGCCTTCGACGCGCGCAACGCCGCCGTCACGGTGGGCATTGATCGACGCCTCAACGACCGATGGGTGATCGGCGCCGCACTCAATCATGCCCGCGACCGCATCGACTACGACGCCACCGTCAGCCGCCTCGACAGTCGGCAAACCGGTCTGCTGCTGTTCGCGAACCGTGCCGTCAGCGATGCCTGGAGCTTCGATGCCTACCTCGGTGCCAGCCGCGGCAGCGCGGACATCCTGCGCGAGATTCGCTACGCGCTGCCGATTGCCGGCAACGCAACCGCCATCATCAACACCAGCGCGCAGGCGTCCCCCGACGTGGATCGCCAACAGGCTGGCGTTTCGCTGGACTGGTTCGGTCGCCGCGGCGGCTGGGACATCGGCCTGGGCGGCGGCATCGACCTCACGCGTGCGCGTGTCGATGACTACGTCGAAACCGGCGGCCAGGGTCTCGCCCTGCGAGTGGCTGAACGCCGCATTTTCCAGCGCGTCGCGCGCACCGATGCGCGCTTTGGCCGCACGGTGTCGACCCGCTGGGGCGTCTGGCAACCGAGCCTGCAACTGGGCTGGCGCCATGCGCTGGCCGACAGTGCCGAACGCACGACCATCCGCTTCGTCGATGATCCCGTCGAATACGCGGTCGGCTTCGATGCACAGCCCGATGATCGCGGCTGGGGTGAGTTCGCGCTGACCAGCACCTTCACCTTCACCCACGGCCACAGCGGCTTCATCGAATACCGCCAACGCTTCGCGCACGACTACCTTGACGAGTACGTGCTGTCACTGGGCTGGCGGATCGAACTCTAGGCGTGCGGCCAGCATCCCGTGCCGCCTTGATCCTGCTCGCGTTGGCGGGAAACCACGTTCAGGCGTCAACCGCACATCCCGCACGCACCAGCGACACGCTGCACAACCCGCACAAGGGATTCATGTTGTGGGGCACCACGGCCGGCACCTGGGGCGTGTCCGACAACTTCTACGGTGCGTCGATCCATCACATCTATCTGCCGTGGCGCGAAGTCGAGACTGCCGACCAGGTGTTCGACTGGGACGGCGTCGAGACACGTCATTTCGACCCGATCCTGGCGGTCGATCCCGACGCCAGCTTCGTGCTGCGCCTGGTCGCCGACTATCCCGACGGTCCGGGCAGCGGCATCGACGCGTACTACAGCGGCGGACAGAACGACCGCGACTATCCGCTGTTCCTCGAAGCCAGTCTCGGCATCGGCGCGAGCAACTACGCCAGTTGTGACGGCGATGGTCCCGGCCGCACGCCGGACTGGAACGACGCCGACATGGCCGCACAACTGGTCGAACTGGTGCAGGCCTTCGCCGCGCGCTACGACGGCGACCCGCGCATCACTGCCGTGCAGGTCGGCCTGCTCGGCCTCTGGGGCGAGTGGCACCAGAGTGGCTGCGACGCCAACGCGCCCGGCGACGCGGTGAAGATCGCGTTGCGCGATGCGTATACCGCCTCCTTCACGCAGACGCCACTGCAGACCCGCTACCCGCGCACACCGGACATCAGCGGCGTCGATTTCGGCATTCACGAGGACTACTTCCCCTCGTTCACCGCGAACTGCGTGTACGGCTTCCCGTTCTGCAGCGACGACGGCGACTGGAGCATGGAATGGAGCTTCGCCAACCTGAATCCATCGGCCCGCGACAACTGGCGGGCCAACCCGATCTCCGGCGAATCTCCACGCGCGGCACAGATGGACGCATGGATCACCGACATCGATGACGTCGAAACCGTCATCCGCGACTACCACTTCAGCTTTCTCGGCCCCGCCGGCAAGCACGAGCAAGCCGGCTTTGCCACACCGCTGGCACGATTGGAGCGCGCGCTGGGTTACAACCTCCACGCCGACACTGCCGAATGGACGGATCCGATCACGCTCGGTCAGCCGGTGAGTTTCTCGGTCGAACTTGCCAACAGCGGCAGCGGGCCCGTCTACCACGACTACCGGCTTCAGCTGGAATGGGTGAACGGCGGCGGCAGTACCGTGGCCGTGCAGGCATTGGCCGGCGACCCACGCAGCGTGGTCGACGACAACGCTGTTGGCTTCAGTGCGAGCGTCGTTCCCGCGTCACTGGCACCTGGCAGCTACAGCCTTCGCTTGCGTCTAGCCGACACCACGCCCGGCCGCCCCGACATCGTCATCCAGAGCGCCGACCGTGACGTGGAAGGCCGCGTCATCCTCGGCAGCAGCAGCGTCGTGGCCGACCCGAGCCGGGTATTCGGCGATGGCTTCGAGGACTGAGCCCCGTCACTTCGAAATATCCGCGCCAAAATTGAAACCACTTCTTTTGCGGTACATGACGGCATGCGCCATAGCGCCCGCCCCTCGTCGAATCCCTGGAAAGAATTCGCCGCATGCCACGGTATCGTAGTCCGAAGCTATTGAACGGGCATCGCGCCCTAGCCTAAAGTCGGGGAGCACACTCGGGGGTTCCAGCATGTCCATGTCTGCTTCGTCTGCCTTGGCGCGCTTTTCCCTGCACGCCCTCCTCGCCCTGACTCTGGCCGGACAGGCTTCAGCCGCGAGCTTCACCGTCAACGTCTCCACGGACGATGCGGATGCCAACATCGACGGCACCTGTGAAACGATAGCGACCAACGGCCAATGCTCGCTGCGCGCAGCCTTGATGGAAGCGAACGCCGTAGCGCCGCCCATGGGCGAAACGCACCACATCGTTTTCGATATTCCGCCCGGCGATGCCTGCTTCAGCGGACATCCGGATCACTGCGGCATCATGTTCACCGCCGAGCTGCCCGACATCGTGCGGCCGGTTTCGATTGATGGCTCCACCCAGACGGGTGGTAGCGGCATCTGCAGCAGCGCCATCCCGGATCGCCCGCCCTATCCGATCGTGCTCGACGGCAGCAGTGCCTACGGCGCCAAACTGCGGCTGGAACAGGGTTCGGACGGCTCCAGCATCCGCGGCCTCAACTTGCAGCAGATGACCGACGCCATCGCCATCGTCCGCAGCAATGGCAACACTATCGCCTGCAACTTCATCGGCACCGACAACAGCGGCAGCAACAGCGGTGCCACCGGTTCGAATTTCAACGGCGTCATTCTTGGCTGCAGCAGCACCGGCAATATCATTGGCGGCCCGGCGGTCGGCGACGGCAACCTGATCGCCGGTAGTGAATTCGACGGTATCCAGATCAATGGTGCCATTCCCTGCGTTCCCGACAACGGAACCCCTGACGGCAACTTCATCCTCGGCAACTATATCGGCGTGCAGAAAGATGGCGCCACGCCGTTCCCGGTGGGCTACTCCGGCATTTCCATGTACGACGGCAGCGGACCCGACAACAACCGGGTGGGCGTGATGCCCGATGGCGGCAGCGGCGTGCTGCGCGCACCTAATGTCATCGGCGGCAGCACCTACGACGGCATATACATCGCGGATGGCGTCAGCGGCGCAGTGATTTCCGGCAACTTCATCGGCACCGGCTTGAGCGGCGCCGAGCAGATCGGCAATGGCAGTGGCGGCGTGTACGTGGACAACAGCCAGTCGATACTGATCGGCGGCCCAGATCCAGCCGACGCCAATACCTTCGCCTTCAACGCTTACAACGGCGTCGCCGTGGATTCCGGTGCGACCGGCATTCGCATACAGCGCAACATCATGTACGGCAACCACGACATCGGCATCGACCTTGGTCTGGATGGCAAGACCCTCAACGATGCCGACGACAGCGACAGCGGCGCCAACACCCTGCTCAATTTTCCCGAAATCCACGGCGTGCAGCAGGGCGGCGGCATGGTCACCATCGACTACTCGGTGCCGGTGGACACGCTGTCACCCAACCTGCCGCTTGAGATCGAGTTCTATATCGCCGATGGCGGCACCACTCAGGGCGCGATCCTGATTGGCACCGACACCTATGCCGCGCCGGGCATCAAGCAGGCCAGCTTTGCCGAAGGCAGCTACAGCAACGGTGACCAGATCACCGCTACGGCCACCGACAGCTCCGGCAACACCTCGGAGTTCTCCGTATCGCCCATGTTGTTCCGCGACGGTTTCGAGGACTGAGCAGCTACCCGTTACTCCCCGCGTCGGATTTGTCTAGTGGCAAGCGAAAGCCAGACTTCTCGTCGACCACTTCGCGAAGCATCGGTAGCGTTTCGTCGTCATCGTCGGACGACTCCTGCATACGGTCCTGCAACACGCCGAACTGCTGCTGCGCGGATTCCACGTTACCCAGATTGATCAGCACCAGTTGCGCTCTCCCCGATCCCAGTCATGCCTTGGCCAACAACTTAGAGTGGGGCGATAACGCCCTATCCAAGTTAGGGGTTCTCAAAAGAAAACGGCGGGCACTTCGAAATACCAGCGTCCGATTCAAAGCCGTCGCAGAAAATGCCGCCGCCCAGCAGGTTGGCGCCGGCGTGGTAGATGTACGTATCGTTACCGCCATTATGGGTGGTGTCGAAAGCGTCCGCGCTGGTGACGGCGTCATTGGACTGCGAAGCAATCGCGAGGTAGAAGTTGCCCATGCCGTCCATGGCCAGTAGCTGGCCGGCGTTGGCGAAGTCCACGCTGCTGCCGCCCACGAATGTCGCCGCCTCAATGGCAGTCAGGTCTCGACGAATGCGAGCGACATACACGTCGCGAACGCCGTTGTGCGTGGGATCCAGCACGCCCACGTCGTAGGTCGGCAAGTCGGAGGTGATCTCCGCGGGCCCGGCAACCAGCAGGTGATCCGTGCCCTCGAACTGCATCGTTGCCGAGACATCGATCAGAGCTGATGCGACCAATGTTTCCAGGTCGCCGGACAGGTGGCTGATGAAGCCCCAGTTGTTGGCTGCCACGGTGCCCTGGGGCACAACAACGCCCATGGTTTGCGGGTAGGACACGTTGTGCGTGCGACCGTGAATGAACACATCGCCACTACCGTCCAGCAACAGCTGGTAGGGCGTATCGTCCTTGCTGCCACCGATCAGCGTGGCGGCTTGAATCGCGGTCAGATCCCTGTCCAATCTCGCGATGTAGACGTCGCCATCGCCCTGGTTGGTCGCGCTGTAGGCGTCCATGGTCGCGGGGAACGTGGTGCTGTAGGTGCTGCCAACCACATAAACATCGTTGGCGCCTGCAAATGCGAATCCATACACGGCGCCTGCGGCGTTACCGCCACCACCAAAGTATGTTGATGCTTCCAGCGTGCTCAGGTCACCGCTCAATCGCGAGATGAAACTCTTGTTGCCGCTGTTGGGATCGACCACGCCCGCCGTCACCGGGAAGTTGCTGGAGTTGGTCCGACCACCGACAAACACCTTGCCGTTGGCATCAACGGCAAGCGCCAGCGCATCATCGACGATGGAGCCGCCCAGAAACGTGGCTGCGTTCAGTGTGCTGAGGTCGGCACTGAGGTTGGCGATGAAGGATGTGCCGTTGGCATCGGCGGCGATCTGATAGGCGCCGGCCGTGGTCGGGAATGTCGCGTCACTGGTGGAACCCGAAACGTAGATGCTGCCGTTGGGTGCTATCGCCAGGCCCGACACGACGCTGCTGGCGTTGCCGCAGAGATAAGTCGAAGCCTCCAGTGTCGTGAGGTCGGCGCTGAAGCGCGATACGTACATGCACAGGTTGGCGCTGGTTTCCTTGTAGACGCCGGCGGTGGTCGGGAAATTTCCCGCTGAAGCGATGCCCGCCACCAGCAGTTTCCCGTTGCCGTCAATCGCGGTGGCTGCGGGCGTATCGCCGTCGCTGCCGCCGAGATAGGTGGACGCGATATAGGGGTCGATGAACAACTCGCGGGCGCGGTCGTAATCGCCGAGCGCGAAACCGTAGCCGGGCGTTGCCGCTTCCTCGACGCGATAGCCGACCGTCACAGGTTGCCGTTCGCCATCGATCACCTGCCATGCTACCGGCTGACTGAAGCGCACAGCACCCAGCGCCGAATGCGCCAGCAGGCTGCCGTCTTCATCCACGCTCAGCTTGGCCGCACCTTCTATCGCCAGTGAGATGGCAGCCGGATCGGCGCCGGGTTCGACGAGAAACACTTTCTCGATACCTTTCACTCCATTCTGGAGTGAATAGTTGATGCCCGGATAAACGTTTCCGAGGTCAAGCTGGTCGAAGGACGGGACGGTTTGCTGATCAAGGCCTGCATCGTCGCCGGAACGCGCAATCCGCGTGTAGCGTGTCGAACTTGGCTGGCCAGCAATCACGGCTGCGATCAGCCCATCACGCAGGGATTCACGCAGCACCAATCGCTGCGGAACACCATCCGCGTCCTGTCCTGCCAGCAACGAATGCACCAGCTCGCCGTTCCGCGTGACGAATGTCTGTCCGCTGGATGTCCGCGCCTCGTAGAGCACGCGCGCATCCTGCTGGCCGACATTACGAAGGAAGACCGCTGACGACGACGATTCCTTCGCCGATACGGCCGCATGACCAAAAACCACCGGTGAAAACGTCGAGCACGACAAGCAGGCAAGCAAACCGACCACCGGAAATGCGGCGTTTCGTGACATGAATTTCCCCCTGGGAATGCAATGCAACTTTCGATAACCGGCCCCCACTGCAACCATCAAACTCAAGGCCAGCAGTTGCCTGTCGCGAATGGCATCCGATCCTACTTGCCACCGTCATCAGAAGCAAAACGCAGCGCATGGATCTTCCAATGCACGACCGATTCCTTCGCCGCATTCGGAAACTATCCATTCCCATGGCGGTTTACTGGACCAGCAACTTCATCGCTGGAACATGCAGCTTCCAGCCGTCGAAGTTGGTGGTGAGCTTCACCCCGTATTGACGAGGTGAAGCGCTGTGGCGCTCGGCACAGGCGGTTTCGCGATTGGACGCGACACCGCCCGCACGGGACAGTTATACGAACATGCCACCCGAAACCTCGATGCGCTGGGCATTGATCCAGCGGTTCTCCGGCGACAGCAGGTTGGCGATGACGCCGCCGATATCGTCCGGCTGGCCAACCCGGCCCAGTGCCGTCTGTGAAGCGATGTAGGCGTTGAGCTCGACGTTGTCACGCACCGCGCCGCCACCAAAATCGGTTTCTATCGCGCCGGGCGCCAGCGTGTTCACGGCAATGCCGCGCGAGCCGAGCTCCTTGGCCAGATAACGACTGAGCACCTCCACCGCGCCCTTCATCGATGCGTAAGCGGCATACCCGGGGATACTGAACCGGGCCAGGCCGCTGGACACATTGAGAATGCGCCCGCCGTCGGCGATCAGCGGCAGCAACGTCTGGGTCAGGAAAAACACGCCTTTCAGGTGGATGTTCACCAGCTGGTCGAACTGGGCTTCGTCCGTATTCTCGAATGGCGCATGGACACCGACGCCGGCGTTGTTGACAAGGAAGTCAAAACGTTCGCGCCCCCAATGTGTCGCCAGACCATCAGCGACCGCCCGGGCAAAACCGGCAAAGCTGGCGCTGTCGCCAACGTTCAACTGCAGGGCAAGCGCACGGCGACCCAGCGCCTCAATCTGCGAGACCACGCCAGCGGCCTCGTCGTTGCGGTTGTGGAAGGTAATGATCACATCACTGCCCTTGCCGGCGAGAGCCAGCGCGGCATTGCGGCCCAGGCCGCGGCTGCCGCCGGTGATCAGTGCGATGGGATGGTCTGCGGTTGTCGAATTCATATCTATCTCCAGGGATGGGTGGACACCGTTTGATGCCCTGGAAACAGCCTATTGATATTGATTTTCATGATAAATCGGTAATTTACAGTTAGACTTTTCGATATTTACGAACAATTGGCCGTCGCTATGGACCGTCTAGATGCCATGCGGGTGTTCGTCAAAGTGGTCGAACTGGGCAGCTTCACTCGCGCCGCCGCCGCCCTCGGTCTGCCAAAGGCCAGCGTCTCCACCGCCGTACAGCAGCTCGAAGCCGACCTCGGCACACGCCTGCTGCATCGCACGACCCGGCGCGTTGAGCTGAGCCAGGACGGACAGGCCTGCCTTGAGCGCTGCCAGCAGGTGCTGGCCGACATTGAAGAACTCGATGGCCTGTTCCAGCAGGGGCAGAGTCTGCGCGGTCGCCTGCGTGTCGACATGCCCTACGGTGTAGCCCGCAACCAGGTGCTGCCGAATATCGCGCAGTTCCTGCAGCGGCATCCCCAGCTGGAAATCGAGCTAAGCAGCACCGACCGCCGCGTCGATCCGGTAGGCGAGGGTTTCGACTGTGTGCTGCGCGTCGGTCATCTGGACGACAACTCGCTGGTGGCGCGCCCACTGGGCCAGTTCGACATGGCCAGCTGCGCCAGCCCCGACTACCTGGCCCGCCACGGCGTGCCATCCACCATCGCCGACCTCGCTGGGCATCATCTGGTGCATTACGTCAGCCGCCTGGGTGGTCGCCCCGATGGCTTCGAATACTTCGATGGCGAGCGCTACCGCGAGCAGCCGATGGGTGGCCGATTGACGGTCAACAACTCCGATGCCTACCGCGTCGCCTGCCTCAACGGCATGGGCATCATCCAGGTTCCGAGAATCGCCGTACTGGAGCTGCTGGCAGACGGCGAACTGATCGAGATCCTCCCGGACTTCCCAGCCGAGCCCATGCCCGTCACATTGCTTTATCCACATCGACACGGCCTGCCACCGCGCGTGCGGGCATTCATGGCATGGCTTGAAGAATTGCTGGCGCCGCGCCTTTCTCCGCTGACCGTCGCTTCTAGCCGCAACAAGGCCGGATCAGCGCGTCGGTCCGGCTAGCCAACACCCAAGAGGCGATGTCATCCGAGTGGCCGTCTACAAGCAGCCCTACCAGGTACTACCCGCTCGCAGTTCAATGCCCAGCGCCTCGCAGATATCACGCAGCGGCTGGTCCTCGAAACGCGGTGTGAGCCAGCCGCTGACAATGTCCTCGTCGGATTCGCCGCGCGGGCTCCAGGTCCACAGGCTGTAGCCGTCCTGGCGCAGGCGGTCGTGGGCCTGCGCGATCAGCGACGCGCTGTCGGCGTCGTCGGTCGCGTCTTCGTCATCATCGACGTCCCAGTCGATATGGACGCCGACGCGCGATGCCAGCTCGGTGAGCGCATCCATCAGCACGTCGGGTTCGTCCAGCGGCACGCGGAAGCCGGACTTCCAGTCGATCACGTCGCGCAGCACCAGCAGCGTTTCGTCGTCATCCTCGGATGATTCCTGCATGCGCTCCTGCCATTCGCCAAACTGCTGCAGCGCCGATTCCTCGTCGCCGGGGTTGATCAGCAGCAGCAGGTGCCAGACGTGTTCCTCGATGGCCGCCTCGTCGTCCACGGCGCCGCCGCCTTCCACACTGTTGGCGAAGTTGTCGTCCGGATCGTAGTCGGTGTCGTTGATGCTCATGGCAGCGTGTTCTCGGTCAAGGCGGTCAGTATCGACCAGATATCGGGCTTCCGGCACAAATGCCCGCTACTTCGGCGAAAATGGCCGCATGACGACTTTCGACTCGCTGGCGCTGCCGGCCGAACTGCGCCCCGGCCTCGATGCGCTGGACCTCACCACGATGACGCCGATCCAGTCGGCCGCGCTGCCGGACATCCTGGGCGGCGCCGACGTGATCGCGCAGGCGCCCACCGGCAGCGGCAAGACCGCGGCGTTCGCGCTGGGCCTGCTGCGCGGCATCGACGCCACCCAATGGCGCACGCAGGGCCTGGTGCTCTGCCCCACCCGCGAGCTGGCCACGCAGGTGGCCGGCCAGGTGCGCAAGCTGGCCACTGGCATCGCCAACCTCAAGGTCAGCCTGCTCTGCGGCGGCATGTCGCTGGAGCCGCAGATCGCCTCGCTGCAGCAGCACGACCCGCACATCGTGGTCGGCACGCCCGGCCGCGTGCAGGAGCTGATGCGCAAGAAACACCTGCACCTCGCCGGCGTTAGCGTGCTGGTGCTGGACGAAGCCGACCGCCTGCTCGACATGGGCTTTGCCGACGTGGTGAAGGAAATCGTCGGCAAGACGCCGCCGAAGCGGCAGACGCTGCTGTTCTCGGCGACCTACGACGACGCCGTTCGCGAACTTGCCGCCGCCCTGCTGCGCGACCCGAAAGAACACCGTATCGAAGGCGACAGCGAGCCGGACATCCTCGAACGCTTCTACGAGGTCGAACTGGCGGCCAAGCCAGCCACGCTGGCCGCGCTGCTGCAGAAGGAAACGCCGGAATCCTGCGTGGTGTTCTGTAACACCCGGCAGGACACGCGCGCGGTGGTCGACGAACTCGGCAAGCGGCGCTTTTCCTGCGCCACGCTGCACGGCGAGATGGAGCAGCGCGACCGCGACGAAGTGCTGCTGCGCTTCGCCAACCGCAGCCTGCGCGTGCTGGTGGCCAGCGACGTGGCCGCGCGCGGCCTCGACATCGCCGGCCTCGCCATGGTGGTCAATTACGAGCTGCCCACCGACCTCGCCAGCTACCTGCACCGCATTGGCCGCACCGCCCGCGCCGGCGAAAGCGGCGTCGCGCTAAGCCTGGTCACGCCGCGCGAAATGCCGCGCGCGCTGGCGTTGGAGCGCGAACGCGACAAGCCGCTGCGCTGGAAGTCCGCGCCGTCACCCAGCACCAAAACCAACGACAGCATGCAGGCCGCCATGACCTGCCTGCGCATCGACGCCGGCAAGACCGACAAACTGCGCCCCGGCGACATCCTCGGCGCGCTCACCGGCGACGCCGGCCTCCCCGCCAGCGCCGTCGGCAAGATCGACGTCTTCCCCACCCGCAGCTACGTCGCCATCGCCCGCGACCACGCCAAACAGGCACTGGATCGCCTGCAGACCAAAGGCATCAAGGGACGCAAGCGGCGGGTGACGCGGCTTTAGTTGGGCTACCTCAAGCTTTGTAGCGAGCCTGCAGAAACACATTCTCTCGATGAAACTCGAGATAGCGGCGTTGACCCTCACTGAACGTGCCGACATTCCTTAGTCGATCCGGGTCGAGGCCCATCTTTGTAAACGAAGGCCTGTGCGCTACCGGCGAGATCAGTACATCGCCGTTGTTATCGAAGCTGAGGAATCCGCGATCAAAGAGGTGATCGGCATCCGGAGTCAGCAGTAAACCGTTCTCACCGTCGAGTCGCTCGGCGTTGCTGGCATCGCGCCAAGGCTTGCAGTGGCTGGCCCGAAGATGCTCCTGTCTATCCACTCCAGTGAGACGACACGCAGATTCGATCTTCTGAACGTTGCTCTTGAACAGCCCTTGCCCGCGTCGCGCGAGTACAACCGCCTTCCGCGTAGTCTCCGGGACCTGATCATCGGCAGCCACCTTGGCCAACTCGTGTTCTTCCCACTCAATCAGACCAAGACCCACTTGCTGAATCTCAGAATCGGCTACGCGTAGTCCTTGGACAATCACTCGTGCTTCTCTTCCGATCACATCGATCAAGGCAGCAGCAAATGTATCGGGGAGCAACGTTAGGTAGACGCTCTGTAAACCATGACCGTTCGGCTGAAGCGGCGCATAGCGACTTGGAAGCTTCGGTGCCAATGCGGCCATGTGCTCGCTTGGACGAACCGGTCCGCGCAGTTCCACGAACCGAACATCAACCCGCCAGCCAATGTTGTCCCAATAGGCTCCCGTCTGACCAAATTCCAGCGGCTTTGGCGACTCATAGCCGTGAGAACCAATGATTCCGATTGCTTTGACCCAACCGTCGGCGAAAGAGAAAACCACATCGCCAGGCGCCACTTCGCGCATGAACTCGTAGAAGGGATTGTGGTGGCCATTCGACTTGCGTTTTGGCGACCACAGGTAGCCGCCCGGCACCTCGTGCTGGTATGTCTGCTTCTGATTGACCCACCAGTAGCGCATGCAGCCAATAGTGCCTGCCTGACACCGCAATGGGATAGTGCTGCCATCATTCGTGGATCATGGCATTTGGCTACGCCAAACGCGTTGCAGCGTTAGTTAGCCCCTCGAAAACTGGCTCGACTACCGCTACTGGAAAGCCACTGGACAATTCTTTGTATACCGCTTCGACGACGTGCCCCGCCTGCGCGGCCACCTCTATGAGCAACTGTTCGCCATCAACACCGCAACGCTTCGCCATGGCTACCCACTGACGTGGCACGATGCTGCGTATCTGGTAGTGACGGTTCTTGGAAACCACGGCCATGGCGAGCTTCGCATCATATGGATCAAGCAGGTTCGGCCCTTTCCCCATGATCGGATAGGCCGATAGCACGTCGTACAACGGCGTCATTCGGTAGGAACCACCCGCATCTAGGAAGATGCTGAAGTTCTTGGCGTGCCCGTCGGTGGCCGCCAGAAGCCAGAAAACGATCTGCGCCTTGAAGAAGTTGTGCCGATCAACGTCCGCGCTCTCTGAGCGCCGAAGCAATTCCATGATGTCCAGTACACCGGGTCCGCCTTCAGCTTCGTACTTTCGATCAGGGTGGACACCGAGCGCCTGACACATGTCCTCCTGTGGCAATCGCAGCCACCAATCGCCACGTCGCGATCGACGACGATCAAATCGCTCCACGATGAGTGCTTTCTGGTCCTCGAAGGTGGCGATCTCGGTTCGGGCAATCGGAATCCCGAATGCCTCGACAATGCGGCTGCAAAGCCACTCGTTTTCGACGGACGTGCTGAAGTCGGCCTGCATGTTGCCGACTTTGCCCAGCGGAAGCTTGAAGATATGCGTAGTGGGCGTCGAATTTCGCGGCACGCACCAGTGATTCTCGTGCCAGAGCAGCGCGGTTTTTTCCTGCGCGCCAGCTATCGAAATACGAAAGTCATCCGGCACGCCAACTCCGAAGGCCCTGGCTACAGGTACATTTCGCAGAATCTGAGCGACGCCGGCATCGGTCAGCAGTTCGGCATCGATCTGCTGCAGACCTTCGGGCTGCACGCCTATGGGAAGCAACTGCACTGCACCTACGCAATCTCGGCCGATCTCTGCCAGCAGATCGAAAGCTGCCGTCGACCGAGCGCCGGTTCGCTGTCGAAGTCTGCGACGAATATCGCCACTGTCTGGCAGGAGATTCTCGAAATAGTTCTCGACGGAAGCTCCGCTGTGAATGCCGCCTGCTGGCAGGAGTGGCAGCGACAGTGACAGCGGTCGCGCATGCGGCGAATTCACCCAATCGGTCGTGTAGGTGAACGTCTGCACGCCGCTGCGTCGCTGTTCCCACAACCCCACCAGATCCCCGTTGATCCAGACCGCCAGCGTGCTGGTTGGTGTCGCCATTCGCCTACCACTCCACCGGATGAGAGGTCAGTTCGTCACTCTGCCTTTGGGGGCGCGACTGCAGGACGATGTCCACGTCCATGGCACCCAGAAATCGCATCAGCCGATCAAGCGTGGCTTTCTCCGGATGCCGCTCCAGTGCACTGACGGCCTGATGCGTGACACCCAGCTTTGCCGCAACCTTGGCCTGCGAGAAGCCCGCCTTGGTTCGCAATGCCTTGAGCAATGGGGAAAGTTGCTGCGGATGTTTGATGACGTATTTCATGGCGTTCAATCTAGGGTGGAGCTTATTTCAATGTATAAGTTGAAATGCGTGGATTCAATTTATAGGTTGAATCTACAAAAATCAATCTATAAGTTGAATTTGACACGATCAACTTGTGAGTTGATTTATCCGAACCCAGGCCTCCGCTGGCTGCGCCAAACGAAGAAGGGCGGCCATTGGCCGCCCTTGTTTGTTTCCTGTTGCTTCGTCATCAAACCCCAATCGGATTCGGCTTGTCGCTGTCGATCCTGTATTCCTTGATCGCGCGGGCGACGTCCTTGGCGGTCATCTGGCCGTCCTTGGCGAGCGCTGCGATCGCCGCGTGGGCGATGTGGTGGCGGTCGACTTCGAAGTGGCGGCGGAGGTTGGCGCGGGTGTCGCTGCGGCCGAAGCCGTCGGTGCCGAGCACGCTGTAGGTCATGGGCACGAACTCGCGGATCTGGTCGGCGTAGTTGCGGATGTAGTCGGTTGCGGCAATGGCCGGGCCGCTGCGGCCGTCCAGCAGTTCGGTGACGTAGGGCACGCGCGGCTTCTTCGCTTCCGGGTTGAGGCGATTGAAGCGGACAGCATCCGATCCGTCGCGGGCCAGTTCGTTGAAGCTGGTGCAGCTCCAGATGTCGGCGGCGACGCCGAAATCCTTGTCCAGCAGTTCGGCGGCGGCGATCACTTCGCGCAGGATGGTGCCGCTGCCCATCAGCTGCACGCGAGGCTGACCCTTCTTCACCTTGCCGCCGTCCTGCAGCAGGTACATGCCCTTGATGATGCCCTCGGCGCTGCCTTCGGGCATGGCCGGGTGCGTGTAGTTCTCGTTCATCAGGGTGAGGTACCAGTACTCGTCGCGCTGTTCGTTAAGCATGCGCTGCATGCCGTGCTGGAACAGGGTGACGACCTCATAGCTAAAGGTCGGGTCGTAGCTGCGGCAGTTCGGGATCAACCCGGCCTGCACCATGCTGTGGCCGTCCTCGTGCTGCAGGCCTTCACCGTTCAGCGTGGTGCGGCCGGCGGTGGCGCCGAGCAGGAAGCCACGCGCGCGCATGTCCGCCGCCTGCCAGGCGCTGTCGCCGATGCGCTGGAAGCCGAACATCGAGTAGTAGATGTACATCGGCAGCATCGGCAGGTCGTTAGTGCTGTAGCTGGTGGCAGCGGCCAGCCAGCTGGCGAAGGCGCCGGCTTCGGTGATGCCCTCTTCCAGCACCTGTCCGGCGGCGTCCTCGCGGTAGTACATCAGCTGGTCGCGATCGACCGGCTTGTACTGCTGGCCCTTGGGCGCGTAGATGCCGATCTGCCGGAACAGGCCTTCCATGCCGAAGGTGCGCGCCTCGTCGGCGACGATGGGCACGCAGCGCGGACCGACCTGCTTGTCGCGCAGGGTGATGTTCAGCGCCTGCACGAAGGCCATGGTGGTGCTGATTTCGCGCTCGCCGGTGTCCTTGAGCAGGCGCTCGTAGGCTTCCAGCTTCGGCACTTCCAGCGCGGTCGTGGCCTTGCGGCGACGCTGCGGCAGGAAGCCGCCCAGCGCGCGACGGCGTTCGTGCATGTATTCCACTTCCGGCGACTTCTCGCCCGGGTGGAAGAACGGGATCGCGCCGTCCTTCAGCTGCTCATCGCTGATCGGGATGTTGAAACGGTCACGGAAGGCGCGGACGTCCTCGTCGTCCATCTTCTTGGTGCCGTGGGTCGGGTTGAGCGACTCGCCCGCCGCGCCCATGCCGTAGCCCTTCACCGTCTTGGCGAGGATCACGGTCGGCTGGCCCTTGGTGTTCACCGCCTCGTGGTAGGCCGCGTAGACCTTGTGCGGATCGTGGCCGCCGCGATTGAGGCGCCAGACGTCCTCGTCGCTCAGGTTGGCGACCAGCTGTGCGGTTTCCGGGTACTTGCCGAAGAAGTTCTCGCGCGTGTACTTGCCGCCGAAGGCCTTGCAGTTCTGGTACTCGCCGTCGACGGTTTCCATCATCAGCTGGCGCAGCTTGCCGGAGGTGTCGCGCGCCAGCAGCGGATCCCAGTAGCTGCCCCAGATGGTCTTGATGACGTTCCAGCCGGCGCCGCGGAACTGGCCTTCCAGCTCCTGGATGATCTTGCCGTTGCCGCGCACCGGGCCGTCGAGCCGCTGCAGGTTGCAGTTGATGACGAACACCAGGTTGTCGAGGCCTTCGCGACCGGCGACGGAAATCGCGCCCAGGCTCTCCGGCTCGTCGGTTTCGCCGTCGCCAAGGAAGCACCAGACCTTGCGGTCGGTCTTCGGGATCAGGCCGCGGCCTTCAAGGTATTTCCAGTTGCGCGCCTGGTAGATGGCGGCCAGCGGGCCGAGGCCCATCGACACCGTCGGCACCTGCCAGTAATCCGGCATCAGCCACGGATGCGGATAGCTGCCGACGCCGCGACCGTCGACTTCCATGCGGAAGTGGTCGATCTGGTCCTCGCTGATGCGGCCCTCAAGGAAGCTGCGCGCATAGATGCCCGGCGAGCTGTGGCCCTGGATGCAGATCAGGTCGCCCGGATGCTCGCCTTCCGGCCCGCGCCAGAAGTGGTTGAAGCCAACGTCATACAGCGTGGCCGCCGAGGCGAAGCTGGCGATGTGGCCGCCGAGGTCGCCCGGCTTGCGGTTGGCGCGTACCACCATCGCCATCGCGTTCCAGCGGATCAGCGAGCGGATGCGCCACTCCATCGACGAATCGCCGGGGCTCTTGGCCTCCAGGTGCGGCGGGATGGTGTTGATGTATTCGGTGGTCGGGTTGAACGGCAGGTGCGCACCGGCGCGGCGGGTCACTTCGACCATGCGCTCCAGCAGGTGATGGGCGCGCTCGGCGCCGTCGGCGGCGATCACCGCCTGCATGGATTCGATCCACTCCTGGCTTTCTGCCGGGTCGATGTCCTGGTCGAGGATGTCCTGCAAGATGTTCATGTGGCCTCCCAGCCGGCTGCGCTTGCCGCACAGCGCCCGTGTTCAGATGTCCCGCCAGCGACGGGAAAAGACGCTCAGTTTACCGCATGGGCGCCGCTGGCCCGAAGCCGCAGGGCCAGTTTCGAGGCCGATCCACGCCCGACGCGGCCCGGCGGTTATTCCGAGGGCAGCGTCGGCCGGAAGCCGCCGCCGGGGACGCCGTGCTTCTGCATCAGCGCCTGGTACGCCGGCAGGTCGCGCAGGTGATCCAGTGCCGGGCTGACCTGCAGCATCAGGAAGGCCTCGCCGCGCGCCGCGAGGACGCGGTCGAGCCGGGCCAGCGCCTCCTCATCCCGGCCGTTGGCGGCCAGCTGCTCGAGGTCGTAACACCCGTAGATCGGCAGTCCGATGCGCCGGAAGGGCTCGGCATGATCGGCGATGGCGCGCCAGACCACGCCGGGCCCGGCTTTCTTGATGTCCTCCAGCAGTTCACGCCGTTCGCCGTCGTCGAGCCTGGCGAGGAAGGAGTGGTTCGCGACACGCAGCCGGGCCGCCTCATGGGGTCTGCCGGTGCGCTCCAGCGCGTAGGCCCAGTAGTTGTAGTGCCAGCCGAAACCTGGAACCAGCAGCTCGGCCTGCTTCAGCACGGCCAACGCATCGTCGTAACGCTCGGCGTGGGTCAGGATCAGGCCCTTCACCGCCAGCAGCAGCGCCGAGTACGGCTTGATTGCCAGCGCGCGATCGATGTTCTCCAGCGCTGCACCGTAGTGGCCGGTCATGGTCTGCATCTCGGCCAGGTGCTGCCGCGCGGCAAGGTTGCCGGGATCCAGCAGCAGCGCACGCTCCAGCAACGGGATCGCCGCGTCGAAGTTCCAGTCGCGCAGCGCCAGCACCAGTGCCTTGGCGGTGATCGCTTCGCTGTGATCCGGCTCCAGCTCCAGCGCGCGCTCGGCGGCAGCCATGGCCTGCGCAAAAGCCGAGTCCGGCGCCATGCCGGTGTACTGGATCTGGTGGATGAAGCTCAACGCCAGACCGGAAAACGCATCGGCATAGGCGGGATCCTGTTCCACCGCCTGTCTGAACAGCTCGTTCGCCCTGCGCACGCCATCCACGGAGCGCTGCTGGACGAACCAGCGGGCCTGCACCTGCAGCCGATAGGCCTTGGGGTCTGCCGGTGAATCACGCAACACGTTCCCAGACGGCGCCTCCAGTGCAGCGCCCAGCGACGTGGTCACGGCCGTGACGATGCCGTCGCGAAACGACTGCTCCAAACCGGTCTGCTGCCCCAGTTGGATGCTCCAGAGCCGCTCGTTGCTGCCCGGCACCACGAGCCTAAGCTCCACATCAATGCGCGATGCGTTCTCCACCGCCGAGCCGGTGAGCACGGCATCGGCCCCATCCTGCGCTGCCAGCGTCATGTAGGCATCCGCATCGCTGCGAATGTCACGACTCTGCGGCTCGGGCAGTATCAGGACGCGATGGTTGCCGCGTTTCAGCAGCGCGCTGGCAACCGCTTCGTGGATGTCGTGGATCAGGTAGCGGTGTTCTTCGGGCACGCCCTGATCGGCCAGCCGGGTAATCGCGATGGTCTTCAGTTGCGTCAGGGCGGACGTCGTCGAAGCCTCGGCATGTTCGTCAAGCGAACGCTGATGCCACCACACGCCTGCGACAGACAACAGGATCAGCGCCACCAGCACGACCGGCGCCCATGCGAGCCACCTCGCAGGCGTTGCGACCGCGTCACCGGCGTCACCGGCGTCACCATCATCCGTCGTGCGTTCGGGCCTGTTCTCCCCGGTTGTCGTCGCACTGGCTTGGGCCGGCGGCGCCGGCGGCTCTTCGGCGGACGCCTGCACCTTCGCGATCAACCGATAGCCACGCGACGGGATGGTGCGGATGTAGGCCGGATTGCGGGCGTCATCGTTCAGGTGCTGGCGCAGCAGCGAGATCGCGCGGGCAATCACCGAGTCACTGTGGTGGATCGAGCCCCAGACCGACTGCAGGATCTCGTCCCTCCCCAGCGTCTCGTCCGGATGGCGGCACAGGAATACCAGCAGGTCCATGACCCGCGGCTCCAGCTGCACGCGCTCGTCAGCACGAACGATGCAGTTCTCGCTGGCATGGACCTGCCATTCGCCCAGATGGAAACGATCTGTCAGCGAAACGCTCATGCGGCAGCCGACGTGTTGAAATCAGCGGCGTTGAAGGGACTGTTCCTCAGGAAAATCAGCGAATTAAGGAAATCATCATGATTTCCTCAGGCAAGCATAAAGCACTCGCATCGAGCGCTGCACAGACTGCCGGCTCACCCCCGAGGAAGCCGAGCCCATGCGCTTGTCATGCGAATCCAGCACGACCCGAAAGGCACACAAGCGGATTTTCCGCGTTCCTGTCACCGCAGTCGCTCTTCTGCTGCTTTGGCCAGCAGCGAGCCTGGCCGCCATCTTCCAGGTCAATGTCACCGTCCAGGACGCGCCGGACGACAACATCAACGATGACCTTTGCAGCATCTCGGCATCGGGCGGTTTCTGCACCCTGCGCGCAGCGGTCATGCAGGCCAACGCCACGCCGGGAACCGACGTCATCACGCTGCCGGCGGGCGCCACCATCGTGCTCGACATCACTGGAAACCCCGAATTCCTGCCAGCCTCGAAGGGCGACCTGAACGTGCTTGAAGACCTGATCGTCATGTACGGCGGCAGCAATCCGGACGACTACCCGCTGATCGACGCCAGCGCGCTCGATGATCGGGTGTTCACTGTGTTCGACGGCGAGTTCTTCCTGACCAGGGCGCGCATCACCGGCGGCAGTCGTGACGAACCGGGCGGGCGCGGCGGCGCCATCTTCATCGGACCACTGGCCACCAGCGCCACGCTGACCGAGGTCGAACTGTTCGGGAACAATGCGACGCTGGGCGGCGCTGTCTACAACGATGGCAGCGCGCTTTCCGTCGTCGACAGCAGCCTGCACAACAATGCCGCGGTCACCCACGGCGGCGCGCTGGTCAATCACTGCGGCACTGCCACCATCGAGCGCAGTTCGATCTACCAGAACAGCAACTTCGGCACCTACGGCGAATCGCTGCACAACGTGAAGGAGGATGCCGCCGACAGCGGCGAGTGCCGGCTCAACGTGCGCAACAGCAGCGTGCTGGAAAGCAGCGGCTTCGGCATCCTGAGCCAGGGCGGCACGCTGAACCTCACCAGCAGCACCATTGCCGAGAATCTCGACGGCGGCATCCGTGTCAGCGCCGATGTCGCCGGCGAGACCTTGGGTGAACTGCGCATGCGCAATTCGGTGATCGCCGAAAACTCACCAGCCAACTGCCAACTGATCGGTACTGGGTGGAACACCAACGGCTACAACGCCGCCGACGACAGCAGCTGCGACCTGGCCGGCGGCGCGACCAACATGGTCGCGGCCAATCTGTACCTGGATACTGCCAGTGACGACAGCAACACATGGCAGCGTTTCAAACTGCCCTTCTCCATCAGTCCGTTGCTGGATGCCGCGCACCCCGTCACCGGTGGCGTCGGCTGCCCGGAAGAGGACCAGCGCGACCTGCCGCGGCCGAAGCAGGGCAGCATTGGCGGCTCGGTGCGCTGCGATATCGGCAGCATCGAAATCCAGTCGGTGCCGGTGATCGTCAACGCGGATATCTTCGCTGACGGCTTTGAAACACCATGATTCCGGGGTGGCGGACGTTGCCGCTGATGCTGTGCCTCCTCACGATGGACCTGCAGGCCAGCGATCGCTACGTCTGCGACTGCGGCACGGATAGTCTTCCGGGCTGCGTGGCCGGCAGCGACGGCAACAGCGGCACGTCGCCATCGTCACCCTTGCAATCCTACGAGTCCGCGCGACTGGCATTCACGGAACTGGCAGCCGGCGACAGCATCCGTTTCTGCCGGGGTGGTTCGTGGGACGTGGCAACGACCGGCGACCGATGGGTCAACGTGGCCTGCAGGATTGACGCTCCGTGCACTGTCGGTGCCTACACGCCCGCGTGGGCAAATGACGGTAGTCCGCTGCCGCGAATCCAGCGGCAGACCAACGACAACGGCTTCGCGCTGCAGGACGGTGGCAACGCCGAGCACGAAGAAGGCTACGTGTTCGAAGACATCCGCATTTCAAGCGATCTGGGCAGCGCCACGACACGCAACGGTTTTCTGCTGCAGAACGACATTGATGACGTCTTGATCCAGCGCGTGGTGATCGAAGGATTCCGCATCGGCGTCTATGCCGCTGGCTCGAATGCCTGCAGCGCCGATCCACTCTGCGATGGTCTCAACGAGCGCATCGTGCTGCGCGAGTCACATGTGGAAGGCAACCACAGCTTCGGCTGGCTGGGCGGATCGAACGGCAGCCAGATTATCGACAGCCAATTCATCAACAACGGTTCGCTGGCCGTCTACGATCACAACATCTATGTCAGCGGCACCAGCGATGGCATGCGGATCGTCGGGAACAACCTGTATCAGGCCACGCTAAACGCCAGCGGCAATTGCGATGCCGTTTCGCTGGTGGTGCACGGCGAGCACAGCGACCTGCTGATCGCGGGCAACGACGTTCACGAGGACGTCGGAAAATCAGAGCCCGGCTGCTGGGGCATTGCCGTCGATCCGGGCTACAGCGAGCCAGAAACCTTTACCGACATCACCATTCGTGGCAACCGTCTGCGCAACGTCGGTCGCGTCGCTATTGGCGTCGCCGCCTGCCAGCGCTGCGTGATCGAGAACAACCTGATCGCGCAGGAGAACGCCGCCACCGATTTCGACAGCATCGGCATCGCTGCCCCGGATCGCAGCCGTGCGCCCAACGATCTGTCGATGGATGGCATCACCGTTCGCAACAACTCGATCCATTTCGGACCGGCGACGGTCGGCATCGGCATCCGTTTGTTTGAGGAAGGCAACGACCACGTGCTGGTGAGCAATGCGATCCACTACTCCGGAGCCGGCGACTTCGCCTGCTTCGATGTCGATACGCTGCCATCACGCTACCTGGCGATGGACCACAACCTCTGTTTCACGCCGCAGAACCCGGGCGCTGACTGGGTGCGAAACACGGCGTCGCTGGGTGGCTGGCAAGGGATGAGCGGCTTCGACACGCATTCAAGAGCGGATGACCCCGGATTCGCAGACCCGATGAATGCCGACCTCCAACCGGTTTCGGTACTGTCGCTGATGGTCGACGCGGGCGACCCGACCCATTCCAGCTTGACGGATGCCGCCGGCGCGATGCGCGATGCGGCGCCGGATATTGGCGCCTGGGAATGGCGGCCTGGCCAATCGGCCGCACTGTTTGCCAATGGATTCGAAGCGCCGTAGATCGCGAGGCCAGGAACGCCGAGCCTCGCTAACAATCCCTAGATGCCGCGCTCCGCGCGGATCTGCGCTTCCACGGCGGCGACGGCGGTCATGTTGACCACGCGACGGACGGTGGCGGCCGGCGTGAGGATATGCGCCGGTGCCGACACGCCCATCAGGATCGGACCCAGACCCACCGCGTCGCTCATGTTGCGCACGAGGTTGTAGGCGGTGTTGGCCGCATCGAGGTTCGGGAACACCAGCAGGTTGGCGCGGCCCTTCAATCGCGAGTTCGGGAAGATCCGCTGGCGGATGTCCTCGTTGAGCGCAGCATCGACCTGCATCTCGCCTTCGACTTCAAGGTTGGGCGCCTTCTCACGGATGATTGCCAGTGCTTCCTGCAGCTTGATCGCGCTCGGCGATTCATGACTGCCGAAGTTGGAGTGGCTGACCAGCGCGATCTTGGGATCGATGCCGAACAGCTTGAGTCGATACGCCGCCTGCAACGCCGAGCTGGCGATCTGCTCGGCGGTCGGGTCGACCTGCACGTGTGTGTCGGTGAAGAAGAACACACCCTTCTCGTTCAGCACCGCCGACAACGCCGACGAGGACTTCACGCCCACGTCGCGACCGAGGATGCTGACCACATAGGCCAACTTCTTGTGGTAGCGGCCGACCACGCCACAAAGCATGGCGTCGGCCTCACCGCGCTTGACCATCAGCGCCGCGATCACCGTGCTGCGTGAGCGCACGATGGCCTTGGCCGCCGCCGGCGTCACGCCAACGCGCTGCATGATCGAGTGGTACAGCTGCCAGTACTCGGCGAATCGCGGGTCGTCGTTGATATTGGTGACCTCGACGTCGACGCCCTGGCGGATGCGCAGGCCGAGGCGCTCGATGCGCGACTGGATCACCGCTGGGCGGCCGATCAGGATGGGCTTCGCGAGGCGTTCGTCGACCACGGTCTGCACGGCACGCAGCACGGTTTCCTCTTCGCCTTCGGCGTAGACCACGCGCTTCAGGTCGGTGCGCGCGCGATCGAACACCGGCTTCATCAGCAGGCCGGAACGGTGCACGAACTGGTCGAGCTGGTCGTGATAGGCGTCCATGTCGGAAATCGGACGCGTGGCCACGCCGCTGTCCATCGCCGCCTGCGCCACCGCCGGCGACACCGTCACCATCAGCCGCGGATCAAAGGGACGCGGGATCAGGTAGTCCGGACCGAAGGTCGGCGCCTCGCCCGCATACGCCGCGCCGAGGTCCTGCGCTTCCTGTCGTGCCAGTTCAGCGATGGCGCGGCACGCCGCCAGCTTCATCGCTTCGTTGATCACGGTGGCGCCAGCGTCCAGCGCGCCGCGGAAGATGTAGGGGAAGCACAGCGCGTTGTTGACCTGGTTGGGATAGTCGCTGCGGCCAGTGGCGATGATCGCGTCCGGCCGCACGGCCTTGGCATCCTCCGGCAGGATTTCCGGGTTCGGGTTGGCCAGCGCCAGGATGATCGGCTTGTCCGCCATCGTCGCGACCATCTCGGCCTTGAGGATGCCGCCAGCGGAGAGGCCGAGGAAGATGTCGGCGTCCTTGACGATCTCGGCCAGCTCGCGGGCATCGGTCTCGTGCGCGTAGCGCGCCTTGTCGGGATCGAGATTAGGACGCCCGGCGTAGATCACGCCTTCGCGGTCGAAGGCGGTGATGTTCTCCTTCTTCACGCCCAGTGCGACCAGCATGTCGAGACAGGCAATGCCGGCCGCACCCGCGCCGGTCGTGGCCAGCTTCACCTCGTCGATCTTCTTGCCCACCACTTCCAGCGCGTTGAGCACGGCGGCACCGACGATGATCGCGGTGCCGTGCTGATCGTCGTGAAACACCGGGATCTTCATCCGCTCGCGCAGCTTGCGCTCGACGATGAAGCATTCCGGCGCCTTGATGTCTTCGAGGTTGATGCCACCGAAGGTCGGTTCCAGGCTGGCGATGATGTCGACCAGCTTGTCGGGATCGCGCTCGTCGACTTCGATGTCGAACACATCGATGCCGGCAAATTTCTGGAACAGGACGCCCTTGCCCTCCATCACCGGCTTGCCGGCCAGCGGACCGATGTCGCCAAGGCCCAGCACCGCAGTGCCGTTGCTGATCACCGCCACCAGGTTGCCGCGCGCGGTGACTTCGCTGGCCACCGCCGGATCGTCGACGATGGCCTCGCAGGCATAGGCCACGCCCGGCGAATAGGCCAGCGCCAGGTCGCGCTGCGTGACCAGCGCCTTGGTCGGCGTGACCTTGATCTTCCCCGGCGGCGACAGGCGGTGGTATTCGAGGGCGGCGTCTTTGAGCGTCTGGTCAGGCATGACGGGCGTCGGATCGGGACTGTGTTCGGGACGGGAAGTCTACCGTTGCCGGCAAGCATCCGGCTATTGCACCGGGCTGGCCGTCGCACGCAGCGACTGGCTGATGGATCGATGAAGGGCTTGCCAGCGGGGCGCAATCGGCAGCTCGCCACGTCGTTCCTCGAAGCGCTGGAACAAGGTGCTCGCGCGGGATGCCTCGCCGCGCGCCAAACGCAGCGCCGCCGCCTTCAGATAGAAGCGGCTGAGACCCTTGATGCGCTCGTCAGGGCAGTCTTCGGCAACCCGGAGCGCACGCCGTTCGGCAGCATCGAGCTCCTCATCGCTGCCAAGCTGCGCGGTGGCCAGCATGCGGACGGTTTCCGCGTGCGACAGGTTGGGGTCGGCCGGCTCGCCACGCCGGTGATGTTGATCGATGGCGCGCTCAACCCAATCCAGTGCCTCGTCGACGCGGCCCTGCTGCTGCAGGTGATCGGCGTAGCGCACGACGGCCGTCTGCAGGTAAACCGACCACGGCCGGTCCGCCGGCAGCCGTACCAGCCGTGAACCTGCGTCCTCGAACAGGGCCTGCGCTTGCGGATCGCCCACCGCGGCCAGCAGTTCGCCGCGCTTGGTCAGGCCGAGCAACACATACTCATGCAGTTCGCCCAGTTCCGCCTCGTCCATGGCCTGCACTTCGGCCAGATTTGCCGCGGCGGCCTGGTAGTGGCCGAGGTCGTCCTGCACCAGTGCCAGGTTGAACAGCGGATTGGCCAGCCGTGCCGTGGGCAGACCGGGCTGCGCACGCATGATGGCCACGGCGCGCGACAGTTCGGACTCGGCAGCCTCCAGCTCGCCCATCTGGAACAGCTGCAGTCCGTGCACGTCCAGCGCCTGCGCGTAGCGGTAGTGATCTGTCGAATACATCTTCTCTGACAGTGACAGCGCCCGATCCGCTGCCTGCCGTGCTTCACCCGGCTTGCCGACGCTCATCAGCACGATCGCCAGCTCCTGGTCGAGCACCAAGCGGAAGCTGAACGGCACCGCATCAGCCTCGGCAACCGTGGCCTCGGCACGGCGCAGGTAGCGCTCCGCATCAGCCGTCTGGCCGGTACGACGTGCGATCAGCCCGAAATTGAGCAGGCGCCGCGCGACGGTCAAGGCATCAGGCGGATCCAGGGACTCCGCCAGCGCCAGCGATTCCTGCATCCATTGCGATGCTTCCTCGCTTCCGGGATCGAGGTAGGAACGCGCGTTGGCCCGGCCTGAGAGTGCGCTGCTGCGTAACTTTGGATGGTTCTCACCGATATTGCCCAGCGCCAGGAGCACCGCGGCGGCCTGTCGCTCGGATTCCTCGTAGTTCCCGGCACGGTTCTCGATATCCATCTGAAGCAGGCGCAATTCCTGCTCGGACTTGAAGTGGCCGGGCAGCGACTGGTAGCGCTGCCGCGCACGAGTGAGCAAGCGCCGTCCTTCGTCCAGATTGCCGGTCCGCGCGACGATGGCACCGAGCACGCCCTCGAAGTCCGCCCTGAGATCCTCGGGCAAGGTGCTGTCGGCCTGCAGTTCATCGGTTGCGCGGGACAGCAGATCGGCGACCTCGGTCACGGCGTTACCCTGACTTTCCGGGTTGGCTGCATCGAACAGATCGATGACGAAGTCGCGGGTCTTCTGGCTGCGCTGTGCCTCGGTCCTGGCCTGCTGTGCCTGCCGCGCCGCTTCACGCGCCTGCCAGAGCGTACCGGCCAGCCCGCCGAGGATCGCCAGCAGCAGCAGTCCAGCCGCTACCAGCATGCCGCGATGGCGCTGCCCGAACTTGCTGAAGCGGTAGAAAGCGCCAGCGCGGATTGCGCTGACGGGCCGGCGCTGTCGCCAGCGGCGCAGGTCGTCGGCCAGTGCCGCCGCGTCCGGATAGCGGCGCTCCGGATCGTCCTCCAGTGCCTTCACCAGAATGGCGTCGAGATCGCCGTGAAGCGCTTTTGACCGGCCACGACGACGTCCCGGCGACAGCGCGTCGTTCCTCAGGGCCGCGCGTGACGGCAGTGTCAGCGTGTCGTGGCGTTCGCTGGCGGACAACCGCGGCGGCCGTCCGGTCAGGAGCTGGTACAGCACGGCGCCGAGCCCAAACACATCAACGGCGGTGCCGCTGTCGACGCCGCCAAACTGCTCCGGTGCGGCGTACTGCGGGGTCAGCGAACGAAACCGGGTCGCGGTGGCTTCGGCATCGATGCCGCCGTCGAGCAGGCGCGCGATGCCGAAGTCCAGCAGGTGCACGCGACCTTCGGCATCGACCAGGATGTTGCCCGGCTTGAGGTCACGATGGATCACCAGTCGACGATGCGCATAGGCCACCGCGTCGCAGACCTGGCGGAACAGCGTCACGATGCCGTTCACCGACAAAGCCTGCTGCGCGCACCAGCGGTCGATGCGTTCGCCCTCCACCAGCGGCATGGCGAGGTACGGCGTGCCGTCCTCGAGCACGCCGGCATCGAGCAGCGGCACGATACCGGGATGCTGAAGCCGCGCCAGCGCCTGGTGTTCGCGCTGCAACTGACGACCGTCCGCCGCCAGCGCCGACACCGTCAGCAGCTTGAGTGCCGCCGTCTGCGTGGCATCGCCGAGTCGACGTTCGGCGCGGTAGACCACGGACATGCCCCCGCGACCAATCTCCTCGCCGCGACGCCAGCTCCCGATGGTGTCCGGTACCGCGCTGGACAACGGTGAAGCGGTCATCGCGCTGTCCAGCGGACCGCTGGATTCATGCGCAGCCACCAGCCGGTGCAGCAACGCCCGGATCGCCTGCGGCTGCTCGGCGATCAGCGCATTCCACTGCGCGCGCGGGAGATCGAGCAGGCGATCAAACAATGCATCCGCGCGACGCCAGTTGTCAGCATCGCTCATGGGCCGGCCCCACCCGCGTCCAACTGCGCGTGCAGGAAGGCGCGTGCCCTCGCCCACTCGCGCAGCACGGTGCGTTCGGCGCAGTCGAGCAGCGCGGCGATTTCCGCAAACCCGAGTCCGGCGAAGAAGTGCAGATCAACAATCTCGCGCTGACGCCCGCTGATCTCCGACAGGCGCAGCAGCAGTTGATCGATATCCAGCAACAGTGTTGTTGCGTTGGTTTCGGCAGCAAGATCGGTTTTCAGGGTGATCGCCTCGAAATCACCGCCACGCTTGTCTGCACTGCTGCGGCGATAGTCGTCCACGAGGATGCGGCGCATGGCCTGCGCGGCGCAGGCATAGAAATGTCGTCGACCGCTCAGCGACAGCGATTCGCTACCTTGCAGGCGCAGGTACAGCTCATGCACCAGTGAGGTCGCCGTCATCCCGTGCGCCCCGCGCGACAGTTGCGACTGCGCAAGCCGGCGCAGTTCCGGATAGACCCGCTCGAACACCGCGTCCAGCGCATCCGTTTCACCGCGCTCGCAGCGCCGGAGAAGCTGCGTGATTTCGCCCGTCATCTCGCCCATGAACGACTTATACCCCGACTTGCGAGAAGCAACCCCCTTCGCCGGCGTATCGTTCAGCTTCCCAGCCGAAGCGCATCGCGGTCCACCGCTTCGAGGCGGATACGATTGGCGAACAGCGAGAAGGCCAGAATCCCGGCCATGCCGCGCGGCTGGCGCACCCACGGCGGCAGGTAGCGCGGTGGATCGATGATGCCGGCATCGAACAGCGGCTCCAGCAGCAGCACGTCCTGCAATGACAGCTTGCCGACGAACAACAGCGGCAGCAGCGCGGTGCGTCGCTGGCGAAAGGCCCAACGGAAGAACGTGTGCACATCGAGCAGACCGTTGAGATAGACCGTGTCCTTGGTGAAGGCCATGCCGCCGCTGGTCGGACAGCCGCGGAAGACGCGCTGCGCCGAACGGAAACTGTCGGTCTCGCTCTGCCCGGCGTCGAGGAAAAAGCGGAACACCTCGATGAAATCCGCGCCGGACAGCGCGCGATCAATCGCCTCGATGCGCAGTGAAATGCGCTTGAGACGGTCGATGTCGATGGCGCCGGTGATCAGCTCGGCAAAGGTGGCGAGCCCTTCCTGCATGGCGGTGCTGCTCGGCGCGGTCAGCGACAGGCTGCGCAGCCGTGTCTGTCGCCCGCCGTTGATGGCGGTCAGGCTGTGGATGAAAGCCTCGTGCTGCAGCAACTGCTGGTGGTCGTAGTGGGTGAAGCGTGCGCCGTCGCGCAGGCGGATGCGTGTCGCTCCGGCCGCCGCCTTGGCGATCAGCATCGGATCGAGCTGGACATCGATGCGGTCCTCGACAAAGAAGGCGTCCAGTTCCGCCTGCAGCGCATCGCGCAGGGTGGCCGCCTCCAGTTCGACCGGTTCGTCGGCCATGTCCAGCGCGCCGGCCAGCTCGCTGGCGGCCTCTATGAAATGGCTGGCGGCATCGCGATTGCTCTCGACGGTGCCGGGCAGGCGATCCGCTGGCGAGCCGAACAGCCGGATCGACGCCTCGGTAAATCCCGGCGAACCCATGGATTCGAGCATCGACAGCGTGTCGTGCCAGCAGCGCAGCTGGCGATGCAGGTACTCGCCCAGCGGATGACCGTCATCCACCTCCACCGCGATGGCGTTGAGCTCCGCGTGCAGGCCGCCGTGGTCGACCGTCTGGTACGTCGGAAATGGCAGTGCTGCGTTGCCGCGACGCCAGCCGTCGAGGAAGCCTTGCTGCAGGCTGGCTGGCCAGCTCACCGTGGACAGCACGCGCAGCCCGCGCACCGCTTCCACCAGTCGTGCATCGAGCGCAAGGTGATGCTGCATGGCTGAATCGATTGGCGGAATCCTCATGCGTCGATTCTGGACCAATCCGGCACGCGACCAAAGCCTGCGGTGCGACGTCAGTCCTCGAAGCCGTCGATGAAGACCCATGCATCAACGGGCGGTATCAGCACCCAGTACTTCTCGAAGGCACCGACATCGCAGCGGGCGATCGTGTCGCCGTCGCCGTCAATGGGTCGCGAGTTTCCGAGAACATCGCCGGCCTCGCAGGCGCCGCTGTCGGCGATGGCATCGATCACGCTGCCGCCATCGAACCAGAAGAAGCTCATGTCATTGCCGAAACTGCTCTCCTCGAGCTGGAAGCTGCCAAGATCGTTGCTCGGAAGCGCCTGGTTGTTGAGCAGACTGCAGCCGCCATCCGAGAACACATTCAGGCGCACCGCCCCCGGCACAGCGATGCCCGGCGAGCCTGAACACGGCGCTCCCGCACCGACCGGCGCCAGCAGGTTGGCGCGAAAGGCCAGCACGTCGGCCGAGCCGCTGAACGAGAGATGGGCGCCATCGCTGGCGCTGTTGCTGTAGAAGCTGTTGTTGCCGGCAGCCAACTCGGTATTGCTGCCGACAACCACGGCGCCACCGGACGCGGTCACCAGATGGTTGTAGAAGGAGCTGTTGTTCAATACCAGTCGGGCCAGGTTGGGAGAGCTGTAGCCCTGCCGCATGTAGATGGCGCCACCCGTGTTGGCGGCATTGCCGCGGAACCAGTTGCGCTCCAACTGCACGAAGCAGTCCGCACAGGACAGATAGATCGCACCGCCGGCACCGCCATTGCTACGCCCCGGCGAGGCGTCATTGTCGATGAAGCTGGAGTCGCCGACCCAGACCGTGTGGATGTTCGAGGTAGAGACGTAGATGGCACCGCCATTGGCGCTTCCGTCCTCGGCGATCGTGGCGTTGTTCTCGAACCAGCTTCCCTCGATCGACAAGTGCGCGGCAGCAATGGACAGCGCGCCACCACCGCCCTGCCCGGTCGTGGTCACCTCCGCGTAGTTGCCCAGGAAGCGGCTGTCGATGATGTCGACGCTGCCGGCCGAGCGCGACCAGCGAACCGCCGCACCCCAGGCAAGCCCCGTGGTGCTCAAGGTGCAACCGCGGAAGATGACGCGCTCCAGCGTCAGGTCACCGCCGCTGCCGCCTGCCGCACCGAGGCAGGCACCGCCCTGGCCCAGAACCCCGCTCGAGTAACCGTTGCTGAGCTCGATGTCCTTGAGGTGCAGCTTCTGCACAGTGAGCGTGGCGTACATGATCTGGAACACGCCGCCGCCATCGATGACCGGCGCGGCCGCGCCACCGACGATGGTGAGATCCGTCGCTTCGATGTCCGGAAGGCTGCCCACCAGCGTGATGCTGCTTCCGGTGGGATACAGGCCACCGGAAAACGAGATCGTGTGCGGCACGTCGGCAGCGTCATTGGCATCGATGATCGCCTGCCGCAATGAGCCCGGCCCGCCGTCCGAGTTCGTTGTGACAAGGAAGTTGTCAGCCTGGGCGGCGCTGGTCGCGAAGGCGAGCATGCCAAGGGCAGCGAGGTTTTTCATGACGTTCTCCCGATGAATCGCGTTGCATTGCATTCAAGGAGAGGTACGGGTCTACGAAATGATCCTCGACATCCACTGCCGGATTCGTTCAGTTTTAGCGCCCGAATGCGGACTAGCGACGCCCGTATTTGTCGGTCAGACGCTTGTTCAATGCGCGTGTCTGCAAGCGGATGTCGCGCTTCACTTCCTGCCGCTCCTGCAGTGTTCGCGCGGCTCCAACCAGTTCGGCCTGCAACTTCTGGTAGTTGGCCCAGCGACCGGCATCCAGCGAGCCATCCTTGATCGCCTTCTGGATCGCGCAGCCGGGTTCGCTCTGGTGACCGCAGTCGCGGAAGCGGCATTGCGTCGCAAGCTGTTCGATGTCCTCGAAACCGGCATCTTCCAGCCGCTCCTCGCCGGTGAGTTTGAGCTCACGCATGCCCGGCGTGTCGATCAGGCAGGCACCGCCGGGCAGGCGGATCAGGCTGCGTGACGTAGTGGTATGGCGGCCGCGCGAATCCGCTTCGCGCACCGACTGCGTGGCCTGCTTCTCGATGCCAAGCAGCGTGTTGGTCAGCGTTGATTTACCGGCACCCGACGAACCGACCAGCACAGCGGTCTGTCCGCGACCGAGCCACGGCGACAGCATCTCGACCGTCGCCGCCGACTTGGCATTGATGCAGAGCACCGGCACGTCGTCCAGCGAGGCACGCAGTTCCTCGACCCGCGCAGCCATGTCCGGATCGGCATTGTCGCCTTCCAGCGCCTTGTCGGCCTTGGTCAGTACGATCACCGGCTGCGCGCGATCACCTTCATCGGCACTGCCGAACACCAGCAGCAGGTAGCGCTGCAGGCGACGCGGGTTGAAGTCGCCGTCGAGACCACTGACCACGAACACGGTGTCGATGTTGGCGGCAATCAACTGCTGCCGGTAGTGCTCGCCGGCGGCACCGCGCTTGAGCAGGCTGTGTCGCGGCAGCACCGTGGTGATGACGTCATGGTCGTCAAGCAATACCCAGTCGCCAACCGCGGCGCGATCCACCGGGTCGAAGCGCGGCTGCAGCCATTCGGCAGGCACGCTGGCGGAGGCGGACTCATCGCCCAACGCCACGCGGTAGCCAGCACGGTGCTGTTCGATCACCCGCGCCAGCCGGCCTTCCGTCGTAGCGGCAAACGCGGCCGCCGCCGGCAAGTCGTCGCGCCAGCCGATGGCAAGGAAGGCTTCATGTTGGTCGGGACTGAGCTGCACGCGGGCATTGTAGTAGCGGAATGCCGGCAACAGCTGTGGAAGCCCCGGAAAACCGGTAGTCTGCCGCCTTTCCAACGCCCGAGGCCCCGTCCGTTCATGCCGCCGTCCATTGCCACCCGCCAGCGCCTGTCCGAAGTCCGTTACGAGATCCGCGGTGAGCTGGCGCGACGAGCGCGTGAGCTGGAAGCGCAGGGGCGCGAGCTGGTCAAGCTCAATATCGGCAATCCGGGCGCCTTCGGGTTCCGGGCGCCGGAACACCTGCAGCAGGCGATCACCGAAAATATCGAGCGCAGCGATCCCTACGGCCACCAGCAGGGCCTGCCGGAAGCGCGCGAGGCCATCGCGGCGCAGCAGCAGGCGCGCGGAGCGCGTCATGTTTCGGCGGATCGCGTGTTCATCGGAAACGGCGTCAGCGAGCTGATCGACTTGAGCCTGCGCGCCCTGCTCAATCCCGGCGACGAAGTGCTGCTGCCAAGCCCGGACTACCCCCTGTGGACCGCCGCCACGCTGCTGAACGACGGCGTGGCCGAGCACTATCCCTGCGAAGCCGCCAACGGTTTCCTGCCCGATCCGGCGCAGATCGAGTCGCAAATCACGCAGCGCACCCGCGCGCTGGTGCTGATCAACCCGAACAACCCGACCGGCGCGGTGTATCCCCGCGAACTGCTGGAACAGCTGGTCGCCGTCGCCGCACGGCATCGGCTGCTGCTGATGGTCGACGAGATCTACGACAGCATCGTCTACGACGACGGCGTCAACGATAGTGTCCGGTTCCAGCCACTGGCCCAGCTTGCCGGCGACCTGCCCTGCCTGACCTTCGGCGGGCTCAGCAAGGTGCATCGCGCCTGCGGCTACCGCGTCGGCTGGGTCAGCCTCAGCGGCGACGTGGCAAGGACGCGCGAGTACCACCACGCGCTGGACCTGCTCGGCGCGCTGCGTCTCTGCGCCAACGTGCCCGGCCAATGGGCGGTTCCAGCCGCACTGAACGGCGAGGATACGATCACGCCGCTGTGCCAGCCCGGTGGTCGCCTGCATGCGGCGCGACAGGCGGTGATCGATGCCTGTGCCGCCAGCCGCTGGCTGAGTCTGTCGAAACCGGACGGCGCGCTGTATGCCTTTCCCGGCATCGACACAAAGGCGCTTCCTGGCTTCGACGACCACCGTTTTGCACTGGACGTGCTGGAAAACGCCGACGTGCTGATCGTGCCGGGCAACAGCTTCAACGTGCCCTATCGGAATCACTTCCGCGTCACCCTGCTGCCGGAGCCGGCACAGATCGCTGACGTCTTCGATCGCATCGAACGACGGCTGGACGTGCTGGCCGACCTTTCGGCCTCGAAAAGGCATGTTGCCTGAGCTGCTTCGGACGCTGCTGATTCTCAGCCTGCTGGCGGGAGCTTTCCTGATGGGCGCACACCTGAGTCACGCCAACGACGCCAGCACGCCATTGCGCTATTTGGCGCTGGGCGATTCCTACACCATCGGCGAATCGGTGCCGGCTGCGGATCGCTGGCCCATGCAATTGGCCGCTCGCCTGCGCGACGATGACATCGCCATCGCCGACCCGGAGATCCTTGCCACCACCGGCTGGACCACCGACGAACTGTCGGCGGCGATGGACGCGCACCACTTCACGCCACCCTACGACCTGGTCAGCCTCGCCATTGGCGTCAACAACCAGTATCGCGGCCGCGACCTCGACAACTACGCGAAGGAGCTGGACGCGCTGCTGTCACGCGCGATTGGCATGGCCGGCGGCGATGCCGGGCGTGTGTTCATGCTGTCGATCCCGGACTGGGGCGTGACCCGCTTCGGCCAGGAAAGCGGTCGCGACACCGACGAAATTTCCGCCCAGCTCGATGCCTTCAACGCACGAGCCGCGAAGCTCTGCGCGAAGCACGGCCTGGCCTTCGTCGATATCTCAACGGTGAGCCGTTCGCGCGGCGGCGAAACCGCCATGATGGCCGGTGACGGCCTGCACCCCTCCGGCGCGCTGTACGCCCAATGGACAGCGCTGGCGCTGCCGGTCGTCCACGAGCTGATCCGCGACACATCCGCCATCGGCAACTGAAGGTGGGCTGACCTGCATCAACCCGGCACCGACCGGTGTCGCGATACAATGCGCGCAGCAAATCATCACGGAATGTCCCCCATGTCCCTCGACCCCGCGCTGCAGCAGCGCATCGAATCCCTGCTTTCCGCCAACCCGGTCGTGCTCTTCATGAAGGGCAATCCGAACATGCCGCAGTGCGGTTTTTCGGCCAAGGCCGCCGGCATCCTGAATGCGCTGGTACCAAACTACGCGCACGTCGACGTGCTGCAGGACGCGGATATCCGGGAAGGCATCAAGCTCTACGGTAGCTGGCCGACCATTCCGCAGCTATACGTGGACGGCGAGCTGGTTGGCGGCAGCGACATCATCGAGCAGTTGCTGAATTCCGGCGAACTGCACCGCCTGTTCAAACTGCCGGAACCCGACCGCACGCCACCGACGCTGCACATCACCGATGCAGCCGCAGAGGCGATCCAGCGTGCGATGGCGAACAACGACCCGTCGCTGGGCCTGCATCTCAGCGTCGATCCGCGCTTCAACGCGCAGTTCCAGTTGAAGCCGGTCGAGGGCGGCGAGATCGTCGCCAAGGCCGCCGGCATCAGCGTCTACCTCGACCTTGCCAGCGCGCCACGTGCCAACGGCCTGGAAATCGACTGGGTCGAGGACATGCGCGGCGCCGGGCTGAGCATCCGCAACCCCAACGCACCGCCGGCCGTGCAGGAATTGAGCGTTTCCGAGCTCGCCACCCGCATCGAGAGTGGCGATATCACGGTGGTCGACGTGCGCGCCGCGCACGAACGGCAGCAGGCGCCGTTCCCCAAGGCACACGAGGTGCTGGACGAGGACAGCGAGCCACGGCTGGCCGCACTGCCGAAGGACACGGCGCTGGCGTTCCTGTGCCATCACGGCAATTCCAGCCGCGCCGCGGCCGAACATTTCCGCGGCCTCGGTTTCGCCGACCTGCACAACGTCAGCGGCGGCATCGATGCCTGGTCGACGGACATCGACGACCGCGTGCCGCGCTACTGAACGGAACTCGAAACCGTCTTCGCTTGTCCTCCCAAACCGTTGACAGATGACAGCTTAGGCGGTTTGCGGTAGCGTGAAAGTCGAAGGAGGCGCGGTTTCCCCGCGCTTAGGTCAATGGACGACGGCAGTGGCCGTGTACAGCACACCGACGCTGCCGCGCTTCCCGACGGGGGGAGGTTTGCGATGCGACACCTGCGTTTCGTTCTGATCCTGGGCTCGGCTGTCCTGCTGTCCGCCTGCGGCGGTGGCAGGGAAGATGCGGCGACCACTGCCTGCACCAACCAGATCAGTGACAAGCTGAAAGACCAGAACTACCGGATCGACCCGGCAGAGTTGCTGGCTTCCGCGAAGGCGGAGGACGACGCCATCATGCACCTGAGCGGAGAAGTGGTCTTTGATCCCGGGCTTCCGCGCGAATACAAGCAACTGGTCGACTGCCGCGTCCGCTTCGTCAACGGCCAGGATCTGCCCAACGTGATCTCGCTCAACTTCACCTGGCAGTAAGCGACGACCGCGCAACGGCCGTCCTGAATCACCAACAAAACGGGGCGCAGTATGCGCCCCGTTGCGTTTCCGCTGTCCGACCGACCCGCCGACCAGACGGCTTCCCGTTGGTCAGGGGTCGTACAAGGTCACGATCGCCGACGCCGTACCTCCACGACCATCGCTGATGGTATAGACCAGGTATTCCAGCGCGTTGTAGTCCTGGTTCGGAATCCAGTGCAGGCGCGTTCCACCGTCGACGATGGTGACCGTACCGTTCTCCGCACCCTGCACGTCGATGATGATCAGCTCGTCGTTGTCAGGATCCTCGTCGTTACGCAACACGTTCATGGTCACCGCCTGGTTGGGACGGTAGTTGTAGATATCGTTGCGAGCGAGGGGCGGATGGTTGTCCGGATCGCCATTGGCGCTGACCGTGACGCTGACCATGGCGGTGGCGCTGTCCTGACCGTCGCTGACGGTGTAGGTAAACGTGTCGATGCCGTTGAATCCGGCTTCCGGCGTGTACAGCAACTGGTCGCCCTGCATGGCCACGCTGCCATGCATTGGAAGGGTGGTCGACAACAGCGTCAGTTCATCGCCGTCGGCATCGCTGTCGTTGGCCAGCACGTCGATGTTCACCGGCGTGTCCGTCATGGTGGTTGCCACGTCGGCCAACGCCACCGGCGGGATGTTGTCCGGATCAAGTGGTGTTTCCACCGTTACCGTCACGTTGGCCGTCGCCGTCTCGCGGCCGTCGCTGATGGTGTAGGTGAAGCTGTCGACGCCGCTGAAGCCGGATTCCGGCACGTAGTGCAGTCGACCGTCGTCACCGATCTCGACACCTCCGTGGGTGCCATTGGTAGTGCCGACGATGGTCAGCGTATCGCCATCGGCATCGCTGTCGTTGGCCAGTGCATCGATGAAGGCCGGCATCTGGTAGTCGGTGGTGCCACTGTCGTCCATCGCCACCGGTGCGACGTTCTCGAAGCCGACGCTGACCGTGGCGGTGGATTCCGCGCCGCTGGGGTCGGCCACGGTGTAGGTAAAGCTGTCACCACCACCCGCACAGACGGCGCCGTCCTGCGGCGGCTCGTAACCGAGCGTGCCGTCGCCGTTGTCGGTGACGCTGCCGCCGTTCTGCGTGGCGCCGATGGCGACGATGCTCAGCGCGTCGCCATCCGGGTCACTGTCGTTAGCCAGCACCGGAATGCTGATCAGCTCGCAGGCATGCTGGCTGACTGCATCGTCCGCGGCCACCGGCGCGCGGTTGAGGTACTGCCGCTCGCCGAGCGTGGTGTTGGTTTCCACGGTCTGGAACCGGTACACGTCAACCGTGCGCTTGTGCCTCGCCGGGTTGCGCAGCGCGCGCTGGATCCACGCCGGCGGTGCTGCCACCGGCTCCTTGACCCACTCGGTGATGGTCTTGGTGGTCGGCGGAGCGGGCTCACTGTGCTCCTCGACGGTGAGGAACTCGATATCGACGCGACGGTTCTTGCGACGCTTCTCCTCGCCATCGTTCGGGAATTTCGGCTCCAGCTCGCCACGACCGGTAACGTCGATCTCGCCGGCGGGCACGCCTTGCGAAACGAGGTAGTCACGAACTGCTCCCGCACGACGCTCGGACAGGCCCTGGTTGTAGCTCTCGGGACCGATGTCGCAGGTATGACCAGTCAGCGTCACGCGACTGACGCGTTTGCCACCGGTGATTGCCGCCAGCACGGCGTCCAGCTCGCTCTGCGCATCGCTTTGAACGGCCGAACTGTCGAAGCCGAAATAGGTGTCGTCGCTGAAGGCGATCTCGTTGCGCACCACGATCGGCGGCTGCGGCTCACCAGCGACCTCGCGCGACACTTCCACGTCGCGGGTCGGGTTGGTCGCACGGAAGTTGCTGCCGCCGCTGCCGAAGTCATAGCGCCACAGCAGCCAGGCGCGGGTGTCGTTGCGGTCGACCTCGAACAGGCCGGTCTTGTGGTAGCTCTCGATCTCCAGGCTGAGGCTGTGCGGGCTGTTGCGGAACTGCTTGTCGATGCCCAGCGAGAACGTGGTCTGGTCGGAGTCGTAGTCGCCCTTCTCGTAATCGAGACCGCCACGCAGGCGGATCAGAGGCTGCTCGAACCAGCGGCCGCCGCGCAGGCCAACACCCCAGTCGTAGGGCTTCACGAAGGTGCGCGTGATCGTGGTCGTGGTTTCCAGCTGCTCGTAAGGACGATCGCCTTCCATGCCCGACAGCAGCACGTTATCGATCAGCGTGTCGATGCCGATCTGGCGCTCGTCGGTAATCGCGCGCGACAGGTACAGGTCCCAGAAGCTGTGCTCGCGCTCCATCCCAAAACCGAGCGAGACCTTGCGGTCCTTGAACGGATTCTGGTCGACGGCGAGGAAAGCCTTGGCGACCTTGACCTGCTCAGGCCGCGCCATCGTGTCCTCGACGCTCATGCCGCCCCACAGCCAGTGGTAGTCGAGCTTGATGCCGCCGGCGCCGCCCTGGCCCAGCCAGGCCTCGGTCAGCCAGGCGGAATCGCCGTCCTCGCCGAACACGAACATCAGCTCGCCGAGCACGTCGAGGTCGTCATTGATGCCCAGCGACACGCGGGCATTGGAACCGACATAGGTCACCGGGATGCTGCCGTCGGTAGCGACCGGCGGCTGCCCGCCCTCGCCCGGATTCGACTGCGCCCACGCGCCCTGCACCAGCGCGGCGCTCAGCGCCACGGAAAGAAGACTGCGCTTCATTCGAATTTCCCCAAGAATCTCAGGCGTATAGCTTATCCGAGATTGCCCCTGCGTGACGCGCATCACAGCGAATTGCGCTGCCAGCAGGCACCCGGCACGGAACCATCGGGCTCTTGCGGTGAGTCGCCTTGAGACGGGCCCACCTGCTCATGAAGCTCGATGCTTCAACTTCAGTTCGCCGTCGCCGGGATTCCGCAGTCGACGACGCCACCCTTCCGCTTTCGATCCAGCGCTTCGATCGTGGCGAACAGTCTCTGCCGCTCGCGCTGATCGAGGGACACTCCACTGCGATAGGTGGCGCAGGCCGCCTCAAGCTGCGTCCGGGCCGACGCTTCATCGCCAGCGGCGAGCGCCCATTGCGCCTCGGTCACTCGCCAGACGGCAAACCGCGGATGTTCCTCGCCCAGCGTCGCGGCGAGGATGTCACGCGACTGGACCAACGACTCCCTGGCTGCGTCCAGCTCGCCCGCAGCCAGTTCGGCGCGGCCACGATTGTGCAGCACGATGCCGGTCAGCGCGTGATCCTCACCGACCGCCTGCAACATGGCCTCCACCGCCTCCGGATAGATGGCCAGCGCCTCCTGCGGTCGCCCCAGCAACTCCAGGGTCCGCGACAGGTTGTTGGCCGCCGTCGCGCGCTCGGCCACCGCCACATCCGGGCGTTCACGCAGGATCTCCAGCGCCCTGCGCGAGACCTGCTCGGCCTCGGCGAGCGATTCCGCGGTTCCGCGCCGTTGCAGCAAGGCGCCGAGGTTATCGAGGTCAATCGCAAAGCTGACGCTGTTCTCGCCAAAGCGCAGGCGGGTACTGGCAACCACTTCGCGCAGACTTTTCTCTGCTTCGTCGAGCTGTCCCGCCCGGGACTGTGCCATGGCGAGGTCCGACAAGGTATTGACCGACTCTGCATCGGACGTGTCGCCGGTAGTGCGCATCAACTGGACGGCCTCGGAAAGCTTCGAAGCGGCAGCCGCGTAGTCTCCAAGCTCGTAAGCGACGCGCCCGCGGTAGCGCTGCAATGCACCTGCCAGCCGATTGTTCGACTGGCCCTTGAGCAATCCCTGCAGCTGATCAAGAGCCGCGGAGGCCGCATCGGGATCACCACGATAGAGCTCCAGCTCCGCGCGAATGACCAGCGCATCACTCAGCGCCTCGTCATCCTGATCCTCGCTCGCGGACTTGATGACTGCGGCAACGCGCGTCGCCGCATCGTCGTAGCGTTCATCCACCAGCGCGTTGCGAGCCAGCAGCCTTGCCGCTTCGCCATGTTCCGCACGATTACCCAGCAACTGGCGATCCAGCTCCAGGGCACGAGCCAGCGACGGCTCGGCATCGGCGTAGAGCTCCAGGCGGGTCTGCATGTCGCCCACCGTCTGCAGCAGTCGCTGCTCGACCGCAGGATCCAGTCGTCGTTTCTGCAGCTGGGCAGGCGCCTCGTGCAGCAGTTCTCGCGCGGTCACGGTCCCTTCCGGATAGGCGTAGGGATCAGCGGCCTGGAAGACGCTACCCAGCAGCGAGGTCACTTCCTCGGCACGGTCGCGTTCGCCGCGCGTCACGTCCAGTTGGACCGCCAGTCGCCAGACCAACGCCGAGATCACCAGCAGCGCCAGCACGATGGCCACGCTGAGATTGTGGTTGCGACGGACGAAGCAGCCAAACCGATACGCCGCACCACCACCATGAGCCGACACCGGCTCGGCATCGCGCCAGCGCTGCAGGTCGTCGACCAGCGCCTGAACGCTGCCGTAGCGTCCTTCGCGATCCTCGCTGAGGGCGCGTGACGCGATGGCCCGAAGTTCGGCAGCGCGATGACGCGAGATCCGGAAGCCGTCTGCAAACGGCAGCGTTGACGGGTCGAAGCGGGCCGATGGCGGCGATGTCGGCGCCATCTCGCCACTCAGCCCCGGGCGGAATCGCTGGCCGCTCAGCAGCTCGGCCACCAGCACGCCCATCGCGTAGACGTCGCTGCGCGTATCCAGCTCCGCCTGCCGCTCGAACTGTTCGGGACTCATGTAACCAGGCGTTCCACCATCGACCGCCGCGTTGCTGCCGATCGACCGTGCAATGCCGAAATCGATGAGCTTCGGCGTCGGCTGTCCATCCACATCGGTGATGAGGACGTTCGACGGCTTCAGGTCGCAGTGCAGCAGGCCGCGCTGATGCGCATGGGCCAGGGCGCGACCGATCTCCTGCAGGATGCGAATACGCGTCTGCAGCCCAGGGGCGTGCTCGGAAAGCCACGCGTTGAGCGCGACGCCCCTGACGTATTCCATGACGAAGAACAGTTCGCCCTCGGGCGTCGCTCCGGCATCGAACAGCTGCGCGATCCCCGGATGGCGCATTCGGGCCAATGCCTGACGTTCCATCTCGAAACGCAGGCGATGCTCGGGGTCCGGGGAGCGCCAGCGCATGATCTTGATCGCGACCTGTCGCGTCACCGCGCCAGATTGTTCTGCGAGGAACACGCGACCCATGCCGCCCTGCCCAAGTTCTCGCAGCAGCAGGAAGCGGCCGAAGCGGCGGCCGGTGAAATCCTCGGCGCTGGCGTCGGGAGACCGCGCCAGCGATTCGGTGAGGTCGACCAGTTCGGTGGCGACGTCGTCGTCCGGCGGCGTGGTGCTCATGGCGCCGTCACCTCGTCGTCGGCACGGCCAATGTCGTGTTCCTTGAGCTTCTTGTAGTAGGTGGTCTTGCCGATGCCCAGGCGGGTCCACGCCTGTTCGGCGTCACCCGCCGTCGCCTCGATGGCACGCAGGATGGCGCGGCACTCGGCCTGGGCGGCAGCTTCGGCCAGCGTCACCGGCGCTTCGTCATCGCGCTGGTCGACAACTACCGGTGTGCCACTTCCGACGCCACGCAGCCGTGGCGGCAGGTGCTGGCGATCCAATGCATCGCCATCGGCCAGCAATGCGGTGGCGCTGTGAACGGCCTGCCGCAACTCGCGCACGTTGCCGGGCCAGTCTGCCGCCTGCAGGTCGCGCAGCGCGGCCTCGGTAATGCCCGGACTGCGGATGCCGGATTCGGCCAGCGCCTCGTGGAAGAAGTGGATGGCCAGCGGCGAGATGTCGATGCGGCGCTCGCGCAACGGCGGAATCCGCGCCTCGAAACCGGCGATGCGATGGAACAGGTCGAGGCGGAACTCGCCGGCGGCCACCGCCTGCTGCAGGTCGCGATGGGTGGCGCTGACCAGCCGCACGTCGACGTCGATCAGCGCGCGTCCACCAACGCGATGGATGCGGCCGTCCTCCAGCGCGCGCAGCAGACGCACCTGTGTCTCCGCCGGCATGTCGCCCAGTTCGTCGAGGAACAAGGTGCCGCCATCGGCACGCTCGAATACGCCCGGCCTTTCGGCAACGCCAGTCGCGGCGCCCTTCTCCACGCCGAACAGTTCGGCTTCCAGCAGGTCGCGGGGCAGCGCCGCACAGTTGATGGCCACGAACGGCCCGCTGGCACGTGGGGAGCAGGCATGGATCCAGCGCGCCATCACGTCCTTGCCGACGCCGGTTTCGCCCAGCAGCAGAATGGCGACGCGACTCCTCGCCAATCGCGCCAGCGCATCCATCTGTCGACGCAGGCCTGGATCGGCCGTTGCCACGCCCGGCAGCGCGGGTGGCGTCGATGGCGTTTTCGCTGCGTGGGGATCGGGGCTTGAAGTCGACGCCTCCGGAAACCAGGCCAGCCAGTTGGCGGCCAGTTCAGCCAGACCGGCATGACGCTGGCGGCTTCCCGTCGACGCCCGGATCGCATGGCGCCCGTCATCGGCCAGCGCCTCCGTGGCCTGCTCCGGATCACCCGCCGCCGCGATCACCACGCCGGCAGCGGATCCATCCAGATGCACGACCTGCAGCGCGTCGACATCAAGCACCTCGCGAATGGCGGCGATGCGCCGGTTCAGCGCGGCGGGGAAATCCGCCGGCGACGCCCACAGCGCATCGCGAAGCCGCTCGCGCAGCGTGAGCAATTGCGTGCCTTCGTCGATAACGGGAGCTGCCGTCGTCGGCGCAGCCTGTTCGCCGGTGCGATAGGCCAGACCATCCAGTTCGGTGTCGGCTTCGGTGATACGCAGCAGCAGCGGTCCGGCCTGAAGCGTCGCCCCATGCCGAACGGCGGCGCGCTGGACCGCGAGCCCATCGATGCGCGTCCCGTTGGTGGAACCCAGATCCTCGATCAGCACGCCACCCGAGGGCAGCACCTCCAGCAGCACGTGCTCGCGCGACAGGCCGTTGAGCGGCGCGCGCACCTCGCAGTCCGCGCCCCGGCCCAGCCGATGGCGACCAACGTCCAGCTGCCGCCGCGACAACTCGACGCCCGATGGCTCCAGTACCTCCAGATGCACGCGGATGCGCTGCATGCCCGATTCCCCAACCCGTCAGGCCGCCAGCGTAACGCCAGAGTTCGCGTTTGCGAACCCAGCCACCGTTCGACGGCCGCAGGTCGTTCGTCATCGCGAACACGTTAAATGTAAGTGATTGAAATATAGGCAGTTCAAAAGTTGGCACGGGACTTGGAATGACATCAGCAATTCCACGGAGAAGAGCCACCGCCATGCGCCGAACCCTGCTTGCACTCGCTTCGATCCTGTCGCTGTCATTGACCAGCGGCAGCACCCTCGCTGCGCCCACCGACCCCGATACCAGCTTCAGTTCCGACGGTGAACTGGAGAATCCGTTTCAGCATGTGGGTGTGTACTTTGAAAGCATGATTTTCAAGGCCGCAGCCTGGGATACCAGTAACCGCATTCTGATCGTCGGCGTGGACTACCTTTACGATGATCAATCGAAGTCGGTGATTGGCCGCCTGTTGGCCAACGGACTCCCCGACACCAGCTACGGTACCCAGGGGACGGTTCCACCTCTGTCCCGCGCCGGTGTCATCGGCTGGGTAGTGAACGACCTTCTTGCCTTGCCGGATGGCAGCGCCCTGGTCTGCGGCACGGCAAAATTCAGCTATGAGGATCGTGGTTTCATCGCGCGAATCGACCCGACAGGTCACCAGGATACGACCTGGGCGCGAACTGCATTGAATGGCGTTCCCATCGTAGGCGACATTGATACCTCCGTCGCCAGCGACTGCCTGACGATCGAGCAGCTCGGCGATGGGCGGATCGTCGTTGGCGGCCAGGTGATACTTCCCGATTCGTCCTCGCCCTCGGGCTATAGCTACAACGGACTGGTCGATCTCTTTACTGCCAACGGCGCTTCCGACGAAAGTTTCGGCGAGCGCGGCCATGTTGTCTTCCAGAGTCAGTCGTCATCGGATCAGGTAATGGCGCTGTCCGAGCAGCCTGGTGCCGGCATCCTGGCATCACTGGGCAGATGGGCTACGGGCACCCGTGACATCAAGACGCTGCGCCTGCGCTACGACGGCACGCCTGATCCGGACTTTGCCGATTTCAGCATCAACAGAGCGAAGGTGCCGGGTACCGCCATGAGCTGGTCGCTTCCGAACGGTCGCGTTCGTCAGGCCATGCCACGTTACGCGCCCGATACGGATCAATTTGGCCAGCTGTATCTGGGTCAACTGTTTTGGCTGGATGGTCCGGCAAACGGCGACGTGCCGCCCTATCCCTATGTCACTACCCTCGGCCAGACTCTGGCCGAGAACAGCATCGATTTCGGCAACGCCGCGCTGGCGCCCGACGGCAAGGTCGTCTATGCATCGCGCCTCAATCGCTCGCCACGCACTTGCGCCGCAACCGACACCTCCCTCGGGCTGGCCAGACTGCTCAACAATGGACAGCCTGATCCCGCTTTCGGCACGTCCGGCGAATTCTACTGGCAACCCGCCGTCAGCTTTGCTGCGGAGTGCATGCCGGGTCTGGAAGATCAAGGTGTGATCGCAGCCCACGATGTCGCGCTGTCGAGAACCGGCAAGATCTTCAGCCTGCACGCCATCCGCAAAGAAGTGCCAGGGTCGTCAGGGCCAGACAGCTACCTGCAGCCGCTGATGTCGATGCGTGTTGGCGACGCTTTCGGGCCTGAACCGTGGGACACTCAGCCCAACCCGATGGTTCTAGCCGCCGCCAGCGCCAGGCCGAACAGCATCCGCGAATCGGATTGGGTGCAGGTGACCGGTCTCGACGCCGGCGCCTATGTACCGGCCTTCACATTGGGTGGCGAGCTGCGCATCGGCTTTGGTGACTGGTCGACGACGCGCTGGGTCAAGAACGGCGACTGGCTGCAGGTGCGTGGCGTCGCACCAGCGAGCAGTGGCGACAGCCACGACGTGATCATGATGGTGGGCGGTATCCGCGGGCACAACAGCTGGGACTCGCTGGGCCAGCGCGAGCGCATCGACTTCCTGATCACCGCCGACCAGCCTGACTTGCCCGGCGCCCGCTGCAGCGATGGCGGCCTCAACAGCAACTGTTCGGCGGCGATTCCGGATGAAGGGTCGGTCAGCAGCAGCATCAATTTCGTCAATGGCGGCAGCTGCAACTTTGTGCAAGGTGTGCGCGTCGGTGTCGATATCGAACACAGCTACATCGGCGACCTGCGTATCAAGCTCACCGATCCCAACGGTCAGGTCTTCATCGGCGGCAGCGAAGGCATCGTCACGTTGCTCAATCGCCCGAAAGCGTCTGCCGGTTCCGCCGAGGGCAGCTGTTCCGGAGACGACATCATCGCCAGCTTCGACGATGCGGCCAGCATCGACGCACAGACCGCCTGCGGTGTGCCGGTCAGCAATCCAGCGCTGTCGGGCGACGTGGCCCCAGCCTACCGTCTGTCCGAGTTGGTCGGTCGCCGTACCACCGGCAATGACGGCGCCAATGCCAACGGCCTGTGGACGTTGACCATCGACGACCTTGTCGCCGGCAACAGCGGCCAGCTGCACGACTGGTCGCTGGACATCGACTGCAGCGCCAGCGCGCCGGCGATTTCCGATCTGTCGGTCACTGTTGACGGCCACACCACACATCCATGGCTCAGCGGCACGAACACCGTCGTCCCCGGTGCCGGCGTCAACATCACCTGGACGGTCACCAACAACGGGCCGATGGCCACCAGCAACGGGCGCTTCCGGGCCAGCCTGCCGGATGGGCTGACCGATGCCATCGAGGACGCTGCGTGGGGCTGCGGCACCTCTGCGGGTGGCAGCTGCACGCCGGCCATTCCCTGCTTTGGCGCCTGCCTCGGCAACGATATCGACGCCGGCCTGAGCCTGCCCGTGGGCGGCACGGCGACCTTCTTCGCCACCGGCACGCTGACCGAACTGGCCGGCGACGGCACCCTGGTGATCCACGGAAAAACCAGCGTGCCGCAGGCAATTGGGGGAACGCGCGACGACAACCCGGACAACGACAACGTCCAGCTGCAGATGCCGATCCAGCGCATCACCGACATCGCCGTCACTGCTGCCCGGCATAGCTGGCAAGGCAACGTTGCCACCATCGAGCTGGACTACAGCAACGCGGGACCGAGCAATTCGCTGGGCTTCATCGCCTACATTGAACTGCCCACCGGCATGAACATCACCGGCTTTTCCTGCCGTCGCGGCAACCTGCCCTGCGATGACCGTCACGACCTCCTGACTCCTATCGTGGTGAACATCACCCATGGCAACGGCATGCTGCCGAACCGCACGCCCTACACCGCCATCATCACCGCGACCTGGCCCGGCAGCAATGCACCCGGATCGCTCTACGCAACACTCGCACCGGACGCGACAGCCATCGACACCGCCCCGCCCTCCTTCGAGTATGCAATTGGTGCACCTGGCACGAGCAGCGGCGACATCTTCAGCAATGGCTTCGAATAGTGGCCACGATCACGAGGAAATCCGCGATGACTTTCCGTCGACTCCCTTCCGTCCTGCTCGCGCTGCTCGCGGCACTGGTCTTGCCAGCCGCCAGCCGCGCGGAACAGGTTGTCTCGAAATCTGCGCCGCACGCGATGGCATCTTCGTCCGTGGCACCCACACCCAGCGCGCGCACCATTGCGCGCGCCCGGGTTGCCGGACTGCCGGCCGTCGATCCGGCGGCGCGCATCAGCGGCCCCTTCGACGGCCCCGAAGGCACGCTGTACTACCTCGACCGCGACAGCCACATCAGCTACTTCCACCCGGAAGGCGCCACCGCCTACTTCGGTGACCTGGCCGACGATGGCAGCGTGCACTTCCGCTACGGCCTGAACATCTCGGGGCAGTACGTATTCTCGGCGGATGGCCAGGTGCAGCAGGTCCGCGTGCTGCCCGACGATGTCTATCGCTGGCCGCATGCCGAGGCCATCGCGCAGGTGCTGATCCAGCATGTGCAGCAAATCCTGCAGGGCCAATCGACCCTGCAGACGGTAGACTGGGCCGCCGCCAGCGCAGCCAGCCGCGCCATGCACGACACCAACATGGCGATCCTGCAGGGCATGCGCGCCGACGCCTGCACCGAGCACTATGATGGCGTCTACTACCTCGGCTGCTGGTAAGCCCACGCCGACCCATCCGGAACCACACGCAGTCCCATGAAACTCATCATGACCCTGTTTGTCCGCGACGAGGAGGACATCGTCGGCGAAAACATCGAATACCACCTCAGCCGCGGTGTCGATCATGTGATCGCGACGGACAACCTGTCCCGGGACGCCACCGGCTCCATTCTTCGTGAGTTCGAGCGAAGCGGTCGACTGACCTATCGATTCGATGATCGCGACACGCTTCCGCAGGCGGACTGCGTCACACTCATGGCCCGGGTGGCCCATGCGATGGGCGCCGATTGGGTCATCAACAACGATGCCGACGAGTTCTGGTGGCCGGAAAACGGCTGGTCCCTGAAAGCGGAGCTGGAGGCCATTCCGGCCGCGTTCGACGGCATCTTCGTGGAACGGAGCAACTACCTGAGACGAAGGGACACTTCGGAAGAAAGCCCTTTCTACGAAACGATGATCCATCGCGACCTGCAGTCCCGGAATCCGATCGGCAAGCCTCTGCCCGGGAAGAGCGCCCATCGCGCCCATGCCGAAGTGAATGTCCAGCCCGGGAATCACCACTTCGCCCTCGCGGAGCGGAAGCCCAACGTGGCTCTCTGTAGCCGCATCCAGGTATTCCACTATCCAATCCGCAGCTATGCGGAATTCGAAAACAGCATCCTGCTCGGCGGTGCCGCCTATCGTCGCAACGCGGAGTTGCCGGAAACCACGGGCATCGCACGCCGGACGCTGTATGCCATCGCCCTGCAGGGCAGCCTCCCCGCTTACTACCAGCAGAACCTGCACGACGACGACTCGTTGACCAGACGAATGAAGGCTGGTGAGGTCCGCGAAGACGCGCGACTCCGCGATGCATTGCGGAAACTCCGCGCCGGACAGCAAGAATCCGCGAACCCGCAGACGCTGATCTGAGCGCCTGCGGGTGACGAAAACCTGTCTCAGGCCATGCGGATCCAGCGGACCAGCGTGGCGAAGTTGGGTGGCTTGCCATGCATCAGCAGGCCCACGCGGAAGATCTTGCCGGCCATCCAGACCGTCGCGAACACGGCGGCAATGCCGATGGCGATGGACGCGGCGATCTGCCAGGCCGGCGGCGGCACGCTGGACGACAGACGCAGGATCATCACGAACGGACTGACTGGCGGGATCAGGCTCGCGACCGTGGCCAGCGTACCGTTGGGATCGCGGCTGATCGGCTGCCACAGCATCATCGGCAACACCATGGTCAGCATCACCGGCGTCAGCAGTGCCTGCGCCTCGCGCAGCTCGTTCACCGCCGCGCCAATGGCCGCCATCAGCGCCGCCATGGTGATGAAGGCGATCAGGAAATAGATCGCCAGCCACAGCAACATCAGCGGGTCGACGAAGCCGGCACTGGCCAGTGTGACCAGCGCGAGGATGCCAAGCCCGGCATAGACGGCGAGCGTCACCGATCCCACCGCCAGCTGACCAAGGATCTTGCCGCCCATCAGCTGCATCGGCGACACGGCGGCGAGCAGCACTTCGACCACGCGACTGGACTTCTCCTCGATAGTGCTGGTCATCAGGTACTGGCCGGCAGTCATCACCGAGATGAAGATCAGCATCAGGAAGGCCATCGGCATCAGCTTGCGCGCGATCTCGTTGACCGCGGTTTCACCGCCGGCATCGACGCGCTGGATCGCCGGATGCGCCACGCGATTCAGCGCGCGGATCTCGCCGGCATCGAGGTCACGCGCATTCATGCGTGCGGCGATGATGGCGTTGCGTGAACCGTCCTGTAGCGAATCAATCAGGCGATCATCGACGCCCTTGCGGGTCAGCAGCTCGTAGCCGCCAAGCTCGTCAATCGCGGCGCCTTCGTCCGGCCACACGGCGTCATCGGCGACATGCAGCACCGCCAGCGGTCGTGCCTCATCCGCTTCGTCACGCAAACGGGCCTTCAGCACGTCCATGTCGCTGCCCGCAGCCTGCGTTTCGATGCGCAGCTGCGGCACCATTCCCAGTGCCTGCTCCAGCTGCTGCTGGATCATCGCGTCGGCCTGCGCATTGCCGGCGGCCATGCCTCGCACGCCAGGCGGCATGATCTCGTCGACCCTGTCCTTGAGGTCGAGACGGCGCTTGGCGAATGCTTCCGGCGTCAGGTAGTCACGCAGCCCATCGGCAACCAGCCCACTGTCGTCGACGATCACCACCGTGCCTTCGACGTGCGGCGCCTTCTGCATGTTGATGATCCAGGGAATCAGCAGCACCACCAAGCCCATCATCAGCGGCAGCACCAGCATGCCAATCAGGAAGCCTTTGGTCATGACCGTGGCGGTGAACTCGCGCCAGGCGATCTGCAGCGTCTTGTTCATGCCGCCACCTCCGCCTGCGCACCCCGGCTATCGACGTTACCCTCACTGACGATGTCGATGAACACGTCCTCCAGCGTGGGCCGGATCAGCTCCAGCTTCGCTGGCGCCAGACATGCGGCAACAGCCTGCGTCGCCGCTTCCAGCGAGGCGCCATCGGACAACGACAGCTGCCAGCCTTCGTCCATGGCTTCCACGTCAGCGATCTGCGGAAGCGTCGCCAGCGAAGCGGCCACGTCCACCGCCCGATCGATGGGCTCGAAGCGCAGCGTGCGCGGCGCATGGCGCGCACGGATCGCGCTGAGTGGGTCGTCCAGCACCTTGCTGCCGTTATTGATCATCACGATGTGCTGGCAGAGCTGCTCGGCCTGGAACATCACGTGCGTGGAGAACAGCACGGTGACGCCCTTGGCGTGCTGCTGCTGGATCAGGTCGCGCAACAGGCGCATGTTCACCGGATCGAGCCCACTGAACGGCTCGTCGAGGATCAGCAGCTCCGGCTCGTGGATCACCGATGAGATGAACTGCACCTTCTGCTGCATGCCCTTGGACAGCTCCTCGCAGCGCTTGCCGCCGACGTCCCCGAGGCCAACACGGCCCAGCCAGTCCTCGGCGCGGCGCCTGGCCTCGCGACGATCGACGCCCTTGAGGATCGCCATGTGCTGGAGGAATGCCGACACTTTCATCTTGCGGTAAACGCCGCGCTCTTCCGGCAGGTAACCGATGCGATCCTTGGCCTTCAGCGCACTATCGTTGCCAAGCACGCGGATGTCGCCGCTGTCCGGGAACAGGATGGAAAGCACCATCCGCAGCGTGGTTGACTTGCCGGCGCCGTTCGGCCCGATGAAGCCGACCATCGCGCCCTGCGGAATATCGAGGTTCATGTCGCGCACGGCCTGTTTCTGGCCGAAGGACTTGTTCAGTCCGCGCAGTTCAATCGCGTTGCTCATGGTCTCCCCAGATTGTCAGACGGCGACCCTGACGCAGCGCACCGCATTTCGTGACCGGCAGGTCGGGATCAGGCCTCGAAACGCAGGTGCTTCACGCTGCGGCCCTGCCGACGCAGCAGCTTCAGCGCCTCGATGCCGATGCGGATGTGGTTGTCGACGTAGTCAGCCGAGACCTTGGCATCGGACGCCTCGGTCTTCACGCCTTCCGGGATCATCGGCTGGTCGGACACCAGCAGCAGCGCGCCGCTGGGAATGCCGTTGGCGAAGCCGGCGGCGAAGATCGTCGCGGTTTCCATGTCGATGGCCATGCAGCGGGTCTTGCGCAGGTAGGCCTTGAAGTGGGTGTCGTGCTCCCAGACGCGGCGATTGGTGGTGTAGACGGTGCCGGTCCAATAGTCGAAATCAAGGTCGCGGATCATCGTCGAAACCACACGCTGCAGCTGGAAGGCCGGCATCGCCGGAACCTCCGGCAGCAGGTAGTCGTTGGAGGTGCCTTCGCCACGGATGGCGGCAATCGGCAGCACCAGGTCGCCCAGCTGGTTCTTTTTCTTCAGGCCACCGCACTTGCCGAGGAACAGTACCGACTCTGGCTTGATCGCGGTCAGCAGGTCCATCACCGTCGCCGCATTGGCGCTCCCCATGCCGAAGTTGATCATGGTGATGCCGTCATGCGTGGCGCTGGGCATGGGCCGGTCGCGCCCAACCACCTCGGCACCGGTCAGCCTCGCGAACACGTCGAGGTAGCCACCGAAGTTGGTCAACAGGATATGGCGGCCAAAGCCGTCGAGCGGCACGCCGGTATAGCGCGGCAGCCAGTTGGAAACGATTTCGTTCTTGTCTTTCATGACGACGAGTATAGTCGGGCGGGCAGGAGGCCACGCAGGCTGGCCCGGGAAATGGCCCTTCGAATCACGGTTTTCCGTGGGAGCCACGGACGCCCCCTGATCTGGCCACTTGCATGACGAGCTCCCCTGCGACACCCACCGCCTTCCTGCTGCAGCGCCTTCCCGGCATCGCGCTGCTGGTCGTCCTGACCCTGCTGGCCATCTGGCGGGTGTCTGTCGGTACGCGACTGGACAGCTTTACCCTCGACGAGGCCTGGCATATCGCCGCCGGCGTCGCCTACCAGCGCGGCGGTGACATGCACCTGAACCCGGAGCATCCGCCGCTGGTGAAGCGCTGGGTCGGCGCGTGGATGCCTGCTGACGTCCGGCTCGGGGAAGAACCCGTGCTGACCGAGAAAGAGCAGGAGCGGCAGTGGGTGGAGCAGCAGATTTACCTCGAGAACGACTCCGCACGGGTGCAGGCACGGGCGCGGCTGGCGATGTTCGCCTTCCATGGCGTTCTGCTGCTGGTTCTGGGGCTCCTGTTATGGCGCGCCGCGGGGCTCGCCTGGGCGGCCGGAACGCTGGCCTTCGTCGCACTGGAGCCGACGCTCGGCGCGCACGTTCCGGTGGTGATGACCGATGGCCCGCTCGCGTTCACCCTGATCCCCGCTGCAGTGGCAGGCGCCCTCCTTTGCGCGACCTGGCAATGGCGCTGGAGCCTGCTGCTGGGATTGCTTACGGGACTCGCGCTGACCGCCAAACATTCGGCGCTGGCGGGACTGGCCGGCCTCGGCCTGCTGCTGCTCGGCGCAGCGTTGTGGGGACTGCGCCGGGGTGGAGTGCGCGAAGTCCTGCGCCGGGGACTGCACCTGCTGGTCAGTGGCGTGCTGGCGCTGACCATTCTGTGGGCCTTGTATGGTTTCCGCTACCACGCCGATCACGACGGCAGCGATCCGTTCAATCGTTCGCTGGAGCAGAAGATCGAGGAGGTGCACAGCCCGTTGCTGAAAGCCAGCCTGGAGCTTGCGGACCGCAGCCACCTGTTGCCACGCGCCTACCTGTGGGGTCTGGCCGATACCGTGCGCACCGGCGTGCAGGGCCGCGCCATCATGCGGCACCTGATCTGGGGTCGGGAATACGAGGGGCGCACGCCCTGGTTCACCTGGCCGGCCATCATCGCGGCGAAGCTGCCGCTGGCCCTGTCGGCATTGGCACTGCTGGGTCTCGCGCTGGTTCTGCGGGAGCGGCAGTTGCCACCATCCACGCGCTGGATGCTTGCCGCGCTGACCGCCATCAGCGCGACGCACCTCGCCGCGCTGATGGTGTCCCCGGCCGCCTGGGGCGGCATCCGTCATGCCACGCCACTGCTGCTGGTGATCGCGATCTGCGGCGGCGCGGCGGCGGCCCTTGCATGGCGGCGCCGCTCCCGCGTGATCGCCGCACTTGCGGGCATCCTCTACGTGGCGGCACTGGCCATGACGATTACCGCGCCCCGTCTGTGGGAGTACGCCAACGAAATGGCCGGCGGCAGCCACGAGGCCTGGCGCTATTTCAAGAATGAAGGCATCGACTTGGGTCAGCGCTTCAACGAGATCCGCGATTTCTACCGCGAGCGCATTGAACCCAGTGGCGAGCCGTTCTACGTCGACTACTGGATGGCCATCCCCGAACAGTGGGAGGCGGCGGGCGTGCAGCGGGTGCGTCGGGTGGAAACGCTGGATGACAGCAACACCGAAGGCCACTACGCCGGCTGGTTCATGTGCGCCAACAGCGCGAGGCTTCCCGTGCCGCAGCAGGACTGGAACCCCGACGAGGTGTTTCGCGACCTGACGCTGGTCGCCGAACTGGGCGAAATCGGTATCTGGCACGGCAGCCAGACCGATCCCAAGCTTCGCGCGGATGCCATGACGGGGCGGGTCCGGCGATACCTTTATACCGAGGCCGGCGATGACTGGGCCAAGGTCGCCCAGCGCCTGGCCGAAGTGGTCGCGGTGCTGCCGCGCGACGGCTTTGCCTGGCTGGAACTGGGCAACGCTCGCCTGCGGCTGGGGGACTTCGACGGTGCCGAACAGGCCTGGCGGGACATGCTGTCGCAGAAAGGCGATCAGCTCGACCCCGCGCTGCAGCAAGAAATCCGGGGCCATATCGAAGCGCTGGAAAAAGGCGGCCAGCCGGAGCTGGTCAAGCCGATCCGCAATCCCTGGCTGGAGTAGGCAGACGTCGCCGATGCCGGATGACGGCGTCGTCCAGCTTCGCATGCTCCTTGTCCCCTGAACCCGGGAATTTCCGTTTCTACCGGAAACCCTTGGCGACGGACTTGGCGGGCATGCGCGGCATTTTTCTCCCGAGATGGCAGACACGAACCGGATCCGGGCGACCGGGCTACACTGCCGACTCTGCGACAACTCGGCGAGGGTGCGGATGGGCGAGGTCAGCGTGCTGTTGGCGGCGGCGAACGCGGGCGATCGCGCGGCCGGCGACCGGGCCTTCGAGCTGGTCTACGCCGACCTCAAGCGGCTGGCGCGGCGACAGCTGCGGATCGCATCGCCCGGCCACGGCGCCACCTCGCTGGTCCACGAAGCCTGGCTCAAGCTGGCGCGGCCCGACGCCATGAACGTCAACGACCGCGAGCATTTCTTCGCCCTCGCCGCACGAGCCATGCGCCAGCTGGTGATCGACCACGCGCGCAACCGCGCAGCGGTGAAACGCGGCAGCGGGCAGATCGACGAAGACCTTGACGCCGTCGCCACGCGCGTCGGCAGCGTGGGCGACACCGACCGACTGCTGGAACTCGACCAGGCCCTTGAGCGGCTGGGCGCCATGGACCCGCAACTGGTCCGGCTCGTCGAGATGCGCTTCTTTGCCGGCCTGGAACTGAGCGAGATCGCCGACGTCTCCGGGCGTTCGGAGCGCTCGCTCAAGCGCGACTGGCGCAAGGCGCGCGCCGTGCTGCACGCCAACCTTGATGGAAGCGACCTGCATGACTGATGCCGACTGGACGCGCGTTTCCGCACTCCTCGATGAACTGTTCGATCTCGATGCCGCCGCCTGCGCGGCGCGACTGGCGCAGATTGCCGGCGACGACCCGGCCCTCGCGGCCCGGCTGCAGAAGATGCTCGACGCCGACGCCGTCAGCGGCCTGCTCGACGAAGGCATCGCGCGCGTCGCGCCCACGGTGATGGAGCGACTGTCCGATGCCGAAACCGACACCAGCCACGTGGGTTCCAGCGCGGCGCTCGCCGGTCGCCAGCTCGGCCACTACCGGCTGGTCGAGCGCATTGGCGCCGGCGGCATGGGCGAGGTCTGGCGCGGCGAGCGGGTCGACGATTTCGAACAGGCGGTTGCGATCAAGCTGATCCGCCCGCTGATGGACAGCCCGGCGCTGCGTGAACGCTTCAGCCGCGAACGCCGCATTCTGGCGCGGCTCGATCATCCCAACATTGCCCGGCTGCTCGACGGCGGCGTCGCCGAGGACGGCACGCCCTGGTACGCCATGGAGTTCGTCCGCGGCGAGGACATCGTCAGCCACGCGCAGCAGCATGAACTCGACGCCCGCGCCCGCGTGGAACTGCTGCTGCAGGTCTGCGACGCCACCGCGCAGGCGCAGTCACTGCTGATCGTGCATCGTGACCTGAAGCCATCGAACCTGCTGGTCGACGGCGCTGGTCGCGTCCGCGTGCTGGATTTCGGCATCGCCCGACTGCTGGATGACAGTCTCGAATCCCGACTGACCGGCACCGGCATCCGCGTCTACTCGCCGGCCTACGCGGCGCCCGAGCAGATCCGCGGCGACGCGGTTGGCACCGCCGCGGACGTGTTCGCGCTGGGCGCGGTGCTGTTCGAGCTGCTGACCGGCGCACCGCCGCATCCGCAGCGCAGCGCAGCGCCCGAGCGCCTGCTGGCCGGCCTCGAGCACGAGACCGCACCGCGGCCCAGCCAGAGCTTGCGCGAACGCAGCCGCGAAACCGGCGAACTGCGCGCCTCCCAATTCGCCCGCGAACTGGATAGCGATCTCGACCTGATCGTCGCCACCGCGCTGCATCCCGATCCGGCACGTCGTTACGCGGGCGCCGCCCAGCTGGCCGATGACCTGCGCCGGTGGCTCGATGGCCGCCCCATTGCCGCGCGCGCCGATACCGCCGGCTACCGCATGCGCCGCTTCGTCACCCGTCACCGGCTGGCAGTGGGCAGTGCCAGCGCCGTGCTGCTGGCCCTGGTCGCCGGACTCGGGCTGGCGTTGTGGCAGATGGGCGTGGCCCGCGACGAGGCGCACAGAGCCGATGCTGAAGCACAGCGTATGCAGCGCACCTACCGCTTCGTCATGTCGGTGTTCAACAACATCCAGCCGATCGCCGGTGGGGGCGAGAGTCCGCAGCAATCGGTGGAAATGCTGTTGCGCGATGGACTGTCCCGCCTCGATACCGAAATGACGGATATGCCGGACATCCGCGCCGGGCTGCGCGCCACCTGGGCCGAATCGCTGATCCAGTTGGGCTACCTGCAGGAAGCGCTGCCTGCACTGGAACGTGCGGGTGCCGAACTGGAAGCACTGACACCGCTACCCACCGACGACCTGATCAATGTGCAGATGAATCTCGCCAAGAACTACAAGGATATGGCCCGCCTCTCGGAGTCCGAAGCCAGCGCGCGTCGCGCGATCACATTGCTGGAAGCACAGCCAGGCAACCGCCGAGGCGAACTGATTCAGGTGCGAATGATCCTGGCCAACATCGCTACAGCCCAGCACCGCAGCGCCGAGGCAATCGCGCTGAACGAGCAGATCCTGAGCGACCGACGCGAACTCCCCGGCATCCGGCCCATCGAACTGGCAGCCAACTACAACAACCTGGCCTCGGCCTATCTCACCGCCGACCGCTACACCGAAGCCGAACAGCGCTATCGCGATCTCGACAAGCTGCTGCGAGACAGCCCCGATTCACCACCATCACGGCGCGTCTACACGCTCTCCGGCATTGCCTGGTCGCTGCTCGGCCAGGGACGCAACGACGAAGCACTGGCCGTCGCCGATGAAGCGCAGGCGCTGGGCCGCGAAACCCTGAGCGCCCAACACGATCTGGTGGTGTACCTGCAGGCACTTCGCGCCCGCGTCGCCATGGCCACTGGCCGCTTCGACGAAGCCGACGCCCTGTTCGCCGAGACGGTTCCGCGCCTGAATCCGCTCAACGGTGCGATGGCCAATCTGTTCTGGGGCAACGGCCTGCTGGAACAGCAGCGCGTGAGTGAAGCCCTGCCACGCTTGCAGGCGGCCGCCGACAATTTCCGCTCCAGCAGCCGGAGCGACTCACTGCCCGGACGCATGACCGATGCCCTGCTGGCGATCGCCCGGGCCGAACAGGATCCGGCGCAGACGCCCGCAGCACAACGCGAAGTGGCGCGCTTTGAAGCCGATGGACTGGAGCAGAGCGACGAGTACATCCGCAGCGCGCTGGCGTTCGCGGAACTGCTGGACCGCCAGGCGCAGCCGGATGCCGCCCGGCAGCAACGGCAGCGTGCGGCAGCCGTATCCAGTGGCCTGCTGGGCGCCGGCCATCCACTGACACGGCAGGCGCAGGTCGCGACGGCCGCACCGTAGCCGTTTCCCGACCAGACGCCCACTTTCGCCCGGTTGGCCCCTGTTCGACGAATTCTCCGTTTCCCCCTTCAGCACCCCACGAGAAGCAGGAGACGGTCCCATGTTCCACGCCGCCCCAGGTCACCATCGGCGCCAGCCAGGCCGTTTCTTCGCGCTGTGTTTCGCCGCCCTGTTCTCGCTGTTCGTGCTGCCTGCACGGGCGCAGTTCACCCTGCCCGGCACGCTGTCGGTGAGCCCGTCCGCCGCCACCGGCGGCGGCACCGTCCTGCTCGGCGCCACACACCTGGCCGACGGCCGCTACGTGGTCATCATCAAGAACGCCTCCGTCAGCGCCACGCTGCTGGACATGCCCGGCGGCACCGGCCAGCTGCAGGAATACGTCACCCTGCCGACACTGGCCGCCGGCAGCTACACCGTCGAACTGCGCATCGACGGCAACCTGACGCAGAGCCGCAGCTACCGGGTCCTGCCGCCGCTGACGGTCACGCCGTCCACCGCGTCACCGCGCGCGGGCAATTCCTTCGGCTTCAGCGTCAGTGGACTCACCGATGGCACGCTGAGCCTGGTCTATGCCGGCAAGGTCGCCTTCGGGCCGGTGAATGTGTCGGCCGGCAGCTTCAGCGGCAAGTTCACCCTGCCCACTGACCGCCCGGCCAGCCTGCCGGCATCGGTGGTCCTGGAAGCACGCAATGCCATCGGAAAGACGGCGCCACGGGTCGGTTCCACCACGCTGTCCGTGCAGACGCCGAATCGCAGTCCGTTCATCCAGGTCGGCAGCAGCACCCCGCCCAGCAGCATCAACCTGCGCGATCCGCTGTCGATGAGTGGCAACGTCGTCATCAACGACCTCGATCCCGCCGATTCGGATGTCCAGTACTGGTGGCGCGATCAGATTGGCCGCGTGGTGCCGATGGGCGCGCAGCTGTCCAGCGTGCAAGCCAACGGCCAGTTCACCGCCGCCATGCGCGCGCCTCAGCTGGCGACGTTGTCCGCCTGGCGGGCGGAAGGCAGCGGCAGCGTGTTCGCCGTTGGCAAGATCAAGGATCACCAGGGGAACCTGCAGCAGCATCCCTCGCCTTGGCAGAACCTGAGCGTTGATCCCGCGTTCAACGACACGGTGGACATCACCCTGCGCCTGCGTGGCAGCGACGGCCTGCCCATCGAAGGCGCCCGCGTGGTGCTGCGCACGGACAACCTGGAGGACCTGTATCCACCGAACAGCAACAAGGCGCCGGTGCGCATCGACGGTGGATCAACCCCGGTCCAGGTGCCCTCGCAGTTCGACGCATCGCCCGTCAACGACGAAATCGTCGGCTGCCCGGACGATCTGGAACGCCAGGCCACCAACGCCAGCGGCAACGCCACCTTCAGCTTCGGCCTGGCCTTGCCGCAGGGGGCGGTCAACCTGGACGGCAGTGGCCCGCCGCCCATGGCCACCATTGCGCCGACGGAACAGTGCATAAGCCCGGACAACAACACGCCCGAGCTCTGCACGCTGATCGATCCGGCCGCCATCAACGTTCATCTTGAGGTGATTGCCGCGCACAAGGGCTATGGCTGGCTGACCACCGACAGCATCGCCAACAGCGGCTATGTCCGCGAGTTCCCATTGACCATCGACCTGCGCATCGATCGCTACACGCGCCATATCGACAGCAAGGTCTGCGTGCCCGACACCAACCCCACCGACGCCATTCTGACTGCGTGCGAGGAAGGCGGTGCCGACGGCGATCAGGTGATGGACCTGGTGCTGCCCAAGCTCGCCAACAGCGGCCTGCAGCTGGCGGCGCCCAGATGGGGGCTCGCCTATCGCGACACGCTCGCCGGCGGCGTGATCGTCTATCAGCCGTTGCCGGACCTGGGCGACTTCGACGGCAAGGCCAGTTTCGTTCCGCCAACGCCGGCTGCGCGCACGTTCTCCATCGGCTATGTGCGTGGCGCCGGCAACGCGCTGTCTGGCGCCGAACTGCATCTGGTGGGACGTGCACAGCCCATCATGTTGACCAACACTGACGAGCAGTTCAGCTGCGATGCGGCCGCCACCGAATACTTGACCGCCGCCCTGCCAGCCGACGTGCTCGAAGGTCTGCGCTTCCCGCGCAAGGTGTTTGGCATCACCGGGGATTCGCTGTACGGCTGGGTGGTCGCCCACGAAGAAGGCACCAGCCGCACCGGCGTGCGCGCCTTCCGCATTGATTTCAAACGGCCTTCCGCCGCCATCGCCAGCACGGCGTCGCTGCCAGGCGTGCAGGTGCGCATCCAGGATCCGCATTCGGTGCGGGTCACCGTGCCACCCAACGACGCCACCGGAAAAACCGATACCGGCGCGGCGCATGCCAGCGGTTGTGGCGACCCCGAATGCGATGGTTACGACGAACTCAAGAACAAGACCAACAGCGCCACGGCGCACCTCGACCAGCAGTTCTGCCTGCCCGAAGGCACAACGGTCTGCGGCAGCGTCAGCGGGGTCAACAGCAGCCACACGCAGTACAACCGAGAGCCACCAACCCCACCGCCCGGCGAACTATTTGTCGGCGGCGATGCCGGCCAATCCACTGCTCGCCACTGGGAAACCTTGTACGACCTCACCATTCCGCTGTTCCGCTGGTACTGGGGCGTTCCCGAAGTGTTCTCGGCGCGGGTGTTTGCCGATCTCGGCATCAAGGCCGAATACCTCCTCGCCTATGCGATGAAGCCGCTGGAACCGCGCAATAGCTATGTCGAAACCGGCGGCAGACTCGACATCTATGTCCCTATCGGTGTGGATGTATCGGTACTGATGGGCATTCTGGTCGATGCCGGCGCGATGATCACCGTCGCGCTGCAGGGCGAAGTGGTCGGACGCGCGAATGCGGACGCGACGACTTGTGTCGATGAAAGCCTCAACTTCCGCATGGACTTCGACTACTGGGTGGAGATCGGCTGTCCCATCGATTTCCCACTGGATCCCACCTGCTGGATTCCCAACATCGAGGGCAGCGAGAACATCTTCCGCAAGGTCATCAGCGAGACCAACGGCTGCCTCAACCGTCCCGCCTCGGGCAACGCCTGGAACCTGCTGACGCAGGAGCTGGACAAGGCCGCCAGCGGCCACGCCACGGGCAAGGCCAATCCGGAGATGATCGTCAGGCCAGCGGATCGGCGCGCAATGAACCGCCATCCGGCACTGGCCGTGGACAGCGCCGGCAACCAGCTGCTGCTGTACGTCAACAGCCTCGGCAAGCTGGTCGCCGCGCACACACCGGTCGATGGCGTGGCTGATACCGCACAGCTCAGCGACGGCTGGGGCATCCGTGACGTGGCAGTGATGCACTACGGCGTGGATCGCGCCGTGGCCGTGTGGGCCGAAAGCGACCTGCGCGCGGCTCCCGCTCCCGGCGATGATCTTGCCCGCCATCAGTTCCTGCGCTTTGCCGTGTTCGATGGCATGACCTGGACGGCAGCCGACGACCTCACCGCACCCGGCTACGGCGAAGGCGGCGTGCGCCTGGCGCGCTGCCTGCCGCGTCCGGCCTTCTACCGCCAGGACTGCAGCGGCAACAAGGTCAGCCTGGTGTTCCAGCGCAACACGGCGCGCGTCACCGGCGGCGAGTCACACATTTACCTGAGTGATTTCGACGGCGTCAGCTGGAGCAGTCCACGGCGCGTAGACCAGAGCGGCAGCTTCAACATCACACCGGCGATCGCCTACCAGAACGCCGTGCCAGTCGTGGCCTGGGTACGTTACGCGCCGGACGCGGTCGATCTCTCCGACATCGACAAGCGCAATCTGGCCATGCGCACCATGGACGGGCTCGCCATCGAGCAGGTCGATACCCGCAATTCGCGCGTGGCGCAGCCGGACCTCGCCACCACCAGCAACGGCCGGCTGGCGCTGGCCTTCACCCGCGCCGCCGTCAACGATGCCTTCATCGGCACGCGGCAAGGGCTGCAAATCGGCTATCGCGACTGCAGCAGCAGTCCCTGCCTGATTCGCGCCTTTGCGGTGAAGGACGCGCACGGACGATTGGTCTATGGCGAACGCCCACGCGTGGTCGCCAATGACAGCGATGGCGTCAACGTGATTTTCCGCGCGCTGAGCGTTGGCGCACTGCCCGGCGTTGCCGATCCGGAAAACAACCGCATGCCGGACGATCCGGTCGGCATCCGCGAGAGCCGCGGCGAGCTGCTCAACATCGTTTCCGGCCTCACCGCCAACCAGACCCGCGTGCAGCTGCAGAGCAACGACGGTGGCGGCCACCTGCAACCGGCGGTGGCTTTCAACGCGGCGTCGGGCCAGGTGGTCACGGTCAGCACCCTGCTGCCGGCCATCGGCAACACCATCGTCGCCAAGCGCGACAGCGATGTGCGGCTGCTGGCGAAGACCACGGCGCTGGACGACGGCCTGCAGATGGCCACGCTGCCGGCACTGCCGGATCTCGCCATGGAGTCGCTGGAGAGCAGCGCCACCCAACTGACGCCGGGCGACGATATCAGCGTGCACGTCAGCGTGATCAATGCCGGCAATGCGTGGACGCCGGATGCCAATCGTTCGGCCACGCTGCGCCTGTACTGGGACACGCCGCAGACCCGCGAGACCTTGTACGGCAACCTCGCCATCCCGACGCTGGCGCCGGGCCAGCGCTTCGAAACCGACCTGCAGATCCCGGTACCCGCCGACTTCCATGATGACGAGCGCCAGACCCTGCGCGCCGAACTGCTGGTGGACGACCCGGACGGCGAGATCGACGGCGCCAACAACGGCGCGACGCTGTCCATCGGCGGCATGCCGGTGCCGCAGAACCTGCATGCGTTGAGCGCGGCGGGCTCGAGAATCGTCAACCTGACCTGGGATGACCCCGCGGACAGCCGCGTCGCCGGCTACCGCATCTGGGTCGATGGACCCGACGGCACGCCGATGCCGATGGGCAGCAGCTTCAACCTCGGCTTCGCGGATCTATCCGCGCTGTACGGGTTCGATCGCAGCTATCGCGTCAGCACCTACTCCGAGCGCGGCGTCGAATCGGAACTGTCGAAACCGCTGCGCGCCGCGCCGTCGCCAGCGATACTGGCGGGCGAAAGTGCCCGTGTGTTCAGCGACAGCTTCGAGTAGGTGAGGTCTGAATGATTGACGATGGCAACGTCTTCGCCTTCTGGGATTTCCTCAGCCGCCATGCGCTGTGGATCGCCGCGTTCCTGGTGCTGCCGCTGTGGTGGTGGATGCGGCAGTACAAGGGCGAGCGCGCAGGCCAGGCCGAGCGGCAGCTGGGCGACCTGGCGAGACTGCTGGGTGCCATGCTGCGTCGTGGTGACGACTTCGAGGCCGTCGGCGAGGGCCGTTTTGCCGATAGACGCTTCCGCCTGCAGCGCACCCTTGTCGAATACCGGAGCTCAAGCCGCAGCGGCTGGCGCACCGAGGTGCGATTGAGCACGCCATTGGAGGGCATGTCTTCGAACCACCGCGTAGCGTTCAAGGACGTCCCCGGCTGGGCGCCAAAGCTGCTTCGCGAACGGCCCTTCATCGAGAGCGGCGAACCGATGCCCGAGGGCTGGTACAGCGAGCATATTCACGAACTGACCAGGGCAGTGATGGAAGCTGATGCCAGCGTCGGACGGCTGTCCATCGACGCCGGCGAACTGCGCTGGACCATCGAACTGTTCCGCAGCTGGAGCCCCCTGCCCTCACCCGAAGCCCTGCGCCCGCGCCTGTTCGCCATGGCGGAGCTGGCGAATGCCTTTGACGCGATGCTGCAGCGGCGCTACCGAGCCGTCAGCGCATGACCGGAGAACACCCATGAATGCCCGATCGCCCTGCATCATCCGCCGAGCCACGGCCATCCTCTTTCTGGTGACAGCGCCGGCCATGGCAGGCAGCCCCGCCCATCCCTGGCAGTATCTGGGGCGCGGACCCAATGCCTGGGACGACGGACAGAGCGACAGCTGCACCGGCAGCGCCGCGCCAGCACCGCGGGTTCTGTGCGTTCGCGCCGGCGCGGCGCCGGGCGGCAATGGCACGTCGGCGGCACCGTTTGCTTCGATCAACGCCGCGATCGGCACCGCCGCCAGCGGTGACATCGTGCAGGTCGCCGCTGGCACCTACGCGGAGAACGTGGCGCTGGGGAGCTTCACAGCGCCGTCCAGCGTCGACCTGATCCTGCGCGGCGGTTTCAACGCCGATTTCTCGGTGCGCGATGCCGGGACGTATCGCTCGGTCATCAATGGCGGTGACGTAGCGCCATCCGTGCAGTTGCATCAGGACAGCAGCGGAACCAGCGTGCTCGACGGATTCGAGATCACCAACGGCCGAGGTCTGGGCGTGGACTGGCAGGATGGCAATGGCGCCGGTGGCGGTGTCTTCGTGCAGCGCCTGGGCAATGGCGAAACCCGCATCAGCCACAACGAAATCCACCACAACCAGACCGCGCATTTCGGCGACGACGCGCGCGGTGGCGGCATCCATGCCGAAACACAGAACTGGGGCGGCGCCACCGGCACGTTGCGGATCGAGGACAACTACGTGCATCACAACGCCGCGGGTCGCGGCGCCGGCATCGACGTGCAGGGACGCCAGGCGGCGCTGCTGCGCAACCGCATCGAGCTCAACGCCGGCCATAGCGATCACGGCGGCGGGCTGTATGTCTCAACCAATGAAGCCAGCGTGCGCGACAGCGTATTCCGCAGCAACGAGATCGGCGCCAGCGTCGGCTACGGCTGGGGCGGCGGCGCCATCGTCGCCGGTGACGGCCTGGTCGCCGAGTTCTCCGGCAACGTGTTCACCGACAACTACGCGCCCAGCATTGGTTCGGGCATCTTCTGGGACGAGGGCGCCACCGGCAGCCACCACAACGACCTGTTCTTCGCCAATCGCTGCACGCTGGATGGCCGCCAGGGCACGGCGATCTACGTCGACGGCGGCGCGGCGCCGTCGGTGGTGGAACTGGACCACGTCACCATTGCCGACCACATCTGCCCCGGCACCACGGATAGCGGCAACATCACCGGCGGCGTGGTCCACGTCGAACTGCTTTCCGAAGTCGACGTGCACAACAGCATCCTGTGGAACAACACGCGGGAATTCGGCCACGACGACACCGCCACCACGGTCAACGTCAGCTGGTCGATCAGCGCGCAGGCCGGCACCGGCAACTTCCTCGCCGACCCGCTGTTCGCTGATCCAGCCTCCGGCGACTACCACCTGCGATCCAGCGCCGGCCGCTACACGCCGGCCGGCTTCGTGAACGACACCCAGGACAGCCCGGCCATCGACGCCGGCGACCCGCTGTCAGCCTTCGATCAGGAAACCGACCCGAACGGCGGACTCGCCAACCTCGGCGCCTACGGCAACACGCCCGAAGCCAGCCGCAGCGGCGCCGCGTTGCGCGTCTTCCGGAACGGTTTCGAATGATCGTGGTCGATAGTGACGTGGCCGCGCCGTCGTCATTGCCCAGGACACCTCAGACCTGAAGCAATCCGACGGCTGTCGCCGACGGGTGTTCGGCTCGCCGGCAGGCATGGTCCTCCATACGGTCGGTCCACGAGATTCGCCGACCACGAAAACGCGCATCACCGCTCAATTCGGGCCGCCGATACAAAGCGACACATTGTTGGAGACAAAAGCGCTTGCTGATGGCGCGAAGGCATGACCACACTGTCACCTTTGCCGCGCAAGCAACAAGGACGCTGGAACCGCACATGAATGCAACGAGGTCACGTCGCCGCTGGCTCATTCCCGCAATCGTCATCGTCCTGCTTGCCGGCGCAAGTCTGGCCTGGTGGCTGTCGCGGACGGAACCCGCACCGCAGCTGGCGACCACCGTCGCCCGCCGCGCCGACATCGAGAACACGGTGGTCGCCACCGGCACGCTGGAAGCGGTGGAACTGGTCAGCGTCGGCGCGCAGGTATCCGGCCGGGTCGAATCGCTGAAGGTCGAGCTCGGCGACACGGTATCGGCCGGCGACCTGATCGCCGAGATCGACTCCACCACCCAGCGCAACGCGGTCAAGAATGCACAGGCGGCGCTTAACAGCGTGCGCGCACAGCGCACGGCGCAGACCGCCAACCTGCGCCAGGCCGAACTGGCCTTCGAGCGGCAGAAGACCATGATGGCCGACGACGCCACCTCCCGTGCGGAGTACGAATCGGCCGAGGCCACACTGGACGCCGCACGCGCGCAGCTGAAGGTGCTGGATGCGCAGATCGCGCAGAGCGAGACGGCGCTGGCCACCACCGAAGCCAATCTCGGTTACACGCGCATCACCGCACCCATGGACGGCACCGTGGTGGCGGTGGTCACCAAGGAAGGCCAGACGGTCAACGCCAATCAGTCGGCGCCGACCATCGTCAAGCTGGCGCAGCTCGACACCATGCAGGTCAAGGCCGAGGTCTCCGAGGCCGACGTCATCAAGGTGCAGCCCGGGCAGACCGTCTACTTCACCATCCTTGGCAACCCGAAAAAGCGCTACTACGGCACGCTGCGCGCCATCGAGCCGGCACCGGAATCCGTCGCCACCGAAAGCTCGACGTCGAGCAACAGTTCGAGCAGCGCGATCTACTACAACGCCCTGTTCGAAGTGCCCAATGCCGATGGCGAGCTGCGCATCTCGATGACCGCGGAAGTCTATATCGTGCTGGCCTCGGCCAAGGACGCGATCATCGTGCCGTCCGCGGCCGTCGACAGCAGCGCCAAGGATGGCAGCAGCATGGTGCTGGTGGTGGGCAAGGACGGCCAGCCGCAGGTGCGCAAGGTCGAAGTAGGAATCGACAACAACGCCAATGCGCAGATCGTTTCCGGTCTGCGCGAAGGCGAGCGCGTGGTGCTGGGCCAGGCCAGCTCCGGCCTGTCGGAAACCGCGCAGCGCATGCAGAGCCGACGCCCACCGGGGATGTTCTGATCGTGCGCCTGCCGTCCAGGTCCTGCAGCGGAATGCGGCCATGAGCGAACCGCTGATTTCTGTCCGCCAGCTGCGTCGCGAGTTTCCTTCCGGCGACGAAACGCTGGTCGTGCTCAAGGACGTCGACCTCGACATCCAGGCCGGCGAGATGATCGCGATCATCGGCGCATCAGGCTCCGGCAAGTCCACGCTGATGAACATCCTCGGCTGCCTGGACCGTCCCAATGCCGGCAGCTACACCTTCGCCGGTCGCGATACCGGACGCATGGGTCCGGACGAGCTCGCCGAACTGCGCCGCGAGCATTTCGGCTTCATCTTCCAGCGCTACAACCTGCTTCCCGATCTCGACGCCATCGGCAATACCGAGGTGCCGGCGATCTATGCCGGGCAGTCGCGCAGCAAGCGTCATGCACGGGCGCGCGAACTGCTGACCCGGCTCGGGCTCGGTGATCGCCTCGATCACCGGCCGGGACAGCTGTCGGGAGGACAGCAGCAGCGCGTCTCCATCGCCCGCGCCCTGATGAATGGCGGTGAGGTGATCCTCGCCGACGAGCCGACCGGCGCGCTGGACAGCAAGTCCAGCGAGGAGATGATGCGGCTGATCACCGAACTGCATGCGGAAGGCCACACGATCATCATCGTGACGCACGAGCCGTCGGTAGCCGAGCACGCGCAGCGCATCATCGAGATAAGCGACGGCCACATCGTCTCCGACCGCAGGAACCCGAAGCCGGAGATGGACGACACCTCGCTGTCGCGTCCACCGGGGCCCTCGTCACCCGGCTGGACGGCCTTCCGCGACCGCTTCATCGAAGCCTTCCGCATGGCGCTGCTGGCGATGCGCTCGCACCGCATGCGGACCTTCCTGACCATGCTCGGCATCATCATCGGCATCGCCTCGGTGGTGTCGGTGGTGGCACTGGGCACCGGTTCGCAGCAGCAGATCCTCGAACGCATCAGTTCGCTGGGCACCAATCGCATCGATGTCTACCCGGGCGCCGACTTCGGCGACATGCGCTCGGGTCGCGTGCAGTCGCTGCGCGCCGGCGATGCCGAGGCGCTGGGCGAACAGGCCTATGTCGACAGCGCCACGCCCAACGTGTCGACCTCCGTTACGCTGCGTTTCGGCAACCAGTCGGCCAGCGCGCAGGTGTCCGGCGTCGGCGAACAGTACTTCCGCGTGCGCGGCCTGGAGATCGCCGAAGGCGCCTTCTTCAGCAGCGCCATGGTCGAACGCATGGACCAGATCGTGGTGATCGACCAGAACACCCGCGAGCAGTTCTTCCCGGATGGCGTCGACCCGATTGGCGAGGTGCTGCTGCTGGGCAATGTGCCGATGCGGGTGATCGGCGTCACCAAGCCCAACAGCAGCGGTTTCGGACCGAGCAACAATCTCTCGCTGTGGTCGCCCTACACCACGGTGATGGCGCGGATGCTGGGACAGTCCTACGTCAACAGCATCACCGTGCGCGTCGCCGACGACACCGCCATGAGCGCGGCGGAAAGCGCGATCACCCGGCTGCTGACGATGCGCCACGGCAAGAAGGATTTCTTCCTCAACAACACGGCGGAAATCCGCGAGACCATCCAGCAAACCACGCGCACCATGACCCTGCTGATTTCCTCGATCGCCGTGATCTCGCTGATCGTCGGCGGCATCGGCGTGATGAACATCATGCTGGTCAGTGTTTCCGAGCGCACCCGCGAGATCGGCGTGCGCATGGCCGTCGGCGCGCGCCATTCGGACATCCTGCAGCAGTTCCTGATCGAAGCCGTGCTGGTCTGCCTGATCGGCGGCACGCTGGGCGTGCTGCTGGCGCTGGGCATTGGCCTTGCCTTCAGCGCCTTCGGCAGCAGCATGACGATGGTGTTCTCGACCTTCTCGATCGTTGCCGCGTTCGCCTGCTCGACGCTGATCGGCGTCGCTTTCGGCTTCCTGCCCGCGCGCAACGCGGCGCAACTCGACCCGGTGGAGGCCCTGTCCCGCGAATGACCCGCTTTCCCAAATCATCCGTGCTCGTCGGCTCGCTGCTGCTTTCTGCCTGCGCCACCACGCCCTACCAGACACCCGTCGTTGAAGTGCCTGCGCAGTACGACGGCAGCACCGTGGCGGGCGGCAAGTCGCAGGTCGTAGCCAGCGCCGAATATCCACCCAGTGATGTGAGCGCCGACCGCTGGTGGACCGCCTTCGGCGACAGCGGCCTGGATCAACTGGTGTCGCGCGTGCTCGAACGCAATCCCGACCTCGCCGTGGCAACGCTGCGGGTACGCCGCGCGCAGCTGTCCGCCGGCCTCAGTCGCGACTCGCGATACCCGCACCTGTCCGGGCAACTGGGCGCCAGCGACAGCCGCGACCTCGACAGCGGCGAGACCAGCGGCACCAGCTACAGCGCCGGGCGCTCGGTGAGCTATGAAGTGGACCTCTGGGGACGGCTCAAGCTCGGATCGGACATCGCCCAATGGCAGGCCAATGCCACCACCGAGGACCGCGAGGCCACCGCGCTGGCGCTGGTCGGCACCGCAGCCAACGCGTACTGGCAGCTTGGCTATCTCAACCAGCGCCTGCTCGCCGGCGAGGACAGCCTGCAGCGCAGCCGGCGTACGCTGGAACTGGTTTCCACCCAGTACAAGGCCGGCGCCGTATCCAGACTGGAATGGCGCGAGGCACAGCAGTCACTCGACAGCCAGGTCGCCGCGCTGGCCGCGTTGCGCCAACAACGGCAGAACGTCCGCCAGACGCTGGCGCTGCTGCTGGATGGCGAGTTCTGGCCGGAAGCTGCCGAGCCGCAGGATCTGTCGGCTGCCCAAAGTCCCGAAATCCCCAGCGGCCTGCCCGCCGAACTGCTCGGCCGTCGCCCTGACCTTCGCGCCGCGGAACTGCGCCTGCGCGCCAGCCTCGCCGACGTCGACAGCACGCGCCTGAGCTACTACCCGTCACTGAGCCTCACCGGATCGATGGGCAGCGGCAGCTCGTCATTGGCCAACGTACTGAAGAACCCGGTGATCACACTGGGCGCTGGCCTGTCGCTACCCTTTTTGCGTTTCAACGAACGCCAACTCGCCATCGCCGCCGCGAAGACGGACTACGACATCGCCGCCGTGCAGTTCCGGCAGACGCTGCTGGCAGCCCTGTCCGACGTGGACGTCACGCTGTCAGCGCGCGACGCCTGGAACACGCAGGTCGCCTCGCTCACCCGTTCACTGGAGCAGGCCCGCGAAATCGAGCGCCTGTACGAAGTCCGCTACCGCGCCGGCGCGGTCGCGCTGCGCAACTGGCTGGACGCGCAGGAATCCCGGCGCAACGCCGAGCTTTCGCTGGCGCAGGCTCGGCTGTCGCAGCTGCAGAATGACATCAGCCTGTTCCAGGCGCTGGGCGGCAATGCCCGACGCCCGGCTGGTGACGAAGAAGACTGACCCTTCCACGACGATCCGCCGACGCGGATCGCGATGACCGGCCCCGACGCGTTAGGCTTGGGTTATTTCCCGGCCGGAGTCCGCCATGTCGTTCGCCCTTGCCGTCACGCTTGCCGTCCTCGCGGCACTCGCCCTCGCCAGCTTCTGGCTGTTCTTCGGCCGCGCCCTGCTGGCCTGGCTGTTCGGCACCGCTACGCTGCTGCTGTTCTGGCGCTGGCAGGGCGTGGATTCGCCGCTGCTGTTCAACGGTGTCACCATCGCGCTGATCGCGATTGCGGTGCTGTTCGGCATCCCGCCAATCCGTCGGCTGCTGATCTCGTCGTGGCTGATCGGGCCGGTGGGGAAAATGCTGCCGCGCCTCGGCGACACCGAGCGCATCGCGCTCGAGGCCGGCACGGTGTGGTGGGACGCCGAACTGTTCTCGGGGCGTCCCGACTGGAAGACCCTGCTCGGCTATCCGCTGCCGTCGATGAGCGAGGAGGAACAGGCGTTCCTCGCCGGCCCGGTCGAGAAGCTCTGCGACATGCTCGACGACTGGGACATCCACCAGCGCCGCGACCTGTCACCGGAAGCCTGGGAGTTCATCCGTCGCGAACGCTTCTTCGGCATGCTGGTGCCGAAGAAGTACGGCGGTCTCGAGTTCAGCTCGATCGCGCAGGCGCGCATCGTCACGCGAATTTCATCGCGCTCGGCCGCTGCGGCGGTCACCGTGATGGTGCCCAACTCGCTGGGCCCGGCGGAACTGCTGCTGCACTACGGCACCGATGAGCAGAAGGACTACTACCTGCCGCGCCTGGCCGATGGCCGCGAGATTCCCTGCTTCGGCCTGACCGGCCCGGAAGCCGGTTCCGACGCCGCCGCCACCCAGTCCGAAGGCATCGTCGAGAAGCGCGTGACCGATGGCAAGGAAGTGCTCGGCCTGCGCCTGAACTGGAAGAAGCGCTACATCACGCTGGCGCCGGTGGCGACACTGATTGGTCTCGCATTCCGCTTGAAAGATCCCCAAGGCCTGCTTGGCGGCGAGGAAGACCGCGGCATCACCTGCGCGCTGATACCGCGCGATACCGACGGCATCGAGATCGGCCAGCGCCATGATCCGATGGGCGTGCCGTTCATGAACGGCCCCATCGTCGGCCGCGACGTGTTCATTCCCATCGACGCCATCATCGGCGGCGAAGGCGGCATCGGCCACGGCTGGCGCATGCTGATGGAATCGCTGGCTGCCGGTCGTTCAATCTCGCTGCCGGCGCTCAGCGTTGGCGCGGCGCAGATGGCGACCCGCGTCACCGGTGCCTACGCCACCGTGCGCGAGCAGTTCGACACGCCGATTGGCCGCTTCGAAGGCATCGAGGAGCCGCTGGCGCGCATCGCCGGCAAGACCTACCTGATGACCGCCGCACGCACGCTGACCTGTGCCGCCATCGACCTGGGCGAGAAGCCGTCGGTGCTGTCGGCGATCATCAAGGCCTACCTGACGCAGGGCATGCGCGAGGTGGTGACCGACGCCATGGACATCCGCGCCGGCGCGGCCATCCAGCGCGGCCCGCGCAACATCCTGTCGAACACCTGGTCGGCGGTACCGATCGGCATCACGGTCGAAGGCGCCAACATCCTGACCCGTTCGATGATCGTCTACGGCCAGGGCGCGATCCGCTGCCATCCGTTCGTGCAGCAGGAAATTGATTCGGTGGCGAAGCACGACGTGAAAGCCTTCGACGCGGCGATCTTCGGTCACCTCGCTTTCGTGCCGCGCAACAAGGTGCGTGCCTGGTTGCTGGCGCTGACAGGCTCGCGACTCGCAGCAGCGCCATCCACGCCGCTGCGCCGCGAGCTGCAGCATTTCTCGCGATTCTCGGCCGGCTTCGCCTTCCTCTCCGACGTGGCCATGGGCACGCTGGGCGGCAAGCTGAAGCGCAAGGAAAAGCTGTCCGGCCGCCTCGCTGACGCGCTGGCCTGGATGTATCTCGGCAGCGCCGCGGTGAAGCGCTATGAGAGCGAGGAAAAATCCGAAGCCAGCCTCGACCTCGCCCGCTGGAGCTGCTGGCTGGCGCTGTACGAAATCCAGCAGGCGCTGGGTGGCGCCATCGACAACTTCCCGGTCAACTGGCTTCGCAGTCCGTTGAGCTGGGTGCTGTTCCCGCTGGGCCGGCGCTTCCGCTATCCCGGCGATCGCATGGGCAGCAAGGTCGCACGCAGCATCCTCGAAGACCGCGAGGCACGCATCCGCCTGACCGGCGACATCCACGTACCCGGCCCGGATGAACCCGGCCTCGGTCGACTCGAGAAAGCGCTGGACGAAGCCATGGAAGCCCTGCCGATCGAAGCCAAGCTGCGCGATCTGGTCCGTAACGGCCTGCTCGACCGCGCGCCCGGCCATGAACTCGACGATCACGCGCTCGAAGCCGGCCTGATCACCCAGGACGAATACGACCGACTCAACGCCGCGCGCGATTGCCGCAACGAAGTCATCCAGGTCGATGCCTTCGACCCGGAGGCCTTCAGGACACAGCGCTGATTTCCCTGTTGACGCGGGCTCTCAACCGCGTCGCAGGCGGAACGGAAAGCGCGGGCGCTCGATGCTGACGCAACGCGCGTCAACGGCGCGACGCGGGCGGTCCAAGAAGTCCGCCAGCATGCGTCGGGCGCAGGGGCTGCGCTCGGCGGGCGCGTGAGTGGTGTTGGGCAGCGTGAACGCCTGCCCACGTCGCAGCCAGGACGCGGCGGACAGCACCTCGACAGCCGGGCAACCGGCGTCGATCTGCGCGGCCAGTAACAGCGTCGGCGTCGCGCTGATCACCGGCAGGTTGTCGCTGGCATCCTTGGCGCCCACGGCGAAACCCGAGCAGGCCGCGAACAGTCGCCGCACCGCGCGCGTCGCGGCGATGCGCACCGGGTCGTCGTCATTGCCCGGTGATGAAGTGTCCTGGTCGACGACGCCAGCATCCTCGAAAGGCAGCTCCTCGCGGCAAAGCGTGCTGAAGAACTGGCCTTCGACGTAGTCGCTCTGCGCTTCCAGGAAACGATCCAGATCATCGAAGTCGCCATTCATCAGGACTTCCAGACTGTCCGGCAGGGCCTGCGTGGCATCGTCGTCGTACAGCACATCGAGTACGTAGGCGACCACCTCTTCGGCGGCGTACCGGTGGCCGCGACGGGTTGGCGGCTGGTTCAGCCAGACGGAAAGCCACTGGTGCAACCGCTCGGCAAGCGCAGGGTGTTCGGCATGGCAGTCCGGGTCGTCATCACACAGCGCCAGCACGTCGCGTAGTTGATCGGCGACCAGTCCGGGCAAGGGCTGCGTCCAGTTCGCCTCCGGTGCCCAAGGTGAATCCAGCACCACGGCGCGCAGTCCCGGCGGCGCGCGACGCATGGTTTCCAGCACCACGCGACCGCCGTAGGAGACGCCGTAGAGATTGAAGCGCCCCACGCCCAGCGCGCGACGCAGCGCCAGCAGGTCATCCACGACCACGCTGCTGTGGTACTGCGCGAGGTCGACTCCCTCACTGCTAAGGCTTCGTCCGCAGTCGATGGCATCGTCGACCGCCAGATCCGAACTCAGGCCCAGGTCCGACAGTTCAAGCCGGCCACAGTCCAGCCGCGGTCGGGACAGGCCGGTGCCGCGCTGGTCGAAGAAGATCCAGTCACGATCCGCGGTCAATGGCAGTTCGCCATCGCGAAGACGCTGGGCCAATCCGTCGATGACACCACCGCCCGGACCACCATGCAGGTAGAACACGGGATCCGCCTTCGCCGCCGATCGCGCCCGCACGATGACCACCGGAAACCGCACCTGCCGTCCGCTGGGCGCCTCGCGACTTTCGGGCATCTGCATCCAGCCGCAGTCAACCCGATGTCCGGAATCGCTGAAATCCTCCAGGCATTCCGCCGATTCGAAGCCGGAGGCTTCCTGCCGAATGGACCCATGCCGGACACAGCCGGCAAGCAACACCACCGCGAGGGCGACCGCGACAGTGACAAACCGGATGTGTCGCATCGAACTCCTTTGCGGGCCGGCCGGACAAGGACATCGGAAGTCGCCCGGCGCCCAGAGGGAGCCGACCGACCGCGGTTTCCGACGTTTCCATGCGGCGGCGATGCAACATACGCTGATCCCTCGATGCAAAAGTGTCGGCTGCATCACCAAACGGATGAACGGTGGAAAGCGGCCGACGGTCATGCTTTCCAGGTCAGGGGCAGGCCTTCCGACAGGTGACGGCAGGCGGCGGCTCGGCTAGGGTTTGCGGTCTGCCGAGCGCTGCGCACGCACGCGGGGCCGGCTTTCGCTGTCACGCCATCATTGGGGAGAACAAGATGCGCCCTGTCGCCACCGTGGCCGGCCTGCTGCTGGCCGCCGCTCTGCCGCTGAGTCCCATGGCCATCGCCAAGGACGAAAAGAAAGCTGACGACGCCAAATGGAGCGTCGACGCCGCCCACGGCCCGGAGAAGCGGATCCGCTTCGAAACCACCGAAGGCACCTGGATGGACCTCGACGTCAGTCCGGACGGCAAGCGCATCGTCTTCGACCTGCTCGGTGACCTGTATCTGCTGCCGGTTGACGGCGGCCACGCCGAGCAACTCACATCGGGCCGCGCCTGGGACGTGCAGCCGCGCTTCTCGCCGGATGGCAAGGAAGTCGCCTTCACCTCTGATCGCGGCGGCGGCAACAACATCTGGCGCATCAATATCGCCAATGGCGACGCCCATCAGGTGACCAAGGAAAGCTTTCGCCTGATGAACAACCCGTCGTGGACGCCCGACGGCCAGTACATCGTGGCGCGCAAGCACTTCACCAGCGAGCGCTCGCTGGGCGCTGGCGAGCAGTGGCTGTTCCACAAGTCCGGCGGCAGCGGACTGCAGCTCACGCAGAAGAAGAATGACCAGCAGGACCAGGGCGAGCCGGTGTTCAGCCCGGACGGCCGCTACCTGTATTTCTCCGAGGACCTGAGCGGCGGCAGCACCTTCCAGTACAACAAGGATCCGCACGGCATGATCTATGCGATCCGTCGCCTCGATCGCACGGACGGCACGGTGGACACGATCATTGCCGAGCCGGGCGGTGCGGTGCGCCCGCAGCCGTCACCCGATGGGCGTCGCATCGCCTTCGTGCGTCGCGAGCTGGAAAAGACCGTACTGGCGGTGATGGATCTCGACTCCAACCAGATCACCGATATCTGGGATGGCCTCGACCACGACCAGCAGGAAGCTTGGGCGATCTTCGGCCCCTACGCCAACTACGCCTGGTTGCCGGACGGCAGCGCGGTGGTGATCTGGGCCAAGGGTGGCCTGTGGCGCGTGGACATGCGCACGGAAGACGCCTCTCGGGCCGCGCCCAAGTCGATTCCGTTCAGCGCGTCGATTGATCGCATGGTGGCGCAGCCGCTGCGTTTCCCGCAGCAACTGGATGGCGAGCGTTTCCGTCCGCAGATGATCCGCGATGTCGCCACCAGCCCCGACGGCAAGACGATGGTTTTCCATGCCGTGGGTTCGCTGTGGACGAAATCGCTGCCCAACGGCAAGCCGCAGCGCCTCACCAGCGACGACGCGAACTACGAATACCAGCCGAGCTTCAGTCCGGATGGCAGCAAGCTGCTGTACACACGATGGAATGACAAGGATCTGGTGCGCATCATCGAGCGCGACCTGAAGTCAGGCTCCGAGCGCACCCTCAACCAGCGGCCCGGCTTCTACTACGGTCCGCGCTACTCGAAGGATGGTTCAAAGATCGTCTATGCCCGCCAGAGCGGCGGCGGACTGACCTCGGACCTGCACAGCGGCGACACCGGCATCTACTGGATGGATACTGCCGGTGGCGACAGCCATCGCGTCGCCCGTGATGGCGCCGAGCCTCAGTTCAGTGCCGACGGCTCCGCGATCTACTACCTGAGCGGCGGCGGCCTCGAGAAACACCTCAAGCGCGTCGGCCTGCACGGCGAGGAGCCTCGAGACGTGTTCAACCTGAAGTACGTCGACTTCGTGCGCATCAGCCCGGACGGCAAGTGGGTTGCTTTCACCGAGCTGTTCAACGCCTACGTCGCGCCGCTGACCGACACCGGCTCCGCGATCGAACTGAGCCGCGATACCCAGGCCATCCCGGTGAAGCGGGTCAGCCAGGACGTTGGTTCCTACCTGCACTGGTCGGCGGACAGCCGGCAGCTGCACTGGATGGTCGGCCGCGACTACTTCAGCCGCGACCTCAAGGATGCCTTCGACTTCCTGCCCGGCTCGCCGAAGGTGCTGCCGGAGCCGAAGTCGCTGAAGGGCGTTGATGTTGGCCTGGAACTGCCCACCGATCATCCGCAGGACAGTTTCGCCTTCGTGCACGCGCGCATCGTCACCATGCGCGATGCCGACAACACGCAGGATGTGATTGAGGATGGCACGCTGGTGGTCCGTGGCGACACCATCCTCGCCGTCGGTCCGTTCAATGACGTGCGCGTACCGGAAAACGCCGAGGTGATCGACGCCAACGGCAGCACCATCATCCCCGGCCTGATCGACGTGCATGCGCATGCTTCCAACTTCGGTGCCGGCGTGGTGCCACAGCAGAGCTGGGCCTACTACGCGAACCTTGCCTACGGCGTGACCACCGCGCACGATCCGTCGGCCAGCACCGAATTCGTGTTCTCGCAGAGCGAGCTGGTGAAGGCCGGCAAGATGGTCGGCCCGCGCATCTTCAGCACCGGCAGCATCCTCTATGGTGCCGATGGCGACTTCAAGGTCGAGATCAACTCGCTGGATGACGCCCGTTCGCACCTGAAGCGCATGAAGTCGCATGGCGCCTTCAGCGTGAAGAGCTACAACCAGCCGCGTCGCGAGCAGCACCAGCAGATCAACCAGGCCGCGCGCGAACTCGGCATGCTGGTGGTCGAGGAAGGCGGCAGCACGCTCAACCACAACCTGCCGATGATCATCGACGGCGTGACCGGCATCGAGCACAACATCCCGGTGGCGCCGCTATACGACGACGTCATCCAATTGTGGAAGCAGACCGACGTGCGCAACACGCCGACGCTGATCGTCACCTACGGCGGCCAGTCCGGCGAGAACTACTGGTACCAGCATGATGATGTGTGGACCATCGAGCGCCTGAAGCGATTCTTCCCGGCACGCAATCTGGAAGCGCGCTCGATCCGCCGCGGCAAGTCGCCGGAGTGGGATTACTTCCACAAGACCGTGGCGGCCAGCGTCAACAAACTGCGCGAGAACGGCGTGAAGATCCAGGTGGGCGGCCATGGCCAGCTGCAAGGTCTCGGCTCGCACTGGGAAATGTGGATGCTGACGCAGGGCGGCATGAGCAACTTCATCGCTCTGCGGGCGGCCACCATCGACGGCGCCGACTACATCGGCCTGTCCTCGCAGATCGGCTCACTGGAAGCCGGCAAGCGCGCCGACCTGGTGGTGCTCAACAGCAACCCGCTGGACGACATCAAGCACAGCACCGACGTCAGCATGGTCATGGTCAACGGCCGCCTGTTCAATGGCGAGGACATGGCCGAGATCGGCGGCAAGGAGCGCGCGGCGCCGAGCTTCTACTGGCAGCAGCACGGCGGCAACACCGCCCACTGGGGCGACCAGTTCGGCCCCACCGTGCCCTGCCATTGCCCCAAGTCGGTGCAACTGATGGACCGTGCCAAAAGGCACATGCACTGAGCGCCTGAAACGCGCGAGTCTCGGAAGTTAGTCGGGCGCCTGTCCCACGACAGGCGCCCGCTTCATCTGCAAGTTCTTGAATTCTGGAGTTTTCCATGTCGATTCGTCACCTTGCGCTGGCCGTTGCCGCCAGCCTGGCCCTGTCCGCCTGCGGCGGCAGTGAACCCGCCACCTCTGCGAAATCCGCGGATGACGGCAGCACCGACGCGCCCGCGGCCACCGCCGAGGCCAAGCGCGAGAACCCGTTCTTCCAGCCGAGTCCTCTGCAATACGGCGCGCCGCAGTTCGACAAGTACCAGGAAAGCGACTACCTGCCGGCGCTCGAGCGCGGCATGGCCGAGCATGAGAAGGAAGTCGAGGCAATCGCCAACAACCCCGAGCCGCCGACCTTCGACAACACCCTGATCGCGATGGAGAAGAGCGGCGCCCTGTTGGGTCGCGTCACCAGCGTCTTCTACAACCTGACGTCGTCGTACAAGACCGATACCCTGAAGGAAGTCGAGAAGGAAATCGCGCCGAAGATGGCCGCGCACAGCGACGCCATCTACCTCAACCAGAAGCTCTGGGAGCGCATCAAGGCGATCCATGACGAAAGCGACGCGCAGAGCATGGACGCCGAGTCGCAGCGTCTGGTCGAGCGCTACTACACCGACTTCGTGCGAGCCGGCGCCAAGCTGAGCGACGCCGACAAGCAGAAGGTCAAGGACATCAACGCCCAGCTGGCCGAGCTGTCCACCGACTTCGGCAACCGCGTGGTCGAGGACGGCAACGAAAGCTCGGTGGTGGTCGACGACGTGGCCGAGCTCGACGGCATGAGCGAGGCCGACATCAGCGCCGCCGCCGGTGCCGCCAAGGCGCGCGGCCTGGACGGCAAGTACCTGATCGCCCTGCAGAACACCACCACGCAGCCGGCGCTGGCCTCGCTGACCAACCGCGACCTGCGCAAGCGCATCTACGACGCCTCGGTCAATCGCGGTCGCCACGGCGGCCCGAACGACACCCGCGAGATCATCGTGAAGATGGCCAAGCTGCGTGCAGAAAAGGCCCAGCTGCTGGGCTACCCGAACTGGGCCACCTACATCCTGTCGGACAACATGGCCAAGTCACCGGAAGCCGCGCTCGAGCTGCTCACCGGCATCGTCAAGCCGGCCGTGGACAAGGCCAAGGGCGAAGCCGCCGACATCCAGAAGCTGATCGACGCACAGGGCGGCGACTTCAAACTGCAGCCCTGGGACTGGGACTTCTACGCCGAGCAGGTCCGCAAGGCCAACTACGACCTCGACGAATCCGCCGTGCGTCCCTACTTCGAGCTGGACCGCGTGCTCAAGGACGGTGTGTTCTTCGCCGCCAACAAGCTCTATGGCCTGACCTTCAAGGAGCGCACGGACCTGCCGGTGTACTCGCCGGACGTGCGCGTGTTCGAGGTGTTCAACGACAAGGGTGAGTCCTTCTCGTTGATCTACCTCGACTACTACAAGCGCGACATCAAGCGCGGTGGCGCCTGGATGAACAGCTTCGTCGACCAGAGCCACCTGCTCGGCCGCAACCCGGTGGTGGTCAACAACCTCAACGTGCCCAAGCCGGCCGAAGGCCAGCCGACGCTGCTGAGCTTCGACAACGTCAACACCATGTTCCATGAGTTCGGCCACCTGCTGCACGGCATCCTGTCGGACGTGAACTACCCGATGTTCTCCGGCACCAACACGCCGCGTGATTTCGTCGAATTCCCGTCGCAGTTCAACGAGAACTGGGTGTTCGATCCGGAAGTCTTCGCCAACTTCGCCAAGCACTACCAGACCGGCGAGCCGATGCCCGCCGAGCTGGTGGAGAAGATCAAGAAGTCCAGCACCTTCAACCAGGGCTACGCGACGGTCGAATACCTGGCCGCCGCGCTGCAGGACATCGCTTGGCACCAGATCACGCCGGACACCCAGATCGACGACGCCATGGCATTCCAGCAGAAGGCGCTGGAAGGCTTCGGCATCGCCATGGACGAAGTGCCGCCGCGCTACAACAGCACCTACTTCAACCACATCTTCTCCGACCCGACCGGTTACTCGGCCGGCTACTACGCCTACCTCTGGACCGAAGTGCTGGCGCAGGACGCCTTCGAGTGGTTCAAGGAAAATGCGGGCGACAAGGGCGTGATGAACCGCGAGAACGGCCAGATTTTCGCTGACAAGATCCTGTCCCGCGGTGGCACCAAGGACGTGCACACGCTGTACGTCGAGTTCCGCGGCAAGGAGCCCAGCGTCGAGCCGCTGCTGGAGAAGCGCGGCCTCAACGAAACCAACTGATCGACCGACCTTTCCTCGTCGACGTCGCCGACCACCTGCGGGTGGTCGGCGATGGCTCCGTCAGCCCCGCCCAGCGCGGGGCTTTTTTTGTCCGTGATCCGGAGGCATCCATGACGCTGGGGGCGCAATGGAAGCCGTCGATAGGTGGCGTGGCGGGAAAGCACCGGCGGGATTGCGACCAATGGACCTGGCGCAGTCCGCAAATCCGTGACCCGGTTCTCAATGCAAAGAAATGTCACGCCGCATAGTTGGCGCTCCCCGCCCCGCTTTGCTGGCCAACCATGTCTGTGACCTCGCGCCGTGCATTCATCGGCCTGACATCCAAATCATCGTCGACGCAGAAAGGCACGCCTTCGTCGTCGATTTTCGCCGACTCGTTCGAAAGTCCACCGCCACCGGGGCCGTCGGCAGCGATCATCGCCCTGAACCGGATGGCCTATGGACCCAGGCCCGGCGATATCACCGCGTTCAATGCACTGGGCGCCGACGACAGCAGCCGCCTCGCCGCCTATGTCGAGCAGCAGCTTGATCCCGGCCTCGACGACAGCGCCTGCGAAGCGCGCATCTCGGCGGGCGGCTATACCACGCTGTCGAAAACCATGGCGCAGCTGTGGTCCGATCATGTGCGGGACCGGGACAATCTTGGCCTGGACAACTATCCGTACCGCTACTACCCCTGCGCCGAAAGCGAGTGCGCGAAAATGCTGCGCGCCGTCTACAGCCGCCGCCAGCTGTTCGAAGTGACCGTCGATTTCTGGCACAACCATTTCAACGTACTGGGCTGGAACTTCGACATCGCGCCGCTGTTCGTGCAGTACGACCGCGACGTGATCCGGCCAAACGCCTTCGGCAACTTCCGCCAGATGCTGGAAGCCGTTGCCGCGTCGCCCAGCATGCTGCAGTTCCTCGACAACAAGTCCAGCCGCGGATCGTCGTTCAACGAAAACTTCGCCCGCGAACTCTGCGAGCTGCACACGCTGGGCGTGGACAACTACTACCCCGGCAACGACCCGAACACGATCCCCAACCTGCCCGGCGAGAGCATTGCCGCCGGCTACTGCGACAACGACGTCTACGAGGCCGCGCGCGCGCTGACCGGCTGGACCATGCGCGACGACCACTGGGAATTCCCGAACACGCCGGAATACGACACCGGCGAATTCCTCTACTACCCGGACTGGCATGACGTCGCCAGCAAGTACTTCCTGCACCGCTTCATCCTGGCCAACCAGCCGGCGATGAAGGATGCGCGCGACGTGTTCGACGTGCTCTGCCAGCACCCGGGAACCGCCTCGCACATCTGCGGCAAGCTCTGCCGCCGCTTCATCGGCGACAACCCGCCGCAGACGCTGATCGACTCCGCAGCAGCGCTGTGGCGGCAGCATTGGCAGTCGGCTGACCAGATCACCCGGGTGCTGCGCCACATCCTCAACTCGGACGCCTTCCGCGAAACCTGGGGCGGGAAGGTCAAGCGCCCATGGGAAGCCTTGGCGCATGCGATGCGGGCCACTGGCGCGGAGATCGATCCGCAGCCATACCCGGACTGGAACCCCTACGGCAACCTGCTCAACCTGCTGCAGCAGAGCGGCAACCGCCCATTCCGCTGGCCAACGCCCGACGGCTATCCGGACCGAGCCGAGAAGTGGAGCGGCGTGAGCACGCTGGCGCAGACCTGGCGGATGATGTCCCGGCTGTTCGAGCTGCGCCCACCGGGCGAACCCGAAGGCGGGATCTACCTCTGCGATGTGGTTGCCCAGACCAACGCGGCGCTGGCACCGGCCGCCCGCAGCGCTGAAGTAATCGTCGACTTCTGGATTGATCGTATCTACTCGCAAAGCATTCCTGCTTCGCGCCGAACGCAGGTGCTGGACTTCCTGCGCCAGAACGCGCCAGCCAACGAGGCGCTGGAAACGACCACCAACAGCTGGTCGGCAAACGACCTGAAGCAGCACTACACGCAGTCACGCCTACGCTCGGCGGTGGCACTGCTGTTCATGACCCCCGAATTCTACCGGCGCTGAGGAAACGACCATGACATCACCACGTTTCCCCGTCAGCCGCCGCAACTTCCTCAAGGGTTGCTGCGCCGCGGCCGTGGCCTCCAGCGTCCCGGCCCTCGGCTGGATCGATCCGGCCAAGGCGGCCGGCAGCGGCGTGCAGCATGACGTACTCGTCTACCTGTTCCTGCGCGGTGGCATCGATGGCCTGCATCTGGTGGTTCCCTATGCCGGTGCGGATCGCACCGCCTACGAGGCCAAGCGCAATGACCTCGTTATCCCCACGTCGCGGCTACGCCGGATCGGCAGCAGCAACTGGGGCTGGCACCCGCGCGCCGGTGGCGCGGCCGGTGATGCCATCGGCGTCCCCAACCAGTGGCTGAGCAGACTGTATGACCAGGGACGCGTCGCCATCATCCAGGGCGCCGGCATGTCGAGCACGGTGACACGCAGCCATTTCGACGCCCAGGCCTTCATCGAGTTCGGCACGCCGGGCAACAAGAGTGGTGCGCAGGGCTGGATATCGCGCTACCTAGCGAACGACTTCGACATGCCCTCGCCGATGCTGTCCAACGCCTTCGGCTTCGGCAGCACGCTGCAGACCTCGCTGTACGGAAACAGCGACGTGATCAGCATCGCCAGCGGCGAGGATTTCCGCCTCGACGGTTTCCACTGGTCCTGGGACGACACCGATACCGGCATCAATGGACACTATGGCGCGCACCTGCGCGTGCTGCCGATGTGGCAGGGCGCGAGCGCACTGGAGCAGTCCGGCCATGCCGCCGCCGACGCGCTGGAATTCATGCGCGAGATCGATTTTGGCCTGCAGTCCGGCAGCAACACGGATGGTTATCTACCCGGCGGTGGAGCCGTCTACCCGACCAGCGGCAACGGCGTGACGCTAGGCAACCAGCTGCGCAACATCGCCCAGCTGGTGAAGCTCGACATGGGCCTCACCGTGGCCGCCGTCGATTACGGATTCTGGGACACCCACGAAAGCCAGGGCATGCCCGACCCGGGCAACCCGAACCACTACGACGCCTTCGGCAACCTCACCGAGGGCCTTGCCCGTGCGCTGGACGCGTTCTATATCGACCTTCATGCGGCTGGCCTGATGGATCGCGTTACGGTGGTGATCCAGAGCGAATTTGGCAGGCGCTTCCGGCCGAACGATTCCGGTGGCACCGACCATGGCTACGGGAACGTCATGCTGGCGCTGGGCAACCAGGTCAACGGCGGCTTCCACGGCAGCTTCCCGGGACTGGACGACCTGAGCCTGTTCGAGGGCCAGGACGTTGCGGTCACCACCGACTTCCGACAGATCATCGCCGAGGCGCTGGTCAAGCGGCAGGGCGTCAGCGGTGGCGCCATCGGCAACATCTTCCCGGGCTTCAGCTACAGCGCGGGCGGAAGCGGGGTGTTCAAGACCGGTTAGGACGTATCGCTACGACGGCTCGATGTCCTCGTAGCAGTCCGACGTGAATCGCAGCGTGCACAAGGCCAGGAACACCAGGTCGTCGGTCCCCGGGTTGTGGATGCGCTGGGCTACGCCAGCGGGTATCAGCAGCGTATCGCCCGGGATCAGCTCTCGCGGCCCGGAATCACCGATCTCGGCCATGCCGCGGCCTTCGAGCACCAGATAGCGTTCGACCACGCCATGCAGGCGATGCCAACGCGTCGTTCCACCCGCAGGAACCCGCGCCCGCGCGACCGATAGCGCCGGGTCGACGTCGCTGTTGGACAACTCCGTGATCCAGCAACCTTCCTCGAACCAGTACTCGCGTTCCATCCTGGTCATTCCCCGCTCTCGCGCCATCCTGTGCGTTGACTGCGAAACCAGAGTATGGCGACACACGGTACTCATGACACCCAAGCTGTCCATTACTGCGCATCACGCTCGCCGCGGAGATCCCGGCGAAGGCACGTGCTAGATTGCTCATGCCGCCCTTGTCATGACTCCAGGAGGGCCGATGCAGACACTGCTGATCATTGCTGTGTTGGCGCTGGGCGCGCCGACGGCGGAACCCGATACGACAGGCGCCACGGTCGCGCAGCCGTCGCTGATCGCGGCACCGCTCATTCCCGATTCGCCCATTTCCGATTCAACCAGCCCCGGCTCGACCGCCGACGACACCGCGCTGCTTCCCGCACCGCAGACCGCCACGCTGGATGACCTTCTGCGCATGCCGCCCGCGCTGCGGGAAGCCTTCCACCAGCAGGTTCTGGATCACCACCGCGCGCCTACCGACCGCATCGAGACCATGGTCGACTTCGTGTTCTCGGCCGCCGGAATGGGCATGCGCTATGACGAATCCGCCACCTACACGGTAGCCCAGTCCTGGGAGCAGCGGCGCGCCAACTGCATCGGCTTCACCCTGTTGTTCCTCGCGCTTTCCCGCGAGGCCGGGCTGTCCGCACGGCCACAGGAAATCCGCCAGACGCTGATCTGGCAGCAGTCCGGCACCACGCTTTACCGCAACAGCCACGTCAACCTGCGTCTGCAGGCCGGGCCGCGACGCTACACCGTCGACGTCGCGCGCGACTTGGTCATCGCCCTGGACGAACCCATAGCCATCAACGACCAGCAACTGCTGGCCCACTACCAGAACAACATCGCGATCAAGCAGATGGCGCAGGGCCAGATCGGTGCCGCCCTGGCGCGAATCGAAGCAACGCTGCGACTGGACCCGGACTACGCCATCCATTGGGGAAACGCCGGCGTGATCCGCCTGCGCAGCGGCGATGAAGGCGGCGCGGAGCATGCCTATCTGCGGGCGCTTGAACTGGATCCCGACGAATACGGCACGCTGTTCAACCTGGTCCAGCTGTATGACAGTCGCGGCGCCGCGGCAATGGCCGCACCACTGCGCGAACGCATGGAGTCATTGCAGAAGAAGGATCCGCTGTACCAGTTCCTGCTGGCCACCCGCTTCGAACGCGAAGGTGACTTCACCCAGGCCATCGAGCACTACCAGCAGGCAATCCGCCATCATCGCGACGAGCACCGCTTCCACGCCGCGCTGGCCCGAGCCTATCTCGCCAGCGGCGACCGCGATGGCGCCGAACGTGCGCTGGCACGGGCAAAGTCACTCAGTGATGGAGAAGCAGAAGCCAGCTATGCAGCGGAACTCGCGCAACTGCGCGGCGTGCCCGGAAACGGCTGAGATCGAACGACCCACGGGATCGTTCTGCTAGAGGTCCTCGGGCAGCACGAAACCATGCGGCAGGAGGCTTTCCACGCCCACCTCGGTCCAGCTGCCGTCGCCACCGAGAAAGCCAACAATGGCATCGGCACCGAACTCTTTCAGCACCTGCCGGCAAGCGCCGCAGGGCGGCACCTGCATTGGCTGGCCGTTCCGATCGAAGGCGCTGATTGCGATCGCGTCAAGGCGAAACTCCGGCCCCTCGGCGAGCACGGCTGCAGAAATCGCCGAGCGCTCGGCACAGGAGCCCAGCGACAGCGAACCGTTCTCGACATTGCAGCCGGAATAGGTCGATCCATTCCGCGAACGCAGCGCGGCCCCGACATGCAACCGGGAATATGGCGCGTAGGCCTGCTTTGCCGCCTGATCAGCCAGTGGGCGCAGGTTTGTTGTTGTCATCATGCTTCGGATGGCTCGTGAACGGGTTCTGGAATCGGACCGGTTACAGAATTGTTACCAACCGGCCAAGCCGCACTGTACAGCCTGAGTGGCTGCAGACACAGCCAGCAAGCCCATGATCAGGCAAGATCAGTTCGGCAGGCGCCGGATCCTGGCACCGAGGACGCCGAGCTTCTCTTCGATGTTCTCGTAGCCGCGATCGATGTGGTAGACGCGGTCGACGGTGGTTTCGCCACGGGCCACCAGGCCGGCCAGAACCAGGCTCGCGGAGGCGCGCAGGTCGGTCGCCATCAGCGGGGCGCCGGTGACGGATTCGACGCCGCGGATGATCACCGACTTGCCTTCCACGCGCATGTCGGCGCCGAGGCGCTGCAGTTCCTGCACGTGCATGAAGCGGTTCTCGAAGATGGTCTCGGTGATCACGCCGACGCCGTCAGCAACAATATTGAGCGCGGCGAACTGCGCCTGCATGTCGGTGGGGAACGCGGGGTACGGCGCGGTGGTCAGGCTGACCGATTTCGGCCGGCGGCCCTGCATGTCCAGTTCGATGCTGTTGTCGGTGACGTTGATGTGCGCGCCGGCTTCTTCGAGCTTGACCAGCACGGCGTCCAGCACGTCGGCGCGGGTGTTGCGACAGAGCACACGACCACCGGTGATGGCGCCGGCGATCAGGAAGGTGCCGGTTTCGATGCGGTCTGGCAGCACGTCGTAGGAACAGCCGCCAAGGCGGTCCACGCCCTCGATGGTCATGGTGTTGCTGCCGGCGCCGCTGATCCGCGCGCCCATGGCGTTGAGGCAGTTGGCGAGGTCGACGACTTCCGGTTCCTGCGCGGCGTTTTCGATCACCGAGGTGCCTTTGGCCAGCGCCGCGGCCATCATGATGTTCTCGGTGCCGGTGACGGTGACCATGTCCATGACGATGCGCGCGCCACGCAGCTGCTTCGCCTTGGCGCGGATGTAGCCATTCTCGACGATAACCTCGGCGCCAAGCGCGCGCAGGCCACGGATGTGCTGGTCGACCGGCCGCGATCCGATGGCGCAGCCGCCGGGCAGCGACACCTCGGCCTCGCCGAAGCGCGCCAGCAGCGGGCCCAGCACCAGGATCGAGGCGCGCATGGTCCTGACCAGCTCGTAGGGCGCGACGTGGCTGTCCACGCCGCGGGCGTCGATCTGCACCTTCATCTTTTCGTCCAGCACCAGCTGCACGCCCATCTGGCCGAGCAGTTCCATGGTGGTGGTGACGTCGTGCAGGTGCGGGACGTTGCCGATTTCCATCGGCTCCTCGGCCAGCAGGCCGGCCGCCATGATCGGCAGCACGGCATTCTTCGCGCCGGAAATCTGCACCTCGCCGTTCAGCGCGGTGCCACCGTTGATCTGGATCTTCGCCATCAGCCGGCCGCCTCGTCCGGGGTCAGGGTCTTCAGCGACAGGGCGTGGATCTCGCCGCCCATGCGATCACCGAGCGTGGCGTAGACCATACGGTGGCGGGCCAGCGGCAGCTTGCCGGCAAAGTCGGCACAGACGACTTCGGCCTCGAAATGCACGCCGTCGTCGCCGCGCACGGCGGCGCGGGCGCCGGGCAGGCCGGCCTCGATCAGCTGCTGGATGGTGACTGCGTTCATCAATCAGGTTCCGGAAGAGGCGCCCCGCCGCGGAACGGCGTGGTCGCTGAAAAGGTTCGGGTTCCGCGCCAGCCTCTGGCGGGTCCAGCACGGAGCGTCGCTGGTAGCGGCCAGCGGAAGCTGAACACCGCGCGATCCGCCATGCGCATCCCCCGCTGCCGGGGGCGTCGCTGCGCTAGAATGGGCCGAGAATCTTAGCAGAGCCGGCGCTTTTCGGCGGTTTCCGGGGCCTTTCGAGGCGAAACCGGGGCCGGTCACGTCAGCCAGCCGGCCACCCAATACCCGGATACTTCGCGAATGAATGCCCGCATCCAGCCCCTGCATCCCGCCCGCGACAGCGTGACCGACCTCAACGCCTCGGCCCTGAAAGCCAGCGCGCTGAGCGTGATCGATACCGAGGCGAAGGCTCTGGAAGCGCTGAAATCGCAGATCGATGAAGCCTTCGTCGATGCCTGCCGGGTGATCTTCGCCGGGCAGGGCCGCGTGGTCACCATTGGCATGGGCAAGTCCGGCCACATCGCCCGCAAGATCGCGGCGACGTTCGCTTCGACCGGCACACCGGCGTTCTACGTCCACCCGGGTGAAGCCAGCCACGGCGATCTCGGCATGATCACCGACGCCGACGTGGTGCTGGCACTGTCCAATTCCGGCGAGACCGACGAGCTGCTGACCATCGTTCCGGTGCTGCGTCGCCAGGGCAATGTGCTGATTGCCGCCACCGGCCGCCCGCAATCGACCCTGGCGCGACTGGCCGACATCCATCTCGACGTGAGCGTGCCGGCAGAAGCCTGCCCGCTGGGCCTGGCGCCAACGTCCAGCACTACCGCCGCGCTGGTGATGGGCGATGCGCTGGCGATCGCACTGCTGGAGGCTCGTGGGTTTACCGACGAAGACTTCGCCCGCTCGCATCCGGCCGGCAGCCTCGGCCGCCGCCTGCTGCTGCGCATCAGCGACATCATGCACAACAACGGTGATGTGCCGCGTGTCGGCCCCGACGCATCACTCAGCGATGCCGTGGTGGAGATGAGCCGCAAGCGCCTCGGCATGACCGCCATCGTCGATGCCGAAGACCGCTTGCTCGGCGTGTTCACCGACGGCGACCTGCGCCGTGCGCTGGACGAGTCGGCCGTCGATCTGCGCGCCACGCCGGTTACCGAAGCCATGACCCGGGAGCCGAAAACCATCGGCCCGGACCGGCTGGCGGTGGAAGCGGCGCGACTGATGGAAGCGCATCAGATCAACGGCCTGGTGGTGATCGACGACGAGCGCCACGTGGTCGGCGCACTCAATATCCACGACCTGCTGCGCGCCCGCGTGGTCTGATTTTCCGGAAATCCAACAGGGGGAAACCGGCATGAGTTACCTGCACGCTTCCGAGATTCCCGATGAACTGCGCGCCCGCGCGGCGCGGGTTCGGCTGGTCGCCTTCGATGTCGACGGCACGCTGAGCGATGGCCGCCTCTGGTACGGCGACAAGATGGAGATCAAGTCCTTCCACGTCCTTGACGGGCTGGGCATGAAACTCCTGCGTGACTATGACATCGAGGTGGCGCTGATCACCGCACGCGAGAGCCCCGTGGTGCAGGCACGTGCCCGCGAACTGGGGCTGCGCCACCTCTACCAGGGCAGCCGCGACAAGGTGGATGCGCTGGAGCACCTGACCCGCAGCCTGCAGATCTCGGATGAGCAGGTCGCCTACATGGGCGACGACCTGCCCGACCTGCCGATCTTGCAGCGCGTTGGCCTGTCGGCAGCGCCCGCCAATGCCCACCCGTGGATCCGCGAGCGCGTCTACTGGTGCAGTTCGGCACGGGGCGGCGAAGGCGCGGCCCGCGAACTCTGCGATATCGTCCTCGCGGCACAAGGGCATGCCAAGACCATCCTGCATCGATTCCTGCCCGGTGGGGGCGAATGACGCCCGCACAGCGCGGCTGGCTGTTCCTGCTGCTTGTCGTCGCCGCCGTCAGCGGCTGGTGGCTGTGGTCACTCAACCGTGACGACGACACGCCTCCGCTGACAGGACCACCGCGATCCGACTACAGCCTGGAGAACTTCCAGCTGATCGCCATGGACGAACAGGGACGCGAGTCCTTCTCGGTTCGCGGCCCACGGCTGTCGCGGCATCCCTTCCTCGGCACCATGGATCTGGACAGCCCGCGCTTCGAGTTTCCTGATGCCGACGGCGGCCGTTGGCAGGCCGAATCCGGCCATGCCTGGGTGGCAGCCGACGGCAAGCTGTTGCGTCTGTACGACGACTACGTGATCGACGGCCCTCCCACGAAAAACGGCAAACCCATCACCCCGGTGCGGATCAACGGCCCGGATATCCGCTTCCTGCCGGACGACAACGTCGCCGAAACCGACAGCGATGTGACCATCCTCGACGGCAGCTCTATACTGCGCGGCCACGGCATGCGGGCGGAGCTGGATGATCGCCACGTCGTGCTGTCGCAATTTGATGGTCGCTTCCAGACCGCCGCCCCGAAGTCACCGTGAAGCCATCCATGAACCGTCATCACGCTCCCGCTATCGCCCACGTCGCCATCCTGCTGGCCCTGTCCCTGCTGCCGCTGGCAGCTTCCGCCAGGAGCAGTGATCGCGACAAACCCATGGACGTCAGCGCCGACCACACGGACACCACGCTGCAGCAGGACGGAACCGCCAAGCTGTCCGGCGACGTCCGCATCAGTCAGGGCACGCTGGACGTGCGTGCCGACAATGCACTGGTGAAGATGGCCAGTGGCGAAATCTCGCATGTCACCCTCACCGGCGCGCCGGCCACGATGCGCCAGGAAAAGGATGACGGTGGCATCACTACCGCCCGCGCCCAGCGCATCGAGTACGACCTCTCCGGCGACCGCATCGACCTGTATGGCAGCGTGACCGTCGACGAACCCGGCGGGAGCCTCAGCGGCGAGCATCTGAGCTACGACCTTGGCAGCGGTCGCATCGAAGGTGGTGGCGAAGGCAACGGCCGCGTCAACCTGCGCATCCTGCCGAACAACGGCAAGAACGACAGCACGCCCTGATGCTGGTCGCCCGCGCCCTGCGCAAGCGCTACCGCGCGCGTGACGTGGTGCGCGACTTCAGTTTCTCGCTCGACGCCGGCGAAGTGGTTGGCCTGCTCGGCCCCAACGGCGCCGGCAAGACGACCTGCTTCTACATGGTGGTGGGACTGATCGCCGCCGATGGTGGCGAGATCCTCTTCGACGGCGAGGACATTTCCGGCCTGCCCATGCACGCCCGCGCGCGCCGCGGCCTCGGCTACCTGCCGCAGGAGCCGTCCGTGTTCCGCCAGCTCAGTGTCAACGACAACATCCTGGCTATCCTCGAGCTCCGCGCCGACCTCGACGCCGATGGCCGCCGTCGCGAACTGGAAGAACTGCTCGACGAGCTGCAGATCGGCCACGTGGCGGACCAACTGGGCGCCAGCCTGTCCGGCGGCGAGCGCCGTCGCGTCGAGATCGCCCGCGCGCTGGCCGGCAAACCGCGGATGATGCTGCTCGACGAACCCTTCGCCGGCGTCGACCCGATTTCCGTCGGCGAAATCCAGAAAATCGTGCGCCACCTCAAGCAACGCGGCATTGGCGTGCTGATTACCGACCACAACGTGCGCGAAACCCTTGGCATTTGCGACCGGGCGTATATCCTCAACGAAGGCCGTGTACTGACGCAGGGTGCGCCGGAAGCGGTGATGGCCAACCCGGAAGTTCGCCGCGTCTACCTGGGCGACAGTTTCCGGCTCTAGCCTGGCAAGGACGGTCGGGAGAATTTCGCGGGTGAAACCGGCGCTGCAACTCAGACTGGGTCAGCAACTCAAGCTGACGCCGCAACTGCGGCAGGCCATTCGCCTGCTGCAGTTGTCGCAGCTCGAGCTGGAAACCGAGCTGACGATGGCGCTTGAGTCCAACCCCATGCTCGAAAGCACCGACGAGCGCCAGGAGCCCGAGCCACCCGAAGCCAGCGGCGAAGGCGATGATCGCCGCGAGCAGGATTCCGACCGCAGCGATGCCGACGCCGAAGTCGAAGCGGTGGCGGAGCCCACGCTCGACATGGATACCGGCTGGGAAGACGAATTCTCGCCGCGAAGTGGCAGCGGCAGCGACGACCGCGAACCGCAGGAGGCCGCCGGCAGCGTCACCGACAGCCTGCACGACCACCTGATGTGGCAGCTGAACCTGACGCCGATGAGCGACCGCGATCGCGCCATTGGTACGGCACTTATCGACGCCATTGATGACGACGGCCACCTGTCCGAGCCACTGGATGCGATCCGCCAGGCGCTGCAGCCAGACATCGAGGCCGACGACGACGAACTGGAGGCCGTGCTTCACCGCATCCAGCGCTTTGACCCGATCGGCGTCGGCGCGCGTTGCCTTAGCGAATGCTTGGGCGTGCAGTTGTCGGCACTGGACGACGACACCGATGCGCTGCCCATGGCGCAGCGCATCGCGCGTGAGCATCTGGAAGACCTCGCCAAACTCGGCCCGGAGAAGCTGGCAAAGCTGATGGTGGCCGACGCCGACGAAGTGGCGAAGGCCGTCGAACTGCTGCGCGGCCTCGACCCGCGACCGGGTGCGCAGGTCAGCGCGCAGACCATCGAATACGTGACGCCGGATGCCTACGTGTCGCGGCAGGACGGCGTCTGGCGAGTCCATCTGGCCGCCGGCGCGCGGCCACGGCTTGGCATCAACCGCCTGTACGAGGGCCTGATCGGCGAAGCCAGTCGCGACGACGCCAACTACCTGCGTGGACAGCTGCAGGAGGCGCGCTGGCTGATCCGCAGCCTGGAAACCCGCGCCGACACCGTGCTGCGCGTCGCCACCGCCATCGTCCGCCGCCAGGTGGGTTTCCTGGAGCACGGACCGGAGGCCATGCGCCCATTGACGCTACGCGAGATCGCCGACGAACTGGACCTGCACGAGTCGACCATTTCCCGCGTCACCACCCGCAAATACCTGCACACTCCGCGCGGAACCTTTGAATTCAAACACTTTTTCTCATCGAGTCTCAGCACGGAGGGCGGTGGAAGCGCGTCCAGCACGGCGATCCAGGCCATGATCAAGCGCCTGATCGACGCCGAGAACCCGGCCAAACCGCTGTCCGACTCGAAACTCGCGGCCACTCTCAAGACGGACGGCATCACGGTCGCCCGCCGAACCGTGGCAAAATACCGGGAAGCAATGAATATCCCCTCGTCCAACGAGCGCCAGCGACACGGTTAGGGACTGATGATCGGATCAGCACCCACCATGGCCGCCCGGCAGGGGCACCCGTCTCCCGGTGCCTGTGCTGCTTCGGGCCTGTGCCGGTCGCAACGGCAGCACCCCGACAGGATTTTTGGCGCCCGGTGCCCAGGCACCGGGTTGATGTGGTTGTCACACTGACAAGGAGATCCAGACATGCGGATCGAGATTACCGGTCACCAGATTGATGTCACCCCGGCGCTGCGCGACTACGTGCAGAACAAGTTCGAACGGCTGCAGCGACATTTCGACAACCTTCTGGACATCCACGCGATCCTCACTGTCGAGAAGCTTCACCACAAGGCCGAAGCCACCATCCAGGTTTCTGGCCGCACCATCTTTGCCGACGTCGAGGCGGAAAACATGTACGCCGCCATCGACCTGCTGGCCGACAAGCTGGACCGCCAGGTGATCAAGCACAAGGAAAAGATCACCGACCACCATCGCGGCGAGAATGCCGCCCGCAACGCCAGTTTTGGCTGAAGTCACGGCATCACCATGCACCTGATCGACCTGCTGGCCCCGTCGCGCGTCCGCGTCGGGGTCAGCGTTACCAGCAAGAAACGACTGCTCGAAACGCTGGCCAGGCTGCTGGCCGACGGGCACGACGAGGCCTTCGAGCGGCAGGTTTTCGACAGCCTGTGCGCGAGAGAGAAACTCGGCTCCACCGGACTCGGACAAGGCATCGCCATTCCGCATGGCCGCACAGCCGGGTTGAGCACCGCCATCGGCGCCGTGGTTCGACTGGCCGAGCCAGTCGACTTCGGGGCCAGCGATGGCCAGCCGGTCGATCTGCTGTTCGCGCTGGCGGTGCCCGAGCATTTCACGGACCAGCACCTGCAGCTGCTGTCGCAGCTTGCCGAGATGTTCAGTGACAGCGACTTCACCGACCGCCTGCGCGGCGCCGCCAGCAATGACGAACTGCTGGCCCTGCTGTCGGACTGGCGACTGACCCACGCTGCCGCCTGAGACCCGGTGAGTTGACGGTGAACATGCGCATCACCGCCCGCGAACTGTTCGACCAGATCAACGAGCGACTGGAGCTGCGCTGGGTTGCCGGCAGCAAGGGCGAGGGTCGCGTGCTGGAATCTGGCGAGCACTTGTCACGCCGGCCATCGCTGGCGGGCTACCTCAACACCATCTACCCGAACAAGGTGCAGATCCTCGGCACCGAGGAACTCAAGTACCTCGACAGCCTGGATCCACGCCATCGCTGGGAGGCACTGGCCAAGATCACCGCATCGCGACCACTGGCGCTGCTGATCAGCAAGGACCAGGCCGCGCCCAGCGACCTGCGCGATGCCTGCGAGGAGTTCGACACGCCACTGTGGGTCTCGCCCAAGCGCGGCCACGAGCTGCTGACCTACGTCCAGTACCACCTGGCGCGCGCGCTGGCTAACCGCATCACCCTGCACGGCGTGTTCATGGAGGTCTACTCCATCGGCGTGCTGATCACCGGCGAATCCGGCAGCGGCAAGAGCGAGCTGGCGCTGGAACTGGTCAGCCGTGGCCATCGACTGGTGGCGGACGACGCGCCGGAATTCACCCAGATCGCACCAGATGTGCTCGATGGCACCTGCCCGGACATGCTGCAGGACCTGCTCGAGGTACGCGGCCTCGGCATCCTCGACATCCGCGCCATGTTCGGCGACACCGCAGTCAAACCCAACAAGTACCTGCGCCTGATCGTCCACCTGAAGCCGGTTGATCCCAGCGAACCGATCGATGCTGGTGATCGCCTGCATGGCGACATCAGCAAACGGCCGGTGCTCGACATCGAGATCCCGCAGATCACACTGCCGGTCGCGCCGGGTCGCAACCTCGCCGTGCTGCTTGAGGCGGCGGTGCGTTCGCATATCCTGAAGACCAAGGGCATTGATGCCGCGCAGACCTTCATGGATCGCCAGGCCCACCAGATGCGACGCTTCGACCCATGGTGACCAGCAACGACAACGCCACGCCGCTGATCGTGGTCAGCGGCCTCTCCGGTTCCGGCAAGACAGTGGTGCTGCGGACGCTGGAAGACCTCGACTACTACTGCGTCGACAACCTGCCGGCGGAACTGCTGCCGGCGTTCGTGCGCAGCGTCAGCGGCGACGACGGCCATCCACCGCGCATGGCGGTGGGCATCGACGTACGCAATCGCAGCCGCGACCTGGATCACCTGCCGGCGTCGCTGTCGGCGGTCGGAGCCCTGGGCATCGACTACCAGCTGATCTTCCTCGACACCCGCGACGAGGTGCTGATCAAACGCTACAGCGACACGCGCCGGCGCCATCCGCTGAGTCAGGGCGGCCTGCCACTGGCGCGCGCGATTGCCGAGGAACGCCAGCGCCTGGGTCCGCTGAAGGCACTCGCCGCGCAAGTGATCGACTCCAGCGACATGAACGTGCACCAGCTGCGTCGCTGGGTGGTCACCGACCTCGCCGCTGGCGCCAGCGACGGCCTGTCGCTGCTGATCGAATCCTTCGCCTACCGGCGCGGCGTGCCGGCCGACGCTGATTTCGTGTTCGATGCGCGCTGCCTGCCCAATCCGCACTGGGAACCCAGCCTGCGACCGCTGTCCGGGCGAGACGCCGGCGTGCGCGACTGGCTGCGCGGACAGGAGCGCGTCGTCGAGTATGTCGATGGCGTTACCACCTTCCTCGATACCTGGCTGCCGCGTTTCGCCGCCGAAACGCGCAGCTACCTGACCGTGGCGTTCGGCTGTACCGGCGGCCGCCACCGCTCCGTATTCCTTGCCGAGACCCTCGCCGAACACTGCCGCGCCCGCGAGTATGGCGCCGTGGTCAGCTTCCACCGCGAGCTGGAATAGGCGCGAAGCCGTCGGCGGCTGGCGGTGAACCCGCCGGCAGGTAAGATGCTGGCATGAGCGTCGGCATCCTTCTCGTCACCCATCCCGGCATTGGCCCGGCCATCAAGGCCAGCGCGGAGCGCATGCTCGGCCGCCTGCCGCTGGCAGTGGTTTGCTTCGAACTCGCCTTCGAGCAACAGCCCGAGGCGCGCCTTCCAGCGGCCAGTGGCGCGCTTCGCGAAGCCGACAGCGGCGACGGCGTGCTGATCCTTAGCGACCTCTACGGCGCATCGCCCAGCAACCTCGCCTCCCGGCTGTCACAGCTGGGCACGCCGACCGAGCGTGTCAGCGGCCTCAACCTGTCGATGCTGCTGCGCACGCTCAACTATGCTGAGCAGTCACTGGGCGAACTCGCCCGGACCGCCGCCAGTGGCGGCAGGAATGGCGTGGTGGAAGGCCATGCGTGAGGAGGTGATCGACGTCGTGAACCGCCTCGGCCTGCACGCCCGCGCCGCCAGCAAACTGGTGCAGCTGTTGGGCAGTTTCCAGTCAAAGGCATGGCTGATCCGCGGCAGCCGCGAGGTCAACGCCAAGAGCATCATGGGCGTGATGCTGCTGGCCGCCGCCAAGGGCACGACGGTCACCCTGCGTCTCGACGGCCCCGACGAGGATGCGGCTATGAGCGCGGCCATCGACCTGTTCCAGCGCCGCTTCGACGAGGCCGACTGATGCGTCGCCTGATCACCGGACAGGCTGCCGCGAAGGGTCTCGCCCTCGGTCGCGCACGGGTATGCGAAGCGCACGGCCTGGATATCAGCGAAGAGCGCATCGAAGAGGATCGCATCGATGACGAACTGGCGCGCCTGCACCTGGCCATTGACCGCGCACGCGATGAACTCGCCAAACTGCGCGACCGCCTTCACGGTGCGATCGCCCAGGAGATCGGCGAGTTCCTCGACCTGCACGCCATGCTGCTGGACGATCCCGAACTGCTGGCCGGTTTCGACCGCCTGATACGCGACGAAGGCTACAGCGCCGCCTATGCGCTGAAGCTGCAGCGTGATCGCCTGGTTGCGGTATTCGACGGCATGGACGACCCCTACCTGCGTTCGCGCCGCGAGGACATCGACCACGTCATCGGCCGCGTCCACGCCGGACTCCAGCGCCGCGACAGCGATGCCATGGAAGGTCTCGCCGGCGACGTGCTCATCTGCGACAGCGTGGCGCCATCGGAAATCGCCCAGCTGGCCGAACGCGGCGTGGTCGCCATCGTCACCGCGCAGGGCAGCCCGCTGTCGCACAGCGCCATTCTCGCGCGCAGCCTGCACGTGCCACTGGTGGTCGGCGCGCACGATGCCCTGGGCCAGGTCAACGATGGCGACGCGATGATGGTCGATGGCCGCAGTGGCGAGGTCATCGTGGAGCCAAGCGCGGCTGACCTGCGCCGCTTCCGCCAGCGCAAGCGCGAAAGCCAGCGCGAGCAGGAACGCCTCGCCCTGCTGAAGAAAAAGGCGACGCGCACCAAGGATGGCGTCGACATCCGCCTGTTCGCCAATGCGGAGTCACGCGAGGATGTCGCCCAGGCGCATGACCTCGGCGCCGCCGGCATTGGCCTCTACCGCACCGAATTCCTGTTCCTGCAGCGCAGCGAACTGCCCGACGAGGAAGAGCAGTTCCGCGTCTATCGTGACGTGGTGCTGGGCATGCGCGGACGACCGGTAACCATCCGCAGCCTTGATCTCGGCGCCGACAAGGCCGACAAGACCGGCCTCGCCCTGGCCAGCGAACCCAACCCGGCGCTGGGACTGCGCGGCGTGCGGCTGTCTTTGCGCCACGTCGACGCCATGCGCACGCAGCTGCGCGCCGTCCTGCGAGCTTCCGGTTACGGGCCGATCCGCCTGCTGGTGCCGATGATCAGCAGTCGCGACGAAATACGCCGCGTGCGGCGGGAGTTCCTCGATTGCGCGCGTGACCTGCGCACCGAAGGCTACGAGATCGCCGACAACCTGGAACTCGGCGCCATGATCGAGGTGCCCGCCGCCGCGCTGGCGCTGCCACGGATGATCGGCGACGTGGAGTTCCTCTCGATCGGCACCAACGACCTCGTGCAGTACCTGCTCGCCGTGGATCGCAACAACGACGCGCTGGGCGACCTCTACTCGCCGCTGCACCCGGCCGTGCTGCGCCTGCTGCACGACGTGATCAAGCTCGGCCAGAAGCACGCCAAGCGCGTCCTGGTCTGCGGCGAGATGGCCGCCGACCCGGCGCAGACGCGCCTATTGCTGGCGCTGGGCCTCACCGACTTCAGCCTGCATCCCGGATCGATGCTGGAAGTGCGAGAGATTATCCGCGAAAGCGACCATCACGCCCTGCGCCGCCGGGCATCCGCCCTGCTCCGCGCACCCGACCGCGAAGCCATCGAACGCGCCATCGCGCGACTGTAGGCCGACTCTTCACTCCTCGCGCAATGCGCGCATCGGGCTGATCGCCGTGGCCCGCCAGGCTGGTCGCAACGTGGCCAGCAAGGCGATGCCGAGCAACATCGCCGGCGTCAGCACGTAGGCGTTGAAGCCGAACAGCGACAGTGTCGGCATCAGTCGTGACAGGGCGAAGGACAGCAGCAGGCACAGCGGCAGAGCGATGGCCATGCCGATCAGCACCTGGCGCAACGCTCCGCCCAGCACGAAACGCAGCACGCCGCCGGGCTGTGCACCCAGCGCGATGCGCACGCCGATTTCACGCGTCCGGCGCGCGATCAGATAGCTGACCACGCCATACAGACCCACGCAGCTGATCAGCAGCGCGAGAACGCCCAGCACCACCGCGACCTGGCTGGCCACGGCGAAAGGCATGCGCTGGATGCCGATCTGTTCACGCAAGGTATTCGGCTCGCAGAAGCCGCCGGCATCGACGCAGAGGTCACTCAGGCGCGATGCCATCTGGCCCACCGGACGATCAATCGCCACCAGTAGTTGATCGCCATCGGCCTGCGGCAGATAGACGAGGCTGTGGTCGCGTCCCTGGAAGAAGAACTGCGACACCACGTCAGGTGCCACGCCGATCACGCGCACATGGCGTGGCGGCGAGTCGTCGCCACGGCCGGGAACGATCTCGAGCTCCGCGCCCAATGGTGAACGACCGGGGAACCAGCGTGCCGCCGTAGCCGCGCTGAGCACGGCGACGTCGGCGCCATCCTCGGATTCCTGTCTGCTAAAACCGCGTCCCTCCAGCAGCTGGATACCCAGCGTGTCGAAGTAGTGCTCGTCGGTCTGCATGCTGCCCACCACCTCGGTGCGGCCATCGATGCCGACACCTTGCCGTGCCAGCACACCCATCAGCGGCGCGTTCGCCACCACGGACAGGTCGCGCACGCCGGGCTCCTCACGCAACCGCTGCAGCAGCGTCGGATTCGGCGACTGGTAGCGCAGGTGCACGACACGATCGAGGTCGTAACCCGCATCGAGATCATCAGCCAGCCGTGCGTTGTCCACGATCAGTCCGGCCACAACGAGCAACAACAGGCTGCTGGCGATCTGCGCGGTCATCAGCACGCCGCGCAGTCGGTGCGAAGGCAACCGGCCACCAAATGCATGGCCATCGCGGCGCACGCCACCGGCAAGATCGCCACGCGTCGCCTGCAAGGCCGGAATCAGGCCAAACGTGACGGCCGCCAGCATCGCCAGCAGTACCGCATAGGCGAAGGCACGCCAGTCCGCGCTGACCGCGCCAATATCCATGCCGAAGCGCAACACCATGCCGAACACCAGCCGATGCAGCGGCTCCACTGCCAACGTCGTGATCGCACAGGCGAGAACGGCGGCCGCCAGCGCCAGCAGCAGGCTTTCGGTAAGCAACTGTGAGACCACGCGGCCTCGCGATGCGCCCAGCGACAGGCGAATCGCCAGTTCGTTGCGGCGTGCCGTGGCGCGGGCCAGGAACAGATTGGCAAGGTTGGCACAGGCCACCAGCAGAACCAGCGCGAACGCCGCGAAGATCGGCCATGCCGCGACCTTCATCGCCTCGGCATCACCGGCATCCAGGCGCGAGGTGCGCGGCGCCACGGTCGCATCGCGGAATCGCTCGCCAACTTCGTTGGACTGGTCCAGATTGCCGAGCGCGGTGGTGAGCCGTGCCGCGACCTGCTCAGGCCGCACGCCGGGCGCCAGCACGCCGGTGATCATCCATGGCCGCGGCTGCATGCCGCCCGGTGCGCCGAGCAGCTGCCCGCTCATCGAACGCGGCGCCCAGAACGCCGGCAGGATCACGTCAATGCCGCCGAAGTCCGCCGGCATCACGCCAATCACCGTGTACTGCTGGCCATTCAACGTGATGGGCTTGCCAATCACCGCGGGGTCGGCACCCGCGAGGCTGCGCCAACCGGAGTCACTGAGCACCAGCAGCGGATCGCGACCTTCGACCTGGCCCTCGCCGGGCGCAAACACGCGCCCCATGGCTGGCTTCGCGCCCAACACGCGGAAGAAGTCCGGCTCCACGATCTGCGCAAACACCATCGCCTTGCGCGCATTCGACGTCATTGGCGTGGTGACCGGGACGCCGAATTCGCGTCGCGCCAGTGTCGATTGCAGCACCGAATCCAGAACCGGCTGCAGGCGCTGCAGTTCCTCGTCCTGCAGCCAGTTGCGGCTGCGGCCGTCCTCGGAATACAGGGTGATGTCCACTAGCCGATCCGCCACCGCCACCTTCGGCGGCTGCAGCACGTAGGCGCTGTAGATCGAGAACAACACCGTGTTTACGGCGATGGCAAGGCCAAGGATCAACACCACCGACAGGCTGAAACCCGGCCGCTGGCGCAGGCTGCGGAAGCCGTAGCGGAGATCGCCGCCCAGTCGATCCAGCCAGGCGAAGCCGCGTGCTTCCCGATAAGCCTGTCGATGGCTTTCGGTCATGCCCAGCTCGATTCGGGCCTGTCGCGTGGCGGCCTCTGGCGACAGGCCCTCGCGGATCAGGTCGTCGCGACGCGCGTCGCGATGAAAGGCCAGCTCCTCGTCCAGCTCGCTATTGACGGTGTCGCGACCGGCGAACACCGACCACCATTCGCGCAACTGATTCAGCATGGGATGGCCTCCAGCGAATCGGTATCCAGTACACGACGCATGGCCTCGACCAGCCGCTGCCAGTCAGCGGTATCGGCCTTCAGCCGTTGACGACCCGCCGCCGTCAACGCATAGAACTTGGCGCGGCGATTGTTCCCCGACAAGCCCCATTCGCTGGCCACCAGCCCCTGCCGCTCCAGCCGAGCCAGCGCCGGATACAGTGCCCCCTGCTCCACCTGCAGCGCACCAGCCGAGGCCTGCTGGATACGCAGCAGCACGCCATAACCGTGCTCACGACCCAGCGAAATCGCCTTCAGTGCCAGCAGCTCCAGCGTGCCCGGCACGATGGCCGCGCTGCTGGGTGTCGGATTCCTCGTTGCCATGTCCTGCTCCCGGATCGCGCACCGCCAGAACGGCGCTCTTGCCTAAATGACTTAGGCAAAGACTATACGCCTCTCTCCTAAACTGCCAAGGAAAGAAGTCATGGTCCGGAAAACGCAGTGCTGAAGAGCCGCCTTTGCCGCAGGGACAAGTCCCCCGGATAATGCGCGGCTTGTCCGGCGCACGGATCCCCGGTGCTCTTCAACTCCCTCGACTTCCTGCTGTTCTTCCTCGTGGTGTTCGGCCTCAACCAGGGTCTGCGCCCGTGGCCGCGCGCGCAGAAGTGGATGCTGCTGGCGGCAAGCTATTGGTTCTACGGTCAGTGGAACTGG
>JAWLAW010000005.1:0-243946 GCA_041395265.1 Lysobacteraceae bacterium
ATCGACTCCAGCATGTAGGGCATCAGGATGCGATTGACCAGGAAGCCGGGGCTGCCGGCGACCGGCACCGGCAGCTTGCCGATGGCGCGGCAGAAGGCGGCCAGACGGCGGCCGGTCTCTTCGTCCATTTTGTCGTGTCGGACGATTTCCACCAGCGGCATCATCGCCACCGGGTTGAAGTAGTGCAGGCCGGCGAAGCGCTTGGGATCGTCGATGTCCGTGCGCAGTTCGGTGAGCGGGATCGACGAGGTGTTGGTGGTGAGGATGGCGTCCTTTGGCAAGGTCTTCTCGACCTGCTCGTACAGCGCCTTCTTGGCTTCCGGGTTCTCGTAGATGGCCTCGATGACGAGGTTGGCGTCGGCGACATGCTTGCCTTCGACGTCGGACTTGAGGCGCGCGGTAGTGGCGGCGCGTTTGGTCTCGTCGCGGACCTTCTTCTCGAACAGCTTGGCGGCGCGCGCCATGGCCGGGTCGATGTACTTCTGCTCGCGATCCTGCAGGCTGACCTCGAAGCCCTTCAGCGCGCACCATGCGGCGATGTCGCCACCCATGACGCCGGCGCCGATGACGTGGACGTTCTTGATGCCGTGATCCTTGCCGCCGAGGCCCTTCAGGCGCTCCTGCAGGAAATAGACGCGGATCAGGTTGCGGGCGGTCGGCGTGCTGCCGAGCTTCGTCACCGATTTGGCTTCGGCCTTCAGGCGCTTGTCGATGCTGCCGCCGGTGCTGCGCCAGGTGTTGATAAGCGCGTAGGGCGCCGGGTAGTGCGCCTTGGGCGCCTTGCGCGCGACCTGCTTCTGCATCATCGGCGCGAGGATCTGCCGCACCGGCCAGATGTTGGTGGCCCAGCCCATGAAGCGCTGCTTGATCGGCCGCGAGGCGCCGCGCTGCAGCAGGGTCATGGCGGCATCCAGCAGCACCGGCTGCTCGACGCGCTTGTCGACCAGGCCAATGGCGCGGGCCTGGCTGGCGCGCAGGCCACGACCGGTCAGCATCATGTCCATGGCCGCCGGCGCACCGACCAGCGGCGGCAGGCGCACGCTGCCGCCCCAGCCCGGGTAGATGCCGAGCATGACTTCGGGCAGCGCGATGCGCGTGCTGTCGTCATTGCTGGCCACGCGGTAGGTGCAGGCCAGCGCCAGCTCGGTGCCGCCGCCCATGCAGTGACCGTGAATGGCGGCGACGGTCGGGCAGGGCAGCTCGGCCAGTCGCTGCAGCACCAACTGGCCGCGGCGGATCGAGTCGTAGACGGTGCCCTTGGCGTCGAATTCCTGGAATTCGCTGATATCGGCGCCAGCGATGAAGCCGGCCTCCTTCAATGAGTGGATCAGCACGCCCTTGGGCGGCGAGATCTCGATGCGCTCGAGGATCTGGTTGAACTCGTCGAGCACGGCCTGCGCCAGGGTGTTCACGCGGCTGTCGGCGCGGTCCAGGCCCAGCATCAGGATGCCGTCGTCGCGCAGTTCGGGTTTCCAGTGGAGGAATCGCAGTCCGTCAAACATCGGCTTTGGGCTCACATACGGGTAGGTTTGGTTATGATCCCGGCTGGCCGTCGCGATGGCAAATGCGGCGCTCGGGGATGGATTTGCCGGGCATCGGAACTTTCCGTTTGGCTGGCAGTCATAAAGCGCGACCTGACCGGGTCGTTCGCATGTCCCGGGATCTTGAAGAGATGTACCGGGCACCAAACCAAACACGAGGCAAGAGCCCCGGATGGGCGAGAACGATCTGGACCAGACGCTGGTCGAACGCGTGCAGAAAGGCGACAAGCGCGCTTTCGACCTGTTGGTCACCAAATACCAGCACAAGATCGCCAGTGTGATCTCGCGCTACATCCACGACTGGAGCGAATGCCAGGACGTGGCGCAGGAGACGTTCATCCGTGCCTATCGCGCACTGGGCAACTTCCGCGGTGACAGCCAGTTCTACACCTGGCTGTACAAGATCGCGATCAATACCGCCAAGAACTACCTGGTGGCGCTGGGTCGCCGCCCGCCGCAGGGCGACATCGACGCCGCCGACGCCGTGCAATACGACGGCGGATCGCGCCTCCGCGACACCGACACGCCCGAGCGTGAATTGCTGCGACAGGAAATTGAACGAACCGTCACGGCCACTGTCGAAGAGCTGCCCGACGAGCTGCGAACCGCCATCACGCTTCGCGAGGTCGACGGTTTGAGCTACGAGGAGATCGCGGAAGCCATGGATTGCCCCATCGGCACCGTGCGTTCGCGAATCTTCCGTGCCCGTGATGCCATTGACCAGAAAATCCGTCCGCTGCTGGAAACCGAGCGAGCCAGACCATGACTGCCAATCAAGACAATTCCCACGACATCAAGGAACAGCTTTCCGCGCTGGCCGACGGTGAGCTCGATCGCAACAGCGCGCGCTTCCTGCTGCGCCGATGCGAAACCGACGCCGCACTGGTCGGTGACTGGTCGCGCTACCACCTGATCGGCGCCTGTGTGCGTCGCAGCGAGTTCCAACTGATGCCGCAGGGCTTCGCGGATCGCGTCCGCCAGCAGCTTCTGGACGAAGCAGCGCCGCGTCGTGGTGGCACGCTGCTGCGCTGGGGTGGTGGTGCAGCGATTGCCGCATCGGTGGCGCTGGTGGCGCTGATGGCCACACGCCCGGTCGGTATCGATCAATCGTCGCCGGCTGCCAACGCCTCGATGGAAAGCATCGCCGCCACCACGACCGCACCGGTCAGTGCGGGTGCTGTGGTCGAGTCGCCGCTGCGCGAATCCGACCTGCGACCGGACTTCGGCAGCCTGCCGGCACAGACCGTGTCGGTCACCCAGGGCCGCACGCTGGGTCCGGCGCGTTTCGCCGATCCGCGCATCGAGTCCTATCTGGTTCGCCATAACCTCGCGCTGCAGTCCAGTGGCCGCGCCGCGCCGCTGGACTACGTTCGCGTCGTCGCCAGCGGTGACGCTCGCTCGCAGTCGGCTTCCGAAACTCGTTGATGACGACCGCGTTGATGCCCTTGGGGTGGCGGCGCACGTCGAGGCGGTTTGTCACGCTGGCGCTGCTTGCCCTGGCGGCACCGCTTTCTGCCCAGACGCCGACCGAATGGCTGCAGCGCATGGACGCAGCGGCCCGCCAGCAGAACTTTGTCGGCACCCTGGTTTACGGCGCGCGTGGCCAGATGGACACGTTGCGCGTCTTTCATCGCGCCACCGACGACGGCGACAGCGAGCGCCTGCTGTCGCTGAATGGCGAGCCGCGAGAGATGGTGCGCCACGGCAGCACTGTCCTTTTCACCGGCAACGGCAGCCTGCCGCGTGCCTACGTTCGTGGTGCGGCGACGACGCCTTTCGCCGCCAACGAGTTGCAGGAAGCACTTCCGCATTACCGTGTCATCGCGGCTGGCGAGGATCGCGTGGCCGGTCTGAACACACAGGTCATCGACGTTCGCGCCGGCGATGCCTTCCGCTATTCCTGGCGCCTGTGGCTGGAAGCGGAGAGCGGTCTGCTGCTGAAGTCGGTTCGCCATGGCGTGGACGGCATTCCGGTCGAGTTGATGATGTTCACCGACATCGAGCTTGGCGCTGTGCCCAGCGACGAGCAGCTCAAGGCGACCGTCAGTACCGAGCCACGCCAGGTGGATGCACGTCCGATCGAAACCGCTTCGTCAGCCGAAGCACGTTGGGACATCGCTGACCTGCCGCCCGGTTTCAAGCAGACGCTGAGTGAGCGTGATGCCGCGCAGCCGAACGAGGAGCACCTGGTGTTCTCCGATGGCCTGGCCAGTGTGTCGGTCTACATTTCGCCGGTGACCGCGGGTGATGCGACGCCGCCGGTAAACATCCGCGAAGGCGCAGTCAGCGTGTTCTCGCGACAGGTGGATCGCTTTCGCGTCTACGTCATTGGCGACGTGCCGGAGCTGACCGTGCAGCGCTTCGCGCAGGGCGTTTCGCCGCGCGAAGGCTGATTTCGAGCAATCATCACCATGGCCGAACGTCGTGCCGTGATCGATTCCGTTGATGGTGACGTCGTTCGCCTGCGAGCGCTGGAGCGTTGCAGTGACTGCGGTGGCTGCGGCGGCCGGTGCGACCTGTTCCGCAGCGCCACTGGTGATGAACTCACGCTGGCGCGAAGCAGTTTCGACGCTGATCCGGCCCCCGGCGACCCCGTCCGCCTGATGCTCTCGGACCGCTGGCTGCGGCAATCGGCCTGGCGTGTCTACGGCTTGGCCACGCTGGGTCTGCTCGGCGGCGCGGGCATTGGCTGGCTGCTGGCTCGGTTGCTGAACGTTGGCGTGGACCTGCCCACGTTGATCGGCGCGGTCATCGGAACTTTGTGGTCGGTTCGCGGATCGAAACATCGTTTGCCGCAGATCCGTGCGGTGCCGCTGAGCGGCGCCACCGCGCCGGATACGACGGCAGGCGAGTGACCCGTTGCCTGCATTGGTACGGTGCTCATCGCCACAAGCTTCGTGTTTCCCGACAACCTTTCCCTTTGATCGATAAGGAGTCACGCATCCCATGATCCGTTTCCTTAAGTTCGCCGCCGCGCTGTCGCTGCTCGTCGGCATCTCCGCCACCACGGCCAATGCACAGCCGCCGGACTTCGTCAGCCTGGTCGACAAGGTCAGCCCGGCCGTGGTCAATATCGAGGCCACGCGGACCGCCGAAGCGGCCATGCGCCAGCGTGGCCAGCAGCAGCCGGACGAGGAGGAAATTCCCGAGATATTCCGCCGCTTCTTCGGCCAGCCGGGAAGCCCTGGTTTCCGGATGCCGCAGCCACGCGACCGCACGTCGATGGGCTCTGGTTTCATCATCTCTGCCGACGGCTACGTGCTCACCAACCACCATGTCATCGACGGTGCCGACGAAGTCGTGGTGCGCCTCGCCGACCGGCGTGAGCTGGATGCCGAGGTGGTGGGCAGTGACGCGCGCTCCGATGTGGCCGTGCTCAAGGTCAAGGGCAGCGGCCTGCCGACCGTTGACCTCGGTGACTCGCGCACCCTCAAGCCGGGTCAGTGGGTGGTTGCCATTGGCTCGCCGTTCGGCTTCGATCATTCGGTGACCGCCGGCATCGTCAGCGCGGTGGGTCGCGCCTCGCGCATGCAGGACCAGCAGTACGTGCCCTTCATCCAGACCGATGTGCCGATCAACCGCGGCAACTCCGGCGGCCCGCTGTTCAACACCGATGGCCAGGTGGTGGGTATCAACTCGCAGATCTTCTCCAATACCGGCGGCTTCATGGGCGTGTCGTTCTCGATCCCGATCGAGGTCGCCATGAATTCGGCCGACCAGCTCAAGACCAAGGGCCGCGTCAGCCGTGGCCAGATCGGCGTGAACATCCAGGACGTGGACCGTGACCAGGCCGAAGCACTGGGTCTGGCGCGTCCGGGCGGCGCGTTGGTGTTCGGCATCGTCGACGGCAGCGCCGGCGAGAAGGCTGGCCTGCAGGTGCAGGACGTGATCCTCGAGTTCAACGGTCACGAGATCGCCCGCGCCTCCGACCTGCCGCCGCTGGTCGGCAACACGGCGCCGGGCAGCAAGGTCCAGCTCAAGGTCTTCCGTGATGGCAAGCCGCGCAACGTGACGCTGACGCTCGGCGAGTTGCAGGACGATGCCACTGCCGACGATTCGGGCGACGACGAGGGTGATAAGGGCGATGCCGTTCTCGGCCTCGGGATCGAGGCGCTGACCGCCGACCAGCGGGATGAGCTGGGGCTGGATGACGGCGAAGGTGTGCTGATCACCGACGTCATTTCCAGCGCCGCGCGCCGCGCCGACCTGCAACCGGGTGATGTCATCCAGATGATCGGCAAGGTCCGCGTCGGCACCGTTGCCGGGTTCAAGGCCGAGGCGGCGAAGGCCACGCCGGGCAAGCCGCTGATGCTGCTGATCCGCCGCGGCGAGGCCAGCTTCTTCACCGCCATCACGCCACCGGAAGACGGCGAGTAAGCGTCGCCTTTCGGGCAAGTCCGAACCCAACGAACGGCCGGAGCAATCCGGCCGTTCGTGTTTTCAGCGACAAGAGCGTGTGCGCTGCTCCCGGTTCTGCTCTCGAATGTTCGATTCCGCTTCGACCGGCATTTGGGAAAAGGAAGCCGTCGATGGGCGACGGTCGCAACACGATCTGGGAGCATCCGACATGAACCCGCTATGCATGAACCCGCTTTCGATTTCGAAGTGCTTTCTTGCGGCCATCGCCGCCGCGCTGCTTCTGGCTTCCGCCGCGCGGGCAGGGGATTCGGCCAGCGGCAGCATCACCGCCAACGGCACGGCAACGACGTTGACGCATGTCCGCGCGATGGCCGGCGAACCCTACAACGGCGACGACGTCGTGCAGTTGGTGATCAGCGAAAAGGATGCCAGCGGCAGCGAGGACCCGATGATGGACGTGATGTTCGACCGCCTTGGCGCGGCGATCTCGGTCAAGCTGCGGAAGAAGGACATGAGCGTGATTGGCTGCGTGGTATCGCACCCGTCACTGAAACGCAGCGGCATCAACGTCATCGGCCAGATCCAGCCCAAGGATGTAGCGCTCGCCGATGGTCGCCTCAGTGGCCGACTGACTACCGACGAACCGGTCGAGTTTTTCGATGATACCTTCGAGGTTGCGCTGAGCTTCGACGCCGCCGTTCCGTAGGCGGACTCCAACTCGTCTGCAACATCAAGCCCCGGAATTCACGTAAAGCGCACCGGCTGGATGCGCTTCAGATCGCCACGCATCAGCTTGTAGTCGATGGGATTGATGCTGGCCGCGCGAATCCGTATCCGAACCTCGTCTGCTGCCGGCACCGGATCGGGCCAGTCGCGAAGCTCAAGCGTGGCGGGGCTCCGTACTTTGATAGCGTCCAGGCTTTCATCTGGCAACTCCAATACGCGTGATCCTTGAGTTAGATCGACTCAGTTGAACGAGTTGGTGATATCCGGCGGCGGCAGTGCGTGTTGGGGGTCGCAGGGTAGGCCCTGTCCGAAAAGTAGCTGGTTCATTCTCTTGACTTCGGTGCGCAAGAACGTCGCAACGTCCGTCCATCGAGCCTGCTCTGGCCCGCGTGAATATCTCGGAACAAGACATATGGCACCGCTTCTCTGGTCACAAACAACTTCGCGCCCGTCGCCATTGGAGTAGAAGCCGAAACGGACCTCATCTTCGGGTGCGACTGCGGGACGTGGGTGATCGTGAGGAACGTCTATCGTATTTCCATACTCCAGAGATGTCGGCAATCGCTGCACAAGGCTACGGTCGAAAGATTGACGCAGCCCGGCGACGGACAAGCTGCCATGAAACAAGGAACAGCCATTCATTTCCGAATAGAAGTCACGCAGCGATGGAGGCAAAGACTTTCCTATCAATCCTTCAAGACGATCAATCTCTGCATCATTCAGCCCCGGGTGCACAACATGCAGGTAGGCCCGAGCAAAAAAGCCGTCTTTGCGAGGTGGCAGCTTCCCTATGAGCAAAACGCTATGCTCGAACGCAACGTCCAGCATTTCTGTCGGACGTTCTAGCATGGCGACAAGTGTCTCTCTTAGCGTCATGGCTCGTTGGTTTCGTCCAAAGCGAGTGCTGGTAGCAGTGATGGACTACCGATGCTTACTTGATGGCAGGATAGAACCGCCAACTCGCCTTCCAGTTTGTTGCCGGTGCTTCGCCTTTGAGTCGTGCGCGCACCAGCTCCACCGGGATCGGACCGCCTTGCAGGATGGCGTCGTGGAACTGGCGTTCGGTCAGGTCGCCGTTGGTCACCATCTCTTTGTGCAGCGCCTGGAACTGCAGGCCGCCGAGCATGTAGGCGGCCTGGTAGAGCGGGGGATAGTCGCCGGCGAAGCTGCGGCGGACTTCAGCGGCGGCGTTTTCGCGTTCGTGGCCGACATCATTCACCAGCAGGTCGATGGCCTGCTGCGGCGTCATCTTGCCAAGGTGGAATCCCAGCGAGAACTGGATGCGTGCGGCGCGATGACTACGCCAGAACAGCATGCCGAGTTTGTCTTCGGGCGACTTCGCGAAGTCGAGATCCCACAGGCGGAATTCCCAGTACAGCGCCCAGCCTTCGCCCCAGAACGGCGTCCAGAACTGCTGTCGCTGCGGCTGGTAGCGATCCAGCATGTAGCTCTGCAGGTGATGGCCGGGAATCAGCTCGTGATGAACGACAGCACGCGAGAAATGGCGGTTGTTGCCGCGCAGGCTCATGCGCTTCTTGTCCTCGGGCATGCCGGCGGTGGGGTAGGCCACCCAGACGTCGGTGCCGCCGAGGAAGAACGGCGCCTGCAGCTGGCGCTCGGCGGAGAGCATGTTCATGCGCCAGTCGCGCTTGGCCAGCTCGGGCACGGTGACGAGGTCGTTGCTTTCGACGTAGTTGATGGCTTCCCAGGCCAGTTCACGCACCAGCTGCGGCTGGCCGCCGGGTGCGGGTGACTGCTGCTTCACCTTTTCCAGCGCGTCGTGCCAGTCATCGAAGCCCATCTCCTTGGCCGCCTTGGTCATCTCGGCATGGCACCAGGCCAGTTCGCGCTTGGCGATGTCGAGGATTTCCTCGGGCGTGTAGGCGATGCCCTCAACGGCCAGTTGCTTGACCAGCGCGTCGCGGCCGATGGGATCGCCGATGATGGTCTCGGGATCGCTGGCGCCGGCCAGCTTGTCGCGCAACGTGCCGGCGTAGGCCGTGAGCGCGGCGTCGAGCTTGTCGGCCGGGCCGTCCTTTCCAGTGGCCCAGTAGTCCATGTCCGGGTCGTAGCCGGCGTAGAAGTCCTTCCAGCCGCTCAGCGCGCCGCGCACGGCGTCGATCACCTGCGCGGCGCGGTAGGCAACCACCGGGTTCCTGTTGCTGACCCCGTCGAAGCCGCGCTTCTTCACATCGGCATCCAGCGCTTCGATCTTGCGCGTCACCTCGGCTAGCAGGGCGGCGCTCTGCTGCGGATCCTGCGGCTGCATCAGGCGGCGGTTTTCGGCGAGCGCGACGAGCTTGTCGACGTCGGGAATCAGCGCAGCGGCTTCGATATAGCGGCCGCGTTCGAAGTCCATCTGGTCGAGTTGGTGTGCCAGCTCGCGACGGAACAGCAGCAGGTCGGTGCGATCTTCGATGCCAAGGGTGCTGTCGTCGATGCCAGTCAGTTGCCTCTGCCAGCCTTCGTAGAAACCGCGGTAGACACTCTCGCGAGTGTTGCCGTAGGGCACGTCGTAGAAGTGATCGAGACTGCCGAGGTCGGCCTGGTAGCGCTCCAGCCATGGCCGGATGCGCTGTGACTCGTCTGGAATGCTGGTGACATCGGGAACGATGTTGGGCATCGGTGGACGCAGCGGCGTCGGAGCAGGGTCGAAGGTCGTCGTGGCCGACACGGAGGTGGTCAGCAGCAGGGCAATCGCGCCCGCGAGCGCAAGGTGACGGGCAGATCGGACAACGGGACGCAACGACATGGCGGGCTCCGGGCCAGAAAGAAGGCCCATGATGCCGCAGACGGCGCGGGAACGCCGAGGTCGTTAGTTGGGTCAGCGCGAAGTGCGTCGTGAGGAAGCGAAAAAGGCGAGTTCCCGACGGTGCGGGAGCGACGAGCGGCTGCTGGTGCCGGAGCGCTGGATCAGTCGGCGAGTTCGGTCTTGGCGCGTTGTTGGATGAAGGCCAGCAGACTGGCGAGGCCATTGCTGCGCGTCGGCGACAGGTGCTTGCTGAGGCCGATGCGCTCGATGTAGTCCGGCGTGGTGGCGACGATATCGGCGGCGCTGCGGCCGGAGTAGACGCGCAGAGCCAGTGCAATCAGGCCGGAAACAATCGCCGAGTCGCTGATGGCCTGAAAGTCGAGGCGATTGGCGTCGCCGCTGGCGACGATCCACACCATCGACTGGCAGCCAAGCAGCCGATGCTCCTCGGTTTTCAGCGCGTCGGGCAGATCGGGCAGCTTGCGGCCGAGGTCGATCAGGTACTGGTAGCGCTCCGACCAGTCGCCGAACAGGCCGAACTCGTCGGCGATGGCGTCCTGCGCGGCCTGCGGTGTGGCTTCGGTGGGCTGGTAGATGTCGGCCATTCCGTTGTCCATCAACCCGCGCGTTTCCAGCGGGCGCCGTCGGCGGAGTCCTCGATGACGATGCCCATCGCGGTGAGCTCGTCACGGATGGCGTCGGCGCGGGCGAAGTCCTTTGCGGCGCGGGCGGCATTGCGTTCTTCAAGCAGGGCATCAATGCGCGCGGCATCCATGTCGTCGCTGCCGCGTTGGAACCAGTCAGCCGGCGACTGCTGCAGTAGGCCGAGCAGGGCGCCGCCACCGAGCAGGGCGCGTTTCGCGTCGCGCTTGTCGTCGTCCGACGCTGCCTTGCGCGCGGCAGCGGCCAGCGCGGCCAGTTCGGCCAGCGCGGTCGGTGTGTTGAGGTCATCGTGCAGGGCGGCGTTGATGGCTTCCGGGATCGGCAGCGGCTCGTCGCCGATACCGGTGTCGGCCAGATCGCGCAACGTGCCGTAAAGACGATCCAGCGTGCGCACCGACTGCTCGATCAGCGCGTCCGACCAGTCCAGCGGCTGGCGGTAGTGCGCGGACAGCAGCGCCAGGCGCAGCGCTTCCGGCGGGTGCATGTCGAGAAGCTCGTGCAACTGACTGACGTTGCCGACCGACTTCGACATCTTGGCGCCGCCCATGTTGAGCATGCCGTTGTGCAGCCAGAAGCGCGCGAAGGGCTTGCCGCCGTGCGCGCAGACGCTCTGCGCCACTTCGTTCTCGTGGTGCGGGAAGATCAGGTCGTTGCCGCCGGCGTGGATGTCGATGGTTTCGCCGAGGTGCGCGGCTGCCATCGCTGAGCACTCGATATGCCAGCCGGGACGACCGTGGCCCCAGGGCGATTCCCAGCCTGGCAGATCATCGGTGGACGGTTTCCACAGCACGAAGTCGCCGGGATCACGCTTGTACGGCGCCACTTCGACGCGGGCGCCGGCGATCATGTCTTCCACCGGACGCCGCGACAGCCGGCCATAGTCGGCGTAGCTGGCCACCGAGAACAGCACGTGACCCTCGGCCGCATAGGCGTGGCCGGATTCGATCAGCGCTTCGATCATCGTGATGATCTGCGGCATGTGCTCGGTGGCGTGCGGCTCCACGTCCTGCGGGGTAACACCGAGGCGGCGCATGTCCTCGCGGTAGATCGCCGTGTACTTGTCGGTGATCGTGCTGATCGGGGCGCCGGCTTCCTTCGCCGCCGCGTTGATCTTATCGTCCACGTCGGTGATGTTGCGGGCGTAGGTCAGGCCGCCGAAGTCGCGGCGCAGCAGGCCAGCCAGCACGTCGAACACGACCGGGCCGCGCGCGTTGCCGATATGCACGTAGCTGTAGACCGTGGGCCCGCACAGGTACATGGTGACGTTGTTGGAATCGAGCGGCTCGAAGTCCTCAACCCGGCGGCTGAGGCTGTTGTGGAGTCGGAGTTGCATGGGGGAAGATGACCTGACGTGCTGGCCTCAAGTGTACCAATCGCCACCTGTGCATTCAGCCGCGATATAACGAAATCTTAAAGCGCGGGTTCAGCCGTCCGGTGCTTCAATGGCAGCCAAGGTGAACCGGGCATGACGCCTGACAGCCCTCGGGTGTCGCCACAGGCGCTCCCGGTACGAATCAGAAAGTGAACCGTTCAATCCTTCAGGGGACCGGACAACGTATGAGAATGCTGATTTCCTCGATGATTCTGCTGCTGGCCGCCGTTTCCGGCAGCGCCATGGCGCAGATTCCCGCTGGCAATGTGACCTACGCCTACGCGGACGTGCTGCGTGTGGATCCTTACTACGAGACGGTGCGCTACTCCGAGCCGGTGCAGGAATGCTACGACCAGCCGGTCAGGCGCTATGAGCGCGACGGCGGCGACCCGACCGGCGGCACCGTGCTCGGCGCCATCATCGGTGGCGCGCTGGGCAACCAGATCGGCAAGGGCGATGGACGCAAGGCTGCCACGGTGGCCGGTGCGGTGATCGGCGGTGCCATCGGCCGCAACGCCGATCGCAACAACGGTTCGGCGCGCGGCCGCGAATACGACGATGTGCAGCGTGAATGTCGCACCGTCGAGCGTTACCGGGACGAGCAGCGTATCGCCGGCTACGACGTCGAGTACCAGTATCGCGGCGACGTGTTCCAGTCGCGCCTCGATTACGACCCCGGCAGCAAACTGCGTGTCCGCGTGGCGGTATCGCCGGCCGACTGAAGCTGGCCGCTCCGACGAGATATCCCGAAGGCCAGTCCACCGCGACTGGCCTTCGTCGTTTCGTGAGCCAGGTCGCGCTGACGGTTGCTCCGTCGAACCCCATGTTGCGGTGCGCAACATTCGCTGTCATGATCCGCCGGCAATGAACGTCAACCTCACCAGCCCCGCACGCATCGATGCCGCCCGCATGGCCGCCGGCATGACCTCGCGTGCCCGCCGACCGGAAAGCGCCAAGCCTGCTGGGTAGCCCGGACGTTCACGCTCGACCAAACGAACGCCTTCCGAAAGCCCAGCCCCGCGCTGGGCTTTCCTGTTTCTGATTTCCGAGAACCTCCCGAAACCACCGCCAGATCGACAACGACGACATGAAGCACTTCCTCAACACCCAGGACCTGAGCCGCGACGAGCTGGACGCGCTGCTGGCGCAGGCCGCCGCGTTCAAGCGCACGCCCACGGGCGATGACCTCAAGGGTCGAAGCATCGCGCTGCTGTTCTTCAACCCCTCGCTGCGTACGCGCAGCAGCTTCGAGCTGGGTGCCTTCCACCTGGGTGGCCACGCGATCGTGCTGCAGCCCGGCAAGGATGCCTGGCCGATCGAGTTCGACGTCGGCACGGTCATGGACGGTGAGGCGGAGGAGCACATCGCCGAAGTGGCGCAGGTGCTTGGGCGCTATGTCGACCTGATCGGCGTGCGCGCCTTCCCGAAGTTCGTGGACTGGTCGGAGGATCGCGAGGATCGCGTGCTCAAGGGATTCGCCAAGTACTCGCCGGTGCCGGTGATCAACATGGAGACGATCACCCATCCCTGCCAGGAACTGGCGCATGCACTGGCGCTGCAGGAACGCTTCGGTACCACCGACCTTCGTGGCAAGAAGTATGTGCTGACCTGGACCTATCATCCCAAGCCGCTGAACACGGCGGTGGCGAACTCCGCGCTGACCATCGCCACGCGCATGGGCATGGACGTCACCCTGCTGTGTCCGACGCCGGAATACCTGCTGGACGAACGCTACATGGGCTGGGCCGAACAGAATGTGGTCGAGAGTGGCGGCTCGTTCACTGTCAGCCATGACATCGAGTCGGCGTACAGCGGCGCGGATGTCGTCTACGCCAAGAGCTGGGGTGCGCTGCCGTACTTCGGCAACTGGGCGCCGGAAAAGCCGATCCGTGACCGCCACAAGCACTTCATGGTCGATGAAGCCAAGATGGCGCTGACCAACAATGGCGCCTTCTCGCACTGCCTGCCGCTGCGCCGGAACATCAAGGCGACCGACGCGGTGATGGACTCGCCCAACTGCATCGCCATCGACGAGGCCGAGAACCGCCTGCACGTGCAAAAAGCCGTGATGGCCGCGCTGCTGCACGGCCGTGATTAGTGATTGGTGATTCGCCAGAGCGAAGCCAAACGTCCTTTCCAACTATTTCGATCAGCTCCGAGACAACAATGACGACGTCGTCCGATTCTTCCAATCACCAATCACCAATCACCAATCACGGCTCACAGGCCATCGTCCTTGCCTTTTCCGGCGGCCTCGACACCAGCTTCTGCGTGCCTTACCTGCAGGAGCGCGGCTGGGCCGTGCATACCGTATTCGCCGACACCGGTGGTGTGGATGCTGAAGAACGCGACTTCATCGAACAGCGCGCCGCCGAGTTGGGCGTTGCCAGCCACCAGACTATCGACGGTGGCCCGGCGATCTGGAGCGGTTTCGTCAAGCCGTTCATCTGGGCCGGGCAGGGCTATCAGGGCCAGTATCCGCTGCTGGTTTCGGATCGCTATCTGATCGTCGAGGCTGCGTTGAAGCGTGCCGCCGAACTGGGCACGCGCAGCATCGCGCACGGCTGCACCGGCATGGGCAACGACCAGGTGCGGTTCGATCTCACGGTGAAGGCGCTGGGCGACTACGAGATCGTCGCGCCGATCCGCGAGATCCAGAAGGAGCACACACAGACCCGCGCCTACGAGCAGAAGTACCTCGAAGAACGTGGCTTTGGCGTGCGCGCCAAACAGCAGGCCTACACCATCAACGAGAACCTGCTCGGCGTGACGCTGTCCGGTGGCGAGATTGATCGCTGGGAAGCACCGGGCGAGGGCGCGCGTGGCTGGTGCAAGCCGTGCTCCGAGTGGCCTGCCGGTGCGCTGTCGGTGACGCTGCGTTTCGAGAACGGCGAGGCCGTGGCGCTGGATGACGAGACGATGCCGGGGCACGTCATGCTGGCCAGGCTCAACCACCTGTTCGCGGCCTACAGCGTGGGTCGTGGCATGTACACCGGCGACACAACGATTGGCCTCAAGGGTCGCATCGTCTATGAGGCACCGGGTCTGACCGCACTGCTGACGGCGCATCGGGCGCTGGAGGAAGCCGTGCTCAGCAAGCAGCAGAACCGCTTCAAGCCGTCGGTGGCGCGGCAATGGGTGGAGCTGGTCTACGAAGGCTTCTTCCACGATCCGCTGAAGGCCGATCTGGAAGCTTTCCTCGCCAGCAGCCAGCGCATGGTCAATGGAGAGGTGGTGCTTGAGACGCGCGGTGGCGTGGTCGATGCGGTGGCCGTGCGTTCGCCACACATCCTCCAGGCCAGCGGTGCGACCTACGCGCAGAGCGCGGACTGGGGCGTGGCCGAGGCCGAGGGTTTCATCAAGCTCTACGGCATGAGCAGCAGCCTGTGGGCGGAGGTCAACCGCTCATGAGCGACCTGCTGTCGGCAACGCTGACGCATCTCGAAGCGCTGGTGTCTTTTGATACCCGCAACCCGCCACGCCATATTGGTACCGGCGGTATCTTCGACTACCTGCGCGAGAAGCTGCCCGGATTCCGCATCGAGGTCACTGACTTCGGCGCCGGCGCGGTGTCGATGCTGGCGGTGCGCGGCAATCCGGAGCGCCTGTTCAATGTCCACCTGGACACCGTGCCGTCTTCGGAAGCCTGGAGCGCGGACCCGCTCAAGCTTCGCGTGACGGAGGGTCGAGCGATTGGCCTTGGCGCCTGTGACATCAAGGGTGCGGCGGCCTGCCTGGTTGCGGCAGCGGCTGTCACCGAAGGCGATGCGGCGTTCCTGTTCAGCACCGATGAGGAAGCCAATGACGCGCGCTGCATCGCGGGCTTTCTCGCCACCGATCATGGCTTCGACGAAGTGATCGTCGCCGAGCCGACCGGCGCGGAAGCGGTGCTGGCGCATCGCGGCATCAGTTCGGTTCGCATGGGTTTCCATGGCCGCGCTGGTCATGCCTCGTCCGCTGATGCCCGCCAGCAGAGCGCGCTGCATCAGGCCGTTGAGTGGGGGCACGGTGCCTTGTCCCTGGTCGCTGCCGAGGACGCACAGCGTTTTGGCGGCCTGACCGGCCTGCGCTTCAACATCGGACGCATCGAAGGCGGCATCAAGGCCAACGTGATTGCACCGTCTGCTGAATTGCGCTTCGGCTTCCGCCCGCTGCCGTCGCAGGACATGGATGCACTGCACGCGCGCTTCCGCGAACTGAATCCAGCGGCGGACTACGAAGAAACCTTCCGCGGTCCGTCCCTGCCGGGCGGCAGCATCGCCGATGCCGAGGAGAAGCGTCTGGCCGCGCGTGATCTGGCCGATGAACTGGGTCTGCCTATCGGCAATGCCGTGGACTTCTGGACCGAGGCTTCGCTGTTCTCGGCGGCCGGCATGACCGCGCTGGTCTATGGTCCCGGCCATATCGCCCAGGCGCATACCGCCGATGAGTGGGTTGCGCTGGATCAGTTGCAGTCCGTTGGCGAGGTGCATCGCCGCATCATGGAGAAAGCATGAACGCCCAGTCGCATGTCACCAACACGCCGGCTTTCGACGCCGTGGTCGCCGTTGTCGGCGGAATGACCGTGAGCAGGGCGTTTGCGTCGCGTTTCCACCACCAGCAACGGAGTCGGCAAGACCATGCGTGAACTGCGTGGCACCATCGTGCGGCTGCTGTCCAACATGGGCAGCGCCAAGGAAATCCAGCTCTACCTCAAGCGCTTCTCGAAACTCGACGCGGCGCGCTTTGCCGTGGTCAAGGTTGGTGGTGCGATCCTTCGTGATGAGATCGACGCGCTGGTGTCGTCGCTGTCTTTCCTGCAGCAGGTCGGGCTGACGCCGATCGTGCTGCACGGTGCCGGTCCGCAACTGGACGACGAACTCCGGGCTGCCGGCATCGAGAAGCAGACCGTCGATGGCTTGCGCGTGACCTCGCCGGAAGCGCTGGCGGTCGTGCGTCGCGTGTTCCAGCAGGCCAACCTGTCGCTGGTGGAAGCGCTGCAGGAAGCGGACGTTCGCGCCACCTCGATCAGTTCCGGTGTGTTCGAGAGCGAGCAGATTGACCCCGAGACGCTGGGCCTGGTCGGGCGCGTGGTGGCGATCAACCAGGCGCCGGTTGATGCCGCGCTAAAGGTCGGCTCGATTCCGGTGATCGCCAGTCTTGGAGAAACCGTGGGCGGACAGATCCTCAACATCAACGCCGACTGGGCCGCCAACGAGCTGGTGAAGGCGCTGCAGCCGTACAAAATCATCTTCCTCACCGGCACCGGCGGCCTGCTGGACGGCGATGGCCGTCTGATCGAATCGATCAACCTGCGCACTGAACACGAGTCGTTGATGCAGCAGCCGTGGCTGCACTCCGGCATGCGGCTGAAGATCGAGCAGATCGCCGAACTGCTGTCGACGTTACCGCCGTCGTCATCGGTGTCGATCACGCGGCCTGATCAATTGGCCAAGGAGCTGTTCACGCATCGCGGTTCCGGCACCCTGATCCGTCGCGGCGAGCGCATCCATCGCTTTGACGGTTGGGAGGCCGTGGATCGCCAGCGGTTGACGGCGCTGATCGAATCGAGCTTTGGCCGACGGCTGGTGCCGGACTACTTCGAGCGCACGCCGCTTTGGCGCCTGTACGTGTCCGAGAACTATCGCGCCGCCATCGTACTGACCCGCGAGGACGGCGTGCCGCACATGGACAAGTTTGCCGTTGCCGATGACGCGCAGGGCGAAGGCCTCGGGCGTGCCATCTGGCAGGTGATGCAGCAGGAAGTCGGTTCGCTGTTCTGGCGTTCACGGCGCCGTAACGCGGTCAACGGCTTCTACGCCGAGGAAAGCGATGGCGTGATCAAGGGCAACCCCTGGAACGTCTACTGGTATGGTCTGGAGGATTTCGCGGCTATCGAAGCGGCGGTGGCACACTGCCGTGAGCGGCCGGCAACGCTGGTCGACGAAGCCACCGCAGCGACCGAGGGAGACGACCCATGAGCGCTGGGAGCGCCGGTCTCGAGCGGGCCTGGCGGCAGAGCCCAACGCTGGATGACGATCCGGTCAGGCTTGAGCCGCTGTCGATGGATCATGTCGATGCGCTGGTGCGTGCTGCCAGCGACGGCGAGCTGTGGCGACTCTGGTACACCACCGTGCCCACGCCGGAGGGCGCTGCCGCCTATGTCGACGCGGCATTGGCCATGCGCGATGCCGGCACCGCCATGCCGTTCGTGGTTCGTGATGCAGAAGGCGAGGTTGTTGGCAGCACACGGTATTGCCATATGGACGCCACGAACCGCCGGCTGGAGATCGGCTACACCTGGTACGCGAAACGCGTGTGGGCCACCGCCTTGAATCCGGCCGCGAAGCGCCTGCTGCTGGCGCATGCCTTCGAGCAGATGGGCTGCATCGCGGTGGAGTTCCGCACGCACTGGCATAACCATCGTTCACGAGCCGCGATTGCGCGACTGGGTGCCAAGCAGGACGGTGTGCTGCGCAATCACATGATCCTGCCCGACGGCAGCCGCCGCGACACGGTGGTGTTTTCCATTCTCGACAGTGAATGGCCTGCGGTGCGTCGTGGTCTGGATGCACGCCTGGAGCTGGGGTCATGAGCGCGAATGGGAAACCTCGTGTCGGTATCGTCGGTGCACGTGGCCATGTCGGCGGCGAGCTGATTCGTTTGCTGGCGGCGCATCCGCAGTTCGAGCTGGCCTATGTCTCGTCACGCGAGCTGGACGGGCAACGCGTGGCTGAGCACACGGATGCTCCGGTTGGCGAGCTGCGCTACAGCGCGCCGGATCATGGCGATCTGCCATCGCTGGAAGCGGACGCTGTCGTGCTTGCATTGCCCAACGGCAAAGCCGGTCTCTGCGTGGACGCCTTCGATGGCGCCGGCGCAGATTCTGATTTCAAACAGCCCGTCATCATCGATTTGTCCGCGGACTACCGTTTCGATGACGACTGGTACTACGGCCTGCCGGAGCTGACCCGCAGCCGCTACGACGGCCAGCGGCGGATCAGCAATCCGGGCTGCTACGCCACCGCCATGCAGCTGTCGCTGGCGCCGATGCGCGACTGGCTGGATGGCCCGGCACAGTGCTTTGGCGTGTCCGGCTATTCCGGTGCAGGCACCACGCCATCGGACAAGAACAACGTCGCGCTGCTGCGCGACAACCTGATGCCCTACAGCCTCACCGGACACGTGCACGAGCGCGAAGTGAGCCGCCAGCTCGATCATCCGGTGCAGTTCATGCCGCATGTCGCGCCGCATTTCCGTGGCCTGACGATCACCGTGAACATGACGCTGCGTAGCGCCTTCGACATCGACGCGATCAGGACGATCTATCACCAGAGCTACGCCAAAGAGCCGCTGGTGCGCGTGCAGGAAGATGCGCCGTGGGTGAGCCGCATCGCCAACCGGCATCACGTCGAAGTCGGTGGCTTCACACTGTCGGCGGACGGGCGACGCCTAGTGGCGGTTTCGACGCTGGACAACCTGCTGAAAGGCGCGGCGACGCAGGCGTTGCAGAACCTCAATGCCGCTTTTGGCTTCGATGAACTCTGCGGTATTTCCACGGACGAGGAGACAGCGGCATGAGCGGACTGCTGTGGCAGAAACCGGGCGTGAAGGTGGACGAGCGCATCCAGCGCTTCCTGGCTGGCGAGGACGTGATCCTTGATCGCGAATTCTTTCTGTTCGATATCGAGGCCAGTCGGGCACATGCGCAGGGTTTGCGGCACATCGGCATCCTCACGGCGGATGAGTTGGCCGGATTGGAGCGTGAGCTGAGCGTACTCGCTGGCGACTTTGAGCGTGGCGAGTTCATTCTCGATGAGCGCTTCGAAGACGGTCATTCCGCCATCGAGGCGCGCCTGACCGAGCGCCTCGGCGAGACCGGCAAGAAGATCCACACCGGCCGCTCGCGCAATGACCAGGTGCTGGTCGCCACGCGACTGTGGCTGAAGGATCGTCTCTCGCATCTGAAGACGCTATGCATCGAGTGCGCCGAAGTGGCGCTGGCTCGTGCCAACGCTGAAGCCGCGCTGCCGCTGCCGGGCTACACCCACCTGCAGCGCGCCGTGGTCTCGTCGGCAGGCATGTGGTGGGCGGCCTGGGCTGAAGGGTTTATCGACGATGCGCAACGCGCGGCCGATACGCTGGTCTGGATCAATGCCAATCCGCTGGGCAGCGCCGCCGGCTACGGCGTCAATCTGCCGCTGGACCGTGATCACAGCACGCAGGCTTTGGGTTTCGGTCGCTTGCAGGTCGCGGCGACCTACGCGCAACTGTCGCGCGGCAAGTTCGAAATGGCGGCCATCGAGGCACTGGGCTCGGCGCTGCTCGATCTCCGTCGCCTGGCCTGGGACCTGAGCCTGTTCACCAGCGCCGAGTTCGGCTTCGTAAAGCTGCCGGCCGAGTACACCACCGGCAGTTCGATCATGCCGAACAAGCGCAACCCGGACGTGATCGAGTTGATGCGCGGCGTGTACGCCAGTGCCGCGGCGGCGCGCAGCGAGATCGAGCAGCTGCTGTCGCTGCCATCCGGCTATCACCGCGACCTGCAGTTCTCCAAGGGCGCGATCTTCCATGCTTTCGGGCGCGGTCTCAGCGCGCTAGAACTGCTGCCGGATCTGCTGCGCAACCTCGACTGGAACGCGGATCGGATCAGCGCGGCGCTGGAGCCGTCGATGTACGCCACCGATCTTGCCGTCGAGCTGGCACGCGACGGCATGCCGTTCCGCGATGCCTACCGAGAGGCTGCGGATCCGTCTCGTTGGGCGGATCGGGATCCGCAGGCCAGCCTGGAAGCACGTGTTTCACCCGGCGCGGCGGGCGATCTGCGGCTGGATGCATTGCGTTCGCGGCTAGACAGGCTGCGATGAGCACCGCGCTGGAGCACTTTCCCGCGCAGCCCTTGCCGGACTGGCGACGCGCGGTGTTGAAGGTCGGCAGCAGCCTGCTGGCCGACGCCGACAACGGTTTGACCGATCACTTCGCCACCGCGCTGGCACGCTTTATCGCCGATGCGCGCAGCGCGGGTCGGGAGGTCGTGCTGGTGTCGTCGGGCGCCGTTGCAGCGGGACGCGGTCGGCTGAAGGCGACCGGTCGCGGTTTGCCTCAACGGCAGGCACTGGCTGCGTTGGGGCAGGCACAACTGGTCAACTTCTGGCAGCAGCAGACCGGCCTGCTGGCGGCACAGGTCTTGCTCTGCCACGACGACATGCGCAATCGCCGTCGCTACCTCAATGCGCGCGCCACGCTGCGTGAACTGCTCGATGCCGGCGCGCTGCCGGTGGTCAACGAAAACGATACGGTTGCTGTGGACGAGTTGCGGCTCGGCGACAACGACAATCTCGCGGCCGCGGTCGCGTCGCTGGTGGATGCCGATCTGCTGCTGATCGCTTCCGATGTCGAAGGCCTCTACTCGGCGAATCCGCGACTGGATGCCTCGGCCCAGCCGATTGCAAGGGTTTCAAGGATCGACGACGCGCTGCGCAAGGTGGCAGCGGGAACGGGCAGCGCCGTTGGAACCGGAGGCATGATCACCAAGCTCGAAGCGGCGTCCAAGGCGGCGACCGCCGGCATCGCGACGGCCCTTTTCAGCGGGCGGGATGCCGCCGTGTTGGGCGCGCTGTCGGAAGGCCGCCTGCATGGCACTTTGATCGAACGCCTTTCCGACCGCCTGACCGCACGCAAGCAGTGGTTGCGCCACGCGCCGTCCGGCGGATTGATCCGTATCGATGCCGGCGCCGCGGATGCGCTCGGTCGTCGCGGTGCTTCCTTGCTGCCGGGCGGCATCGTTTCCGTGGAGGGTGAATTCCAGCGGGGTGATGCGGTGGAAGTCCGCGAGTCGTCGCTGAATGACGCGGTCGTTGCCCGTGGCCTGGTGCAGTACGCCGCGACCGACCTGCGCCGCATCGTCGGTCGCCGCAGCGACGAAATCGCCGGCGTGCTGGGATTCAGCTACGGTGAGGCGGTGATCCATCGCGATGACCTGGTACTTCTGAGAGAGCGATCTATCGAATGACTTCAAGCACGGTGACTTCAGGGCTGATGACTTCAGGCATCCGGGAACTGGCGATCCAGGCGCGGGCCGCACAACGTCAGGTGGCAGCGCTGGACGCGATTGGCCGCCGCCGCCTGATCGAGGACATGGCCAACGCCTTGCAGGCCGGTAGCGAAGCCGTGCTCGCGGCGAATGCCGAAGACATGGCACGCGCGGAGCAGGCGGGCACGCGCGGCGCGATGCTGGATCGACTCCGGCTGGATGCGGATCGGATCGCCGGCATCGTGGCGGCACTGCTCGAAATCGCCGCACAGGACGATCCGGTTGGGCAGGTCACACGGCGACAGGTGCTGCCCAACGGCCTGCTCGTGGAGCGCGAGCGACTGCCGCTGGGGTTGATCGCGATGATCTACGAGGCGCGGCCCAACGTCACCGCCGATGCCGCCGCGCTGTGCATCAAGGCTGGCAATGCGGTGCTGTTGCGCGGCGGCTCGGAAGCGCGCAGCAGCAACGCGGCGATTGCCGCCTGCCTGCATGCGGCACTGCGTGCGAACGCGCTACCCGAGGCAGCCGTCAGCGTCATCACCGATCCGGCGCGTGAACATGTTCTCGAGCTGCTACGGCTTTCGGATCTGGTCGATCTCGCGATTCCGCGTGGCGGTGAGGGCCTGATCCGCTTTGTTGCCGAGAACGCACGGGTGCCGGTGATCAAACACTACAAGGGTGTCTGCCACCTGTATGTCGACAAGGCCGCTGATGCCGGCAAGGCGCTGGATCTGCTGGTCGACGGCAAGACCAGCCGTCCCGGCGTTTGCAACGCGCTGGAAACGTTGCTGATCCACGTCGAGCGCGCGGATGACCTGCTGCCTGTATTGGTGGAAACACTTTCCGCGCAGGGCGTGACCATTTACGGCTGCGAACGAAGTCGAGCGCGGCTGGAGACGATTGATTCCATCAATGACGAGGGCTACGACCGCGAGTACCTGGATCTCGCCGTATCGCTCAAGCTGGTGGACGGTCTTGAGGATGCGCTGGCGCATATTGCCCGACACGGCTCTGATCACACCGAAGTCATCGTGACCGAGGACGGCGACGCGGCTGACGCCTTCATCCGCGGCGTGCGCAGTTCGGCGGTGATGGTGAATGCCTCCTCGCGCTTCAATGATGGCGGGCAACTGGGCCTCGGTGCCGAGATCGGCATTTCCACCACGCGCCTGCATGCCTACGGGCCAATGGGTGCGGAGTCGCTGACCATCGAGCGCTTCGTGGTTCGCGGTGACGGCCAGGTACGGCATCCGGAGTCACGCCAGAAGCGATAGCCGTGAAGTACTCCGGCGAGCCGCATCACTGCGCCGTGCTCGTGCCGGCTGGTAAACTGTGCAGCCTTCTGACCACCGATCTGGCTGGATATCCGTGACTGACGCTAGCAATGTTTCCCTGGTTCCCGTGCTGCTCTCCGGTGGCAGCGGAACGCGTCTCTGGCCATTGTCGCGCGAGGGCTTTCCCAAGCAGTTCCTGCCGCTGATCGGTGACAACAGCCTGCTGCAGCAGACCGCCGCACGCCTTGATGGGCTGCCGCGTCTGGCGGCGCCGGTCGTGGTCTGCAACGAGGCACACCGGTTCATGGTCGCCGAGCAGTTGCTGGAGCTCGGCATCGAGCCGGGTGCCATCGTGCTGGAACCGGTGGCGCGCAACACGGCACCGGCGATTGCCGCCGCTGCGCTGGTGGCGATGGAGCAGGGCGACGATCCGCTGTTGCTGGTGCTGCCGTCCGATCACCAGGTGCGCGACGAGGCCGGCTTCCGTGCCGCCGTCGAAGCCGCATTGCCGGCGGCGGCGGATGGTGCGCTGCTCACCTTCGGCATCGTGCCTCGACATGCGGAGACCGGCTTCGGCTACATCCGCGCTGAAGCCGGTGACGGCGTTCGCAACGTGGCCGAGTTCGTCGAAAAGCCGGATGCCGAACGCGCTGCTTCCTACGTTGCCAGCGGTGACTATTTCTGGAATAGCGGCATGTTCCTGTTCCGTGCATCCGTGTTCCTGGCCGAGCTGGAGCGTCACGAGCCGGCGATGTTGTCCGCCTGTCGTGATTCGCTGCAGGACGCACGGCGGGATCCCGACTTCCTGCGTCTGGATGCCGAGGCCTTCGGGCGCTCACCGTCCAACTCCATCGACTACGCGGTGATGGAGCGCACCGAGCATGCGCGCGTGCTGCCCATCGACGTGGGCTGGGATGACGTGGGTTCGTTCAACGCATTGTGGGAACTGGCCGAGCGTGACGCTGGGGGCAACGCGCATCATGGCGACGTGATCGCGCTGGATTGCCGCAACACCTATGCCCACGGTGATCGCCTGATGGCCTTGCTCGGCCTTGACGACGTGATCGTGGTCGACACCGACGACGCGCTGCTGGTGGCGCACAAGGACGCCGTGCAGCAGGTCAAGGAGATCGTCGGTCGACTCAAGCAGGATGGCCGTGGCGAAACCCAACTGCATCGCAAGGTCTATCGGCCCTGGGGCCACTACGATTCGGTGGATGCCGCCGAGCGCTTCCAGGTCAAGCGCATTACGGTCAAGCCGGGTGCGCGCCTGAGCCTGCAGATGCACCACCATCGCGCCGAGCATTGGGTGGTGGTTCGCGGCATTGCCCGCGTGACCCGCAACGACGAGGTCTTCGACCTCAACGAGAACGAGTCCACGTTCATTCCGTTGGGCGCCAAACACCGTCTCGAAAATCCCGGCAGCGAGCCGCTGGAGATCATCGAAGTCCAGTCCGGCAGCTACCTCGGCGAAGACGACATCGTGCGCTTCGAGGACGTCTACGGCCGGGAAAGCGAAAGCTGATTCGGCGGTATCACTTCGCGGACGAACAAAAAACCCGGCTTTCGCCGGGTTTTTTTTGATCTCGCGGATCTGGTTGGTCGGGGAGACATGATTCGAACATGCGACCTCTACGTCCCGAACGTAGCGCTCTACCAAGCTGAGCTACACCCCGGTCGCCGCGAGCCGCGCATTCTAATCCGGACGCCGCGGGTGGCGCAAGGGCTGCCGGGCGCCTGGATGGCCGCCAGATTGGTGGAATCCAGCTCGAAAATGACTGGCCGTTCCGGCAATTCTGCTAGGCTTGCGGCCCCGAAATCCGCCGTCGTCCTGATCGCAGGGCCAAAACGCCATGGCATTGATCAAACCGCGTACGCCGCCAGGCGTGCTGGAGCTACTTCCCCGCGAGCAGATTGCGTTCCAGCGGCTGCTGGACGTCATCCGTAGCCAGTTCGAGCGCTTCGGCTTTGTGCCGGTGGAGACGCCGGTGATGGAGCTCACCGACGTGCTGCTGACCAAGAGTGGTGGCGAGACCGAGCGGCAGGTGTATTTCCTGCAGTCCACCGGCGCCATGGAGCAGGGCAAGGCGCCGGAAATGGCGCTTCGCTTTGATCTCACCGTGCCGCTGGCCCGCTATGTCGCCGAGCACGAACACGATCTGGCATTCCCGTTCCGTCGCTACCAGATGCAGCGCGTGTATCGCGGCGAACGCCAGCAGCGCGGCCGCTTCCGCGAGTTCTACCAGTGCGACATCGACGTGATCGGGAAGGATTCACTGGCCTTGGCTTATGACGCCGAGATGCCGGCGGTGATCCATGCCGTGTTCAGCGCGCTGGGCATTGGCGAGTTCTGCATCCAGTTGAACAACCGTCGTTTACTGCGTGGCTTCTTCCAGCGACTTGGCGTCACCGATGCGGAACAGCAGATGCTGGTGCTGCGCGAGGTCGACAAGCTGGACAAGCGCGGCGCCGACTATGTGCGCGACACCCTGAGCGCTGAACCGTTCGGCCTGTCGGAGGATGCAGTGAGTGCGGTGCTCGATTTCGTCGCCACGCGTTCGGAAGGTCACGGCGATGCGCTGACCAAACTCGATGAGTTGCGTGCGGCTGGCAGTAACGCTGAGCTGGACGCCGGCATCAGCGAGCTGCATGAAGTGTTGACCCGCATCCGGCAGATGGGCGTTCCGGAAAGCGCCTACGCGCTGAACTTCTCGATTGCGCGCGGCCTCGACTACTACACCGGCACGGTTTACGAGACCGTGCTGACTTCGCATCCGGAAATTGGCTCGATCTGCTCGGGTGGCCGCTACGAGAACCTGGCCAGCCACTACAGCAAGTCCAAGCTGCCGGGCGTGGGTATTTCGATTGGCCTGACGCGCCTGTTCTGGCAGTTGCGCGAGGCTGGGTTGCTGGATGTCGCTGACAGTACGGTCGAAGTGCTGGTCAGCCAGATGGACGCCGAGCGCCTGCCGGACTACCTCGCCATCGCCGCCGAACTGCGTGCCGGTGGCATCAATACCGAAGTGCAGATGGAAGCGAGCAAGCTCGGCAAGCAGTTCAAATACGCCGACCGCGCCGGCATCCGTTTCGTGCTGGTCGTTGGCGGGGACGAGGCGGCACGCGGTGTGGTCGCGGTGAAGGACCTGCGTCGGGAGTCGCAGTTCGAGGTGACGCGCGCCGAGCTGGTGAAGACGCTGCGCGTCGAGATCGAGCAGTCGCAGGCAATGCCGTCGGCGTAAGGCGATTGCGCGCTACGCGCGGCCACCCTCATTCCCCTCGCGTGGCGGTAGCCACGCTCGATTCTCCCGCCTGTGGGAGAAGAGACAAGCGGTAGCGAAAAATAGTCGTTTCGATTTTTTGAATCCGAGTTTCGAGCCATGAATCGTTCTTGCATCACTCTCGATGGCCTTTCACTGACGCGCGCCCAACTGGTCGCGTTGGCGAATGGCGAGGCCACCATCGCGCTTTGCGACAAGGCGCTGGCGCGCGTGCAGAAGGCCGCCGATTTCCTGGCCGAGCAGGTGCAGCGCAAGGAGCCGATCTACGGCGTGTCCACCGGCTTCGGCAGCAACGCCGACCGCCTGCTGGGCGCGCATCGCCTGCGCGACGAATTGCCGCAGATCGAAGCCGAGCGTGACGACACGCTGATGGAGGAGCTGCAGGAGAACCTGATCATCACGCATGCGGTCTGCGTGGGCGAACCGTTTGGTGCTGACGTGGTGCGGGCGATGATGGCGATCCGCATCAACACGCTGCTGCGTGGTCACTCCGGCATTCGCGTGTCGACGCTCGAAGCCATGACCGCGCTGTTCAACGCCGGCGTGGTGCCGGTGGTGCCGATGAAGGGGTCAGTGGGCGCGTCCGGCGACCTCGCGCCGCTGTCGCACCTGGCCATCGTGTTGCTGGGAGGCGGCGAAGCCTTCTTCGAGGGCGAACGCATGCCCGGCGGCGATGCACTGGCACGCGCTGGCCTCAAGCCGGTGAAGCTGAGCTTCAAGGAAGGTCTGGCGCTGAACAACGGTACGGCGCAGATGCTGGCCTGCGGCACGCTGGCGCTGGATCGGCTGGAGAGGCTGCTGGATACGGCGGATCTCGCGGCGGCGATGACGCTGGAAGGCTTCGCCGGACGCCTTCGTGCCTTCGATGAGCATGTGCATGCGCTGCGCCCGCATCCGGGCCAGGTTGCCGTGGCCAAGCGGCTGCGCGAATTGCTGGCAGGCTCGACGCTGACCGACATCGACTACCACCTGGTGCCGCGCTTCAAGGCCTGGCAGCAGGATTCCTGGAGCGATCCGAAGGAACAGGCGCTGCGTTTCGACATCAGCTGGGACTGGGTGCCGCCGTCGCAACGCCACGGTCGCGAGCGCTTCTACGAACGCTACCTGCCGTTCCGTGGCGGCAAAAAACACCAGCCGCAGGACAGCTACAGCCTGCGCTGCATTCCGCAGGTGCACGGCGCGGTGCGCGACGCCTTCGAACAGGCCTGCCGTGTGTTCGATGTTGAGCTAAACGCCGTCACCGACAACCCGCTGGTGTTCCCCGATCACGACGACAGCGGTCGCATCGAGGACCGCGTCGTCTCCGCCGGTCACTTCCATGGCATGCCGCTGGCGCTGGCGATGAGTTACCTGAAGGCCGCGCTGCCGACACTGGCCAGCATTTCCGAGCGTCGCCTCAACAAGCTGGTCGACGGCGCGACGAATGATGGCCTGCCGCCGTTCCTGATCGGCAACGAAGACGCCACCGATTCCGGCTTCATGATCGTGCAGTACACGGCGGCGGCGCTGGTCAATGACCTTGCCTCGCGTGCGCATCCGGCCTCGGTGTATTCGATTCCGACCAGCGCCAATGCCGAGGACCACGTGTCGATGGGCGCCAACGAGGCGCGCCATGTGCTCGATATGTGCGAAGACCTCGGCCATGTGCTGGCGCTGGAGTTGTATACCGCAGCACAGGCGCTGGATTTCCGGCGCGACATGATCGAGGCCGCGCGTCGCCTTGCGCGGCGTGGCGACTGGTCGCTGCTGGCCTCGAAAGTCGGCAACGCGCCCGCCGAGGGCCGTCCTGAGCGCGATGCCTTCATGGCCGAAGTGCATCAACTCGGCGATCAATTGGCGGACGGCGGCGAGGTCGCGCCATCGCCGGTGGTGGCGGCAGCGCTTCGTCAGATTCGCGGCGAGGTCGGTTTCATGCGCCGTGATCGCGCGATGGATGGCGACATCCGCGCCATGCTGAAGCTGGTCGAGTCCGGAAAACTGCTGGCGGACCTGTAGCTTCTCGACGTCATCCGGTGCCGGTCGCCGAGGCCGCGCACAACCGCACGCGATTGCGTCCTTCCTGCTTGGCCTTGTAGAGGGCTTCGTCGGCGGCGGCAATCAGGTCATTCCCGCTCAGGGGTAGCGCATCGACCGCAGCGCAATGCAGGCCGATGCTGATGGTCAGCGGAATGGTGCGGCCGTCGACGTTGATCGCCAGTCGCTCGATGCGTTGTCGCAGGGTTTCGGCCAGGCGGTGTGCGGCATCACGACCAGCCGACGGCAGCAGCACCACAAATTCTTCGCCCCCGTAGCGTGCCACCGACCCGTCGCCGCCGCTCAGCAGTTCGCGACAGCAGCGCGCGACGGCTCGGAGGCAGTCATCGCCGGCAAGATGACCATGGCAGTCGTTGATCCGCTTGAAGTGGTCGACGTCCAGCAACATCAGCGCCAGCGGGTGCGACTGGTCGCGCGCATGGTCGAGCGCCTCGCGCAGCAACTGGTCAAGGTGGCGCCGGTTGTAGACGTTGGTAAGGCCGTCGCGACGGCTGAAGTCTTCCAGTCGTCGGTTGGCATCCTCCAGACGCTTCATGGTGGCATCCAGTTCATGCGTGCGCGCGCGCACCCGCGACTCCAGTTGCTCGCGGGCCTCGCTCTGGATGCGTTCGTTCTCGGCCTTCAGCAGGTTGAAACGATAGGCGAGGGCGAAGGACAGCAGCACCATTTCCAGCGCCGAGCCGATCTGCACGCTGTACTCGGTCAGCGGGTGCTTGGGGAGGTAGCCGAAGGATACCGCCGAGTAGACGATCAGGCTGATCAGCAACGCGCTCCAGGCCAGCAGGAAGTAGCGCGCCGGGCGATATTTCGGCAGTACCCGGAAAGCGGTCAGCAGCACCAACGGCGTGACGATGAACACCGACGCCGTCTCCACCAGGACGCAGGTTCGGTAGCTGAGGAACAGGGCAGCGATGGACTCGCCCGACAGCACCAGCATCATCCAGTTGATCAGCCGATGCAGGCGTGGCGCGTGGCGATGGGTTTCGAGGAAACGCCGGGAGAATTGCAGCATCGCCATCAGCGCCAGCGGGATGCCGACGATCAGGAAGCGGTTGCCGAAGTCCGGCGCGTTCGGCCACAGGTACTGGAAGGCGAGGCCGTTCAGCACCGACACCAGCACGCCGAAGCTAACGATGTACAGCACGTACCAGAGGAACAGACGGTCGCGCACCGACAGGTAGAGGATCAGGTTGTACAGGCCCAGTGCCGCCAGCACGCCGTAGTACATGCCCAACGCCTGGTTGCCCGGGATGCGCTCGGCCAGGTAGTCGGCGGTTGGCGCGACCACCAACGGCACCTGCATAGAACTTTGCGACTCGGCACGCAGGAACACTTCGACGGTTTCTCCGGGCCGGAGGTCCAATGCGAAGCTCGGTTCGCGCATGTCCACTGCGCGCTCCGTGAACGGCACGCGATCACCGCTACGCTCCTCACGGATGTTTCCCGAACTGTCGATGATGTAGGCGCTGAGGTGATCGATCAGCGGGTACTCGATTACCAGCAGCCAATTTGGATCGTCGATACCTGGATTGCGCAATCGCAGGTGGAACCACATGCCTTCGGGACGGAACCCGTAGTTGCCGGCAACGCGGTCGTTGACTTCGAACTCGCCGCCGGCGTAGCGGGCACGTGCCTGGTCGAGACTGAGTCGTTCATCCGGTTCATGGAAGATACGCAGCGGCTCGATGATCGCCGCGTTGCGCTCGATGCCTGGCTGGGCGTTGTGGCGGCTGTATGCCGCAGTCAGCGGCAGTGCCGCCAATACCAGCAGCAAAGCCCCGAGCGCGGGCACCAGTCGCGCATCAAACAGCCGTCGCAAGGCGCGCATTTGACGGTGGTCTTCGGGCTTGGCTGGCAATGGCTGCTCGATCATGGATTCCCCTGTGCGACAACGATAACCCGGACGCCCTGGGCAGGGAATGCAGGGGCAACCGGCCTCCGATGGACGGTTTGGGCCCGGTGGCGACGTTTTCAGAGCGGCCGGCGAGCTTGCGGACGCGTCGAATAGTGTATTAGCATGTTAGTACATTGCTTCTAGCCTCCGAACGCAGGGTTGCACGAGGTTCCGTCAAAGACGCCCATGAAACGCCGCTATGTCCAGCCCGAAGCCGACAGCGCCAGCGCATTCGATGCGCTGTGTGATGCGCTGTGCGCACTGGATGGTCGCGACGAGATGGCGGCGTTCCTGCTTGATCTGTGCACGCCGGCCGAGCTGGAAGCAATGTCGGATCGCTGGCGCGTGGTAGCGCCGCTGACGGCCGGCATGGCCTACCGCAGCATCCACGACGTGAGCGGCGTCAGTGCGACCACCATCGGTCGTGTTGCCCGCTGCCTGAGCCAGGGCGAGGGTGGCTACCGCATCGCCGCGCGGCGCCTGGCCGCCGCCGGGCATCCGGCCTTTTCCAATGCACTCAAGGACGGCCGTCCGGTCAACGACGAGCGACATTGAGGCCGTTCCCCCGGCAGCCTGATCGACGCTGATCAGGCGCTGCCTGCCTCGTCGCCTTTCGCCTCACACCGAGGCCATGCCGGCCTCAACCCGCGCCCTTCGCGCACCGCCAAACGCTGGAGTTCCCATGAATCGAATCGCGCCCACGCGTGATCGACTGCGCATCGCCATCCAGAAGTCCGGCCGCCTCGGCACGCCGGCCCGCGAGCTGCTGGAGCGGCTCGGTCTGCGTTTCCAGGAAAGTCGCGACCGCCTGTTCTGTCACGGCGAATCCGAGCCCATCGACCTGCTGCTGGTGCGCGATGACGACATCCCCGGACTGATTGCCCAGGGTGTCTGCGATCTCGGTGTCGTTGGCCGCAACGTGCTGGCCGAGTTCACCGCGGTCGCAAAGGGCGATGCGGCCACGCCGGTTGAGTGGCAGCCACTGGGTTTCGGCAGTTGTCGGCTGTCATTGGCGGTGCCGGAAGAGCTGTCCTACGACGGACCGGAATCGCTTTCCGGCTTACGCATCGCCACCAGCTACCCGGCGCTGCTGGCCGACTGGCTTCGCGGGCGCGGCGTGGAAGCGGAGATCGTCACCCTGTCCGGTTCGGTGGAGATCGCACCGCGACTGGGGCAGGCCGAGCTGATCTGCGATCTGGTTTCCAGCGGCGGCACGCTGCGCGCGAATCAACTGCGCGAGGTCGATGTCATCCTCCGCAGCGAAGCGGTGCTGGCCGCGCCGTCCGCCGAATTGCCCGGTGCTCGCGGTGAGCTCGCGCGGCAGCTGCGTGCGCGCCTCGCTGCGGCGCTGGGTCAGCGCAACAGCCGTCTGCTGATGCTGAATGCACGGCGCAGCCAGCTGGCCGAACTGCTGCCCTTGCTGCCGGACGGCGAGCCGCCGAGCGTGATGGCGCTGGATGGCGACGGTGACGGCGTCGCGATCAAGGCGCTGTGTCGCGACGCGGTGTCCTGGCAGCAGCTGGAGCGCATGAAGCAGGCCGGTGCCAGCCAGCTGCTGGTGCTGCCGTTGGAGCAGATGCTGCCATGAACATCGTTGATTGGACGGCACTGGCGCCGGGCGAGCGCGAGGCCTTGCTGCGGCGTCCGGCGTCGCAGCGCGACCCGAAACTGCAGCGTGATGTGACGGACATCCTTGCCGCGGTCCGTCGTGAGGGTGACCGCGCTGTTCGCGACTACGGTCGCCGCTTCGATGGCGTCGAGCTCGATGCCTTCGAGGTGCCGCAGGCAGCCATACTCGCCGCCGAGTTCGAACTGGGGCAGGAGCTGAAGCAGGCGATCCGTGACGCGGCGGGGCGCATCACCGCCTTCCACGAAGCGACCATGGCAACACCGTCGGCGTCGGTGGAAACCGCGAAAGGTGTGCGTTGCGAAAGCCTGACCCGGGCCATCGACACTGTGGGTCTCTATGTCCCGGGCGGCAGTGCGCCACTTTTGTCGACGGTGCTGATGCTGGGCATTCCAGCCGCATTGGCAGGCGGTCGCCAGCGCGTGGTGTGCACACCACCTGATCGACAGGGCCGCGTCGATCCGGCGCTGCTGTTCACGGCCAACTTGTGCGGGTTGAACCGCATTTTCCGTGTCGGCGGCGCGCAGGCCATTGCCGCCATGGCCTACGGCACGTCGAGCATTCCGCGCTGCGACAAGCTGTTCGGTCCCGGCAATGCCTGGGTCACAGCAGCCAAGCAGCAGGTGACTGCCGAGCCGGGCGGCCCGGCCATCGACATGCCGGCGGGTCCGTCGGAAGTGCTGGTGATTGCGGATGACGGCGCCAATCCCGCCTTCATCGCCGCCGACCTGCTGTCGCAGGCCGAGCACGGCCCCGATTCACAGGTGCTGCTGTTGTCGGATAGCGGACCGCTGTTGCGAGCAGTCGTCGTCGAACTGCAATCCCAGTTGGCTGATCTCCCGCGCGCCGCCATCGCGACGCAGTCGCTCGCCAACAGCCGACTGCTGCTGGTGCCGGACATGGATACGGCATTGGCGATCAGCAACCGCTACGCGCCGGAGCACCTGATCCTGGCGCTGCGCGAGCCGCGGCGCTGGCTGCCTTCCGTCACCGCCGCCGGTTCGGTGTTCCTCGGCGACTGGGCCGCCGAAGCGCTGGGCGACTATTGCAGCGGTACCAATCACGTGCTGCCGACCGCTGGTGCCGCACGCGCCTGGAGCGGCGTCTCGGTGGCCAGCTTCCAGCGCCGCATCAGCGTACAGACGGTCAGCGAAGAGGGCTTGCAGCGCATCGGGCCCTGTGCGGCGACGCTGGCGCGTGCGGAAGGCCTGGAAGCGCACGCGCGCGCCGTGGATCGCCGACTGCGCCGTGACGCCTGCGAGGTGGCGGCATGAACGTGTTGGATCTGGTTCGCGAGGATCTGCGTGAGTTTGCCGGCTACTCGTCGGCGCGTCGGGAATTCGGTGCCGCGATGGCGGCGGCCGATCTCTGGCTCAACGCCAACGAATCGCCGTATCCGAATCCCGTCGACGGCACCGGCGAGCAGCGCCGCTATCCCGAGCCCCAGCCGGCTGCGCTCAGGGAAGCGCTGGCCAGACTGTACGGCGTGAAGCCGGAACAACTGCTGCTCGGTCGCGGCAGCGACGAAGGCATCGACCTGCTGGTTCGCGCCCTGTGTCGGCCGGGCCGCGATGGCGTGCTGGTGTGTCCGCCGGTGTTCGGTATGTACGCGGTCAGCGCGCGTTTGCAGGGTGCACCGCTGCTGGAGGTACCGCTGATCGACGGTGCCGACGGTTTCCGCTGTGATCTCGACCGGGTGGCTGAATTCGCGCTGGAAGGAAACGCGCGCCTGGTCTTTCTGTGTTCGCCCGCCAACCCGACCGGGCAGTCCCTGTCGCTAGACGATATCGACGCGCTGGCGGCAGCGCTCGCTGGTCGGGCCGTGCTGGTGGTGGACGAAGCCTACATCGAGTTCAGCGAGCAGCCGTCCTGCGCGGGATTGCTCGATCGCCACGAAAACCTGGTCGTGTTGCGGACCTTGTCGAAGGCGCACGGGCTGGCCGCGGCGCGGGTTGGTGCATTGCTCGCTTCAGCGTCGTTGATTGCGGTACTGCGCAACTGCCAGGCACCGTACCCGCTGCCGCAGGCGTCGGTGGCGCTGGCCTTGGGCGCCTTGTCCGAGGACGCACAGACGATCACCCGCCAACGGGTCGCCATGATCCGCGCCGAGCGCGAGCGACTTGCGCAGTCCATCACCGCGATGACGGGTGTCCGGCGTGTCTATCCGGGTGACGGCAATTTCCTTCTCGTACGCGTCGAAAATGCCGGGCGCTGCCTTCGCGATCTGCTGTTGGCCGGCATCGTGGTACGTGACATGCGCGCGATGCCGCAGCTGGGCGATGCACTGCGCATCAGCATCGGTAGCGCTGACCAGAATCGGCGACTCGAAGCTGCTCTCGGCGGGGCCGCCGCATGAAGCGCTACCTGTTCATTGATCGCGACGGCACGCTGATCCGCGAGCCGGCTGACTTCCAGATCGACGCCTACGACAAGCTGGCACTGGTTGACGGCGTGATTCCGGCGCTGCTGAAGCTGCAAAGTGCTGGCTACCGGCTGGTGATGGTCAGCAACCAGGATGGTCTCGGCACCGAATCCTTCCCGCGCGAGCAGTTCGATGGACCGCACCGCCTGCTGCAACAGATATTGACCTCGCAGGGTATCCACTTCGAAGCGGAGCACATCGACGAGAGTCTTGAAGGCGAGAGCCGGATGGTCGATGGCACACCGACACGCAAGCCGGGTATCGGCATGCTGTTGCCATACCTGCGTGATCGTGACGTCGACATGGCCGGCAGTTGGGTGATCGGTGATCGTGACACCGACCTGCAACTGGCCGCCAACCTCGGCTGCGCCGGGCTCAAGATTGGCATGGACGGACTGGACTGGCCGGGCATCGTCACGCGCATCCTCGGGCGACCGCGCTTCGCCGAACGTCGCCGCGAAACCCGGGAGACGCGGATCGTCGCATCGGTGGACCTCGACGCCGCCAGGCGTCCGGAGATCCGCACCGGCATCGGTTTCTTCGATCACATGCTGGAGCAGATCGGCACCCACGGCGGCTTCGCGCTGGAGCTGAGATGCGAAGGTGACCTGGAAGTCGATGAGCACCACACCGTCGAGGACTGCGCCATCGTGCTGGGCGAGGCGTTGCGCGAGGCGCTGGGCGACAAGCGAGGCATCGTGCGCTATGGCGTGGACGACGTGGCGACACCGGCACGCCTGCTGGGCCAGGTCGCCATTCCCATGGACGAAAGCCTGGCCGTTGCCGCGATTGATCTTTCCGGCCGCGGTGTCTTCGTCTTCGACGGCCGGTTTTCGCGCGAGCGCGTGGGCGAGCTGTCCACCGAAATGGTCGAGCATTTCTTCCGTTCACTGAGCGCAGCGGCGGGTATGGCGCTGCACCTCAAGGTGACGGGCGAGAACGCACATCATCAGGTCGAGGGCTGCTTCAAAGCGGTCGCGCGGGCACTGCGCCAGGCGATTTCCCGGAACTCCGCTGACGGCAGCCAGCCGCCCAGCAGCAAGGGCACGCTGTGATGTCGTCGATCCAGAACCCGCCACGTGTCGCCTTGATCGATGCCGGTGGCGCCAACCTCGGCTCGGTGCGCTATGCCTTGCAGCGGCTGGGCGTCGAGCCGCTGGTGACGGCGATCGCTGACGAGGTCGCCAGTGCGGATCGCATCATCCTGCCCGGCGTCGGCGCGGCCGGGTCTGCCATGCGCCTGCTGCGTCAGCGTGGTTTGCTGGGTGTGCTGAGCAAGCCGCCAGCGCCGTTGCTTGGCATCTGTCTCGGCATGCAGCTGCTGTTCGAGGCTTCCGAGGAAGGCGATGTCGAATGCCTGGGGCTGCTTCCCGGCAAGGTGCAACGGATGCCGGCTTCAGCCGGCGTGCGCGTGCCGCACATGGGCTGGAACCGGTTGCAGGGCCGGCAGTCGAGCCCGTTGCTCGATGGTGTCGCGGACGGCGAGCAGGCCTATTTCGTCCACAGCTATGCCGCGCCGGTCACCGGAGATTGCATCGCCAGCAGCGAGCACGGCCAGGCCTTCGCCGCCATCGTGCAGCGCGGACAAGCTGCCGGCATGCAGTTCCATCCCGAGCGTTCCGCGGCGACCGGTGCGCGCCTGCTGCGCAACTTCATCGTTGATGGCCTTGCCAGCGAGGTTTCCCGATGCGCGGCCTGAATCCGGAATCCATTCTCCCCGCCATCGACGTCCGGAGTGGTCGTGTGGTGCGCCTGCGGCAGGGCGACTACACCCGGGAAACGGTCTACGCCGACGATCCATTGGCAGTTGCCCGGGGCTTCCGTGATGCCGGTGCCGACTGGCTGCACCTGGTCGATCTCGATGCTGCGCGCGAGGGCGGCTACAGCTTGCGGCCGTTGCTGCGGCGGATCAGCGAACAGACGGGGCTGTCGGTGCAGACCGGTGGCGGCGTTCGAGGCCGTGACGATGTCGCGAGCCTGCTGGATGCCGGTGCGTCACGGGTGGTGCTGGGTTCGCTGGCAGTGCAGGAGCCGGGCAAGGTCTGCGCCTGGCTGGATGAATTCGGCGGTGATGCGATCACGCTCGCGCTTGATACACGGCCGGACGACGAAGGGCGCTGGATGCTTCCGGTACGTGGCTGGACCGCCGATGCCGGCGTCGAGCTGTTCGACCTCGCGGCGCGCTATGCGGATGCCGGCCTGCGTCACCTGCTGTGCACCGACATCCGCCGCGACGGCATGCTCAGCGGGCCGAATCTTGATCTCTACCGTGCGCTGTCGCTGCGCTTTCCGGCGCTGTCGATCCAGGCTTCCGGCGGTTTGCGCGATGCTGGCGATGTCTCGGCAGCGCTGGATGCCGGCTGCGCGGCCGCCGTGCTAGGTCGCGCCTTGCTGGAAGGCCATATCGACCTGGCATCACTGCTGGCATCAAGCGCCGATGCGGAACCAACGCCATGTTGAGCCGACGCATCATTCCTTGCTTGGACGTGCGCGACGGTCGCGTGGTGAAGGGCGTTCGTTTTCGCGACCACATCGACTGCGGTGACATCGTCGAACTGGCGCGTCGCTACCGCAACGAAGGCGCGGACGAACTGGTGTTCTACGACATCACCGCCAGTCCGGAAGGGCGCGACGTGGACGTTGACTGGGTCGAGCGCGTGGCGCGTGAGCTGGACATTCCTTTCTGCGTTGCCGGCGGCATCCGCAGCGTCGAGCAGGCGCGTCGCGTGCTGCACGCCGGTGCCGACAAGGTGTCGATCAACAGCCCAGCACTGCAGCGGCCGGCGCTGATCGCCGAACTGGCCGATGCCTTTGGCGTGCAGTGCGTGGTGCTGGGCGTGGACAGCCTGCGTGATGACGACGGCGACTGGCGCGTGCGTAGCCTCAGTGGCGATCCGTCGCGGATGAAATCGCATGCCACGCCGACGCTGGAATGGATTGCCGAAGGCGTGGCGCTGGGTGCGGGCGAGGTCGTGCTGAACTGCATTGGCAGCGACGGCGTGCGCACCGGCTATGACATCGAGCAGCTTCGCGCCGCGCGCACGGCCTGCGCCGTGCCGCTGGTGGCATCCGGTGGTGCCGGCGCGATTCCGCACTTCATTGACGTGTTTCGCGAGGCCGACGTTGATGCCGCGCTGGCGGCCAGCGTGTTCCACGACGGCAGCATTGCCATCGGCGACCTGAAGGAATCGTTGGCGAACGCGGATGTCCCCGTTCGACTGACGGACACCGCGAAGGCCGAAGAGGCAGCGACGGCATGACTACGAGTCCCCGTTTTGACCCCGCAACGCTCGACTGGAACAAGCAGGGCGGATTGTTGCCTGCCATTGTCCAGGATGTCGCGACTCGTCAGGTTCTGATGCTCGGCTACATGAATCGCGAGGCACTGGATGCCACGCTGGCCGGTGGCGACGTCGTGTTCTTCAGTCGCAGTCGCCAGGCGCTGTGGCGCAAGGGAGAAACCAGCGGCAACGTGCTGCGGCTGGTGTCCATCGACCGTGACTGCGACGCCGATACCTTGCTGATCCAGGCGCAGCCAGCCGGTCCCACCTGCCACCTCGGGCGCGACAGCTGTTTTCCGACAGCGCCGGAAAACTTCCTTGGCCGGCTCGATGCGCTGGTAGCGGAACGTGAACGTGAGCGACCCGAAGGCAGCTACACCACGCGCCTGTTCGACGAAGGCATTCGCCGCATCGCGCAAAAGGTCGGCGAGGAGGGCGTGGAAACCGCGCTGGCTGCGGTCAGCCAGGATGATTCCGCGTTGCTCGCCGAGTCCGCCGACCTGCTGTTCCATCTGCTGGTCGCGCTGCGCGCACGCGGTCTCGGACTGGGCGACGTCGAACGGGTGCTTGCCAGACGCCACGCGGCGGCGGGGTGACGCGCTATCACTCAGCCACTGCAGCCGCCGCAGCAGGTCGACGGCAGCTGGCGGATGTCGGCAGCGGACACATCAAGCCCGGCCTTGTTCAGCAGGTTTACCAATGCGGGCGACTCGATCAACGTGGCGATTCGCAGCAGCGGGTTTAACGGATCGATGTCGATCACGGCTGCCGGATCGACCTGCAGCAGCTGCGCCTCGATCGCCGCCAGCGGGGTTGAACGGCTCCGCAGTTGCACGTGGAATTCCATGTCCGTGATCTCCGATGGTTGTGACGGGATGATCGTCGCAGCATGGAGCCTGTGGCAGCGCGGCGCCTTGACGCCGGTCAGGCGCGGTGGGAATACGCCCGGGTCGCCAGGTTTCCGGCATCGACCTGCGGCGCCATGATGAACGGCTGGCCGAAGGGCTTGGTCGATTCGGTGGTCCGTGGCTGGCCAGCCAGCACTACAGCGCGATGGACGCCTTCCACGCGCCGGCTGCATTCCGCTGGAGAGTTGCCGTCTTGCCGTATCCCCGGCAGTGGCGGAGTGCTTCCAGCGCTGCTTGTCCGGTTCAGGCGTGGATGTCGGCAAAGGACTCGAATCGCGTGTGGTCGTGGCAGTCGTCGCCTTCGCGGGGCTGCGGATAATCGCCACGACGGTCGAGCAGGGCGGTGCGCAGGCCGGCTTCACGGGCAGCGTCGAGTTCTTCCACCACGTCGGAAAGGAACAGGATGTCCCCCGGCGCGCGGCCGATGGCGTTGGTGATGCGGCGGTAGGAGTCCGCATCGCGCTTGTGGCCGATCTCGGTGTCGAACCAGCCGGAAACCAGCGGCGTCAGGTCGCCGGCTTCGCTGTAGCCGAAGAACAGTTTCTGCGCCGGCACCGAGCCGGAGGAATAGACGTAGAGCGGATGGCCGTCGGCATGCCAGTGGCGCAGTGATTCGGCCGCATCGGCGTAGAAATGCGCGCGATAGTCGCCGCGCTCATAGCCGTCGCGCCAGACCATGCCCTGCAGCGCCTTCAGCGCGGTGTGCTTGCGATCCTCGTCGATCCAGCCCTGCAGCAGTTCGACGATGCAGTCGTCGCTGACCACGCCACCGATATCCAGCGCGGCTTCGTCCAGCCAGCGGCGCACCTCGGGCTCGTCACCGCGACGGGCGACGAAGTCGGGCAGGGCGCGACGAGCGTAGGGAAACAGGACGTCCTTGACGAAGGAAATCGAGCTGGTGGTGCCCTCGATGTCGGTGAGGATCACGGTCTTGCCGGTATCGCTCATGGGGTCAGATCGCCTGGCCGGCTTCGTAGCGTGGAAAGCGCCGGGCGATATCGCTGCCGGTGAATTCACCGACCCAGCCATCGGGCACGGTGAAGAAGCGGATCGCGATGAAGCTGGGCTCCGGGCCCATGTCGAACCAGTGGGTCATGCGGTCCGGCACGCTGATCAGGTCGCCGCGCTCGCATAGCACCTCATAAACTTTGCCGCCCGTGTGCAGGCTGAACAGACCGCTGCCGGCGACGAAGAAGCGGATCTCGTCTTCGATGTGGAAGTGCTCGTCGAGGAACTTCGCGCGCATGGCTTCGCGCTGCGGATGGTCCGGTGTGATGCTGACCACATCGATGCTCTGGAAGCCGTGCTTGGCGTTGAGCCTGTCGATTTCCGGCTGGTAAGCCGAGAGCACGTCGTCGGGACTTGCGCCTTCGCCGATGCTGTCCTTCGTTTCCCACTGCTCCAGATGCACGCCGATGCCGCTGAGTGCTTCGGCGATGGCGGCATGCTCGTCCAGCACCTGCTGCGGGGCATCGGGCTGGTCGTCGGAAAAGATGCGGAGTCGGCTCATGGTGGTCATCCAGAGGTCGTGAGAACGTAGAAGATGTGGCCTGGCTGCCTCTGGATCAAGGCATGCTCAACGAATGGTCGCCGGGAATCAGGCGCCCAGGCGGCGCAGGTCCAGTTCGCAGCCGATCATGAACTCGATGGCCTCGAGGTGGCGCATGGCTTCGTCGATATCGCGGCCCCAGGCGTACAGGCCATGGCCTTCGATCAGGTAGCCGGGGACGGGCAGGTGGTCGTCTTCGCCCGACACCATCAGCGCCTCGACGCGGGCTGCCAGCAGCGGCATGTCCTGGGTATTCGGCAGTACCGGCAGCTCGACCGAAACTTCGTGGCTGGCGTGGCCGCTGAAGGCCTTCAGCAGCTCGTAGCCGGCCAGCGTCAGCGCGCCGTTTCTGGCATACAGCCGCGATGCCACGGTCTGGTTATGCGAGTGCGTATGCAGCACGCAGCCGATATCCGGAAAACGTCGATACAGCTGGGTGTGCAGCAGGGTTTCCGCCGAGGAGCGTCGCTGACTGTCGATCACCTGGCCGTCCATGTCGACCACGAGGAAGTCATCCGGGCCCAGGCGACCCTTGTCGCCACCGGAGGCGGTGATCAGCGCATGGCCGGCGTCGAGGCGGCAGGAGAAATTGCTGCTGGTGGCAGGCGTCCAGCCACGTTCGGACAGCTGGTGGATGGCTTCGATCAGCCGGCCGACGATGGGCTGATGGCCGCTGATGGCGCTGGCATTGGCGTTCATGCCCGGAGTGTAGCCGATCCGGTGATGGTGCCGTCGCCCTTTCCGGCGCGGCCGATCAGGCTTGGCTACCGGCCTTGCGCGGCGCGGAAATGCGAATGTATCGCGATCAAACCTGCATTGCCCGAAAGCGCTACGGTTACGCGGATTTGAATAGACCGTATTCCGTCAATTCCTACCCTTGGAGAAGACCATGAGCCAACCGATTGCCTCCCGTCGCCGTTTCCTGCAGGTTCTGGGCGTTGCCGCCGTCAGCGTGCCGCTGGCGGGCGTTGCCGTGCGCAGTGCGCGTGCGCAGGACCTGACCCCGCTGGATCTCAGCAACCCGACGGCCGTTGCGCTGGGATACATCGAGGACACCACCAAGGTCGACGCGACCAAGTATCCGCAGCACAAGCCCGAGCAGGACTGCACCAACTGCCAGTTCTATACGGCGACCAGCGGTGGACTTGGCAGCTGTCAGCTGTTCCCCGGCCACAGCGTGGTCGGCAAGGGCTGGTGTGCTTCCTGGGCGGCCAAGGCAGGCTGATTTCCGTCTGACCGTCTCCTTCATCGCGTCTGTCTCGGCGCGCGAGACCGCGGCTCCGTAGAATGGCGATTATCCTCGCCAGACTGCGGAGCCGCTTTTGTCTGTATCGCTTGATCCGACCTCACTGTTGATCGGCATGGTCATTGCCGCGCTGCTCGCACTGGCCCTGCTTTTGTGGCTGCTGCCGCGTGCGCGTCGCCACGGTGCCGCGGAGGCTGAACCGCAGCGCCGGCAGCTTCAGGAGGCGCTGGATGCTGCCGAGGCCGGTATCGAGGCGCTGCGTGAGCGCAGCGAAGCCGCCATCCGCGAGCAGGCCGTGCTGTCCAGCCGTGTCGCAACGCTGGATGAGCAGAACGGGCAGCTGCGTGCGGAGCTGTCGCGGGCACGCAGCGATGGCGACGTGCTGCAGCGGCAGCTGACCGACGCCAGCGTGCGCAGCGAGGAGCGGCTCCGTGCCGCCGACGAAAAGTTGGCCGCGCTGCAACGCCTGCAGGAACAGCTGAAGCCGGAGTTCGAGAACCTCGCCAACCGCCTGCTCGACGAGAAGGCGAAGAACCTCAAGCAGCAAAACATGGAGCAGCTCGGCGGCCTGCTCAATCCGCTGCGTGAGCGCATCGAAGGCTTCCAGAAGCAGGTCGCGGACAGCTACGGCAACGAGCGTCTGGAGCAGCATTCGCTGAAGAAAGAGATCGAGCAGCTGCGCCAACTCAACGTGCGCCTGAGCGACGAGGCCGACAGCCTGTCCAAGGCGCTACGCGGCCAGCAGAAGATCCAGGGCGACTGGGGCGAGATGGTGCTGGAGCGCGTGCTGGAGGCCTCCGGACTGACACCGGGTCGCGACTTCGAAACCCAACAGAGCCTGCGTGACGAGGACGGCGCGCTGTGGCGACCGGACGTGGTCGTGCACCTGCCGGAGAATCGCGACCTGGTGATCGACGCCAAGGTCTCGCTGACCGCTTATATCCGTGCGGCAAACGCCGCTGACGACGCGGAGCGAGCGATGGCCATGCGCGAGCACGTCGATTCGCTGCGCGCGCACATCCGTGGGCTGGCCGCGCGTGACTACAGTCGGCTGCCCGGCGTGCGCAGTCCGGATTTCGTGCTGATGTTCGTGCCGGTGGAGCCGGCGCTGCTGGACGCGCTGCGAGAGGCGGATGACCTGCAGGACATGGCGCTGCGCGGCAACGTTAGCCTGGTTGGTCCCAGTAACCTGCTGCTAGCCTTGCGTACCGTCGCAAACCTGTGGCGGCTGGAGAAGCAGAACCGCAACGCGCAGGACATCGCCAGCCGCGCCGGGTTGCTGTACGACAAGTTCGCCGGCTTCGTCGAGGACCTGCACGGCATCGACAAGAACCTGCGCCAGGCGCAGGGCGCCTACGACGCGGCGTACGCCAAGCTCAGCACCGGCCGCGGCAACCTGCTGCGGCAGGTCGACCTGCTGCGCGAACTCGGCGTCGAGCCGCGCAAGCGCTTGCCGGGCAGCGCGCAGGACGACGACGAAGTCAATGAACAGGAGGCGCTTCCCGGAAGCGACTGATCACAAGTTCCGCATCGTTCATCCACGAAAAAGCCCGGCCACGTGAGCGTGACCGGGCTTTGCTTTTCGGGAGTCGGGTTGATCAGTTCCGGTAGGACTTGATCTCGCCGCTCTTCACCCGCGCGAAGTAGCTTTGCAGCTCGCGCTTCACTACCGGCGACAGCAGGTACAGGCCGATGATGTTGGGCAGCGCCATCACGAAGATCATGGCGTCGGAGAAGTCGGTGACCGCGCCGAGGTTGGCCGAGGCGCCGACGATGATGAACAGGCAGAACACCAGCTTGTAGCCCAGCTTCACGCCGTTGGATTCGCCGAACAGGTAGCAGGCCGACTTCTCGCCGTAGTAGGACCAGGCCAGCATGGTCGAGAAGGCGAACAGGAACACGGCGATGGTCAGCAGGTAGGGGAACCAGCTCAACACCGAGGCATAGGCCATCGAGGTCAGCTGCACGCCGTCGCCGACGCCCTGCTGCTGGTACATGCCGGTGATGATGATCACCAGCGCGGTCATGGTGCAGATCACCACGGTATCGACGAACGGCTCCCACAGCGCGACCAGACCTTCGGTGATCGGCTCCCTGGTCTTCACCGCCGAGTGCGCGATGGATGCCGAACCGATGCCGGCCTCGTTGGAGAACGCGGCGCGGCGGAAACCCTGGATCAGCACGCCGATGATGCCGCCGTAGCCAGCTTCCGGCGTGAAGGCGCCTGCGATGATCGCCTGGAACGCGGCCGGGATCATCGCGAAGTCGGCGATGATGATGTAGATGCCGCAGAGCAGGTAGAGGATGGCCATCATTGGCACCAGCTTGCTGGTGACGCGGGCGATGGACTGGATGCCGCCGATGATCACCACCGCGACCATCACCGCCATCACCAGGCCGAAGATCCAGCCGTTGCCGGCCAGCCAGCTGGTCTCGCCACCAGTAATGTTCACCACCTGCTGGAAACTCTGGTTGGCCTGGAACATGTTGCCGCCGCCGATGGAGCCGCCGATGCAGCAGATCGCGAAGATGATCGCCAGCAGCTTGCCGAAGCCGGCCATCTTCGGATAGTGCTCGGCGATGCCGTGGCTCAGGTAATACATCGGGCCGCCGGAGACGCTGCCGTCCGGGTTCTCGCGTCGGTACTTCACGCCCAGCGTGCACTCGGTGAACTTGGAACTCATGCCAAGCAGGCCGGCGACAATCATCCAGAAGGTCGCGCCCGGGCCACCCACCGAGATGGCGATGGCGACGCCGGCGATGTTGCCGAGGCCGACCGTGCCGGACAGCGCCGTGGCCAAAGCCTGGAAGTGGCTGACCTCGCCGGTGTCGTTCGGATCGGAATAGTCGCCGCGGATCAGCTTTACGCCCTGTTTCATGCCTCGGATGTTGATGAAGCCGAAGTACACGGTGAAGAAGGTCGCCGCGATGATCAGCCACAGCACCATGGCTGGGACTGCGGCACCGCCGCCGATCGGGATCGGGTAGAACACGACGCCGAAGATTGCGCCTGCAATCGGGGCGAAGAAGGCGTTGATCGCCGCATCGATGCCGCCTTCCGGCGTGGCCATCGCGGCGGGCGTGGCCAGCAGGGCGAGCAGGGCCGTCATGAGCGCCTTGGCGTTCAAAGACGAAGTTAGCCGGGATTTCATGGTGCTGCTTCCTCCTTCAAGCAGGCCGCAGCCTGCCGGTTTTCAATGTCGAACGGGTTGCTGCTAGCGTAGTTGATCCGGGGCATGCAGGACTTGCGCGCTAGCGCGCCGGCGCCGCCGGTTCAGCGGTGGCCGGTTCCTGCCGGATGATGCGGAAACCGGCATAGGCCATGGCCGCGGCGATCAGCGGGTTGACCAGGTTGAAGAACGCATAGGGCAGGTAGGCCGTGGTGGCGATGCCCAGCGTGGCGGCCATGTAGGCGCCACAGGTGTTCCACGGCACCAGCGGTGAGGTCAGGGTGCCGGCGTCTTCCAGCGCGCGCGACAGGTTGACCGGCGCCAGCCCGCGCTTGCGGAATTCGGCGCGGTACAGACGGCCCGGCAGCACGATGGCCATGTACTGGTCGGCGGCAACGACATTGCAGCCGATGGCGGTGCCCAATGTCGCCACGATCAGCGAGCCGGTGCTGTGCACGGCCGACAGCACGGCGCGTGCCAGGCGTTCCAGCAGGCCGGTGCGCTCCATCACCGAGCCGAAGGCCATGGCCGACATGATCAACGCGATGGTGTTGATCATCGAATTGAAGCCGCCGCGCGACAGCAGGCTGTCCACCGCTTCGTTGCCGGTTTCCACGCTGAAGCCGTCGAACAGGGCGTGCCAGGCGCCGCCGAGCAGGGCCATGCCCTTCGACAGCTCGGCGTTGCCGGCCAGGCGGACGGTCTGGTCTGGCTGGAAGATCACGGCGAACAGCGCGCCGAGCAGGGCGCCAACGGCAATCGTCGGTAGCGCCGGGAACTTGCGCATCGCCATCAGGAACACGACCACCAGCGGAATCAGCAGGTGCGGACCCATGGCGAACTGCGTGGAAAGCACCTGGTCGAGCTCGGCGAAACTGCCGCCGTCGCCGTGGGTTTCCGTGCCAAAGCTGAACACGCTGAACAGCACCAGTGCGATGACGATGCTTGGCAGCGTGGTCCAGGTCATGTGCCGGATATGCGTGAACAGCTCGCTGCCGGCGGTAGCGGGCGCCAGGTTGGTGGTGTCGGACAGCGGTGACATCTTGTCGCCGAAGTAGGCACCGGAAATGATCGCGCCGGCGGTGATCGCCGGTGAAAGACCCAGCGCCTGGGCCACACCCATCAACGCCACGCCCAGCGTTCCCGCCACGGTCCAGGAACTGCCGATGGCGAGGCCCACGATGGCGCAGATCAGGCAGGCCGCCGGGTAGAAGAAGGACGGTGACAGCAGCTTGACGCCGTAGAAGATCAGCGTTGGCACCACGCCGCCGAGGATCCAGGTACCGATCAGCGCGCCGACGGCGAGCAGGATGAACATGGCGCCGGTGGCCACCGAGACGCCGTGGACGATGGCATCCTCGATGTCGTTCCAGCGCAGGCCGTTGCGGATGCCGATCAGCCCGGCGATGCCGGCACCCAGCAGCAGCACGATCTGGTTGGCGCCGTAGGACGAGTTGTCGCCGTAGAGGTGGACAGAAAGCGCGAGGGAAATGATCAGGAACAGCAGCGGCGTCAGAGCCTGTAGAAGACTCGGTTGGCGTGCGCCGGTCGTGCTGTCCTGCATGGTTCCCCCGCTGGTGTTGCTGACGTGTCGGTTGCGCCGCTGGCCGGACCTGGCGATGCCGGAATCCCCGCCGGCAGCACCCGCCATGCGACGGACAAGCGCCCGAGTGTACCTGTGCGCTGCCGGCTATGCGAGCCGCGCCCGCATGCGATCATGCGCTGCCGACGACGTTTTCGGATCGGCGGCCACCAGGAAAAAGTGCTTTGGAATCTTCGACTTCCGCGAAACCCCTGATTGCCGTGAGCCGGCTGGCGCCGCTGCTGGATGCCTACGCGGCCTGTCATCCGGCCGAGGTGAGCGACGTTGCGCTGTTCCTCGACTTTCTGTCCAGCGATGATGCCGTGTTCCGGCGCAGCCACCCGCCGGGCCACTTCACGGCGTCCTGCTGGCTGGTGTCCGGCGACGGGCGGCGCCTGTTGATGACCCATCACCGAAAGCTGGATCGATGGCTGCAACTGGGTGGTCACTGCGATGGCGACAGCGACGTCCGCCGCGCTGCGCTGCGCGAGGCGGAAGAAGAATCGGGTCTGTCGGGTTTGTGCGTCGAGGACGAGCTGTTCGACATCGACCGCCATCGCATCCCGGCCCGCGGCAGTGAACCGGAACACTGGCACTACGATCTGCGCTTCGTCGTGCACGCCGACGGCAATGAAGCTTTCGTGGTCAGCGATGAATCGCATGACCTGGCCTGGCGTGATATCGCCGGCCTGCTCGATGCTGATGACACCGAGCCGTCCATCCGGCGCATGGCCGGCAAGTGGCTGGCGCGCTAGACCGGCGCCAGCCGATTGCAAAACGCTGCGATCAGGCGCGGCCGCGGAATTCGCGGATCGCGGTGTTGACGATGATCTTCTCGCCGTTGCCGATGTATTCCGGCACCAGCACTTCGATGCCGTTGGCCAGCTTAGCCGGCAAAAGTGGCCGCGCTGGTGGCGGTCGCGCCTTCATTTCCGGCGCGGTTTCGGTCACTTCAAGGTCACCGTCTGCGGGATCTGCAGGCCGACCGCCGTGTCGTCGATGATCTGCACGAAATAGCCGTCGACGCCTTCCACCACAAAGTCGGCATCGTCGCCAGGACGGCGGCATCCAGGATGTAGGCGAGGAAGTCCTCGTTGTCCATGCACGAAGGCATCGCCGTCCATGTAGGGAAGGATCGCCGCGCGACGCAACGAAGTTCGACTGCTCAGGGTCGTCAGCGCTGACAGGCTCAATTCCATTCTGTGCGCCAGGCACGCCTGGATGAAACGGAAGGTGACGTTTTACCGCGGCCTGGCGCGCTGCGCTAGCCCGCGGACCTGCGACGGCCACTGTGTTCAACGGCGCTGCCGCGCGTTCTGCTGCTCGTGTTGATTGCTCGTAATTACTGACGTTCCGACCAACGTGTTGGCTGTCGGAAGGCCTCTGCTGACTGCGCGCGAAGCGTTGACTATGATCTTCTCTGATTGAATACTGGTCACACGCGCCCAATCGTAGCTGTCAATCCGTGGTCACTTCGGCTCGAGCGGATGGCTCCATCGACGCGGATGACGGTGCCGTTGAGGTAGCGGTTGCCAAGGATGAAGGCGACGGTGTCGGCGAACTCCTGCGGCGTGCCCAGGCGTGACGGGTAGGGCACCTGAGCGCAGAGCGATTCGCCGTTCTCGGGCATGCCATCGACCATCGGGGTGTGGAGCACACCCGGCGCCACCGTCATCACGCGCACGCCGATGCGGGGCGTTCGCAGGCCATCGGCAGGGTCATGCCGACCACGCCGCCTTTGGAGGCGGTACGCGGCCTGGCCGATCTGCCCCTCGAGAGGCGGCGATCGACGCCGTGTTGATGATTACGCCGCGCTCGCCGTCCTCGCCGGGCTCGTTGCCCTGCATGACGTCGGCCGCGGCCTTGGCGACGTTGAAGCTGCCGATCAGGTTGACCTTCACCGTGGTCTCGAAGCGCGATAGCGGCATCGGGCCTTCGCGGCCCAGTACGCGACCGGCGCCAAGGATGCCAGCACAGTTGATGGCGGCATTGAGACCGCCCAGCTTCTCCGCCGCCGCCTTGATGTTTGCAGCCACCGCGGTCTCATCAGAGACGTCGGTTCGGAAGTAGCAGGCGTTGTCGCCCAGTTCCGCCAGTGCTTCGGCGGACTTGTCGTCGTTGACGTCGAACAGGGTGACTTTGCCGCCGTTGGCGACCAGGTGTCGGGCCACGGCGAGGCCGAGACCGGAGACGCCGCCGGTGACGACGGCACGCACGTCGGAGAGATTCATGGGATGTCCTGCAGATCAGTGAATCGAGGGCGGTGATTGTACCGGAGCGCAGGCCGTCGATCCGGACGCCTGGGTCAACGCTGCTCGGTCAGAGATCGATGACGTAGAAGCGGTTGCAGCCGAAATGCCCGGTGTTGCCCATGGCTGCTGGAATGCGCCGAAACCCGGCTTGCTCATACAGGCAACAGGCGGCGTCGAGGTGCGGCAGCGTTTCGAGATAGCACTGTGCATAGCCACGTTCGCGGGCTGCGTCGAGGCAGTGCCCCAGCAATACGCGGCCGGCGCCCAGGCCGCGAAGGGCGTCGAGGAAGTACATCTTGCGCAGCTCGCAGATCGACGGATCGGCTTCGGCCAGTGGGCCGATGCCGGCGCCGCCCAGCACCTCGCCACCACGTTCGACCACGAAGTAGACCGCACGCTCACCTGCATAGGCAGCGGGCATGTCCTCAACCTCGGGATCGACGATGGCATAGCCCGGCCCGACCGCGCCGATGTCGGTCATGACCCGTCGGATGATGTCGCTGATGGCGTCGGCATCCGCAGGCTGGCAGGGGCGGATGGTCCAGTCGGTGGCGGCGCTGTTGGCGGAGTCGGTCATGCAGGTCCCGGCGATTGGTAGCCGGGGATATCTTCGCCGGGACAGGGCTTGCTGAACAGATAGCCTTGGGCGTTTCTGACGCCGTGCGCCAGCAGGAACTCGCGCTGGATCGGCGTCTCCACGCCTTCGGCGATGAGGTCGAGCCCCAGACTCTGGGCGATGCCGATGATGGCCTGGCAGATGGCGACATCGGATGCCTGCTCCGGCACGCCGCGCAGGAAGCTGTGCGAGATTTTGACGCCGTCGATGGGCAGACGACGCAGGTAGTTGAGCGCGCTGTAACCTTCGCCGAAGTCGTCAATGGTGAGCGTGACGCCGAGTTCCTTCAGGCTGGCGAAGGTTTCCAGTGTGTCGGAAGCATCTTCAATCAGGACGCGTTCGGTGATCTCCAGTTCCAGTGCGTCGGGAGGCAGGTCGAACTCGCCCAGCGCGGCGACCACCACGTGGTGCAGCTCCTCGCTGAGGAACTGCCGGTAGGAGACGTTGACCGCCACGTGGCGGATGTCGAGGCCGGTGTCGCGCCATTCGCGGAGTTGCCGACAGGACTCACGGATCACCCAGGCGCCGATGGGCACGATGTCGCCGGTGGTCTCGGCATGGTCGATGAAGCGATCCGGGCTCATCTCGCCGAGTGTGGGATTGCGCCAGCGCAGCAGCGCCTCGACCGCGTAGAGCCCTCCGCTGGCGAGATCCACCTGGGGCTGGTAGACGAGCCGGAACTCGTCGTTCTCCAGTGCCCGGCGAAGGTGCGTTTCCATCAGCAGTTGGTCGGACAACTGCTTTTCCAGTGACTGGTTGAAGTTCTGCCAGGTATTGCGGCCGCGTCGCTTGGCGTCGTTCATGGCGGCATCGGCGCTCTGGATCATTCGCTGCGCGCTGTCGCCGTGACCGTTGCTGCGCGAGATGCCTATCGAACAGGTAATCGCGAAATCCTCGCCGCCGTGCTGGAACGGGCGCGAGAAAGCGCGATTGATGCGCTCCGCTGTGGCTTCGCTGCGGTGGTCGCTGCCATCGTGCAGCAGCACCAGGAACTCGTCGCCCGAGTAGCGCCCGATGATGCCGTCGCCGACCACGCATTCGCGCAGGCGCCTCGCTGCTGCTCGCAGCAGCTCATCGGCGGCGCGGTGGCCGAGCAGGTCGTTGATGACCTTGAAGCGGTCAAGATCGACGTAGAGCAGGGCGGGTTGCCGGTAGGTTTCATCCTCGATGACCGCCGTCACCCGTTCGATGATGGCGTCGCGGTTGGGGAGCTGGGTCAGCGGATCGGTCAACGCCTGCCGGCGCAGTTCGTCCTCGTGCAGCTTGCTGCCGGTGATGTCCTGCAGCGTGCCGCTGGTACGGAAACGTTCGCCTTCGCGCAACTCGCCGTTGCCGATGATCCTGACCCAGAGTGAGGAACCATCCTCGGAAACCACACGACATTCCAGATCGAAGGGGTCGCCACGCGTTTGCGCCTGTGTCATGGCGGTTCGCACCCGGGCGCGGTCTGCGGCCGCGACCTGCGACAGAAGGTCATCGATGTCCACGTCCTCGCCGCGGTCGCGACCGAGAATGTCGTACAGCGTATCGGTCCAGTACATGCGTACCTGCATCGGATCCCAGTCCCAGCCGCCGATGCGCGCAAGCGCCTGGGTACGGCGAAACAGTTCGGAATCGCGCTTGAGTCCGGTGACTTCGCTGAACATCGAGATGACCTGGAACGGCACGTGCTGGCCATCCAGGAACTGCGGAACCGAACTGACCGACAGCCAGCCGTAGCGGCGCAGGTCGCGATGGAACACGCCGACCAGCGTGGAATCGACGGTCCGGCCTTCGCGCAGGGCGATCATGCTGGGAACCTGGTCGTTCGGCAGCGCATGCCCGTCTTCGCGGATGAAGCGCCAGTTGCGCAGGTGGTTCACCGGGCCCAGGAGTTCAAGCTCGGACATGCCGAGGATGCGGCAGGCGGCTGCGTTGACCGACAGCACCCGGCCTTCCGCGTCCTGCACCATGACGCCCTTGTCCATAACCTGCAGCAGGCTCTTGTAGCGCTCCTCCGAGGCACGAAGCTCGCTTTCGGTTTCCTGCCGACGGCTGACGTCGCGTGCCACGGCAATGATCCGGCGTTGTCCACGGTCGACGAACATGGCGCTGTGGACCTCGACCGGAAAGCGGGTGCCGTCGCCGCGGACATTGCTGGTTTCCACCGAGAAGATGTCGCCGGTGGTGTGTTCGCTCAGGATGCGGTCCAGATGATCGCCGGGAAGGTCCGGGTTGAGGTCGGTCAGGCCGAGCTGCTTCATCGCTTCGCGCGTGTAGCCGTAGACCCGGCATGCCGCGCTGTTGGCGTCGAGGATGCGTCCCTGCAGATCATGCAGCGTTACCGCGTCGGGCACGGCATTGAACAGGCCGAGGTAGCGCTGCTGGATCGATTCACTGCCCTCGCGCAGCGAGCGGATGCTGGACAGGGTCTGTCGCAGCAGTTCACGCGGATCCTCGTTGCGGCCGCCGCGCGACAGGTAGGCGGCCACGCGGGCGATCAGCCGCTGGTCATTGGCGTCGTCGATGCTGGCTGCGCCGGAGGAAGCCGCGCTTGCGTTGTCATTCATCGGGTCTTCGCCCCCGCGAAGCCGTGACCATGTGATCGGCATCACAGAATAGCATCGGATCCGCCTCGACCATGCAGCGCCTCTTGGTGCGACTCAGCGATTCGCCGTCAGCGCCTCGATGTGGTCGAGAAACGCCTCGCGGGCGTGATCCTGTCCGAACAGGCGCTGGCGGGAATCGAGGATCTTTTGTCTCACCTGTTCGCGACGATCGGAATCCTGCAGCCAACTTGCCGCCATCTCCGCCACTCGCTTGGTTTCGGCGATGGCACCGTCGACACCGAGGATGTCCAGCATTGCCGCCGTCTGCCGGCCGCGCATGAATTCACCGCGACTGGTGACGACAGGCAGCCCCGAAGCCAGCGCATCGAGACTGGTGTTGCCACCGGACCAGTGCAGGGCATCCAGCATCAGGTCCGCTTGGCGATTGACGGCCAGGTAGTCAGGGCGGCGCAGCGGTGGTAGCCAGCACAGGTGCTTCCCGGCATCCATGCCGCGCGCAGTGAATGCCTTCGAGAGGCGTGTGGCGATCTGCCGGTTCCATGCCTCGAAGCGTTCACGGAACAGCAGGAAACGGACATCGGGACATCGGGCGGCGACCCCGGCAATCACCGCGTCGTTGTCCGGATGCAGCTTGAACAGGCTGTGCGGCAGCAGCACGCGCTGCCCGTCGGGTAGCGAGGGCGCTCGTCCGTTGGCGGCGTCCGGAACCGGGTAGTTCACGCCGATGCCGGGCAGCAACCGCAACTCCTCGCGGTAGTGCGAGGGCGCCTCCTCCGGCTCCATCGCGGCGCAACTGAAGTACGCATCGATGGTCGGCAGGCCGCTGGTCGTCGGGTGTCCCCAGGCGGAGGCCTGGCGTCGAGCAAGACGCAGCGAGGCCAGTGGAAGCAGGCGTGCGTCCATGCCAATTTCCGGATAGACCAGCAGATGAAGGCGGTCTTCGCGTACGCGCCCGGCCAGTGACGCGAGGTCGCCATCGTGGAAGTGGAAGTGGCTGGCCTTCGCCGCGAGCACATCGGTGTGCGCGTCTCGCGTTGGCCCAAGCTGGTACAGGTGTACCTCGTAGCCCGCCTTCACAAGCCAGTCGATCCAGCCGCCGAAGTAGTGCCCTACCGTGCAGTCGCGCCAGCATGACGACAACAGCCCGACCCGCCTTTCTCCCGACGAGGACGGCTCCAGGGCGTCACGCCACCGGGGAAACCATTGCCTGATCGGGCGCTGCAGCAGATCGCCGAAGCGGGTTTGCAGTTCGACATCGTTGCTGCCCTGATAGGCGAGCTTGAAGTTGCACCAGACAAGCTGTTCGAGTGACGGCTCAGCACGCCCGAGATAGCCGTCATCCCAACGCGTCTCAAGCTCGCTCAAGCCCCTGCTGAAGCGTTCGCGTGCCCGATTCAGGTCGCTATGTTCAGCCACCACCGCCGGCAGCGACAGCGCCTTCCCGAGTTCGGCACGCAGCAGCGGAGTTCCTCGTCTGCCGTCGCCGAGCCGCAGCACCTCGGCATAGGCGGCAGCCGCGCTGGCATCGCCGGCCTGATCCAGATCAGCCGCGATGTCCAGTGTGTCGGTCGCGTACCGGGAGTCCCGCAGCATCGCAAGCTGGGCCACGCAGGCAGACGGATCGCGCGGCTGCAGCAATCGTGCAGCCAGCAACCTGCCGTCCTCGTCATCGGGGCGTCGGCGAAGCAGTTCGCTGACCGCGTTCGCGGCCTCGGCATCACGGTTGTCGTCGCGCTCGCAAAGCGCCAGGTTGAACCAGACGTCGGTATTGTCGGCATCGAGGCGCAATGCCTGCCGAAGGTCGCTCCGTGCCTTGCCGGTGTCGGAGGCCTTGCGGTAGCGCGCGCCGCGTCGATTGAACAATCGGGACAGTTGCCGTCGCCATGCCGGCTGCGCGCCGTGCGCGCGCATCAGTGTGGAAAGTGCGTCGATGCCGGCATCGACGTCATCGGCGCGGATCGCGAGGTTGGCGCGCAGGACGAGGCCATCCCGGTGCGTGGGTTCGGCATCCAGCAAGGACTGGCAATGCTGCAGTGCCTCGCTGTCATCGCCACGCTGGAAGGCCTCCAGTGCGGCTTGAAGCAGTTTCGGAGCGTCGTGTTCCTGCTCGTCGCTCATGGCGTCGCGTGATCAGCCAGCAGCACGCGCCACCTTGCTGGCCGTGTCATGACCGAGCAGGCCGGACAGCCAGTTGCCGGTGGCGATCAGCGCGTCGAGATCGACGCCGGTGTGCATGCCCATGCCATGCAGCATGTAGACCACGTCCTCGCTGGCGACATTGCCACTGGCGCCCTTCGCATAGGGACAGCCACCGGTACCGGAGACGGCCGAATCGACCACGCGAACGCCGGCTTCGAGGCAGGCGAGGATGTTGGCCAGCGCCTGGCCGCGGGTGTCATGGAAGTGAACGGCAAGTGCGTTCATCGGGACTTCGCCGGCAACGGCTTCCAGCATGGCGCGCGCTTTTGCCGGTGTGCCGATGCCGATGGTATCGCCCAGCGACACCTCGTAGCAGCCCATGCCGTGCAGTGCCTTCGACACGCGAACCACGTCTGCAAGCGGTACGTCGCCCTGGTACGGACAGCCAAGCACCGTCGAGACATAGCCGCGTACCTTGACGCCATCGGCTTTCGCCCTTGCCATCACCGGCCCGAATCGCTGCAGCGATTCGTCGATGCTGGCATTGATGTTCTTCTGGTTGAAGGCCTCGGAGGCGGCGCTGAACACGGCGATCTCGGTGACGCCGACCTCGCGTGCGCGGTCGTAGCCTTTCTCGTTCGGCACCAGCACCGGATAGCTGACGCCGTCCTGTTTGCGGATGCCGGCGTAGACCTCGGCGGCGTCGGCGAGCTGCGGTATCCACTTCGGACTGACAAAGCTGGTGGCCTCGACGGTGCGCAGGCCGCAGTCGCTGAGCCGGTTGATCAGCGTGATCTTGTCGGCGGCAGCGACAAGGGTCTTCTCGTTCTGCAGGCCGTCACGCGGGCCGACTTCGACGAGCCGGACGAAATCATTGCTCGCGGCACTACCGGTCACGGTTCATTCTTCGAGCGGACAAAGTGGATGGTGCGCGAATCATCGTTCCCGTCACCGAACAGTTTGCCGGCGGCCAGCAGCGACTGCAGCTTCGCCTGCGGCTCGCGCACGCGGACGTGCAGCAGGTACTCGCCGTGCAGCACGTCGGCCTTGATCTCGCCGTCGATCGCCGCATGCGCCAGGCCGGTGTGGTCGGGCGCGCTCAGTTGCAGTTGCCTGCCGTCCCGTTGCCACGCAAACAGATAGACATCGTGAGCGCCGCTGTCGGCATCCGGCGTGATCGCATCGGCCTCGTTCTCGAAGGCTTGATCGGCCCAGGCAGCATCAATCCACAGCACGTCGCGACCAGCCACCCGCGCCGAACGCAGCGCCGTCGGCGGCGACACGCGCGCAGGTTCGCGATCGTGCTCGGATACCCGAAGCTGGCAGCTCGCATCAACATCAACCACCACCTCACCCAGCGGGCTGTCATCGGTGGCCTCGCTCAGCCACTTTCCGACCAGCGCAGGGTTGCAGCCCGTCGCATCCGCCGGAGCCTCACTGAACCGCGTGCGCTCGCAGGCAGTCAACACGACCAACGCGCAGAGAACCAGAGCAGTTCGAGCGATGTTCAGCGACAAGCGTTGAGGCTCTTGATTCACGCCCCCCTCGGCAGCGGTGAGCTGGAGACGATCAGGCCCGAAAGGGGCGCGCACAGGACGTGCGCGCGTTTTCGTCAATTCAAGGATGAATTGTCGAAAATCCCGGCTCCGGTTCACGAACCCGCGAAGCGGGCGCTGACGTGGGGTGTCCTTTCTTTTGGTTCGGTTTTCTTTGGACAAGCAAAGAAAATGAACTCGGCAGCCGCGAAGCGGATGTCGAAAGCTCTTGAGCACATCACGCGACAGACTATTCATTCATCCACCTCGAAGTTCACCAGTACGGTGTCTGCCTCGACGAACTCGCCGACCGTCGCGCTGATCGCGGCGACAACACCGTCGCGCGGCGCGCGAAGGGTCAGCTCCATCTTCATCGCTTCCATCACCAGCAGTGGCTGGTCGGCACTGACTTTGTCACCGGCCTTGGCCTGCAGCGAGACGATGCGTCCCGGCATCGGTGCCAGCACGCGGTCGCCGCTGCTGGCATCGTCACCCTCGAAGGCAAACACGGCCGCCGCATGGAAGCGGTAGCGTTGCCCATCAACAAAGACGAGGAGGTCGTCACCGCTGTGTCGTGCCGGAATGCGCCGGCGCTGGCCGTCGATGTCCAGCACCACGTGCTGTTCATCACCGGCGACGCGATGGACCGGATGCCAGTCGCCGTCGTGCTCGAAATCGAAGCTGGCGGCATCGCCACGGATATCAAGCTGCAGCCGCTCGCCGCGCCAGTCCAGCCACACCGGCCGCGAGCGCTTGTGGCCCAGGCGCCAACCGTCGGCATGCCCGAAAGGTGAATGTGGATCGTTGCTGCTGCGCGCGACGAGCTGCGCCTGGGCCTGTTCGTTGGCCACCGTCAGCGCCAGTGCCGCCGCCAGCGCGGCGCGCGGTGGCGTCGGCGGCGCGCTGATGAACTCGTCGAGGTGTTGATCCAAATAACCGGTATGGATGCGGGCCTCGCGGACCACCGGGTGGGCGATCAGCCGCTCCAGGAACGCGATATTGCTTGCGGGGCCGACCACTTCGCTTTGCTGCAGCGCCTGCTGCAGCTTCGCCAGCGCCGACGGACGATCAGCGGCGTGGACGATCAGTTTGGCGATCATCGGGTCGTAGAACACGGTGACGCTGTCGCCTTCCTCGACGCCGGCGTCGATGCGGACGCCGTCGCCGGCGGCGGGCATGCGCAGTCGCTGCAATTGGCCGCTTCCGGGCAGGAAGCCTTTCTCCGGATCCTCGGCGTACAGGCGCACTTCGATGGCGTGGCCGTTGCGTGGAATGGCGTCCTGCGCCAACGGCAAGGCTTCGCCCGAGGCGACACGCAGCTGCCACTCGACCAGATCCAGACCGGTGACCATTTCGGTGACCGGATGCTCCACCTGCAGGCGCGTGTTGATCTCCATGAAGTAGAAGCCGCCGTCGGCACCGACGATGAACTCCACGGTGCCCGCATTGCGGTAGTCGATGGCCTTCGCGGCATCGATCGCGGCTTTACCCATGGCGGTACGGCGCTCGTCGTCGAGGAAGGGCGAGGGCGATTCCTCCAGCACTTTCTGGTAGCGGCGCTGTGCCGAGCATTCGCGCTCGTTGAGGTGGATGGCGTTGCCGTGGCTGTCGGCGAACACCTGGATTTCGATATGCCGTGGTGTCTCGATGTAGCGCTCGAGAAGCACGCGGTCGCGCCCAAAGGCGTTTTTGGCTTCGCGCTGGCAACTTTCCAGGTTGGCGATGAACTCGCCGCTGGCGCGCACGATGCGCATGCCCTTGCCGCCGCCGCCGTGCGCGGCCTTGATCATCAGCGGATAGCCGATGCGGTCGGCTTCGCGCTGCAAGGTGTCGTTCGACTGGTCCTCGCCGGTATAGCCAGGTACCACCGGTACACCGCTGGCGGCCATCAGGTCCTTGGCGCCGGCCTTGGAGCCCATCTTGCGCATTGAGGCGGATGGCGGGCCGATGAAGATGATGCCGGCGGCTTCCACGGCATCGGCGAAGTCGGCGTTTTCCGAGAGGAAGCCGTAGCCGGGATGAATGGCCTTCGCGCCGCTGCGCTTCGCGGCTTCCAGGACGGCATCACCACGCAGATAGGATTCGCCGGGCGCGGAGCCGCCGATGCGGTGCGCTTCGTCGGCCATACGCACGTGCAGGGCGTTGGCATCGGCATCGGAATAGACCGCGATGCTGCGAATGCCGAGCCGGCGGCAGGTGCGGATCACGCGGCAGGCAATTTCGCCGCGATTGGCGATCAGCACCGACTCGATCAGGGCTGGTTCGTTCTGGGCAACGTCTGTCATGTCGGCATTATCGCATTGGGCGCTCAGCTCGGGTCCGGCGCGTTGATCCAGCCGGCGTTGCGTCGCTCGAAGAAGGCGGTCAGGCCTTCCTGGCCTTCCGTGGAGACGCGCAGGCGAGCGATCAGTGCGGCGTTCTCCGCATCGGTGCTTGCCACGTCATCACGCCCGGCGGCGATCCGCGCCACCAGCCGCTTGGCCTCGTCCAGCGCCTGCGGGCCGCCACGAGCGAGGTCGCCGGCGATACCGTCCACCGTGGCGTCCAGGTGCTCGGCAGGAACGACCTCGTGCAGCAGCCCGATCCGCGCGGCGCTGGCGGCATCGAAGCGTTCGCCGGTGAGGAACAGCCGGCGCGAAGCACGCGCGCCGATGGCGGCCACCACGTAGGGCGAAATTACGGCCGGCACCAGGCCGAGGCGCACTTCGGTGAGGCCGAACAGCGCCGTATCGACGCCGACGGCGATGTCACAGCAGGCGATCAGGCCGACACCGCCACCAAAGGCCGCGCCGTTGACCCTGGCGATGGTCGGCTTGGACAGGCTGTCCAGCGTGCGCATCAGCTCGGCCAGGCGCATCGAATCCTCGCGATTCTCCGCCTCGCTGAAGGCCGCCATCCCGCGCATCCAGTTGAGGTCGGCACCGGCGGAGAAGGACTTGCCGTTACCGCCGAGGATCACCGCGCGGATGCCGTTGTCGGTGTCTGCTTCCCGCAGGGTCGCGGTCAGCTCGGCGATCATGTCCGCGTTGAAGGCGTTGTGCAGTTCGGGGCGGTCGAGCTGGATGCGCAGCAGGGCGCCGTCGCGCTGGCAGTCAAGCGTGCGGGTCATGGCCGTTCCTGTTCGTTCACCGGGAAGGCGGCATGATACCGGGTGTTGCCGCCGGTCCCGGTATTAGTCACCGACGCTTGATCACGGCCGCTGCCAGCCCCATCTGTAAACTGTGCGGCCTGCTGCTCTCAGCATGTCTCCCGTCATGTTTCCCGTCCTTCACCACGAGTTCTGCCCATGAGCGATACGCTCGCCCTTGCCGAATCCCGCCTGCTGGCGCCTGCCGGTCTCAGCAGCACCGACCTCGAACGCCTGTTCGCGCGCCTTTGCGGGCGCGGCATCGACTTCGCCGATCTGTATTTCGAGCACAGTCGCCAGGAAAGCTGGGTGATGGAGGACGGCATCGTCAAGGACGGGAGCCACGCCATCGAGCAGGGCGCCGGGCTGCGCGCGATCAGCGGCGAGAAGACCGGCTTCGCCTACTCCGACGAGCTGCGTTTGCCGGCCCTGGAAGCCGCTGCCAGCGCGGCGCGTGGTATCGCGCGCGATGCGTTGCCGGGTGAGGGGAAGGCGCTGTCCCTGAGTCGCGGTCGCGCGCTGTATCCGGCGATCGACCCGGTAGACAGCCTGCCGAACGAGGACAAGGTGCAACTGCTGCGCGATATCGACGCGCTGATCCGCGCCGCCGATCCGCGCGTCAGCCAGGTCGTGCTGAGCTTGGCTGCCACCCTGGACACCATGCTGGTGGCGCGTTCTGATGGCGTGATGGCGGCCGATCTGCGGCCGCTGGTGCGCTTCAACGTGCAGGTGATCGTCGAACAGGATGGCCGTCGCGAAGCCGGCAGCAGCGGTGGCGGTGGCCGCTTCGACTATCGCGAGCTGATCGACAGCGGTCGCCCGGAACGCTTTGCCCGCGAGGCCTTGCGCCAGGCGCTGGTCAATCTCGATGCCGTCGATGCGCCCGCCGGCGCCATGCCGGTGGTGCTCGGTCCCGGCTGGCCGGGCGTGCTGCTGCACGAGGCGGTCGGTCACGGTCTGGAAGGCGACTTCAACCGCAAGGGCAGTTCGACGTTTGCCGGTCGCATGGGCGAGCAGGTGGCTTCGCCGCTGTGCACGATCGTTGACGACGGCACGTTGGATGGTCGGCGTGGTTCGCTGAACGTCGATGACGAGGGCATGCCGACCCAATGCACCACGCTGATCGAGAACGGTCGCCTGGTCGGCTACATGCAGGACAGCCTGAACGCCCGGCTGATGGGCATGAAGCCCACCGGCAATGGCCGTCGCGAGAGCTTCGCGCACCTGCCGATGCCGCGCATGACCAATACCTACATGCGAGCCGGCGACAGCGATCCGGTAGACATCATCCGCTCGGTGGAGCGCGGTCTGTACGCGGTCAATTTTGGCGGTGGTCAGGTCGACATCACCTCCGGCAAGTTCGTGTTCTCCGCCAGCGAGGCCTACCTGATCGAAGACGGCAAGGTCACCGCGCCGGTGAAGGGCGCAACCTTGATCGGCAACGGCCCGGAAGCGATGGGGCGTGTCAGCATGGTCGGTAACGACCTTGCGCTGGACGAGGGCGTCGGCGTCTGTGGCAAGGACGGGCAGAGCGTACCGGTTGGCGTGGGTCAGCCGACGTTGAAGATTGATAGTTTGACGGTTGGTGGCACCCGGGTATGAGTTGTGCCTCGACGCAGGCAGGGTTCTCTGGTTCGTCATTCCCGCGGAGGCGGGAGCCCAGTGACTCATCCGGTTTTGAATCAAGAGCTTTCACTGTCCCTTCGGGCCAGCGAGTTACTTTCTCTTGCTTGTCCAAGAGAACAGTAACCAAAGAGAAGGACACCCCACGTTCGCGCCCGCTTCGCGGGTTCGTGAGCCGGAGCCGGGGTTTTCGACAATTCATCCCTGAATTGGCGAAAACGCGCGCACTTCCTGTGCGCGCCCCTTCGGGCCTGATCGTCTCCAACTCACCGCGACCGAGGGGACCCAAAGAGCGTTGCGACTCTACCGGCGTGCTGCTTTTGACCCCTTCCCCCGCTGGCGGGGGAAGGCTGGGATGGGGGTGGTACTCTTACCTCTTGGTCCCGTGTGATGCGGCGGCGTGTGAGTGGAAAGTCCGAAGGATCGCGCGCAGGAAGCGCGCGAGTTTTTCGCCAGTACATGGAAGTGCTGTCGAAAAACCCCGCTCACACGACGCGAACCGCCGCAGGCGGCGCAGCACCCGGGTGTCCTTTCTTTTGGCTACCGTTTCTTTGGACAAGCAAAGAAAAGTAGCTCGGTCGCCTGAAAGGCGAACGAAAGCTCTTGCTCCTGGAGAATACGGCGCGCGAATCCGCTATTCGCCATCCAGCACTTCGAATAACGGCTTGAGTTCCTGGAAAATCTCCCGAAACGCCCTCGGCGGCCGATTCTGCAGCTTCTCCGTCCGCGCCTGTCGTACCAGCGATCGCAGCCGCTGCCGATCCGCGCCAGGACACAGGTTGATCAGCTCGCCCAAGGCTTCATCGCCCTCGTCGATCAGGCGCTCGCGCCATTGCTCCAGCCGGTGCAGGGCGGCGGTTTCTCGTCGGGCGTCAGCCTTGTCGTGTTCCAGGGCGCGACGCAGGGCTTCGACGCTGTCCTCGTCGCGTCGCAGCAGTTTGGCGAGGTATTGCGTCTGTCGTTTGCGGGCCACGTGGCTCTTGATGCGCCGTGTGTCCTCGATGGCGTCGCGCAGTTCGTCGGTTAGCGGCAGCGCGCTGAGCTGGCTGTTGGAGAGGCTGGCGAGCTGGTCGGCGAGGTCGAAGATCGCCAGTGCATCGCGGCGCTGCTGCGAGCGGCTGACGATATCGTCGTCGTGCCCGCCGTCATTGGAATGGTTGTCGTGAGAATTCATCGAAACTCGATTTTGTCGCCGGTTGCGGCGATGCAGAAAACGCAAGGATACGTCAGGTGAGCAGTCAATCGGATCAATTGGCCGTGGTCGCGGAAACGCCGGATCTGGATACGGCAGCGCTGGCCGAGCGCGCGCGAGAGGTGCTGAAGCGCTGCCAGGCGCGCGGTGCCGACGCGGTGGAAATCGGCGTCAGCGAGGAGTTCGGGCTCAATGTCGGCGTGCGAATGGGCGAGGTGGAGACGCTGGAGCACAGTCGTGATCGCGGTCTCTCAATCACCGTTTACTTCGGCCAGCGCAAGGGTAGCGCCAGCACCGCTGACTTCGATCCGGCCTCCATCGAGGCCAGCGTCGAGCAGGCCTGCGCCATCGCGCGCTACACCGAGGAAGACCCGTTCGCCGGTCTGGCCGAACCGCAGCGCATGGCAACGCAGTTTCCCGACCTCGACCTCTGGCACCCGCAGCCGCTGGACGTCGATCACGCCATCGAATCGGCGCTGGCCTGCGAGGCGGCTGGACGCGAGGACGCGCGCATCACCAATGTGGATGGCACCAACTGGTCCAGTGGCGGCAGTGCCTTCGCCTATGCCAACAGCCACGGCTTCGTTGGTGTCGAGCGCGGCACCAGCCACACCATCAGCTGCTCGCTGATCGCCGGAAAGGGCGACGCCATGCAGCGCGACTACTGGTACGACAACGCGCGGGCCGCCAGCGACATTGCGTCGCCGGAGGCCATCGGTCGTCGTGCGGCGGAACGCACCCTGGCTCGGCTCGATCCGCGGCCGATCCGCACCGGTCGCTATCCGGTGCTGTACAGCGTCGAGATGGCGCGCTCGCTGATCGGGCACTTCCTCAACGCCGTCGCCGGCAGTTCGCAGTACCGGCGCAGCTCCTTCCTGCTGGATGCCTGCGGCAAGGCGGTGTTTCCGGACTGGCTGCAGATGACCGAGCGCCCGCATCGGCCACGTGGTCATCGCTCGGCCAACTTCGATGCCGAAGGCGTGGCGACGGCGGATCGACCATTGGTGATCGATGGTCGCCTGGACCGTTACGTGCTCGGCAGCTACTCGGCGCGCAAGCTCGGTCTGGAAAGCACCGGCAACGCCGGCGGCATGCACAACCTGGAACTGAGCATTGGCGAGGCCACGCAGGCCGAGCTGGTCCGGCAGATGGGAAGCGGTCTGTTGCTGACCGAACTGATGGGGCAGGGCGTGAACGGCATCACCGGTGACTACTCGCGCGGTGCGGCCGGCTTCTGGATCGAGAACGGCGAGATCGCGCACCCGGTCGATGGCATCACCGTGGCTGGCAACCTGCGCGATATGTTCATGGCTATCGAGGCCATCGGTGCGGATATCGATCCGCGCTCGCATGTCCGCACCGGTTCAGTCCTGGTGGGCGCGATGACGGTGGCAGCCGACTGAAGGAGCGTTCGCGGTCACAATCGGCGGTATCCGGCGTCTGTTTCCCGAGTCTGTCGTGAATCCGCCCTTGGCGTCGTTCTTGACAGTGCATGCCGCCTGTTTGACAGTGTCGGTCGGGCCTTTCAACCCCAAGGGAGACGAGAAATGAGCGAAGAAAACAACGCCGCACCGCCGCCGCCGGAAGCACCTGCCGCGCCGGCCGCCGGAGAGGTCAGCCAGGATCAGCGCCAGTTTGCGATGTTCACGCACCTGTCGGCGCTGTGCGGGATCATCATTCCGTTCGGCAACCTGATCGGCCCACTGATCATGTGGCAGATCAAGAAGAACGAAATGCCCTTCGTCGATGATCAGGGCAAGGAAGCCGTCAACTTCCAGATCACCATCACCATCGCGATGCTGATCTGCTTCGTGCTGATCTTCGTGTTCATAGGTATCCTGCTAATGCCGATTGTTGGCCTGTTCGCCCTGATCTTCACGATCATCGCCGGCATCAAGGCCAACGAAGGCACTGCCTATCGCTATCCGGCGACGATTCGACTGATCAAGTAAGCGCCGATCCGGGCTGGAATAACAAAACGGCGAGCCTTCGGGCTCGCCGTTTTTGTTTGTGCTGATGTGATCGTGTGAGCGTCAGTTGGAACGTGCCACGGCCAGGTCGGCGAGATCGGACAGGGGCTGCATCTGCGAGTCGGGCAATGCCATCGTCGACAGCGTGTCCCGCATGCGCTGGTGCTCGGCAGCCAGCGCCGCACGCGAGCCATCCAGGCCCAGCAGGCTGACATAGGTTGCCTTGTCGGCGTCGGCATCCTTGCCGGCGGTCTTGCCCAAGGCCTCCGAGCTGGCTTCCACATCGAGGATGTCGTCGCGGATCTGGAACGCCAGCCCCAACGCGGCGGCGAACGTATCGAGGCTCGCCAGCATCGGGTCGTCGGCCTCGGCGCAGGTCAGCGCCCATGCGCACGGCTTGGCGCGGATCCAGCGCGCCGGTTTTCAGGGCGTGCATGCGCTGCAGCGCATCGAGTGCAAGCGTCTGGCCGGTGGCATCGAGGATCAATCGCCTGCCCACCGCACATGCCGGCAGCGCCAGCGGCCTGCGACAGCTCCGACACCAGCCGGATACGGATACCGGCATCCAGCGGCGAGCCTGTCAGTTGCTGGAACGCCAGCGTCTGCAGGGCGTCGCCGGCAAGGATCGCGGTGGCCTCGTCGAAGGCGACGTGAACGGTGGGTTGGCCGCGACGCAGGTCGTCGTCGTCCATGGCCGGCAGGTCGTCGTGGATCAGCGAATAGGCGTGGACCAGTTCGACCGCACTGGCTGCGTGGTCGATGCGCGAAGCATCGACACCCAGCGCATGGCCGGTGGCGTAGGCCAGCAAGGGTCGCATGCGCTTGCCGCCGGCCAGCGTGCTGTGGCGCATGGCGGCCAGCAGGCGTTCCGGTGCATCCGGTAGCGAGGCAAGCGCCGCTTCGAGGCAGGCTTCACTGCGCGCCCGCCATTCGGTGAACAGCCGGTCGCTCATTCGCCGTCCGCGCTGTCTTTCGTGGTGAATTCTGTCGCGCTGGCGGGATCGCCCGGATCGCTGAGCTGGCGCACGCGGAGCTCGGCCTGTTCCAGCGCCGTCTGGCAACGCCGGTACAGCGCGATGCCGCGTTCGTAGGCGGCCAGTGAGTCGTCCAGCGACAGTTCGCCTTCTTCCATGCGCTGCACCAGGGTTTCCAGCGACTCCAGCGACTTCTCGAAATCGGCAACGGCGCTGCTGTTGTCGCTGGTCCCGGTATCGGCGGTGGTTTTCTTGCGGGATGTAGCCATGTCGGGAAGTCTGACGGTGGTGTGGGCGACGGTCAACGCGGCGCAGGCGGTTGGCACCGAAGGCGCGCACCATGCAGTGATTCAAGCGCCTGCAATGACTGACTGCGGAACAGGTCGCCAACCGCAAGCAGCGAGGGGCCATCTTCATCGATCAGCCACAGTAGCGGCAGGCGACCACGCTGCCAGGGCGGCACGCCGGCTTCCTGCAGCAGCTTGTTGAGGTCCTGCGAGTGCGACTTGCCGGGCAACTGCAGGCGTTCGCCACCGCCGCGAGACGCGACACGCAGGGACAGGGCCGCAGCCGGTGGTGGCTCGAAGCGCAGTTGCCAACCGTCGCCCCATGACAAAGCCGCTTGTCCGTTCCAGTCTTCTGTCGGGAATGCCGTAGACGCAGCATCAGGACGGCACAGATGGAGCCTGTCGCGGTAGCGCCGCAATGAGGTCGCTGCCCAGTCCAGCTTTGCTTCCGCCTCGTTTTTGGCGTCGAACAGTTCATCCAGTCGCGCCAAGACCCGTGCCGGAATCGGTGCGGCCTGGCGTTCTAGCAGGAAGGCGCGAAGCACGCCGCGACGCTCGACCGCATCAAGCGCAAGCAGCGCCGGGATCGACAGTGTGTCGGGATCAAGGCCTTGAATGATGGCGAGATTGGCGCGATCCAGCCGCATCAACCGCTCTGCATCGTCGGCCAGCAGCGCCGCGCTTTGCGACAGGGCGGCGTCCGCGGAAGGCCAGTGCTCGCGAAGTAGCGGCATGACATCCTGACGCAGACGGCTGCGCGAGTGGCGCGGATCACGGTTGGCCGGATCGTCGATGAAGGCGATGCCATGCTGTCGGCAATAACTGTCGATCAGGCTGCGTGGCTGATCCAACCAGGGTCGCCAGAGGCGTCGCCCGCCGCGTTCGCTGATCGCTCGCATCGCCGAGAGCCCGGTGACGCCGGAACCACGCAATAGTCGCAGCAGCACGGTTTCCGCCTGGTCGTCGCGGTGCTGCGCCAGCACGATGTGTTCATCTTTTTTCGTGTGCGCGAACAGCGCGGCATAGCGCGCATCGCGTGCGGCGGACTCAATGCCGTCACCGTTGTCGATCACCTGGACCCGAACGCCGGTAAAGGCGACGCCGAGCTGAATAGCGAAGTCACGGCAATGCTGCTCCCAGTCCTTCGCGTCCGGATGGAGGCCGTGGTTGACGTGGATGGCGCGCAACTCGACGCCCGATGACTCGCGCAGACCCGCCATCGCGTGCAGCAGGGCGGAGGAGTCACCGCCGCCGCTGAAGGAGACAACCAGCGATGGCTTCTCACCGAGGTCGATGATCGCGTCCCGCAACGCGTCGATCAGGGTGTCGGTGTTCTCGTGATGGCGGTCTGCGGTCACTGGTTTGAGCAACCTGACTCAGTCAACCAACGCCACCGGAATGGCCGGCTTCGGTCGTGTCCAGGTGGCGGCAGTCGGCTTCGGCACCACCATATCGATGCAGTCCACCGGGCAGGGCGGCACGCAGAGATCACAGCCGGTGCAAAGTTCCGGGATGACGACGTGCATCAACTTGGGTGCGCCGATGATGGCATCCACCGGACAGGCCTGGATGCATTTGGTACAGCCGATGCAGCGGGCTTCGTCGATCAGCGCGACGGTGTCTGGTGATTCTGCGCCGTTTTCGGCGTTCAGTGGCTTGGGCTCGCGGCCCAGCAGTTCGGCCAGTTGGCGAATGCCGGCATCGCCGCCGGGCGGGCACTGGTTGATGTCGGCCTCGCCGCTGGCGATGGCTTCGGCGTAGGGGCGGCAGCCGGGATAGTTGCACTGGCCGCACTGCGTCTGCGGCAGGATCGCTTCGATGCGATCCACCATCGGATCGCCATCGACCTTGAAGCGCTGCGCTGCATAGCCGAGCAGGGCGCCCAGCAGCAGGGTCAGCAGGCCGATGGCGAGGACGGCTTCCAGCATCTCAGTGCGTCATGCCCGAGAAACCCATGAAGGCCAGCGCCATCAGTCCGGCGGTGACCAGCGCAATCGGTGCGCCACGGAAGCTGGCAGGCACGTCGGCAATTTCGATGCGTTCGCGCATGGCCGCGAACAGGATCAGCACCAGCCCGAAACCGACTGCCGCGCCAAAGCCGTAGAAGATCGACTCGATCAGCGTGTGCTTGGCCTGCACGTTGAGCAGCGCCACGCCCAGCACGGCGCAGTTGGTCGTGATCAGCGGCAGGAAGATGCCCAGCACGCGATGCAGGCGCGGACTCTGCTTGTGCATGACCACTTCGGTGAATTGCACCACCGCGGCGATCACCAGGATGAAACTCAGCGTGCGTAGGTAACCCAAGCCCAGCGGCTCCAGCAGCCAGTTGTGCACCAGCCACGACAGCGCCGCCGACAGTGTCAGCACGAAGCCGGTGGCCAGCGCCATGCCGTAGGCCGAGTCCAGCTTCTTCGACACGCCCATGAACGGACACAGCCCGAGGAACTTGGCCAACACGAAGTTGTTGACCAGAACGGTACTAACCAGCAGTAGCGCGATTTCGGTCATCGAAGAGCCGGGATTCGGGAATCGGGATTCGGGATTCGCAAGAGCAGTACCGACGAGCTACGCGAGCTTGTTGCTAAAGCAACAGTACGGCAGTGCTTGCTGTTCATACGAATCCCGAATCCCAAATCTCGAATCCCGTTATTTCACCGGCATACCGGCCTTCGCGCCATCATCCACGTCCAGTAGGAACAGTCCGCTGTCGTCGCCAGCTGACAGGATCATGCCTTCGGACATGCCAAAGCGCATCTTGCGCGGGGCGAGGTTCGCGATGAACACCACCTTGCGGCCGTTGAGCTTTTCCGGTTCCGGATAGGCCGACTTGATGCCGGAGAAGATCTGCCGCTCGCCGAGATCGCCGGCGTCCAGCACGAAGCGCAGCAGCTTGTCCGCGCCTTCGACGTGTTCGCAGACTTTCACCACGCCGACGCGCAGGTCGAGCTTGGCGAAGTCATCGATGGAAATGTGTGCCGAACCCTCATCCGCTCGTGGTGAGCCTGTCGAACCATGAGCGGACGCGACTGACGCCCGTTGTGGTTCGACCGGCTCACCACGAACGGGGGTTGATTTGGCGGCTTCGTCAGCCTTGGGGGCGAGGGTTTCCTTGCTGGCGTCAATCATGGCGTCAATGTGCTTGTTGTCGATTCGGGATTGCAGGGTGCCGTAAGGCGCGATGGCGTGATCCAGCAGCGGATCGCGGAGGCCGTCGAAACTGTCCAGCGGTGACTGCAGGAAGGCTTCGGCCTTGGCCGCGGTCGACGGCAGGATCGGCTTCAGGTAGCCGGCGAGCAGGCGGAACAGGTTGATCGCCAGGCTGCAGATGTCGTGCAGCTCGCGTTCGCTGCCTTCTTCCTTGGCCAGCTTCCACGGCGCCTTGTCAGCGATCAGCGCGTTGACGGCATCGGCCTCGGCCATGGTTGCCAGCAGCACGGCGTTGAAGTTGCTCCGACGGTAGGCGCCGTTCTCGCCCAGGCAGGCTTCGCGCAGCCGCGCATTCGCTTGCAGGTAGAACGTGCCGGAAGCGTCACTGAGGCTCGGCGCCAGCCTGCCGTCGAAGTGCTTGTGGATGAAACCGGCGCAGCGGCTGGCGATGTTGACGAACTTGCCGACGAGGTCGCTGTTCACGCGCGCCGAGAAGTCTTCGAGGTTGAGGTCGAGGTCGTCCACGCCGCCCGAGGACTTGGCGGCGAAGTAGTAGCGCAGGTGCTCGGGATCGAGGCCGCTGTCGAGGTAGGTGCGCGCCATGATGAAGGTGCCGCGCGACTTCGACATCTTGGCGCCGTTCACTGTCAGGTAGCCGTTGACCTGCAGGCGGTTGGGCAGGCGCATGCCGTTGGCGTGCAGCACCGCCGGCCAGAACAGGCCGTGGAAGTTGACAATGTCCTTGCCGATGAAATGCACCAGCTCGGCCTGGTCGCCGGGCTTCATCAGCGCCTCGAAGTCGAAGCCTTCGCGAGCCGATAACGCCTGCAGCGCGGTCAGGTAGCCGATCGGCGCGTCCAGCCAGACGTAGAAGAACTTGCCGGGTGCGCCGGGGATCTCGAAGCCGAAATAGGGCGCGTCGCGGGAAATGTCCCAGTCGCGCAGGCCGCCGTCGGCATCCAGCCATTCGCGCAGCTTGGCCTTGACGCCGTTGACCGCGACATCGCCCTTCAGCCACTCGTCCAGCGTCTCGGCGAAATGCGCGACGCGCACGAAGTAGTGCTCGGACTCGCGCAGCTCCGGCGTGGCGCCGCTGACCACCGAACGCGGGTTGACGAGATCGGTTGGCGAATAGGTCGCGCCGCAGTTTTCGCAGTTGTCGCCGTACTGGTCCTCGGTGCCGCACTTCGGGCAGGTGCCCTTGATGTAGCGATCCGGCAGGAACATGGTCTTGACCGGATCGTAGAACTGCTCGATCGAGCGCTTCTCGATGTGGCCGCCTTCGTTCAGCGCTGCGTAGAAGCGCTCGGTCAGCGCCCGGTTGCCGGCTGAATTGGTGGAGTCGTAGTGATCGAAGGCGACGTGGAAGTCGGCGAAATCGGTCTCGTGCGAGGCCTGGATGGCGGCGATGAAGGCTTCCGGCGTGGTGCCGGCCTTTTCGGCCGCCAGCATGATTGGCGTGCCGTGGGTGTCATCGGCGCAGACAAAGCGCACAGTACGGCCCATCAGGCGCTGCGCCCGCACCCAGATATCGGCCTGAATATAGCCGACCAGATGGCCCAGGTGCAGGTGGCCATTGGCGTAGGGCAGGGCGTTGGTGACCAGGATTTCGCGGTCGCTGGAACTCATCAGGGACTCATGGTTTGTTGCAACGCGGCATTATGGCATGCGCGTCCGGAAACCCGCGCGATCAGACGGCTTGAGGGGCGTCGAAGAATCCGGGTGACTGCTAGAATGACGGATTGTCCGCCATCCGTTGCCCCTGAAATGCCCAACGAATCCCGCGTCCGCGAGGCGCTTGCTGCTGTTCGTGATCCATATGCTGATCTGCCATTGACCGACGCCGGCTTTGTGCGCGGTGTGGGGGTTGATGGCGGCAAGGTTGCGGTTGAGCTGGCGCTGGGCTATCCGGCGGCTGGATGGCACGAGGCGTTGAAGGCCGATGTTCGCGACGCAGTGAGTGCGCTGTCCGGTGTGGAACAGGTCGCGATCAACATCGCTACGCGCATCGTCGCGCATCAGGTGCAGGACAAACTGTCGCCGCTGCCGGGCGTGAAGAACATCATCGCCGTGGCTTCGGGCAAGGGCGGCGTGGGCAAGTCGACGACATCGGTCAACCTGGCGCTGGCGCTGCAGGCCGAAGGTGCTCGCGTCGGCGTGCTGGATGCGGACATCTACGGTCCCAGCATTCCGCGCATGCTCGGCATTTCAGGTAAGCCAGACACCACTGCCGACCAGCGCATCCTGCCGAAGCTGGCGCACGGGCTGCAGGCGATGTCGATTGGTCTGCTGATCGACGAGGACACGCCGATGATCTGGCGCGGCCCGATGGTGACGCAGGCCATGCAGCAGTTGCTCACCGAGACGCTGTGGGACGAACTCGACTACCTGATCATTGATCTGCCGCCCGGCACTGGTGACATCCAGCTGACGCTCTGCCAGAAGGTGCCGGTATCGGCGGCGGTGATCGTCACCACGCCGCAGGACATCGCGCTGCTCGACGCGAAGAAAGCGCTGAAGATGTTCGAAAAGGTGTCGGTGCCGGTGCTGGGCATCGTCGAGAACATGGCGGTCCACGTCTGCTCGAACTGCGGTCACGCCGAGCATGTCTTCGGCAGCGGCGGTGGCGAACGCATGGCCGCGCAATACGGCGTGCCGCTGCTGGGTTCGCTGCCGCTGGACATCGGCATTCGCGAGTTGGCCGATGGCGGCCGTCCCAGCGTGGCGGACGATCCGGATTCGACCGTGTCATTGAGCTATCGCGACATTGCGCGTCACGCTGCCGGTCGTTTGTCGCAGCGGGCGCGGAACAAGTCGATGGCCTTTCCGAACATCGTGGTGCAGAACAGTTGAGCAATGGGATAGTCCAGCAGGATCGGCCTCGCCATATGCGTTGGCAATTACTGATGTGCTGGCTGTTCGTCGCGCCCTGTTTCGCGAACGCGGACGTGGCAAGGATGCTCCTCGCCGCGCACGCGCAGGTCGGTGTGACGATCCACTATGACGGCAGTTACCAGCGCCTTGAGTATCCCGGCGGTGATGTCGCGGAGGATCGCGGCGTCTGTACAGACGTTGTCATTCGCGCGATGCGTGCAGCCGGTGTCGACCTGCAGCAGCAGGTGCACGAGGACATGAAAGCGCACTTCGCTGACTATCCGGCGATCTGGGGCTTGTCCAAACCCGACAGCAATATCGATCACCGTCGTGTCCCCAACCTCGAAACCTTCTTCAAACGAGCCGGCAAAGCGATTCGGGTGGGCGATGATCCGGCCAGCTACCGTGTCGGCGATATTGTGAGCTGGCGTCTACCCAACGGCCTGCCGCATATCGGCATCGTGTCGGATCGGCGCAGCGGCGATGGCCTGCGCCCATTGATCATCCACAACGTCGGTGCCGGGACGCAGGTCGAGGATGTCCTCTTCGCCTGGACGCCGGTCGGCCATTTCCGTCCCTTTGCCGAAGCCAGCGCCAGCGGCGACAATGCCGCCCGCTGACGACACAGAATCCAATCGAGAACACCGATGAGCATCAAATCCGACAAGTGGATCCGCCGCATGGCCGCCGAACAGGGCATGATCGAGCCGTTCGAGGCGGGTCAGGTCAAGCACACGCAGGACGGGCAGCGCATCGTCAGCTACGGCACGTCGAGCTACGGTTACGACGTGCGCTGCGCGCGCGAGTTCAAGGTGTTCACCAATATCAACTCGACCATCGTCGATCCGAAGGAATTCGACCCGAACAGCTTTGTCGATGTCGAGAGCGATGTCTGCATCATCCCGCCGAACTCCTTCGCGCTGGCGCGTACCGTCGAGTTCTTCCGCATCCCGCGTGACGTGCTGGTGGTCTGCCTCGGCAAAAGCACCTACGCGCGCTGCGGCATCATCGTCAACGTGACGCCGCTGGAGCCGGAGTGGGAAGGGCACGTCACGCTGGAGTTCAGCAACACCACGCCGCTACCTGCGCGCATCTACGCCAACGAAGGCGTGGCGCAGATGCTGTTCTTTCAGTCGGACGAAGTCTGCGACACCAGCTACCGCGACCGCGGCGGCAAGTACCAGGGCCAGACCGGCGTCACGCTGCCGAAGACCTGATCAGCGCCAGGCGTTCTTCGAGACTTTCATCGTCGTAGGGCACGGGCTGGCCAAATCCCCAGATGGGTCCGGGCCAGGCCGGATCATCGGCGCGCCTCGAGACGACGTGGATGTGCAGTTGCGGCACCACGTTGCCCAGCGCGGCGACGTTGATGCGGTCGGTTGGAAAGTGAGTGCGCAGCAGCGTGCCGGCAGCGTGGATCTCCGCATCGAGCAGATGCCGCTGGTCGCGATCCAGGTTCAGCCATTCGGAAACGCCAGGCACGCGTGGCACCAGGATCAGCCACGGCCAACGTGAATCGTTGACCAGACGCAGGTCGGACAGCGGCAGTGCTCCGACGAGCACACTGTCGTTGGCGAGCCTGGGATGCAGCGTCCAATCGATCATTTCAGCACCCGTTCCAGAAAGGCGAGCGTGCGTTGCATGGCTTCGGCAGCCACAGCGGGTCGGTAGTCGTCGCGCTGGTCGCAATTGAAGCCGTGGCCGGCTTCCCAGACGAAAATGTCCACACCGCTTTGTCGGCGTCGATGCTCCTCCACGTCCTCGGCGGAAATGAGCGGGTCATGCCGGCCGAAGTGGAACAGCATCGGCGCTTCCGTCTTCTCGTCAAGGAAGGGGACGGTCCGTCCACCGTAGTAGCTTACCGCCGGCAGCGCGAGCCGGGCATTGGCAAGGAAGGCGACCGTGCCACCCCAGCAGAAGCCGACCACGCCGACCTTTGCGTCGGCTTGGAGTTGCCTGGCGGCAGCATTCACGCAATGCACAGCGTCGTCGAAGCCCAGCTTCTGCGCCAGTTCGCGGCCTCGTTCGATGCCGGCCTCGTCGTAGCCCAGCTCCACGCCTTCATCGACAAGGTCGAACATGGCAGGCGCCATGGCGATGTAACCGTGTTCGGCGAAGCGATCGACGACGCTGCGGACATGCCGGTTAAGGCCAAAGATCTCCTGCACCACGACCAGTGCTCCCTTTGGCGGGATCGCCGGATCGCTGCGGTAGGCGCCGATCCAGCCGTGTGCGGTTTCCAGACGCAGGCGACGACTCATGGGCTTGCTCCCCGTGGCTGATCCGATGCCATTATCGCGCCATCGCGCCGATATGGCAGGGAACGAGGTCAGTCGTATCGAACCGCCAGAATCACGTAGCTGGCGCGGCCTTCCGGCAGGGCGACATCGATCTCGTCATTGACGCGGCGTTTCAGCAGGGCGCGCGCCATCGGCGAATCGATGCTGATGCCGCCGGTCGTGCTGTCGTATTCATCCGGGCCCAGCAGCCGATAGCGGCATTGCGCACCGGTATCGACGTTCTCCAGCTCGACTTCCGCGCCGAAGAAGACGGCATCGGGGTCGCTGGGCCGGCCGTCGGCAACGCGCAGTCCGGGCAGACGCTTGCTCAGGTAGCGCACGCGGCGGTCGATCTCACCGAGCTGCTTCTTGCGGTACTGGTACTCCGCGTTTTCTGATCGGTCGCCTTCGGCTGCTGCTTCGGACAGGGCGCGAACCACCTCCGGACGCTTGACCCGCCACAGCTCGTCGAGCTCGGCCTTGAGTCGATCAAAGCCGGCGCGACTGATGATGGCCGTTGAGCCGGTCTGCGGTGGTCGCCAGCGCGCCATGCTGTGCCGTGTACTGCTTTCAGCCCTTGCTGATCCCGCCGAGCACGCCGCGCAGGATCTGCCGACCCACACGACTGCCGGCAGAGCGCATGGCCGATTTGGTCATGGCTTCCAGTGCCCCCTGGCGGCGTTTTGTGCCAAACAGCCATTCCTTGACCCGCGCCCAGAAGCCGCTGCTTTCCTCGGCGGGCTTGCTAGCCGACGGCGACGACTCGCGGCTGGTGTCGGCGCTCTGGTTGCTGTCTTTGGCGATCAGCTCGGCGGCCCTTGCGGCCAGGATCTCCGCCGCCGATTCGCGATTGACCGGCGTGTCGTACTTGGCGCCGACCGGGCTGCGTTGACGCTGTGCCGTGCGCTCCTCGTCGGTGATCGGCCCCATGCGGCAGCGCGGCGGTGCGATCAGGGCGCGCTCCACAGGCAAAGGTACGGCCTTCAGCGTCAGCATCGAACACAGCGCCTCGCCGGTGCCGAGCTGGCCGATGACTTCGGCCACGTCGATCTTCGGGTTCGGCACGAAGGTCTCGGCGGCGGTCTTCACCGCCTTCTGGTCGCGCGGCGTGTAGGCGCGCAGCGCGTGCTGAATGCGGTTGCCGAGTTGTCCTAGCACCGTGCCCGGAATGTCATCCGGGTTCTGCGAGCAGAAGTACACGCCCACGCCCTTGGAGCGGATCAGCCGCACCACCTGCTCGATACGTTGCAGCAGCGCCGGTGGGCAGTCATCGAACAGCAGGTGAGCCTCGTCGAACACGAACACCAGCTTCGGCTTGTCCGGGTCACCCACTTCCGGCAGCGTCTCGAACAGCTCGGACAGCAGCCACAGCAGGAAGCTGGAATACAGGCGAGGGCGCAGGATCAGTTGATCAGCTGCCAGCACGTTGATGATGCCGCGGCCGCTCATGTCCTGGCGCATCAGGTCATTGAGGTCCAGCGCCGGTTCGCCGAAAAAGGCGTCGCCGCCGTCCGACTCCAGCCGCAGCAGGGCGCGCTGGATGGCGCCGATCGACGATGTGCTGACCAGCCCGTAGGTCTTGGAGATCAGCTTGCGCTGCTCGGCGACGTGGTTGAGCAGGGCGCGCAGGTCCGCGAGATCGAGTAGCAGCATGCCCTGGTCGTCAGCGAGCTTGAAGGCGATGTCGAGCACGCCAGCCTGGGTGTCGTTGAGCTCGAGGATGCGGGTGAGCAGCGTCGGCCCGACTTCCGAAATCGTGGTTCGCACCGGATGCCCGAGCTTGCCGTACAGATCCCAGAACACCACCGGATTGGCCTCCGGCTTCCAGTCGGTGATGCCGATGTGCTGCAGGCGCTCGTCGATCTTCGGATGCGGACTGCCGGGTTGGCACAGGCCGGCGATGTCACCCTTCACGTCGGCCATGAACACCGGCACGCCGATGCGCGAGAAGCCTTCCGCCATCACCATCAGGCTGACGGTCTTGCCGGTGCCGGTCGCGCCGGCCACCAATCCGTGTCGATTGCCGTACTTGGACAGGAGTTCGACGCTGTTCTCGCCTTTTCCAAGAAGAATTGAGGTTTCGGTCATGGCCGCATCCAGATCGAGTCAGAGGTCCTTGCCGGCATTCTAGCGGCAGAGCCGACATGCACAGTACGCGTGACTCCATTCCAAGTTCGCATGTCGGCTTTTCGTGGTCGCTTACGTGTCTCAATGCAAGCTGCTTTGGGGTATGATCAGACAGTCGCGCCGCGCGGGGATGCGTTGGCGCTGATGCCGTACCGAAAGCAGTATGGCGACGCGACACGGAGTCCGCCGCTGTCAATACGCTGGTAAGGACTTACTCATCCAAGGGGAATGCAACATGCGCAGCAACCTGTTCAAACGCAATGCCATGGCCGCCGCGGTGGCGCTTACGATCTGCGCCGGCAACGTGCTGGCGGCGGTCCAGACAAATGCTCCCGAGGTCTTCGAGCAGGACGGCAAGATGCTGTTCGATCCGGCTTTCAAGGCCGCGGGCTACCAGTTGACCATCGTCGGTCCGGGGGATTTCCACCGCCAGATGCTGTTCGCCGGTGACGAAGCGCTCAGCGTTTCCATCAAGTCGCTGGGAGTGCTGCTGGACGGTCGCTACAAGTACGAGATCAAGCCGGTCAACGGTTTCGCGAAACGCTCCAATGGCGAGCAGCCCAACCTGGCTCCGGCGCTGGAAACGAATGCTTCCACCGGTTCGTTCAGCATTGCCAAAGGTGAGCTGCTGCTGGCTGACACCAAGCTGCCGGAGCCGGACCCGGTCAATGGCGATCAGGATCAGCAGTCGCTGGCCAAGGACGTCATTCACGCCGATGACGTGATCGTGGACGGCAGCCTGTGCGTGGGCTTCGACTGCGTGAACGGCGAGAGCTTCGGTTTCGACACCGTCCGCCTGAAGGAAAACAACGTCCGGATCAAGTTCGACGACACCTCGAACAGCGGCAGCTTCCCCTTCGTCGACTGGCAGCTGACGGCGAATGACTCCGCCAACGGCGGCGCCAACAAGTTCTCCATTGACGACACCACGAACGGGAAGACACCGTTTACTGTCGAGGCCAACGCACCGAGCCACAGCCTCTACGTGGACGATGGTGGTCGCGTGGGCTTCGGCACGTCGATGCCGGTTGTCGAGCTGCATACGGTCGATGGCGACACCCCGACACTGCGTCTCCAGCAGGATGGCTCAAGCGGCTTTGCCCAGCAGACCTGGGATGTCGCGGGTAACGAAACCAACTTCTTCGTCCGCGACGTGAACAACGGCAGCAAGCTGCCCTTCAAGATCTTCCCCAACGCACCGACGAACTCCCTGACCATCGAGGGCACCACGGGTGACATCGGTCTTGGTACACAGACGCCGGACGGCACCGGATTTGATGACCGCATTCTCGAAATCGACTCCGCGAAGCCAGCCATCGTCCTCGAAGGCGGTGCGGGAGCGAGCGATTTTGCGGAGTTTGTGTTCCAGGAGGAGGACGGTAACACCGGTGCAAATCGTTGGAGTATCGGATGGAGCGCAAATGACGATAAGTTCTATATCTACAACTATGGCCGTGGCGCGTACGATATTGCATTCAAGAATGCGGACGGTTTTATTGGTCTAGGTGGTGTGACTAACCCGGCAAATCCGATTCAACACAGCAATGGCGCCGTGCTGACGGCCGGCGGTGTTTGGCAGAACGCTTCTTCGCGAGAGTTGAAAGAGGGTGTTGTCGCCCTGACGTCGGATTTGGCCAAGTCGACTCTGGAAGGGCTCAACCCGGTTCTTTTCCGCTACATTGCCGATCCGGGTGATCTCAACGTCGGCTTCATCGCCGAGGACGTCCCCGAATTGGTGGCAACCGAGTCACACAAGACGCTGTCTTCCATGGACATCGTTGCGGTACTGACCAAGGTGTTGAAGGATCAGGAAGCAGAAATTCGGGTTCTCCACGATCGACTGGATGCGCTTGAGGCCGAGCGCACGTCCAAGTAAGCAGTTGCGCTGGAATCAAGGCGGTGCGGGCATGTCCGCACCGCCTTTTCTATGCCTGAGTCGATGAGTTACAGCGGCTACTCGAGCAGGGAATATGCGGAGAGCAGTGCTGCTTTCGCATCGCTGGTTCATCTGCCACGATGCAGCGGTTATCTGCTATCACGGGCCATCGGTGGCGGACCGGGACGGGATCTCAGTAGCTGCTATCCGTTGTTCAGCTGCCGGGATTGGAAGATGCTTGGCCAGGATATCGCGGAACTCGCTGCAAACTGGGTGAGCGTCGTCCTAGTGAGTGATCCGTTCTCCGGAGTTGATCCTCGACGCATCCATGCCTTTGATGTCTGCCTGCCGTTCAATCAACATTATGTTGTTGATCTTTCGCTCGCTTCGCCATCGCCACACCATCGTCGTGAGGCGCGGCGCTCTCGGCGATTTGTGGACATCGCACAGGCCGGCGACAAACTTTCTTTGGCTGATGATTGGGTCAGGCTCTACCAGTCTTTGATTCGAAACAAGGGCGTTACGACCGCCGCTGCCTTCCCTGATGAGTGCTTGCGCAAGCAACTCCTGCTGTCCGATTGCCGAGCCTACGTGGCCTACTACGACGGCGAAGTATGTGCGATGGCCCTTTGGCTAATCGATGGTGATGTTGCGTACTATCATCTGGCCGCGTCGGCGACACAGGGTTATAAGGTTGCCGCAAGCTATGGCTTGATGGACGCAGCACTTGAAGATCTTGCTACCCAAGGGATTGAAAGGATAAGCCTTGGTGGCGCGCCCGCTGGTGGAAGACGTAACGCAGCAGGGCTTGCCTATTTCAAGTCTGGCTGGGCGACGGATCACGTGCCGACATATGTTTGCGGGAAGATACTGGACAGCTCGGCATACCGTCGTTTAAGCGTTAGGCGAGCAAGGCAGCGCCCGACGACGGATGATTTTTTCCCCGCGTATCGACGATCGAGTGACCGATATCATGAGTAACCACGTGAAGCCTGCCTACCAGAGCATTGTTCGGCAGAGTGAGAGCTACTTGAGAGAAAATGGAGACACCAACTGGGGTGTTGGTTGGCCCTCCGCCCACTCCCAGCAGAAGCACTATGAGGTGATTCTTGATGTCGTGCCGGAAGGCTCGGAGAAAGTCACACTGCTGGATTTCGGGTGTGGTGCCGCCGGTCTTTATGAGTTCATCCGCAAGCATGGCAGGAACAACATCGAGTACACGGGGCTGGACGTCTCAGACAGCTTTCTCGGCGTCTCTCGGGAAAAGTTTCCGGACCTTGATTTTTACCAATGCGACATACTGGTGGAGCCCGAGACCGTGCCCCAGTTCGACTACGTGATTGCCAATGGCATTTTCACTCAGAAATGCGAGCTCAGTTTTGATGAAATGTGGGCGTACATGCAGTCGCTGCTGCCGGTGTTGTGGTCCAAGTGTTCGAGGGCTTTGGCATTCAACGTGATGAGCAAGCACGTTGACTGGGAGCGCGATGACCTTTTCCACCTGCCGCTTGACGCCCTCGCATCCTTCCTGTGTCGAGACCTGACGAGGAATTTTGTTTTCAGGAACGACTACGGATACTACGACTATACGGCGTACGTGTATCGCTAGTCGCGTCGTCATAGGGCTGGGTTCAAGTCGGGTGCGTGAAATCCAATCATTGCCGGGATGATTCCAATGGTCGGCATGCCGATCTCGTCGCAAGCCATCATCAGCTCGCCTGAGCGTCGCTGGTTCAGCTCCGGGCGTGCCGCCTTGGTGGCTATTATGGAGCAGGCCCAGATAACAGGGCGGTTGTGGTTGCCGTCGATCTATTGTTGGCCGGTAGTCCGAACGATACGGAATCGTTTCCCACGTCTTGCGATCGCTATGTATCCGGTAGGTCGGGATCTCGCACCTCGTTACCCGACGTCGGATTCAGAAGCCGACCTTTTGCTAATCCCACACTATTTTGGTTACCACAGCATGGAGCCGGCCACCTGGTCTGGGAGAACGATCCATGACCTTAGTCATGCGCTGCTGGCGCCACCCAATGTGCGGACCGGGAGTTGGCGGTTTGCCAGTTGCCGGAAACTGTTCCCGGTGGCCGATGGCGGCATGCTCATTGGCGACGTTGAGGCGGACTATGGTGCGGAAGACAGGCGGTGGATCCAGGCGCGGCGACATGCGACAAGCTGGCAGGAGATGCGAGCGGCGGAGAACCTGCTCGATGATGCAACGACCTTCGGTGACATCAGTAGCGCGTCCCTGGAACTGATACTTGGTTCGGATCTTGGCGCGCTGGCTGAGCAGAGGCGGTTTCGTGAGGCCTGGATGCGGCGAGAGCTTCTGGCGGGAGTGGCAACTCGTGACTTTCAAGCCAACGAGTGCGCAGCGGCACATGTGAGAACGTTTTCATCGAGAGACGAGCGTGATGAATTCTGGAAGCACATGGCAACCAGAGGCGTATTTCTCTCCAGGCAGTGGGAGTGGCAGCCACTGGAATGTGTTGCTGCCGGCGACACGCACGATGCCATATGGTGGGCGGAGCATCATCTGGTATTTCCGCTGGGCGCACATCTTGATGATTCACAGATCGGGTACATAATTTCAACAGCCAACGACTGGCGAGCAAAGAGCTAGGGATAGGCGAGCGATGGCAGGCACATTGGAAGAGTCAGCAGTCTTTTCGAAAGTCGTGATTGTCCTTGGGGCGCGGCGGACTGGAACAACGCTGGTGGCATCCGTGTTGTCCTCTGATGCCGGTGCGCCCCCTTTTCCGGGTGAGGCACAGCTGCTGACGCGTTTGGTTGAGAGTTACTCTTGGGCGAAAGCACACTTCGGAATCGGAGCAGCTCCGTTCTTCGATGACCAGCCATCCCTGTTACGGTATTTCTCGGAGCTTGTTCGGCAGTTCATGGCGCACTGTGCTCGGCAGTTTCCCGGAAGGACGACTCTCGTTCTGAAGTGTCCGGAAATGTCGCTTTGCGCCGATGCGCTTTTCGAACTTTTTCCGCGGGCTTCGTATGTGCTTTGCACGAGGGATCCGCGAGACCAGGTTACTTCGGAATGGCGAGTGCTTGAGCGCAGACAGGGTGCTTCTGATCGGGCAATCCTGAAGTCTCGTAACTTTGCGGCGTTGACGAAGAATTTCTTGCGATATCACGACCGGGTGCTGGACGCGGCACGTACGACAGGCAAACAGGTCACCTTGCTGCCGTACGAGCGACTCGTGCGCTCGCCAGAAAAAGTCGTGGTGGTGCTTGAGAAGGAACTCGGTCTTGATCTTTCTGCCTTTGACCCAGGATCGGACTGGCGATTGGCGGACAGCTATTGGGCATACGGCACCAGCCCTTCGGACACTCCCCACTACGGAAAGCCGATTACCTGTGCACGCATCGGCGCCTACACCGAAGTGCTCACGGCGGACGAAAGTGACCTGGTCATGGACTTGTGTGCCTCGCTGTTCGAGAAATTGCAGTACTTTCCTGGTGAGGAACCTACCTGACTAGGCGAGGCCGGGACTATGGTGCACGACCTCTCTCAGTTTCTTCAGAAACACGCCGGCCGCTGACGTTGTCTGGGATCGACCAAGGAGTTTGGCGAAGGATTCAACGTTATCGAAATGATCCTTGTTGACTTCCCCGTGTCCCAGGTAGTGGAAGATTCTGACGTCTTCGTCCGCATCCAGCCCATCGGGGTCGGGATTCAGCTCACGGATTCGTGAGGCATCGACGTGCAGCGGAAAGTTGTCCCTGATGCCGATGGTGTCAAAGGCAAGGTCATGGCGGTACATCGAAACTGTCAGCGCGATTTGTGACTTGGCCCAGCTTTCAAGGCAGCGATCGACAGCTCGGATGTCCTCTTGGAGACTGCGGGCAACTTGCTCCACATGCCAGCGTGGAGAGACCACGAATCCATAGTTCAGGTAGTAGGGGCAGAGCCGGTGCTCCGTCAGGGAGGACATCAATCCCCAGCCGGTATGCTGGTAGCCAAGCTCAGGGCACTCCAGTCCGGCAGAGGCAAACACCTGTTTCCACCATTCGGTACTGCTGGTTTCCGCACTGAGTCCACTCTGGAATGGCGAAACATGTGCGATGAACCCAAGGGTGAGTTGCTCGGAGAATGCGCGTGACAGCACGTCGTCGAAGTCTCCCGCAATCAGTATGTCTGCATCCATCATCGCGACAAGGTCCGCGTTTGACTCAACCCAGTACCGATCCAACCCGGTCCCGTCGTACTCTGTTTCGCGAAACAGATGCCGGTCCACCCAGCGGATCGACAGCCTGCCAGGGTCGGCCCAGGAAAAGTGTGGCGACAGATCTCTGGGCACTTCATCTGCCCCGACTGAGAGCACAACATGCGCATCGCGCGCAATCGGACCGCCAAAACGTTTCAGGGACTCGACCAGAACACGTGTCATCCGAAAGTAGCGCTCGTTCGGACTGATAGGGATCCGTATCTCTAGTTGCGGATTTTTTGCGCTCACAGGTTCAGCTATCCAGGGCCGTGCGAATGCGTGCCGCATATCGATGGATGGAGGTCAGGCGGTCGACCACGAGATCGATTTCCGCGTTTGTTATCGCTGCGCCTCCTGGCAGGACGATGACGCGTTGGACAATGCGATCGGTCGTTTCCAAAACCGGAGATCCGCCCTCTCGAGTGGCATATGGCTGAAGGCGATGGCAGCCCGGGGCAAAATAGCGTCTTGCGATAATGTTTTCGGCGTGCAGCGACTCGATCAGTTGATCGCGTGTGAGACCGAAAGCACTTTCATCCAACAGTGCGACCACGTACTGCCTATGGTGGGTTGGATTGTCGTACTGTTCGACCAGATCCATGCCCGGTAATTCGGCAAGAAGTCTTTGATAACGCTTGTAGACCTCGCGGCTTCGCTCCCGGGTCTCATTGAAGCAGTCGAGAGCGCTCAGCCCGAAGGCTGCTGACATTTCGGTCATCTTGGCATTCGTGCCCGGGCCGTCGGTCTCATCGTAGCCGACGAACCCGAAGTTTCTTTGCTGGCGTATTTGGTCCGCCAGTTCGTCGTCGTTCGTTGTTACCGCACCACCTTCCATCGTGTGGAACAGCTTGGTTGCGTGGAAGCTGAACACTTCAGCCCGGCCGAAGCCTCCGATGGGTCGACCATGGATTGAAACCCCGAACGCATGCGCCGCGTCGAACAGGAGGGGGATGTCGTATTCGTCGGCAATGGCCTGAAAGGCCGCTATCTTGGCAGGCCTTCCCCAAAGGTGGACCGCACAGATGGCACGGGTGTTCCTGCCAACCAGCTTCGCGCAGTGCTCCGGGCTCATTGTCATCGTCTCGGCATCGATATCACAAAACACCGGGTTGCCGCCGTTGGAAAGGAACGCATGCGCGGTGGCAACGAACGTGAAGGCAGGGACGATGACCTCCCCAGTCAGGTTGAGCGTGCGCGAGAGCAGCTCAAGCCCCATCGTTGCGCTGCTGCAGAGAACGCAGTTCCTGACCTGCATTTGTCGTGCGAGCCGGAGTTCGAGCTCACGCACCAGCGGTCCATTGTTGGTGTACCAGTTCCTGTCGAGGATGGCGTCCAAATGCTCATGGAGCGTCTGACGGTTGGGCTGAACCGGACGGCTGCTAGGCAACGGGGTGGAGAACGCGGGGCCTCCCCCAAGCAGTGCCGGCAAAGCTTCTCCTGAGGTACATGGATTGGTCATGGAAGCTTGCCGTCGGTGCGCAGCAAGGATTCCTGCTTGCCAAGGCGGAACAGGGCTTGCTGCACCGTCACTGGTTGCCGGGTAGCAAGGTTGTCGAGTGCCGCTTGAGTCCCTGAGGGCAACAGCACGATCACGGTCGAACCCATGTTGAATCGGGCCATTTCGGCGCCGCGTTCGAGGTGGATGTCGGCATCGCGGTAGTCGCGGGTGGTGATGCGGTGGGCGTAGGGTGGGACTTCGGGGCCGCGCCAGACGGTTTCGATGCCGGAGACGAGCAGGGCGCCGACCATCACCACAGCCATGGGGCCGAAATCGGTGTCGAAGTGGCAGACCAGGCGTTCATTGCGGGCGAACAGACGCGGGATACCTTCGACGGCAAACGGTGCGACGCTGAACAGTCGCCCCGGGACGTGCACGGTCTCTCGCAGCTTGCCGTTCCAAGGCATATGCACCCGATGGTAGTCGCGCGGTGACAGGTAGATGGTGGCGAACTGGCCGTCCTGGAACGGCTTCGCGGTTTCGACATCACCCAGCAGTTCTTCAGCGGTGAAACTCTGACCCTTGGCCTGGAAGATACGTCCGTCTTCGATCTTTCCGATCTGGCTGATGCGGCCGTCGGCGGGCATCAGGATGGCGTTCGGATCCGGATCCATTGGCCGGGCACCGGGCTTCAGTTCGCGGGTGAAGAAGGCATTGAAGCTCGGGTAGGCACCGAGATCAGTCTCCGCCGCCTCGTCCATGTTCACGTCGTAGGCTTTGACGATGCGACGGATCAGCAGGTTCTTCAGCCAGCCGATACGGCTGTGGGTGACCTGACGGACGCACCACGACAGCAGCCGGTGCGGCAGGATGTATTGCAGGATCAGCGATGGCGACATGTCAGCGACCGCCCTTGCCGCCAGCGAGGTAGGTCATGTCGGCGGCGATGGCGGCCGGGTCCAGCGGTTGCGAGATCAGGCCGGCGCGTCGTCCCTGCGGGTCGATCAGTACGACCCGGCTGGAATGCTGGACTTCGTAGTCACCCTCTATGCCGCTGTCCAGCGGTTCTGCGGCGTAGACCATGCCCATGTTTCTGGCCATCGGTTGAAGGAACTCGTGGCCATTGGTGGCGCCGATGAATCCCTTGTCGAAGTAGGCGGCGTACTCGGCGGTGTGCTGCGGGCTGTCGCGTTCCGGGTCGACGGACACCAGTACCACGACCGGACGCTGTTCGGCCGTCAGCGATTGGTCCCACAGTTTCGCGGCTTCCGCGAGGCGCGCCAGCGTGGTCGGGCAGATGTCCGGGCAGTGGGTGAAGCCGAAGAACACCAGCGTCCAGCGTCCGGCGAAATCGGCGGGCGTGATGGTCGCGTCGCCGACGGTGCGCAGTTCGAAGGGGTCCAGCGGCAGCGGGCTGGGGAACAGCGAGACGGCCTGGAGGCGGCTGGCGTCGATGCGCGTCTCGACATCGCCGGCGAAATGGCGCTGGCTGAACCAGAAGCCGAGGCCACCGGCCAACGCGAGGATGACGATGAACAGGAAGCTGCGGCTGGCGGCGCCGATCTGGCGGGAGCCTCGGGCGGCGGATCGTGACGGGTTCGGGAGTGGATTGATCATTGCCGAATTATATCGGTCAACGACCACGGCGCAGCGGATCCGGTGCTTTGGCTATACTTCGCGGCCATACCTGCCGCTGCCGTCCCGCATCTGATGACCGCCGAACTCGTCACCATCATCGACCTGATCCGCTATGGCGGCAGCCGTTTCGCCGAAGCCGGACTCTGCTTCGGTCACAGCTATGACAACGCGCTGGATGAAGCCACGCAGCTCACCCTGCATGCCCTGCATCTGCCGCACGACATGAACCCGCTGTACGGCCAGTCTCATGTCACCGCTGACGAGAAGCGCGCGGTGCTGGCGCTGTTCGAGCGGCGGATTCGTGAGCGGGTTCCGGCCGCCTACCTGACCGGCGAGGCCTGGTTTGCCGGCATGGCGTTCAAATCCGATTCGCGAGCGCTGGTGCCGCGTTCGCCGATTGCGGAGATCATCGAGGCCGGCTTCGAGCCCTGGCTGCACGGTCGCCATGTCCATCGCGCCATGGACCTGTGTACCGGATCCGGCTGCATCGGCATCGCCATGGCCGCGCACAATCCGGACTGGCACGTGGATTGCGTTGATCTCAGTGACGATGCGCTGTCGCTGGCGCGCGAGAATCTCGATATGCACCGGCTGGGCGAGCGGGTGCAGCTGATCAAGTCGGACCTGTTTGGCGCGCTGGAAGGTGAGCGCTATGAGCTGATCGTCAGCAACCCGCCCTATGTCACCAATGACGAAGTCGACGCGCTGCCGGGTGAGTACGAGCATGAGCCGGAGATGGGCTTGCGCGCCGGTGACGACGGTCTCGACCTGGTGCTGCGCATCCTGCGCGACGCTCCGGATCATCTCGATGCCGACGGCCTGTTGATCTGCGAGGTCGGCGAAAGCGAGCGCGCGCTGGTCGACCTGCTACCGGCGCTGCCGCTGGCCTGGGTGGAGTTCAAGGTCGGCGCCATGGGGGTGTTCGTGGTCGAGCGTACGGACCTGATTGCGCATCACGCCAACATCGTCGATCTGATCCGGCAGCGCGGACAGGACTGAGCCGTGGCCAGCAACCGCTTCGGCCAGCTGTTCTGCGTCACCACGTTTGGTGAAAGCCACGGGCCGGCCATTGGCTGCGTGATCGACGGCTGCCCGCCGGGCCTGGAAATCAGCGCGGCGGAGTTCGCGTACGACCTGGCACGGCGCGCCACCGGTCGCACGCGGCATACCTCGCAACGCCACGAGGCGGACGAAGTCGAGATCCTGTCTGGCGTCTACGAAGGTGTGACCACCGGGACGCCAATTGCGCTGCTGATCCGTAACACCGACGCGCGCTCCAAGGACTACGGCAACCTCGCCGACGTGTTCCGGCCGGGCCACGCCGACTTCACCTACTGGAAGAAGTACGGCATCCGCGACCATCGCGGTGGCGGGCGTTCGTCGGCGCGTGAAACCACGATGCGCGTGGCGGCGGCGGTCATTGCCCGCAAGTGGCTGGCGCAGCAGTTCGGCATCCGTATTCGCGGCTGCATGGCGCAGATCGGCGAGATCGTCCCGCGCGGCTTCGACTGGGACGAGGTCGAGGGCAATCCGTTCTTCTGGCCCGACGCCAGCATGGTCGATGAGCTGGAACAGTACATGGACAGCCTGCGCAAGTCCGGTGATTCCGTCGGCGCGCGGATCAACGTGATCGCCGAGGGCGTTCCCGCCGGCTGGGGCGAGCCGATCTACGGCAAGCTTGATGGCGACCTCGCGGCGGCGATGATGAGCATCAATGCGGTGAAGGGCGTGGAAGTCGGCGCCGGCTTCGCTTCGGTGGAGCAGCTGGGTACCGAGCACCGCGACGAAATCACCCGGGACGGCTTCCTCAGCAACAATGCCGGTGGCGTGCTCGGCGGCATTTCCACCGGGCAGGACATCATCTGTTCGGTGGCCTTCAAGCCGACCTCGAGCCTGCGCCTTCCCGGACGCAGCGTGGATCTGCGCGGCGAGGAAGTGGAAGTGGTGACCAAGGGACGCCACGATCCCTGCGTCGGCGTCCGCGCCACCCCGATTGTCGAGGCGATGATGGCGCTGGTGCTGATGGATCAGGCGTTGCGTCATCGCGCGCAGTGCGGCGGCGTGGGCGAGGTGGGGCCGCTCATTCCGGGGTGTTGAGGTCGCTGTCCGATCGCCGTGCAGGCTGCCGGGTGCGGCGGATATCTGGAGCGCATCGGCATATGCCCGCAAATTTGCCCGGTTTGCGGTTACAGTTCTGCACCGCAGCAACGATCATTTTCCCGGGTCAGTCACATGTCGCAAATCACTGAAAAATCACGATTGAACGTAGCGATTGCCGGCGCCACCGGCGCCGTCGGCGAGGCGCTGCTGGCGATTCTCGCCGAGCGCGAGTTCCCGATTGGCGAGCTGCACCTGCTGGCCAGCGAGCGTTCGGCCGGCGAGGGCATTGCCTTCGGCGCACGCCAGCTGACGGTGAAGAACCTCGCCGATTTCGACTTCCAGGGCGTTGATATCGCCTTCTTCTCCGCCGGCGGCAGTGTTTCACGTGACCACGCGCCGCGCGCCGCGGCGGCCGGCGCGGTGGTGATCGACAACACCTCGGAGTTCCGCTACGACGACGACGTGCCGCTGGTGGTGGCGCAGGTCAACCCGGAAGCGGCGGCGGAACGCCCGCGCGGGATCATCGCCAATCCGAACTGCTCGACCATGCAATTGATGGTTGCGCTGGCGCCGATCCATCGGGCCGTCGGCATCGAGCGGATCAACATCGCCACCTACCAGTCAGTGTCCGGCGCCGGGCGTTCGGCGATGGACGAGCTGGGCCGACAGACCGCGGCCATGCTCAATTTCCAGCAGCACAAACCGTCGATGTTTCCGGTGCAGATTGCATTCAACCTGATCCCGCAGATCGACCGCTTCGAGGACAACGGCTATACCCGCGAGGAGATGAAGCTGGTCTGGGAAACGCGCAAGATTCTCGGCGACGACAGCATTCGCGTGAACGCCACGGCGGTGCGGGTACCGGTGTTTTTTGGTCACAGCGAGGCCGTGCACCTGGAAACGCGGGAAAAGATCGGCGTCGAGCTGGTGCGCGAGTTGCTGGCGGCCACGGAAGGCGTTGAATTGGTGGATGCACGCGAACCGGGCGGCTACCCGACGCCGGTTACCCACGCGGCTGGCAAGGATCCGGTCTACGTGGGCCGGATCCGCGAGGACATTTCCCACCCCAATGGCCTCGATCTGTGGGTGGTCGCCGACAACATCCGCATCGGTGCCGCATTGAATGCTGTGCAGATTGCTGAACTATTGGTAAAAAGCCAGTCGTGATCTATAGTTGGCGCATCGTTGTCATGTTGTTTCTAGCAACCGGGTGGCAATGAGTGGATTGATTCGCGGCCGGTAGGGGAGTGCTGCGGGTCGTCCGACCACTCGGGACGCATGGGGAGAAGTCACCGTATGAACCGCAAACTCCGTCTTCCGCTGGCGATGGCCCTGGCGTTTGGCAGCAGCCATGCGCTGGCCTTGGGACTCGGCCAGATCGAAGTGAAATCAGCGCTTTACCAGCCACTGGATGCGCAGATTCCCGTGCACAGCACGACCCCGAATGAAGCCGCCAACCTCAAGGTGCGACTGGCTTCTGCCGAGGACTTCGCGCGGGTTGGCCTCGACAGCTCGTCGATGCTGTCGGCCAATCTGGAGTTCAGTGTCAAGAAGGACGCCAGCGGCAAACCGGTGATCCACGTCACCACCGACGGCAAGCTCAATGACCCCTTCGTCAGCTTCCTGCTCGAGGTGGACTGGGGCAAGGGCCGGCTGCTTCGCGAGTTCACGGTGCTCCTCGATCCGCCGTTGACCGCGCCGGTCACCGGCAGTACGGCACCGGCACGAGTGCCCAGCGCGACGGAGCCGCTCGCGCGTGAGCCAATGGCCAGTGAGCCTGTCGCGGCCGAGACCATGCCGGCGCCAGAGCCGGAGCCGGTGGCCTCCATGCCCACGCCGGAACCTGCGCCGAGCTCACCGCCCCCCAGCATTCCCGCGCAAACCGCGCCGGCTCCTGAGCCGGAACCTGCGGCCACACCCGATCCGACGCCGGTCGAACCGACGCCGGTGACACCCGCACCTGTCGCCGCTCCAGCGCCCAGCGGTGAATATGGCCCGACCATCAGTGGCGACACGCTGTGGAGCATTGCCACGCGTGTGCGTCCGGCTGGCGTGGACATGAACCAGACCATGCTGGCGCTGCTCGCCGCCAATCCGGAAGCCTTCATCGGCAACAACATTAACCGTCTCCGCAAGGGCGCCGTGCTGCGTATTCCCACGGCCAGCGAGATGGTCGTCACCGGGATTGGCGACGCACGTTCCGAAGTTGCCAGGCAGATGGATGCCTGGCGCGCCAGCGTCGGCCAGGCCTTGCCGCAGCCGGAAGTGACCGATACGCGAAGCAGTTCGCCGACGCCGCGGCGTCCCGGCGACGACAGCTCGCGTCTGGAACTGGTGCCGCCGCGCGGTGAGGCCAGCGGCGACAGCGCGCAGTCCGGCGTGTCGGCGAACAGCGCCGGTACCGAGTTGCGCCGGGATTTGCAGCGTGCCCGTGAGGATCTCAGCGCGCGTGATCAGGAAATCAGCGATCTCAAGTCCCGCGTTGGCGAGTTGGAGCGGATCGAGGGCGACAGCAAGCGCTTGATCGACATGCAGAATTCCGAACTGGCGCGTCTGCGTGACCGGCTTGCGGAGCTCGAGGCCGAGAAGGCCGCGGAGGCCTCGGCCGACACGGCGGCTGTCAACGACGAAACGGCCTCGTTGGATGCTGCTGCCGACACCGCTGCCGCCGATGAAGCGGCCGATGCCGCCGCTGCAGCCGAGGGCATGGCGGACGACATCGCTGCCACGAACGCCGATGACGGCATGGATAGCACCGACGAAGCCGCTGCCGGGTCGACGGAAGAGGCGCAGGCGATGGAGGAGCCGGTGCAGACGCCACCGCCGCCATCCAGTCAGCCAGCCGCAGCGCCTGCACAACCGGCAGCCGCCAGTAACCCGCCGCCGGCGGCGGCGATGCCCTGGTATCGCAACCTGTGGGTGATGGTTGGCGGCGGCGCGCTGGTGCTGGGACTGCTGCTGCTTGGCCTGCTCAAGCTGCTGCGCGGTGGCAAGACCAAGGCAGAACCCAATCGCCGCGTCTCCGAGTCGCTGGCCGCCAGCGCTGCGCCGCTGGCAGGTGATGATGACGACGGCATGAGCGATCGCGAGATCGAGCTGCTGGAAGCCCTGTCCGAGCAGCCAGAAGACCTGGATCGTCATCTGGAGCTGGTCCGCTACTACTATGAACAGGGCAACGAGGACGCCTTCGAAGGCGCTGCCGAAGCCATGTACGCCCAGTGTGCCGACGATCCAGGCAATCTGGCCTGGCGCCAGGTGGTGGCCATGGGGCGCGAGGTGATTCCCGACCACCCGATGTTCGATGAAGCCGAGCCGCTGCCGATGCCCGACGCCGATGATGCTTTCGAACGGGCGCTGGAAGGCGAGCCACCGATCGCTGAAGCCGCTGACAATGCGGCAGGCGACGCACCCGAGGACGCTTCGTTCTCCTGGGAAGAGCCGTCGGCCGAAGCGCCGGTGCATGCAGAACCCGCGCCGCGCGAGGAGCTGGACCTGGGTGCGATCAGCGAGCCGGCGCCCGCAGCAGCGGAATCCGAGCCGGAAGCGGCTGGCGACCTGGACGAGGACGCCGCCGCGACCAAACTGGAGCTTGCTCGCGCCTACCTCGACATGGGCGATATCGAAGGCGCTCGCGGCATGCTCGAAGAAGTGCTGAGCGAAGGCAATCCCGGTCAGCGCGACGAAGCGCGTCGACTGCTGGACGAGATCCGCTGAGTCACGCCCGCTTCACCGATATAACCTGAGCAAGGGCCGGCCCAGCGCCGGCCCTTTGCTTTCAGGCAACCCAGCATTCAACATTGCCGGTTCATCCGGAACGACCTCCCGAACGACGCATGCGCATCGCCCTCGCCATCGAATACGACGGCAGCGACTTCTACGGTTGGCAGCGGCTGTCTCATGGACCCACCGTCCAGGGCGCGGTCGAGGCTGCCTTGTCGAAGGTCGCCAACGTGCCGGTCGAGGTGGTGTGTTCGGGTCGTACCGATGCCGGCGTGCATGCTTTCTGTCAAATCGCCCATTTCGACGCGCCGGTCGAGCGCTCAATGCGTTCGTGGATGCTGGGTGGCAACAGCAATTTGCCGCCCGGCGTGGCCGTGTTGTGGGCACAGCCGGTAGCCGACGATTTTCACGCTCGCTACGATGCCCGTGCGCGACGCTACCGCTATCGGCTGGTCAATCGCATGAGTCGTGCCGCACTGGAACGCCGCCGCTGCTCCTGGGAACCACATCCGCTGGATGCTGACGCCATGCATCGCGCGGCGCAGGCGCTGGTAGGCGAACACGATTTCAGCGCTTTCCGCAGCTCGCAGTGCCAGGCGCCGCATGCACGGCGCTGCCTGCACGCCCTCGGTGTCGAGCGGGATGGCGAATACGTCAGCATCGACGTCCAGGCGAATGCCTTCCTGCACCACATGGTCCGTAACATTGTCGGCAGCCTGCTGCCGATCGGGCGCGGCGAGCAGGCCGAGTCGTGGATGGCTGAATTGCTGGCCGGCCGGGATCGCGAGGTCGCCGGCCCGACGGCTTCACCGAATGGGCTGCACTTCGTGGGCGCCTTGTATCCGGCTGAATGCGGACTGCCGGCATCCGTCAGCTTGCCGCCGGGATCAGCGCTGGCGGGATCGCTGCCAACGCGCCAGGACGAAGCCGAGGACGACGCATGAGTCGCACACGCATCAAGTTCTGCGGCATGACCCGTCGCGAGGATATCGACACCGCGGTCAAGCTGGGCGTGGACGCCATCGGACTGATCATCGCCGCGCGCAGTCCACGTCGCCTGACAGCGGAACGTGCCGCCGAACTGGTCGAAGGCCTGCCGCCGCTGCTGTCGAAAATCCTGCTGTGCATGGACAACGACGACGCAGCGGTTCGTGAAGCCATCGATGCCGCGCAGCCGCACTGGCTGCAGTTCCACGGCTCGGAGCCGGCCGCGACCTGTGAGCGCTTCGGTTTGCCGTACCTCAAGGCCGTTCCGATGGATTCCCTGGCAGACGATGCCGCGCTTCAGGCCTACATCGCCGGTCATCCGGGGGCGGCTGGCTTCGTGCTGGACTCGCACGCCGTTGGCGCGGCCGGTGGCAGCGGTAAGACCTTTGACTGGTCGCGTCGGCCGGCAGTGAGCAGGCCCTGGCTGCTGGCCGGCGGGCTCGATCCGGACAACGTTGCCGAGGCTATCCGGACGCTGCGCCCCTTCGCCGTGGACGTCAGCAGTGGCGTCGAGTCAGCACCTGGCATCAAGGATTCGGAGCGCATGCGGCGTTTCGTCAGCGAAGTCCGACGATCAGACTTGGAAAATGAGTAAAAACAATGAGTAACCAGATTGACTTCAACCAGTTTCCAGATGCGCGCGGCCACTTTGGCCACTACGGCGGCAGTTTCGTCGCCGAAACGCTGGTGGCGCCGCTGCAGGAACTGGTGGCGGCCTGGGAGCGCTATCGCGTCGACCCCGAGTTCATCGCCGAACTGGATGCCGACCTCAAACACTACGTCGGACGTCCCAGCCCGATCTACCACGCTGAACGCCTGTCGCGGGACGTCGGTGGTGCGCAGATCCTGTTGAAGCGCGAAGACCTGAACCATACCGGTGCGCACAAGATCAACAACACCGTCGGCCAAGCGCTGCTGGCCAAGCGCATGGGCAAGACGCGAATCATCGCCGAGACCGGCGCCGGACAGCATGGCGTGGCTTCCGCCACCGTGGCGGCGCGGCTGGGCCTGGAATGCGTGGTCTACATGGGTGCCGTGGACATCGAGCGGCAGGCGATCAACGTGTTCCGCATGAAGCTGCTGGGCGCCACCGTCGTTCCGGTCAGTTCCGGCTCAAAGACGCTGAAAGACGCGCTGAACGAGGCGCTGCGCGACTGGGTCAGCAACGTCCACGACACCTTCTACATCATCGGCACGGTGGCCGGTCCGCATCCGTACCCGGCGATGGTGCGCGATTTCAATGCCGTGATCGGCCGCGAGGCGAGGGCGCAGATGCAGGAACAGTACGGCCGCCTGCCTGATGCGCTGGTGGCCTGCGTCGGTGGTGGCAGCAATGCCATCGGCCTGTTCCATCCGTTCCTGAATGACGGCGACGTGAAGATCTTCGGCGCGGAAGCGGCGGGCGACGGTATCGAAACCGGGCGCCATGCGGCCTCGCTGAAAGCTGGCCGTCCCGGCGTGCTGCATGGCAACCGCACTTATGTTCTGTGTGACGACGACGGCCAGATCACCGAGACGCATTCGGTGTCGGCCGGCCTCGATTATCCGGGCGTCGGTCCCGAGCATGCCTTCCTGAAGGACAGCGGTCGCGCCGAATACGTCGGCGTCACCGACACGGAGGCGCTGGCGGCTTTCCACCGTCTGGCGCGCACCGAGGGTATCCTGGCCGCGCTGGAATCCAGCCACGCCGTCGCGCAGGCGATCAAGCTGGCGCAGGACATGCCGAAGGACGCGCTGATCCTCTGCAACCTGTCCGGTCGCGGTGACAAGGATGTCCACACCATCGCCGCGCGTGAGGGGATTTCGCTGTGAGCACGTCCAACCGCATCGACAACCGCCTTTCCGCGCTGAAGTCAGCAGGCCGCACCGCGCTGGTGCCTTTCATCACCGCCGGTGATCCCGCTATAGAAATCACCGTGCCGGTCATGCACGCGCTGGTCAGCGCCGGTGCCGACATCATCGAACTGGGCATGCCGTTCTCCGATCCGATGGCCGATGGTCCGACCATCCAGCAGTCCAGCGAACGTGCGTTGGCGCGTGGCGTCGGTGTCGTGACGGTGCTGCGTATGGTCGCTGACTTCCGTCAAGCTGACGCTGAAACGCCGGTGGTGCTGATGGGCTACCTCAATCCGGTGGAGATTCATGGTGTGGAGGCTTTCGTCCGCGAAGCGGCCGAGGGCGGCGTCGACGGCCTGCTGCTGGTCGACAGCCCGCCGGAGGAGTCCGAAGAGCTCGGCGCGCTGCTGGAGGCCAATGGTCTGCACCAGATCCAGCTCGCATCGCCGACCACCTCCGATCAGCGCCTGCGCCTGCTGATGGATTCCTCGCGAGGCTATCTGTACTACGTGTCGCTGTCCGGCGTCACTGGCGCGGGGACCCTCGATCATTCTGCGGTGAAGTCGCGCATCGACACGATCCGTGCCATTGGCGATCTGCCCGTGGCGGTGGGATTCGGGGTCAAGGACGCGGCATCCGCTGCAGCCATCGGCGCCTTTGCCGACGGCGTGGTGATCGGCAGTGCGCTGGTTTCCGCGCTGCATGACGCAGGCGCTGACAAGGCGGTACAGGCCGCCGGCGATTTCCTGTCACCTATCCGTGCCGCACTGGACGGTGGCTGAGCTTCTCCCCGTGCTTCGAGGCTGTCGCCGCTCCCACAAGAAGCCGGGATTGGGGATTTGCAGCGCGGCGACCGCCGCGAACGCGTATCGGCAGCGCTTTGCATGTCCGCAGGCTGATCGAAAGGCGGTCATCCCTTACACTTCACGATTGGAAGAACGACGGAGCCGCCATGAGCTGGCTGCAGAAACTCATGCCCTCGCGCATCCGCACCGAGGGCGGTAACAAGCGCAACGTACCCGAAGGCCTGTGGGAGAAATGCCCGCGCTGCGTGGCGGTGCTGTATCGCCCGGAGCTGGAGCGCAACCTCAACGTCTGCCCCAAGTGTTCGCACCACATGGCGATCACCGCGAGAGACCGGCTGGCTGCGTTCCTCGATCCGGACAGCGGCACCGAACTCGGCGCAGCGCTGGGGCCGACCGACACGCTCAAATTCCGTGACTCCAAGAAGTACGCCGACCGCATCAAGGCCGCGCAGAAGCAGACCGGCGAGCGCGATGCGCTGATCGCCATGTCCGGCCAGCTCAAGGGCCGGCCGATCGTTGCTGCCGCTTTCGAGTTCAAGTTCATGGGCGGTTCGATGGGCTCGGTGGTCGGCGAGCGTTTCGCCCTGGCCGCCGAGGCTGCGCTGGAGCAGCGCTGCCCGCTGGTCTGCTTCACCGCCACCGGCGGCGCACGCATGCAGGAAGGTCTGCTGTCGCTGATGCAGATGGCCAAGACCTCGGCCGTGCTCGGCCGACTGCGCGCGGCGGGTCTGCCGTACATCGCGGTGCTGACCCATCCGACCACCGGCGGCGTGTCCGCCAGCCTCGGCATGCTGGGCGACCTCAATGTGGCGGAGCCACAGGCGCTGATCGGCTTCGCCGGCCCGCGCGTGATCGAGCAGACCGTCCGCGAAACCCTGCCGGATGGTTTCCAGCGTTCCGAGTTCCTGCTCGACCACGGTGCCATCGATGCCATCGTCGATCGCCGCGAAATGCGCGACGAACTGGCAGCCATGCTGGCGATCCTGTCGCGGCAGCCGGCACCGGCGCCGGATCAGCGCGATGATTCCGAAGCGGCCATCGAAGCACCCGAGCCGCCGAGCGACGTGGTCGGCGCCTGATCGCCGTTCGCGGCCGGCAATTCGATACGCAGGTCGTGACTACCCGTTCCAGCATGGACCGGCCGCCGCTGATTGCCCTGATGGGGCCGACGGCGGCGGGAAAAACCGACCTTGCCGTCTCCGCGGTCGAGCGTTGGCCGGTCGATCTGGTCAGCGTCGATTCCGCGCTGGTCTACCGCGGCATGGACATCGGCAGTGCCAAGCCGGATGCGGTCACGTTGGCGCGGGCGCCGCACCGCCTGATCGATATCCGTGAGCCGTGGGAGCCGTATTCCGCCGCCGATTTCGCCGAGGACGCATGGCAGCAGATCGCGGAAATCCACGCTGCAGGCCGGATTCCCTTGCTGGTGGGCGGCACTGGCCTGTACTTCCGGGCGTTGCTGGACGGGCTGTCGCCGATGCCGGCAGCTGACCCGCAGACTCGCGAAGGCATCGAGGCAGAGGCCGCGGAAAAGGGCTGGTCGGCGCTGCACGAGGAACTGACCGCGGTCGATCCGGCTGCCGCCGCCCGCATTGGCCCCGCCGACGCCCAGCGCATCAGTCGCGCCCTCGAAGTGCATCGACTCAGCGGCCGCCCGATCAGCGAATGGCAGCGCGAAGCGTCGGCGGCGCCGAAGAACCCCTGGCGCACTCTGAAGCTTGTCGTTGGCATGCCGCGAGAGCGGTTGCATCAGCGCATCGCGCTGCGCTTCCAACTGATGCTGGAGGCCGGTTTTCTGGACGAAATGACGCGACTGCGCGCCGATCCACGGATCCACGTGGACCTGCCGTCGATGCGTGCAGTCGGCTATCGGCAGGCCTGGCGTCACCTGGATGGCGACACCGACCGCGAAACCTTCATCGCTGAAGGCGTGGCGGCGACGCGGCAGCTGTGCAAGAGGCAGGTGACCTGGTTGCGGAAGGAGCTGGATGCTTCATGGTTGGATGCCGGGAATCCGGTTGGGGATTTTGCTCAGCGCGTAGCGGGGTTCTTGGGCTGATCTTTGCCGGTAGTGGATCAAGAGCTTTCGACATCCGCTTTGCGGCTGCCGAGTTCATTTTCTTTGCTTGTCCAAAGAAAACGGAACCAAAAGAAAGGACACCCCGCGTCCGCGCCCGGCTTCGCCGGGTTCGAGAGTCGGAGCCGGGGTTTTCGACAATTCATCCTTGAATTGGCGAAAACGCGTGTGCATCCCTGAACACGCCCGCTTCGCGGCCTGATCGTCTCCGCCTCACCGCTACCGAGGGGCCCGAGAAGCGTCTCGCTGTTACTCCTTCCCTTGCGCAGGGGAAGGCAGGGATGGGGTCGCTCTTGCTCTTGGGTCCCGTGGGAGCGCCGAGTAGCGCAGGAAGCCGATGGGGAAAGGCGCGCATGTCCGAGCACATGGATGTGCGAGTTCGCGCCGGCCGCCGGATTCCGAGCAACGCAGGGGACGGCGACGGCTTCATCGTCGCCGCGCGGACTTCGGGTGCCTTTTCTTTTGGCTTTCGGGAATCCAGTGTGGAAATCATCTTTGGATGCTCTGAACATTGCGAGTAGCCGTCATGGATTACAGTGTTGAATTCCGTCTTTACCCCTGACATGCTGTCATGGAATCTGGTGTGGAATTCAGAGCATGGATCTGTTGGACCTCGAGGGACTGGAATCACTTTCATTCAATGACCGTGACGGTGTACGCGTCATCGAGGCGAAGATCACGGCAACGGCCGATCACTGCCTGCATTGCTCCGCACCGAACCCGTACAAGCACGATGCACGCGAGCAGGAATTCGCGGATGCGCCGGTTCGAGGAATGCCGATCCGTATTCTGTTCCAGCGCCAGCGCTATCGTTGCCGCGAGTGTCGCAAGACGTTCTTCCAGCCGATCGCCGGTTTGTCCGCCAAGCGGAACATGACGCGCCGGCTCGTGCACTACATCGCCAAGGACTCGTTGATTCGAACCTTTGCCGACGTGGGCCGTGATGTGGCCTTGGACACACAGACGGTTCGCGGCGTGTTCAAGGATTTCGGGGACTGGCTCCACAAGCACCACCCCATTGCGACGCCCGAGGTCATGGGGATTGATGAAGCCAAGCGGGCCAAGCGTCTGTGTACGGTGCTGACGGACCTGCAACAGCGCGACTACTTCGACCTGCTGCCCTCCCGCCAGGCAAAGCCCTTGCATGCCTACCTGAAGCAGTTGCCCGACAAGGAGCGCATCAAGGTTGTCGCCATGGATCTGCACCTGGGCTTTGTGGCCGCCATCGAGCGATTCCTGCCCCATGCCGTGCGCGTAGCGGATCGCTACCACGTGGCACGATTGGCGCAGAACGCTTTTGACAAGCTTCACGTGGCAACGCGCAAGGGCATGCCGCGTGGCGAGCGCCTGACGATGTTTCGACGACGAGGCCTGCTCGCGCAACGCACGGCCACACTGACCAATGTTCAACGACAACGCGTTGCAGAAACGCTGGCACCGTACCCGCTGTTGAAAGTCGCGTACGAGGCCAAGGAATCGTTTCTGACCATCTACGATGCGCGAGATCGGCAGCAGGCGGAGAAGCGGCTATCGGACTGGCTGGATCAACTCCCGACCGAGCTGACGCCCTATTTCCGGGAACTGACCTCGGCGCTTACCCGGAACCGCGGAATCATCCTCAACTACTTCCAGCATCGCTATACCAACGCGTTCACAGAGGCGTCCAACGGGCTGTCCAAGCTGATCCAGCGTATGGGTCGTGGATACGGTTTCGAGGTTCTTCGCGTGAAGCTGTTGTACGGTAAGCGGGCACAGTCCATCGATATTTCGGAGTACGACGTGACCGACGACAAGGACATGGCAGACAGGAGCTTCGGCTACAGCTTCATGACGATGGCGTCCATCGAGACGAAACGGGCAAAGCCGCCTCGCAAGGAAAAGAAGGGGCGACGGGGCCCTGCTGTCGCACGGGTTGCTCGCCTGGTGGACGAGGGTTACTACGACCCCGGCAACGACGCGATCGCCAAGGAATTGGATCCACTGATCGCGGATTTCGCCGCCTCGTACTGAATCAAGCGATGGGTACGCGAGTAGAACCACCTTTCCGCAACGGAAGGTTCGGGTCGTCCTCCGCCGGGTTTCTCATACCCCATCCCGCAGGCAAATACTGGCTGACACGCTGCTGACACGGACTTCGGCCAGCCCCGCCAACCCCAGGTGCGATAGGCACCCACATCATGACACTTGATCACTAGCCGCCCTTCGCCGCGGAAGGCGTTCTATTGCCCGTATGCGGTTGGCGGAACCTGCCTCGAATACCCGTTTCAAGAGCATGGAGATCAACTGCATGAATCAGCGCCCTGCCGCGTCACGCGTCCGTTCCACTCTTCCTTCAAGACGGCTCTTCAGGGCTTTCGCGACATTGGCGCTGCTGTTCTCTTGGGCATCGGTGGCCGCGCAGGACATGACGCTGCGACGCGAGTACGGCGAGGTCGTCAAATCAGCCGAAACTATTGGCGCACTCGGCGATGACCTGTTCGGTGATCAGACCAACCTGTATACGGGCTCGACGGAGTTCGCGATCACCGATGTCAGTTTGCCCGGTACGGGCCTGGTCCCGGTGTCCTTGGGGCGCCGTTATCCGGTCGAGGAAATGTCCGGCCTCTATGGCCCGGGCCAATCTGACCCTGTGTTTGTCTTCGGTGACTGGGAGCTCGACGTTCCCCACCTGTACGGCATCTTCTCGCGTCGCCCGGGCTACTACACGGGCGAGAGCGGATGGAGCACCGGCAACACGGATCCCAACCAGCGCTGCACAGTGGCGAATGCGTCCATTGCTCGTCCGGATTACGTCCTTGATGCGCAGACGCTGGCCACGCTGTTCGCACCCAGCGAATACTGGCACGGCAACAGTTTGCACATCCCGGGCGGCGGTGATCAGGAAATGCTGGTGATCACGGCCCAGAACACGCAGCACCCGACGGATGGGAAGACGTACTACTGGACGACGTCGGATGGCTGGTATTTCTCCTGCCTGTCCTCCCTGGCCTCGGGCGAAGGAGAAGGGTTCCTGGCGATCGATCCCAACGGCACCCGCTACTGGTTCAACTGGATGGTGGAGTGGGATCACCCGCGCATCACCAAGGGTCACGGCATGGCGCCCATTGAGCCATCGTCGTTCTCCAGCCCGTCGCCGAGCAAAGGCGAAGCGGGCGCGTCGAAGGAAGAATTGGTCTACAACCTGGCGTTTCTGCCTCGCAAGAAGGTGGCGATCTATCCCACCAAGATCGAAGACCGCTTCGGCAACACGGTCACCTACACCTGGAACAGCACCTACAAGCACCGCCTGGAGACCATCACGGCCGATGATGGCCGCACGATCTCTCTTACCTATACCGCCGGTGGCCAGGTTGATACCGTCACGGCCGGTACGCGAACCTGGGACTACACCTATACCAGCGACAAGCTGACCGAGGTGGAGCTGCCGGACACGTCGACCTGGCAATACTCGTTGACGGCGCTGGAGTCGCTGTACACCAACGACAATCCGACCACCGAAGCGCCCGATTGCTGGGGCGCGATCATGAGCAGCAGCCAGACCGCGAAGACGGGCACGATCACCCACCCCTCGGGTGCAATGGGCACGTTCACGTTCCGGCCCACCGAGCACGGCCGTTCGTTTGTGGATGACAGCGGCTCGAACTGTGTCGCTACTTCGGTGCCCGCCCCGGGCGGCGGTTTCCACACCATCTGGATCGCCATCCATCCGTGGCTGTTCAGCAGCCCCTCGCTGGAAAAGAAGGTCATCACGGGCGTGGGCCTTCCGGCAGCTGGCTATGAATGGACCTATAACTACGGTGACCCGAACAACAGCAAGGCCAGTTGCACCGGCACCTGCCCGGACACCAAGCAGGTCACTGTCATCACCAAGGACGACGGCACGGCCGTTGATTGGGCACGCTACACCTTCAGCAACCGCTACCAGCAAGGTGAAGGCAAACTGGAGAAGACGGAGCTTGGTAGCAGCGCTGGCAACATCCTTCGCACCATCAACCAGACCTGGCAGCTCGATCCGATAGGGCAGCCGTACCCGGCACGCCTCGGCGAGAGCCCGTTCCGGCGCAGCGATCGTTCGGCGGAGAAGCACGCGCCGCTCAAGCAGCGCGACATCGTGCAGCAATCGCGCACGTTCACCTGGGAGGCGACCGCCTGGAACCTCTACGCCGCGCCGGTGGAGGTGGACAAGTACAGCACCCTGGGCTACACCCGCACGGAGAAGACGACCTATCGGCACGACACGAGTCTGTGGGTGCTCAACCAGGTCTCCAAGCTCGAAAACCTCTCCGAAGCGACCGTCGACACGGAGATCGGCTACGACGCCACCTGTGCCTTGCCGACGACGACCAAGCGCTTCGGCAAGCTGGTGGAGACCAAGAGCTGGAACTGTGCCACCGGCAACCTCGACTGGGTACAGGACGGCGCCGGGGCGACGCACCGCACCGAGTTCAGCAACTACCAGCGGGGCATCCCAAAACGGATCGACTTCGCCGATGGCGAGTGGATGTCGGCCGTCATGGACAGCAACGGTCAGATCAGTTCGGTGAACGATCAGTTTGGTTACACCACCGGCTACGAATACGACGGCATGGGCCGCCTCAAGAAGGTCACGTATCCGGGGTCCGATACCGTGGCCTGGGCCACGCGCAACCTGACCTTCGCCCCGGTCGGTGCCGAATACGGGCTGGCAGCCGGCCACTGGCGGCGCACCGAAACGGCTGGCACCCACCGGATCGAAACCGCCTACGACGCCCTGTGGCGCCCGCTCGTGGTTCGCGAGTGGGACACGGCCGCCGAGGCAAGCACGCGTCGAGTCACCGTCACCCGCTATGACCACGCCGGACGTGCGATCTATAGCAGCTATCCACGCAACAGCGCCACGACCAGCTACCTCGGCAGCTACGACGGCGTGGACACGACCTACGACAGCTTGGGCCGCATTACCGGCACCCTACAGGCAAGCGAGCTGGGCACCGACCCGGTCACCACCATCGAATACCTCAGCGGGTTCAAGACCCGTTTCACCAATGCCCGCAGCGAGCCAACCACGACGGGCTATTACGCCTGGGACGAGCCAACCACGGAGTTCCCCAAGGACAGCGTGGAACCCGAAGGCGTCACCACCACCGTGTATCGCGATAGCTGGGGCAAGCCCACCTACATGCGTCGCAACGGCAGCTACACACCGCCCGGCGGTTCTGCCGAGGCGTACGACCTCCGTCGCTACTACGTCTACGACGCCTACGAGCGCCTGTGCAAGACGCGTGAGCCGGATGCTGGCATCACGGTCATGGACTACGACAGCGCCGGCAACATTGCCTGGCAGGCCAAGGGGCGGTACAGCCTGACCAGCACCAGTAGCTGCCAGTCGGGCAGCGTGCTGACCGGCGACAAGTCGACCTATCACTACGACGCGCTGAATCGCGTGCTGGCCATCAATCATCCGAGCGGTACGGACGATGTGGGCTATACCTACTTCGACGACGGTGCGATGCAGACGGCCACCGTCGGTGTCTTGAGCGGCACCAGCCCGGTCAGCTGGTCGAGCAAGCACAATGAGTGGACCTACACCTACAACAAGCGCCGCCTGCAGGAGACGGCAACGCTTGCCATTGACGGCAAGAGCTTCCAGCTCAACCCGACTTACAACAGCCTTGGCCATGTCAGTAGCCTGGTTTATCCGAGTGGCTACACGATCAGCTATGCGCCCAACGCGCTGGGCCAGCCGACCAAGGCGGCAAATGGCGGGATGAATCTCGCCAGCACTGCCAGCTACTACCCGAATGGCGCCATGGCCGGCTTCACCTATGGCAACGGCATCACACGGACGGTGACACTGAACACACGCCAGCTGCCCGGCCGCATCCTCGACCAGTACGGCGGCACCAAGACGCTGGATCACACGCTCACGTACGATGCCAACGCCAACCTCAAGAGCATCACCGACGGCGTCAACGGCCAGGAAACTCGCACCTTGGGCTATGACGGCCGCGACCGCCTAACCAGCGTCACCGGTGCCCCGTCCGGCAACGAGTCCTTCACCTACGACCCGCTGGATCGTATTCGCCGCATCACGGCCACTGGCCGGGACGATCGGTACAAGTACAGCGACCCCGCGACGGGTGGCAGCACCTATCGACTGGACCGCATCCATCCCGCAGGCAAGCCCACCCTGGGCACCAGCTATACGTGGAACACACGTGGTGAGCTGACCGGCCGGACCCACTGGTTCGAGGGCACCGACTCCACACCGGGCGAGGGCTATGTTTTCGGCCACGGCTTCGAGGATGCCCTGACGCCATCGGTCGTGCCGTTCACCTATGATCGCGCGGGACGGCTGACCAGTGTCTACGGAGCCACCGTGCAGTACGACGCTCACGGTCATCGGGTGAAGAATTTCGATCCGCCGGGCTACACGCGCTATCACGTCTATGACCAGGGTGGAATGCTGCGTTATCAGGAAGACGGCTATGTCCAAAAGCGCAAGGAGTATGTCGACCTCAATGGCACTTTGGTGGCCGAACGAGAGCAGCCATTGGCGGGTGGCAGCACGACCACCAGCTACCTTCATACCGACGAACGCAGAAGCACGACGGTAAGAACGGCCAGCAACCGTGCCGTGCAGTACCGCCGGCCATTCGACGCCTACGGCGAACCCAGCAACGGCCAGTGGCTCAACGGCCCCGGCTTCGCGGGTCACGAGATGGAGGAAGTCGGCAACCTGGTCTACATGCGCCAGCGCTATTACGACCCGGCAGGGTTCTTTATCAGCCCAGATCCCATTGCCGCCAGCCGTGTGGACTTTAATCCGTTTGCCTATGCACGCAACAATCCGTATTCGTTCATCGATCCGGATGGGCGGCAATCATACGGCTTTGGCACCAATCAGCCAGATCAGATTCTTGGATGCCACAGCACAGGAACATGTGATCCGACCGGGCAGCGAGGGGATGCTATTGTTGCCCACGACGCGAAGGTAGTAGCGGTGGGGCAAGCAGGCACCGTCGTTGCGGGCGGCGCAGCTGTCGTTTTAGTAGCGGCAGGTGCTGAAGCCGCCCCTGTTGTAGTTGTGGCTGGCGCCAAAGCGGTGGTGCAGTCAGCAAAGACCCTTATCAAGGAACGGCGGAACATTGTGTGCATGGTGCTACTGTGTCACAACCCGCCAGGCGGATTGCCGCCAGGCAGGGGAAGGATCACCCAGCACCTTGAGCAGAAGATGCAGCAGGTGATGGAGCGGATGATGAAGGAAATGGAGAAAAAGGCTCGCAAGATTGAACCGCCGAAGCCTCCGGTGCCGCCACCGCCGCCAGCACCTCCGAAAGTTCCGAGGGAATTGGATGTGTGGAGAAACTGATCGTATGAATTTCGTTCCAGAATGGACGATCTGAGAATGACATCAATCGATTTGCTCTCAGATATCAGAGCCGCGATTGAGGTTGGTCGGCTGGCGCAGCGGAATGAAAATTTCGAGGGTGCCATAGCGTCGTACAAGAACGCGATCAAGTTGATTGAAGCCATTAGATCCAATAGCCAACATGGTGACTTGGACAGTGCGCCTGATGTTGCAGCGTACGATTTCATGGCTAACTACGGTTGCGCCGTGATGACAGAGTATTTGGCAAATGGCGACAAGGCGCAGCTTCGACGTGCGTTTCACTACTATCAACAGTTAATCGATAGCCCATACGCGGATCGGCAGGAGGTGGCGCTGTCATGTGCAAGGACAGGGCTCCTGTCTGACGAATCGCTAGTTCACGGTGAGTTGATCAAGAGGTTCTGCGAGATGGCTGCAGGTGGAAAGCTTTCATCTCACGCACACCTCTTGCTGGGAAAGGTTTTCGAGACCTACGACAAAGACTACGATTCAGCCAAAAGCTGCTATCTGAAAGCCTTTCGGGAAGGTCTGCCTTGGGGCTTGAGGTTCTATTCAACCTTGTGTTTCAGGCATGGCAACCGACTTGTAGGTGTACTCGGAAGCATTCTGGCCACAGCGGTGGGACCGGTTTTCGCTATCTTCAAGGGCTTCCAGGCACCCTACGCTCCCACGCTTCAACCAACTCCTGTCAGCTTGGAACGATAGCGTGAAGGGTACCGAGGCCGGCTATCGAATCATGGCGGCGACCGGTGTCATCACGTGTGGTTCGTTGAGCAGCGACAGCTGCAACTGCTGCACGCTTCGTCACTGATCAATCCTGGGCCTAGTTGATTCGTCGCCAAGGACGTAGAAGCACCTTGAATCCATTATGGCGGATGTTGTAGCTACAAGTGTCCGCTACGGTTGCCGACACTTCGCATCCACATGGTCAAGTCGCTCACAGCTTTACCAATTCCACATGTATTGAATCAGAAGGCCCATTCTCCGATTCACCTAGATTACCGAGCTTCCACACCGAAATCCCGATAGCCTTTCTTTTGGTTACTTTTCTTTCGGGCAAGCAAAGAAAAGTGACTCGCTGGTCCGGGGCGTGTCCGATTTTTTGTGTGTGAGGCGGTTTAGTTCGAAGGTCTCTATCAGCGAGCCAGCGTGAATCGGTCTTCGTAGATTATCGCGAACTGGTTCATCGCCGCCTTCCAGTCGCGGCTGGCACGGCTCCATTCGGCGGTGATGTTGCGCAGGGCCAGCCAGATCAGTTTGGTCGCTGCGTCGTCGCTGGGAAAATGGCCTCGGGTCTTGATGATCTTGCGCAGGCGCGCATGCACGCTCTCGATCGCGTTGGTCGATCACCCGGCGCACGTCCGGTGGAAATGCGAAGAACGGCACCACGCGCGTCCAGGCGCGCCGAGGCGGCGACCACGGTTGGGAAGCGCTCGCCACAGGGGCCGGCCTCGAACGCGTCCAGCTCGGCCTCGGCGGCTTCGGCGGTCGGTGCCGTATAGATCAGCTTGATCGCTGCCGCCAGCGCCTTGCGGTCCTTCCAGCTCGCATAGTCGAAGCTGTTGCGGATCAAGTGCACGATGCAGGTCTGCAGCGTGGTCGCCGGAAACACCGCTTCCAGCGCTTCCGGAAAGCCTTTCAGGCCATCGGCCACGCCGATCAGAATGTCGTCGACGCCACGCGTCTTCAGGTCGTTGAACACCCGCATCCAGAACTTGGCGCCCTCGGTGTTCTCGATCCAAAGGCCGAGGATGTCGCGCGTGCCATCGGCCAGCACGCCCAGCGCCAGATACACGGCCTTGTTGCGCACCACGCCGTCCTCGCGGATCTTCACCCGCAGTGCGTCGAAGAACACCACCGGATACATCGTCTCCAGCGGCCGTGCCTGCCAGGCGGCAACCTCGGCCAGCACTTCGTCGGTCACCTTGCTGATGAACTCTGGCGATACCTCGACGCGGTACATCTCGGCCAGATGGCCCTGGATCTCCCGTACCGTCATGCCACGGGCGTACATCGAGACGATCCGCTCGTCGAACCCCGCGAATCGACGCTCGTGCTTGGGGATCAGCTGCGGCTCGAACGTCCCCGACCGGTCGCGAGGCACGTCGATGCGCAGCGGACCGTCGTCGGTCAGCACCGTCTTGCCGCTGCGGCCATTGCGGTGGTTGCCGTTGCCGCCCTCGGCGTCGGCCAGGTGAAGGCCCATCTCGGCGCCGAGGGCGCGCTCGATCACGGCCTTCTTCAGTTGCTGGAAAACGGCTTCGACCCCAGCCGCATCCATCGGACCCGGGATCAGCTTCTCGAGAAACTCCTGCGGCAGATCAATGGCCGGCGTGACCACCGGCGTCTTCTTCTTGCGTGGCATACATGCTCCTTGGCAGCATCATGGTATGCCTCTCACACAAAAATCCTGACACCCTCGCTGGTCCGAAGGGACAGTGAAAGCTCTTGATCCTCAAAACGAAGCAAGCGCACCCCGCGCTGTCGGGCAAACCCCGCCTCGTGTAGCATGCCCTTGAGTTTCGGCCAATCCGGCCGCAACTCCAGAAAGCCCCGCGCTTTCAATGGCTTTCCGGCGAACTTTGTCCGGGTACCGAATAACAACAACAGATCAGCAGGAGATAACCATGTCCAAGGGCCAGTCCTTGCAGGACCCGTTTCTGAACGCGCTGCGCCGCGAGCGCATTCCGGTTTCCATCTACCTCGTCAACGGCATCAAGCTGCAGGGCACGGTCGAGTCCTTCGACCAGTTCGTGGTGCTGCTGCGCAATACCGTCAGCCAGATGGTCTACAAGCACGCGATTTCCACCGTCGTGCCCGCGCGCAACGTGCGCATGGGGCAGGGCCCGCACGGTTCGGGCGGCCACGATGACGACCATGGTGGTCACGACGACCAGCACACCGAGGACTGATGTTCGAACGATCAAGGCGCGGCGACCGCGCGCTGCTGATACAGCCTTTTGCCCCGGGTCAGGATGATCCGGAGATCCTTGCCGAGTTCGTCGAGCTGGCGCGTTCGGCGGGTGCCGAGGTGCTGGATACGCTCGGCGCGCGGATCAGCAAGGCCAATCCGGCACTGCTGATCGGCAGCGGCAAGGCCGAGGAGGCGCGCGATCTTCGCGCAGCGCTGGATGCCGATCTGGTGCTGGTCAACCATCAGCTGACGCCGATTCAGGAGCGCAACCTGGAAAAGCTGCTGGGCTGTCGCGTGGTCGACCGCACCGGGCTTATCCTCGACATCTTCGCGCAGCGTGCGCAGAGCCACGAGGGCAAGCTGCAGGTCGAGCTGGCGCAGTTGAAGCACATGTCGACGCGACTGGTTCGCGGCTGGACCCATCTTGAGCGCCAGCGAGGCGGTTCCATCGGCCTGCGCGGTCCGGGTGAAACCCAGCTGGAAACCGATCGCCGCCTGCTCGCCGAGCGTGTGAAGGCGTTGAAGCGACGTCTGGAAAAGGTGGAAGTTCAGCGCGGCCAGTCGCGCCGTGCACGACTGCGTGGACAGCAGCCGCGAGTCGCGCTGGTGGGCTACACCAACGCAGGCAAGTCGACGTTGTTCAATGCGCTTTCCGGCGCAAGTGCGTACGCGGCTGACCAGCTTTTCGCCACTCTGGATCCGACGGTGCGGCGCATCGAAGGCCTGCCGGGTGGCGCGATCCTGCTGTCGGACACGGTCGGCTTCGTGCGCGACCTGCCGCATGATCTGGTCGCGGCCTTCCGCTCCACGCTGTCCGAGGCGCGCGATGCTGACCTGCTGTTGCATGTGGTCGACGCGGCCGATCCGCTGCGTGAGGAGCGCATCGATCAGGTCAACGCGGTGCTGGAGGAAATCGGCGCTGGCGACCTGCCGCAGTTGCTGGTGTTCAACAAGATCGACCGCATCGATGGCGCCGAACCACGCGTCGATGGCGAGCCCGGAAAGCCGGAACGCGTGTGGGTTTCCGCTCGCGACGGCCTGGGACTCGATCTGCTGGGCGAGGCGATGGCCGAGCGCTGCATCGAACAGCGCATCCGGCAGACGGTTCGCCTGTCGCCGGCGGCCGGGCGCGTGCGGGCGAGGCTGTTCGAGGCGGGTGCCGTGGTCAGCGAAGCCAGTGACGATGCCGGTTGGCGGCTGCAGTTGGACTTGCCGACGGCGGTGGCGCGGCAGCTCTGCGCCGACGAGGATGCCGGTGCCCGGGAGTTGCAGACGCAACTGCTGTCCGCGTCCTGAAAACGCTTCCACTACAATGACGGATTATCTGCGTGGCAGGCAGCGGTTGCTGCGCAAATATATTCAACGAATTCAGATTATTACACGGAGTTCTTATGGCCTGGAATGAACCTGGCGGCAGGAAAAACCCACCACCCGGCGGCAGCGGCGGTGACGATGTCGAGGCCTTCCTGAATCGCCTGAAGGAGAACCTGGGGCGCGTTTTCGGTGGCGGCGATGGTGGTCGCTCCAGCGGTGGCAGCGGCAGTGGCGCCGGTGGCTTTGGCCTGATCATCGCCGGCCTGCTGGTGGTCTGGTTGCTGTTCGACAGCGTCCAGTTGATCGACGAACGCGAGAACGGCGTAGTGCTGCGCTTCGGCAAGGCGGATCGCATCATGACCGCCGGCGCCAATTTCAAGCTGCCGAGGCCGATCGAGCGGGTCGAAGTCGTGGACGTTGGCCAGATCCGCTCCAGCTCCGACCAGGTGCGCATGCTGAGCAAGGACGAGAACATCGTCGATATCGAATTCAACGTGCAGTACCAGGTCACCGATCCCGAACTGTTCCTGTTCGGCTCGCGTGACCCGGAAACCACGCTGAAGGCGGCCGCGGAGAGCGCCGTGCGCGAGGTGATGGGCAACACCGAGATGGACGAAATCCTGACCGGTCAGCGCGACCAGCTGGCGGCGAGTTCGTCGACCAAGCTGCAGGAGTCGCTGAACCAGTACCAGACCGGCCTGTCGGTGACCCAGTTCAATATCCAGAACGCGCGTCCGCCGCAGGAAGTGAAGGATGCCTTCGACGATGCGATCACCGCCCGCGAGGACAAGCAGCGCATCGAGAACGAAGCCCGCGCCTATGCCAGCAAAGTGGTGCCGGAAGCCCGAGGCGAGGCCGCTCGCGTGCGTGAGGAGGCCGAAGGCTACAAGGCGGCGAAGATCGCGCAGGCCGACGGTGACGCCACGCGCTTCAGTCTGCTGCTGGACGAATACCGCAAGGCGCCGGAGATTACCCGTCGCCGCCTGTACCTGGAGACCATGCAGGAAGTGCTGGCCGCCAATCCGAAGGTGCTGGTGGACGACAGCAACGGCAACAACGTGATCTACCTGCCCGGTGCCACGGGTGCCGGTTCGGCCGTGCGTGACGCCGTGCGTCGCGGTCTGGACGCGCTGCCGGCGGTCCAGCAGGCGTCGCCTTCACGAAGCGACACCACATCGTCCCGCACCAACAGCCGCAGCGAGCGGCAGCCGCGCGGAGGGAGCCGCTGATGCGTAACCTGAGCCTGATTGCCATCGCCGTTGTCGCCATCGTGCTGCTCAACGGCCTTTTCGTGGTGCGCCAGAATGAAGTCGGCGTGCTGTTCCAACTGCAGAAGGTGGTGCGCAGCGACATCGAGCCCGGCCTGCACTTCAAGATTCCCTTCGTGCAGCGTTCACAGGTGTTCGACCGCCGCATCCTGACGCTGGATTCGCAGCCCGAGCCCTATCTCACCAACGAAAAGAAGGACGTCAACGTCGACTTCTTCGCCAAGTGGCGGATCACCGATGCCGTGGCCTTCTACCGCGCCACCCAGGGCGGCAGCGAGGAGCGTGCGCTGAATCGCCTGAATCCGATCGTCAAGGAAGCGCTGCGCAACCTGATCAACCAGCGCAACCTGCGCGACGTGGTCGCCAGCGAGCGCACCAACCTGTCCGAAGCGCTGGTGGATGTGGCCAATGCCGCAACCGGCAAACTGGGCATCGAGATCGTGGACATCCGCATCAAGCGCCTGGACCTGCCGGATCGCGTCAGCAATTCGGTGTTCGAGCGCATGCGCGCCGAGCGCAAGGAAGTGGCCAACGAACTGCGCTCGCAGGGCACCGAGGCGGCCGAACAGATCCAGGCCACTGCGGATCGCGAGCGCCGCGTGCTGATCGCCGAAGCCGAGCGTGACGCGCAGACCCTGCGCGGTGAAGGCGATGCAAAAGCCACCGAAACCTATGCGGCGGCCTACAGCCGCGATCCGGAGTTCTATGGCTTCAACCGTTCGCTGGAGGCCTACCGCGAAGCCTTCATGAACGGTGATGACGTGATGGTGCTGGATCCGAAGTCCGAGTTCTTCCGCTACTTCCGCGATACCTCGCAGAACGGTTCGCGCTGAGGGCACGGCATGGACACGCTTTGGGCGGCGCTTTGCCTGGTCGCCGTACTGGAAGGGCTGCTCCTGTTCGCCGCGCCGGATGCATGGAAGCGCATGGTGGAGCAGGCCATCCAGATGGAAAGCCGGCAGCTTCGCGCTGTTGGCGGCGTGGTGATGGTGCTGGGGCTGGTCTGCCTGTACATCGTCCGCTGAAGCATGAATGGCGCGTGGCTGGCGAGTAATGCCAGATCGCGCGACAATAGCGACACAATCTCGAATCCCGCGCGGCTCGTTCCGCGCGGGATTTTCATGTGCGATCCCGGCGTTTCGAGAGGGGTCAGTCGGAAGTGGTGCTGGGAGCGCCGCAGGCAGGATGCCGAGTCTAGTCGGTGACGTCGCGCCACGAAGCGCGGTTCGAATTACAGCAACGTTGGAAGAATTCTGGAGCGGCAAGAATGGGTCAGTCGGTAGTAGTGCTGGGCGCGCAGTGGGGTGACGAGGGCAAGGGCAAGATCGTCGACCTGCTGACCGAGGAAATCGGCGCCGTCGTGCGCTTCCAGGGCGGCCACAACGCCGGCCACACGCTGGTCATCAACGGCAAGAAGACTGTCCTGCACCTGATCCCGTCCGGCATCCTGCGCGAGGACGCGCTGTGCCTGATCGGCAACGGCGTGGTGCTGAGCCCGGCGGCGCTGAAGAAGGAAATCGAGGAACTCGAGGCCACCGGCGTTGAAGTTCGTTCGCGCCTGAAGATCAGCCCAGCCACGCCGCTGATCATGCCGTACCACATCGCACTCGATCAGGCCCGCGAGAAGGCCGCTGGTGGCAAGGCAATCGGCACCACCGGTCGCGGCATTGGCCCGGCCTACGAGGACAAGGTGGCGCGTCGCGGCGTCCGCGTCGCCGACCTTGCCTATCCGAAGGAACTGGCCGAGAAGCTGCGTGAGGTGATGGAGTACCACAACTTCGTGCTGACCCAGTACCTGAAGGCCGAGCCAGTCGACTTCCAGCAGACCCTGGACGAGGCGCTGGCCTTCGGCGAGTACGTCGACCCGATGAAGCACGACGTCGCCGGCCTGCTGCACGACCTGCGACGCGACGGCAAGCGCGTGCTGTTCGAGGGCGCGCAGGGCTCGCTGCTGGACATCGACCACGGCACCTATCCCTACGTCACCTCCAGCAACACCACGGTGGGTGGCGCGCTGGCCGGCACCGGCGTGGGCGCCGAGGCCATCGACTATGTGCTCGGCATCGCCAAGGCCTACGCGACGCGCGTGGGCGGTGGTCCGTTCCCGACTGAACTGCACGACGAGATCGGGCAGGGCATCCGTGATCGCGGTCAGGAGTACGGTGCCACTACCGGTCGTCCGCGCCGATGTGGCTGGATCGACCTGGTCGCGCTGAAGCGCGCCGTCGCCATCAACGGCATCAACGGCCTGTGCATCACCAAGCTCGACATCCTCGACGGCATGCCGTCGCTGAAGCTGTGTATCGCCTACAAGTACCGCGGCAAGCAGACCGAGTACGCGCCGCTCGACGCCGCGGGCTGGGAAGAGTGCGAGCCGGTGTATCTGGAGTTTCCCGGCTGGAATGAATCCACCGCGGGCATCACCGACTGGGACAAGCTGCCGCCGGCGGCCCGCGCCTACCTGCGTGCGCTGGAAGAGCTGGTGGAATGCCCACTGGCCATGGTCAGCACCGGCCCGGATCGCGATGCCAACATCATCCTGCAGGATCCGTTTGCCGGTTAGGCCGGGTTGTTTACAAACGACGTTGGCAGCGTTTCCGGTTATCGTTCTCCGAACCGATAGCGGCGGCGGGGTGGAATGCGAAGCTTGGGAGTGAGGTCAGGCCTGCTGGTGATGTTCCTGCTGTGCGGGTTGTCTTTCGCCGTGGCGCAGGAATCATCCGCGGAGTTTGATCTCGCCAGCTTTCGCCAGCTGGCTGCCAGCGACCGCAGCCGCGGCATCGAAGTCGGCCGTGAAGCCATTCGCAACGGTGTTTTCGCCGACCAGCCGCGTCAGCGGCTTTTCCTGCTATGGCACATGGGCGGCGCCGCTATCGGAAAAGCCGACGGAGACGTGCTCGACGAGGTGATAGCCGGCATGCGCAGTCCGCCGGCCAGCCAGGCCGATGGGGCCGAGAGCCTGGCCGGTTTCCTGCGTGCAACCTGGCTGATCGACGAAGGGCAGGCCGGCGAAGGGCTGATCATGGCGCTGGAGGCGGCCAATGCATTGCCGGCCGACGATCCGGTGCTGCGCGCCATCGCCGCCACCGAGCTGTGTCGCGACTATTCCAACGCCGGCAAGCCCGAGCGTGGCCTGCCGCACTGCCGCCTGCACACCCGGTTGCTGGAGGAATCCGCTGAGCCGGTTGGTCTGGCACGCGCCTACTACATCGAGGCCAGCGTGCTCAGCAGCGCGGGGCGCCCGGAAGAGGCCATTCCCCTGTGGCGCGCCTCGCGCGATGGGTTCGCCGCGGCCGGGCTCGATGCCCTGGCCGGGCGGGCAGCGGGCGGACTGGCCATGGGACTGAACAACGTCGGCGAATATTCGCCAGCGCTGACGGCATCGAGGCAGGCGCTGGAAGCCGCCGAGCAGAGTGGTAATGCGCTCAGCGTCTGCATCGCTCGCGGACAGGTCGCCACGGCACTCACCGGCCTTGCGGAACTCGACGCCGCGCTGGAGGAAGTGGATCGCGCGCTCGCCTGCGTGGAGGGCACCGGTCACTCGCCTACGCTGCACCTGATCCGGTCGGTTCAGCGCGATGCGCTGGCCGCTTCCGGCGCCGGAAAGGAGCAACTGGCAGCACTGGATCGCGAGATCGCTGCACTTTCCGTTGGCGACGAAGCGCCGGAACAGGCGGATCGCATCGAATCGCTGGAACAGCGCTACCTGCAGCGCGAGCAGGAGCTGCGCATCCGCGAGCTGGAGCAGGAAAACCGGCGCAAGGAGCTCGACATCCAGGCCGCACGACAGCAGGCGCAGCGGCTGGAGCAGACGGCTCGGGAGCAGCGCGTCTACACGATGCTGTGGGGAGCGGGTGCGCTGCTGTTGGCGGTGCTGCTGGTTGCCGGACTAGTGGTCTACCGCGCACAGCGTCGCGTCGCCACCAGCCTGCGCGAGCAGGCCTATCGCGACAGCCTGACGCGGCTGCCGAACCGGCGCGCCCTGCTGGAGCGGGTGCAGTCACTGCTGGCGAATCACGACGACCGTTCGCATGCTTTGATGATCGTCGACGTCGATCACTTCAAGCAGATCAACGACCTTCATGGTCATCACGCCGGTGACCGGATGCTGATCGCGATTGCCGGCATCCTTTCGCGACATGAACCGGCCGGTGGCATTGTCGGCCGACTCGGCGGCGAGGAGTTCGTGTTGCTGGCGCCGGACCAGCCTGCCGAGGCCGCGCGGGCATTGGCCGAGCGCCTGCGTGTGGCCATTGCGGCTGCGCTGGTCGATGTCGGTGAGGGTCAGGCGGTCAGCGTCACGGCCAGCATCGGTGTTGCGGTGTCTGCTGACTGCGATCCGGCGACCCCGGCGGCCTGGCTTTCCGCTGCCGACCAGGCCCTGTATCGCGCCAAGGCGCAGGGGCGCGACCGCGTCGCCATGGCGCGTGAAGCCTGAGCCGGCAGATCGGCGTGGCGTTCAGCCGTCGTCAGCCGCCTGCCGACTGACAATCTGGCAAGGGAATGCTCAGCTTCCGGGGAACTGCGCCACGCACTTGAGCTCGATATGTATCGGCGTCGGCAGCGAGGTTATGCCCAGCGTGGTGCGGCAAGGCGCTTTCGCCGGATCGGGGAAATGCTCCCTCCACACGGTGTTGTAGACGGCGAAGTCGCCGGCCATGTCGGTGAGGAACACGGTGATGTCGAGCAGGTCTTCCCAGCGCGCGCCGCTGGCTTCGAGCACGGCGCGAACGTTGGCGAATACTGATTCGGTCTGCGCGCGGATATCGTGTTCGATCACCTTCCCGCCGGCGTCGAGCACGTTGCCGGGCACCGCGTCGGTGCCGGGTTCGCGCGGGCCGATGCCGGACAGGAACAGCAGGTTGCCGGCGCGGCGCGCATGCGGATAGGCGCCCACCGGCGCCGGTGCGCGGTTGGTCTGGATGGCTTTGTCGTCCTCAGTTCCGCTCATTTGCTGCCTCCGGCATGTACGGCGTCGAGGGCGTTGCGATAGGCCGATTCGAGGTCGTCCGCACGCTCGATACCCGGGCCGAGCTGGCGCACCAGTCCGTCGCTCAGGCCGTACACCCAGCCGTGCACCGACAGTGGCTGGCCGCGCGACCAGGCGTCCTGCACCACGGTGGTCTGGCAGACGTTCACCACCTGTTCGATGACGTTGACCTCGCAAAGGCGATCGTGGCGTTCGCAGTCGTCGTCGATCCGTGACAGGAAGGGTGCGTGATCGCAGGCGATGTCGCCGACGTGGCGAATCCAGTTGTCGGCGAGTCCGACGCGTGCGCCGGTCATCGCCGCGTGCACGCCGCCGCAGCCGTAATGGCCGCAGACGATGACGTGCTCGACCTTGAGGATGTCCACTGCGAACTGCAGCACCGACAGGCAGTTGAGGTCGCCGTGCGACATCACGTTGGCGATGTTGCGATGGACGAAGACCTCACCGGGGGCCAGGCCGGTGACCTGGTTGGCCGGCACGCGTGAATCCGAACAGCCGATCCAGAAATACTTCGGCGCCTGCTGGCCGGAAAGCCGCTGGAAAAACTCCGGGTCTTCCGAGCGGACCCGTTCGGCCCAGGCGCGGTTGCTGTCGATCAGGTGCTTGAGTTGGGACATTGGTGGTCTTTCTTGATTGGCTGATGAGTCAGTCGACGTTGAAACAGACGTTCTTGGGTTCGGTGAAGAAGCGCATGGCTTCCATGCCGCCTTCGCGACCGGCGCCTGACTGCTTCATGCCGCCGAAGGGCGTGCGCAGGTCGCGCTTGAGCCAGGTGTTGACCCAGACGATGCCGCAGTCGATGTCGGTGGCCATGCGCTGCGCCCGGCTCAGCGAATCGGTCCACACGCTGGCAGCGAGACCGTAGTCGCTGGCGTTGGCAAGGGCGAGCGCCTCGTCGTCGCTGTCGAAAGGCTGCAGCGTCACCACCGGACCGAAGATCTCCTCGCGGTTGGTGGCGCAGTGGGGACCGAGACTCTCAATGATCGTGGGCTGGATGAACCAGCCGTCGGCGAGCTCGCCAGTCAGACGGAAGCGTTCACCGCCGCAAAGGACGTGGCCGCCCTCGTCGCGCGCCCGCTGGATGCAGCCCATCACCTTGTCGAAATGCGCCTGCGAGACCATCGGGCCGAGCGTGGTACTCGCATCGAGCGGGTCGCCGGGCTGGAGTCGTTTCGCTGAATCGACCAGCGCGTCGCGGATTTCCGGATAGATGCTGCGCTCGATCAGGATGCGCGAACCGCAGAGGCAGATCTGCCCGCTGTTCTGGAAGGCACTGCGGATCAGTGTGTCGATCAGGCCATCGCGGGGCGCGTCGGCAAAGACCAGGGTGGGATTCTTGCCGCCCAGCTCCAGCGAGCACTTCACCAGCCGCTCGCCGGCACTGCGTCCGATGGCACGACCCACGCGGGTGCTGCCGGTGAAGGAGATGCCCTTGATGCCCGGATGTTCGACCAGCGCCTGGCCGACACTTTCACCGCGGCCTTGCACGATGTTGAGCACGCCGGGCGGAAACCCGATTTCGCGGCTGAAATCGCCGAGCATTGCAGCGGACAGCGGCGTGACTTCGGAAGGCTTCGCGACCACCGCGTTGCCGGCGGCCAGCGCCGGTGCGATTTTCCAGGTGAACAGGTACAGCGGCAGGTTCCACGGACTGATGCAGGCGACCACGCCCAGCGGCTGACGCAGGGTGACGTTGAGGCCCGCGCTGCCGTGATGCGCCTCGCTGGCGAACTGGCTGGCAGCGGCGGCGAAGAAGCGCAGGTTGGCGACGGCTCGCGGGATTTCCGCATCGCGCGCCAGTGCCAGCGGCTTGCCGCCATTGCGGGATTCGACTTCGGCCACGCTATCGAGCCGGGCTTCCAGTGCATCGGCAAGCCGATTCATCCAGCGTCCGCGCTCGTCGCCAGACAAGGCGGCCCATGCGGGTTGGGCAGCACGGGCAGCCGCGACAGCGGCATCCACGGTGTCTGCATCGCCATCCGCGCAGCGCGCCATCGGATGGCCAACAGCCGGATCGAAAACGTCGATGTGGCTTGCACCGATCACGGACTTGCCGCCGATCAGGTGGCCGATCAATCGCAGTGTCGGAGCGCTGGCGTTCAGGTCAGTCATGGGCGGCAAGGGTAACGCCTGCGGCGCTTTCGGGCGATGTTTTCAGGCGATGCGATCAGGATTGGCAAGTGGGGCAGGCATAAAGACGGCGACCGCCAGCTTCGCTGCGGACGATGGCCGTCCCACAACGTTCGCAAGGCTTTCCATCTCGGCCGAAAACCTTGAAGCGGAAGCGTTCGCCATCGTCGTATTGAAGGTCGTCGCGCATGCCGGCGCCGATGCGCTCGATGCCGCGCGTGCGGTAGCTGTGACGCGGAATCGCCAGCAGCGCGTTGGCGAGACGCTCGCGTGCGTTGTCGTCCAGGTCGCGCGGGCGATGCTGTGCGGCAATGCCCGCTTCGAACAGCACCTCGGCGCGCAGGTAGTTGCCCATGCCGGCGACGAAACCCTGATCGAGCAGCAGCGCCGCCAGCGAACGGCCGCTGAAGCGCGGATTGACCAGTTGCGCGCGGATGTCGTCGAGCGTGGTAGTTGGATCGACTGCATCCGGACCGAGTCGCGCGAGATAGGGTTGCAGGTCCAGATCGTCGTCACGAATCAATTCGACGTCCGACGCGGAAAAGAGCAGGGCGCGATGCTGGTCGGTTTCCAGCGCCACCCTCAGGCTGCGGGTCGTCTTCGCTTCTTCACCGGTGGCCAGTACCCGCCACTGGCCGTAGAGCTGGTTGTGCGAATACAGCGTCCAGCCATTGTCGAAGTGGGTCAATATCGCCTTGCCGCGTGCCTGGACAGTCAGCACCTTGCGGCCAAGCAAGCAGCTTTCGTGTCGTTTCAGTCCGGGAAAGGCGAACCAGACGCGGGACAGCGTCTTTCCCGACAAAGCCTCTGAAAGAACATCGGTCGCGCGGTGGATTTCCGGGCCTTCAGGCATTCCCGGCATCCTGCGTTACGGTGCGCAGGCGTTCCATCCAGGAGTCCCGCAGGCCGCATGGAGCCGGTTGGGAGCGATAAACGGATGGCTCGCTCTTCAAGCTCGCCGCTTTACCAGAGGCAAACGTGGATAGTTTCATCGACAGGGCCGGCGGGCGGGTAGGGCCATGATGCCTGACGTGGGGAACGGATGAGGACATACCCGGCCCAAACGTCCGGATATGCGTCGATACTGGCTCTGAAGTCGAACCATGAATGATTCTGCTGGCCCGTTGAACAAACGGACCGTGAATCCAATTCGCTTGGCAGCCATTGCGGGACAGGCGACCATTCCCGCATGAACAACGTTCCGATACGGATTGCCCATCACCAGGCCGAGGACCTGCTGGACGAGCTGGGCAGGGCCCTGCGCTTGACGTCGATGACCATCGAGCCAAGCGATGCCTTGGGCTGCGTGGTGGCAGACGACGTGTTTGCGTCGATTGACCTGCCGCCGTTCGACAATTCGGCGATGGATGGGTTTGCGTATCGACATGCGGACCTTGGAACGGCTGGTGGCCGGCTGCGATTGATCGGCGAGCAGTTTGCCGGTCGTGATCTTGGTGCTGCGCTGGGGCAGGGCGAGTGCCTGCGCATCACCACCGGTGCGCCCTTGCCACGGGGCGCTGACAGCGTGGCAATCAAGGAGGACTGCCGGATTGTTGACGGCGAGGATGGTCAAAGCCGGGTTGAGTTGCCGGCCGGACTGAAAGCGGGCGCGCATCGACGACCGGCGGGCGAAGACGCCAAGGCGGGCGATCTGGTGATGTCGGCCGGTCAGGTGGTCGATGCCTCGCGGTTGGGTGTGCTGGCCGCGCTCGGACTGACATCGGTGAAGGTCGCGGCCAAACCGCGTGTGGCCGTGTTCAGCAGCGGCGATGAATTGCGCCCTGCTGGCGAGCCATTGGCGCCCGGCGAGATCCACGATTCGAACGGGCCGATGCTGGCGGCACTGCTGGCGGAGGAGGGCATCGCCATCGTGTCGCGCGGCAGTCTGCCGGATGATCCGGGCGCGATCCGCTCACGCCTGGCCGAGGCGGCGAAGGATCACGACCTGGTCATCACCTGCGGCGGCGTGTCGGCGGGCGAAAAGGACCACATCACCGCGACGCTGGCCGAAATCGGTGAGATCGTGTTGTGGAAGGTCCGCATCAAGCCGGGCATGCCGCTGCTGTGTGCTCGCCTTGGCGACTGCGCCGTGCTCGGCCTGCCGGGTAATCCGGTGTCGGTGCTGGTGACCTGGCTGGTTTATGGGCGACGTCTCCTTGATGCGATGCAGGGCCGCCGCGAAGCGCGCCCGCGACTTCGGGCCCGGCTCGGCGGGCCCCTGCACAAGCGCCATTCAAGGATGGAGTTCCAGCGCGGCCATCTGTCAGTGGACGCGCAAGGCACGTTGTGGATCGCGCCCGATCCGGCGACGCCGTCCAATCGCCTGTGCGCGGCGGCCGCCGCGAATGCGCTGCTGGTTGTCGGTGAAGGTGAGCAGCGATTGGCCGAGGGCGACGTCGTCGAAGTGATTCCGTTGCGAATGGGCTGAACAAATCGCGCGATAATCACCACATGAGCGATCACGATATCGAATGCATCAGTCCGGCCGAAGCCTTGAAGCGGCTGCGCGAGGGCGCGCGGCTGATCGACGTTCGTGATGCGCACGAGTTCGCCGTCCAGCACGCGCGTGGGGCCCGCAACGTACCCAGGGAGGCGCTGCTGGCCGATCCCGACGCGACGTTGGGCGAGGGCGATTGTTTCCTGCTGATCTGCCAGAGCGGCAGGCGTTCGTTCGATGCCGCCGCGGGTTTGTCAGAGCGCGGCTTTCGCGTGGCCTCGGTCGACGGCGGAACGGCGCGCTGGTCGAGCGACGGCCTGCCGGTCAACGAAGCGGGTGATGCCGATTTCCGGCAGCGCTACGCACGGCATTTGAGCCTGCCCGAAGTTGGCTTGGCCGGTCAGCAGCGGCTGGAAAAGGCGCGCGTAACGCTGATAGGTGCCGGCGGCCTTGGGTCGCCAGCAGCCTTCTACCTGGCCGCAGCCGGTGTCGGCCACCTTCGACTGGTGGACGATGATCGCGTGGAGCGCAGCAACCTGCAGCGGCAGATTGCGCACACCGACGAACGCATTGGCCAGCCCAAGGTGCAGTCCGCGGCGCAGAGTCTATCCGCGCTCAATCCGCGCTGTCGTATCGAGCCGGTGCAGGCACGGGCGTCCGCCGAAAACATCGAGTCGCTGCTGGCCGGCAGCGACGTGGTGGTCGACGGTGCCGACAACTTCCCGGCGCGCTACCTGCTCAACGACGCCTGCGTGAAGCTTGGTCTGCCGCTGGTTTACGGCGCGGTGCATCGCTTTGAAGGGCAGGCGAGCGTGTTCGATGCCGGGCGCTATCGTGGCGAGGCACCGTGCTATCGCTGCCTGTTTCCGGAGCCACCACCGGCTGACGCCGCGCCAAACTGCAGCGAAGCCGGCGTGTTGGGCGTCCTGCCCGGTCTGATCGGCCTGATCCAGGCCACCGAAGCGCTGAAGCTGATCCTCGGCATCGGCGACAGCCTAGCTGGGCGACTGCTGCACGTTGACGCGCTGTCGATGCGTTTCCGCGAGACGCGGCTGCGTGCCGACCCGGATTGCCCGGTCTGTGCGCCCGGACGCGAATTCAGCGGCTATCCGGATTACCAGCAGTTCTGCGCGGGTTGATCTGTCGGATCCACGCCTTCGGCGCTTGATCCGACCTACGACTTTTGATTCACCAGTGAGAACGTCTGAAAGCGACGCTCCTGCTTTCTCTCACAGCAAGCGCCGCGAGCGACTGAGTCCTGACCTCCTCACTTGTCGCGAGTACGCCGCGCCTGGAAGGCCGCCAACTGTTCCGGCGTGGCTTCGCGCTGGTGTTTGGCTTTCCAGTCGGCGAACGGCTCGCCGTAGATGACCTCACGGGCCTGGTCGCGGTTCAGCGCCACGCCTTGCTCGGCGGCGGCTTCCTGGTACCAGTCGGCCAGGCAATTGCGGCAGAAGCCGGCGAGGATCATCAGGTCGATGTTCTGCACGTCCGGCTCGCGTTCCAGCAAGTGGTTGCGCAGGCGGCGGAACACGGCGGCTTCGATCTCGGTGTTGCTTGTGGTGTCGGTCATGTCGGTCTCCAGCTCCAATTCAGCGAGATCCAATGCGGCAAGCCTAGCGCAGGCGGCACGGATCGCGGAAAACCGCGATGCGGTTCGCATCAAGGCGGGGCTATCGGCGATAATTCGCCTTTCGGTTCTGTGAAATAGGGCCTGCCTACGTTATGGCGATGGGCCACGCCGTGGCTCGCCGCGCGCGATGCAAGGAAGATTGAGAGAACTTATGTCGATAAGTGACCGAATGATGACGCCGCAGCGTGCGTGGCGAGCTGCGGCCCTGCAAATATTTGAACGACGGGTTGGGCCGTCCGGCCCCCCGGCGCCCGGACGGCACAACGTGGTCCATTGCGATAGCGTTGGCAGGCCCTGACATGCCGGCGCGATTGCTGGACGGCCGACGGATTGCCGACGAACTACTGGATCAACTAGCACAGCGGGTATCGGCGCGCGTCGAGTCCGGCCGTGGCGCTCCCGGCCTCGCGGTGATTCTGGTTGGCGCCGATCCGGCCTCGGCGGTGTACGTTCGCAACAAGCGCCGCGCCTGCGAGCGGGTCGGTATCGTCGCTTTCGACCACGACCTGCCGTCGGAAACGCCCGAGTCCGAGCTGATCGCGCTGATCGACCAGTTGAACGCGGATCCGGCCGTCCACGGCATCCTCGTGCAGTTGCCGCTGCCGCCGCACATGGACGCCAGCAAGCTGATCAACCGCATCGACCCGGACAAGGACGTGGACGGCTTCCATGCTGCCAACGTCGGTCGTCTCGCGCTGCGCCAGCTCGGCCTGCGTCCCTGTACACCCAAGGGCATCACCACGCTGCTGGCGCATACCGATCGGGCGGTACGCGGCAGGCATGCAGTGATCGTCGGCGTTTCCAATCACGTCGGCCGTCCGATGGCGCTGGAATTGCTGATCGCCGGCTGCACGACGACCTGCTGTCACAAGTTCACGCCGCGCGAGGAATTGCAGCGGCACGTCGGCGAAGCGGACATCGTGGTGGTGGCGGTAGGGCGTCCCGGGCTGGTGCCGGGAGAATGGATAAAGCCGGGTGCGGTGGTGATCGATGTCGGCATCAACCGGCTGGACGACGGCAGCCTGGTGGGTGACGTCGGTTTCGAGGCAGCGCTGGAGAAGGCCTCGTGGATCACGCCGGTGCCCGGCGGTGTGGGCCCGATGACAGTTGCAACATTGATGGAGAACACTGTCGAGGCGGCGGAACTGAACGACAGGAACCTGGTGCCATGATGTCCAATGCCCGACACATCTCGCTGACGCTGGTGCTCTTGCTGGCGGTCACCACGACGCTGCTCAGCGGCTGTGCCGGACTGGTGTCGAAGGCCACCGACCGCATGGCCACCAACCTTGGCAATGCCGTGTTGAACCAGGACGATCCGGCCACCGTCCGCGATGGCCTGCCGGCCTACCTGCTGCTGCTCGACGGCCTGCTGGAGGGCAGTCCGGACAGCCCAACGTTGCTGGCTGCCAGCTCGCGGATGTATTCCTCCTACGCCGGCAGCTTCGTCCACGACAACGTCCGCGCCAAGCGCCTGAGCAGGAAGGCGCTGGATCGGGCCTGGAAGTCACTGTGTATCGAAACGGGGCCGGTCTGCGCGCTGAAGAAGCTGGGTTTCGAGGCATTCGGCAACGCAGCCGCGAGCCTCACCGACACCGAAATCAATGATGCTTACCTGCTGGGTTCCGCCTGGGCCACCTACATCCAGGCGCACCGTGACGACTGGGTCGCGATTGCCGACATACCCAAGGTCGATGCCTTGTTGCAGCGCGTGGCCGAGCTGCGCCCGGCGCTCGACAACGGCATGCCCTGGGTCTACCTCGGCGTGCTGAATTCGCTGCGTCCGGCTGCGGTTGGCGGTGAGCCGGAAAAAGGGCGAGCGGCGTTCGAGAAGGCGGTTGACCTGAGCGACGGTCGCAACCTGATGGCCAAGACCCTGTTTGCCGAATTCTACGCGCGGCTGGTGTTTGAACAGGCGCTGCATGATCGCCTGTTGAACGAGGTAATCGAAACCGACCCCGAGTCACCGGGCCTGACCCTCAGCAACGTGCTGGCGCAGGATCGCGCCAAGGAACTCCTGGCCGGTTCGCAGGACTATTTCTGACGCAGCGACAGCAGGTCGCGGTTCGCACGGCGCGATACAAAACCGTATAGTTCAGTTATTCACGCATTGATCCCCGAAACGATGACCAAGACGATTCACGCCATTGCCGGACTGCTGCTCACGCTTCTCGCGCTTCCTGTCAACGCCGCGACCATCAAGATCGCCAGCCTGGCGCCGGATGGTTCCACCTGGATGACCGAAATGCGCGCCGCCGGCGAGCGCATCGATGCCGCCACCGAAGGGCGGGTCAAGGTGAAGTTCTATCCCGGCGGCGTGATGGGCAACGACACTACCGTGCTGCGCAAGATCCGCCTCGGCCAGTTGCAGGGCGCCGCGCTGACCGGCAGCGAGCTGTCGGTGCTGTACAAGGACGCACAGATCTACAGCGTGCCGTTCCTGTTCCGCGATGACGCCGAAGTCGACGCGGTTCGCAAGTCCGTCGACCCGATGCTGCGCGAAGGCTTCACCGGCAAAGGATTCCATGTGCTGGGGATTACCGGCGTGGGCTTTGCCTACCTGATGAGCGTGCCGGACGTGCGCAATCGCGAAGACCTGCAGAAGGGCAAGGTCTGGGTGCCGCAGAACGACCTGATCGCCGAAGTCACCTTCCGCGAGGGTGGCGTGGACCCGATTCCGCTGCCGTTGTCAGACGCGTTCACCGGCCTGCAGACCGGGCTGATCGACACCGTCGCCACCACGCCGACGGCCGCCATCGCGCTGCAGTGGCATACCAAGCTGAAGCATCTCGTCGACCTGCCGCTGAGCTACGTGGTCGGCTACGTGGTGCTGGATCAGAAGGCCTATCTGCGACTGTCCGAAGCCGATCGCGCGATCGTTGATGCCGAGTTCGCCAAGGGCGCGGCCAAGATCGATGCCGCGAACCGCAGCGACAACCAGAAAGCGTTCGAGGCGCTGGAGGAAATCGGCCTCAGCGTGTTCAAGCCGGACGCCGGGGAAGCGTCGCACTGGCGCGATGTTGGCAAGCGGGCACTCGACAAGCTGGTGGCCGACAAGTCCTTCACACCGCCGGTGCTGGGCGCCATCCAAGAGCAATTGGCGAAACAGCGCGCTGCCGAGTGAGCGACAACGCCGCGAGCGACAAGCCGGTCAACGCCGTCGCGCCGCGCTGGCTGCGCGGATTGCATCGTATCGAGGACGGCTTGCTGGCGTTGCTGCTGTTGGCGCTGCTGACGCTGGCGGTTTCACAGATCGCACTCCGCGTGTTTTTCGACACCGGCCTGTTGTGGTCGGAGCCGGTATCACGACTGCTGGTGCTGTGGCTGGCGCTGCTGGGTGGTCTCGCGGCTACCCGCGAAGGCAAGCACATTGCCATCGACGCCATTCCGCGACTGCTGCCGCCGCTCGGTCGGCGAATCGCATGGATCATCGCGCAATGCGGCGCCGCACTGATTGCCGGCGCGCTGGCCTGGTATTCGGTCAGCATGATCGAGCTGGAGCTGGAAGTGCCGACGTATCTCGTTGGCACCCTGCCGAACTGGGTCGGCATGCTGGTGTTGCCTTTCGGCTTTGGACTGATGGCGTTGCGCTTCCTGTTGTCGGCCTTCCTGCATGATCCGTCCGCGTCACCGGAACTAGCACCGAAACTGGGCGATTTGAGCGACGGAGGGGACAGGGAGTGAGCGAACTGCTGCCCTGGGTCATCGTCCTGCTGTTGGCGGCGCTCGGCGCGCCGCTGTTTGCGTTGATCGCTGCGGCCGCCTTGATCGGCTTCCATGCCGCCGGCTATGACCTGACCGTCGTCGCGGTCGAGTTCTACCGCCTGAGCGAGCTGCCGGGCCTGATCGCGATCCCGCTGTTCACGCTGGCCGGCTACCTGCTGGGTGAAAGCGGCGCGCCCAAACGACTGGTCCGGCTGTCGAATGCGCTGCTGGGCTGGCTGCCGGGCGGACTGGCCATCGTCGCGCTGGTTGCCTGCGCGCTGTTCACGGCCTTCACCGGCGCTTCGGGCGTCACCATCGTCGCCATGGGCGGCCTGCTGGTTCCGGCCCTGATGCATGCCGGCTATCGCGAGCGCTTCAACCTCGGCTTGATCACCAGTTCCGGCTCGCTGGGCCTGCTGTTCGCGCCGTCATTGCCGCTGATTCTGTACGGCTTCGTGGCGGGGCAACTCGGCACCGATCCGCCGGTGACGGTGGAGTCGCTGTTCCTCGCCGGGCTGCTGCCGGGCCTGCTGATGGTCGGCCTGCTGTCGATCTATGCGATGTGGAACGGGCGTCATCTGGTGGCCGAGACGCGCAAGTTCGACGCCCGCGAACTGCGTGACGCTCTGCTGGATGCCGGCTGGGAGCTGCCGTTGCCGTTCCTGGTCCTGGGCGGCATCTACTCCGGCGTGTTTGCCGCCAGCGAAGCCGCTGCCATCACTGCGTTGTATGTGCTGGTGGTCGCGACGCTGATCAAGCGCGAGATCGGCGTCAGGAAGCTGGTCGACACCATGGCCGAAGCCATGCGGCTGGTTGGTGCCATCCTGCTGATCCTCGGCGTCGCGCTGGCGCTCAGCAACTGGCTGGTCGACCAGGAAGTGCCGTCCCGACTGTTCGAGTTTCTGCAGGAACACGTCAGCAGCCCGTTGGCCTTCCTGCTGCTGTTGAACCTGTTTCTGCTGATCGTCGGCATGCTGCTCGACGTGTTCTCGGCGGTGGTGATCCTGGTGCCGCTGCTGGTGCCGGTGGCCATGCGCTACGGCATCGACCCGGTCCATCTGGGCATCATCCTGCTGGCCAACCTGCAGCTCGGCTACTTCACGCCGCCGGTGGGTATGAACCTGTTCATCGCCAGCTACCGCTTCGATGTCCCGGTGACGAAGCTGGTCCGAAGCTGCATCCCGTTCTTCCTGATTCTCGCCGCCGCCGTGCTGTTGATCACCTACTGGCCGGCCTTGTCGCTCTCGCTGGTGCGCTGATCGGCGCCATCGATGAGCCGCAGGATTGTCGGCAGATCGTTTCGGGCCTCTCCGCGTCGTGCCCGTGACAGGTGGATGTCTGCAGCGATGGCGCCTGTCAAAGGCGTCATGGTGCCATGCCAGCGGCTCGCGTCACCGTCCAGTTCCAGCCAGGCGTTGACAGTGTCCGAATAGAAATCGACACGGTCGCGCTGGTCGCCGCGGGCATGAAGCACCCATTGCGCCGGCACCGGGCCATCTGCCAACAGGAACCCGGAACCCGGGGCGCCGCAAGCCTGCGGCAGCGTCAGTTGTGCCAGAGAGGGGAGCAGATCGGTCTGCTGGAACAGACCATCGACGCGACTGCCATCCCAGCCGGGCGGACCCACAGCAACCAGTGGAATACGCGCGAAGGCGCGATCACCCTCGGCCGCCTCCTCTGGATGCAGGGCTGTCATGGTGCGATGGTCGCCAGTGATCAGCAGGATGCCGCCCCTGTCGAAATAGCCGGAGGCCCTGAGGTTCTTCTCGAAGGCGGCTGCGGCGCGGTCAACGCGGCGGATGATTCCCGATTCGTCGAGCTTGCCGGTGCTGTGGTCGACGTAGGGGGGGTGCGATTCAACCGTCAGCAGGGAAGCGAATAGAGGGGTTGTCGAATCCCGCAGGCGCCACCGTTCCATCCACTCCAGAAAGCGCCCATATAGCGCGGAATCCTCGGCGGCACCGAAGGTGAACCGCGGCATGCCGTCGTAGTATCGGGCTTCGTGGCCTTCCACATGGTCGAATCCGAGCGATTCCAGCCACGGGCGTTTGTCGAGAAAGGACAAATTCCCTGTCGTGAAGAAGGCGCTGTAGTAGCCGCTCTGATCCAGAAGCAGCGGAACGGCGTGCTGCTGGTCGCCGAAACCGGCGAAAGCATGGAGGCTGCTGCGTCGCCCGATGCTACGAACGGGCAACTCCCCGGACAGCAGCGCGATCATGCCCATGTCGGTGGTGAAGCCATTCGCCATGAACTGGGTGAAGTAGCGGTGCTGTTCTGCGAGGGCGTCGAGTTCGGGGACATCGTTCCGCGGGCTACCCAGCAACGCGCTGTGGTAGCTGGACAGCGACTCGATCATCAGCAGGATCACGTCCGGTCTCACGGACTGCCCAGCCAGGCATCGCGGCGGCAGTTCTGCGATCGCGCGCTGCCGGTCAAGGAACGAATCGCTGTACGGCGTGTTGCTGCCATCATTCCATTGGACGGAAAGGGCATTGCGATAGCCGTCAGCATGCACGTAGCCGGGGGCGACCAGCGGCTCGCACAGTGCAACAAGCAGGGCCAGCACACTTCCAGTAAGCAGGGTGATTTGACGCTGCGGCCGAGCACGCTCCGGGAGCAGGGAGAGCAGGCTGGCCAGCAACCAGATCACGCAGGTGATCGCGGGTATGGCATACGACGATCGCATCAGCACGCGGACGAAATCGAATGTTGCGCCGGCCTCGCCGCCGAATTTGAGCAGGTCGAACACGTACATCCGCGTGTTCAGCGAGAGAAGAAGCGCCACATCGAGCGCCATCACCAGTGCCAGCAGCAGCACCGGTAACGTGCAGAGCGCTCGTAGCCAGGTGATGCCGAAATTGGCGGGAATGAGCAGAAGCAAGGCGAACAGCACCAGCCAGCTATCCGACATTGCACTGGCACCGAACATGCAGCCATGGCAGCCGGCGAAGGGTCCGTATATGCGTGCCACCAGCCAAGCACGCCCAAGCAGCAAGGCCAGCACGGCGGCAACCAGCAGCAACTGTCCGCAGGCACCAATCCGGGATGATCGCGATGGCTTGCCGGCGTGTTGATCGGCTGCCGAATTGCGGGAGGTGTGAGCCAAGTGACCGTCGGAGGGAGGACTGGTAGAATTGACAGTTTATCCGCAGGAGCCGATCACATGCGTCTGAAGACCCAAGCCTTAACCTTCGACGACGTTTCCCTGATCCCGGCGCACTCTGCCGTGCTGCCACGCGACGTCCGCCTGTACAGCCGCCTGACCCGCGGGATTTCGCTGAACATCCCGATCCTGGCTGCCGCCATGGATACCGTCACCGAGGCCCGACTGGCCGTCGCCATGGCGCAGCTCGGGGGCATCGGCATCATCCACAAGAACATGCCGGCCGAGCAACAGGCCGCCGAAGTCCGGCTGGTCAAGAAGTTCGAAGCCGGCGTGATTCGTGATCCGATCACGGTGGGTCCGCAGACCTCGATCCGCGAAGTGCTGGCGATCACCAGCAGCCACAACATCTCCGGCGTGCCGGTGGTGGATGGCGGCAAGCTGGTCGGCATCGTCACCAGCCGCGACCTGCGTTTCGAGACCAGGCTCGATGACCCGGTGCGCAACATCATGACCCGCGAGGAGCGCCTGATCACGGTGAAGGAGGGCGCGCCGGACGACGAGGTGCTGCAGCTGCTGCACAAGCACCGTATCGAGAAGGTGCTGGTGGTCAACGAGGCCTTCGAGCTGCGCGGCCTGATCACCGTCAAGGACATCCAGAAGTCGCGGGACAACCCCGAAGCCGCCAAGGACAGCAGCGAGCGCCTGCTGGTCGGCGCTGCGGTGGGCGTCGGTGGCGATACCGAAGACCGCATCGCGGCGCTGGTTGGCGCCGGCGTGGACGTGGTGATTGTCGATACCGCGCATGGTCATGCGCAGGGCGTGCTCGACCGGGTGGCATGGGTGAAGAAGACCTTCCCGGAGCTGCAGGTCATCGGTGGCAACATCGTCACTGGCGATGCGGCACTGGCGTTGATGGATCACGGCGCGGATGCGGTGAAGGTCGGCGTCGGTCCCGGATCGATCTGCACCACGCGCGTGGTTGCCGGCGTCGGTGTACCGCAGATCACCGCCGTCAGCATGGTGGCCGAGGCGCTGCAAGACCGCATTCCGTTGATCGCCGACGGTGGCATCCGCTATTCCGGCGACATCGCCAAGGCGATTGCCGCCGGCGCATCGACGGTGATGATCGGCGGCCTGTTCGCCGGCACCGAGGAAGCGCCGGGCGAAGTCGAGCTGTACCAGGGACGCAGCTACAAGAGCTATCGCGGCATGGGCTCGCTGGGCGCCATGCAGATGGGCAGCAAGGACCGCTACTTCCAGGATGCGTCCGACGCCGACAAGCTGGTGCCGGAAGGCATCGAAGGCCGCGTGCCGTACCGTGGCCCGCTGCGCAATGTCGTGCATCAGTTGGCTGGCGGTCTGCGCTCGTCCATGGGCTACGTCGGCTGCGCCACCATCGAGGACATGCGCAGCAAACCGGAATTCGTGCAGATCAGCAACGCCGGCAGCCGTGAAAGCCACGTCCACGACGTGCAGATCACCAAGGAGCCGCCGAACTACAGGCTGGGGTGAGGAAAGGCGTTTGCGAACCACTGGTTCGCGCCTTGCCGAACGACCGGCCAACGATGGCCGGGCCGGGGTGTGCCCGTACTTCCACGCTGCACCAGGGACGGCAGCGACGACCGAGATGAGTGCCTACGCGTGACCAACATCCATAGCGACAAGATCCTGATCCTCGACTTCGGTGCGCAGTACACGCAGCTGATTGCCCGCCGCATCCGCGAAATCGGCGTCTACTGCGAGATCTGGGCCTGGGATCACGATCCGGCCGAAATCGCCGCCTACGCGCCCAAGGGCATCATCTTTTCGGGCGGCCCGGAATCGACGACGGCAGACGATGCACCCAAGGCGCCGCAGGAAGCCTTCGACCTCGGCGTGCCGATCCTCGGCATCTGCTACGGCATGCAGACGCTGGCCGCGCAGCTGGGTGGTCGCACCGAGGCGGATCTGGAGCGCGAGTTCGGCCATGCCGAAGCCGAAGTGATCGCCCCCTGTGCGCTGCTGGATGGTTTCAAGGACCACGCCGGCTCTCCGCCGCGACTGGACGTGTGGATGAGCCACGGTGACCGCGTCAGCGCGGTACCGCCGGGCTTCCGCATCACCGCGCGAACCAGCAGCGTGCCGATCGTGGCGATGGCCGACGAGGCACGCCATATCTACGGCGTGCAGTTCCATCCCGAAGTGACGCACACCAAACAGGGTGGGGCGATGCTGCAGCGTTTCGTCGCCGACATCTGCGGTTGCGCGCTGGAATGGACGGCCGCCAACATCATCGAGGATCAGATCGCCCGCGTGCGCGAGCAGGTCGGCGATGACCAGGTGCTGCTGGGCCTGTCGGGTGGCGTGGATTCCTCGGTGGTTGCGGCACTGCTGCACGAAGCCATCGGTGACCGGCTGACCTGCGTGTTCGTCGATACCGGCCTGCTGCGCTGGCAGGAAGGCGACCAGGTGATGGACACGATGGCGCGACACATGGGCGTCAAAGTGATCCGGGTCAATGCCGCCGAGCGCTATTTCGTCGCGCTGGCCGGTGTCGAGGATCCGGAAGCCAAGCGCAAGATCATCGGCAACCTGTTCATCGAGATCTTCGATGAAGAGGCGGCCAAACTCGACAACGTGAAGTGGCTGGCGCAGGGCACGATCTACCCAGACGTCATCGAGTCGGCCGGCAGCAAGACCGGCAAGGCGCACGTCATCAAGAGTCACCACAACGTCGGTGGCCTGCCGGACTTCATGAAGCTGGGGCTGGTCGAGCCGCTGCGCGAACTGTTCAAGGACGAGGTGCGCCGGATCGGCGTCGAACTCGGCCTGCCTCGCGAGATGGTCTATCGCCATCCGTTCCCGGGCCCGGGGCTTGGCGTGCGCATCCTGGGCGAAGTGAAGCCGGAATACGCCGAGCTGCTGGCCAAGGCCGACGCCATCTTCATCGAGGAACTGCGTCGCGCCGATCTCTATGACCGAACCAGTCAAGCGTTTGCGGTATTCCTGCCGGTGAAGTCGGTCGGCGTGGTCGGCGACGCCCGCGCCTACGAGTGGGTAATCGCGCTGCGTGCGGTGGAAACGATCGATTTCATGACGGCGCACTGGGCGCATCTGCCCTATGACTTCCTTGACCTGGTTTCTCGTCGAATTATCAATGAATTACGCGGTATTTCTCGCGTAGTTTATGACATTAGCGGCAAGCCGCCTGCAACGATTGAATGGGAGTAATTCACCCGCTTACGAACCACTGGTTCGTGGGTGAATTACTGACCGGACAAGGATGTCCGGGCCGGGAGTGATCGAAGCCGCAGCGTTTCGCCACGGACGGCAGCATCAACCGTTTGACGAAGCGCACCTCGAACCACAGGCCTGTAAGTCTGCCGCTTTAACCCAAAAGGCAACGCTCGTTCCGATGACCTCCGCCTCAACCGACACCCACTGGATGCGCCACGCGCTCGCGCTGGCCAAGCGCGCCGAGCGCGAGGATGACGAGATCCCGGTGGGCGCGGTACTGGTTTCGGCGAACGACGAGCTACTCGGCGAAGGCTGGAACCGCAACATCACCGAGCACGATCCCAGCGCCCACGCCGAGATTGTGGCCATGCGCCAGGCCGGCATGCGGCTTGGCAACCACCGACTGATCGACACCACGCTGTACGTCACCCTGGAACCCTGCGCCATGTGCGCGATGGCCATCGTCCACGCGCGGGTGAAGCGAGTCGTGTTCGCGGCGCGCGACCCCAAGACCGGTGCCGCCGGCAGCGTGTTTGACCTGCTCGGCTCGGATCGCCACAACCATCGCGTCGAAGTCGCCGAAGGCCTGCTCGCGGAGGAATCCGGCACGCTGCTTCGCGACTATTTCCGGGCCAAACGGCGCAAGGCCTGAACGTCGCCGGCACCGCCGGTGTTACGCTTCACGTTTCCCCGACGAAGACCACCGAGCGAAGGACGCGCATGTCAGGCAATGGCGGCAGCCCCAGTGAAGACAACCTGATCTGGATCGATCTGGAAATGACCGGGCTGGACCCGGACAGCGACTCCATCCTGGAGATCGCCACGCTGGTCACCGACCGCGAACTCAACATCCTGGCCGAGGGGCCGGAACTGGCGATCCGTCACCCGGTCGAGCGTCTGCAGGCCATGGACGATTGGAACCGCAACCAGCACACACGCTCAGGTCTGTGGCAGCGGGTGGTGGATTCCGGCATTGACATGCGGACGGCCGAAGTCGACACGCTGGAGTTCCTTGCCAGATGGGTTCCCGCGAACAAGTCGCCGATGTGCGGCAATTCGATCTGCCAGGACCGACGTTTCCTGTATCGGCTGATGCCGGAGCTGGAACGCTACTTCCACTATCGGCACGTCGACGTCACCACGCTCAAGGAACTGGCCCGCCGCTGGAATCCGGCAGTCCTGCAGGGACTCAGCAAGAACGCCGCCCACACGGCGCTCAGCGATATCCGCGATTCGGTCGATGAACTGCGGCACTACCGGCAGTTCATGGGCAGCCTGTCCGGTTTGCCGGAGCCGCAATGACAATGACCGGACGCGCTTTCAAGTCGTCGTTCTGACACCGGGACACACCAAACCATGCCATCCACGCTGAAGCCACTTTCTGTCGCCGTTGCTCTGGGCCTCGCCTGCACTTCGCCCACTCAGTCCTCAGCCGCCGCCGCAGCCGTGAATTCGACGGTGCCGACCGTTGTGCAGAAGTACGACACGGCACTTTCACGGCGTCTGCAGCAGGTCAATGGCGAGGGTCTGAATCGTGCCGGCCAGGATCCGCTGCTGGACGTGCTGATCCTGCTCGATGGTCGCGCCAGCCGGAAAGGGCTGGAGGCCCTTGATGATCCCGTCGCGAAACGAATCACGCTAAGCCACCGACTGCGCGAAACCGCGGCGTCCAGCCAACATGATCTTCGAGAATGGCTAGACAAGCAGGGCGTGGCCTATCGGCCGTTCTGGATCGTCAATGCGATCTCGGCGCGGATGCCCGCAAGCCTGCTTCCGGACCTGGCCAGGCGCAGCGACGTGCGCGCGATAGAGTCGGACGCGGCACACCATGCCGGGATTCCTTTGCCGCCGCCAGACCAGTCAAAGTCGGTGCTGGCGGGCGAAACCTGGGGCGTGCTCAAGATCCGTGCACCCGAGGCCTGGGCCGAAGGCTATCGGGGGCAGGGCGTTGTCATTGCCGGGCAGGACACGGGCTACCAATGGGATCACCCCGCCCTGAAGGACAAGTACCGCGGCTGGAATGGTGTCAGCGCCGATCACAACTACAGTTGGCATGACGCCATCCACGCCCTGATCAACGGAGCGACCACCAACAGTTGTGGCCTGAATCTGACGGTGCCCTGTGATGACCATCATCACGGCACGCACACCATGGGCACCATGGTCGGCGACGATGGTGCCGCCGAAAAGATCGGGGTTGCTCCCGATGCCAAATGGATCGGCTGCCGCAACATGGAGGAAGGCGATGGCCGTCCCTCCACCTATATCGAGTGTTTCGAGTGGTTTGTAGAGCCGACGGACCTTGCGGGCAACAACCCGGATGCCGCGAAGGCTCCCGATGTGATCAACAACTCCTGGGGGTGCCCGCCATCGGAACTCTGCGACGAGAGCGCGAACGCGACCATGGAGTCCGTGGTGGAGAACGTCCGTGATGCCGGCATCGTGGTGGTGGTTTCTGCCGGCAATGGTGGCAGCGCCTGCAATACAGTTCAGGATCCCGCCGCCATTTTTGCGGCCAGCCTGACTGTCGGTGCGACCAGTTCAACCGATGCCATCGCCAATTTCAGCAGTCGCGGCCCGGTGGTAGGTGGTCTGCTCAAGCCCAACGTGTCCGCGCCGGGCGTGGCCGTGCGCTCGTCGATACCCGGTGGCGGCTATACCAATCTGCAGGGCACCAGCATGGCAGGGCCACACGTGGCCGGCGCGGTGGCTCTGATCATCAGCGCCAACCCGGATCTGCGCGGTGATCCGGACACGATCCAGGCCATCCTTGAAAGCACCTCGGTCCAGCTCACATCAGTGCAGGACTGTGGCGGCTATCCAGGAGCAGACGTTCCCAATGCCGTGTTCGGCTACGGGCGCATTGATGCCTACGCCGCGGTGCAGGCAGCACGCGCGTTGTTGCCGCCGGAAGTGTTCAGCGACGACTTCGAATAGGGTTTGCCCGCACGCCGCAATGAACAGGGGCGGCCGTTTGGCGCCCCTGTTCATTGCGAGCCGAATGCCCGTCTCAGACGTGTTTCGCCAGGCGAAGCCAGGTGTCGATCACCGTATCCGGATTCAGCGACACCGACTCGATGCCCTGTTCCAGCAGCCACTCAGCGAGGTCGGGATGGTCGGATGGCCCCTGGCCGCAGATGCCGATGTACTTGCCTTTCTCTCGTGCCGTGCGAATCGCCATCGACAGCAGTTTCTTGATCGCCGGATTCCGTTCGTCGAACAGGTGCGCGATCAGGCCGGAGTCGCGATCCAGGCCCAGCGTCAACTGGGTCAGATCGTTGGAACCGATGGAGAAGCCGTCGAACATCTCCAGGAACTCCTCGGCCAGCAGGGCGTTGGAGGGCAGTTCGCACATCATGATCAGCTTCAGGCCGTTCTCGCCGCGCTTGAGGCCATTGGCTTCCAGCGTTTCGATCACCTTGCGGCCTTCTTCCAGCGTGCGCACGAAGGGAATCATGACCCAGGCATTGGTCAGGCCCATCTCGTCGCGGACCTTCTTCATCGCCCGGCATTCCAGGGCGAAGCAGTCGCTGAAGCTGGGATCGACGTAGCGGCTGGCACCGCGGAAGCCGAGCATCGGGTTCTCTTCGTGCGGCTCGTAGTTGCGGCCACCGACCAGGTTGGCGTACTCGTTGGACTTGAAGTCGGACAGCCGCACGATCACCGGATGCGGCGCGAAAGCCGCCGTCAACGTGGCGATGCCTTCGGCAAGACGATCCACGTAGAAGCTCACCGGATCGGCGTAGCCGGCCATGCGGCGGTCGATCTCGGCCTTGATGTCCGGGCTTTGCTGGTCGTATTCCAGCAGGGCGCGCGGATGCACGCCGATCTGTCGGGCGATGATGAACTCGAGACGCGCGAGGCCAATGCCCTGGTGCGGCAGCATGGCGAAGTCGAAGGCGCGTTCCGGGTTGCCCACGTTCATCATGATCTTGAGCGGGGCCGGCGGCATGTTGCCGAGGTCAGTCTCGTGGATCTTGAAGCCGAGTTCACCGGCGTAGATGTAGCCGGTGTCGCCTTCGGCGCAACTGACGGTGACCAGATCACCGTCCTTGATCTTCTGCGTGGCGTCACCGCAGCCGACCACCGCCGGGATGCCCAGCTCGCGGGCGATGATCGCCGCGTGGCAGGTGCGGCCACCGCGGTTGGTGACGATGGCGGCGCTGCGCTTCATCACCGGCTCCCAGTCGGGATCGGTCATGTCGGTGACCAGCACGTCGCCGGCCTCGACGCGGCTCATGTCGTCCAGCGACTTAACCACGCGGGCACGACCCACACCGATCTTCTGGCCGATGGCGCGGCCTTCCACCAGCACCTCGCCGCGCGAATCCAGGGCGTAGCGCTCCAGCTTGTTGGCGTGGTCGCGCGACTTCACCGTCTCCGGGCGCGCCTGCACGATGTAGAGCTTGCCGGTGTTGCCGTCCTTGGCCCACTCGATGTCCATCGGACGCTCGTAGTGCTTTTCGATGGTCAGCGCCTGGCGCGCCAGTTCCTCGACATCGGCGTCGCTGATGCAGAAACGGCCGCGTTCCTCGGCGCTGGTGTCGATGGTCTTCACCAGCTCACCGGGCTGGTCGGAATAGACCATCTTGAGCTGTTTGGCGCCGATCTGCCGGCGCAGCACCGACGGACGACCGGCCTGCAGCGTGGCCTTGTGGACGTAGAACTCGTCGGGATTCACCGCGCCCTGAACAACCATTTCGCCGAGGCCATAACTGCCGGTGATGAACACCACATCGCGGAAGCCGGACTCGGTGTCCAGGGTGAACAGCACGCCCGACGCGCCAACGTCCGAGCGCACCATCAACTGCACGCCGGCGGACAGGAACACGTCCTCATGCTTGAAGCCGTGATGCACGCGATAGGCAATGGCGCGGTCGTTGTACAGCGAGGCAAACACCTCGCGCACCTTAGTCAGCACGGCTTCGATGCCGCTGACGTTGAGGTAGGTTTCCTGCTGCCCGGCGAAGCTGGCGTCGGGCAGGTCCTCCGCCGTGGCTGAGGAGCGCACGGCCACCGACACATCCGTCGCACCGGCATCGCTGCACAGCTTGGCATAGGCGTCGCGGATGTCCTTCTCCAGCGCGGCCGGCAAGGGTGCTGTGATCACCCAGTCGCGGATCTCGCGACCGGCTTGCGTGAGCGCATTGACGTCCTCGACGTCAAACGAGGCCAGTCGATGCTGGATGCGCTCGGCGAGGTCGTTTTCGGCGATGAACTGCTGGAAGGCCTGCGCCGTGGTGGCGAAACCGCCCGGCACCGAGACACCCAGACCATCCAGATTCCCGATCATTTCGCCCAGCGAGGCGTTCTTGCCGCCGACTTCGGCGAGGTCGGAAAGGCGCAGGTCATGCAGCCAGCGGACGTGAGCGCTCACGGGCGATCTCCAGTTCGGGTCGGGGCAGGGTAGTGCGCCCGGGATCACGGAAGAACCCCGCGCGACAGCCGCCTATTTTGCCGTTTCGGCCCGGGTCGGGACAAGTTTGTGCGTCGCAATAACGGTTTCACTGGGCATAAACCGACGCCGGTGTCCGCTGACTTGTTCACGGCTTGCCTCGCGGGGCACCATGTCCCGTCTTTGGCCTGAGAGCAGTTTTCATGAGCGATCACGCGAGTCCCGCTTCCGCACTCAAGCTGTTGTTTGGCTTGATGTTTGCTGCCGGTTCCAGCGCTGTCAGTGCCGTGGAGATCAATCCGGACGGTGGTGGACAGGCGGTCATATCGCCACTCTGGGCCACGACCGGAGGGCACAACACGCTGATGAGCGTGACATCGATGATCAACGAGGCGAATGATGCCCCGCAGGTCGCAGCGTTCCGGCTATTCGACAAGGATGGTGGGACGGTTTTCGCCGCCAGCATCTATTTTCGTCGGCCTGGAGACCAATGGACACTGGGTATCGGCTCCGCTGGCAACGGTACCAGCGTGCTGAAAAGCAACGACAGCACCTGCGCGTTGGTCGCGGGAGACGGCGGCCCGATGCCATTGCAAGGGGAGGTTCAGATCGACGCGGACTACGGCTATGCCACGGTGATCGGCATGGGTAGTGTGGAAGGCGACGTGCCCCGCGAGCTCATGGACGTCGCCGACTGCGCGGCACTGGCCACTTACTGGAACGCTGGCGCTTGGAAGGATGCGCCCGACGAGGGCCTTTCACGGCCAGCCCTGTTCGACATGGAAACGATGATGATCGCCGTGGAAGGCGGGGTGCTGTTCGATATTCCACCGACGTCACTATCCCGTTTCAGCGACATCCCACAGCATCGTCCGCCATCAAACAGCCTCCCAAACCTCGGTTCGGCACACGATGCAGGCACTGCCGGAAACGCCACGACTGGTCGACGATGCATTGACAGCAATTGCGACGAATCGACGTTTTCGACCCCGCTCGAGGCAATGGACTATGCGCTCAGCGTTCCCGTGCTGGAGAGCAACTACCTGATCGAACCGTCAATGGCTGCGCGTACGGAAGTCGTCTTCACGGCGCCACTCGGCAGATTGAAGCGCGATAGCGGAATCACCGGTCGAGCAGCCTATCCACTCGTCGGTATCAAATATTTCAATCGTGATGGTTGGCATCTGGGTGGCTCGGGAGGGATTTGTCCTGGTGTCCCTCCGCCTGGAGGATGCCCGTGGGGCTTCGAGATTCGGCAATCCGTGCTTGCTTTGCCAGTCATCCCTGAGCGTTCCATGTATGCGAGTGACGAAATCATCAGTGAGCCAAGCGGAATTCCAATGCCCGACTACGAGGAGCTTCCTAGTTATTGGCGACATTTCCTACCTGTAATCTACCCAACGTCAGTGGTCGACTACACAGCTGGACGAATTTCTGCCTTCAACGATGCGATCTGGCACGGCAGCGGTGCAGATTCCGCCGTTATTGGCATCACATTGATGCAGGTCACCAATGGCTATCTGCATGACGCCGATGGAAACCGGGTTCTGGCCAACTACGGCAAGGCTTCGGCCATGCGAAGGGCGCAGGGAGACCAATGAACGAGCCCATGCCCCGCCCGGTGTTCTTTGTCTCCGACGGCACCGGCATCACCGCCGAAACCATCGGCCACAGCCTGCTGACCCAGTTTGGCGACGTGCGCTTCGATACGCAGCGCATCCCGTTTGTCGACAACACGGAGAAGGCGGAACGCGCAGCCGAGCGTATCCGGCTGGAGGGAGCACGCTGCAGCCTGCGCCCCATCGTGGTGAACACCGTGGTCGACGCGGACATCTCCGCGGTACTGGCCACCAGCGGTGCGCTGATGCTCGACGTATTCGCGCCGTTCATTGAGCCGCTGGAGGCCGAACTGCTCAGTGAGCGCAAGCCGCAGGTCGGCAAGGCGCACGGCCTGGTCGACTTCGATGCCTACGAGTCGCGCATCGACGCCACCAACTACGCTCTATCGCACGATGACGGCATTGATCTCGACTACAACGAGGCCGACCTGATCCTGGTCGGTGTGTCGCGTTCGGGAAAGACGCCAACCTGCCTGTACCTGGCGCTACATTTCGGCGTGAAGGCGGCCAACTACCCGCTGACCGACGACGATCTCGAAAGCGACCGCCTGCCGGCGCGCCTCAAGCCACATCGCAACAAGCTGTTCGGCCTGACCATCGATCCGGTGCGCCTGCAGCAGGTACGGCAGGCGAGGCGCCCCAACAGTCGCTACGCGGATCTCGCGCGCTGTCGTCGCGAAGTGGCCGCTGCGGAGGTGCTGTTCCAGATGGAGGGAATTCCCTCGCTGAGCACCACACATACCTCGATCGAGGAAATTGCCAGCAAGGTGCTGTCGGCGCTCGGGATCAACAAGCATATGTTCTGAGGTGGCATCGCGCCACGCCTACGCGAAATTGGCGGTCTGTCATATAGTCGGGCCATGAGCGAAGTCCTCGACCAGTCACTGTCACTACCGAAGCTGGGTCGCTTCCGCTACCTGATGGGCCTGTATGCGGAGAACCACCAGCGTCTGGCACGCATGTTCGCTCCGCGCGATCTTGCTGTCGGCCACTACCGCTCCAGCATCGATGACGGGCTGGACCTGCATCTGGAAGTGCTGGCCAGCCATCCGTATACGCAGGAACTGCGCCTCAGTTACCTGCTTCGTGACCCGCAGACCGGCATGCCGGACCCCTCTGCACACCTGCGCTGTTACCACGATGCCGAGCAGCTGGAGGCCACGCATTGCTACATCGGACGGCGCTGGCAGGATGTCCTCGGCCTCAATCCGCAGCTGCCGGTGCTGGTCGGCTATCGCCTGCGGATGAACGCCTTCCTGGGCAAGTGGCTGGAGTATCTGGCGGAGCAGGGGCATTCGCGGTTCACCCTGGCGGAGGCACCGGAACTGGCGGAGTTCAGCGTGGTGATTCCTGCCGACGACCACGAAACGGCGCTGGCCAGCTGAACGATTTTGGCTCGACGTCGCGAAAGTTGTCGGAAAAGCTTGACGAGGTAGGAAAGCACGCGTAACCTTCCGCGCCTTCCAGCAGTGGGGCCATAGCTCAGCTGGGAGAGCGCTACAATGGCATTGTAGAGGTCGGCGGTTCGATCCCGCCTGGCTCCACCACTAGTTCCAAAGTTTCAATCTGCGTCCCCATCGTCTAGAGGCCTAGGACACCACCCTTTCACGGTGGCGACCGGGGTTCGAATCCCCGTGGGGACGCCATTGAATATTCGACAACGGCTCGCTTCGGCGGGCCGTTTGTCGTTCTGGCGTTCGTCATTTCCTGATCTTTCGATGCGCCGGCAACCGTTTCGGCGTTGCGACCTATGGCACAGGTATCCAGCCGGTGAGGCTGCGAGCATGACTCCAGCAATCCAGCAGGGAGATCAGGCTGATGTCGGAATCACCGATTGAACTCGTTGTGGACGGCAAACCACTCGCCTTTGATGGTGATCCGGACATGCCGCTGCTCTGGTATCTCCGCGACCACGCGGGTGTGCGCGGCGCGAAGTACGGTTGCGGCGTGGGGGCCTGTGGCGCCTGCACGGTGCATCTCGATGGCCAGGCGGTGCGTTCCTGCGTGATGCCGGTTGCCGCGGCGGCCGGCAAGCGGATCACTACCATTGCTGGTCTGGCGAAAACCGGCGAGCTTCACGTGCTGCAGCAGGCGTGGATTGCCGAAGACGTGGCGCAATGCGGTTACTGTCAGGCGGGGCAGCTGATGGCGGCAGCCGACCTGCTGCGACGCTTTCCGGATCCCAGCGACAGCCAGATCGCCGAACTTTCCAACCTGTGTCGTTGCGGCACCTATCCGCGGATCCGCAAGGCCATCCGCCACGCGGTGGCGCTCAGGAAGGCCGGAAGCACGGCGGGCGAGGGCGCGAACCATGAAGCGTAAGACAGCAAAGGCGGCCCCTCGCCCATCCGCTGCGGTCGACATCAGTCGTCGCGGTTTCCTGAAATGCACGGCCGGTGCTGCCGGCGGACTGGTGCTATCGGTCTGGTTGCCAGCAGCGGCAATCGCGGGCGGTGCCGCGTCCGAGGAATCGGCCGCCCAGCTAGGCATGCTGGTGACCATCGAACCCGATGGCACTGTCGTCATCGGTGCGAGAAACCCGGAGATCGGGCAGGGCGTCAAGACATCACTGCCGATGCTGGTCGCCGAGGAACTCGACGCCGACTGGTCGCGCGTCCGCGTCGAGCAGCTACCGCTGGGTCTCATGCCAACGGGAAACCCCGGCGAACTGACCTGGAAGTACGGCCCGCAGGGCGCCGGCGGCAGCATGAGCATTCCACGCGGCTGGGGCGATCTGCGGCAGGCGGGCGCGAAAGTCCGTCACCTGCTGCGCTCCGCGGCCGCGACCCGTTGGGGCGTGTCGGTGGACGCCACGAGCACACGAGCAGGGCGGGTGTTCGGCCCCGGCGATCAGTCGTTTGGCTACGGCGAACTGGCCACGGAAGCCGCGAAGCTGGCGCTGCCCACCGACGACCTGCCGCTCAAATCGGCCGACGAGTACCGCATCATCGGGACGCCGCAGCGCGTGGTCGATGCGGAGGACATCGTGACCGGTCGCAGCGTGTACGGCATCGACGTGTACGAGCCCGGCATGCTGACCGCCATCATCCTGCGCTGCCCGTTGTTCGAGGGCGGTGTCGAAAGCTTCGACGCGACCGAAGCGCTGAAGATTCCCGGTGTCCGGCAGGTCATCAAGCTCGACGGCCCCGAAGGCTCCCAACCCATCACCGCCAACCTGGTGGCCGGCATTGCCGTGCTGGCCGACGACACCTGGTCGGCGATCAAGGGGCGCCGGGCGCTGAAGGTCAACTGGACGTCCGGCGGTCATGACAAGGAGTCCACTGCGGCGCTCGACGCACAATGCACCGAACTGCTGTCGAAAGCCGGGCAAGTGGTACGGAATGACGGTGACTTTGACGCAGCCAAGGACAGCGCAGCCAAGGTCGTCGATGCCACCTACCGCGTGCCGTTCGTGGCGCATGCGCCGATGGAGCCGCCGGGTGCCTTCGTGCAGATCAGCAAGGACTCGATGCGCATCGTCGCCTCACTGCAGATGCCGGCCGGTGCATCGGGTGTTGCCCATCAGGTCAGCGGCATTCCGCGCGAGAACATCGAGGTGGTGATGACCCGTTCCGGTGGCGGATTCGGTCGTCGCCTGAGCAACGACTTCGTTGCCGAAGCCGTCATGCTCGCCAAGGCCAGCGGAAGGCCGGTCAAGTTGATCTGGACGCGTGAAGACGATCTGGCACACGACTTCTTCCGTCCCTACGGCCAACACCGCCTGGTGGCCGGGATCGACGGTGCCGGCAACATCAACGCCTGGATGCACCGTCTGGCCAGCGCCAGCAAGTACCATCGCCGGCCCAACATGCCGCCGGAAAACCTGTGGCAGGCAGAGCTATACCCCGACGATTTCCCGGCCGGCATGGTCGGCAACCTGCGGATGGAGTGGGCGGCCGTGCAGTCCGGCATGACTCGCGGTTCCTGGCGCGCGCCGGCACACACGGCGAATGCCTTCGTGGTCCAGAGCTTCCTCGATGAGGTGGCACATGCGGCGGGGCGCGACCCGCTGGCCCTTCGTCTTGCGTTGTTCGACCACGACGACCGGCCGTACAGCAATCATGGCGGACCGCAGTTCTCACCACGTCGCCTGCGTGAGGTCACACGCATTGCGGGCGAAAAGATCGGTTGGGGCCGAAAACTGCCGGATGGTCGCGGACTGGGTATTGCCGCGCACTTCACCTTCGGCGGCTACACCGCGCACGCGATGGAAGTCAGCGTGGCGGCGTCCGGCAAGCTGCGGATACACCGCTGTGTCTGCGTCACCGATGTCGGGCGAGCGATCAATCCATTGGGCATCGAGGCGCAGATGATGGGCGGCACCATCGACGGCCTGTCCACCGCGCTTGGTCTGGAGATCCGCATCGAGAACGGTCAGGTGGCAACGCGCAACTTCCCGGAGTATCCGCTGCTGCGTTCCGGCGATGCGCCTGACGTGGAGGTGCACATCGTCGAAAGCAGCCTCGATCCCAGCGGTGCGGGCGAGATGGGCATTCCAACCGCGGCCCCCGCACTCGCCAATGCCATTTTCGCCGCCACCGGCATCCGCATTCGCAATATGCCGATGCAGCCGGAACTCAACCGGGCGATGCGGGAACAGCGGGAATCGTCCTCTCACGCGGGCTGAAGCCAGGGTGTCGGCTCTCCATCGCCGGAGAACTCGTTTCCAGTGGTCTGAAACAGTGGCGGCGGTGCGTGCAAAACGCCATACTTGGGCGTTCGGTCCAGACTGTCTTCCGCACGGAGGCAAGTCCGCACAATGAACCGGATCGTCGACGCTCACGGGGGTGTGGCCGTTCGCGGCCAAAGGCGTTCGAGGTGGTGTTGTCCGACAGGCCGGCAGGTCTGCGATGACGCCTCTCAGCATCTGCTCCGCCCATGTCGGCAAGCCACACCAGGATGATCAAGCCAGATGCGGCTGATCGTCCGGTGCGTCGTCACTGGCAGGAGAGCAGCAGAACACGATGAAGAAAGCGATCGTCACCGGCATCACCGGGCAGGACGGCGCCTACCTGGCGCAACTGCTGCTGGAAAAGGGCTACGAGGTCTACGGCACTTACCGGCGTACCAGTTCGGTCAATTTCTGGCGCATCCAGGAGCTGGGCATCGCCGAACATGCAAACCTGAAGCTGGTCGAGCATGACCTGACTGACCTGTCGTCAAGCATCCGCCTGCTGTCGACCAGCCAGGCCAGCGAAATCTACAACCTCGCAGCACAGAGCTTTGTCGGCGTTTCCTTTGAACAACCAATCGCTACCGGCAAGATCACCGGCCTTGGCACGGTGAACCTGCTGGAGGCCGCGCGGATCGTGAATCCGCAGGCGCGCTTCTACCAGGCCAGCACCTCGGAGATGTTCGGCAAGGCGCAGTGCGTGCCGCAGGACGAGTCGACGCCGTTCTACCCGCGCAGTCCTTACGGTGTGGCCAAGCTGTACGCGCACTGGATGACGGTGAACTACCGCGAAAGCTACGGGCTGTTCGGTGCCAGCGGCATCCTGTTCAACCACGAGTCACCGCTGCGCGGGCGCGAGTTCCTGACCCGCAAGGTCAGCGACGGCATGGCACGGCTGCGCCAAGGATCGCTGGACGTGCTGGAAGTGGGCAATCTCGACGCGCGCCGCGACTGGGGCTATGCGCGTGAGTACGTCGATGGCATGTGGCGAATGCTGCAGGCCGAGCATCCCGACACCTACGTCCTGGCGACGCACCGCACCGAGACCGTGCGCGAGTTCACGCGCCTTGCCGCGGAAATTGCCGGTTTCGATCTGATTTTCGAGGGCAGCGGCAAGCAGGAAGTTGGCATTGATCGCGCCAGCGGTCGCACGCTGGTGCGCATCAACGCGAAGCACTACCGTCCGGCCGAAGTTGACCTGCTGATCGGCAATCCGGACAAGGCGCGCCGTGAACTGGGATGGGAGCCGCAGACCACGCTGGAGCAGCTTTGCCAGATGATGGTCGAAGCCGATATCCGTCGCGTCGAGCGCGGCGTCTCTTTCTGAGCATCCGATCGACATGAGACGCGTACTGGTCACGGGCGCCAACGGATTCACTGGTCGCCATCTGGTGCCGGAGCTGGCGAACGCCGGCTGGGAAGTCTGGGAAACGGGCAGGATGCCGGATGCGTCAAAACCGCGCTACCACACCGTTGACGTCGCCTGTCTCGATCAGGTCGAAGCGCTGCTCGACGAGGTGCAGCCGCAGGCCATCGTGCATCTGGCGGCGCAGGCCTTCGTCGCGGCCGACCATCCGGAATCCTTCTACCGCAGCAACCTGATCGGAAGCCGAAATCTCCTGGACGCCGCATCGCGCGTACTCCAGTCGCCGCCATTCCTGCTGCTGGCCAGCAGTGCCAACGTCTATGGCGACGCGGGCGACATCCTGATCCACGAATCACAGCCCGCGGACCCTGCCAACGAGTACGCGGTCAGCAAGCTGGCCATGGAGCATCTGGCGAGGTTGTGGATGGACCGCCTGCCAATCGTGATCGTGCGGCCGTTCAACTACACGGGCGTGGGGCAGGACGCTCGGTTCCTGGTGCCGAAGATCGTCGAACACTTCCGCTCGGGTGCTACCCGAATCGAGCTGGGCAACCTTGGCGTGCGTCGCGATGTGTCCGACGTGCGCGCCGTGGTCGATGCCTATCGCCGGCTGCTGGAGCGCCAGCCGGCCGGTGAAACGGTGCAGGTCTGCTCCGGTGAGTCACACACGCTGGGCGACATGCTGGCCATGGCCGAGGCGATTACGGGTCGAACGCTTGATGTGTGTGTGGATGAACGGCTGGTTCGAGCCAACGAAATCCGCTGCCTGCGCGGATCGCCGGATCACCTGCGCGAACTGATCGGTGACTGGCAGTCGCCACCGTTGCAGGAAACCCTGTCATGGATGCTGGCCGCATGAGCCTGCGCGTGGCATTCGGCACCAGCGTGCTTTCCGCCGGCCTCGCCAGCGGCGGCGTGGACGGTATCGGCACCGTCACCCGCGAACTGCTGTCGCGGCTACGCCAACGGCCTGACATCGACCTGCGTCCCTTCGAGTTTGCGGAGATCGCTTCCGGCTGCGTGGATGGTGCCGTGGCCGTTGGCGACTACCGCCTGCAGGCACGACAGGCGTTGCTGCTGGGGCGCTCGTTCTCCCGTTTGAAGCAGATGGCGCGAGGGAAGGTCGACCTGATCCACGCCACCGACCACCAGATTCCGCGCCTGCGCCGCACGCCGCTGCTGGCGACGCTGATGGATGCGATTCCGCTGTCGCACCCGGAATGGGTGACTTATCCGCGCAAGCAGCTGGTCAACGCGATGTGGCGACGCTCGGCGCGCTGGGCAGATCACGTGGTGACAATCTCGGAATTCTCGCGCGGCGAGATTGCCCGACACTTCCGCATACCGGAATCACGGATCAGCGTCATGCCGCTGGGCGTCGATGCACGCTGGTTCGAGCAGGCTGATCCCGTGTTGCAACGCGAAGTCCGACTGCACCTGGAACTGCCCGAGCGCTTCTTCCTGTTCGTCGGCACGCTGCAGCCACGCAAGAACCTGGACATGCTGATTCGCGCACATGCGTTGCTGCCGGAGGACCTGCGCCGCGAGGTTCCGTTGCTGGTGGCCGGACGCGAAGGCTGGGGCTGCGACGAGCTGGTCGCCCGCTTGAAGGACGATACGATTCCCGACGTCCGCTGGCTGCGCTACGTGCCGGACCAGTACCTGCCGGCGCTGTTCGGCATGGCCACCGCACTGCTGTTCCCGTCACTGTCGGAAGGCTTCGGGCTGCCAGTGCTCGAAGGTTTCGCCGCCGACGTTCCGGTCATCGCCTCGAACGGCAGCTCCATCCCGGAAGTTGCTGGTGACGCCGCCGTTCTGCTGGACCCAACCGATCCGGAAGCATGGGCAGCATCAATGCAACAACTGCTGGAATCACCGGAACAGGGCGACGACCTGCGGGCGAGGGGGCTGGAACGGGCAAGGAGCTTCAGTTGGGATTGCGCAGCGGATTGCCTGGTCGATATCTACCACGAGGTGCTGGGTCGGGCATGATCGCGCCATGTCTCTGAAGTCCTGGCCACCGATGTTGTCCGCGCTGTGGCGTTACCGCGGATTCGTGACCAGCAGCGTCTGGCGCGAGTTCAGCGGGCGCTACCGCGAATCCGTACTCGGCGTGCTGTGGTCCATCGCACAGCCGCTGGCATTGATCGTGATCTTCGTGGTGCTGTTTCACGGCCTCATGCGACCGACATTGGGCGGCCACGAGGACAACGCCTTCGCCTTCAGCATCCATGTCTGCATTGGCGTCATTGCCTGGACGCTGTTCGCCGACATGCTGGCGCGGATGAGCACCGTGTTCATCGACCGTGCCAACCTGATCAAGAAGTCGACGTTTCCGCGCATCTGCCTGCCGGCCATCGTCGCCCTGTCCGCGCTGCTGCCGTTCGCGGTCATGCTGGGGCTGTTCCTGCTGTTCCTCGTCATCATCGGGCAGTTCCCGGGATTGGCACTGCTGTGGCTGCTGCCGCTGGTCCTGCTACAGCTCGCCTTCACGCTTGGGCTTGGCGTCCTGCTTGGTACGATGAACGTATTCCTTCGTGATATCGGTCAGCTACTGGCCGTGGTGCTGCAGTTCTGGTTCTGGCTCACGCCGATCGTCTACACGCCATCGATACTGCCCGAGGGATTGCGAGCCTGGCTGCCGCTGAACCCGATGCAGCCGCTGATCGCTGCCTACCAGCGGCTGTTCCTGGATCGCACGATGCCGGACTTCCTGTCGTTGCTGCCGCTGGCGATCCTCTCGCTGCTGCTGATTTGGCTGGCGGCACGCTTTTTCCTGGCGAACGCCGCGACGATGGCGGATGAACTGTGAACGCAGTGCTGACCGTCGAAAGAGCGGGGAAGGCGTACCGGCGCTACCCGAGCCGCTGGGCGCGCCTTTGCGAATGGCTCACGGGGAAGGCTAACCACGAACTGAACTGGGTCTTCCGCGATGTCAGCTTTTCACTGGGTGCCGGCGAATCACTGGGCATCGTCGGCAGGAACGGTGCCGGGAAAACCACGCTGCTGCGCCTGATTGCCGGGATCACCCAGCCAACGACCGGCAGCGTGAGCACGTCGGGCAGGGTGGCTGCGCTGCTGGAACTGGGTATGGGCTTCCATCCGGATTTCGACGGACGCGAGAACGCCATCATCGGCTGCCAGCTGCTGGGAATGAGCGCGCAGGAAATCGAAGCCTGCCTGCCGGAAATCGAGGCTTTCGCGGAAATCGGTGACTACTTCCGGCGTCCCGTCCGTCAGTATTCCAGCGGCATGCAGATGCGCCTGGCCTTCGCCGTTGCCACCGCCATGCGCCCCGACCTGCTGATCGTCGACGAAGCCATGGCCGTGGGCGACGCCTACTTCCAGCACAAGAGCATGGAACGCATTCGCCGCTATCAGGAGCAGGGCATGGCACTGCTGCTGGTGTCGCATGACCCAGGCGCAATCCTCAGCCTGTGTCCGCGGGCAATCCTGATCGACGAAGGCCGGGTCGCCTGCGACGGCAACGCCGAGACCGTGCTGGACCGCTACAACGCCAGTCTTTCGATCGCCGGCCGGGAGAACATCCGCAGCGAGCCTCTGGCGGATGGGCGGGAGTCGACGATTTCCGGCAGCGGTGAAGCCCGCGTAGAGCGTGTCAGGTTGTTCAATTCAGATGGCGTCGAGTGTGACGTCGTCTCGACGGGCGACACGCTGCGCCTGGCTGTGGATGTCGCCATCCAAGAGGCTATCGACGATCTGGTGCTCGGGTACATGATCAAGGACCGTCTCGGGCGCAGCATCTTCGGCACCAACACCCACCACCTGAAGCTGCCGATGCGCGACCTCAAACCTGGCCAGCGTGTGGGCCTGAATTTCACGTTCCAGGCGTTGTTGGGTCCCGACAGCTATTCCATCGCCACGTCACTGCACACCGGCGACACCCACCACGCCGCCAACTACGAGTGGCGCGACCTGGCGCTGCTGTTCCAGGTCGTCAACAGCGCCCAGACACACTTCGTTGGTGCGTGCTGGATGCCGCCCGTTGCAACACTCGATGGTGATGCCAGCACTTGCGCATGAACTGTGGGATCTTGGATCGAGTTTTGTGTGTTACTCATGGGAGGCTCGCGAGCGCGAGCGCGTACAGCCTCGCGTCGGGAGCAACTACACGCCACCAGCGGACACGCAAGCGCCGTCGATGTGGGGCGAGCGTGAGATGATGTTTCCCGAGCATCGCAGCAGCCGATAGACCATGGGGCAGGGTGGCGCTACCCTGCCGCCATGAGCAAGCCCAGTCGTTCGCCTTGGTCTTATGTCCTCCCGCTTGCCGTCGCGCTTGGCCTCGGTGCCGTCGTCGCCTACTTCGCCGTGACTTCGATCATGGCGTATCAAGCGCGTGTCGCACCCGAACAACTCGAACAGGAAGCCAAGGCCGCTCTTGCAGCATCAAAGGAGTCAGCCCGCAAGCGACGCGAGGAACAGATGCTGAAAAAGAAGCCGCCGCCGGTGACGTCACCGCCTGTTGCCGACAAGCGGCCAGCATATCCAACAGGTAGCGCCGACATGCCCAACGGCAGCAAGGCGTGCATGTACGGCTACGTGAACATCAAAGACGGTGATCGCTGGCGTCAGTGGAACCGAGCTGGCAAAGCAGTCCCGTGCCGAGTAGCCCGGCGTTAGCGTTAACGGCCTCGACTTGCAGCCACGACTCAATGATATTTTGCGCATAATGTATATTATGTCTCATGCGAATATGACGCCCTGCGCGCTTTGCAGGTAGTCGACTTGATCTGGATCAAGTCGACTCTGGCGGGCCACTACTAGACTGCGCCAACACGATTCCAACGGCTTCGAGATGACGGCAACCATCCAGGAAACCTACAACGACCGGGTCGTGCGTCAGTTCACCGTGATGACGGTGGTCTGGGGCATTGTCGGCATGCTGGTCGGTGTGATCATCGCTGCCCAACTGTACTGGCCGTCCCTCAACTTCGACCTGCCTTGGCTAAGCTACGGTCGCCTGCGTCCGTTGCACACCAACGCGGTGATCTTTGCCTTCGGTGGCTCCGCACTGATCGGCACCAGCCTGTATGTGGTGCAGCGCACCTGCCATGTCCGCCTGATCTCCGATCGGCTGTCGGCCTTCGTGTTCTGGGGATGGCAGGCAGTAATCGTTCTCGCGGCTGTCACGCTGCCGCTGGGCATGACCCAAGGCAAGGAATATGCCGAACTGGAGTGGCCGATCGATCTGCTGATCACTGCGGTCTGGGTGGCCTACGCGGTGGTCTTCTTCGGTACGATCGCCAAGCGGCGGGTCAAGCACATCTATGTTGCCAACTGGTTCTACGGCAGCTTCATCCTCACCATTGCCCTGTTGCATATCGTCAACAATCTGGCGATCCCGGTTGGTCTGACCAAGTCCTACCCGGTATACAGTGGCGCGGTCGATGCCATGGTGCAGTGGTGGTATGGACACAACGCGGTCGGATTTTTCCTGACCGCCGGCTTCCTCGGCATGATGTACTACTACGTCCCGAAGCAGGTGGGCCGACCGATCTATTCGTACCGGCTCTCAATCGTTCACTTCTGGGCACTGATCGCCATCTACATGTGGGCCGGCCCGCATCACCTGCAGTACACCGCCCTCCCCGACTGGGCACAGAGCCTCGGCATGGTGTTCTCGCTGATTCTCCTCGCGCTGGGGTGGCGCCATCAACGGCGTGATGACGCTGTCCGGCGCATGGCACAGCTGCGCACGGATCCGGATCATCAAGTTCGTGGTCGCCATCAGCTTCTACATGATGAGCACTTTCGAGGGGCCCATGATGTCGATCAAGACGGTGAACTCCCTGTCCCACTACACCGACTGGACAATCGGTCACGTCCACTCCGGCGCGCTGGGCTGCGATGATCACCTCCATCGGCTCGACCCGCCGCTGCTCGGCCTCCGGGAGACCGGTCGACGCGCCTGATCGACACCCACTTCTGGTACACACGGTCGGTGTTGTCGTCTACATCGCCGCCATGTAGGATCGCGGGCGTGATGCAGGCCTGATGTGGCGGGCCACCGACGACGGCACGCTCAGCTATACCTTCGTCGACCGGAAAGCAACCTACCTCTACTACTTGGCGCGGTTCCGGGGCGGCGATGGTTGTCTCCGGCATGCTGCTGATAGGTTGGAATACATGGAAGACCTGGCAACAGGCCGTCGCCGCACCGGTTCCGGTGCCGCCGCCCGCGGAACCCGAACCCGCCTGAGGATCCGGCATGGCCTTTGCACACGAAAAAGTTGAGAAAAACGTCGGATTGATGGCGATCCTCATCACCGCCGCCGTCAGCTTCGGCGGGCTGGCCGAGATCGTCCCACTGATGTACCAGGCGGAAGCCATTGAACCGCTTCCCGGCGTTGAGCCCTACCCCGCGCTGGAACTTGCCGGACGCGACGTTTATGTCCGCGAGGGCTGCTACAACTGCCACTCTCAAATGGTTCGCACCCTGCGTTTCGAGACCGAACGCTATGGTCACTACTCGCTGGCCGGCGAGTCGGTCTACGATCGGCCGTTCCAGTGGGGAAGCAAACGTACCGGTCCGGACCTGGCCCGCGTCGGCGGCCGCTACTCCGACGAATGGCACCGTGTCCACCTGATCAATCCGCGCGATGTCGTGCCGGAATCGAACATGCCGGGCTTTCCGTGGCTGGAACAGAACGGAATCGACGCCGGCCAACTGCGTCGCCATATGGAAGGGCTGCGGAAGCTGGGTGATCCGTACAGCGACGAGGATCTTGCCGGCGTGCCGGATGCCGTCGTGGGAAAAAGCGAAATGGATGCCCTGATCGCCTACCTGCAAGGGCTTGGACGGCACGCGCCGCGGGGAGGCGAATGACATGGACAGCGGCGTGATATCGGGCATTGTGACCGGCATTCTCATCGTGACTTTCGTCGGCGGATGGATCTGGGCGTGGAGCGCCCGGCGCAAGCCTGACTTCGATGCAGCCGCACGGCTGCCGCTGGACGATGACGCGTCACCCATGTCCGGCGCGAACCTTGGGGAGAGGCCATGAGCAGCGGCTGGTCGTGGTATGTCGTTTTCATCGTCGCCCTCAATGTGGGCGGCTGCGTCTGGCTGTTGTGGTGGACCGGCAAGCGGCGCCCTGGGGATCCGGCCCCGACCGACACCAGCCACGTATGGGACCAGGACATCACCGAATACAACAAGCCCATGCCGCGTTGGTGGATTGTCCTGTTCTATCTGACCATCCTCTACAGCCTCGGCTACCTGTGGTGGTATCCGGGCCTGGGCAACTACGCCGGCAGCGCCGGCTGGACATCGACCGGCGAACTCCGCGCCGAACAGGATGCCGCCGACCAGCGGCTGGCAGCGACCTACGCACGTTTCGAGGGCATGGGCATTGACGACATTGCCGGCGATCCGGATGCACTCCGCATCGGACGGTCGGTGTTCGGCAACTATTGTTCAACCTGTCACGGCTCGGACGCCCGTGGCGCTCGCGGATTCCCCGATCTGACAGACGACGTCTGGCATTGGGGCGGAACACCGCAGCAGATCGAGCAGAGCGTTCTGCATGGCCGGACGGCGGTGATGCCGCCCTTGGGAGCCGCCGTGGGCGGCGACATTGGCGTGACCGAAGTAGCCGTGCATGTGCAGTCGATCGCCGGCCAGAAGGTTGACCCGACACTGGCCGCTGCCGGGAAAGTCCGCTTCGCAGGCATCTGCGCGGCCTGTCACGGCGCGGACGGAACGGGAAATGTGGCGCTCGGTGCGCCCGACCTCACCGACAGCTATTGGCTATACGGCAGCGATTTCGACAGCATCCGCGACGGCATTGTCAACGGCCACGACGGCCAGATGCCCGCGCATGGCCCGATCCTCGGCGAAACCCGGGCGCGGATGGCGGCAGCCTACGTCTACTCCCTGTCACGCGGCGGCGGCGACCACGCGGACGGTGGCGAGCCTTGAGCAGCGACCGGATATTCGACCACCCGCCGCGGCCGATGACGCAGCGCTTGGGTGCCATTCTCTGGCCGTCTTTTTCGCCGCTGGCGTCGCCACCATGGTGTTCTTCGCCTTCGTCGATCCACTGGCACTGCGTGACCTGACCTTTCCCGGCATCGAGATCAGCCGTGGACTGGGTTACAGCATCGGCTTCTTCATGTTCTGGCTGGCCACAGCCAGTGCCTGCACCTTTACCTGGATCCTGTTGCGGCCGGCCAGCCGCTTCAACCGGCGGCCCGGTGCCTGAGGCCGGCCCGTTACCATCACGGCGAAACTGGCCGCGGCAAGAGCTGGCATGAGCAAAACCATCGAATCCACACTGATCGATGACCATCCCGGCTTCTACGAAGCCGAGGCCAAGGTCTATCCGCGCAGCGTCAAGGGGCGCTTCCAACGACTTCGCGTGTTGGCTGTCTTCTGGCTGTTGGGCATGTACTACCTGTTCCCCTGGCTGAGCTGGGATGGCCGGCAGGCCGTACTGTTCGATCTCCCCGCGCGGAAGTTCTACATTTTTGGCCTGAACTTCTGGCCGCAGGATTTCTTCTTCCTGGCCATGCTGCTCATGATGGCAGGCCTTTCTCTGTTCTTCTTCACTGCCCTCGCCGGCCGGCTGTGGTGCGGCTATGCCTGCCCGCAGACGGTGTGGACAGAAGCATTCCTCTGGATGGAGCGATGGACCGAGGGCGACCGCCCCCAACGCATGAAGCTGGATGCGGCGCCATGGTCGTGGAACAAGCTGCGCCGCAAGGGCAGCAAGCACGTCATCTGGCTGATTTTCGCGCTGTGGACCGGCTTCACCTTCGTCGGCTTCTTCACGCCAATACGCGACCTCGGCGCGCGCCTGTACCCATTCGCATGGGGCGGCTGGGAAACCTTCTGGGTGCTGTTCTACTCGCTGGCCACCTGGGGCAACGCCGGCGTGCTGCGCGAGCAGGTCTGCAAGTACATGTGCCCGTATGCGCGCTTCCAGGGCGCGATGTTCGACCGAAACACGCTGATCATCGCCTACGATCCGATGCGTGGCGAACCCCGCGGCCCGCGCAAGCGCGGCCTGGCCAGCGTGCTGGAGCGCGCTCGCGGCTTGCTGCCACAAAGCCGCGCCGAAGCGGAAGTCGTCAACGCCTATCGCCGTGGGCTCGGGAAGCACCGCGCATTGCAGGCCCGGGCAAGCACCGGCCTGGTCGACCTAGACAGTCCGCTTCGCCACGACGAGGCGTTGATTGATGACACCGCTCCGAGCAGCCCGGACGCTCTGGGTGACTGTATCGACTGCACAATCTGTGTGCAGGTCTGCCCTACCGGCATCGACATTCGCAACGGCTTGCAGTACGAGTGCATCGCCTGCGGCGCCTGCATCGACGCCTGTGACGACGTGATGGACCGGATCGGCTATCCACGCGGGCTGGTCCGCTACACCACCCAGAACGCCGTGGATGGCAGGCCACGCCACATTCTGCGACCGCGCGTCATCGTCTACGGATTGCTGCTGTGCGCCCTTCTGGGTGCCTGGACCTGGGGTGTTCTCAACCGCGCGCCACTGATCGTCGACATCCTGCGCGACCGCAATGCGCTGTACCGCGAAACCGCCGACGGTATCGAAAACGTCTACACGCTCAAGCTGGTCAACAAGACTCAGGCCGCACAGTCCTACCGGATCGAAGTGATTGGCGATCCCGCCATCCGGCTGGTGAACGCCCCGTCACCTCTGCGTCTGGATCCGGAGTCGATACACAGCCTGACGCTGAACCTGCGCGTCGACGAGGGTCGCCTGCACGGCCGTCAGCCGATCCGCCTTCGGATCCGCGATGCCAGCAGTGGTCAGCTGCTGCAGGAGGTGGAGAATGCGTTCTTTGCACCGGGGGAGCCGCGATGAATTCCGCCGAAGCCCGGCCGCGGCCGGCGCTGCGGGAACCCATGTTGTGGCTGGTTGCGGGCCTGCCGGTCGTTGTGGTCATCGCCGGTTTTGCCACGCTGGCCATCGCCATTCGTGCCGGCGGTGCGGATGCCCTGCCCGATTCCGTGCGGCGCACCGCACAGGTGCAGCAGATCGACCTCGGACCTGATCGCGTAGCGCGAGACGAAGGCCTGCATGCGGAGTTCTCCTGGAACGACGACGGGAGCCTGCGACTTGCCATCAATGCGGTCGATGCTTCGCACACGCTTCTGCTGCAACTGATCCATCCGTCGGACGCTGCGCAGGATCGCCAGCTTGCACTGACGCCAGAAGCGGCGTTCTGGACCGGAACACTACCGAAGGGAGCAGAAGGCCATGACTGGCGACTGCAGTTGTCTCCGGCTGATCGCCGGTGGCGGTTGCACGGCCGCTGGCGTGCGGGTGAATCGAGTGCCCGGCTGGAGCCGGCGCTGGCCGGCGAATGAGCAACGGACGCTGCCATCACTGCGGCGATCCGCTGCCGGCATCACCGTTACGGGTTCAACTGGATGGTCAGGATCGCGCAATGTGTTGCGGCGGCTGCGCCAGCGCGGCGCAATGGATTGCTGGCAGCGGCCTCGGCGACTACTACCGCCTCCGGCAATCCGACAGCCGCCGCGTCGAGGAAACGCTGCCTGATCTGTCAGCCTGGGATCGTGACGACATCCAGCGCGGGCATGCGCAGACGGTCGCGGACGGGAGTCGGGAAATCACGCTGGTGGTCGAAGGCATGCATTGCGCGGCCTGCGCGTGGTTGATCGACCGTGCGCTGCGCAGGGAACGCGGCGTCGAGGGCGTTTCAGCCAACGCCGTGACCGGGCGCGTGCAACTGCGCTGGCAGAACGGCACGGCGAAACTGTCATCGCTGCTGGAGCGTCTTCACCGATTGGGCTATCGACCGTATCTGGCCGCTGGTGCCGACCTGGAGGATGGCCGCCGCCAGACGCGCCGACGGATGCTGCTCCGTCTTGGTGTGGCCGGACTAGGCGCGATGCAGGTGATGATGTTTGCCGAGGCGCTGTACCTCGACACGGCCGGCGAAATGCCTCTGGCGACCCGCGACTTCTTCCGCTGGATCGCGGTACTGGTCTCGACGCCGGTCGTGTTCTTCAGCGGCTGGCCTTTCATCGCCGGAATGTGGCGCGAACTGCGCCAGCGAAGCGCTGGCATGGACACGCTGGTTGGCGGTTCCATCCTCCTCGCCTGGTTCGCCAGCCTGCTGCAGACGCTGCGTGGCGGCGAAGAGGTCTGGTTCGATGCTGCGGTGATGTTCGTACTGTTCCTGCTGGCTGCACGCTTCCTCGAGCAGATGGCACGACAGCGTGCAAACGCACAGGTCGAAGCATTGTCCCGGGCACGCCCGGCACTGGCCACGCGGGAGGATCCGGACGGAAAGCACTATCAGGTTCCGATCGCCGAGATCGGCGTTGGCGATCACGTATTCGTCGCCATTGGCGAGCCACTGCCTGCCGATGGCCGACTGCTTGATCGCGCGCGCCTCGACGAATCTCTGCTGACCGGCGAATCCAGACCGTGCCAGCGTGGCGTGGGTGAAACGGTGTTCGCAGGCAGCCTGTGCCTCGATCAGTGCTTGCGACTGGAGGTCACCCGAACAGGCGCTGATACCCGGCTCTCGCACATGGTTCGACTGGTGGACGAAGCACAGCGGGAGCGCCCACCGCTGGCGCTGTGGGCTGACCGGATCGCTTCCCGCTTTGTGTCCGCCGTGTTGCTGGCAGCGTTGGTGTGCTTCGCCGTCTGGACGCTGCTCGCCGACGCGGAGCAAGGGTTCACCGTGGCATTGGCACTGCTGGTGGTCAGCTGTCCCTGCGCCCTGTCGCTGGCGGTGCCTGCGGCGCTGGCGGCGGCACATACAGGCCTGTCGCGAACCGGCGTACTGGCCCTCACGCCTCGCGCCCTGTTTGTCGCTGCAGACGTCGATCTGCTGTTGCTCGACAAGACCGGAACCCTGACCGAGGGCCGGCCGCGGCTCCTGAAGACGACGGTATTCGCGGGAACCACCGAGGAAGAAGCGGTTGCGGTTGCGGCAGCGCTGGAGTCGGGCAGCCGTCACCCATTGGCCGCCGCCTTCGGCGCTACCGCGGACATGGTTCCTCACGCTGTCCGCCAGGTGCCGGGGCTTGGCATCAGCGGTTCGGTGAACGGACGACGGTTTAGGCTGGGTCGAGCAGACTTTGCCTGTGCTCGCGAGGATGACGGTGCCGTCTGGCTGGGCGACGGCGAGCGCGCACATGCGCGTTTCGAGACGGGTGACCGCCTGCGCGACGATGCCAACGTGATGATCGACGCGATGCACCAGCGCGGCATACCAACCGCTATCCTCAGCGGCGATGGCCATGATGCAGTAGCCGCGGTGGCACGGACACTCGGCATACACGATTGGCGCGCACGACAATCGCCGGAGGACAAACTGGCGGCAGTCCGCGAACGCCAGCAGCAAGGTCACCGCGTGGCCATGCTCGGTGACGGCATCAACGATGCGCCGGTGCTGGCCGCCGCGGATCTATCCATCGCGCTGGCAGAGGGGGCCGCACTCACACATCGCAGTGCGGATCTGGTCGTGCTTGGCGGCCGTCTGGACCGTGTCCCGCAGGCGTTGTCGCAGGCTTCACGTCTACGCCGCATCGTCAACCAGAATCTGATCTGGGCCCTGGCGTACAACGCGCTGGCGCTGCCGGTGGCGGGTTTCGGACTGGTGACGCCTGGCCTGGCCGCGCTGGGCATGGCGCTGTCCTCGCTTGGCGTGACCCTCAACGCGCTGCGACTCACCACAGCTTCGACGGAAACCCCGTCTGCGGCAACCACGGCGGTCACTGGAAAGCGGCGGGAACTGGCAACGTGAGCATTCTGCTGGTGCTGGTGCCGATCAGCCTCGTTCTGTTGGGCCTCGCCATCCTTGCATTCATCTGGGCGGTGCGCTCGGGTCAGTTCGACGACCTTGATACGCCGTCCATCGATCTGCTTGCCGATGATCGCGATCCAGAAACCAGGCCAGAATCGAGTGGCGGACCGCACGAGGATCGCGATGACGGAAGCCGCTGAGCATGCCTGTTGACTGGCTGGTGACGGGCGCCGCGCTGCTTGCCGGGCTGGTCGGCAGTCTGCATTGCGCGGCGATGTGCGGGGGCATCGCCACCGGACTGGGTTCGAGTCGGAGCGGCTGGCCGGCAGCCATGTGCTTCAACCTGGGGCGCATCGGCGGATATGCGCTGGCAGGCCTGCTCGTCGGGCTTCTGGGCACGGCTCTGCTACGCATGTTTGCATGGCCAGCGCTGGCGACGACCCTGCGCGTGTTGCTCGGGGCCGTCCTGGTCATCGCCGGGCTTCGTCTGCTGGACCGGCACGGTCGGCTCGCCTTCATCAACAGGCCGGCTACGGCCCTGTGGCGGCACTTGTCGCCGCTGGCGCGTCGACTGATGCCCGCCGATCACGCCGTCAAACAGTTGGCGCTGGGCATGCTCTGGGGATGGATTCCCTGCGGGCTCAGCAGCACGCTGCTGGCGGCAGCCTGGCTGCAGGCGGACGCATTGAACGGGGCGTTGCTGATGGCCGCCTTCGGCGCCGGCACCCTGCCGATGATGGTACCGCTGACCTGGTCGGGCGCGAGAATGAAAGGTCGCCTGCAACGGGGCTGGCCGCGGGTTGGCGTGGCTTTGCTGCTGGTGGTCGCCGGGCTGCTGACCGCCGCAACGCCCTGGTTGCTGCACCTTCCCGGCATCGGTGGCCTGCTGGGTGCGCTGGGCTGTTCGGTGCCCGGTGGCCGCTAGGTAAAGCGGCTTCAGCGAGGCGGCTGTCCTCCATGAACGCGCCTGGCAAGCTCATTGGCGTCCGTGAACTGAAGCTGCCTGCCGCGAACCTGGATCAGTCCGTCGTCCTGCAATCGTCCCAGCGACCGGCTCACGGTTTCCAGCACGACGCCGAGATAGCTGGCCATGTCCTCGCGACTCATGGGTAGCGTGATGCGGTCGGCATCGCTACCCAGTTGCCGGTAGCGTTCTCGAAGGCTGTACAGGAACAGCAGCATGCGATCGTCAGCCTGGCGCCGGGCCAGCAACTCCAGGTGCGACTGGTCGTGGTCGCGGCTGCGGCCCATGACGCGCAGCAACTGGCGCTGAAGACCGGGGATCTGCTGCAGCAGATCCTCCAGACGCTCCATCGGCAACTGGCACACCGACGCCGACTGCAGTGCTTCCGCATCGCAGAGGTGGTGACCACTGCCCATGCCATCCAGTCCGATCAGCTCGCCCGGCAGGTGCAGACCGATTACCTGGGACTCGCCGTTGGCGTCCAGGGCCACCGTCTTGAAGGCCCCGTCGCGGGAAACAAACAGTGAGCTCGCCTTCTCGCCCTGGCGATACAGCCGTTCCCCGCGTTTCAGCGGTCGCCGCGAGCGCACGACTTCGTCGAGTCGACGCAGCTCATCCGCCGTTGCCGTGGCCGGCAGGCAGAGCTGCTGCAACGAGCAGGAAGCGCAACTGCGACGCAGCTCGCTCAAATTGATGACGTTCGCTTGATTCACGTAGTTGTCCGACAGAACTGGGGGGGATTGGCCGGCTCATCGCCCTTCCCTTCAGACACATGATGCCATCGTAGGGCTGTCGACCGTCCATTCGGCACCTTCTGGCTGCTGCCAACGCGCCCGCGAACCGTCATTGAGCGGCTTGACCTGGCTCAATGCGGTGCCTTTCGGACGCCGGGATCATGTCATGCAACGGGCAACGGCCCAGTTTTGAGAGCGTGGTCATGAGCACTGAACTTCAACGCCAGCCGTGGCGTCGGCAACTCTTCGCCGTGGCGGCAGCACTATCACTATCGCCAGGTCTGGCGCTGGCCGACGATGTCAGCGCCAGCGTGGATACGCGCTGGCGCTACGAGCACGTCGATGACGACGCCTTTGCCGCCAGCGCTGACGCGCATACGCTACGCCTTCGAATCGGTGGCATCTGGCAGTGGTCGCCACATTGGTCGCTGCACGGCACTCTGGAGCACACCAGCAACCTCAACGACGGCTTCAACAGCACGCGCAATGGCGAGACGAACCATCCCGTGGTCGCCGATCCGCGCAGCACCGAACTGGACGAACTGTTTGTTGCCTATGGCGGCGAGCGATTGCAGGTGCGCCTGGGGCGGCAGGTGATCAACCTCGACAACCAGCGCTATATCGGCGCGGTGGGCTGGCGGCAGAACCGGCAGACATTCGATGCCGTGAGCCTCGACTACGACCTCGGCGGCCAGCGCCAGTTCGGCTATCGCCATCTCAGCCGGGTGATCCGCGTGTTCGGCGAGCATCATCCCAACGAATCGCTGGCCCATCGTGATCTCGATGGCCATCTGTTCCACTTCAGCCATCCTGCCTTCGATGGCCGACTGGTCGAATACGTCTACCGTGTCGCGGATCACGACGTCGCCGCCGACTCCAACACCACGGTCGGCTTGCGCTACACACGGGATGCGAAAGCGGCGGGCACCTGGTCGCTGGGCCTGGATCTGGCGCGACAACAGGCGAACGCCGGCAATCCGCTGGACGGCAGCGCGACCTATTGGCGCATCGAGCCGGGCTATCGCTTCGAGACTGTCACCCTGCAGGGCGGCTGGGAGCGACTGGGTGGCGACGGCGGCTACAGCTTCCGTACGCCGCTGGCGACCGGCCATGCCTTCAACGGCTGGGCCGACCGCTTCCTGGCCACGCCATTGAATGGCCTCGATGACCGCTTCATCGGCGTCAACGGCAAGCTCGGCGACTTCGCCTGGTCGGCCACCGCGCATCGCTTCGATGCCGTGCACGGCGATGCACGCTTTGGCGACGAACTGGACCTGTCGCTGGTACGCGACCTCGGCCACGGTTTCAAGGGACTGCTGAAGCTGGCCGACTTCCGCGGCGACGCGCTACCCGATACCCGAAAGTTCTGGCTGCAGGTCGACTACAGCTACTGATCGCCATCAAGCAGAAACGTGAAGGGCCCGGTATCGACCGGGCCCTGTTCTCTGCGGCGCTTTCGGCGCCAGGCCTGATACGGGGTGCCGGCGAGCAACGACGCTGTGAAATTGGCCGCGCCGTCATTGATACGGGCGCTTCCCGGAAAGCTCGTAGGACAGAATGACGAAGTCGCGGTTCTGACGAACGAGATTCAGCTTGATATCGGCAATCTGATCACCTTCATCTGCAGAAAAATACACAGTGCCAACCGCCGACGCGTGATCCAGATCAGTCGCCTCCGGCGCGGCGAAGGAAAAGTCGCCACCCTTGAGGGCAGTGATGAACGAATCTGCCAGATGCTGGGAACTCGTGGCGAAATTTCGGGACTTGAACCTCTTAAACTCCGACTGAACAGGCATGCCGTTCCCACTCAGTTTCTTCAGGAAACGATAGGCGTCACTTGCCGCAAGACGGTCTCCGCCCAATCGATGGCAAAGGGCAAGAAGGTCCGCATTATTGCGGAAATCATCCACATTCAGCGAACTGCACTCAGGCAGTTGCTCACGCGCAATCCGTGCCAGCTCAAACGCGTAGCGCATTGCGAGACCCTGAGCACATGCGCCCTCTGCATCGCGACTGATTTTCGCCGGAACTTCGTACTGCCCAACGACTCTCTGGCTCAGGTGCGCCGGATCAACGGCCTCGACCACGACGAACCAGCTATGAAGGCAGATGCCCTTCTGTTGCTCACCGTTCGCAGGCAGTTCCCGAGCCAGTTGCTGGTCGAAGTCTCTCGATGCGTCGAGGACCTGCCGCCAGGTGCCTTCGCTGACAACGGAAGTCAGAGGCTGTGGCCTGGGGCCGGTTTCCTGCTGCGGAGTGTCTACTGCCACCATTGGAGGCCGGCCAGGAACGCGATTGAAAGTGATGGCGACAATGTCGAGACCATAGCCATTCACGATCATCGCCCGCCGCAAGCTCACACCTTGTGCAGAGAGAGATTCGGCATCGGCCATGCCGTAGAGATCGCGCATCCTGCGTTGGGCCGCGTCGGAGCAACGATCTGTGCCCTGATCATCGTCGCAATCAGTTTCAAGGACATTTTTGCCGTTGTTCTGATCGGGAGAATCTCCCCGGGTATCTGCAGCGGAGCAGATCGTAGTCGCAAGCAGAAGCGCACTAGCCAGCATTACTGGTCGCAGCATGTGTCCCTCCCTGGCATTCCCGCGATGGGTCATCCGGAACTTCCAAACATTCGCCGCATGCTGTCAGGACAGCGTGGCGAGGTCAAAGACGGGAACACGCAGCCGTGGACGTTCCAGTCCCACACGCGGTACCGCCTTCGCGTCCCCGTCCGGGCAAGCCAAGCGCGAGGGAGAGTGAAGGTGGTTCGGCCTCCCAGTGCGAAGACCTCAAACGTCCGCTCTCAAGGCATCGCTGAACGAACGTCCTTCACCATCACCGCACTTCCGTCGTGCAGAGTGCCGGTGGCGGATACCCGTTCAGCCTTGCCTTGACCGACTTCAGTCCGTCATCGACGGTTTACTGGCATCCAATGCTTTGCGTACCGCGTCGACAAAGGCGGGATCGGGACGTGCGCCCAGTTGTTCCGTGCGGGCCAGGATGCGGCCCTCGGCGTCGATCAGGCTGATCACGCTGGAGTGGTTGTAGTCACCGCCGAGCAGCGCGCGGTACTGGATGCCCAGCAGCGCGGAAATCGGGCGTACGTCGCCGGCTCGCGGCTGCATGAGCTGCCAGCGCGGGCTGTCGATGTGGCGCTCGGCGGCCAGCCTGGTCAGCACTTCGGGCGTGTCGTTGTCGGCGTCGAGCGTGATCAGGTTGATGCCGAGGCGTTCGCGCTGGCCTTCGTCCAGTTCGGCCTCGATGCGCTTCACCTGGTCGATGATCAGCGGACAGACGTATTTGCAGCTGGCGTAGAACATGCTGACCAGCCGCACTTTGCCGGTGAGCCCGGAAAAAGTCTGGGCGCGACCGTGCTGGTCGGTGAGTTGCGCGTCCAACTGGTAGATGGAAGCATCCGGCAGCAGCGCCGGCGGCGCTGCCGGCAGGTCGCCCTGTGCCGCCATCATGGCGGCGTGGTCATGGTGGCCGTGGTGACTGTCTTCGGTTTGCGTGGCCGCTGCGGCAACGACGGGGGCCAGCGCGGTCAGCAGCAGCGTGAACAGCGCGGAGCGACAGAGGTAGTGGCGTTTCATTTCATGGTCTCCTTGCTGCCGCCGTCGCCCGCGCCGTCGCGCGCGCAGCGGAAGCCGAGATTGCGGGTGGTGCCGGCGGCGTTCATCGAACTCAGCATGGCGATGCGCATCAGCACGGCGTAGTTTTCGCGGTCATTCATCGAGATCGCGCCGGCGCCGCAGAACTTCAGCAACTCCGGGTCGCCCTGCTTGCGACTGTCCTCGGCGATGAACAGGGCGTTGTAGTCGTCGACCCATTCCCAGACCAGACCGTGCAGATCCTGTACACCCCAGGCGTTGGGTTCGTCGCTGCCGACCACCGGCAGCGGCTGGTTGGACGGCCGTGAGTACCAGGCCAGGATGCGCTCGCGCCAGGACGGATCATCGCGGGCATCGCGGCGGGTTTCATCGGCGGCTGCCGCATACTCCCACTCCGACCATGTCGGCAGACGCGCGCCTTGTGACGCACAGTAGGCGTTGGCGGCGAACCAGCTCACCCGCGTCACCGGCTGCCGTGCCTGCCCTTCGGCCAACTGCGTGGGGCCGATCCAGTGCGACAGGTATTCGCCGTCGACGAAGACGCCGGGCGCACTGCCGCGCTGCCACTGCGGGTTGGCTTCGACGAAGGCGAGGAAGTCGGCGTTGGTCACCGGCTGCGTCATCATCGAGAAGCCGGCAACCGGGACGGGGACATCGCCCTCGCCCGACTGGCCGCTATCAACCTTGATTACGGATCTGTATTCGCCGCCCTCGATGGCCACGTAGGGAACCGGCTGCTGCCCGGACGCCGCGAGGGCGCCGGGCAGCAGTGCCAGCATCAGCAGGGCGTGCATAAGGCCGGCGGTGGACATGTCAGTGTGCCGCGCCCTCGGCACGCGGGGTGGCCTCGCGCACCTGCTTCACCTGCGCCTCGCTGATCTGGCCACCTTCGTTGCCCCAACTGTTGAGCACGTGGGTGAGGATGTTGGCGACCTCGTCGTCGGTGAGCTGGCTCATCGGCGGCATCACCGAATTGTAGTCCTTGCCGTTCACCGTCACCGGGCCATTCAGGCCGTTGAGCACGACGCCAATCAACTGCTCCTTGCTGTGGCCCTTGATCCAGTCCGAGCCGGCCAGCGGCGGGAACACGCCGGGCAGACCGTTGCCGTTGGCCTGGTGGCAGACCGAGCAGGTGCCGTTGTAGAGCACCGAACCGGCCTTGGCCTGTTCCTCAAGCGTGAGCGTGCCGCTGGCTGCGGCCACCGCCGCTTCACGCACCGGCGCCTGGCTGACCGCCTTGTCGCCGAGGTACACAGCGTCCACTTCCTTGCCCGAATAGATCGCCTTGTTCTCCGGGCCATCGACCTGGAGGATGCCCAGCGCGCCCTTATTGAAGGCGCGGAAGATGCTGTGGTCGACCAGCACATAGCCACCGGGAACCTCGAGGTGGAAATCAGCGATCATCGCGCCACCGGCCGGGATCAGCGTGGTCTGCACGTTCTCCTGGAAGCGCGTGCCGCCTTCGTACCAGACTTTGTCGAAGATCTCGCCGATCAGGTGGAAGCTGGACACCAGGTTCGGACCACCATTGCCGACATAGAAGCGCACATGTTCACCAACGCTGGCGCGGATGGCGTTGTCACCAACCAGCGCGCCCTCGGCGCCGTTGAACAAGACGTAGGTGGCGTTCTCCTCGATGGCCTTCTGCATGTCGAAGTCCTGGTGGCCCTTCTCGCGGTACTTGCCGACCGTGTAGAAGTCGCCCTGCATCACGTAGAACTCCTTGTCCACCGGCGGCAGGCCTTCCGGCGGCTCGACCAGGATCAGGCCGTACATGCCATTGGCGACGTGCATGCCCACCGGCGCGGTGGCGCAGTGGTAGACGTACAGGCCCTGGTTCAGCGCCTTGAAGGTGAACTGCGATTCATGACCCGGTGCGGTGAAGCTGGACGCCGCGCCGCCGCCCGGTCCGGTGACGCCGTGCAGGTCGATGTTGTGGGGCATCTTGGAATCCGGGTGGTTCTTCAGGTGGAACTCCACGGTGTCGCCCTGGCGCACACGGATGAAGCTGCCGGGAACGGTGCCACCGAAGGTCCAGAAGGTGTAGGTGACGCCTTCGGCAATCTCCTTCTCAGCCTCGATCACTTCCAGATCGACAATGACCTTGGCCGGATGGTTGCGGCCGGTGGGCGGCGGCACCTGCGGCGGGCTGGTCAGCACGGCGTGGATGGGCTCGCCCTGCGGGGGACCGAAGTCGCCTTTCAGCGAGCCGCCGGTGTCGGTGGCTACGGCGGAAGGACTCGTACCATTGGCACCGTTGCTGGCGCCCCCTGAGCCACAGGCAGCAACCGCGGCAGTCAGCAGTGTGCCAACGGCGATACGAAGAATTGTGCGTGTTGCGAACAAGCCCCTCATCATGCACCTCGATCCGGTTTTGTGGGATGGGACCAGCATGGCCCGAACACGATCCGCGCGCCTTGATTCAAGTCAATCCGGACGCCGACCGCTCAAACCGTCAGTCAGCCGGACAACATCTGCAACGCGCCAAACGGCGAGCGACTGCGGGCCACGCTGACGATGAAGGCGTACACGGCCAGTGCCGCGACGAACCACAGCCGACGATTTCGCAAAGTGCGGCCACGCTTCAGCGCCAGCGAGCCGAGCACGATGTAGACCACCAGCAGCAGCACCTTCACGGTGAGCCAAGCGTGTACGAACGGGTACTGGTGCAGGATGGTCAGCAGCATCAGCGCGGCGGTCAGCAGCACCGTGTCGATGCCGTAGCTCAGGTAGCGCAGCGGCGCCCACATCGCCATTCGCTGTCGACCGACAGACGCCAGCAGTCCGCGCAGCAGGAACAGCGCGCCGCTGGCGATCACGGCCGCCACGTGGACCCACTTGATCTGGAGGTAGTAGGCGATCATTGGTTGTTCCCCGCGTCGGATGGTAGCGCCACTGGATGGCGGCGGCAGGCCGACGCTGTGCGCTCAGCCGGGACGGCCATCAATGCGTGGTGTGAGGTAAATCCAGAGCGCTCGCAGTGCCCAGGGCGTGAACGCCAGCAGCCAGCCGACGGCGGCGACGATCTGCCAGTCAAGCGGGTCGCGTACCAGTTCCGCCGCGACCCGGATGATGGCGACGACCTGTACACAGGCGAATGCCCAGAGGCCGACGCGGCCCAGCTGCAGCGGGCGTCCGGAATGGCCGTGGCTGACCCGCGTCACCATCGCCACCAGCAGGCTGCCGAAGTAGCCGATGGACAGCGCGTGGATTGGCGCGCGACCAAGAATGAAGTTGCCGTCGATGGCGAACCACAGACTCTGCAGCGTGTACAGCGCCAGCGCCAGCGGCAGCCAGGCAAAACCGATGAACAGCACGCGCAGCAGCGGCGGCGACGGCTGTCGCGGCCACCAGTTCCACAGCAGCCAGGTGGTCAAGGCCAGCAGCGGCAGGTCGCTGATCCACAGCCAGTCGTAGGCGTGCACCATCTCGAAGCCGAGATGCAGCAGCACGCCGGCCCAGAACAGCGGAATCGCCCAGCCCGGGCGATGGTCGCGATAGCCGGGCAGCACGCAGCCGGCGAAGAACGGCAGCATGCGATGGCAGACGGTGAAGTAGATCGGCAGCAGGAAGCCGAAGCCGCCGATCTTGATCGCTGCGTAGACCAGCCGTGCATCCGGGTGATGCAGGTAGATCGCGAAAAGCAGCAGTCCGCACCAGCCGAGGCATAGCGCGAACAGCGCCGACTGCGCGTGGATCACGTTCGGTCCCGGCGCCAGTTGCACGCGCAGCAACTGCACGATGCCCCAGAACCACGCCAGCAGGCCCAGCACCACGCCGAGATGCAGCAGTCGCGCGTGCCCGGCAAGTCCGATGGTGCTCAGCAAGTAGGCCAGCGCGAGGCCGAGGCCGATCGGCAGGTAGCGACGCACCGCGAGTGCCGGCTGGCCCAGCCAGCGCGGGAACACGGTGAGCAGGAAGCCAAAGATGAAGGGCGTGAACACCAGGTACTGCATCAGGATGGCATGACCCCAGCCAGCCGGCACTGGCGACGGCGTTACCGGCGGCCAGCGCAGTTCGATCAGATGCCAGGTCCACCAGCCCATGCCCAGCAGCAAGGCGGTCATGCCGGCAAAGAACAGCAGCCGATGCGGCGCCACGGGAAGCAGCGCGGGGTTCGGGAAACGGGTCGGAAGCTTGGTATCCATGGCGCCATGTTGGCGTCATTCGAACGATGACGCCTTGACCTGTGTCATGCCCAAGCACGGCGGCCCCAGCCCAAAGGAAAACGCGGCGACCTGGAGGAAGGTCGCCGCGCCGAAGTAGCCTCACGGGCGGAAAGCCGGGACGCCGGGACGCCAGGTGGGTGTCGCTCAGCCGTCGATGGCGGCCTGTGCCCCGCCGCGTGGCCACAGCCACAGACTGGCGGTGAACAGCGCGATCATGCCGGCACCGACGGCGAAGATGGTATCGCCGGGCACGCGCATCCAGACCAGCAGGTCGAAGATCGGCTGGCCCATGAACTCGGCCGAGCGCGCGTACCAGTAGCCCTTCTCCAGCGCCGCATTGAGCTGCAGCACGCCCATCGGCAACAGGGTCAGCAACGCCATCAGCGACAGACCGATGTTAAGCGTCCAGAAACCGCCTCTCAGCATCCCGTCGCGCCAGTGTGCGTCGGGCTTCAGGCCACGCAGGCAGAACAGCATCAGGCCGATGCCGAGCATGCCGTAGACGCCGAACAGCGCGGTATGGCCATGCAGCGGCGTGAGGTTCAATCCCTGCATGTAGTACAGCGCAATCGGCGTGTTGATCAGGAAACCGAACAGGCCGGCACCGACCAGATTCCAGAAGGACACCGCGAGGAAGAACATGATCGGCCAGCGGTAGCGCGCCATCCACGGCGTGGCGCGGCCATGCGACCAGGTTTCGTAGGCCTCCATGCCGATCAGTGCCAGCGGCACCACTTCCAGCGCCGAGAAGCTCGCACCCAGCGCGATCACCGCGGTGGTGGTGCCGGTGAAGTAGAGGTGGTGGAAGGTACCGAGCACGCCACCTGCCATGAAGATAATCGTCGCGAACAGGACGTTGACCGTCGCCGTTCTGGCACGCACCAGGCCGAGCTTGACGAACAGGAAGCTGATCACCGCGACGGCGAACACCTCGAAGAAGCCTTCCACCCAGAGGTGCACCACCCACCAGCGCCAGTACTCGACCACCGCGATGTGGCTGTGCTCCCGCCACATCAGACCAGCGCCGTAGAGCAGGCCGATGGCGACGGTCGACAGGAACAGCAGGCCCACGATGGACGACGTGTCATCCCGCTTGCGCAACGCCGGCCACAGCGCGCGGCCGACCAGGAACAGCCACAGCATCAGACCGACAAAGAGGAACAACTGCCAGAAGCGGCCGATGTCGGTGTATTCCCAGCCCTGGTGGCCGAACATGAAGTTGTTGGCCAGGTCCAGCTTGCCCATTACCGCCAGCCATTGCCCGGCGAAGGCGCCGACCACGATGACCAGCAGGCAGGCGAAGAGGACGTTCACCCCGAGGCGCTGGAACTTCGGCTCGTGTCCCGAGATGGCTGGTCCGATGTACAGACCGGTACCGAGCCATGCCGTCGCGATCCACAGCACCGCCAACTGGGTGTGCCAGCTCCGGGTCAGCGAATAGGGAATCCAGTCGGCAATGGCCAGCCCGTAGGCTTCCTGGCCCTCCACCTGGTAGTGCGCGGTGATGGCGCCCAACAGGATCTGCACCAGGAACAGCGCGATCACCACCCAGAAGTACTTGGCCGTGGCCTTCATCGACGGCGTCGGCTTGAGCGCCGCCAGCGGATCGCTGGCCGGCGGCTGCGGCGTTGCGTCCTTGCCGTGATACACCGCGTAGTGCCAGCCCAGCAGACCGATGCCGGCGATCATGAACAGGATGCTGAACATGCTCCAGACGAAGCTGCTGGGCGTCGATGTGTTGCCGGCCAGGGGCTCGTAGGGCCAGTTCTGGGTGTAGCTGATGTTCGACTCCGGGCGCTCCGCCGTGGTCGCCCAGGCCGTCCACCAGAAGAACGCCGTCATCTGGCGACGTTGTTCCATGTCCCCGACGGTGTTGTCGCGCATGGCGTAGGTTTCGCGAAGGTCGGCTGTGGCCGGATCGTTGCTGAACAGGCTCTCGTAGTGCGAGGCAACGGCGGCCATGGCCGTCGCACGCAATGGCGACACGGTGATGGTCTGCGAATCGGCATTCCAGGTGTTGCGTCGAAGCTCTGGCTGCATCCGCGCCGTCAGTTCCGCCTGCTTCGCCGGGTCGAGGCTGTCGAAAGCCGGCAGGCCCTCGTCCCGGGCCAGCAGTTCGAGCATGGCAACAGCTTCACGATGCAGCCAGTCAGCGCTCCAGTCTGGCGCGACCAGCGCGCCGTGCCCCCAGATCGAGCCCAACTGCATGCCGCCGATGCTCTGCCAGACGCGGCGGCCGTTCTGGATGTCGTCACGGGTGAACAGGATGTCGCCCTGCGTGGTGACGACGGATTCCGGCATCGGCGGCGCCTGCCGATGGATCTCGCTGCCCATGAACAGCAAGACGCCAAACGAGACGAGCAGCAGCGTGCCCAGTCCCAGCCAAAGCCTGCGGGTCGTATCCATGACATCTCTCCGGTTGTCGATACCGGGAGTATTCGCGGCGACCGCATCTGTCGCCATGACGCAGGTCAAGCAGGATCGAATGTGTGCGCTATTCGCGCAGCAGACCCTTGGCAAGAACTTCGATGGTGGCCATGTCGTTGATCACCATTTCGCGACGATCAACCTGAAGCAGACCGTTGTCCTGCATCCGACGCAGCACGCGGCTCACGGTTTCTGCCGCCAGTCGCAGGTAGTTGGCGATGTCGGTGCGCGACATCGACAGCCGGAAACGCGTGGCCGAGAAGCCACGCGCAGCGAAGCGTCGCGACAACGTGACCAGGAACGCAGCCATGCGTTCGTCGGCGCTGTAGTCGCCGGCCAGCAGGCTGGCCTTGCCGATGTCCTGGCTCAACAGGCGGAACAACTGTTGCTGCAGACCCGGCAGTCGCGTCGCCAGCGTGGCGATGGCCGGGAACGAGAAACGGCAGAGCATCACCGTGTCCAGCGCGATGGCATTGCAGGGATAGCGTTCGCTGTGAATGGCGTTGAGGCCGATGATTTCGCCGGGCAGGAAGAACCCAAGGACCTGCTCGCGGCCGGAACTGTCGAACACGCAGGTCTTGACCGTGCCGGCACGCACAGCGGCGATGGCGGTGAATGGATCGCCCTCGCGGAACAGGTGGTCGCCCTCGTGGAACGGTCCGACGTGTTCGACCAGGCAATGCAGCTCGGCGAGACGCGATTTCTCCAGTCCCTGCTCCACGCAGACTGGCGAGAAGGCGCAGGTGCTGCAGAACGTCAATTCATCGCCATCGTCGGCAATCGGCTGTGGTCGCAAAGGGCTCAATCTGGCCATGGCGCGAGCGTAGCAGCCTTGCCAGCCTTCCGGCGAGCAGAAGCACGCGCTGTGCAAAAGGCGCTACACAACCTTCGAATAGCGTGGTTGTTCCGCAGCGTTGCCGAGGTAGGCATCGAAGCAGGCGGCGATCACCCGCAACAGCAGTCGACCCTTCGCCGTTGCACGAATGCGCCCTGGAGCTAGGTCAACCAGGCCGTCTACGGACAGCGGCTCCAGCGCGGACAGGGCGGAGGCGAAATAGGCGGAAAAGTCGATATCAAAACGCGATTCCACGTCGGCAATGTCGATCTCGCCACCGCACATCAGGCTCTGGATAACGGCCGCTCGGAGCAGGTCATCGTCGCCCAGGTGCAGACCACGCCACAGCGGCAGCCGGCCTTCGTCGATCTGCTGCTGGTACACGCCGAGATCCCGGTGGTTCTGACTGAAGCTGTCACCAATCTGGCTGATCGCACTGACGCCCAGACCCAGCAGTTCGCAGTCCGCGTGTGTGGTGTAGCCCATGAAATTGCGGTGCAGGCTGCCGGCATCCAGCGCTTGACACAGTTCGTCCCCGGGCCAGGCGAAGTGATCCATGCCAATGTATCGGTAGCCGGCGGCGCCCAGTTTTTCCACCGCCAAGGCCAGCAAGGCCAGCTTGGTGTGGGCCGGGCACAGGTCTTCATCCCTGATCTGCCGCTGGGCACGGAACAGTTGCGGCATGTGCGCGTAGCTGTACACGGCCAAGCGGCTGGGACGGGCCTTGATGACGGTATCGAGTGTCTGGCCAAAGCCTTCGAGGTTCTGCTTCGGAAGCCCGTAGATCAGGTCCACGTTGATCGAACGCATGCCGGCATCACGCGCCGCATCGATGATGCGCAGCGTCTGCTCAACCGACTGGACGCGGTTGATCGCCCGCTGCACGTCGAGGTCGAAGTCCTGAACTCCGAGGCTGACCCGGTTGAAACCGATGGCCGCCAGCGCGTGCACTTCATCGGGTTCGATGAAACGCGGATCCAGCTCAATGGAGAAGTCACGGTCGACAGCGCGGCTCAGGTTGAAGTGTCGACCGAGCATCCCGACGAAGTCCCCGATCTGTTCGGGCCGCAGGAAGTTCGGGGTACCACCCCCAAAATGCAGTTGCCGCACTTCACGGTCGCGATCAAACATCGGCGCGGTCATCTCGACTTCACGTGCCAGCCGCAGGAGGTAGGTGTCGGCCTTCCCGTGGTCGTGCGTGATGATGCGGTTGCAGCCACAGTAGAAGCAGGGGCTCCAGCAGAACGGCACGTGCACGTAGATCGACATCGGGCGCGGAATCGGCTCCTCGTTGCCGTGACGCGCCTGCAAGCGCAGATCCGCTTCCGAGAACACGGTGTCGAAATGCGGTGCCGTCGGATAGCTGGTGTACCGCGGCCCGGGCTTGTCGTAGCGTGCCACGAGGTCCGCGTCGAAGAAGATGTCGGGGTTCGGAGGGTTGTTCATGCCTCCATTGTGGAGCTTTCGACGCTGCTCACCTTGACCGGGATCAAGCCGGCACGGGATCACGATGCGGTGTCCTGCGTGCCGTAAGGTTCCAGCCCCGCGGAGCGCGAGGCTGGTCGTAGAGTCGGGTGTTGCTTGACGTTGCCTGCCGGCTTTCCGATAATTCGCGGCTCGCCGCAATGGCGGGCCGATGGCTATGTAGCTCAGCCGGTTAGAGCACAGCACTCATAAGGTTCGGGTCATAGCCAAGTTCACGCAGTACAATTCGCATCCGATGGCTACGTAGCTCAGCTGGTTAGAGCACAGCACTCATAATGCTGGGGTCGGTGGTTCAAGTCCACCCGTAGCCACCATATCTTGCTGTTTTCCCTAGTTTTTCTTTCATTTCGACGCGATTTCGTCGTGCCCACTTGTGCCCAGCATCCGTGCTTTCAAACGGCACTGGTAGGCAACTCACTGGCAACTCGCCGAGAAAAAAGTTTAGGCACCTTTTCTTGAAAGAAACTGCCTTTGCCCGGATCCGTGCCTTGTACTTTGGGCACGAGGCGCACCTTCGCTTGAAATTGACCCCGGCAATCCCAGCCTCATCGCAGCGAGCCCTCGAACTTGCGCCATCTGCCGCGCTGCCAGCCCCCTGCTTGGCGTGTTTGGCATAGGAGTCCGCATCCCTATGAGGCGACAGCAGCTCCCTTCCGCCCTCATCGCCTAGCGATCGCCTCTCCTTGTCGTGACGTGAAGTTCCGACTGCTGGGACTCAGGCGATGTCGACAGAGCAGGTGCCTGGCTCGGTGCTATCGCACTCATGTCGCCGCATTGCGGAGATGCGTCACTCGCGGCGGTAATCTGCCTTCTTGAGGCATTTTGATCTTCTGGCTTAGCGCTCTGCCCTGCGGGTCGCTTCATGCCGACGATAAGTGATGATTATCGCCGGTAGCCACCCCCACCCTGCCCCCCGACCGCATCGTTCGCCGCGCTGCTGAGTTGCTGCCAACGGTCCATCCACGGCGTCAGGCAGTGCACACGGCGGCCGGGTACCGGCTTGGGCAGCAGGCGTGCCGGCACGTCCTCCACCCGCAGCACACCATGGCAACCGCCCCGACCAAAGAAAACCACGCGCATTACGACGTCCCCTCCCCCGTTCGCCGCATTCACGGTGACGCCAGGCCGTCTCAACCAACGAGACAGGCGCCGGCCAGCCTGAGGACCCGCCCGGAGACTCGCCATGCCCATCGCCGACCCGCTCCGCCTACGCAGCTACCGGCTCGGGAACCTGATCCAGCAGTGCGACGCTTGCCACTGGGCCCAAAGCGGCCATTAGGCCGAGTTCACCGACCGAATGGCAGCCAAGCGACAAAGTTGTTTTGCCGAGCCAAAGACGAGATAATGGTCAGACTTTGTTCCCGATTGCCCGAGGCTGGTCTCATGAAGGTGTTGTCGTCCCTCAAGTCAGCGAAGTCCCGTCACCGCGACTGCAAGGTTGTTCGTCGTCGTGGCAAGGTCTTCGTGATCTGCAAGTCCAATCCGCGTTTCAAGGCGCGCCAGCGCTGATTCGCGACGCGAAGGCGCATGGCGCCGACGCAAAAGAGGGGTCGCTTCGGCGACCCCTTTTTGTTTGAACATTCCAGGCCCAATCCGGCCCTTTCCCCTCACGAACGAACTGCCTCTCAAGGGGCCGAGTACGGCCATTTTCGGACGTTCGACACATCTACTTGACGTCTGTCTTCAACGGCAAGTTCCGCGACGAATGCCTCAACAAACACTGGTTCACGTCGCTGGCCCAGACCCGGGAGGTCATCGCGGACTGGCGACGCGACGACAACGAGGTTCGGCCGCATAGCAGCTGCGGACGAATCCCTCCGGCCCAATTCGCTGCCAACTACCGAACACAACAAGAGAACAACGCAGTAACCTTCAACCCCGGCCTTTATCAGTAATCACTGGTACGGCTATTGGGGGCAGGTCAACTGTTCATCGGTCGGCACGAAGACATGCACCATGCTTTATCTGCATTTCTTGGCGAGGGCGTGACGAGCAGAAGCAGTCGAAAACACAAGCCAAAGAAGGCGGGCATGTAAGCTCTGCTGCTAGAGTGATCGACACAGCCAGCCCTGATCATGAACCATGAATCATGAAAACAGTCGTGACCATACCGCTGAGTAAGTTCCAAATCCAAGATCGCAAACCGCCAGGGCAGCACCTTGCGACCAAAAAATCGACGCTTTCGAAGAACCTAGTCAACACCACGACGCAGAGTCTTTACTCCCACCGTCATCAGCAGCAGCGCTAGCAGGCACAGTTTCAGTCCATCACTGGCCGGGATGGTGGCCGCGCTCTCGATGGGCAGGGGCAGGTTGGCAGAAGGTACGCTGGCGCTGGAGGCGTCATTGTCGGGCGTAGGATCGAAGATATCGCTCCATACGCTGGCGATGTTGATGAGCGGATCCGGACCGGCGTAGTCGGCGGGAATCTCGAACACGGTGGTCACGGTACGGGTCGCTCCAACGGCCATGTCGCCCAGCGAGCAGGGGAACGGCGTCGTGCAGTCGCCACTGTTGGAAACGAACACCAGTCCCGGCGGCGGCGGATCGTCGAGGATGGTGTTGATCGCCGGATCCGGACCGTTGTTGGTAACGATGAGGTCGAAGCTGATCTGGGTTCCGCTGCGGAACTGCGGCGGCCCCAGCTTCTCGATGGCCAGGTCGGCGACCGGCGGCACCGGCACCACCACTGTCGAGGCTGCGCTGGCATGGATGATGCCCGCAATCGCCGCGTCCGCCGTGGCGTTGACGCTGTTCAGCACCTGGCCGTAGGTCTCGTCCGCGACGCGGATACTGTAGTCGGCGCTGCAGATCACGCTGTCCAGCGAGGCCAGGCTGCCGCTGCCGAGACCGCTGAAACCGGCGCCGTCCAGCGTGGTCGTCGCGCAGCTGATCGCGGTGTCGATCCGCGACGGATCGGGCTCGAGCAGACTCACCGCCGCGAGATCCTCGGCATTGGCGTTCTTGATCACGAAGCTGTAGCGCAGCAGGTCGCCGACCGAGGCGCTGTTGCTGTTGTCCGGGTCGGCAACCAGATCCGGACTCTTGAACACATGAAGGCCGGCGGTGCCGGCGAGGTTCTGGGTCAGCATCACGTCCGAGGCTGTCACCGGACGGGCGCTGTCGTCCTGCCCGTTGACCTCGACGGTGTTGCTCACCGCGCCGCTGGTGGCGTCCGCAGCGCTGACCACATGGCTGCCGATGCAGATCATGTGCGCGCCCACCGCCAGGCTGCTGCCCGGGCAGCTCACCGCACCGTTGCCGTCGCTGAGCGACAGCTCGCTGAGCGGCGCGGGGCCGGCGTTGATCACCGTGTAGTGGTAGTCGATGACCTCGCCGCTGTCGAGCTGGCCGTCGCTGTCGTCGTCCTGGTGGATCGCGCCGGCGGCGACCAACACGATGCCCTGCCCCGGCACCACATCGGCGGCGCGCACGGTTTTCGCCCAGTGCATGGCTGCGGCGCCCTTGGTCGACGCCCGGTAGGCGGTTTCGCTGCCGTTCGCGTCCTGCGAGCGCGGCAATGCCGCCTTCGCATCAACGCCGGCGAGCACCAGTCCGGAAGCCAGGGCCAGGCCCGCAACAGCGCTGCGGCGAAGCAGCCCGCCGCTCGCACGGATCGGGCGGTCGCCGCCACTTGCACATCTCGGACTTCCGGGTCCGTGATAACGTCCTGTCAGGCTGCTCATTGGAACGCTCCGTAAATCGCCGTACTGGTGGAAGAAACGACCTCGTCCGAATCGCCCTCGGCCGTGGTCGTGGCCGTGTTCACGACGCGCCCGCGGGCCACGTCGGTCGCCGTCAGGGTATGGGTGGCGAAGCACATCACCGAATCACCGACCGCCAGCTGGCTCAGTGCATCCGAGCCGAAGGAGCTGCCGAAGATTTCGCTGTTGATCCAGACCCGGACCGGCTGGCCGCCCAGTGTCGTGTCGTCGCAGACCAGATCGCTCACCTGCGGGTCGAGCAGGTACACCGTCTGCAGATCCTGACTGCCGACATTCTCGATCAGGAACCCGTAGTTGAGCACGTCGCCGGCATCGCCGAAGTGATTGCCGTTGTTGTCAACGCCCAGTTCGACCACCTTGCCCAGGCGTATCGCCGCCCGGCCGGGCGTGACGTTCTGGCAGGTGTCGCTGGCCGGCAGGCTGGTACCGGACAGGGTCGCCGTGTTGAACAGGCCGTGTCCGCCGCTGCCGTCGCAGACCTCGTCCACCAGATCATCGGCCGACACGTGCAGCGGCATGCTGATGCGGTAGCTGTGGGTCGCGCCGGCCATGATCAGCACCCCGGCATCGGATATCTGCTGGCCGCCGCCATTGACCGGTGTGTAACTGCCGCCGGGCAGCGCCGGATTCACCACACCGCCGCTGGTCGTGACCACAGCTACGCCGTTGAAGTCCACGCCGCTGATCGGGAAATCGGGCGTGTCGGTCAAGGTGTACCAGGTGTCATGCGCCTCCGTGCTGCTGACCTCGATCAGCCAGGTGATGCGGTAGCTGCCCGGCCCCAGCGTCTGGTAGGACTCGACCGACTTCCGCACGGTCAACGCGGGATCACCGACCGGATGGTTGGTTTCACAGCCGCCCGGCGTCGCGCAGCCCGGGTCCGGGGCGCCCGGATCGCCCGGATCGCCACCGCCCGTCGCCGTGATCGCGTTGCCCACCGATACCGTCGCGTCGTTGTCCACCGTCGCCGTGTATTCCACCGTGTAGGTGCCCGGCACCGCCCCGCTCGGCAGCGTGAACAGCAGCGGGTTACCCGCCGTGTTCGCCGTGAACCCGCCTGGCGTCGTCACCGAGCCGAACGTCAGGCCCGCGCCCAGCGTGTCGCTCACCACCACGTCGCTCAGCGTCGCCGAGTTCGACACCTCCACCGTCACGCTGTAGGTGATCGGCTGGCCCGCCGTCACCGACGTCCCGCTCGCCGGGTTCGCGCTCTTCGCGATCGTCACTGCCGGGTCGTCCAGTGGGTGACTGGTTTCACAGCCGCCCGGCGTCGCGCAGCCCGGGTCCGGGGCGCCCGGATCGCCCGGATCGCCACCGCCCGTCGCCGTGATCGCGTTGCCCACCGATACCGTCGCGTCGTTGTCCACCGTCGCCGTGTATTCCACCGTGTAGGTGCCCGGCACCGCCCCGCTCGGCAGCGTGAACAGCAGCGGGTTACCCGCCGTGTTCGCCGTGAACCCGCCTGGCGTCGTCACCGAGCCGAACGTCAGGCCCGCGCCCAGCGTGTCGCTCACCACCACGTCGCTCAGCGTCGCCGAGTTCGACACCTCCACCGTCACGCTGTAGGTGATCGGCTGGCCCGCCGTCACCGACGTCCCGCTCGCCGGGTTCGCGCTCTTCGCGATCGTCACTGCCGGGTCGTCCAGTGGGTGACTGGTTTCACAGCCGCCCGGCGTCGCGCAGCCCGGGTCCGGGGCGCCCGGATCGCCCGGATCGCCACCGCCCGTCGCCGTGATCGCGTTGCCCACCGATACCGTCGCGTCGTTGTCCACCGTCGCCGTGTATTCCACCGTGTAGGTGCCCGGCACCGCCCCGCTCGGCAGCGTGAACAGCAGCGGGTTACCCGCCGTGTTCGCCGTGAACCCGCCTGGCGTCGTCACCGAGCCGAACGTCAGGCCCGCGCCCAGCGTGTCGCTCACCACCACGTCGCTCAGCGTCGCCGAGTTCGACACCTCCACCGTCACGCTGTAGGTGATCGGCTGGCCCGCCGTCACCGACGTCCCGCTCGCCGGGTTCGCGCTCTTCGCGATCGTCACTGCCGGGTCGTCCAGTGGGTGACTGGTTTCACAGCCGCCCGGCGTCGCGCAGCCCGGGTCCGGGGCGCCCGGATCGCCCGGATCGCCACCGCCCGTCGCCGTGATCGCGTTGCCCACCGATACCGTCGCGTCGTTGTCCACCGTCGCCGTGTATTCCACCGTGTAGGTGCCCGGCACCGCCCCGCTCGGCAGCGTGAACAGCAGCGGGTTACCCGCCGTGTTCGCCGTGAACCCGCCTGGCGTCGTCACCGAGCCGAACGTCAGGCCCGCGCCCAGCGTGTCGCTCACCACCACGTCGCTCAGCGTCGCCGAGTTCGACACCTCCACCGTCACGCTGTAGGTGATCGGCTGGCCCGCCGTCACCGACGTCCCGCTCGCCGGGTTCGCGCTCTTCGCGATCGTCACTGCCGGGTCGTCCAGTGGGTGACTGGTTTCACAGCCGCCCGGCGTCGCGCAGCCCGGGTCCGGGGCGCCCGGATCGCCCGGATCGCCACCGCCCGTCGCCGTGATCGCGTTGCCCACCGATACCGTCGCGTCGTTGTCCACCGTCGCCGTGTATTCCACCGTGTAGGTGCCCGGCACCGCCCCGCTCGGCAGCGTGAACAGCAGCGGGTTACCCGCCGTGTTCGCCGTGAACCCGCCTGGCGTCGTCACCGAGCCGAACGTCAGGCCCGCGCCCAGCGTGTCGCTCACCACCACGTCGCTCAGCGTCGCCGAGTTCGACACCTCCACCGTCACGCTGTAGGTGATCGGCTGGCCCGCCGTCACCGACGTCCCGCTCGCCGGGTTCGCGCTCTTCGCGATCGTCACTGCCGGGTCGTCCAGTGGGTGACTGGTTTCACAGCCGCCCGGCGTCGCGCAGCCCGGGTCCGGGGCGCCCGGATCGCCCGGATCGCCACCGCCCGTCGCCGTGATCGCGTTGCCCACCGATACCGTCGCGTCGTTGTCCACCGTCGCCGTGTATTCCACCGTGTAGGTGCCCGGCACCGCCCCGCTCGGCAGCGTGAACAGCAGCGGGTTACCCGCCGTGTTCGCCGTGAACCCGCCTGGCGTCGTCACCGAGCCGAACGTCAGGCCCGCGCCCAGCGTGTCGCTCACCACCACGTCGCTCAGCGTCGCCGAGTTCGACACCTCCACCGTCACGCTGTAGGTGATCGGCTGGCCCGCCGTCACCGACGTCCCGCTCGCCGGGTTCGCGCTCTTCGCGATCGTCACTGCCGGGTCGTCCAGTGGGTGACTGGTTTCACAGCCGCCCGGCGTCGCGCAGCCCGGGTCCGGGGCGCCCGGATCGCCCGGATCGCCACCGCCCGTCGCCGTGATCGCGTTGCCCACCGATACCGTCGCGTCGTTGTCCACCGTCGCCGTGTATTCCACCGTGTAGGTGCCCGGCACCGCCCCGCTCGGCAGCGTGAACAGCAGCGGGTTACCCGCCGTGTTCGCCGTGAACCCGCCTGGCGTCGTCACCGAGCCGAACGTCAGGCCCGCGCCCAGCGTGTCGCTCACCACCACGTCGCTCAGCGTCGCCGAGTTCGACACCTCCACCGTCACGCTGTAGGTGATCGGCTGGCCCGCCGTCACCGACGTCCCGCTCGCCGGGTTCGCGCTCTTCGCAATCGTCACCGACGGTCCGACCGGCGTACTCTCGGTGCAGTCGTTGCCGGGGTCGGTGCAGGTCACGTCGGGGACGGTGACGGCATTGTCGATGGACGTCGCGGCGGCGCTGAGCGGGTTATCGATCTGCACGCTGAACAGCAGCGTGACGCTGCCGTTGTTGGTGCCGTCGAAGGCCGGCACGTTGACGTCGCTGCTGTTGCCGCAGGCGGAACCGGCGGCCGGCGTCGCGCAGCTGAAATCGTCGCTGCCGGCATGACTGGTGTTGGCCGGCACCGTTTCCTGCACGTCATCGGCGTACAGGGTCGCCACGGCGCCACCGCTGTTTTCGACGGTGATCGCATAGGTCAGCACGTCACCGGGATAGACGGGGCCGCTGGTATAGGGCGCGCCGTTGACTTCGGCCAGCGTCTTCTCCACCGACAGTGACGGCTCCGCCGGCACGGGGAAGGCGCAGGAGGTCAGGTCACGCGAAGCGCCCTGCGTGGTGGCGACGCGGTGGCTGATGGTGCCGTCAGTCGGATCGTAGGCGAAATAGCCGTCCGTCGAACCCGCCAGGTTGTTGGCGAGGATCAGGGTGCCATCGTCGGCAAAGGCGATGCCGGCCCAGGAACTGCCCGGCGAGCCGGTGGGCCGCGCTTCGCGCACCGCCGTGAACGAGAACGGCGGCGAACCCACTTCGGTCAGATCCAGCTGCCAGACATCCTCGCCGACCACCAGCCAGGCCACGCCGTTGCCGTCGAAGGCGATGTCGCCCGACCCCAAGTCCGTCGGCGTATGGCTGTAGCTCACGGTGCCGATTTCGGTCACGGTGTAGCCGAAGGATCCGGGCGTCGGGTCAGCCTCGACCTTCCATAGTTCCGGCGTCGAGCCACCGGCCATCAGGTAGCCGACGCCCGCGGCATTGAATCCGCCGCGCGGGAAGTCCGGCGAAGTGAACGCCGGGGTCGCGATGTACCAGCCGCCATTGGCGGCATCGTAGGCCCACAACACCGACTGGGCACCGCTGCGCTGGATCAACAGCAGACGATCGCGCACGGGATCGAGCATCAGGGCGTTGAGGTTGCCGCCGATTGCCGGAGCAGCCGGCGTCAGCGGTACCTGGACGTCGGGAGCCGTGCCTGGCGGCGTGTAGGCCCAGACCTCCGGGCCGTTGATCAGGCTGAAGACCTGGGCCGGATCGCCGGGGTTCGCCGGGCAGAACGGGAAATCCACCGCGTCCATCGGGTGTTCGAGGCTGCAGCTGGTGCAGTCCGGATCCGGATCGCCGCCGTTGTTGGTATCGTCCACGGCAACGCTGTTCTGAACGGTATTGCCGTGACTGGCATCGACCGTGGCGGTGTAGGTCACAGTGTAGCTGCCGATGGCGGTGCCGGCCGGTAAGTCACAACTCAGACCGCCGCTGCAGCTGAAGCTCGCATGGCTGTCGGTGACGCTGCCGAAGGTCAGGCCGGCACCCAGCGTGTCGTCCAGCGTCAGCGTGGCGGTCAGCGGGGCATTGGCGATGCTGACCTGCAGCGAATAGGTGATGAGGTCGCCGACGTTGACCGCGGAGCCCGCCGGCGGACTGGCGCTCTTGGTCACGGTGACGACCGGCTGCGCAACCATCGTCTGCGCGCTGGCCATGTTCGGCGCCACATCGTTGTTGTTTTCGTTGGCAGCCTGGATTTCGGTGTTGACCGGAATCGGACCGGGATTGCTCAGCGCGACGACGTAGTTGAAGTTGAACACCAGCGAGTCGCCGGAGTTCAGCGTGGTCGGCATGCCGGTGAAGGTGACGTCACAGTTCGGTGTACCGTTGTAGGTCGCGCTCACGCCGGGGGGCAGCAAGGTGAAGTTGACGGCGGCCGGGCAGGTGCTCGGGTCCAGCGGATTGCCGATGACCACGCTGTAGGTCACGCCGTTCGCAGGATCATCGCCCGCGTTGGTGAAACTGAAGCTGCCGTAGGCGGTGCCGCCAGGGAGCACGGTGGAGGTCACGCTGACCTGGGTGCCCACGTCGACGCCAGCCGTGGGCTCGACGATTTCGATGGGCAATTCCACGACCGGCGAGCGCTCCAACGCCCACAGGTCGAGACCTTTAGCGGTGCCGAAATAGACGTTCGAGCTGCTGCTACAGTCGCTGTTCGGGTCGCTGCTGCCCGTCCAATGACGGTAATACTTGCCGCTGCCGTTCCAGTCGGGATCGGCGGAGTTCACGCCGGTGAGCGACTGATTCGGATTCGGCTGCAGCCCAAGATTGCCGGCGCCACACAGATGGCCGTTGAGTTCACCGATCAGGGTGTTGTTGGTGGTGCGATGACCGCGGTCATCCCAGTAAACCGTGGCGGCCTCAGCGCTGTTGAAGGCGTTGAGCTTGGTCAGGGTCGGACCACCATCGACATTGCCCTCCACGTCGATCATCGGGAAGTGGATTTCGCCGTTGCGGCCGTAGATGCGGAAGTCGTAATCGCCGGCCGGGAACGGCAGGCCGCTGTTGTCGAGTCCGTCCCACAGCACGCTATGACTGCCGCTCAGCGCAGTGCCAGTAAGCACGCGGTTGCTGACGTTTGCCGGGTCGAAGTCGACACCATCCAGGCTGATCACGACTTCGTAGGTCAGGGTGTTCTGCGTATCGAAGGTGAACACACCGCCAGCCGAAACGGTGGAGGTGTTGCCGCTGATGTTGCCCTCGAAGTTCGGGTTCTGCAGGATCGGCTGAGCTGGGGCGTGCGGGATCGCCAGCGCGGTGAGCACGCGGTTGACCTCAATCGCATTGGGGCCGGACGGATCTACGTCGCTGAAGAAGATGGGATAGGTCGGGCGTTCTGCAGTGACGCCGGCGCTGAAAGAAGCTCCAGAATTGACGTTCTGATTGCTGCCGCGTACGTCCTTGTAGAGCGGCGCGCCGCCATCGATGAAGCCCTGGGGATTGGCGTAGAACACCGCGCGGTTCGGATCCAGGCCCTGGAAGGTCTGGCGGTAGCGGTAGCCGTCGTCGGAGACGTAATGCAGGTTGTTGCGCAGGAAGCGGCTGTTGGCGCTGAGGTACACCGCCCAGACGTAGGTGAACACACGGCCGTTTAGATCGGCGAGCGAGGATTCGTCGGCGCGCACCGTCACGTCCCAGGCCGATACCACGGAGGTGGATATGATCGGCGTGGCGATGGAGGCGGTGTTGGTCTGGTTGCCGCCGGTGGCGGCAGTGAAGCGTACGCCGTAAATGCCGGTGCTGGGCGCCTTGTACCAACAGGGCGTAAAGCCGTCGGTGACCGTGGCGCTGCCGTCGGCGCTGTTGGGGCCGGCAAGTTCGGCGTCGCGGCCGCTGATATAGCCGGCGCCGGCACCCTGGTCGCTGCAGGTGAAATCCGCCGTTCCAGGGATAGTCTCCGCGCCTTTCAGGCCGAACGACTGCGGATCGTAGACATATATGTTGCCGCCATTGTTTCGGTTGCGGGAGCCGAGCAGGATGACTTCATCCTGGCGCGCATATACGTAGAGGAACTGCCGCTGCCGCGCCACGCCTGCCGAGAGCGTGTTGGTGAGATCCATCACGCCGCGGTTGCCGGTGGAGCCGGCGCCGGTCGCCGGATGCAGGGTGCGGCTGCCTTCGGCCTGAACCTGCGGCGCAATGCAGACCAGCGCAGCCAGCAGCAAGCGGGCGATCATGCCGCCACGGACGACCGAATGCAAACGCCGGAGCGGCACGAACCGCTCCCGAAATGATGACATCGAACTCATGCCGAACCTTCCCCCGCTACACCGTATGATGACAATGATGGCTGCCGATGACTGACGGCATCGACCACGCGTTGAGGCTGCGGTGCCGATGCCTGTTCCGGATGCCGCATGACGCGGCTGTACGTTGAACGAACGTAACCTGCTCACCCGCGCATCCGCGCCCGAGCGCTTCGACCGTTCAGAACCATCCCCGGGAACGTAGCGACACACGCCAACGTCACCCAAAAAAGCGCTTTCAGTTAGTAAAAGCGAGATTGCCCCCAACCAAATGCCACGCAATACTAACACCCGACGGTGTGGGTGTTGCAAACAATTGTGTCCGGACGCGGCAGCCGTGCACCACAGACCACCCTTAGCACAGCGCTTGCTTCGTCAGTTATCGTCCGCGTTCAGCACCGCTATACAAGGTACACAAGCCACCCTTTACGTCATTGTCGAAAGCTTCGGGTTTGTCGGTTGGTGGCCGTCACCGCATCCCCTGTGGGCTCAGATCGCAGGGCGGAACCAGGCAGCGTTTCCGCCGGTGTACAGTCGATGATGCCCGAACAGTGAGTCATCCTGACTGGCGGAGGTTTTGACCTATCCGCGACACAACGTCTACTGCGCCCACAAATCACGGCCTGTTACCATCGCCGGTAAGTCAACAGCGCGAATCACGGACACGAGATTGCAATCCAGATCGCCCATCACTTCGCTGCTGAACCAGGCCGCCGCCGGCGACGAGGTAGCCCGGGACCAGGTCTTCGAGCGCACCTACGACGAGCTTCATGGGTTGGCTCGCCACCTGATGCGTCGTGAACGGGCGACCCACACCCTGAGCCCGACCGCGCTGGTTCACGAGCTTTACCTGCGCCTGTTCCGCGGCGGCGACCTGGACTTCGAGGGTCGCGAGCAGTTCCTGCGCTACGCGCGCACTGCGATGGCGCACCTGCTGGTCGATCACGCCCGCCGCCGCAACAGCCTGCGTCGCGGCGGCGAACTGAAACCGCTGTTCGATAATCCGGACCGCGACGACGACGCCGATTCGCTGGCGAACATGGATCAGGCGCTGGGAAAGCTAGCGCGCGTGCATCCGCGGGCGGCCAAGGTGCTCGAAATACGCTGCTTGGCCGGGCTGGACGTGGACCAGACCGCCGAGTTGCTGGGCACCAGCGTCCGCACCGTCTGCAGGGACTGGGACCTGGCTCGTGCCCTGCTGTCACGCATGCTCGAATCCCCCGCGCTTGCCGTCGATGACCACAGCGACGCCTAACGACGAGTGCTGGCGTCGCCTGAGCGAAGCGCTGGAACAACTGCTCGACGCCGACCCTGCGCAACGTGACGGACTGCTAGCGGCGCTGCCGCCGTGGCTGCGCGACGAGGCGCGTGCGGCGCTGGCGGTGATCGAAACGCACGACGACGACTTCGTACAGCTTGCCGACACGGCACGCTGCCACCCACCGGCCACCAGCGCGGAAATGCTGCTCGGCCAGCAGGTCGGCGACTTCGAACTGCTGCGCCTGATTGGCGAAGGCGGCATGGCCTGGGTGTATCTGGCCGAACGCGATCAGGGCGGCGCGCGGCAACGGGCGGCCCTGAAACGGCTGCGACCGGACCGCGTTACCACGCCGCTGCGCGAACGCTTCCTAGCCGAGCAGCGCATCGTGGCGCGGCTGGAACATCCCGGCATCGCGCGCCTGATCGCCGCCGGCGTGGACGACAACGCGGTTCCCTGGCTGGCCACTGAGTTCATCGAAGGCGACACCCTGTTGCATTGGTGCGATGCGCGCCGCCTGCCGCTGCAGCAGCGCCTGCGGCAGTTCATCCGCGTCTGCGAAGCCGTGGACGCCGCGCACCGCAGCCTGATCGTCCACCGTGACCTGAAGCCCGGCAACATCCTGGTGGATGCGGACGGCGAACCGCGCCTGCTCGACTTCGGCATCTCGCGCCTGCTCGACGCCGAAGCAGACGGCGAACAGCGCACCCGCGCCGAATGGCGCCTGCTAACGCCAGAATACGCCGCTCCCGAGCAACTGCGCGGCGCGGCGCCAACCGTGGCGATGGACGTCTATTCGCTGGGCGTGATGCTGTACGAACTGCTGACCGGGCAGCGCCCGCCCTCCGCGCTGGCGCGCCATGACGGCGACAGCATCCCGGCGCCGTCGCAGGCGCTGACCGACGATGCCAGCCGCCAGCGCGGCGCCTCGCGCCGCGCGCTGGCGCGGCAGCTACGCGGCGACCTCGATAGCATCGTGCTGCACGCGCTCGCCTTCCGTCCCGGACAACGCTACGAACGGGTCTTCGCGCTGATCGACGATCTCCGCGCCTCGCTGGAGCGGCGCCCGATCTCGCTGCGCCATGCACAACGCACGCACCGCCTGCTGCGTTTCCTGCGCCGCAACTGGCTGGCCTGCTCGCTGGCGGCGCTCACCATGGTGGCGACGGCCATCGGCGGGACCGGCGTGCTGCGCGAATCCGTACAGCGCCAGCGCGCACTGGAACGCGCCGAGGCGGTCGAGCAGTTCCTCATCGGCTTGTTCGGCCAGGCATCCCTATCCACGCAGCAGGCTGCCGAACGTCCGGTTGCCGATCTGCTCGCCGACGGCGCGCGCGAGGCGACGCTGATCGTCGCTGAACGGCCGGCGCTCGCCGCGCGTCTGCTCTACACCATCGGAAGCGCTCAGGATCAGCTCGATCGCTTCGAAGAGGCCGGTTCCAGCTACGAAGGTGCTGTGCGCGCAGCGAAGGCGGCCGGCGACCCGGAAACCGTCGCCAGCGCCGAGGTGGCGCACGCGCACATGCTGCTGCGCACCGGCGACCCGTCGCGAATCGACGCCCTGCTGGACAGCGGCCTCGGCTGGCTGCGCCGCGAACGCCCGAACAGCCCGCAGCTGGCGGTCGGCCTGGGCGTTCTGGCCAAGCGCTACTGGGCGATCCGCGACAACGAGGCGGCCGAACGCACATTCCGCGAAGCCATCGAACTTCTGGACCGTAGCGCTCCCGAACACCGCGACGCCTCGCAGCTGCGTTCCGACCTCGCGGTTTTCTACGAGATGCACGGACGTCTCGACGACGCGGTCGCGCTGGGCCGCGAAGCCTGGCGCAAATCGCTCGAAACGCTGGGGCGGGAACATTTCCAGACCCACCTGATCGGCTTCAACCTCGGCAAGGCGCTTGGACGTCGCGGCGACTGGAACGAAGCCGACGAACGGATGCGGACAGCCGCCGATCGGCTGCTCGCAACGCTGCCACCCGGGCATTCCGATCAGGCCGCCATCCGCGCGGAACGGGCGCGCATTTCTGTCCTGCTTGATCGCCTCGACGAAGCCGACGCCCTGCTGGACGAGGCTTTCCGGATCGCCGACGCTCGCCGCGACGAACTGGCGACGCTGGCCGAAAGCATGCGCCTACACCAGGGCGCGCTGCGCGAGCGGCAGGGCGATCCGGAGGCCGCGCTGGCGCTGATCGACAGCGCATGGCGCTGGTTCGCGGCGCAGGACGCGCGCGACTTCTTCATGGCCTGCTGGGCGCAGAACGCCAGCGCGCGACTGCTCTTCGACCTGAACCGCGATGACGAAGCGCGTGGCCGGCTGGCCGAACCATCCAAGTGCGGTGCGGCTCTGGACGAAGCCCACGCCAGAGCTGACTGGGCAGTCGGCAAGCATTCGGAAGCTAACGAGGCCTATCGCAAGCTATTGACGCCAAGAGATGGACTACCAAGTTCGGAATTGCCAAATCTGGCGTTGCATTTACGTTACGCGAAGTTGCTGCGCGACTCCGGCCAGGTTCGCGATTCGGACATGCAACTTCGACGTATTGTCTCCATCTGCGAGTTAAATCACGTCGAAAGCAATCCCGATCTGAGACAAGCGTTGTCCATGTTGAACCAGCGTGTTCAAGACAACTGACTGTGCAAACCCGACGAGCTAGGGATCATCTGATTAACGTGCCTTTCCGTAGAATCCGGGTCGTGGTCGTGTAAGCGCATTGATGCGCGGCCATTCTGCGTGGCTTTCGCCGATTCGGGCTGCGATTTCCGGCCTGAACTCGTCCTCCGGACACTATTGTCCTGCAGCAGCAAGCAACTTTCTTCGCGCCATCCACAGGTTGGATAGGGCGAACAGCGTCGTGACCTGCGCCCCGTTCTTCGCCAGCCCGCGATAGCGCGCTTTGTTGTGACCGAACTGCCGCTTGATCACCCGGAACGGGTGTTCGACCTTGGCCCGGATCGAAGCCTTGAGGTGTTCGAGCTTTCCGGTCAGTTCGCGCAAGGTCTCGTCCACGATTGCTTTCACCTTGCTGCGCTTCTCGGCGATGTAGAAACGGCGCCCGCGTTTGCGCGCGCGTTTGTCCGCGCCCGTATAGCCGGCGTCGCCGAATACCTGCTTCTCCTTGCCATGCAGCAGATGGGCCACCTGCGTGACGTCCGCTTCATTGGCCGCCGTCGTCACCACGCGATGCACCAGGCCCGTCTTCGCGTCCACGCCGATGTGTGCCTTCATGCCGAAGTGCCACTGGTTGCCCTTCTTCGTCTGATGCATCTCGGGATCGCGCGCACGCTCGCGGTTCTTGGTCGATGAGGCTGCGGTAATGATGGTCGCGTCAACGATGGTGCCGGTGGACAGCTTCATGCCCTTGTCCCGGAGGTAGGCGTTGACCACCGCGAGCAGTTGCTCGGCGAGGCCGTGACGTTCCAGCAGATGACGGAACTTGCACAAGGTGGTTTCGTCAGGAACCCGCTCATGACCGAGATCGATACCGACGAAGCGACGCATCGACTGGGAGTCATACAGCGCTTCCTCCGTGGCAGGGTCGCTCAGCGCATACCATTGCTGGAGGAAGTGAATGCGCAGCATGCGCTCCAGCCCGACCGGCGGGCGACCGCCGCCATCTTCGCGGGGCTTCGGGTAATGCGGCTCGATCACCGCCACCAGGCTGGCCCACGGCACCACGCGATCCATCTCGGCCAGAAACACGTCACGACGTGTCGTCTTGCGGTGCTTCTCGAAGCCGGCATCCTGCTGCATCGACAGGCTCATCTGCGGGTGCGTCATCGGTTACGATCCGTGGAAAGGTCACGGTTGGATCGCGGGCAAAATCAGAGGTTCCTTAGTGTGGATGCAGCTGCGCGCTGGGTGTCAAGAAGATCGCCCGATCGTTTTACCGCAGAAATACGGATGCTCGCGCTGGCGCCATGATTCATGAATCCCGAGTTCGAGTTGCGTCGCTTTGTCCACATGGGGCAGTTCGGTGCATGGTTCCGAATACGGCGGACTGAACAACCAAGGTTTTCAAAAGCACCGAAGAGGCCGTTTCGGGTCGGGAGCGCCTACTCGCCTAATACGGCTATCGGTTAGGCCATTCCTCGCGTGCTGACCTTGAAAGCACCTCCTCTAAACTCAGCAATTCGTGAAAACAGGTGAAACCCAGTGGCTCTGCTTTAGGCGTTTGCGCGACCGCCGCCAACCCGCCAGACTTGCAAGCTGCCCGACGGCGGCGTTTGGAATTCCCATGCAAGTTGGTCGGGCCTGCCGACATGCATCGAACAGCTCAGGAGGGTGAGAATGAATGCGCATGGTGGACTGATTGCGATTAGCCATGGGGGCCGATCCGGCGAAGGGCCTCTGGAGCCTGCTTGCTCCCTGCGGCTTCTGCTGCTTCTGTGCGGATTCCAGCCAGCCGTGTCCCGCGCGGATACCCTTGATGTCTGTCCGTCCGGCTGTCCATACAGCCTGGTGCAGGCTGCGGTGCTCGCGGCATCCGACGGGGATACGATCCGCCTGTTCTATGACGGAGGTCAGGCCGGGGCCTTGATCGAACCCAGCATACTCATTGACCCGTGACGTCACGGTTGAGGGGTTTTGACCCGGACGAAACCCAACTCCAGAGGCGGAAGCAGCCAGGGCACCGCAACCGGTCAGGGTACTGCGGATTGCCGAGAGTGCGACGGTGACCTTGCGAAACTTTATTCTGCGGGCCGGCAGCGGCGGCAGGCGGCCATCCGCAATGATGGCGAACTGACGATTGAGTCCGTCGGAATAGCATTCTGCGGGTCTGCAGGTGACTGACGGCAGTGCCATTCATAACGGTGCCACGGGCACGTTGCAGCTAAACGATGTTGACTTCTCGAGAAAACTGGTGCAGCGGAAACGGCGGGCATATCTACAATATCGGTGGACTGCTGATCCATAACAGCTACTTCGGACTTTCCTACGCGAATGGGCGGCCATATCTACAATAGAGGAACGATGACAGTCAGCGGCGGCGGCTTTTTATACCGGTAGCGCTGATGAGGCCGGAAGTATCTTTGTTGCCAGAAGACGCAACACTGCATGTGCTGGGGTCATATTTCCAAAAGCAATCAGGCATCACGCAAGCCGTGCTCAGGTGGCCCAAGGCAGGGCGTTGCTGGTTCAGGGTCAGGCCACGATCCGCAACTCGACATTTCGGAACAACGATGCCAGCAACCCCGGCGGGGCGCGTCCAGGGCGGCGCCATCAGCGTTGGAACCACAGGAATCGTGTCAGTTTCCAACAGCACGTTGGCCCAGAACGGCGATGGAGACATGGATTCCGGAGGTGCAATCTACGTGGCCGGCAGTGGGCTGGTGGAACTGGCCAACGTCACGACTACTGAGAACACGGCGCGGTTGGGTGGCAGGATAAGCGTGTTCTCCGGGAGCGGGTTGCGCGCCACGCTGCCGGCCCGGCACCGCTGAAATGCCCAACTCCATCATTTACGGCAATGATTCTGTCGATGAAAACCTGACTGACGACTGCAACGGACAGCTGTCTTCACTGGAGGTTACATAACCTGGTTGGCGTAGGCGGCCTGCCGTCCACGTCGCTAGCCCGGTGCGTATTGTCACGCGATACAAACGGCCTTCAGTTCAACGTCAGTCCGCTACTGGACACGAGCTTTCCTTCTGGCAGCAACCCGAAAGTTGCGCCGCTACAAACCGGCAGCCCAGCCATCGATACCGGCAACCCGCCGGCTGCCGGGATCCGCAAGACCAGCTGTTGGACACCGACCAGCGCAACGCGCCACGGGTTGAAACTGCGACCTGGTGCCTACGAGTGCGACAAATTCGCCAATTTTTCGGATGGCTTTGAATCTCTTGCCCAGTAATCCTTGGGCGGCGCCAAGTACCGGAGTCAAGCATGAAGGTTCAACCCCGAGTGGCTTCTTCTTGGTACGTCCCCGGTAGCGAGTGAACAGCGAGGAATAACTTGGGTCGACTTCGGAATACCAGGCGACACACATCTTCGATCTTGGCGGCGACTTGATCATGTTCAATCTGTCGATTGATCCGTCCCCTCCCGGTGCGCGCAGCGAGTATGACCAGCTAGGTCGCGCGATCTGGTTCAATCCTGCCGCGGCGTCATGAGCAAGATCGCCACTGATTCGAGCCCATCCGGTAGATCCTCGGCAGAATTGAGCGCCATAACGCCTGACGGAAACCCCGGTTTCAGCGACGTGCCTCTCAGAACTGCGACCAATGACCGACACACACGTTCGTCATGTTCCTTGGGAACAATCACGGCGAGAGCTGTTTCGGGGTTCTCGCTCTGGTCCGTATGCAGATCGGCCAGAAAAGCCTTCGGACATGACCAACGACCCAGCCACAGCGTCTCGCAGCGCTCATGTCTTCCTGGCAAAGAAGGTGCTGGTCATGAATCCTACGGATCCATGGGTCGTAAATCAGTCTGGTGCTGGGCGTGTCGCCACGCTGTAATAGCGCGAGCAGCGCTCATGCGGATGAGGCCTGCACCAGCGGTCGTTCGGATTCGCCAGTCAGCGTCGCCGAGGGTGATGCTGAAAAGCTCCCGCCAGTCATCGCGACCACTTTGGCATGTCCCCTGGCAGCGAAGTCTGCCTTCGCCTGATCCGTGAAGAACGGCAGCAGGGTATCTCCCTCAGGCGCGATGAACTGGATGAACCGGAGACGGCCGCTGTCGTCAGACGGCGGTACATGCGCGTACACGGTGTCGAGCAATGCGCGGAAGAACTCCACCTCTGCCTTCTCATGGCCGCCTATCGCTTCCATCAGCGCATTCAGGCGGGCCTGGCTCACCATCACTTCGGCTGCCTTCGCGGCATCTCCACGGAATCCCGTGCCGCTTCTGTTGATGGTCTCGATGGATCGGAGGAATGCGCCTTCCGCTTGACTTACGTGCGTCCAGCCCGCTCCCACGCTTACCATGGCGGCTTCACGCAGTTCGACCAGACGCCTCGCAGCTGCGGCGCCAGGCTCATCGGAAAACGCAAGTACGCCATGATTCCTGGCTTCCCTTGACTGAAGCATAGGCCTCCAGAAACAGCGCCATGTGAAAACGAGGAAAGCTTCGCTTCCGACGGCACCGGGATGCTCAGCTGCTGTGCGATCACCGTGGCATACGCAAGCTGCGCCTCCGTGGGCTCTTTGAGATCCCAATCGGGCATTCACCAAGAAGGCCGTCCAGGCGCTTTTTCAACCTGACGAAGATGTCTCTCACCCGGCCATCAGTGATCCGCTCGAACTGCAGCGCCACGGCATTCTCGATGCGGTCGGAGACGAACAGTTCGAGGGTCATCTCACGCCGGGATTTACGAGGTACAAGGCCATGGGTCAGGTTTGTCTTTGCAGACGCCTAGTGCGAATCGTCTGGTGCACGCAGGACGGTTTGATCGCCTATCCGCGAAGTGTGGTCAGGGCTCCGGCTGCCGAACTTGGATCACCTGGAGCGAGCACCATTGGTCATCGATTCCCAGAAGAAACATATATATAGACTATATTAATAGGCATAGCTGTAAAAGTAGCCCGTCCTTAGGGTCACCCTATGGACGAGGCGACGTTGCGGCAAAGTTGGGGGCTGCGATTCGGGGCCGGAGAACGGCCTTGGGCTTCAGTCGGGATACGTTTGCCGACGAAATCGGCATGCATCGGGCGTACTACAGCGCCATCGAGAGGGGAGCGGAACGTCACCCTCCAAACGCTATGGCGCGTTGCGCTGGGGCTCAACGTCAAGCTCGCCGAGCTAATGCGCGAAGCGAGTCTTTGACGACATGGCTGTCAACGATATGACCAACCTGTTTTTCGAACGGCCAATCCTCAATTCACCATACGAGTATCCAGCGCGGCATTGGGAGCTCGACGCCGACAGCCAACCCACTCAGGTCATTAATCCGTCTCGCCGTCCCGCAAACTTCATCACCCCAATTCCCAAGCCACACGCAAGCGGAAAGGCGGTGGTGGCGAGCAGGCTGTCGCTGATCTTCGACGAAGGCAAGGGACTCTCCACACAAGAGCAGCAGTACGATCACACTGCCGTCATCAACGGCGTCCGCAAAATCGATGCCTGGCGGCGCCCTGCCTCAGTCGCAATGGCGGGTCACAGCCGAGACTGCTCGATTGCTGAATCACTGGCGCAGTCACCCGCTCTCCAGCATCCCGACCGTTCTTCTGCCAGGTCGAGGCCGTGGAGACGGCGATCTGGCTGACAAGGAATCGCGCCGGAGATGGGAACAGCTGGGAAACGCTTCGTCGAACACCTCAAGCAGGCCAATACCGATGCCAATCCCGAGCTGATGCGCCTGGCGCTGAAGCTGGCTACAGGCGCTGGCAAGACCACCGTCATGGCCATGCTCGTGCCTGGCAGACAGTGAACGCGGTGCGCCACCCGGGCAGCAAGAAGTTCACTCGCGGATTCCTGATCGTCGCTCCCGGCTTGACCATCAGAATGGAAACTGCGAGTCCTGCAGCGAGTGACCCGATGGCTACTACATGGTCTGAGCTCGTCCCCACCGACATGCTGGGCGAGATTGAACGAGCCAAGATCGTCATTACCAACTACCACGCCTTCAAACTCCGCGAGCGGATGAGGTTGTCCAAGGGTGGACGACTGTTGCTTCAGGGCCGAGGTGGCGAGGAGTTGAGCACTCAGAAGGCGAGGGGCAGATGCTCCAGCGCGTCAGCGCCTGGGCTCGCAGGCATGAGAACATCCTGGCGATCAACGACGGGAGCTGCCCACTGCTATCGCGAGAAGCCAGCATCCACTGACGAGAATGACCTCAAGGGTGACGGCAGGCCAAGGAGAACAGCAGGGCCGCTCGCCTCTGGATGTCAGGCCTCGAGGCCGTTAATCGAAAGCTCGGCCTCTCCCAGGTACTCGACCTGTCTGCAGCCCGTTCTTCCTCGGTGGTTCGGGCTACGCAGGCACCCTGTTCCCGTGAATGCCAGGCGATTTCTCGCTGATGGATGCCATCGAGTGCGGCATCGTCAAGCTGCCGCGTGTTCCGGTGGCAGACAATATCCCCGGCACCAGGCGTCTCACCGAAGTTCCGCGAACTGTGGAAGCACATTGGCCCGAAGATGCCCAAGAAAGGGCGCGGAAAGGCAAGCAGCTCGATCCCTCAGCATCCCGGTTGAACTGCAGACGGCGCTGGAAGCCCCTCTCTGGCCATTACGCCAAAACGTATGAGCTGTGGAAAAGGCGAGGACCGCGTCCCGCCGTGCTTCATCGTAGTCTGCAACAACACGTCCACGTCGAAACTCGTCTATGACTACATCTCCGGTTTCCACCAGGAGAACGGGGACAGCTCCACCACGCTCCCAGAACGGCCGCCTGCCGCTGTTCCAGAACTTCGACGAGCACGGCAATCCGATCGAGCGGCCCCGCACGTTGTTGATGAAGCAGCGAACAGTTGGAGTCTGGCGAGGCGCTGGATGCGAAACTTCCGTAAGCATGGCCGCCGATGGATCCGATCGATTCCATCGTGAAATCATCGAACGCACAGGTGACTTGCGGGCTGCGGACAACATCACCGACCAAGACCTGCTGCGTGAAGTGATGAACACCGTCGGCAAGGAAGGCAGGCTCGGCGAAGTCCATCCGCTGTCGTCTCGGTGTCAATGCTCACCGAAGGCTGGGACGCCAACACCGTGACCCACATGTGCTCGGCGTTCGCGCCTTCGGTACCCAACTCCTGTGTGAGCAAGTCATCGGCGTGCCCTGCGCCGGCGGCAATCCTACCAAGACCAACGAGGAAGGCCTGTTCAACGTCGAGTACGCCGACGTGCTGGACGTTCCTTCGACTTCGCAAAGCCCGTTGTGGCGCCCCCGCAGCCACCGCGTAGAGCAGTTCGTCAAAGCCGGTTCGGCGGATCAGCGACGAACTCGAGATCCGTTTTCCTCGCGTCCAGGGCTACCGCGTCAGGCGCGAGAAGGGATCGACTGGCTCACGGTCTTCAACGATGACTCGGTGCTGAACAGCGCCCGACATTGTCGGCCCTTCGATCACACACACCGCAGGCATCATCGGCGAAGGCGTCGATCTGAACTTGAAGCACCTCGGCGACTTGCGTCCACTCGACCCTGCTGTTTCACCTCACCCAGCGACTGATCTACACCAAGTGGCGTGACCAGGGTGAGCAGCCAAGCTCACCTGTTTGGCCAGCTCAAACGCATCACCAAGGAATGGCTGGATACCTGCCTTGTCTGCAAGGGTGGCACCTTCCCCGGTCAGCTCATGTACCAGGAACTGGCCGACATCGCCTGCGAGCGTATCACCCGCGCCATCACCCAGGACGAGTTGAAGAAGGGCCGCCCGGTCAAGGCCATCCTCGACCCCTACAACCCGACGGGCTCCACGGCCCACGTCAGCTTCAACACCTCGCGCGATCATCGGTGGGAACGTTGAATTTTACCACGTTGCCACGTGAATTGGGTGGTGCTGGACAGCGACTGGGAGGCGAATTTTGCCGAGCGTCGCCGAGTCCACCTGAAAGTCTTGGCCTACGTCAAGAACCATAACCTCGGCCTCGAAGTGCCATATCGCTATGGCTTGATCACCCGCCGCTACATACCCGACTTCATCGTCAGATTGACGACGGTCGCGGCACCGACGATCCGCTATATCTCATTGTCGAGATCGAGGCTATCGCCGCGAGGATGCCAAGGAGAAGAAGGCGACCATGGAGACCTATTGGATCCCAGGCGTAAACAATCTCAGGACGCACGGACGTTGGGCCTTCGCTGAGTTCACTGACGTCTACGAGATGCAGGACGACTTTACCCGAAAAAGTGAAGGGCAAGTTCAGCCAGATGATAGATGCCGCCACGGCGGAAAGGACGCCTGAAATGGCTTAAGAAGCCCAAAACCCTGAAAGCGTTGAGGCAATCAAGCACGACGACGCCACGCGCAAGAACATCCCGACGGCCGAATACCAGTCGGTGCTGGCGCAGGACGAGAAGTCGCCAGTGCGGGTGGCCTACGGGCGCCGCAACCGTGATCTGGTCCGCAGCTGGTCTGGCGCGGCAAGGACGAGCAGGACTGGTGAAGCCTCGTCGTGCATGCGCCGCCGCTCTACATCCAGGAAGGTGCACCCCAAGGTGCTGATCGACGACCTGCGCCGGCAGAGCGAGCAGCGGCGGGCACAGGAAGCCCGCGAGCAGCAGGGCGCGACGGTCGACCTGTTCGCCGACTTCAACGGTCTGCCGTCGAGGCCGCACGCACCGAGTTCTACCAACATGACGCGCACTGGGCCAATCGCATGATCCTCGGCGATTCGCCTGGGTGGCCAGTCTGGCCGAGCGCAGGCACCTGCGCGGCAAGGTGCAGTGCATCTACTTCGATCCGCCCTACGGCATCAAATTCAACAGCAACTTCCAGTGGTCTACCACCAGCCGCGACGTGAAGGATGGCAAGGCGGAGCACATCACGCGCGAGCCGGAGCAGGTGAAGGCGTTTCGGGATACCTGGCGCGATGGCATCCATTCCTACCTGACCTATCTGCGCGACCGGCTGACCATGGCGCGGGATTTGTTGACCGATTCAGGCTCTATCTTTTGTGCAGATTGGGGATGAAAACGTCCATCGGGTGCGGGCGGTGATGGATGAAGTTTTTGGGGATGAGAACTGCGTGTCCATCATTACCTAAAGAAGACCGCAGGACAGGATGAACTCCTTCTGAACAACATGTAGAGCTTCATCATTTGGTACGCCAAGAGCAAGCCGTCAATCAAATTCAGAGATGCGCTTACCGTTCGCTCTCGAAACATCCAGGAACTTGGTCAATACACACGAATAGAACAAACCGATGGGCGTCGACGCTCTACTACCGTGATGATTTCAATGCCAAAGGCGACCTTTCAGCTGAAGGTCGCCCGTTTCGATTGGTCATTGCAACTTCAAGCGGACACGGGGTAACACGGCTTATCCCATTACTTACATGAGGAAGACGTATCTGCCGACTGCCAACAGATACTGGAGTACGCACGCTGCTGGTATGGGTAGGCTGATCGCCAGCGATCGACTCACGACGTCTGGCGCCACCTTGGGATATGTTCGATTTTTCGGGGGGATTTTGTTGCCCAATCTGCAAATAACATTTGGGCCGATCTTGGCCACTGCAACTGACAAAAAATATGTAGTCGAAACGGCGCAGCGACTGTTATTCAGCGCTGCATTTTGATGACCACCGACCCCGGCGATTTGGTGTTAGACCCACCTGTGGCAGCGGCACCGCCCCGCCACCGTGGCCGAGCAATGGGGTCGCCGCTGGATCACCATCGACACCTCGCGCGTAGCACTGGCTGGCGCGCGCTGATGAGCGCACGCTACCCGTTCTACCTGCTGGCCGACTCGCGTGAGGGCCAGCAAAAGAAAGCCGAATCACCCCGCACGCACCCAGCACGCAACCGGTGCAGGGCAACATCCGCCACGGCTTTGTTTATGAGCGCGTGCCACACGCCACGCTGAAGTCAATCGCCAACAATGCTGAGATTGACGTTATCTGGGGTACTTTCAGCAGACGCTGGAGCCGCTACGCGAGTCGCTGAACAAGGCGTTGAACAAGACCGGCAGGGGTAGGAGATCCCGCGCGATGCCGACGCCAAGTGGCCGGCGACCGCAAAGCAGGCGCATGCCGACTGGTGGCAGCGCATTGCTCGCCGGCAAGGATCGACGCCTCGATCGCCGCCGAGCGGACTCGGTACCCTACGACAATCCCTTTGAGGACAAGAAAAAGGTTCGCGTCGCCGGCCGCCACGGTCGAGAGCCTGTCCCCTCACCGAGTGCTGGGCGTCGACGAGAACGACGAAGTTGATCGACGGCATCGGCGATGACCATGGCGAGTACAGCATGAGCGCAACTTCACGCCATCATCCTTGAAACGCTGAAGACCGCCGGTGCAGCAGGCGCTACAAGGACGACAAGATCGGCTTCACCGCGCTCACGCCCTGGCCCGGCGAACTGGTCTGCGCGGAAGGCCGCTACATTGAAGGTCACACCGAGCGCGCGGCCATCTTCATCGGCCCCGAGTTCGGCACCGTCGCCCGCCCTGACCTCGTCGACGCCGCCAAGGAAGGCCGCCGAGGCCGGCTTCGACGTACTCATCAGCTGCGCCTTCAACTACGACGCCCATGCCAGCGAGTTCGCCAAGCTCGGCCGCATCCCGTGCTCAAGGCGCGCATGAACGCCAGAACTGCACATGGCCGAAGACCTGGGAGCACTGGCAAGGGCAACCTCTTCGTCATCTTCGGCGAACCCGACATCGAGATCCTCGACGCCGGCCCCAGCGGCGAACCCGGCCAGCTACGCGTCAAGGTCAACGCGTCGACGTCTTCCACCCCAACACAGGCGAAGTCCGCAGCGACGGCCCCGACGGCATCGCCTGCTGGTTCGTCGACACCGACTACAACGAAGAGTCGCTATCGTCCGCCGCCTACTTCCTCGGCGCCAACGACCCCTACAAGGCCCTCAAGACCCGCCCTCGAGGCCGAGATCGACCCCGACGCCTGGGCCACCCTCTTGGCGACACCTCCCGCCCGCTTCGACAAACCCTCCGGCCGCATCGCAGTGGTGATCAATCACCTGGGGGATGAGGTGATGAAGTGTTCAAGGTTTAGGAGCGAAAAAGGTGATCATCAAGTCAATCACGCCGCGTCACATCGGCGGATTCTACACGGAAAGCGACGAAGATAGACATCGCCCCCACGGTGACGGTGTTTACTGGTGTGACGCTGGCAAGTCACTCGTGCGCGCTCAATGCGATTAGGATCTTCTATACCAGCGGCGCCTTGTTGAGTCCGATGTCCACAAAGATCGGTTCGGGAAGCACCGAGGACGTGGGACACTGATCCCGACGTTTCGATCTCTGCGCGCTGGAGATAACCGAAGACTCAATCAGGATGGTCTCGTTGCCGGATCACCTCAGCCTGGGGAGATGGTTCAGGTGCGCTATCGGGAAACTCACAAAGCCGCGGCTACCAGATTCAAAAGATTGGACGACCCAAGACGAACGTCCCGGCTGGTAGCGTGGGCCTGAAGAAATTGCCGAAGATTGCTCAACTGGGGACGCAACTCGGACATTCGCAGCAGCATCAACCTGACGAGCATGACTCCGTCTGAGCAACTTTGAAGCGCGTTCGGCGCGCAGTTCACGCCGGCCGCACTGACAAGCCTAACTCAATCGGCACGAAGTCAGCGACTGGACAGGGCTGGTACAAGCTTGAACAGCAAGCTCAAGCAGTTCTTTCCAAGCGCATTACCCTTCAGAGTTCAAGGTTGTGTGCAGAAGTTGGCAGCGATGGAAAGGAGATCGGCGTCAACCTCTGGACAGTGTCAAGGCTACAATTGAGGTGGGTTTAGGGTACCGGCATCAGGCGGATGCTTTCTCTAATGACTTTGTTGTTGCAGGAAGTCAACCGGATGAGTACACAGTCGTGCTGCTGGATGAGCCAGAGACTTCCTTGCACGCTTTGATGCCCAACATCAGCTAAGGAGGGGGCGTCCCTCGAGCAACTCCGCGCAGAATCCGAAAGATCAGGTCATATACGCTACCCATTCGCCGTCCATGGTGAATCCAGCTCACCAGATACGGGTGAGGTTTTCTCGCGTCATCGCGGGGGACGTAGGCACCAGCAGGGTAGCGACGCTCTCGCATGGCGAGAACTTTCACGGGGTAAGGGTAAGTTTAGGTCTGACACCTTCCGACTCTCTGCTTTACGGACTCGTAACCATCATTGTCGAAGGCGACACCGAGGGCTAGATGCCTAGGCCCCCTCCTGCAAAAGTTGGACGTCGAGGGCGTTGACGGTTTTCAGGGGAGTCAGCACGCTTCTTGAAGCGTCCCACTTCGTTTGCGGATGGGGGAGGCAGCATCTACTACTGCAAACTTGCGCGCGATCAGGCAGCCGCCCTGTCGCGTTTCTGGATGGCGATAAGAGGCGTGAGGCTGAGGGCCTGAGGAGATGGGGGTTCAAACCATCGAGCTTCCGAGAGACACGGAGATTGAGCAGATCGTGCCTCCTGAGCGATATATCGCAGCGATCGCTGAGAGGCTGCCGAGCTCAGGCCCACAGAGCAGTTGACTTCAGAAGGGTAGGGCCTGGATTGCTTCCGCCGATCTGCCGGAACGCATGATGTTTTCGAAGCGAATCGAACGATGGGTCGAGGAGACAGCAGGATGTCATTGAACAAGCATTCCGTAATGGAGCGAGCAATCAATTTGACGCCTGCTGTAGACATTGATATCCGCACACTGCGAGAGCTAGCGGATGCTATCCGCAAGGAATTCAGCGCGGCGTGATGAAACTATCGCCGAGAGCTCCACATCAACTGCCAGTCTGGGCCATGGGATCTGAAGGGTTAATGGACTTCGAATCGCTGACACCTTCCGCGACAGCCTCGCTCGCCTGACTGGCGATGAGCAGAAGGCCGTCAAAGACGACTGCGTTCGACCTTCAGCTCAGCCCCGCCAACCGGGCAGGCTTCCACAAGCTCGACAAGGCGCGGGACAGCAACTTCTGGTCGGTTCGGGTGAGCTCGGACGTCCGCCTGATCGTGCGTGATCTTCTGGAAGCCTGCTGCTCTGCTACGTCGACCACCATGATCGCGCCTATCGCTGGGCGGAGCGCCTGCAAGCTCGACGTTCACCCAAAGACGGGCGCTGCGCAGTTTGTCGAGATCCGTGAGCGGTTGAGGAGGTTCCAGCGTACCCACCCGTCGAGACACCCGTACCGGCCGCCAAGCCCGCTGCTTCCTGCGACGCCGGAACAGCTCCTGCTTGGCTACGGCGTTCGCAGGGTGGATCGAGGACGTACAGCGAGCCACGGAAGATTCGCTACTCGAGTTGGTCGACCACCTGCCTGCCGAGGCTGCCGAGGCGCTGCTCGAGCTGGCCACCGGCGGGAGAGCCCCGAGCGGCAGTGCCTCCTGCTTTCTCGGTGCCGATCCTTTCGAGCATCCCGACGCACAGCGCCGCTTCGCGCGGTTTCCAGCGTCGAGGAGCTGGAGCGCGCTCTTTCATCGCCTTGGGACAAGTGGACGATATTCCTCCACCCCGAACAGCGGCAGCTCGTCGAGCGCGACTACTCGGGGCCGGCTCGGGTATCGGTTCGGCCGGCGCAGGCAAGACCATCGTGGCCTTGCATCGCGCCGCCTATCTGGCACGCAGCAATCCAGAGTCACGCGTCCTGCTGACGACGTTTTCAGGAAGCCTGGCCAACGCATTGCGCGCAAAACTACGTCGACTGATCAGTTCGGAGCCTCGTCTCGCGGAGCTGTCGACGTTATGGCAATGGATGCGGCGGGCACTCGCCTGCACGAGGCGCAGATTGGCCCCGTGCGCCTGATGTCGCGTGAGGAACTGAAGGCACGCTGACCGAGGCAGCCGCGCAGGCGAGCGGACTTCGCTTCGGCATTCCCTTTCTGCTCAACGAGTGGAGATAAGGTAATCAAACGCGCGGCGAATCACATCATGGGGCGAATACCGGGACGTGAGGCGGCGGTCGCAAGACAAGGCTGTCAGAAGCACAGCGCCAATCGGTGTGGGGTGTGTTCGAGCAAGTTCTGGCCGGTTTGGAGGCAGATGGCTTCACATCATTGGCCGGCGTGTTCACGCGCCTCGCGGACGAGTTCGTGAACCGCCAGCATCCGCCTTTCGAGCACATCGTTGTCGACGAGGCGCAGGATATTTCCATTGCGCAGCTACGCTTTCTCGCAGCGGTCGGGCAAGACCGTTCCAACGCGCGCTGTTCTTCGCCGGCGACCTTGGGCAGCGCATCTTCCAGACGCCTTTCTCCTGGCGATCCTTGGGCGTGGACATTCGCGGTCGCTCGCGAACCTTGTCCGTCAACTACCGGACATCTCATCAGATTCGTGCCAGCGCCGATCGCCTTCTCGGTGAGTCCATCGCGGACGTGGACGGCGTGGTCGAAGTCAGGAAGGGCACTGTGTCAGTGTTCAACGGGCCGAAGCCGCAGGTGCTCAAAATGGAATCCCCTGAGGCTGAAGTAACGGCCGTCTCTGACTGGCTCCGCGCCAGGGTCGACGCAGGCTTGGAACCACATGAGTTGGGAGTCATCGTCCGTTCGGACGCAGAAATCGAGCGTGCGACGCAGGCGCTCGACGGGGCCGGTATTCCCTTCGTTGTGCTCGATGAGCGGATGCAGTCTGCGGTGGGCAAGGCGTCCGCATGCACCATGCATCTGGCCAAGGGGCTGGAGTTCCGCGCAGTTGCCGTGATGGCATGTGACGACGAAGTCATCCCGCTGCAAGCCCGCATCGAGCAGGTTACCGACGACAGCGATCTAGCTGAGGTCTACGCCACCGAGCGACACCTGCTGTACGTCGCCTGCACGCGTGCCCGAGAAGAGCTGCTGGCTTCGGGAGTCGAGCCTGCGTCCGAGTTTCTCGACGACCTGGTCGGAGAAGGCTGACCCCCAAAAACTTGGAGCAACAGGGGAAATAGAACGACTCGCTGAGGCTGTTGATGCGCCCGAGTTCGGCTAGAAGCTGGCCAGCGATCCTTCCTGCTGCGGATGCAATGATTCAAACGGGGAAAGGCCACTTCCAGCTGTTCGTGGGCCCCCGAAAAAGATGCGATTGACGAAGTTACCTGCGAGCTGTCTTGACTCGCCATCAATTTGCCAATCTCAAGTGATCAGGACTACCGGCGAGCTGAAACCGAATGATTGGTCTTGTGATACGTATTGATCGGCGCACACAACGGGGTGAAACCCATTTGCCGGTTATTGCGTACGGAATGATTCAGTAGGGGCACGGTATGGATACATCCCGAAGGAGCGCTCCGCCTGCTCTTCAGTAAGTGACCACATGTTTTCCGGTGAAGCGATCGGGAGCTTATTGATTCAGCTGATCAAAGTTGCCGGTACCCGTGATTGATCAACGCACGCAGCGACGGGCTGTTGCCCGCAAGAAAACTGAGGGCCCGCCATTGCGGCGAGCCCTCTTAGTGATGGAACCCGCTGGGCAATCCATCACAATTACATACGTGTAACTACATGAAGTTACGAAATATTGTGCTTGTTAATGGATCGATAATGGGAAGACCAGATCGCCGCCTTCTTCATGTGCAACCTGCGACGCCTGCCGCCGCCGCTTCCCGCAAGCTGCTGGGGCTTCCAGGCGACTCAGCAGAAACAAACGGCATGCACCATCGGCAGCCGTGCGGGGAGCATCCGCCATGAATCACCCTGGTCATCGCTGGTCCACACGCCGCCGGTCGTCGAACCAAAGGCCAGGCGCTGGCCGTCGTCACTGATCGTCAGGCCGTGGCGATAAACGAGGTCGTAGGCATGCTCCTGCGGTAGTCCTTCGCGCAGCACCTCGAATGTCCTGCCGCCGTCACGCGTGCGTGCGACCACCAGTTTGCCATCCACCGGCAGACGGCATTCGTCCTTGATGCCGGGCACGAACCACGCGGTGTCCGGGTCATCGGGATGCACGGCAACGGCAAAACCGAAGGCCGACGGCTGGATGCTGGTGATCTCCTGCCAGTCACCGCCGTTGCTGTCGCTGCGGAACACGCCACAATGGTGCTGTACCCAGAAACGCTCGGGTGCCGAGCGACACTGCACCATCTGATGCACGTCCTGCGAATCGGGCTCGTCCTGCTGGCCTTCGGGCATGTAGCAGGCGCGCATGCCGTGGGCGGTTTGCTCCCAGCTTTCACCGTCATCAACGCTGCGCCAGACACCGCCGGTCGACACCGCGACGCGCAGGCAACGCGGATCGCGCGGGTCGATGCAGATTGAATGGATGCCCGGTTCGTCATAGCCACCGCCGAACCATTTCCCGCGCTCGGGCTGCTGCCAGAGCGCGCGCTGCAACTGCCAGCTTTCACCGTGATCATCCGACTTGAACAGGCCGCCGGGAATCGTCCCGGCCCACAGTCGTCCCGGCTGCGAAACATCGCCTGCCGCCAGCGACCAGAGCAGTTTCAGCGTGGCTGGCTGTGGATCCTCGCCGTCACCGACGACCACCACGTCGTCGGGAGCGTATGTCGGCACCGCGCATTCCGACCAACTACGGCCTCGGTCGCTGCTGCGCTTGAGCTTGCAGCCAAAGTGCCCGAGGTTCATCGCCGCATACCAGTAGCCATCACGCGGATCGACCAGCGTCAACGTGACGTTGTCGCCGGGAAAGGCATGGTGCTCGAAAGCCCAGCCGTCGGCGTCGCGTGCCCAGACGAACAACCCCTTGCGGGTGGAAACCAGCAACGTGTCTGCACTCATATCAACCTCCCGACAGCGCCTGCATGATGTAGACCTCGCTGCCCGCTCCGAGCGGCAGGTCGAGTTCCGACTTGTTGCGGATCGCGTCACCGTCGATGAACACGGCGACGTGGTGGCGAATGCGGCCGCGCTCGTCGAGCACGTAGCCACGCAGTTTCGGATGCTGCTGGAACAGGGCGTCCAGCAGTTCGATCAGCGATGCACCGGGCAGTTCGAGCCGGCATTCCCGGCTGGCGCCTGCGGCACCGCCGTCATCGCTCAGCCAGCGCGCGAGTGCGGAGGAAAGAACCAGCCTTGGCATGACGAAACCCCGTTCGACTGCTGCCTGCAGCATACGCAGTTCAATGCACCTGCGCAGCTGCCGGTTGCCCCCATCGCGTGCGAGGCAGCCAATCCGCAATTGCGGCATCATGAATCACGTGTTTCTCAGATCGCGCAACCGACAACAGCGAGGTGTTCCATGGCATACGTGGATGGATTCGTACTGGCAGTACCCGAGGATCGACTGGCTGACTACCGGCGCATGGCACGCAAATGCGGAAAGGTCTGGCGCGAACACGGCGCGCTGGCCTACAACGAATGCGTCGCCGACGACGTACCCACGGGGAAGCACACTTCGTTCCCGCAGGCGGTAAAGCTCAAGCCCGGCGAGGTCGTGGTGTTTTCCTGGATCGTCTACAAGTCGCGGCGCGACCGCGACCGCGTGAACAAGCAGGTGATGTCCGATCCGCGCCTGGAAAGCATGATGGACCCGAAGTCCCTGCCCTTCGACGGCAAGCGCATGATCTGGGGCGGCTTCAAACCCATGGTCGAGCTCTGAAGCTGCCGTTCCAGAAAGGTCAACCGACGATGCGCAATGCCGGGCGATTGCCCGGTAGGAACATCTCCGACAGTGGACAGGGTCGGTGGATGGCGAAACCCTGGATCGCATCGACACCGATCTCGCGCAGCACCCCGACCGCCGCGCTGGTCTCCGCGCCTTCGGCGACGACGGTCTTGCCCAGCGTGTGGCCAACCTGGCAGATCAGCCTCACCAGCGCTTCGTCCACCGGGTTGCGGCCAAGTTCACGCACGAAGATCTGGTCCAGCTTGAGCACGTCGATGTCGAGGTTCTTCAGGTAACCAAAGGACGACAAGCCGCTGCCGAAATCATCCAGCGCTACGCGGCAGCCTTCGGCACGCACCGTTTCGATGAACGCCGTGGCCTCCAGCAGGTTGGAGACCACGGCCGTTTCGGTGATCTCGAAACAGAGCCGTGTCGCTATGGCCGGATGCTGTCGCAGCAGGCCGGCCACGAACTCGCGGAACGATGGCTGGGTGATCGACTGCCCCGACACGTTCACATGGCACAGTTCAAGCCGGCGCAGGTGTTCGATTTGCGTACCCAGTTCATCGAACAGGCGGCTGACCACGTAGCGGTCGATCGCCATGCCCTGGTGATAGCGTTCGGCCGCCGGCAGAAACGCGCCAGGGCTGTAGATCCGCCCGTCCTCGCCGCGCAGTCGGACCAGCACTTCGTACTGCATGCCGCTGCCGTTGACGACATCCAGTCGCTGCGCATACAGCTCAAGGCGCCCGGCATCCAGCGCACTGCGTATCTCCGACACCCACTCCATTTCGTTGCGACGCCGGGTCACCGCCTCGTCACTTTCCTGGTAGCGGCGCACGCAGTTGCGGCCATCGTCCTTGGCGAGATAGCAGGCGCTGTCGGTGGCCTTGAGCAGCCAGTCGACGCTGGGCGTCTCGCTGTCGATACCGACAACACCAATGCTGGCGGTCACGCCGAAACCCTGGCCATTGGCCGTCGGCATCTGCTCCAGATTCACGCGCAATGATTCCGCGATCTGCAAGCCCCTGGTCAGCGGTGTGTCGCGCAGCAGGATCGCGAACTCATCGCCACCCAGACGCCCCACCAGATCCGTGGGGCGAAGCCCCAGCGGCAACATGCCTGCGATCTGGCACAGCAACTGGTCGCCAACCACGTGGCCGCTGGTGTCATTGATCAGCTTGAACTGGTCGAGATCAAGGAAACAGAAAGTGTGCTCACGACCTTGCCCGCAGGCCTGGTCGAGGGCGATCTGCAGTTGCCGCTCGATCTCGCGGCGGTTGGGCAAGTCGGTCAGCGCGTCATGGCTGGCCTGGTAGAGCATGTCGGCTTCCAGCGCGCGCGCCTCGGAGACATCCTCGACGATCATCAGCACGTCGTCGTCACGACTCTTCCCGTAGGCGTAACGGGAAGCGGTCCAGCGACACCACAGCGCCGCGCCGTCAGCCCGGATGAAGCGTGATTCGCGCGGTTCATCGAAGGCGCTCCAGCGCGGGCGACCGCCCTTGCCGATACACAGCGGCTCCCAATCCTCGGCGTCGACCAGCTCGGACAGTGGGCGCTGACGCAAGCTGCGCGCATCCATGCCCAGCAGTCGACCGAAGGTGTCGTTGGCCTCCAGCACAAGGCCCTCGGCGTTGAGCTTGAGCATGCCCACCACGGCCTGGTCGAATGCGGCGCGGAAACGGCCTTCGCTGTCGCTGACGCGGTGCTGCATCCAGTGCAGCAGGTTGATGCCGGCCCAGGCCATCAACAGCACGAAGGCGACACTGAACAGCATCAGCACGCCGTGCAGGCGCTGCACGCCCTGCTGCATGCTGGCGGAGAACGCCACTTCCAGCGGGTCGAGCTCGTTGCCCAGCGCCAGCGCCCGCTCCTGCAGGTCGGCTACCCGGGCGAGGGCCGGTGGCGGCCCGGCACGATGGGCGGCTTCGGCCTCGTCAGCCAACGCCTGCAGGCGAAGGATGCCCTCGTCACCGGCGCGCCATTTCTCGATGGCCTCGCGGAAGAAGGGCGCCCAGGAGAAATGGCGGTAGAGGCGGATCAGGCGATCAAGGTCTGCTTCGGCGTTCCCACCCTCGCGAAAGCCCTGCCTCGCGCGCCCGATATCGGGTGGATCCGCTTCGAGTGCCAACCGGGCCTTGCGATCCCCCAACGGCACGGCCAGGCTGCGGCGCACCGCTGCGAGTTCCTCCGCCGAACCGCTTTCGGCATAGCGGTACAGGTGATGCACCGCGTCCTTCTGCGCCTTGGACCAATGTCCCTCACCGGCAATGTAGGCAGTGCTGGCTGTCTGCAGCTCAAGGACGGAAAGCGTGACGCCCAGTCCGAGCAGTGCCATGGCCAGCAGCGCGAAGATGCCGATCCGCAGATAGCGACGCGACGGCTCGACGGACTGCGCCACCGAGGCCCTGGCCTTCGATCTTTCCGTGCTCGATGCGCGCGAATCCATGCCATCCCCGGGGCCTTGCGCCTTGCCTCACCGTACACGCTTCGTCAACGCAGGGCTACATAAACCGGCCCGTCCATGCACGATCCGAATACGCGTTCAACGCGTTCCACCGGCTACACACTGACCACGCCTTTCGGCCTATTCATCCTTCGCTGCATTGGAGGTAGCGTGGTTGTGGCCCAGTACGAGGAGCACCGCATGCGCCAGGATCCCGACGGACTGCGACTGCCGGTCAAGCTCGACAGCACCAGCAACGGTGAATTCGCGCCGGTGCCGCTGTCGCCCGAACACCACCACGCCAACCGCCTGGCACTGGAAAGCGCGACCCAGCGATCGCGACAGCTCGGCCTGCGGCGGCGCGACTTCCTCGCCTCGATGTGCGGCGCGGCCAGCAGCCTGCTGGCGATGAACACCGCCTACGCCGCGGTCGGCAGGACCGGTGGCTTCTACATGGTCAGCGACGAGACGGCGATGGATCCGGCTGCCGCGCAGAGCGCCGTCGGCGGCAACGAATTCATCTTCGACGTGCAGGGCCATTTCGTGAATCCCACCGGCGCGTGGACGCGCGGCTTGCCCGACGCAGCGCGGCCACTCGGCTTCGTCGACACCGACGGCTGCGCGGCAGCCACTCTCGGCGGTCCGCGCGATCACCTGCAATGCGTCGGCCCCGACGCCTTCATCCAGGACATTTTCCTCGACTCCGACACCGACCTCACCGTGCTCAGCTTCGTGCCGTCCACGCGCGCCGGCGAGCCGCTGACCATCGAGGAAGCGGCGGCCACGGCGGCGCTGGTCGAACGCCTCGATGGCAGCCATCGCCTGTACCTGCACGGCCGCGTCAATCCCAACCAGGACGGCGACATCGAGGACATGGAGCGGCTGTCGAAGGACTTCGGCATCGCCGCCTGGAAAACCTACACGCAATGGGGCCCGGACGGTCGCGGCTTCTTCCTCGATGACGAACCCGGCCTGCGCATGATCGAGGAAGCGCGGCGCCTCGGCGTGAAGACCATCGCCGTGCACAAGGGGATTCCGTTCGGGCCGAACTCCTACGAGCACAGCACCTGCGTCGATGTCGGCCGCGTGGCGAAACGCTTCCCGGACATCAACTTCCTGATCTACCACTCCGGTTTCGTTCCCGGACGCGCGGAGGGCGCCTACGACGCCACGCGCAACGACGGCATCGATGCGCTGGTGACCTCGCTGAAGAAAGCCGGCATCGGCCCCGGCGGCAACGTCCATGCCGAGCTGGGTTCGACCTGGCGCTTCCTGATGCGCGATCCGGATTCCGCGGCACACGCCCTGGGCAAGCTGCTGTCGCAGCTCGGCGCCGGCAACGTGCTGTGGGGCACGGACAGCATCTGGTACGGCAGCCCGCAGGATCAGATCCAGGCTTTCCGCGCCTTCCAGATCTCGCCCGAGTTCCGCGAGCGCTACGGCTACGCGGAAATCACTGCCGACATGCGCCGGCGCATCTTCGGCCTCAACGCGCTGGGCATCTACCCGGTGCCGAAGGACGTGCTCGATCGCCACCTCGGCGCCGATTCGGTAACGAAACTGCGCGACAACTACCGCAACGACCCCGATCCACGCTTCCTGACCTACGGGCCCAAGACGCGCCGCGAGTTCCTCAACCTGCTGCGCTGGAGCGGCTGAGGCAACGGCCCCAGCCACCCCCTGCTGTTCCCGCTTCAGCGCAGTGGCTGCGCGCTGGTGCCGCGCGGCGGTAGCGGCTGTGGCCGCAGCGGCGCTACCGGCTCCGACGCCATCCGCTCCTTGAGGTAGGCGATCGCGGCATCAAGCTGCGCGTCGCCGCCATTGAAGGTGGCCAACGGCGCGTTGACCACCGGGATATCCGGTGTGACACCCACGCCCTCGATCAGCCAGCGGCCGTCCGCCGCAGCAAACTGCGGATACTCGGCGACGCGCGCCATGCCGCCATCAACCAGGCGATTGCGGTCGGACAGCCAGATGCCGGCGCCGGCCGTGCGCTGGCCAATCAGCGGCCCCAGGTCCAGCGACTTGATGGCGGCGGCAAAGGTCTCGCCGTCGGAATAGGTCTTCTCGTCGATCAGCACCGCGACGTGGCCACGGAAGCCGCGCTGCATGTTGCGCTCGGTGGAGCCGTCACCATAGGTCCAGAACGCCCATGTGCGACGCAGCAGTTTCTCGATGATCCAGCTATCGATGTTGCCGCCATTGTTGCGACGCACGTCGATGATCAGGCCGTCCTTCTCGACGCTGGCGTAGAACTCGCGGGCGAAGGTGGCGATGTCGCGACCGGTCATGGCGCGCAGATGCAGGTAGCCGATGCGGTCGTCGCCGGCAGCCTGCGTGCGCTCGCGCATGCGCTGCTCCCAGTCATCCTGACGCAGCCCGGCCTCGTCACGGGCGCTTCCGGGAACCACCACCGCCTGCTTCGCCGCGCCGCCGCGCCGCAGACCGAGCAGCACCTGCTTGCCGGCCTGATTGGCCAACGCCGCAGCCAGCGTCGCCTGGTCACGAACTTCGCGACCGTTGACTGCCAGCAGCAGGTCGCCCTCGCGCACGTCCACGCCGGGCATCGCCAGCGGTGAACGCTCGCCGGGCAATTCGGGATCACCGCGATAGATGCGCGCGACGCGCAGACCATCGGCAGTCTGCTCGAACTGCGCGCCCAGCGCCGCCGGCTGCGCGGTTTCATCGTCCTCGCGTTCGTCACCCGAGCGGACCTGCGAATGCAGGATGCCGAGTTCGGCGCTCATCTGGCCGATCAGGTCATCCAGCTCATGACGGTCGGCAACGCGCGCCAGCAGCGGCTCGTAGCGCTGGCGCACGGCCTCCCAGTCGACGCCGCGCATGGCAGGATCGAAGCTGAACTGGCGGTGCATGCGCCAGGCGTCGACGAACATCTGCCGCCACTCCGCCGCCGGCTCGATGGCGAGTCGCCAGTCGTCGAGGCGCAGCTTGTTCTTGTCGAGCTTGTCGGGTGCCTTGGCACCGGCATCGACGATCAAAAGGTCGCCGACGCCTTCGCGAGCCCACTTCGCCAGCAGCAGCTTCTTGCCATCGGCGGAAAGCTCATAGCCGGACAGGTCCGCGATGAAGGTTTCCGGTTTGTCGCCCTCATTGCCCATGGCCAGCGACTTCAACGCCGGATGACCATCCGGGTCGGTTCCGCCATCGAGGAAGTACAGGCGCTTGTCGTCGGCGCTGAGCGAAGCGTAGTTGCCAGCGCCAAGCGGCAGGTCGTACAGGCGCGCTGAAAGACCTTCCCAGACCACCGCCGGTAGCGACGGCGTCTTGGCCGCATCCTTGTCGCCGCCCTTCTCGTTCTGGCCCTTGTCGTCGGATGGCGGCGCCAGTTCGTCCGGCGGCTGGAACGGAAAGCGATTGCCGGGCTGCAGCGCCAGCGCGTAGATCCGGGTTCGACGATCAAACACCGGGCCCATGTTGCGGTCGCCCCAGGGCGAACTCGGTGTCGCGGTGAAGCTGCGCTCGGACAGGAAATACAGCCACTTGCCGTCGCGCGAGAAGGCCGGCGACTGGCTCTGGTAGCGGTCACTGGTCAGTACCACCTTGCGACCGTCGTCACGCGAGATCAGCAGCAGTTGCGGACGGACCGACACCGTGTCGGCGCGCGCCACCGCCAGGTAACGGCTGTCCGCGGACCAGGTGACGTCGGTGTAGGCGTCATGACCGCCGAAGCGCTGGCCGTCGAGCTCGCGCAACTGACGCGTGCGAAGGTCCAGCAGCATCAGCCGACCCAACTGATCGTCGAAGGCCAGGCTGCGGCCGTCTGGCGACGGAAACAGGTTCCAGACGCGGGCATCGAGATCGCCGAGCAGGCGCTCGCCCAGGTCGCTGCCGTCGGCGGAGAAACGCCAGATCGCCTCGCTGCCATCAATGTCGGCGATCGCCAGCACCGACTTGCCGTCGGCGCTCATCACCGCGTCGCGCGCACGCGCGTCGGCCGGCAGCGGAATTTCCACGCGGCGCCGCGCATCGACACCGGCGACGCTGAGCCTGCCGCGGGCCACGACCACCGCGCGGCTGCCGTCGCCTGCGACCGAAGCGTCCTCGAAATACTGCAGCGGCTTCTCGATCCAGCGCGTGCGACGCTGCTCGAAATCGCTGGCGATATCGATGGGAATCACGCGATCCTCGCCGGAAACGATGTCAAACAGACGAAGGTCCGCCCCCTTCTGGTAGACGATGCGGCCGGCGTCCAGGTCCGGATCGCGCACCTCGTAGTCGGTGAATGCCGTCAGCGCCGCGCGGCTGCCGCCGTCGGTGTCCATGCGCCACAGGTTGGCGATGCCGTTCTCGTCGCTGAGGTGATAGAGCTGGCCGTTCCACCACATCGGCTGATTCAGCGATGCCTTGACCGTCGACGCGACGCGCACGGCTTCCGCCGAGCCATCCACCGGCGCGCGCCACATCTGCGCCATCGCGCCGCCGCGGTAGTCACGGGCATGGTCCCCGGTCATGTGCAGGCCGAAGCGCGTGAAGTAGAGATTGCCGTGATCGTCGAAGCTGCCTTCGTTGGCATCGGCGAAGGGCAGCGTTCGCGTCGTCATCGTCTGTGGATCGACCGCGCGCAGCACCACGCTGGCGCCGGGGCCGACCACTGCGGTGCTCATGTAGAGCACCTCACCCTGCGGCGTCCAGCCCTGCACGCGCACGCCGGCACCGTCGAAGCTGAGGCGCCTGGGCGCACCGCCCGCCATTGGCATGACGTAAACCTCGGGGCTGGCGTCATAGCTGCCGACGAAGGCGATCCAGCGGCCATCGGCCGAAATTGCCGCCTGCGACTCCAGACCGGCGTTGGTCGTCAATCGGCGCGCGCTGCCGCCGTTCGCGGAAACCCGCCACAAGTCACCTTCAGCGGTGAACACCAGCGCATCGCCGCGCAGCGCAGGATCTCGGTAGTAGGCCGTCTCGGCGTGTGCGGGAATCGACAGAATGGCCAGCGCCGCCGCGGTCACAAGGGTTCGGAAGGTCATGTGGGCGTCCAAGGAATTTCCGACGCCCATTCTGCACAGTCCTGCGCCGCCTGCCTCCCCGAGAGGTCATGGGGCAGCCATGCCGCAGCCTTCAATCCTCGAAACCGTCCTTGAACAGCTCCGGCGAAGCACCAAACTCGAAGGCACCCATGTCGCAGGCGCCGTCGTTGCGGCTCAGGTTGCGCTGGTCGACGCCGGGGCAACCGTTCGGATCAGCGGCATCGATGGCCACGCTGGCGGGATCCAGCGCGTGCGTCTCGGTCGCACCACCGTTCATGGCCAGCGGTTCCAGCAACGGGTCGATATTCAGGAAATTGACGCCGGCCTGACCGCTGATCGTCACATCCGACGTATCCGAGACCAGACCGTATTTCAGCAGGCCCAGCGTGCCGTCGATGTCCGGACCGTCGGCTGCGGAATTGTTCGCGATCAGCGAATTGAAGGCACCGCCGTCGGAAATCGCCAGACCACCACCGCTGATCGCCGCCGTGTTGGAGGCGATGGTGCTGAAGGCTATCGCCAGCGAAGTTCCTGCATCGGCATTGATACCGCCACCGAAGCTGGCGAAGTTGCCGGACACCGTGCTGTTTTCCAGCACGAGGCTGCCGCCCTCGGCATCGACACCGCCACCGGTCGTGGCGAAGTTGCGCAGCACGCTGGATTGCCGCAGATAGACGGTTCCGGGCGTGCCGTCATCATTCATGAACAGGCCGCCGCCATTCGGCGCGAAGTTGCCGTCCACCTGACTACCCTGAAGCATCACCGAGGCATCAGGGTTGCTCTCCACCCAGATCGCGCCGCCTTCATTGTTGGCCACATTGCCCGACAGCGTGCTGCTCGTTACCGCTAGCTGCATGTTGCCGCTCGTGCCGCCGGTATGGATGGCACCGCCGTTGTTGTCGGTGCTGTTGCCGTCGAACAGCACACCATTGGCCTGCAGCGAGAGACTTCCCGCGCTGCCCGAGTTGAGCACACGCATCTCGATGGCACCGCCGGCCTGCTCGGCCGAATTGCCGGAGAACAGGCCGCCGCTGATCGTCGTGCTGCCAGCGTTGAGGTTGTCGGCGGCCAGCAGCAGCGCACCACCCCTGCCCTGATTGCCCGCCGTGGGATCAAGCACCTCGTTGCCGAGGAAGTCACTTCCAACGATGACCAGCGACGCGCCATCGGTATTCCGCGCATCGCTGAACACCGCGGCGCCACCGTCATCGCTGCCCAGCGTGCCCTGCACGAGGTTGCCGGACAGCGTCGAGTTCTCCAGCGTCAGCGTGCCGCCGTTGTTGAACACGCCACCGCCACCCTGCGCATCCGCCGCGGCATTACCGGCCAAGGCCGTGTTGTTGCTGATGATGCTGTCACTGATCCACATGTCGCCGATGGACGAGTTCCACAGACCACCGCCTTCCTGACCGGCGGTGTTGCCGCTGATGGTGCTGTTGTAGAAGCCCGTCAGATCCGAACCCTGGACATGTACGCCACCGCCGTTGACACCCGCCGAATTTCGGGCAAGCGTAACGCCACCCAGATTCAACATCGCTGTGTTCGTCTCGATGCCACCACCCGCCTGCGTCGCGGTGTTGTCGATGATGCTGCTGTATGAAATCTCCAGTTCCGTATTCACGACCCCCACCGTGACGCTGCCAATGGACAACGCACCGCCACCACGACCGCCAGGGCCACCGCCAGTATCGGTCACCGTGTTGTCGCTGATGACGGTGTCAATCAACGTGAACTGTGCCGCACCGCTGCTTCGGCCATCATTGAACAGGCCGCCACCGCCATCGGTCGGATCGAGATCCCCGATCACCGTGTTGCCGCTGATCGTTGAACCGCCTACGCCGACATTGCCGCCGTTGTTGAACACACCGCCGCCACCCTGCGCATCCGCCGAATTTCCGGCCAGCGCCGTGTTGCCGGTAATCGAGGTGCCGACGACCGTCATCCACCCGGTAGCCGCGTTCCAGAGTCCACCGCCCTCCTGACCGGCCGTGTTGCCGCTGATCGTGGCGCTGCTGATGGTCACGTTGTCGGAGGTGCTGGTGTGCACGCCACCGCCATTGACGCCCGTGCTGTTGCCGCTGATGCGGATGCCATCCAGCAGCAGCGTACCGCTGCGGCTTTCGATGCCACCGCCCGCCCGTCTCGCCAGGTTGTCGCTGATCCAGACGCTGCCGCTGGACTCAACCAGCGGCTGCACATGGTTTGGGCCCGGAGCGCTGCTGCCGATGTTCAGTCCGCCGCCACCGTTGAGGCTGGTGGTCAGAACCTGGTTGCCGGAGATCGTGGTGTTCCCTGTCAGCAGTATCTGTGCACCGCTGGTGTTGCGGCCATCGTTGAAGAAGCCGCCACCGCCATCGTCGAAACCGGCATCGGTGTCGCCGGACACGATGTTGTCGAAGATGCCGACGTCCTGCAGCGTCACCGTGCCGCCGTTGTTGAACACGCCGCCACCGCCCTGGGCGTCGTTCGCGGCGTTGGCGATCTGGGCGATGTTGCCGCTGACCGTCGAATTGATCAGCGCCATGCTGCCGGTCGCCGAGTTCCACAGGCCGCCGCCTTCCTGGCCGGCGATGTTGCCTTCGATGCTGCTGTTGCTGATGCTCGTCTGGTCGGCGCCGGTCACGTGGATGCCGCCGCCGTTGACGCCGACGCTGTTGCCGGCAATCTCCACCCCGATCAGGGTCAGCATCGCGGTATTGCTCTCGATGCCACCACCGGCACGATTCGCCAGATTGCCGTTGATCTGCACGCTGCCGCTGGCATGGATCTCCGCGCCATTGCCCGGCTGGCCAACATTAAGGCCGCCACCGCCGTTGAGGCTGGTGGTGAGCGCCGTGTTGCCGCTGATGGTGGTGATGCCGGACAGGTTGATGCGCGCACCGGCAGTATTGCGGCCATCGTTGAAGATGCCGCCCCCGCCGTCATCAGGACCGGCATCGGTATCGCCGACCACCATGTTTCCGAGAACCTCAACATCCTGCAGGGTCACCGTGCCGCCGTTGTTGAACACGCCGCCCCCGCCCTGGGCATCGTTGGCGGCATTGGCAATCTGCGCGACGTTGCCGGTGATCGTCGAGTTCTGCACCAGGATGCTGCCGGTCGCCGAATTCCACAGGCCACCGCCTTCCTGGCCGGCCGTGTTGTCGGTGATCTCGGCGCCACTGATCTCGATGACGTCGTTCGCCGTGCCGTGCACGCCACCGCCGTTGACGCCTGTCGAGTTGCTCTCGATGCTGACGCCACTCAGAAACAGTGACCCACCGTTGTTTTCCAGTCCGCCGCCGGCGCGCACCGCACTATTCGCAGCAATGATCACGCCGGGGCCAGCGGAAATCTGCGCGCCGTAGGTACTGCCCAGGTTCAGGCCGCCGCCACCGTTGAGGCTCGGGCCATCGGCCTCGTTCAACACGATGTGTGTATTGCCCAGCAGGTCGATGCGTGCCGCGGCCTGCCCGCCGAAGTTGAACAGCCCGCCGCCACCGTCATCCACACCCCCGTTGGGGCCTGATGCGACGTTGCTGTCGAGGATCGTGTTCATCAGCGTCGCCGTGCCGCCACTGTTGAAGAGACCGCCACCGCCCTGCGCCGCGCTCGCAGCGTTCTGTATTTGCGCAGTATTCAGGGCCAGAAACACGCTGGACAGCGTCATACTGGCGTTCGAGCCGTTCCAGATGCCGCCGCCACTCTCGCTGGCCGTGTTGGCAACAAAGACCGTGGACACCAGCGATGTACTCCCGGCGCCGATGGCAAACAGGGCACCGCCATTGGAGGCCTGGTTGGAGCTGGCAGTGGCATTGGAGATGCCGAGCAGGCTGTTGCCGCTGCGATGCACACCGCCACCATTGACGGCTGCGTTGTCGATGATGTCGGAGTTGCTGATCAGGACGTTGCTGCCGGAACGGATCCGCAAGGCACCACCATTGCCGGTAGCCTGATTGGCTTCCAGCAGGCTGCCCTGTATCTCCAGGTCAGCGGCGGTCACGTCGATCCCGCCACCGTGCGGGGCGGAACAACCGGCAATGGTCACGCTGGAAAGCAGGACGTCGCCACCGGCAGCGATGCTCAGGCAGCCACCGAAATCACTGGTCGCGCCATTGACGATGCGCAGCCCACCGATGCGCACGGGCTCGTCGCTTGAGACACCGAAGATCCGGCTGCTGGCATTGCCGGAAATAGTGACGCTCAAGCCGGCCATGGTGCCATCGATGACCAGGTCGTCACTGATGCCAAGTTGGCCGAAGCCCATCGCATTGGAGAGCACGATGGTGGCGTTGTTCCCGCTCGCGAACACCAGGCCGTCGAACAGAATGCTGTCACCGGTCACGTCGCCGCAGCACACATCGCCAGCCGCAGCGTTGTTGTTGCTGGAGATGATGGCTTCGCGCAGTGATACCAGGCCATCATTGGCCACGATATCGGCCGTCGTGTTGACGGTAAAGACCGCAGCGGATGCCGCGCCGGAAGCAAGCAGCATCGCGATGGCGAGACTGAGTTGGTTGCGACTGGGCTTGCGCTTCATCGTGCCGACTCCCCTTGGCCTGATCCGAGCCTAACAAGCGAGGCCGCGGGGCACGAGCGCGACGCGCCAAAACTGCCGCTTCCCGGCAGTTTTCAGCCGGGCGTCACGATCAGCCAGCCAAGTCCCGCAATGCGCCCTTCACGCGCTGGATCACGCCGCTCCAGTCACCTGGCGTCTGCTGCCGGAACAGTCGCACCGTCGGGTACCACGGTGATTCCTCGCCATCGCCCAGCCAGCGCCAGTCCGGATCGTGCGACAGCAGTATCCAGGTCGGCTTGCCCAGCGCCGCCGCGACGTGGGCAATGGCGGTATCGACGGTGATGACCAGATCGAGCTGATCGACCAGCGCGGCGGTGCGCGCGTAGCCGGGGAGCTCGGGTTCGAGGTTGGTGATGCCGTGCTGCTTCAAGCGGTCGGCGGTCGCACTATCCACCGGCATCTGCAGGCTGAAGAAATCGACGCCGTCCACGTCGAACAGCGGTGTCAGAGTTTCCAGCGTGGTGGAACGGCGATGATCGTCCTGCTGCGTCGGTGAGCCGGCCCAGGAAAGGCCGACCTTGAAACCACCCTTCAACGTCGACACCGTCACCTGTGGCGGGATCACCAGGTAACGCTCCGGCGCCGGCAGGTTCTCCGGCGTCACGCCCAGCCAGCGCGGCAGACTCATCAGCGGGCAGTACACATCGAAACGGTCGTTCGGCAGGCGACCCGGTACGCGGCTTTCCGACACGCCGGGAATCGCCGCCGCCAACGCCGACAGGTGTTCCGGCCCGACGTAGATCAGCTCCCGGCAACGCTCGGCCACCATCGGCAGGAAGCGCATGAACTGGATGTGGTCGCCATTGCCCTGTTCGCTGTGAACCAGCAGGCGTTTGTCGCTGATGTCCTCGCCCTGCCAGCGCGGCTGGCCGCACTGGAACGGCACGAACTTCGGCGTCTGCCAGCGCCAGTCGTATTCCGGCCAGGCCTCGGCGTAGCGGCCCAGCTTCAGCAGCATCACGCCGCGATTGAAATGCGCCAGCGCGAACTGCTGGTCGGTGGCGATGGCCTGCTCGACGCAGGACAGGCCGCGATCCACGTCGCCCAGTCGATACCAGGCAAGGCCGAGGCTGTTCATCGCCTCGGCATTGTCCGGCTGGTCGGCGACCACGGCACTGAGCTGCTCGACCGCCTCGTCCCAGCGCTGCGCATCGACAAAGCACAGACCGAGCCGATGGTTGGCCATGCGGTGCTGCGGATGCTGCTGGATGATCGCTCGGTAGCCGGCAATGGCGGCATCGAACTGGCCGTCGAGGTGTTCGCGCGTGGCCTTGTCCAGCGCCGCCTGCACCGGATCCGGCGCGGCCAGGTCGGCCAGCGCCTCGTCCGGCAATTCGTAGGTGGTCGCGACCAGCGGCGTGTCGAGATCGAGCAGTGCCGGATAGCGATGCGGCAGCACCTGCACCGCGAACACTTCCTGCACGTTGCCGACGAACTCGATGAAGGCGACGGTGTTGCCATTCTCGATGTCCACCACCCAGACACCGCTGCGACGCTCCTCGACGCGACGCGTCAGCGGCAGGCCGGCGAACACGGCGCTCTCGCGCACCTGCGACAGGCCGATGATGGCGTAGCGGTCCACGAAGTCGAGGCCACGCGCGAAACCGGGTAGCTCGGCCACTACCTGCGCAGCGCTACTGGGCTCGGCGCACATCAGGTGACCAGAACCGGAGGACAGGAACCACAGCCGGTCGCGATACCAGCGCGGCGAATGCGGCATGCACAGCTGGTCGGCCAGCACGTCGTTGCTGTCGATGTCCATGATCAGTCCGCCGGACACCTTGTTCTCGCGCCAGCCGCCGGCACGATCGCTACGACCGAGCGTCGACACATAGCGCGGCTTGCCGTCGCGGAAGCCGAGGCCATTCAGATGGCAGCGGTCGGCCAACTCGTAAGCCGTCACGAAAGGTGGCCGCCAGCGCGGCACGAAGCTGTACTCCCTGCTCAGCGTGCACAGGCAGGACATCGCCGTGTTGACCAGCCACAGCTCGCCGTCGGCGTCGTAGCCCATTTCGTGGATATCGATCAGCCCGGTGGCGTGGGTTTCGCGCGGCACGTAACAGGCATCGACGCGCTCGCCCTGCCCGGCTTTGGGACCGGCCGCAGGCAGGTTGCGGTAGGTGACCACCTGATGACCGATGCCGACCGCGAGTTCGCCGGGCTTGATCGCGATGCCCATGGGCTGCTTGCAGCCAATGAAATGCGTGTTGACGTTGTCACCTTCGGCGCGGATCGCCACCAGCTGTCCGGCCTGGTAGGTCGATACCAGCAGTGAAATGCCGAAGTGATTCAGCAGTTCACGGAGAGAGTCGGTATTGCGACTGGCAAATTGATGGCTCATGGGCAACGCGTCTTCGGAATCGCGCCACGTTAACCGACCGGCAGCGATTCGGCGAACCGCACGACGCCCGCCTTATCCAGCCGCGTCGGTTTCCGCAGCCATGGCAACCAGCTTGACCACTGTGTTCATGTTGCGCGCGGTGCCATTGGCCGCCGCAGGGATCCGCAGCTTCGAGTCGGCCATGCCGTCACCATAGTGGACGTAGATCTCGCGCTGCCCGAGTTCGAGAAGTTCGTCCTTCTGACCACGCAAGTCATCCAGAGCATCCACTGCTGGTGCTTCATCGAGGAAGATGGCCACGCAGCGATTGCCCGGCGCGTCCGGAAACGGATTGTCCGCCAGCACTGCGGCCATTTCCGCGGGACTGCGCACCAGCACACCGACCGCCTTGCCCGCGTACTCGAACAACGCCTTCTCTAGCGCCTGCTTGACGCTGGCTTCGCCTTTGCGGCTTCGACAGACCACGTTGCCGCTGGCGATGTAGGTGCGGACGTCCGCGAAGCCCGCTTCGGCGCAGAGTCGTCGCAAATCGGCCATCGGCAGCTTGCCGGTTCCACCGACATTCACCGCGCGCAGCAGGCAGATCCATGTGTTCATCTTGCAATCTTCACGAGGGTGAAAGCACCGATTCTAGGCGAGCTTTCACGCCAGCACGATCCGTGCCGGGAAGCCATGTCGCCCTTTCGATCACCTGACCGTATCCACAACGATCCCGGAGGAATTATGCTGCGTCGCCGGGGGAAGCATCGCCCTGCAACACCGTGCCACCCATGATGTCGGAGGACGTCCCATGCGCACACAGGCTTCCCTCGCTGCCGGCATTGCATTTTGCCTTGCATTCTCGGCCGCCGCCGATGCGGCCACCTTTACCGTCACCAGCACCGCCAACAGCGGCGCAGGCACGCTGCGACAAGCGATCATCGACGCCAACGTCGCGCCCGATGCCGATACCATCAACTTCAACATTGCCGGTGCGGGCGTGCACGACATCGCACTGTCCTCGGCATTGCCGGACATCATCCACCCGCTGACCATCAACGGCTATTCGCAGCCAGGCTCTGCCGCCAACAGCAATCCGTACAGCAGCAACGCGGTGATCCTGATCGACATCCACCCGGCCACGCCGTTCGCGTTCAGCGGGCTCCAGTTCCTGTTCAACAGCACCAGCAGCAAGGTGTCCGGCATTGCGCTGAACCGCTTTGGCCCCAGCCAGCTGTCCTTCCTCAGCGATGACTGCCGATTGACCGGCAGCTTCATCGGGCTGGCTGCGGACGGCACCACCAGTTTCACGGGCGCACCAGGAACCAGCAACGGCGTGGTGGTGCAAGGCGATGACTGCGAGATCGGCGGCAATACCTTTGCCACACGTAACGTGGTGTCGGGGAACATCAGTACCGGCATCTATGTCGCCAGCGACAACGTCCTGATCCAGAACAACCTCGTCGGCACCAGCAGCAGTGGCGGCAGTGCTCGGCCCAACAACATCGGCATCCAGCTCGGCAACGGCGGTTTCGGGCGACCGCAGGACACACTGATCGGTGGCGAAGGTGCCGTCGGCAACACCTTTTCCGGCAACGCGTTGCGCGGCATCCACGTCCTTTCCGCTGACGGCACGCGCATCCAGGGCAACGTGATCGGTCGTACGCCGTTTCCACTGGCAGCACTGCCCAACGGCGGCGACGGCATCCACATTACCGACGGCACCAGCATCCTGGTCGGCCCGGATGTTGCCGCATCCGGCACCGTCAGCAACATCATCGCCTCCAATGGCGGAGCCGGCGTGCTGGTTTCCGGCGATACCACTACAGCCACCATCATCGCCAACCAGATATCCAGCAATGGCGGTCTGCCCATTGATATTTCCCCGTCCACCGACCTCAACATCAATGATGCCCAGGATGCGGATACCGGCCCCAACGGCCTGCAGAACCACCCGGTGGTGACCAGCAGCGACAGCAGTGGGCCGAACACCGTCATTGAGGGCACGCTGCACAGCACCCCGAACAGCGGCTTTTTCATCGATGTCTATCGCGCCACCAGCTGTGAGGCCGACGGCCGGGCCAGCGTGTCGCAGTACCTTGGCTATGTCAGCGCGGCCACCAATGCCAGCGGCGATGCCACCTGGCTGTACAACCACGGCAGCCTGCTCGTTGATGGTTACATCGTGGCAACGGCCAGCACCTCGGCAGCACCGTCGCAGACCTCCGAGTTCTCACTGTGCGTTCCCGCCGTCGATGCCGAGATTTTCGCCGACGGTTTCGAGTCGCCCTGAACTGCGCGTCGACCGACGATTTGTGCCGCTGCGGCCTGCGCTGCCATCATCCGGCCACCGGGCCACGCAGGCCGACGTGAGTGGAAGTCCGCAATGCGAAAGTTGATCCTGGCACCCTTGGCCATGCTGCTGTTCGGTATCGGCAGCGATGCCGCGGGACACGACCCGGCCGCCCGGGCGACCTATCTCGGCAACGAAGGCGTGCTCGTCGCGCGCGGCGACACCAAGGTGCTGTTCGACGCCTTCTACGCGGTCAGCTACGGCCAGTATGTGCTGGTGCCGGATGACATCGCCGCCGCCATGATGGCGGGCGATCCGCCCTACGACGACATCGACGCCATCTTCGTCTCGCATGTGCACGGCGACCATTTCACCGCGAAGCCGGCCATCAACTACCTGCGCAAACACTCGACGGTCCAGCTCTACGGGTCAGCACAGACCTGCGATGCCATCGCCACGGAAGTCGAAGCCGACGATCCCGTGATGCAGCGCGTGGTCGTCGCCGACATCCTTCCGCATGACGAAGCACGGCAGTTCCACGTCGGCGATCTCGACATCGAGGTGGTTGCCATTCCGCATGCCGGCGGCCCGTCGCGCGCGGACGTGCAGAACCTGAGCTGGCGAGTGACCCTGGACGACGACACCACGGTGATCCACTTCGGCGATGCCAGCACTTACAAACCTGACTTCGACCGGCACAGCGAACACTTCAAGGCCAAACGCGCCGACGCCGCCTTCCCACCCTACTGGTTTTTCGGAAACGAGGACGGCGAAGCCATCATGCGCAGTCATTTCAACGCCGATCGCATCATCGGCATCCACGTCCCCGCCGCCGCCGTCGGCAACGGTGAAGCCTGGCGACAACGCGCTGGCGGCGACCTGTTCACCGACCCGGGTGAAAGCCGCGAACTGAGCGTTGAGCTGCCGGAACCCGTGAACGAAAATGCACCGGAACCGGCCAAGCAGGACTCAAGCACAGAGGCAGTGGATCAACCCTGAGCGGAGCGCCGCAGCGCGGCGAAGGGAATCTCGTAGCGGGTGCGGTAACCGAGGCGTTCGTAGAGCTGCTTGGCGCGCGGATTCTCCTGGCTGACGTGCAGGAAAGGCGGCAGGCCATGTTCCAGCGTGTCGTTGGTCAGCATCGCTGTGAGGCGACCCGCGTAGCCACGCCCGAGGAAATCCGGGTGCGTGCAGATCGCGCTCATTTCGCGCGTGTCGTGGGTACCGAGACGTTCGCCGATCATCGCCGCGAGTCGAACGTCGCCATTCGAATCAGGCTGGTAGATACCGAAATAGCGACCGAGTTCCGGCGTGCGTTGGCGGAAATAGTGCGGGTAGACCAGCGCGATCAGTCCCAGGATGTCGTCGTGATGGCGTTCGTCGAGCTCGATGATCTCCGGCCCATCGATGGGCGTGATCGGCTGCTCGCAAATCATCTGCGCCAGCGGACGGAACACTTCCAGTGCATAGCCTTCGACTGGCCGCGGCATCACGCCAAGCAACAACGCCGTGTCGCCTCGCGGCATCAGTGTGTCGAGGCCGGTAGCGGTGGCGGCATCTGGCGATACCACGCCGAGAAACGGCGCCACCTCTGCGGGGTAGCGGCACAAGCCTTGGTCACCCAGCGCAAACGCCGCGTGCCGCATCCGCAGGGAGCTGAAGAACGGATTGTCGAGTTCGGATAGCGACATGGTTTCACCGACGCATGGGAAAGCCCGCGAAGGCTTGGCGCCTTCATTGACAGGAACGAACCATACGCCACAGGGCAAGACCTGACTCGCCGAAAACGGACATGGATTGCCTACGGCCTCCGCCACATCGTGCAGAGGGCATGACGCGAATCTTGCCTGGCCTTTCCGCCGGAGTCGCCGGATAACGTTCGATCGTCAGCCCGCATTCGTGTTATCCGCGCCACCCAGTTCCCTCAGCCGACGCTGTGTCGCGGGGCTGCCAGGCTCCAGCTCAAGCGCGGCCGCACAGCTCTTGCGTGCTGCGGCCACGTCACTGTTCGCCGCCTGCGCTTCGCACAGACTGTCGAACCCATTGGCACTTCCGGGACGCAGCAGCGTATTGACGCGGAACAGGGTGATGGCCTCTTCAATGCGTCCGGTCGAAAGCAGGTTGTAGCCCATCCGGTTGAATGCCACCTCGGAGGGAGGTGATCCATCACCCGACAATTTCCGCGCCTTCTCCACGTAGCGATCTGCGCCAAGGTTGATCGCCTCGCGGAAGGCCGCCAACTCCGTGCTTGACGGCGGCGCGACCTCGAAACCCAACATCAGGTTGGCGAGGTCGTTGAACAGGCGGCCTGCCGGAAACGGGCTCTGGTTGCTGACGATGGCAATAGACACCTCGTGATCGAGGAACCTGCCGAACGCCGACTCGAAGCCCGGACAGCTTCCGGAATGCATGACCACGCGGCCTGTTGATGGCGTCATCGGGCTATCGTCCGCTACGCGGTACTCCCAGGTGACCAGGCCAAGGCTGCGATTCTTCTCTACCTCCTGCAGGAAATGCCGCCGCGTTTCCGGCGTCAGCGGTCCGTCAGCCGCGACGCCATCAATAAAGCGGATGAGATCGCCTGCCGTGGACACCATCGATCCGGCACCCGCCACGTGGGACTTGTCCTCGTAGGCTGCATCCGCAAGCCCTCCGGGAAGCAGGAAGTAGCCGCTCGCCAGCCGGGGAACGATGCCGGAACCGATTTCGTCCATCGTGTTCCGCATGCCAAACGGCGCCAGCACCAGCTGACGCAGTGCCTCGCCGTACTTTTCTCCGGACAGCCGTTCAATACCGGCGGCAAGCACCGAATACCCGAGATTGGAATAGGCGAACTGCGTGCCCGGCTCGAATGCCAGCGGCTCCGAGGAGGCGATGCCCACCAGCTCGGCCAGCGTGAAGCGCGACGCGATGGTCTTGTCCGTCAGATCAACCGGATCACGCGCCAGGCCGGACCGGTGCGTCAACAGGTGCCTGAAGCTGACGCGTGCGTCCAGTGCGGGAAACAGCGATGCAACCGACTGATCGAGTTCCAGTCGTCCGGCCTCTGCCAGGCGCAGGACGGCCAACGCAGTGAACGGCTTGGTCGACGAAGCGATGCGGAAGCGTGTGTCCAGCTGGTTGGGCACGTCGAAAGCCTGGTTGGCAATCCCGTAGGCCCTCGCGAAGACGGGAATGCCCCGACGGGACACCACAACGACGCCACTGAAGCCGAAAGCACGGCGGTAGCCTTCGATCAGCCGCCCGATTCGATCAGCGTCGCTGGTGTCGGTCGGCGCGACGTCGGAATCCGGACTGCAATGCGCGACGCCAAGAAAAGACAGCCAAACGACACCGACAATAACCAACCAACGCATGTACAGGGCTCCTGAAACCGGGAAGCAGTAGCAGCTTGGTTGCCCGTAGCATCAGGATGGTTGAAACCGCCATCGGTTGACCGGCACCCGCAGCAGGAGCAGCTCCACGTCGTGCGACGCGGTCAGAGTCTTTCAGAGCACTGCCAGACAGCCCTCAACGCTTCGGTTGGCGGACCTCCCACGCGGCCAGCTCGGTCCTGTAGCGCTGCAACGCCTCGTCATAGGCGTCCATCACGCAGACAGCGCAACCGCTGCCGCAGCAGTCCATCGGCAGCGGCTTCTCGGGTGGTTCCGGCTTCGGATCGGATGCCGGAGGGCGCGTGTGAGGCTTGTCGCTATTGACGTTGCTACCCTCACCCCGCCTTGCGGAACAGCTGGGCGGAGGCAACCCAGGCACCGCCCAGCACCATCGAAATGATGAGCGCTTCGCGGTAGCCCATGCTCCAACCGATCACGCCGGCGATCAGCTCGGCGACGGCAACGACGGTCAGCACATGCGCCATACCGGTGGCGTGCAGCTTCACCAGCAGCGCACCGACGAAACCGATGGCGAGCACGCCGAAGAACATGAGGTTCGCCGGATTGTCCTCGTTGCCGATGATGCCGACCGCCGCGTTCACCCAGAACTGCAGGAACGCCGCACCGACCGCAATCACCACAGCCAAACGGTAGGCGCCGTTGCCTGACATGCGTACCGCGACTTCCACCGCCGCGCCGGCCACCAGCAACATGGTGCCGAAGACCATGAAGTCGAAAGCCGTCCAGTTGACGCCGGCTTCGGGATACAGCTGCATCGCCGCCCATGGCAGGCAAAGCAGCAGCGCGGCAGCGCTCCACATGGTGAGACGCCAGGGCCGCCAGTTGCCGGACATGATCATCGTGTTCATCGCTGTTTCCCGCAGGTTTCCTATGGACGAAAGCCTACACCCGCAACGATCCGCGTTTCTGGCAATTTGCGGGCAAGTCGTGGCCGGTGGACGCCATCATCATTCGGCCGCTGCTGCTTCCTCGCCGTCCACCGGCTCGCTGCGCGGCGCTTCTGCCGGGTAGTACCAGACGCGCAGCACCTTGCCATCAACGACTTCGTACACCGCCAGTGACGAGGCGCTGCGCTGCATGCCATCGCGAATCGAAATCGCGCGTTCGCGGAAGCTGGCAAAGCGCGGACCGTCGACACTGCCCTCGATCACCGAGCGCACCGTCGGGCGCGAAGCGAAGTAGCCAGTCATCTGCGTGCGCAGGTCGTCAGGCCCTTTCGCGCCGAGCGCTGCCTTGCCGGACTCGTCGACGTAGAACAGCTCGAAATCATCGGCAACCAGCGCAGCCATCGCCGCCGGATCGTGGCGATTGAAGGCGTCGAGCAGTTGCTTCGCCGTGGCCAGCGCGCTGCCCTCCTCGTCCGCCATCGCCAGTGGACTGGCAGCCAGGCACACAAGCAGCGCGAGACAATTCAAAACGGATCGCATGGCGATTCCCCCATGTTCTGTGTCAGCAGCGTAGCCTCAGACCTGCGCCTTCTTCCAGCCACCGCGTGTGAACAGCCAGAGCGTGAACAGGCCGACCGCCGTTTCCGAAACGAACGTGCCCCAGAACACGCCGGAATGTTCCCAGCCGAGGCTGATCGCCAGCCAGTAGGACAGCGGAATCTGGATCATCCAGAAGAACACGACGTTGATCCAGGTCGGCGTCATGGTGTCGCCGGCGCCGTTGTAGGCCTGGATCGACACCATCCACCAGCCGTAGACGAAGTACGAATACGACAGGATGCGCAGCCACTCACCGCCGATGGCGACCACGCGCGGGTCTTCGCTGAACACGGCGACGATATCGTCGTGGAAAAAGAAGAACAGCACTGATACCGCCAGCGTGAACGCCATGTTGTACCAGCCAACGCGCCACACTGCGGCGGTTGCACGCTCCGGATGATTGGCGCCGAGATTCTGTCCAACCAGCGTCGCCGCGGCATTGGACATGCCCCAGGCCGGCATCAGGGTGAACATCATGATCCGGATGCCGATGGTGGCGCCGGCAACAGCTTCGCTGCCGATGCTGGCAAGGATGCGCAGCAGGAAGATCCACGAAGTAGTGGCGACGATCATCTGTCCGGTGCCGCCCAGTGACGTGCGCACGATGTTGAGCATGGTCGCACCGCGCAGCACCAGCTGCGAAGTCGCAACGCGGATGTGCTTGCCGCCACGGAACAGGATCCACAGCTGCAGCAGCACGCCCGCACCGCGACCGATATTCGTTGCGATGGCTGCCCCCTCCACACCCATCGCCGGGATCGGCCCAAAGCCGAAGATCAGCATCGGATCGAGCACGATGTTGAGGCCGTTGGCCAGCCACAGCACGCGCATCGCCGCCGACGCATCGCCGGCGCCGCGGAAGATCGCGTTGATCACGAACAGCAGCATGATCACCGCGTTGCCGCCGAGCATCCAGCGCATGTAGTTGGCGCCGTGCTCCAGCGTCCACGGATTGGCACCCATCAGCGCCAGCAGCTCGCGCGCGTACAGGATGCCTACCAGCGAGAAAGGCACCGACACGATCAGTGCGACGACGACGGCCTGCACCGCGGTAATCGCGGCTTCTTCCGGCTTGTGCTCGCCGATGCGCCGCGCGACGACGGCCGTCACCGCCATTGCCAGACCCATCGCCACCGAATACAGCAGGAACATGTAGCTTTCGGTGAGGCCGACCGTTGCCACCGCCGAGCTGCCAAGCTTGCCGACAAAGAAGATGTCGACCACGGCGAATGTCGACTCCAGCACCAGCTCCAGCACCATCGGCACGGCCAGCAGGAACACCGCGCGTCGCAGCGGAATCTTGGTGTAGTCCGCGCCAGTGCCACGAACCGCATCCAGCAGCTCGCGCCACAGCGAACGCGATTCGTGGCTCTCGGCGTCAACGTCGCCGGTGATGGCAGTCGTCGTCGATTCGTCCTGGCTCATTGCCAACCATCCGCTGTCGGGCGCGACAGCTTACGGCCTTGACAGAGACAGCGATACGTCGATGCCCTTTCAGGCCGGTGCCGGTGCCGGTGCCGGCGCCGCGTTGTCGCGACGCAGGATGCGGTACAGCGCTTCGCCCTGCAGCAGGTCGAGCAGGATGTGCGCGAGGATCGGCAGCCATATCGAGCCGCTGCCGACGTACAGCAGCGCCATCGCCAATCCGACCAGGCCAGTGCGCAGACTGCCGCTGGCGCCCTGGTAGCTGTGCGCGAGCCCGAAGGCGACGGACGACAGCAGCACCGCCGACCAGACCGGCAGGAACAGTCCCAACAGCCAGATCACGTAGCCGCGGTACACCACTTCCTCGGCAACACCAGCCGCCAGTGAAACGCGGCGGAACATGCGCAGCTCCGGCCGCGTGGTTGGCAGGAAGAACACCAGATCGCCCAGCGAAGACGCCTGTGCGTCCCGCTGTTCGCGCGTCATCCGCCCCGCCCCGCGAATGCCGTGGGCCAGCACAGCAGTCGCGACCAGCAGCACGCCGGCGCCAATCCAGAAGCCGATACCAAAAGACGCCGTCAGTCCCAGCCAGGCCCAGTCGCGCCCGAACCACCACCAGACCAGCAACAGCACCAGCAAGCCGATCCACTCGATGCGCTCGGTGGAACGGTACTGCCCGAGCCGGTTCGCCGGCGCGCCGGCGCGGATCCGCGCCACGTAGCGCCGGTACTGGATGGCGCCGGTCACGGGCTGCACCACAAACAGCAACAGAAAGAAGAGAAGGTCGACGGCGTTCATGGCTTGCCCTATCCTGATTGTTCACGATGACGTGAAGAATATTATTCACAAATACATGAATAAACAAGTCAAGCGCCGTAACTCCCCGCCGCCCATCGCCGAAACGCACCGCGTCAGCGACCTGGCGGTGCTCAAGCTGCTGTCCGATCCGCTGAAGCTGAAGCTGCTGCAGGCCTTCGCCGAAGGGCCGCGCAGCACCATGCAGGTGGCCGAGGCGCTGGGCGAAAACCTGACCAAGCTGTACCGCCACGTCGATGCACTGACCGAAGCCGGCCTGCTGGTCGTCACCGAGGAAACGCCCAAGCGCGGCACCGTCGAGCGCAAGTTCCGCGCCGTGGCCAGGCGCTTCGAGGTGGATCGCAGCCTGCTGTCCAGCGACGCCGACCCGGACGGCACGGAAGCGGTCCGCGGCATTCTTCGCGACGGCGAGGACGACATCGTCCGCGCCCTGTCAAACAAGGAACGCGGCGCCGACGACGACCTGCTGGCGCGCCTCAAGGGCAAGGCCTCGCCGAAGCGAATCAAGCAACTGAAGCAGCAACTGGCCGACTGGCTGGACGCCGTGCAGCGGGAAGACGCTGACGACGACGAAGCGACGGAGGAATTCGGGGTGCTGCTGGCGTTCTATCGGTCCGCGCCTGCAAACGATCAGTGACAGACACTGTCGATCCACACATCGCAATTCTCAAGTAGCCAACCCCGGCGACTCGCGACGACAAAGGAACCACAGCGCGAGGGACGCGCTGCCAACCGCTTCCGGCGAGTGACGCGATCAATACGGTTGACACCACACCCTGCAGGGCGTCTTCACGCCCGGTCGCGACGGTCAGCGCTCCGGCTCCAGCAACCCGTAGCGTGAGGCCAGCCGCGTCAGCGAGGCGAGGTCGTTGATCTCGAGCTTTTCGTAGAGGCGCGTCTTGTGGGTGGAGACGGTCTTGGCGCTGAGCGAGAGCTGCTCGGCAATGTCCTTGCCGCGCGCACCGCGCACCAGCAGGCGCGCGACGGCCAGTTCGCGTGGTGTGAGCTGGTCGAACGGTGACGCATCGCCATTGACTGCCGCCATCGCGAGGTTGCGGGCAATGTCGGCGCCGAGATAACGCTTGCCGCGCGACACGTCACGGATGGCGTTGAGCAGCTCCTCGCCCGGGCAGGCCTTGCTGATGTAACCCTTGGCCCCGGCATCAAGCAGCCGTCGTGGCATCGGGCCGTCGATCTGCATGCTGACGATCACCACCTCGCAGCCGTACTGTGCCTTGATCACACGCTCGGTGACGTCGAGACCACTGAGCCCGGGCAGATGCAGGTCGCAGACCACCACGTCGGGCTTCTGCTGGCGAATCAACTGCAGACCGGCTTCACCGTCGTCGGCTTCGCCCACCACTTCGATGTCCACCGCCTTCTCCAGCATCATCCGGTAGCCGGTGCGCACCAGTCCGTGATCCTCGATCAGCACCACCCGAATCATTGGCCCACTCCCCAGAGCAATGACCGAACGTTAAGCCAGCCCCGCGCACATGGCAATCGCGGGGCAAATCGGGAGATGGCATCACTCGTAGCGCAACGCTTCCATCGGCGGCAGGCGCAGCACGCGACCCAGCGGCAACAGCATGGCGACGCCGCAGATCAGGACGAACACGAGCAGCACGCCAGCCCAGACCAGCGGGTCGAAGCCACTGATGCCGAACAGCATGTCACCAGCCGCGTAGGCAATCAGCACGCCAAACAGCAGACCCAGCGCAACGCCGCCGAGCAGCCAGAAGCCGGTGCGACGCAACAGACTGGCAACGATGCGGCGCGCTCCGGCGCCCAGCGCCTTGCGCAGGCCGAACTCACGGTAGCGGCGCTGCACCTGGTAGGCCAGCGTGCCGTAGAGGCCGGTGGCGGCGAGCACCAGCGCCAGCACGCCCAGCGAACTGGTGGCGAAGGCCATGATCCGCTGTGGCAACACCGACACCGAGGTGACATCGTCGAATCGGCGCAGCGTCGGCACGGGAACGTCCGGCATCTGCTCGGTCATCGCCTGCTTCAACTGTTGCTGCAGCAGCGGCAGGCTGATGCCCGAGCGCAGGAACAGCGAGTAGCTGGTCCGCGGCCACTGGCTGCTGGGGAAGAAGCCGAACGGCGTGTTGCTGTCGCCAAGGCTGGCATAGCGGCCATCCGGCACCACGCCCACCACGCGAATGGTCACCGGATCATCACGACCCAGTTCGAAGGTGCGGCCGATCAGATCGTCCTTGCTCACGCCGAAAGCGGCGGCGGCGGTTTCATTGAGGATCGCCACCTTCTCGCTGTCGGCGGTGTCACTGTCGAGGATCGCCCTGCCTCGCACCGGGATATCGAAGCTGTCGAAAAAGCCCTCGCCCACCGTGTTCACGTCCAGTCGCGAAAACTCGATGTCGGCGCCGGCTGGACGAAAAGCACCGAAGCCCATGCGACTGAGCGTCAACGGCGTCACGGTGGCGAAACCGGTGCGCTCAACACCGGGAATGGACGCCATGCGTTCGCGCAGCGCGATCATTTCCCGGCTGGCTTCGGCGCTGTCGAGACCCATGGGGTTGAGGTCGATCTCGGCCACGGTGACGCCACGGCCATCGAAGCCGGTTTCGATGCCGTTGGCCTGCTGCAGCCCACGCACCAGCAGGCCGGCGCAGAACAGCAATAGAACGGTCAGCAGCGCCTGGAAGCCGAGCAGCGCGTGGCGCAGGCGCTGGCGTCCGCCACCGAGATTGCCGCCGGCGGTGAGATTGCCGCTGGCTCCCGGCGTCTGCTGCGAGTTGCGCCAGGCCGGAATCAGGCCGCAGGCCAGGGCCACGAAGCCGGTGATGCCAAAGCAGACCGCGATCAGGCGCAGGTCGATCGGCAGGCGCAGGTCAATCGGAAAATCCAGCGGCAGCGGCAGCGTGTTGAGCAGGTCGCGGCCCAGCCAGGTGAACAGCAGCGCCAGCGAACCGGCGAAGGCAGCGACGATCAGCGCCTCGGCAAACAGTTGCCAGCCGATGCGCCAGCGGCTGGCGCCGAGCACGCCACGCATCGCCAGTTCGCTGCGTCGCGCTTCGCCCTGCGCCAGCATCACGCCGGCCAGGTTGCTGACCGCCAGCAGCAGGATCGCCGCACACAGCGCGAACAGACCGCCACTCAGGATCATCAGCACGCCCTGTGCTTCCTGCGGCACAGCGCGCAGCGGCGCGGCCTCGAAACCCTTGCCCTCGTTGCTGTCGGGATAGGCCTGCGCCAACTGCGCAGCGATCTGCCGCAGTTCGGCCTTGGCCATGTCAAGGTCGGCGCCGGGCGACAGCCGGCCACCGAGCATGATGCCGTGGTAGTAGCGCGTCTCCCAGAACGCATCCTGTGCCTCGCGCAATGCCACCATCAGGTTGATCGGCACGTAGAAATCCGGATTGATTGCCGCCTCCTGGCCGTGGAAGGTTTCCGGCAGCACGCCGACCAGGGTCAGCACCTGTCCGTTGAGTCGCATCGAGCTGCCGATGGCGCTCTCGCGACCGCCGAAGTAGCGCTGGAATGCTGCCTGGCTGACCACTGCATAGGTTGCGCTGCCGTGGGCCATCTCGTCGGTCTCGGGGCCGAACAGGCGACCAACCGTTGGCTGCACGCCCATGGCGTCGAAATAGTCGCCGGACACCATCCGCGTCAGCACCTGGTAGGCGTCCTCGCCGTCGTTGAAGTACTGGCTGGTCAGGCGGTTGGCATAGACGCGGTCCAGCGTCTTCGCCTGTTCGCGGATGCTGCGGAAGTCGGCCCATGAAAAGGTATCGAAACCGCCGTTGCCGTTGTTGGAACGCCCGAGTTCAACCAGCGGCGCACTGGGGTTCAGGCCCTGCGGCGTCTTCAACAGCAGCAGGTTGACCATGCCGAACACCAGCAGCGTCGCGGCCAGACCGACGCCCAGCGCCGTGCTTCCGAGGACCAGGAAACCCGGCCGGCGCAGCAGGCGACGGAACGCCGCGCGGATGTCTTCAACAATCATCGGAGGTCTCCATTCCTTGGGTTGGCGCGCCGCTCATTCATGGCGCAGCGCTTCTTGTGGGCTGATCCGCAGGGCATGCAGGGCGGGAACGGCCGAGGCCAGCGCGACGATGCCGGCGAGCATCAGGATCACCAGCAGGTAGGTCATCGGGTCGAAACTGCTGATGCCAATCAGGATGTGCGAGAGGATGCGGGCGAAGCCGGCGGCAAGCACGGCGCCCAGTAGCAGGCCAACGAGCAACTGGATGCCGTTCTGCCGCGCCATCATGCCGAAGATGCCCTGGTGACCGGCACCGAGCGCACGGCGCACACCGATCTCGCGGGTTCGCTGGCTCACGCTGTAGGCGAGCACGGCGTAGATGCCGGCACCGGCCAGCATCACCGCGAACAGGGCGAAGATGCCGAACAGGCCGGCCGCGAAACGATGACTGAAGGTGCCGATGGCCAGCCATTGTTCCAGCGTTCGCAGCCAGTAGACCGGCATGTCGGCATCCACGTCCTGCACGGCGCCGCGCACGGCGGCTGCGTATTCCATCGGATCGCCATTCACCTTTACCGCGAAGCTGAAGAAGCTGCGATCGACCTGGCTTGCCGGCGAGTACATGACCGGCTGGTAGCCTTCGTCGAAATCGTTGGCGTCATGCACGACATTGCCGACCACACCCACAATCGTCGCCCTGCGCTGGTCGTCGCCGGCGCCGATCCGCAGCTGCCGACCCAGCGCCGGACCGCCGTCGAGGATGCGCTCGACGAACAGGCGGTTCACCACCACGGCCGGGACCGCGTTGCTGCCGTCCTCCGGGCCCAGCACGCGACCTTCCAGCAGCGGGATATCGAACAGGTCGAAGTAGCCGTCGCTGACCACGGCATCCTGGCTGCGCGGCGGACGGCCGTTGTCGACCGGCGGCTTGTCCGCGGCTTCGACATCCGACCAGGCCGGATAGGCCACTGGCAGCACCGTGGACACCGTCGCGCCATCAACGCCCGGAATCCCCGCCAGACGCGCCTGCAGCCGCTCGACGAAATCAAGACGTGACGCCGGCGTCGGGTACTTCTCCTCGAACAGGCCGACGCGACCGGTCAAGGTGTTGCTGATATCCGCGCCCGGGTCCAGCGAACCGATGTTCAGCACGCTGCGCGTCATCAGGCCGAAGGAGAACAGCAGCACGAAGGACATGGCGACCTCCGCCGCCACCATGACGCGGCTCAGGCGGTTCATTCGGACACCGGAAGCGCCGCTGCCATCCTTCAGGCCGACGCTCAGGTCCAGTCGCGCGGCACGTCGCGCCGGGAACCAGCCGGCCAGCAGCGCGGTGATCAGTCCCAGCACGGCGAGTGCGGCGAACACCGCCATGTCCGGCTCCATGCTTATCCAATAAGCCGGCAGGTCCTCACCTTCGGTCATCAGGCGGATCATCTGCATCACCATCAGCTCGGACAGTCCCGCGCCAATGGCCGCAGCCAGGCCTGCGATGATCAGGCTTTCGCACAGCACCGCCAGCATGATGCGCTGCCGCCCGGCGCCAATGGCCGAACGCACCGCCAGTTCCCGCTGGCGCTGTACGCCACGCGCGATCATCAGGTTGGCGACATTGATCGCCGCGATCAGCAGCACCAGCACCGCGCCAATGGACAGGGCCAGCAGCATGGTCTTGGTGGTGGGGCTGATGAAGGATTCGCGGAAGTCCTCGACCCATGGCCGCGCGGTCGGGTCGTAGCCGGGGAAGCGCGCCAGCATCCGCGTCACCGCCGCCGACAGCGCTTCACGCGCCTGTCCGATCGACACGTCGTCGCGCAGCCGGGCAACCAGGTTGACCTCGTACTCGATGCTGCCGCGGTCCGCATTCGCGTCCAGCCGCATCGGCATCCACACCTGCTGCTGGTAAGGGAAACCGAAACCTTCCGGCATGACGCCAACGACGGTGGCGGGTTCCGAATTGACGCGGATCTCGCGACCGATCACCGCGTTGTCGCCGAGGAAACGGTTCAGCCAGACGTCGTGACCGATCACGATCACCAGCGGCGCGCCCGGCTGGTCATCCGCGGGCTGGATGCCGCGACCCAGGATCGGCTGCACGCCCAGGGTGTCGAACAGTTCACCGCCAACGAATTCGCCGTCGTAGCGCGCGGGTCGCAGTGAATCGCCGCTGCCGCTGAGATTCACAGTGCCGTTGGAGTAGGCGGCGATCGACTCGAACGGCAGTTCGCCCTCGCGCAGGGCCAGGTAGTGGCGCGCCGGCATCGGATCGTCGTCATCGGCTTCCTGCGGATTGGTGTAGCCGAGATAGACCAGCCGATCCGGTTGCTGGAACGGCATCTCGGTGAACAGGAAGGCATTCACCGCGCCCATCACGAACGTCGACAGCGCCAGGCCGAAGGCCAGCATCAGCACACTGGATGCGAGGAAGCCTGGCGATTTGGCCAGCGATCGCATGGCGTTGCGCAGTTCGAGGAAGAGGGATCGCAATCCGTTCATGGACATTCCGTTCTGAATTGATGTGGCTGGCGAGTGCGCTGCCTATTCGTAGCGCAGCGCCTGCATCGGGTCGGTTGCCACCGCGCGCCGCGCCGGCAGCAGGCAGGCGACCATGGCCACCACCGCCAGCAGCAACACCACGCCGACGAACACGGCCGGATCGAAGCGCGAAACACCGAACAGCAGCGCGCTCATGCCCTGCCCGGCGAAGACGGCAACCAGCACGCCGGCGACCAGGCCGACCAGCACCAGCGCGCCTGCCTGGCGCAGCACCAGGCGCAGGATGTCGCTGCGCGCGGCACCAATCGCCACGCGCACGCCCAGTTCGCTGCGGCGCTGGTTCACCGAATAGGCGAGCACGCCGTAGATCCCGATGCTGGCCAGCACGATGGCGACCGCAGCGAACAGGCCCAGCAGCAGCATCGGCGCGCGCTGATCGTCCAGCGAATCGGCGACGCGCTCGGTCATCAGGCGCATCTCCGCCACCGGCTGTTCGGGATCGACCTTCAATATGGCGTCACGCAGGGCCGGAATCAGCGTACGCGGATCACCATGGCTGCGGATCACCAGCATGCCGTGGCCGCGCGCGACCTGGCTCAGCGGCCAGTACAGGGTTTCCTTCTCGACGGTTTCGCTGAGCCGGAAGTGCTTCACCGTGTCAACCACGCCGACGACTTCCGCCCACGGCTGGCTGTCGCCGCGGCGCAGACGCTTGCCGATCGGGTTTTCGCCCGGCCAGAACTTGTCTGCCAGGTACTGATCGACGATCACCACGGGCTGAGCGTCAACGGAATCGGTGGCCGCGAAACCGCGTCCCAGCTTGAGCGGGATCGCCATCGCGTCGAAATAGCCGGCGCTGACCAGCCGCTGCATCCCGTGCGGACCCGGGTCGTTTTCAGGCGTTTCCAGGCCATCGATGTCGTAGCTGCCGCTGGAGTTGCTGCCGGAGAACGGCAGCGACGAAGTAAAGCCGGCCACATCCACGCCAGGCACCGCCGATACCTGGCGCAGCACGTCCTCGAAATAGCGTTGCTGCGCCGGCATGTCGGCGAAGCGATTCTCCGCCAGCTGGATGCGCGCCGTGATCGCGCCTTCCGAAACGAAACCGGGATTCTGGTCCTGCAATCGGACGAAGCTCTTCAGCAGCAGACCGGCGCCGATCAGCAGCGTGGTCGCAAGCGCCAATTGCGCGACGACGAGCCCGCTGCGTGCCGCGGCAGTGCGACGACCGCCGCCGCCGATGCGACCGCCCTCCTTGATCGAACCGTGGATATCCAGTCGCCACAGCGAGAACATCGGCATCAAGGCGGCCAGCAGGCCGGCCAGCAGCGAGACGCCGAGCGCGAACAGCAGCACCCGGCTATCGATGCTGAAAGTGAACAGGCTGCGCTCGTCACCCAGACCGAACAGCGGCAGCACGCCGACCATCGCATAGGCAAAAAGAACGCCCAGCGCGCCGCCGGCCAGCGCCAGCAGCAGCGCCTCCACCAGCAACTGCGCGGCGATGCGCCCGCGACTGGCACCCAAGGCGCTGCGCACCGACAGCTCGCCGCTGCGCGACAGCACGCGGCTCAGCATCAGGTTGGCCGTGTTGGCGCAGGCAATCAGCAGCACAAGACCCACTGCCGCCTGCAGGATCAGCAGCAGCGGGCGCTGGTCCTCGACTTTCTGCTCGTGCAGGTTCTGGGCACGACCCTGGAAATTGCCGGCCTTCAGAAACTCGCCGAAGCCCACCGCCTGCGGGTTGTCCATGCCCGAAAAACGCTCGGCGTTGCGCGCGATGATCGCTGTCAACTGCGCTTCCAATTGCTCGATGCTGGCGCCCGGCTTCAGGCGACCGACGGTAGCGACATGCTCGGAACCGCGCTGTAAATCGCTGGCTTCATCCGGCGTGATCGCGTAGCTGGTCCACAACTTCGCATCGCGATCCGGAAAGGCGAATCCCGGCGGCATCACGCCGACCACACGATACGGCTCGCTGTTGAGGCGGATGTCGCGCCCGACCAGGCTCGGGTCGGCATTGAAACGATTGCGCCACAGCGAATCGCTGAGCACCACGACATGCTCACGCCCCACTTCGCCGTCGTCCGCGATCAACGTGCGCCCCATGGCAGCTTCCACCTGCAGGGTCGAGAACAGCGACGGCGTGGCACGCAGCGCACGCACCGCTTCAGCACGCTCGCCCGGCGTGGACAGGCTGTAGCTGGTCCAGTCATACATGCCCAGGTCATCCAGCGCTTCGGCCTGCGCGCGACGGTCGAGGTAGTCGGGAACCGAACTCGACGCGTAGGCAAGCCCCATCTTCGGATAGCTGTTGTGCACGTCGACCAGGCGATCGCTGTCGGGGAACGGCAGCGGCTTCAGCAGCATGCCGTTGATCACCGAGAAGATCGCGGTATTGGCGCCGATGCCCAGCGCCAGCGTCAGCACGGCGATCAGCGTGAACCCCGGTCGCGCCAGCAGGGCGCGCAGGCTGTATCGCGCGTCGTTGATCAGTTGTCGAAGCATGATGGTCTCCCTTCGCGGCTCAGGCAGCACCCACCGCGTCACGACCGCCACGCGCGCGGGCGATCTGCTCGTCCAGTCGCGCGTCTTCTTCCTGGCGCAGCCGGTGCAGCGTGTCCTCGTCAACCACACGGCCGTCGAACATGAAGACCTTGCGGTCAGCGAAATCGGCGTAGCGTGGATCATGGGTGACCATGCAGATGGTCGAACCGGCCTGGTGCAACTCATCCAGCAGCGCCATCACCGCTTCGCCATTCTTGGAGTCGAGGTTGCCGGTAGGCTCGTCGGCCAGCAGGATCGACGGTTCGCCGACCAGCGCACGCGCCACGGCGACGCGCTGCTGTTGACCACCGGAGAGCTGCGACGGGTAATGCTTCAGACGATGCGCCATGCCGACGCGCTCCAGTGCGTTCTGCACGCGATCACGCCGTTCGCCCTTGCCGAGACCATCACGATAGGTCAGCGGCAGTTCGACGTTCTCGAACACGCTCAGGTCACCGATCAGGTTGAAGGCCTGGAAGATGAAGCCGATCTCGCGGTTGCGGATGCGCGCGCGCTCCGCAGCGGAGATGTCGGCCACCGGCACGCCGTTGAGGCTGTAGCTGCCGCCACTCGGCGTATCCAGCAGGCCGAGGATCGACAGCAGCGTCGACTTGCCGCAGCCCGACGGCCCGGTGATCGACACATAGTCGCCGCGATCGATCGCGAAATGCACGCCGGACAGTGCGTGGGTTTCGACTTCATCGGTGTAGAAGATCTTGCTGATGTCATCCATCTTCAGCAGCGTGTGCTGCGCGTGGTTGGCGGTGTCGGTCTGGCTGCTCATGGTCGATCCTGTTGGCGATGCGTTGATGCGGGAATTCGGGATGTCATTCGGAAGTCTTGCCGCCACGCTCAGTCGAGACTCAGGCGGTCGTAGCGGTCCCACTGCGAGGTATCGGAAAGGACGATGCGGTCGCCCGGCTCCAGGCCGCGACGGATCTCGATCAGGCTGACCGAAGCCCGGCCAAGCTGCACCGGTACCCGCTGCGCGCGGCTGCCGGTTTCGTCGAGCAGGAACAGACGCACCTCGCTGTCCGGCTGGCCGAAGGCGGGACGCCCGACGTAGAGCACGTCCTCCAGCCGCTCCAACTGGATGGTGCCGTCGACGCTCAGGTCGGGACGCGCGCCGGCCGGCAGTTCCCCGGTCAACTCGACATCCACCTGCACCGCACCGTTCACCACGGCCGGGTCGATGCGCTGAACGCGACCTTCGACCACGCCGTTGCGCGTATCGACGCGCGCCGACTGGCCGATGACCACGTCCTTCATCTGGGTTTCCGGGATGCGCAGTTCGGCGCGTAACTGATCGGGTTTCGCGACGCGCGCCAACTGGCTGCCGGGCGCGACCTGCTGGCCCTCTTCCACCGGCACCTGCTGCAACACGCCGCCGATGCCGGCCTTCACCGCCAGCGCTTCGACCTGTCGACGGCGCAGCGCGGCCGTGCCGGCAAGCTGGTCGACGCGGGCGCGATCGGCAGCCAGCTGCGAATCGATGGTGCTGCGGAATTTCTGGATACGCTCCTGCTCGATGTCGAGGCGCACCTTCTTCTGGTCGGCAGCGAGTTCGGATCGGCGGTACTGGATGCGCGGGATGATGCCCTTGTCGGCCAGTTCCTTCTCCGCTTCCTTCTGCAGGCGCGCGGACTCGTAGTCGGCTTCGACGCTGGCCAGATTGGCCTTCTGATCCAACAACTGGCTTTCCAGGCTCATGCGCTTGGCTTCGAGGTCGGCCTTGGCGGCGGTGAGCGCGGCGTCGGCGGCCAACTGCTGCTCCATCACTTCGGGATTGCTGAGCTCGAGGATCACCGTATCCGGTTCGACCTGCGCACCCGGCTTCACCAGGATGCGTTCAACATTCGCGGCGGTCTCGGCGCTGATCCAGCGGATTTCGGTCGGCACCAGCGTGCCGGGGCCGCGCACTTCGCGCAGCAATTCGCCGCGCTTCACGGTGTCGATCCACAGGCTGGCGCGCTCCACGCTGGGCGCGGCCGGCTCCAACCGGGCCACCAGCATGATCACCGCTGCCAGCGCCAGGGCGCCGAAAAGACCGAAACCAATCTGGCGTCGGCGCTTTTTCTGTTTGAGGTCTTCGCGTTTGATGTCCATGCGTTGCTGCTAGCAAACCGCGTGCCACCTACGTGAACTTTATCTATCAAACTGATTTAAAAGTATTTTCTCGGGACGCCTTACGCCTCCAGACGACCCGGACTGTGCGCTTGCGAACGCCGCACTTCATTTCCGGACGGAACGCCATGTCGAAACAGCCGCCGGCGGACAGATGGAGCAGATTCGCCAGCCCGCGCAGCAAACCGATACATCCCGGCAGGCGCCAAGTCCTTGGTTTTCCGGCAATCGCGGAGTAGTCTCGACCGACTTGTTGCCCGGAAATCCCTGGAAAGAGCCGGAATGCGCCCTGTCCTGCTGGTCGAAGCCTCCGTCACCCGTCGTCGCGCGGCTTCCACCGTGCTGGCGCAGCACGGCTTTGCGACCACGGCGCTGGCATCGCACGAGCAGGCCTATGACGTCCTGCAGCGGCATCTGACCAGCGCCAACCGTTTCGAGGGCGTGGTGCTGGGCTGGCCGGAATACAGCGACGGCGTCGCCGAGGACGTGTTCGGGCTGCTGCACAGCGATGCCTTTGAGCACCTGCCGGTGCTGATCCTTGCCGACCGCAACAACGAGTCCGCAGCCAACTGGCGACTGACCCGGCCACGCACCGGCCTGCTGTTGTGGGGTGACTTCCAGGAAACCGGCGCTGCGCTGGAACAACTGCTGCGCCCACCCGAGCGCACCCAACTGCCGACGCAGCGCGCGCCGTCAGCAACGCTGCGGATCCTGCTGGTCGACGATTCCGCCACCGTTCGCGCCGGTTTCTCCAGACTGCTGTTGCGCAGCGGCTACGAGGTGGAAACCGCGAATTCCGTGGCCGAAGGTCTGGAAGCCGCCAGGGCCGGCAGCTTCGACATCGCCATCGTCGACTACTACATGCCGGAAGCCAACGGCACCGAACTGATCGCGCGCCTGCGCGAGCAGCCGGAAACGTCGGAGATGCTCACCGCCATCATCACCGGCACCTATTCCGATGCCGTGATCCGCGAGTCGCTGGCGCTGGGTGCGGTCGAATGCCTGTTCAAGAGCGAGGCGAAGGAACTGTTCCTGGCCCGCCTCGCCTCGCTGGCGCGGACGGTCAACAATCGCAAGGCCATCGATGCGGAACGGCGACGCCTGCAGGGCATCCTGAGTTCGGTTGGCGACGGTGTCTATGGTGTCGACGAAGCCGGCGTCATCCAGTTCGTCAACCCGGCCGCCCTGGACCTGCTTGGCTATTCGCAGGCCCGCGAATTGACCGGACACCGCGCCTTCGACTGCTTCCACGGCGCTGACGAGCACGGCGCGACGCTGCAGCGCGAGGAGTCCTTCCTCGACCAGTGCTATGCCAACGGCGAGGCTGTGCCGAACTGGCAAGGTGTGTTCTGGACCGCGGCCCGGCGTTCGCTGCCGGTGGAATGCACGGTGTTCCCGATGACGGTGGACGGCCAGCGAACCGGTTCGGTGGTCGCCTTCCGCGACGTATCCGCGCGGCGCATGCTGGAAGAGGAACTGCGCTGGCAGGCCGAACACGATCCCCTGACCAAGCTGCACAACCGCGGCTGGTTCGAGGTGCAGCTCGAAAAGGAGTTGACCCGCCTCAAGCGCTCCGAGCAGAGCTCGCTGCTGCTGTTCGTCGATCTCGACCGCTTCAAGTACATCAACGATACCGCCGGCCACAGCGCCGGCGACCAGTTGCTCTGCGAGGTCAGCAACCGCCTGCGCTCGCGACTGCGCGGCTCCGACCACCTGGCGCGCATGGGTGGCGACGAGTACGCGCTGATCCTGCGCAACGTCAACGTCGGGGACATTGAGAGCATCGCCGACGGTTTTCGACAGGCGCTGACCGCCACGCCGTTCGTCCACGCCGGCAAGAGCTATCGCATCACGCTTTCCATCGGCGTGGTGAAGATGGACTCCCAAACCGCCTCGCTGACCGAAGCGATGGCGCACGCCGACATCGCCTGTCACATGGCCAAGCGTTCCGGCCGCAACCGCACCCACCTGTACACCGAGGAAAGCGGTCGCAAGGCCGCGCTCGATGTCGACCTTGGCTGGTCGGCGCGCATCGAAGACGCGCTGAAGAACGACCGGTTCCTGCTCGCCTTCCAGCCCATCGTGCCGCTCAATGGACTCGAGGAAGAACAGCAACTGCGCCACGACGACCCGCATCTGTGGGTGCGCCAGCTACAGCGCAACCCGGAGCAACCGGCGATTTTCGAAGTGCTGCTGCGACTGCGTGACGCGCAAGGCGATCTCATTTCGCCGCACGCCTTCCTCCCCAGTGCCGAGCGCTTCAGCATGATGCCGGACATCGACCGCTGGGTCGTCGACCGCGCACTGCGCGTGGCACGCAGCGCCACCGCTGCCCCGCGCAAGGTGGTGCTCACCATCAACCTGTCCGCCGACAGCCTCGGCAGCGACGGCTTCGCCGGCTACGTGATCACCAAGCTGGTGGAGCACAACGTCAGTCCGGACAGCCTGGTGTTCGAGATCACCGAGTCGCGCGCGATCGAGGACGTGGCCGGTGTCCAGCAGGCATTGCACGACCTGCGCCAGCACGGCTGCCGGATTGCCGTCGACGACTTCGGCACCGGTTTCTCCACCTTCGCCTACCTGAAGCAGCTCGAGGCCGACATCCTCAAGGTGGATGGCTCGTTGATCCAGGGACTGCCCGATGACCCGCTGGACCGCACCATCATCGCGGCGCTGACCAGCATCGCGGAAACCGCCGGCAAGCACACCATCGCCGAGTTCGTCGAGGACGCTCGCGTGCTGATGTCGCTGTACGAATGCGGCGTCGACTACGCGCAGGGCAACGCGCTGGGCATGCCGCAGATCAAGCTCGAACTGCCCGCCTCGTTGGCCACGGCCGACCGCCTCGGCAATGACGGCGAGAAGAGCGACGCCATCGGCTTCTGAGCTTCTGCGTCGTGAGGCGTGCACAGGCACAATGCGTGCATGCACCGTTCCCGATCCAGCCAGTCTTTCCTCTGGTACGACCTAGAAACCTTCGGCCTTGATGCGCGACGCACGCGCATCGCGCAGTTCGCGGCGCAGCGCACCGACGAAGAGCTGCACCCGCTGGGCGATCCGATCACGCTGTTCTGCCAGCCGGCCGATGACCTGCTGCCACAGCCCACCTCCGTGCTGCTCACCGGCATCACGCCGCAGCAATGCCAGCGCGATGGCGTGAACGAAGCCGAGTTCGCCGCGCGCATCTTCGAACTGATGGCGCAGCCGCAGACCTGCACGGCCGGCTACAACAGCCTGCGCTTCGACGACACGCATATCCGCTTCCTGCTCTACCGCAACTTCTTCGACGCCTACGAACGCGAGTGGCGTGGCGGCAATTCGCGCTGGGACATCCTCGACCTGATGCGCCTCACCTGCGCGCTGCGACCCGAGGGCATCGAGTGGCCGACGCACGACGACGGTCGCCTGTCGTTCAAACTCGAACACTTGGCCAGAGCCAACGGCTTGCTGCACGAGCAGGCGCACGATGCAACGTCCGACGTGCTGGCCACCATCGCGCTGGCGCGCAAGGTCAAGGAAGCGCAGCCGCGACTGTTCGACTACTACTTGGGCTTCTGCGACAAGCGTCGTGCGTTGACGCTGCTCGACTACGCCAACCAGACGCCGGTGCTGCACGTTTCCGGCCGCTTTCCGGTCGAGCGCTACTGCGCCGCACCGATCCTGCCGCTGACGCCGCATCCGAGCATCGGCAACCGCATCATCTGCGTGGATCTGTCGCAGGATGTCGAAGCGCTGATCAACGCCAGCGCCGAGGACATCGCCGAGCGTCGCTTCGTCGCCCGCGCCGACCTGCCCGAGGGCGAGGAACGGCATCCGATCAAGGAAGTCCACGCCAATCGCTGCCCGGCGCTGGTGTCGATGGATCATCTGCGCGACGCCGAACGCGAACGCCTGCAGATCGATCCGGACGAGATCGCGCGACGCACAAAGCAGCTGGCAAAGGCTGCGGATCTGCCCGAGCGCCTGCGTCAGGCCTTCGCGATGGAAGCATCGCGTGGCGACAACGATCCCGACGCTGCGCTCTACGACGGTTTCGTACCGGATGGCGACAAGCGCCGCTTTCCGGATATTCGCAGTGCGCGGCCGGATGCATTGCCGAAATTCGAATCCCAGCTCAGTGATCCACGTCTCCGCGAACTGCTGTTCCGCTACCAGGCGCGCAACTGGCCCGAATCACTGGACACCGCCCAGCAGCAGCGCTGGGACGACTACCGCCGCCAGCGCCTGCGCGACGACACGCTGGCCGAGCAGAGCCTTGCCGAGTTTCACGCCGACATCGACGCGCGTCGCGCTGCGCTGGCCGGACCTGGGCCGCAGCAGGTGCTTCTGGATGCACTGTCCGATTGGGCCCAGCCGCTCGACGATCTGATGCATGCCAGCTCGACTGATGGAGATTCACCCTGAGCACCCCGACTTTGGATCGCCGCGGCCTGGTTGCTGCCAGCATCGCCTTCGTTATCTGGGGACTGATGCCGCTGTACTGGCACCTGCTGAAGGCCGTGCCGTCGCTGCAGATCATCACCCATCGCATCGTCTGGAGCACGCTGCTGGTCGTCGGCTGGCTGCTGTGGCGGCACGGCCGCGGCTGGCTTCGGCAAACGCTGCAACAACCGCGAGCCGCGTGGATGCTGGCGCTGTCAGGCATGTTCATCGCCTTGAACTGGGGCCTGTACATCTGGGCGGTGAATGCCGGGCATGTGGTCGAAACCAGTCTCGGCTATTTCATCAATCCGCTGCTCAACGTGGTGCTCGGCGTGGCGGTGCTGGGCGAGCGACTGAATCGCGCGCAGTGGGTGTCGATCGCCATCGCCACCGCCGGCGTGCTGTGGCTGACATTCAACTACGGCGACTTCCCCTGGATCGCACTGGCGCTGGCCTGCTCCTTCGGCATCTATGGCTTGATCCGCAAGGTCGTCGCCGTGCCGCCAGTGCGCGGCCTGGGTGTGGAAAGCCTGTACCTGTTCCTGCCGGCACTCGGCTTCCTGATCTGGAGTGAGTTCAACGGCGATGGTGGCTTTGCTGCCTCCAGCGCGTCGGGCGGCTGGGGAGTGATGGCCGCGATGCTGCTGATCATCGGCGGCGCGCTCACCGCCATTCCGCTGATCGCCTACGCCGACGCGGTGCGCCGCATCCCGTTCTCCCTGGTCGGCCTGATGCAGTACATCGCGCCCACCCTGCAGCTGCTGTGTGGCGTGCTGGTTTTTGGCGAACCCTTCGGCAGCGAGCGCATGATCGGCTTCGCCTTGATCTGGATCGCGCTGGCGATATTCGCAACCGACGGCTTCCTGCGCTCGCGCCGGCGACCCATGGTGCTGCCCCCAGCATGACCGGACCGCAGGTCTGTCTTCACGACAGACTCGCGCCTGCCAGCCGGAGTTGAGAGCATGACGGCGTGAACCTCCTGTCCGCCACTGACCAGCACGGGGTCAACTCACCGAACCCCATCGCCGACCGGATCCTACGATGAGCCGCTACTTCACCCCCGACACCTTCAAGTTCCTCAACGACCTGGCCCTCAACAACAACCGGCCGTGGTTCAACGCGAACAAGCCGCGCTACGAGGACAGCCTGCGTCAGCCGTTCCTGCGCCTGATCGGCGATCTGGCCGAGCCGCTGGCGCGGATCAGCCCGCATTTCGTGGCCGATCCACGGCCCGTCGGCGGCTCGCTGTTCCGCATTCATCGCGATGCACGATTCTCCAACGACAAGTCGCCGTACAAGACCAATGCCGGCGCGCGATTCCGCCACGAGCGCGGACGCGAAGTTGCGGCGCCGGTGTTCTACCTGCACCTGCAGCCCGGCAACTGTTTCCTCGGCGGCGGCATCTGGCATCCGGAAACCGCCACGCTGCGCCACATCCGCGAGTTCATCGTGGACAACCCGGCCGCCTGGCAGCGTGCCGTGAAGGGCAAAAGCGGAAAGGGACTGGCCATGGGTGGCGACAGCCTCAGCCGGCCGCCGCGCGGCTTCCCGGCCGACCATCCACTGCTCGATGACCTCAAGCGCAAGGACTTCGTCGCCTCCGTGCGCCTGCCGGACAGCGTCGTCACCGGGCCCAAGCTGGTTGAGCGGATCGAGCAGGACTGGTCGCAAGTTGCGTCCTTGATCGACTACCTCTGCGCGGCCCTCGACCTGCCGTTCTGAGACTGCCATCACGCTCGAAAACCGCTGCAACCCGCGCAGGACATACGCCTGCAGATGGACGCGGCACGTCACTTTTGGCGGCAAACCGGCTGTAATCGAACGCTTGTTTGACTTTCGTCACAGAATCCCTATGATCGGCTTCGCAATACGCCGGCGTAGGGAGCGCCGGATTTTTTGCCGAGTGGGAACAGAGGGAGTTGAACCCGCCGCGCGCACCGATCTGGGAGGGTCACGTGCGTCGATTCCTTATCGCACTTCTGCTGCTGTCAGCCCCGCTGCTGGCTTCCGCCGCTACCGGCGTGGCATTCGTCCACGGCACCGGCAAGCAAACCGATGCGTACAACGACTATTGGCAGTCGAAGATGGTGAATACCGTCCGCGACGGCCTGTCGAACCGTGCCAACTACGTGGTCATCAACTGCGATTTCGAGCAGTACATGTGGGACAGCCGCGCTTCGGGCTGCCTCGCTGGCCAGCTGAGCAGCTTCATCAGCAGCAGGAACATCACCGACCTGGTCGTCATCACCCACTCCAACGGTGGCAACGTGATGCGCTGGATCATGTCGAACCCGACCTACGACAGCCGCTATCCGAACATCATCAGCAAGATCCGCTGGGTGAACGCACTGGCACCGTCCTCCGCCGGCACCCCGCTGGCTGACGCCGTCATCGCCGGCAACGTGTTCGAAAGCGCGCTGGGCTGGCTGCTGGGCTACAAGTCCGACGCCGTGCGCATGCAGCAGGTCAGCTGGATGGCGCACTACAACGCCAACAACCTGTACGGCACCTCGGGTCGTCCGTCGCTGCCCAAGGGCTTCTGGAACGTGGTCGGCACCGACGTCGAAACCGCGATCTGGGATGGCGACAGCTACTGCGGTGGCTATCACCTGAACGTCGGCCTCGAAATCACCCAGGCCTGGCTGAACTCCTGTTCCGACGGCTTCCTTGAGTGCTCCAGCCAGCGCGCAGCCGGCACCACGTGGTTCAACGACACCAGCCGCATGGCCGGGCGTGAGCCGCTGAGTCACAACCAGAGCCGTCGCGCCTGCTTCGGTCTCGAAAAAATCCTGCGCGACGACATCTGAGGAGCCGACCAATGAACCTGTCGAAACTACTCGCCGTCGCGTTGACGGCCTCCCTCGCGCCGGTCGGCGCCCATGCTGCCCGCGACGCCCAGGTTGATGCCCAGGCCGTTGCCGGTGACCTCGTCCCGACGGTGCTGGTCAGCACCGCCGGCAAGGCGCTGCGCGACGATCCGGACCAGCAGCCGGTCAACTTCAGCTGGGCCATCGACGCCGATGCCAAGCTGATGCCAGCCAAGCCTT
>JAWLAW010000006.1:0-153146 GCA_041395265.1 Lysobacteraceae bacterium
CATCCATGCCGTTGAGCATGGTGTCGAACTTGAACAGGCCGACCTGGATGTTGGCGCGGCCTGCCGCGAGTTGGGCGGCAATCATGCCGAACAGGTTCAGCAGCAGGAAGATGCCGCCGCCGATCACCGGCGCCCAGAAGAAGCCGCCGCGATGTTCCCAGTACTCGCGCTTGAGCAGCCATTTCATGGTGTTCATTCGTAGGTTCCCTTCATGGTGGCGACGAACAGGTCGGCGACGCCCGGCGTGCGGGTTTCGCCCAGTTCGGCGATTTGCTGTCGATTGGCCTTGCTGCGCTCGAGGTCATAGAGCATTACGGACTTGCCGAAGACCTGGCGCTCATCGATCGGGTCGAGGGCGCGCGCGGATTCAACGGCATCGTGGCCAACCATGACTTCGACAAAGCGCTCGGACACGTCATCCATCGTCGCCGACAGCACGATCTTGCCGTCGCGGATGAACATCAGGTCGGAGAGGATGTGCTCGACTTCCTCCACCTGGTGCGTGGTGATGAGGATGGTTTTGCCTTCGTCGAAATACTCTTCCAGCAGGTTCTTGTAGAACTGCTTGCGGTAGAGGATGTCGAGGCCCAGGGTCGGCTCGTCCAGCACCAGCAGTTTGGCGTCGATGGCCATGACCAGGGCGAGGTGCAGCTGCACGATCATGCCCTTGGACATCTGCTTGACCTTCATGTTCGGGGTCAGCTTGGTGTGGGCCAGGTACTGCTCACAGCGCTCGCGGGAAAACCGCGGGTGCACGCCTTCGACGAAATCAATGGCTTCGCGGACGCGGATCCAGCGCGGCAGCACGGCGACGTCGGCGATGAAACAGACGTCCTGCATCAGTTCGTCGCGCTCGGTGGCCGGGTCGCGGCCCAGCACCTTGAGCTCGCCGTCGTAGCGGGTCAGGCCGAGCATGGCCTTCAAGGCGGTGGTCTTGCCGGCGCCGTTGGGGCCGATCAGACCGACGATGCGGCCGCGCGGAATGTCGAAGTCGGCGCTGTTCAGCGCCTTCTCGGCCCCGTAGATCTTGGTCAGGCCGCGCGCACGAACCATCGTGGCCGGCTGGTCGCTGCCGCTGTGCTCCAAGGGATTGGATTCAAGCGAAGCATTCATCAATTGTCTCCCCGATCAATGGCTTGCAATAAAGTTTTCATGTCAATTCCAAGGCGCTGGATGCGTTCGACCATGGCCGGCCACTCGTCCTGCAGGAAGCGCTCGCGCTCGCTGGCCAGCAATTTTTGCGGGGCACCGTCGGTGACGTACATGCCCAGTCCTCTGCGTTTTTCCACCAGCGTTTCCTCGACCAGTTCCTGGTAGGCGCGCGACACCGTCAACGGGTTGAGCTGGTAGTCCGCCGCGACCTGCCGCACCGAGGGCAGGGCGTCACCGGGCTTGAGCTCGCCGTCGAGGATCATGGCGATGACACGCTCCTTCAGTTGCCGATAGATCGGCTGGTTGTCATTCCAGGACACGCTCATGCTCAGGACTCCGTCCGCGCGGCCAGCAGCTTGCCAACCGCGTAGTAGGGCAGGGTCAGGTTGAGCTTGACGCTGCCCAGACCGGCCTCGACGTCGAATGTGACCGTCTCGGCGGCTGTTTCGGTGTGGTCGGTGTCGGCGACGTCCAGGTTCGCGGTCCGCGCGACCTGCGGCAGTGGCTGGGCCAGCAGCAGGCAGGCGCCGAGGAACAGGCCCATGGCGGACAGTCCGGAAAGCGTGCTGCGCAGTTTGCTGATCATGGTGGCCTCCTCATGGACGCGCTGGCGTCCGGGTTCGTGGGGTGCTGAGTGGTTAGGTGGTGTTGTAGTGAACTATAACACCAAAACGAACAATGGCAAGTCCTGTGACCCATGACTGACGACATAGCGCGACCATTCCTTCCGGTTGCAGGTGGGACAGGGCGACGGCGGCCAACCTGAACGACAACGTCGACCCGAAGTCGCGCCGTGGAACCTCCTTGCCCGGTGTCGGTCGGAAGTCCGGCGTTGCTTCATGCGCGGCCGGCCGCGACAATAGCCGGCCGCTGCGCTGCGTTTACTGGTTGTTCCCGCAGCGCCAATCGATTTCCCAACTCCGGAGTATTTGATGAAAGCTTTGATCAAGCCGACCCTGCTGGCTGTCTCCCTGGGCTTCGCAATGGCTGCGATTTCCGTTGCCCGCGCCGAAGCGCCGAAGCTCGAGACCGAGAAGGACAAGGCCAGCTACGTGGTCGGCATGCAGATCGGTGGTTCCTTGCAGCAGATCAAGGACGAGATCGATCTCGACGTGGTGTTCGCCGCCATCCGCAGCGGCCTGAACGGTGATGAGCCGGCGCTGAGCCGCGAAGAGGCCGTGGAAGTGCAGAAGGCCTTTGGTCAGCGCCTTCAGGCCAAGGCTGCTGCGGAAACCCAGGCCAAGGCCGAAGCCAACAAGAAGGAAGGCGAAGAATTTCTGGCCGCCAACAAGGGCAAGGCCGGTGTGAAGACCACCGCTTCGGGCCTGCAGTACAAGGTCGCCACGGAAGGCAAGGGCGCCAAGCCGGCGGCCACCGATACCGTGAAGGTGCACTACACCGGCACGCTGCTTGACGGCACCAAGTTCGACAGCTCGGTGGATCGCGGTGAGCCGGCGCAGTTCGCGCTGAACCAGGTCATCCCGGGTTGGACGGAAGGTCTGCAGCTGATGCCGGTGGGCAGCAAGTTCGAGTTCTGGATTCCGTCCGAGCTGGCCTATGGCGATCGCGCCACGCCGGGTCCGATCGGCCCGAACGCCACGCTGCACTTTGACGTCGAGCTGCTGGAAATCGTCAAGGCCGACGCCGCGCAGTAACCGCGACGTCTCGTGTTACCGCGACGGCCGGCCCTTTGGGTCGGCCGTTGTCGTTTCAGGGGCTTTGCCGCCGCCGCTGTGCAACTCCGCTGTCATGAATGCTTTCGGTGCGCGCGGTATCATCCGCCACCCGCTTCGATTTTGAGGAAATCCGCACGATGCGAGTCAGCCTGTTCGGCACCGGCTATGTCGGCCTGGTTACCGGCACCTGCCTGGCCGAAGTCGGTCACCATGCGCTCTGCGTGGACATTGACGAGGCCAAGGTCAACGGTCTGCGCCAGGGTACGGTGCCGATCTACGAGCCCGGCCTTGAGCCGATGGTGATCGGCAACCATGCGGCCGGCCGGCTCGATTTCACCACGGATGCCGCCGCTGCCGTGGCGCACGCGGAGATCATTTTCATCGCCGTGGGCACGCCGCCGGACGAGGATGGCAGCGCCGACCTGCGTCACGTGCTCGCCGTGGCGCGGACCATTGGCCAGCATCTCGATCGCCCGGCGGTCATCGTCAACAAGTCCACGGTGCCGGTCGGCACGGCGGATCGCGTGCGCGCGGCGATTGCCGGCGAGCTGGACGCGCGAGGTGTTTCGGTCGACTTCCAGGTGGTCTCGAATCCCGAATTCCTGAAGGAAGGCGCGGCTGTCGACGACTGCATGCGCCCCGACCGCATCGTGATCGGTAGCAACGATGAAGTTGCGATCCAGAAGATGAAGCGCCTGTACGCGCCGTTCTGCCGCAATCACGACCGCTTCGTGGTGATGGACGTGCGCTCGGCCGAGCTGACCAAATACGCCGCCAACGCCATGCTGGCGACCAAGATCAGCTTCATGAACGAGATGGCCAATATCGCGGAGAAGGTCGGCGCCGACGTGGAAAGCGTGCGTCGCGGTATCGGTTCCGACCCGCGCATCGGCTATTCCTTCATTTATCCGGGTGCCGGCTATGGCGGCTCCTGTTTCCCCAAGGACGTGCAGGCGCTGGAACGCACGGCGCGGGCCCACGGCTACCAGGCGCGTATCCTCGAAGCCGTCGAAGCGGTCAACGACGACCAGAAGTCGCGCCTGTTCGAGCGCATCCAGCAGCATTTCAACGGCCATCTGGAAGGCCGCACCGTGGCGGTCTGGGGCCTGGCCTTCAAGCCGGATACCGATGACATGCGGGAAGCATCCAGCCGTCGCCTGCTGGCCCAGCTTTGGGATGCGGGCGCCAGGGTGCGCGCCTTTGACCCGGAAGCCATGCAGGAGGCGCAACGGATCTTTGGTGAACGCGACGATCTGATTCTGTGCGATGGCGCCTGGGATTGCGTGGCCGGCGCCGATGCCCTGGCGGTGGTCACCGAGTGGAAGGCCTTCCGCAGCCCGGACTTCGCACGGCTGGCCGAGGCGTTGTCGGCGAAGGCCGTCTTTGACGGTCGCAACCTCTACGATCCAGTGGAAGTCGAGGAAGCCGGTATCGCTTACTACGGCATCGGCCGCGGTCGTTCGGTGCATCGGCCCGACGCCGAAGGCATGGCGACATGACAGCCGGCCAGGTAGCGCCACTGCCGGAAGGCGATGACCTGCGCCTGGCGGTCATCGGCCTCGGCTACGTGGGCCTGCCGCTGGCGCTGGCATTTTCAAACGAAGTCGACACGCTGGGTTTCGACATTGACGAGCGCCGCGTCGACGGTCTGCGTCGCGGCGAGGACAGCACCGGCGAGCTCGACGCCAATGAACGCGCACAGTTGTCACGCATCCGTTTCAGCGACGATCCGGCAGCCCTGGACGACTGCAATGTCTTCATCGTTGCCGTGCCAACACCGGTGACCCGGCACAAGTACCCGGACATGACCGCGCTGCAGGCGGCGACGCGGACGGTCGCGGCCCGGCTGCATCGCGGCGACGTGGTGATCTTCGAGTCCACCGTCTACCCGGGCGCGACCGAGGAAGTCTGCATCCCGCTGCTGGAGTCCGGTTCCGGCCTGCACTGCAACGCGGACTTCCACGTTGGCTACAGCCCCGAGCGCATCAATCCCGGTGATCGCGCGCACCGGCTGGCGGATATCGTCAAGGTGACCTCAGGTTCGAATCCGGCGGCCAGTGACTTCGTCGACGCGCTGTACCGCCGCATCATCAGGGCCGGTACCCACCGCGCGCCGGACCTGCGTACCGCGGAAGCGGCCAAGGCCATCGAGAACACCCAGCGCGACGTCAACATCGCGCTGATGAACGAGCTCGCGCAGATGTTCTCGCGACTTGGCCTCGATACACAGGCGGTGCTGGATGCCGCCGGCAGCAAGTGGAACTTCCTGCCGTTTCGCCCAGGCCTGGTCGGTGGTCATTGCATCGGCGTCGATCCCTATTACCTGATTCACAAGGCGCAGGAAGCCGGGCACTTCCCTGAACTGATCATGGCGGCGCGGCGCATCAATGACGGGATGGCAGCGTATGTCGGCGATCGTTTCCTGCGGTTGCTGGCGAAGCACCGGATCAATGTCGTGGGTGCGCGCGTGCTGGTGCTCGGCCTCAGTTTCAAGGAGAACTGCCCGGACCTGCGCAACAGCCAGGTGGGGCCGTTGATCGATGCCCTGCGCGGTTATCACGCCGAGGTCGATGCGGTTGACCCCTGGGTGGACGCGGACGAGGCGGGCGAGCACCTCGGTATCCACCCCATCGCTGTGCCGAAAGCAGGCGACTACGACGCCGTATTGTTGGCTGTGGCGCATCGCCAGTTCGCCGAGCTGGGCGCCGACGGCATCCGCGCCTGGCTGAAGCCCGGCGGCGTGCTGTTCGACGTCAAGCACCTGCTGCCACGCGAGGCCAGCGATGAGCGGCTCTGACGACAGGCTGGCATCGCGCATGGACGAACTGGAGACGCGCCTGTCGTTCCAGGACCACCTGCTGGGCGAACTGAACGAAGCGCTGGTGTCGCAGAACCAGCGCATCGCGAAGCTCGAGCAACAACTGGTCCGCGCGCTGGACGATCTCGGTAAACTGCGCGGCCTGCTGCTGGCTGATCCCGGCGAGGAACCGCCACCGCCGCATTACTAGAAGCCGTGATTGGTGATTCGTGAATCGTGAAGCGGCGTTGCATCACTAGCTTTCTTACAAGATCCAGGGTCGGCTGCGTCATGATGTAGCGGTGTGGCTGATACTCCCAGACTGTCCCTCACAATTGTCCGCTCCAAATGTCCAACTCCATCCGCGACCAACTCAGGCAGCTCGGCTTCAAGGCCAGCCCAACGCCGCCGAAATCCACGAAGCCCAAACCACGACGTGGCAATCCGGCTGGAAAGGCAGGCAAGCCGAAAGCCAAGAGCGGCGGCGAGATGGATCTGGCCAAGGCCTATGCGATCCGTGCGCAGAAGGAAAAGCAGGACCGCATCGACGCCGAGCGCGAGAAGCAGGAACAGGCGCGCATCCGTCGCGAGGCCCGGCAGAAGCTGGAGAAGCTGCTGGAAGGCCGCACCCTGAACGACAACAAGGCCGAGATTGCCCGTCACTTCGAATACGGCGGCAAGATTCGTCGCGTCTACGTCACCGCCAGCCAGCTCGCGGATCTCAATGCCGGCTTACTCGGCGTGGTGCAGATTCGTGGTCGTTACTTGCTCGTTGATGCGGCCACCCTGTCCGAGGCCGAAGCGGTGTTCGCCGACGCCATTGCGCTGAAGGGGCCCTCTGCGGAGCCGGAGATGGCCGATGCCACGCCCAAGGGCGCTGACGACGGCTACGCTGATCCGAAGTACCAGGTTCCCGACGATCTGGTCTGGTAGCAGCGTGCTTGCCCGGAAGCCTGCAGCGGCTTGAACCCGGCAATTGATCAGCGCAGGATGCGGCCGTGTTCAACCTCAAGGACGCGCCATGCGAATCCTGGTTTTGGCTGAACAGGGGAATAGAAGGCCGTCACGGCTGCACGGCGGCTGGCTGCTTCTGGCTGCCACGCTGGCAACCAACGTCGCAGCGGATTCGCCGCCGCGGTTTCCGACCGGTTCGGTCTGGCACCAGCGGGTGGATTCGGCGGCACTGCACCCGGACTCGGTATCCATGCTCAACACGCTCGCCGCGCTCGATGGCGGCTGGGGTCTGGGCGGCGATTTCCAGATCGACTTCAGCTTCCATGTCCGCAAGCTGACGCCGGGCGAAAACCCGCCGACCTATCCGGTCGTGCAGCGCAAGGGAAACGCTGCGCCATACTACCTGCCGGATTGCGAGCCGCTGGGCACGCAGATGCCAGTGCCTGCCGACGCGCAGTTCGAAGGGCAGCCCGGATTGACCTGCAATAACCTCGGTGGCGACTGCCACCTGATCGTCCACGACGACAACCTGCTGTATGAGCTGTACGCCGGCAACCTGTCTGGTGGCGAGCTGGATGCGCTTTGCCTGGCCGTCTGGGACTTGAACGTGGTCTATCCGCCGGAAGGACGCGGTGACCATTGCACCAGCGCCGATGCGGCCGGCTTCCCGATCGCACCGCTGCTGTTCAACGCCGACGAGGTGGCGGCCGCGGTGGCCGAGGGCAACGACAGCGATCTTGGTCATGCAATCCGCTTCATCCTGCCGAACAGCCACATGGCCAATGACGTGTCGCTAGGCGGGTCGAACGGGCGCCTGTATGTACGTCCTGCGACGCACGCGGGAGGTCCAAGTGGCCCGGTCGGCAGCGTGCCCTACGGTGTGCGCATGCGGCTGAAGGCGAGCTTCAACATGGACGCCTACGGCGCCGCGGCCCAAGCTATCCTTCGCACCATGCAGCGTTACGGCATCGTGCTGGCCGACGGCGGCAATGTGGCCTTGACCGCACAGAGCGACGAGGACACCACCGCCAAGTGGGACACGATGGATATCGACTCGCATTCCCTGTTCGGCGTACAGGTCACCGACTTTGAAGTCATCGACACCGGTCCGCGAATCCCTGAAACCTACGACTGCGTGCGTAGCAGCGTGGTGCCGGGGCAGGGCCTGTTTGCCGACGGTTTCGAGGATTGAGGCTTCGCTCCGACGATTCGTGGGTCTACTCCGGGTCGTAGTCGAGGTTGGCGGCCAGCCAGCGTTCGGCCTGAGTCTTGTCCACGCCCTTGCGTTTTGCGTACTCGGCAACCTGTTCCTCACTCACCCGACCGACGACGAAGTACTGGCTTTTCGGGTGTGAGAAGTAGAGGCCGGACACCGCCGATGCCGGATACATGGCGAAGCTTTCAGTCAGGCGGATGCCGGTATTGGCTTCGGCATCGAGCAGTTCGAACAGCGTCTGCTTCTCGCTGTGTTCCGGGCAGGCCGGGTAGCCGGGCGCCGGACGAATGCCGCGGTACTTCTCATCGATCAGTGCTTCGTTGTCCAGCGCCTCGTCATCCGCGTAGCCCCACAACTCGCGACGCACGCGGGCGTGCAGGTATTCCGCGCCGGCTTCCGCCAGGCGGTCAGCCAGTGACTTCAGCAGGATGGCGTTGTAGTCGTCGTGATCGGCTTCAAGACGGGCGACGTGTTCCTCGATGCCGAGCCCGGCGGTGACGGCGAAGCCGCCAACCCAGTCCTCGATGCCGTGGTCCGCCGGCGCGATGAAGTCAGCGAGACAGAGGTTGGGGCGGCCTGGTGGCTTGTCGGCCTGTTGGCGCAGGCAGTGCAGGGTGGTTCCTTCATCGGGGAGGCGGATGTCGTCGCCAACGCGTTCGGCACGCCACAGGCCAACCACGGCTTTCGCCTGCAGCCACTTCTCATCGACGATGCGTCCGAGCATTGCTCGCGCATCGCGGTAGAGGTCGCTCGCTTGCTGGCCAACGATCTGGTCTTCCAGGATCGCGGGAAAGCGGCCGGCCAGTTCCCAGGTCTGGAAGAACGGGGTCCAGTCGATGAACTCGACCAGATCGGTCAGGGGAATATCGTCGAGAACCGTCAGCCCGGGCTTGTCGGGTGCAGGCGGTCGATAGTTGTCCCAGTCGCCATCGAAGGCGTTGCTGCGTGCCTGTGCCAGCGATACCAGGCGCTTGCCGCTGCCCTTGTTGCGATGCCGCTCGCGGATATCGGCGTAGTCGGATTCATTGGCGGCGACGAAGGCGCCGCGTCGTTCCTCGCTCATCAGGTTCTGCACCACGCCGACCGCGCGAGAAGCGTCCTTTACCCAGACTGTCGGCGATTGATAGCTGCCGGCGATTTTCAGGGCCGTGTGCGTGCGTGAGGTCGTCGCGCCGCCGATCAGCAGCGGCATGCTGAAACCTTGTCGCTGCATTTCCTTGGCAACGTGGCTCATCTCCTCCAGCGACGGCGTGATCAGACCGGACAGGCCAATCAGGTCGGCATTCTCGTTGCGTGCCGCGTCGAGGATGGTCTGCGCCGGCACCATCACGCCGAGATCGACGACATCGAAGTTGTTGCAGCGGAGCACCACGGCGACGATGTTCTTGCCGATGTCATGCACGTCGCCCTTCACCGTGGCCATGATGACCTTGCCCTTGGCCTTTCCGGTGTCGCCGCTGCGCGCCTTCTCCTCTTCGATGAAGGGCAGCAGCCAGGCAACGGCCTTCTTCATCACCCGGGCGGACTTCACCACCTGCGGCAGGAACATCTTGCCGGCGCCGAACAGGTCGCCGACCACGTTCATGCCATCCATCAGCGGGCCTTCGATGACATCGAGCGGGCGTGCGGCTTCGAGCCGCGCTTCCTCGGTATCGGCCTCGACGTACTGGTCGATGCCGTGCACCAGCGCATGGCTGAGGCGCGCGGCCACCGGCTGTTCGCGCCAGGCCAGCGCGCTGCCATCGTCCTCCTTGCTGCTGGCCTGGAAGCGCGAAGCGACATCCATCAGTCGTTCGGTCGCGTCCTCGCGGCGGTTCAGCACCAGGTCCTCGACGCGTTCGCGCAATTCGGACTCGATGTCGTCGACCAGTGTCAGCGCGCCGGCGTTGACGATGCCCATGTCCATGCCTGCGCGAATTGCGTGGTACAGGAACACGGCGTGGATGGCCTCGCGCAGCGGATTGTTGCCGCGGAACGAGAAGCTGACGTTGGACACGCCACCGGAGACGTGGGCCAGCGGGAAGTCCTGTTTGAGGCCACGGCACGCCTCGATGAAGGCGACGCCGTAGTCCGCGTGTTCGGCGATGCCGGTGCCGATGGCGAAGATGTTGGGGTCGAAAATGATGTCTTCCGACGCGATGCCGGCGACCTCGGTCAGCAGCTGGTGACTGCGACGGCAGATCGACAGCTTGCGTTCCAGCGTGTCGGCCTGGCCGGTTTCATCGAAGGCCATGACGACAACGGCAGCGCCGTAGCGGCGCAGGCGACGTGCCTGTTCCAGGAACGGCGCTTCGCCTTCCTTCAGCGAGATCGAGTTGACGATGCCCTTGCCCTGCAGGCATTTGAGGCCGGCCTCGATCACCGACCACTTGCTGCTGTCGACCATCACCGGCACGCGGGCGATGTCGGGCTCGGCGGCGATCAGGTTGAGGAAGCGCACCATTGCGGCTTCGGAATCGAGCAGGCCTTCGTCCATGTTGACGTCGATCACCTGCGCGCCACTTTCCACCTGCTGGCGCGCAACCTCGACGGCTTCGTCGTAGCGGTCGTCCTTGATCAGGTTGCGAAACCTGGCGGAACCGGTGACGTTGGTGCGTTCGCCGACGTTGACGAAGTTGGTTTCCGGCGTGATCACGTAGGGCTCAAGGCCTGCAAGCCGGGTCTGCGGGTCGGGTGAGGGTGGTGTTCGCGGCGTGATTCCTTCGACTGCGTTAGCAATCGCGCGAATGTGCGCCGGCGTGGTGCCGCAGCAGCCGCCAACCAGGTTGAGCAGACCGTCACGCGCGAACTCGCCCAGGGTTTCGGCCATCATCTCCGGCGTTTCGTCGTAGCCACCGAAGGCGTTGGGCAGGCCGGCGTTCGGATGGATGCTGATCGCACAGTCGGCGATCTGCGACAGCGAGGCGATATGCGGGCGCAGATCCTTTGCGCCGAGCGCGCAGTTGAGGCCGATCGACAGTGGCCGTGAATGGCGCAGCGAGTACCAGAAGGCTTCCGCAGTCTGTCCGGAGAGCGTGCGCCCGGAGTTGTCGGTGATCGTGCCCGAGATCATCACCGGCAAACGCGCGCCGCGACGCTCGAACACTTCGTCCAGCGCGAACAGCGCGGCCTTGGCGTTCAGTGTGTCGAACACGGTTTCGACCATCAACAGGTCGGCGCCGCCATCGATCAGTCCGTCGGCGGCTTCGATGTAGGCCTCGACCAGTTCATCAAAGCTGACGTTGCGGAAGCCGGGGTTGTTGACGTCCGGGCTGATCGACGCGGTGCGGTTGGTCGGTCCCAGCGCGCCGATCACGAAGCGCGGCCGTTCTGGCGTCAGTCCAGTGACGGCATCGCAGGCCTCTCGCGCCAGGCGCGCGCTTTCCGAGTTGATCTCCCGCACCAGCGCCTCGCAGCCGTAGTCGGCCTGGGCGATGTGCGTCGCGTTGAAGGTGTTGGTTTCGACCAGGTCCGCGCCGGCGTCGAGGTAGGCACGGTGAACCGCGCGCACGATGTCGGGTTGCGTGAGACTCAGGATGTCGTTGTTGCCGCGCAGGTCGTGACCGATGCTTTCGGCGGCCTTGCTGCCACGCGCGAAGCGTTCAGCCCGGAAGCCGCCCTCATCCAGTTCGTAGCCTTGCAGCATGGTGCCCATGGCGCCGTCGATGACCAGGATGCGTTGGGACAACTGTGCCAACAGCAGCTCGGTGCGTTCGGGATTGATCCAGGGAAGGGCCGTCATGGCTTGTTCCCCAACAGCGACAACACGTTGAAATGCGGCGGCCGACGCTCGCGGTTGATCACGCCACAGCTCAGCACATCAAGCCCGGCCTTCTTTGCCATCGTGGTGAGCTGCTTCACTTCGAAGCCGAGGTTGGCGTGGTTGAACGGCGCGACCGCCGTCTGATGGCCGTGCTTCTGCAATGTGGTCGCCAGCAACTGGCCGCCGGGTTTCAGCACGCGCACCGCTTCGTTCAGCGCTTTCTGCGGCTTGTCGGCGTAGGTAAGGGCGTTCATCAGCAGTACGAGGTCGAAGCTGGCGTCCTTGAGGTCCAGCGAATGCATGTCGCCCTGGCGGACTTCGACGTTGCGGAATTCGCGCAGGCGCTCGCTGGCGGCGCTGACGATCTTGGCGCTGGCGTCGATGCAGACGTAGTTGCTGGCACGCGGGGCCAGCAGTTCGGCCATCAGGCCGTCGCCCGAGGCGATGTCCAGCACGCGGCCGGGATCGACCAGTTGCAGCGCGGCGCGCGCCATGGCTTCCCAGGTGCGGCCGGGCGAGTAGTGGCGCTCCATGTCGCCAGCGACGTTGTCCGCCCAGTTCTCGCTGGCCGCGCGCTGTGCCAGTACCTCCGGCAGGCGCAAGGCATCCTGCTGCAGCAGCGGATCATTGGCGGTGCCGCTCAACGACTTCCACAGCGCCTGCTGGGCGTCATTCAGAGGGTCCTCGGCGAAGCGGTAGTAGGCGGATACACCTGAACGACGGTCGATGGCCAGGCCGGCTTCCTTGAGACGCGCCAGGTGCGTGGAAACGCGTGGCTGCGCCAGTCCGGTGATCTGCGCCAACTCGGCGACGGTCAGCTCTTCGCGATCCAGCAGTGCCAGCAGTCGCACCCGCGTGGGGTCGGAGAGCAGGCGCAGGCAGGCCGACCAGGCATTCAGGTCCACGTTTTATCCTTCCATCGGGATGTAAAGATGGAAGGTTAGGCATCGACTTTGTTGGCGTCAAGGAATGCCGGGTCGCGACGTGCCTGCAATGGGCGTAGGATCAAGTCGCCGGCGCGCCGCATCGCGCCGTGGTGATGGTCTACGACGCACTTCATTGGGGAACGCTCATGAACGCTATCGAAGTCCGGCCGTCGCTGCATGGCCGTCGCCGTCTACCGCTTCGCTCCGTACTTCTCGCCGCAGCCTTGGCCTATGCGTTTTCCCCTACCGCCGTCGCGCAGGATGCTTCGGGGGAAAGCGACGAAACCGCCGAGCTGACCGCCCTCGATGTGGTCACCGTCACTGCGCAGCGCCGCGTGGAAGAGGCGCAGGACGTGCCGATCGCGATCTCCACGGTGTCCGGCGAGAAACTCGACGTGATCGTTTCCGGCGGCGACGACCTCCGAGTGCTGTCCGGGCGACTGCCGAGCCTGGTGATCGAGTCCTCCTTCGGTCGCGCATTTCCGCGTTTCTACGTGCGTGGCCTCGGCAACATCGACTTCGACCTGAACGCCTCGCAGCCGGTGTCGCTGATCTACGACGAGGTGGTGCAGGAGAATCCGATCCTCAAGGGTTTCCCGATCTTCGATCTGGAGCGCGTGGAGATGCTGCGCGGTCCGCAGGGAACGCTGTTCGGACGCAACACGCCGGCCGGCGTGGTCAAGTTCGAGTCGCGGCGGCCGACCCGCGACATGGAAGGTTACGCGCAGTTCAACTACGGCAGCTTTGGCAACACGCGCGTGGAGGCGGCGTTCGGTGGCCCGATCAACGATGTCCTGACCGCGCGCCTGTCCGGCGTCGGTCTGCACCGCGATGACTGGGTCGATAACGATTTCAGCGGCGAAAGCAATGCGCTGGGCGGCTACGACGAGTTCGCCGTGCGTTTCCAACTGCAGTTCGACAACGGCGGGCCGTTCAACGCGCTGTTCAATGTCCACGGCCGCGACCTTGATGGCACCGCACGCCTGTTCCGCGCCAATCTGCTGGCGCCCGGCACCAACCAGATCGCTGCCGGCTTTGATCGCGACCGTATCGCCATCGATGGCGGCAACGAGCAGCGTTTGAGCAGCCACGGTGGCAGTGCGCGGCTTTCGTGGGATCTCGGGCGGGTCACGCTGCATTCGGTGACCGGCTACGAAGCGGTCGATGCCTTCAGTCGCGGCGACATCGACGGTGGCTTCGGTGCGGTGTACGCGCCGCCGTACGGCCCGGGCTTTATTCCGTTCACGGCTGAATCCGCTGACGGCATGCCGGACCACTCGCAGCTCAGCCAGGAGTTCCGCATCGAGTCGAATGACTGGGGCGCGCTGGACTGGCAGGCCGGCCTGTTCTGGTTCGACGAACACCTGGAGATCGACAGCTTCAACTACGACACGCTGGCGCCGGGCCGGCCGAGCAACGGCTACGCGCGGCAGGAGCAGGACAACGCGGCCTGGGCCGCGTTCGCCTCGCTGGAGTACGACGTAACGGATGACGTGATCCTGCGTGCCGGCGTGCGCTACACCGAGGACAGCAAGGATTTCGTGGCCGAACGCCTGGTGTCGCCGTTCGGCGCGCCGCCGACCGGCCTGATCGCCGTCAACACCGACGACAACGACGTCAGTTGGGACCTGTCGGCCACCTGGGCGCTAGACGAGAACACGAACCTCTATGGCCGCGTCGCCCGTGGCTTCCGCGCGCCCAGCATCCAGGGTCGCCTGCTGTTCGGCGACATCGTCTCGGTGGCGGATTCGGAAACCGTGCTGTCCTGGGAGCTGGGCTACAAGACCGAGTTCTGGAACCGCCGCGCCCGCGCCAATATCGCGATCTACCGCTACACGGCGGACAACCAGCAGCTCACCGCCGTCGGCGGCGCCACCAACTTCAACACGCTGATCAACGCCGACAAGTCGGTCGGGCAGGGCATCGAGCTCGATTTCGAGGCGCTGCTGGGCGACAACCTGCTGGTCACGCTGGGCGGCAGCTACAACGACACCGAGATCCGCGACGACACGCTGGCGGTCGCGCCCTGCGGCGGTGGCTGCACGGTGCTGGATCCCATCGTCACCGTGGGTGGCGTCCCGCTCGCACTGATCAACGGCAACCCGCTGCCCAATGCAGCGAAGTGGATTGGTAGTCTGACCGCGCGCTATGGCATCCCGATGGAGAACGGCGAGTTCTACGTCTACACCGACTGGGCCTATCGCGGCGAAGTGTCGTTCATGCTCTACGAGTCGGCCGAGTTCATCGGCGATCCGCTGCTGGAAGGCGGCCTGCGCCTTGGCTACAGCTGGGGCGACGGCCGCTACGATCTGGCCCTGTTCGGTCGCAACATCCTCGATGAGACCGATGTGGTTGGGGGCATCGACTTCAACAACCTGACCGGCTTCGTCAACGAACCTCGCCTGTTCGGCATCGAGTTCAAGGCCGGGTTCTGAGGCTTTCAGCGACGTCAGTCGGGCGGTTGCGCGAGGCGGGACGGTTGCTTGGGTGCGACGTGATCGCGCAGCCGCAGCCAGGGTCGCTCGTGGAAGCGATAGACCAGCGCCGAGAAGGCGATGGCCAGCACGCTGAACGCCAGCGCCTGCAGCAGGCATTCGCCGAACGAACTGCCGCGCCAGCCGAGGCCATCCATCAGGATACGCAGCACGAACAGGTGAGACACGTAGAGCGCGTATGACCACAGCGCCAGTTTTCCCACCGGAGCGCGGATGGCGCTCGGCAGCGACGTGCCGTGAGCTCTGCCCGCCAAAGGGAGGAAGGCAGCGAAGCTCAGCGGAATCAGGTTGAAAAGGAGTGTCCTGGCAAACAGGTCGGTATCACGGGAAAGCGTGAGGAATGACGTGACGCAAATCGCGACGCCTGCTGCGCCCGCCAGAGCGATCAGCTTCACTGCTCGTTCACCGGGACGGAAGCGCCGCACCGCGACGATCGCAAGAACACCGTAGGCGATCGCATCCAGCCGCACCAGTGTTACCTTGCGTACGCCCTCGTCCCAGCCCGGATCCAGTTGCATCACATAGCCGATTCGGATTGCGGTGAACACGGCGATACCGGCGATGATCAGCGCGATGGGTGACAGTCCCCTGCGCCGCATCCAGCCGCCGAAGCGGCTCTCGCCGAGCAGGATCAGCACTGGCGCCACAAGGTAGAAGATCTCCTCGACAGCCAGGCTCCATGATTCGGGATAGAACGCCGGGTTCGGCCACGCGAGGTTCTGCCAGAACACGGTGTAGCGCCAGGCATCGGGCCAGTGGCCGCTGAGCAGCCGTTCAAGCACGACATTGAGCAGCAGGAACAGGTAGTAGTTCGGCAGCGTGCGCAGCCAGCGGCGGAGCCAGAACCGGCGGATCTCCAGCCGGCCGCGCTCGGCTTCGTCGGCGAGGATGCCGCCAATCAGGAAGCCACTGAGTACGAAGAACAGTTCGACGCCAAGCTGTCCCGGCAGCAGCACTGGATCAAGCGCCGAAAGGTCCGGGGTGACTGGCACGAACAGGAAGCAGGCGTGGGTGAAGAGCACCATCAGCACAGCCAGCGCCCGAATCAGGTCGAGCCCGAAAACGTGGCCGCGGTTCATGGAGTCTGCGCTGGCGTCATGGATGGCGATGTCGGCGTCGGAGCGGGCGGCTATTGTAGACTGCGCGGGTCTCGACCCACGCCTGTCGCCCATGGCCATCCATGCAGTATCTCCTTGATGCCCTATCGACCAGTTGGCAGCAGTTCCAGTTGATCGCCGTGATCTACTGCGTCGGGCTGGCCGTGGAATCGATGATCCCGGCGCAGACCGGGCAGCCGCTGAAGCATGTCGGCTTCAACATTGTCTACACCGTGGTGTTCCTGCTGCTGACCAACCTGCTGACGCCGCCGCTGCTGGCAATGACACGGCCGTGGATCGAGCAATGGGGCATTGGGATCCCGGTCGAATTCCCCGACGGGTTGCTCGGCCAGTTGGGCCAGGTACTGGCCTTCCTGTTCATCATGGACTTCTTCTACTACTGGTTCCATCGCGCCCAGCATGTGATCGGCCCGCTGTGGGCACAGCACAAACTGCATCACTCCGAGTTCTCGCTGAACGTGACCACCGGCAACCGCCACCACTGGCTGGAAGAGCCGATGCGGGTGTTCGCCTTGTGGCTGCCAATCGGCCTGCTGTTCCAGCAGAAGCCAATCACGCTGGCGTGGCTGTGGTCCGCCTTTCTGCTCTGGGGTTATTTCATCCACCTGAACATCCGCTTGCCGTTGGGTCCGCTGACGCCGGTGCTTGGCGGGCCGCAGCTGCACCGCATCCATCATTCAAACCTGCCCGAGCATACCGACCGAAACTTCGCGGCCTTCTTTCCGGTATTCGACATCCTGTTCGGCACCTACTGCCGGCCGGGCAAGGACATGTATCCCACCACGGGCTTGCATGACGGCGAAGACCTCAACGGCTTGGCCCGCTCCAGCCTGTCGCCGTTCCGGGATTGGCTGAGCCGCCTGCTCGGTCGGAAGCCGGATGCCACGGGCGCTCCAACGGGGGACTGAGCGTCGGGGCACGCCGCCCTGCTGCTAGAATAGGCGCCTTACGTCGGTAGGCACGTTGCTGCAGTGACGCGTTCTCCCCAGGGCCGTGATTCCGCGCTTCCGCTGGCATCGCGCGGCCGTTTTCTCCCGTAGCACGGATTTCGAGAGGTTGCCCGTGGATTTCAATTTCACCGAAGAACAGCTGATGATCCAGGACGTTGCGAAGCGCATCGCCAGCGAGGTCATCGCGCCGAGTGCCGAGCACCACGACGCCACTGGCGAGTTCCCGCTGGACAACATCCGCACGCTGGGCGAGAACGGCCTGATGGGCATCGAGGTGCCGGCCGAGTACGGCGGCGCGGGCATGGATCCGATCAGCTACGTGCTGGCCATGATCGAGGTCGCCGCCGCCGATGCCGCGCACAGCACCATCATGTCGGTGAACAACTCACTGTTCTGCAACGGGATTCTCAAGTTTGGCACCGAGGAGCAGAAGCAGACCTACGTTCGCGCGATTGCCGATGGCAGCGAGATCGGTGCCTTCGCCCTGACCGAGCCGCAGTCCGGTTCCGACGCTACGGCCATGCGTTGCCGTGCAGTGAAGCAGGACGACGGCAGCTTCGTCATCAACGGCAAGAAAAGCTGGATCACCTCCGGCCCGGTGGCCAAATACATCGTCCTGTTCGCCATGACCGATCCGGACAAGGGCGCGCGGGGGATCACCGCGTTCATGATCGATACCGCCAAGCCCGGTTTCCATCGGGGCAAGACGGAACCGAAGCTCGGCATCCGCGCCTCCGCCACCTGCGAGATCGAGTTCGAGGACTATGTGGCCGCTCCTGAGGATGTGTTGGGCGAGGAAGGCCACGGCTTCAAGATTGCGATGGGCGTGCTCGACGCCGGCCGCATCGGCATCGCTTCACAGGCGTTGGGCATTGCCCGCGCGGCCTATGAGGCCACCCTTGAGTACGTGCGTGACCGCAAGGCGTTCGGGCAGCCGATTGGCGCCTTCCAGATGACCCAGGCCAAGATCGCCGACATGAAGTGCAAGCTGGATGCGGCGACACTGCTGACCCTGCGCGCGGCGTGGAAGAAGGGCCAGACCGAGCAGAACGGTGGCCGCTTCAGCAACGAGGCCGCCATCGCCAAGCTCACGGCCTCCGAAGCGGCGATGTGGATCACCCACCAAGCCGTACAGATCCACGGCGGCATGGGCTACAGCAAGGAAATGCCGCTGGAGCGCTACTTCCGTGATGCCAAGATCACCGAAATCTACGAAGGCACCTCGGAAATCCAGCGCCTGGTCATTGCCCGCAACGAGACGGGCCTGCGCTGATCAAACGTTTGTTTGGCGGACTCTGAACAGAAAGCTCGAAAAAGCGCCGTCGACGCTGGCCGTCGACGGCGCTTGCGCTTAGAATTCCGACACATTTTCGACATATCGCCCGCGCCGTCCTTACGGCGCGTTTCCGTATCAAAATCCCCAAATATCGAGACACCGCCTCCGATGAGCGCCAAGTCCGCTGCGGCCGCCTCTCACGCGACCACACCCGAAGACGTCCTTTCCGCCCTCAAGGCCAGCCTGTCGGCGCCGCGCTACAAGGAGGCCGCGATCTTCGCCGACGCCTTCTTCAAACGAACGCCGGATGACGATCTGGCGGCGCGCCCGGCGGAGGCCTGGGCGGCGATTATCGGTGGGCTGCTGGAGTTCTCGCGGCAGCGCAAGCTGGGGGCGCCGGCGATTCGCTTGTTCAATCCGGAAGGCGACGACGGCTGGAGCAGCAGCCACACGGTGATCCAGATCGTCAACGACGACATGCCGTTCCTGGTCGATTCGGTGGGCATGGCGATCGCACAGGACGGTGTGCAGCTGCATACGATGATCCATCCGGTGATCAAGGTGCAGCGCGATCCCGGCGGCATGGTGCTGGCCTGGGGCCGTGGCGAGCAGGAATCGCTGATGCACCTGGAGATCGATCGCCAGGCCGAGCCGCGCGAACTCAAGCGCATCGAGGACAGCATCCTCGCCGCGTTGCACGACGTGCGCGCCTGCGTCGTGGACTGGTCGGCGATGAAGGACAAGATGCAGGCCGTTCTTGGCGATATGGACCAGCGCGAACTGCCGGTTGACGCCGAGGGTCGCGACGAAGCAAAGGCCTTCCTCAAGTGGGTCTCGGACGACCACTTCACCTTCCTCGGTTATCGCGAGTACGAAGTCGCCAGAGACGATGGCGAGGAAGTGCTGAAAGCCTTGCCGGAAACCGGTCTCGGCATCCTGCGGGACGGCCGCATCACCACACGTCCACGCAGCCTGAGTTCGCTGGCGGCGCACGAGCTGCCGCAGTCGGGTGCGGTGGACACGCTGATCCTGACCAAGACCAACGCCCGTGCCACCGTGCACCGTGCCGGCTATATGGACTACATCGGCGTCCTGCGCTTCGACGAGAAGGGCGTGCCGGTGGCCGAACAGCGTTTCCTCGGCCTTTACACCTCGGCTGCCTACAATCGCCGACCCTGGGACATCCCGCTGGTGCGCGAGCGCTTCAACTACGTGATGGAGCGCTCCGGTTTCGCTCCCGACGGGCATAGCGGCAAGGCGCTCAAGCACATCCTGGAAACCCTGCCGCGCGACGAACTGTTCCAGTCCAGCGAGGAGGAGCTGTTCAAGACCGCGATGGGTATCCTCGGGTTGCAGGAGCGTTCTCGCACCAAGCTGTTCGTGCGCCGCGACCGCTACGGCCGCTTCTTCAGTTGCATCGCCTACATCCCGCGCGACCGCTTCAACACCGACGTGCGCCTGCGCATCGAGGCGATGCTCAAGCGCGCGCTGCGCGGCGAACGGCTCGACACCAACGTGCAGATTTCGGATTCGCCGCTGGCGCAGTTGCATCTGATCATCCGTCCCAAGCCGGGCGACGTCGTCGACTTCGACCAGGACGAGCTGGAGGCGAAGCTGGCGCAGATCGTGCGCAACTGGCACGACGAGTTGCGCGACATCCTGGTGCAGCGCCACGGCGAGGATCGCGGCCTCAAGCTGGCGCAGAAGTTCGGCAAGGCGCTGCCGCACGGTTACATCGAGGAAGTCACCCCCACGGTTGCAGCGGCGGATGTCGAGAATGCCGCAGAGGTGGTGGGCCCCGATGATCTCCGCCTGACGCTGACCCGCTCGCGGCGCGGTGGTGGACAGACCATCCACTTCAAGCTGTTCCGCTACGACCAGCAGATCCCGCTGTCCAGCGCGCTGCCGATGATGGAGGACATGGGTCTTCGAGTCCTGTCCGAGCATCCCTACGGCATGCAGATCGGCGACGAGCGCATCTGGATCCAGGACTTCGAGGTCGACCTGCCGGACGTGGCGGACCTCGATGTCGAAGCGGTGCGCGGCAATTTCGAGCAGGCCTTCGAGCGCATCTGGCGCGGGCAGGCGGAAAGCGACGGCTTCAATCGCCTGATCATCGGTGCTGGCATGGACTGGCGCCAGGTCGCCATGCTGCGCGGCTACTGCAAGTACCTGCTGCAGACCGAGGCGCCGTTCTCGCAGACCTACATGGAAGAAACGCTCAGCCGCCATCCGCTGGCCGCACGCCTGCTGGTCGAGCTGTTCGAGGCGCGCTTCGATCCGGCGCGCGAGGAAGGCGTGCCGGGTGGCGCCAATGATCGCAAGTCGGCGGCACGACAGCTGCGCAGCTGCGGCAACTGCGACGATCAGGCGCTGAAGGTCATCGAGGAGCTGGTGTCGCATCGCGGCGAGTCGCGGGAGAACCAGATCGAGGCGACCGTGAAGGCGCTGTACGGCCTGCTGGACAACGTGTCCAGCCTCGACGAAGACCGCATCCTGCGCAGCTTCATGAGCGTGATCCGCGCCACGCTGCGCACCAGCTACTACCAGGAGCGCGACGGTCGTCCGCAGGAAGCGATCAGCTTCAAGCTGGATTCGTCGCGGGTGCCGGATCTGCCGAAGCCGCGTCCTTACCGTGAGATTTTCGTTTACGGACCGCGCGTGGAGGGCATCCATCTGCGCTTCGGTCCGGTGGCGCGCGGCGGCCTGCGCTGGTCGGACCGCCGCGAGGACTTCCGCACCGAGGTGCTGGGCCTGGTCAAGGCGCAGATGGTGAAGAACACCGTCATCGTGCCGGTCGGCGCCAAGGGCGGCTTCATCGTCAAGCGTCCTCCGCAGGACGCTGACCGCGACGCGCTCCTGGCCGAGGGCATCGCCTGCTATCGACTGTTCATCAACGGCCTGCTGGACATCACCGACAACCTGGTCGATGGCGAGGTGGTGCATCCGCCACAGGTGGTTCGCCATGACCCGGACGACCCCTATCTGGTGGTGGCTGCCGACAAGGGCACGGCGAAGTTCTCCGACATCGCCAACTCGGTCAGCGCCGAACACGGGTTCTGGATGGATGATGCCTTTGCCTCGGGTGGCTCCAACGGTTACGACCACAAGGGCATGGGCATCACCGCGCGTGGCGCCTGGGAATCGGTGAAACGGCATTTCCGTTCGCTGGGCCGCGACTCCCAGTCGGAAGACTTCACCTGCGTCGGTGTGGGCGACATGTCCGGTGACGTGTTCGGCAACGGCATGCTGCTGTCCCGGCACATCCGGCTGGTGGCCGCATTCGACCACCGGCACCTGTTCATCGATCCCAATCCGGATGCGGCCAGGTCCTGGGTCGAACGTGAACGCCTGTTTGCGTTGCCGCGTTCCAGCTGGGACGACTACGACCGCAGCCTGATCAGCAAGGGTGGCGGCGTGTTCCCGCGTAGCGCCAAGAGCATTTCCCTGACGCCGGAAATGATCAAGGCGCTTGGTCTGGCGACGGCGTCGAACAGATGACGCCCAACGAGCTGCTGAGCGCGGTGCTGCGCGCACCGGTGGACCTGCTGTGGAACGGCGGCATCGGCACCTACGTCAAGGCCGCCGATGAAACGCACAGCGAGGTTGGTGATCGCGCCAACAACCTGATCCGCGTCAACGGCGGCGAGCTAGCGCTGCCGCGTCGTGGGCGAGGGCGGCAATCTCGGCATGACCCAGTGTGGCCGCATCGAGGCGGCGATGAACGGCGTGCTGTCAATACCGACTTCATCGACAACTCGGCCGGCGTGGATACCTCCGACCGCGAAGTCAACATCAAGATCCTGCTCAACGACGCCGTGCAGCGCGATGAGCTTGACGAGGAAGCACGCAACCAGCTGCTGGCCAGCATGACCGATGAGGTCGCAGCGCTGGTGCTGATGGACAACTACCGGCAGAACCAGGCGATCAGCGTGATGGAGCGCATGAGCCTGACCCGCCTCGGTTCCAAGCAGCACTTCATTCGCACCCTTGAATCGCAGGGCCTGCTGGATCGCCAGCTGGAGTTCCTGCCCAGCGATGCGGAGATTTCCGAGCGCAAGTCGCGTGGCCTGGGTCTGACCCGGCCCGAGCTGTCGATCCTGCTGTCCTACGCCAAGATCGTGATCTACGACCAGCTGCTCGATTCCGACGTGCCGGAAGATCCGTACCTGTCCAACGAACTGCTGCGCTACTTCCCGGAGCCGCTGCGCGCGCGCTTTGCCGATCACGCGCAGCGCCATCGCCTGAAGCGCGAGATCATCGCCACGGCGGTCACCAACTCCATCGTCAACCGCATGGGCTCGACCTTCATGATGCGGATGCAGGAGGACACCGGCGAGACGCCGGCCACGGTGGCCAAGGCCTACACCATCGCCCGCGAGATCATTGATGCGCGCGGACTGTGGGCGGCCATCGATGCGCTTGACCTTGAGGTGCCGGAGGGCACGCAGATCGATGCGCTGTTGTTGATCTGGGGTCTGCTGCGTGGCCTGACACGCTGGCTGCTGGGGCGTCCTGGTCTGCGTCTGGATATTGCGGATGCGGTGGAGCGCTACCTGCCCGGCGTGGTCGAACTGCGCGCCAATCTCGGCAAGATTCTGGGTACAGACGATCGCGATGCCTGGGCTGAAGACCGCGCACGCTGGCTGGATCTGGGTTTCTCGCAGGAGTTGGCTGAACATCTGTCTTCATTGCCGTTCCTGATGTCGGCGCTGGACATTGTCGAAGTCGCACAGACCCACGGCCGCAGCATCACCGACGTGGCCAAGGTGTTCTTCGGCCTCGGCGAAGCGCTGCACATCCACTGGCTGCTACAGCGCATCGAGGAACTGCCGGTGGAAGGCCGTTGGCACGCGCACGCGCGAGGGGTGCTGCGCGACGAACTGCAGGCACAGCAGAGCGCACTGGTGTCGCAACTGCTCGCCGACGGGGGCAAGGCCAAGGCCGAGAAGCTGGTTGCCGATTGGGTCGCCAAGGACGATAACGCCCTGCGTTTCACCCTCAACATGTTCGCCGACATGCGCAACCAGCGTGCCATGGACTTCCCGACGGTGTCGGTGGCCGTGCGCCGCCTGGCGCAGTTGGCGGCGGCGGGCAAGGGCTGAGGGGAGCAGTCAGGAGTCAGCAGTGAGTCGCACGCTACGCGCGCTGTCAGTAGATGCAAAAGTTGGTGCTGTCGTCGCTGGAATCGCCTCACCTTGGCTTCGCCCGCGCTTTCGCTGATCATCGGAACATGATGATGGTCATCACGGCTTGAGCGGAGGCTCACAATGACCCCAGCCAAGCTGGCCTTCGTGGCCAGTCGCAGCGACGAGGCACAGCAGGCACGAAACCGCCTGCTGGAAGCGCACGACGACTGCGCGCCCGAGGACGCCGACGTGATCGTCTCGCTGGGCGGTGACGGCTTCATGCTGCACACGCTGCATCGTTACGGCGAACTGGGCCGGCCGGTGTACGGCATGAAGCTGGGCACGGTCGGCTTCCTGATGAACCAGTACCGACCCGAGTCCCTGTCCCAGCGCATCGCGGCCGCCCATCCGGCAACGCTGCACCCGCTGCGCATGAGCGCGATCAGTGAATCCGGCAACCGTGCCGAGGCATTGGCCTACAACGAGGTGTCATTGCTTCGTCAAACCAAGCAGACCGCGCGTATCCGCGTCAGTCTCAACGGTTCGGTGCGACTGCCTGAGCTCGTGGCTGACGGCGTGATGGTCTCGACGCCGGCCGGCAGCACCGCCTACAACCTGTCCGCACACGGGCCGATCCTGCCGCTGGACAGTGCCACGCTGGCGCTGACCCCGATCAGTCCATTCCGCCCGCGCCGTTGGCGTGGCGCGATCCTGCGCGCTGCCACCGAAGTCACGCTCGAGGTCCTCGATCCCGACAAGCGACCGGTCAGTGCCACCGCGGACTCCACCGAGATCCGTGACGTTGTCGAAGTCCGCATTCGCGAAGACGATGGTCACGCCGTCACCCTGCTGTTTGATCCGGAACACAACCTCGAGGAGCGCATCCTCAGCGAGCAGTTCGCCGTCTAGGACTTGTTCAGCGTTGCCTTGGCGCAGCTCGCGGCTTGCGATGTAGGAAAAATCCTACCCGCGATTCGGAATGGCGCTGATGGCGGGCCAGCACCACCCAGCACAGACTGTCCCCAACGACACCGGGGATAGTGCAGATGACGCAGCGTGAACGATTGCAGGTTCTGGCGAATATCGATGCCATGATTGCCCTGCGCGATGCCGCCAGGCGGCGCGATACCCGCAAGAGCCGTTATGCGGTTGAGCTGATGAATGCCAGCATCCACCTGTTGCGGCAGCGGCTGCGTTTCAACGGGCGGCCTGCCTGCGTCGATGGCGATGGCCTGAACGCCTGAGCCCGAACCTCAGGACGGCAGCTCATAGCGGCTTGTCGCCGCTTCGAATTCCCACAGTGCCGTGCGGACACGATCCGGGTCAGCGGGAGTCTGCAGTGCGTCGTCCAGCGCGCTGCAGGCGGAAGCCAACCGTGTGGCGCCACAGAACGCGCAGGCTGCTTTCAACCGGTGAAGCACGTCATGTGCCGCGGCCGGATCACCGGCTTCCACTGCATCGATGATCTGCCGGCGCTGCCTGGGCAGGTCGGCCAGCAGCAGTTCGCGCAGTCGCGTGACGATTTCCGGGCTGCCGTTGGCCGCGGACAAGGCCTGCTCATCGTCCCAGTCGCGGACCGAAACGGGCAGTGCGGCACGAGCCGCCGTTCGCAGTGCGCTGGCGCTGATCGGCTTGGCCAGCAGATCGATGAAACCCAGCGTACGGAAGCGTTCGCGCAACGCCGGATCAACGTCGGCGCTCAACGCCAGCATCGGTGTCGTTTCATTGCCGCCGCCGCCGCCGCCGGCCAGCACGGCTTCGCGGATCGCCATGGCGTCCAGCGACAGCAGTCCACGGTCAAGCAGCACCAGGTCGAACGGCTCCTGCAGCAGTCTTTGTCGGGCTTCCGCGCCGTCAGCAACGGCGGTGACCTCGGCGGGAAGCCGGGTCAGCGCGTCCAGCAGGAACTCGCGACTGATCTCGTCGTCCTCGGCGAGCAGGATGCGGGGAGCTGCGCGCCGGGTTGCGTCTGCTTGTGCCGGGTTCATGTCGATGATCCCTCCGCCGACTATGCTGTAGCGATGATCGACAGCATGCGCAAGCAGAAAGGCATCGGCAAGCGATGGGCAGGCATCCGGACCGGTCGTGCCTTGTCCGTGTCTGTTCTCGCCTTGCTGTTCCTGTCGGTAACGGCAGCCGCGCAGCCACGTAGCCTGCATATCCGCGCTGCCAGCATCACCACGCCCGCCGGCGAGCTTCCGAAACCCAACATCCGGCTGAGCCAGGCGACGGCATCCACACCGCTGTCGCTGGATGCCCGGATCGAGAGGTTTGCGCTGGATGACTGGGGTTACCGTTTCGATGCGCCGCGTCTGCGCTGTGCGCTGACGATCGGTGACGAGGAGGTTCGTTGTGGCGGCAGCCTGTCGGCAAGCGGATTCGGTGATGCGGCAATTGATATCCGCTCGGGAAAGACTGAGCTTCTCGTTGCGCTGAGCCGCGAGAAAGCCCAGGTTACCGTACGCATGCCGGAAAACAGCGATGTGCTGCCGATCCGGATCAGCGCCATGCCGCTGGCCTGGCTGCAGCCGGCGTTGTCGATACTGTGGCCGGCGGCGCGTTTTGGTGGCGGCACGCTGGATGCGGAGCTGCGCTATGGCAGTGCTGATGCCGTCACCGTTGCGGGACGGCTTCGCAGCGATGCGCTGTCGCTGGATACCGATGATGGACGTATCGCTGCCGCCGGGCTCGGGTTTGGTGGCGAGGTGGATCTTCGCGCCGAGCCGGGTCGCAGCGTTGTCCGCTGGAACGGGCATCTGAAAGGCGGCGAGTGGCTGCTCGACCCGCTGTATGTGGCGATGCCCGAACGGCAGGTCGGGTTCGCCATCGACGTCAGCATCGAACCGGAAGCCTGGCGCATCGAGCGGCTCGACTGGCGCGATGACGGCGTGTTCAGGCTGGATGGCAAGGCGCTGTACCGGCCGGAAGCGACACCGTCGCTGGCGGAGCTGGATATCGACCTGCACAGCGCCGACCTTGCCGAAACCGGGCCGCGCTATCTCGACTCGCTGCTGGCTCTGGCTGACCTTTCCGGGCTTGAGCTATCTGGTGGCGCCGGCTTCAGCGCGGCGTTGCGCGACGGGCTGCCCGAGCGCATGGACATGACGCTTCACGATGTGTCGTCCAGCGATGCGAAGCAGCGCTTCGAGATCGCGGGTCTGGATGGTGAGCTGCACTGGCGTCATCGCGGAGAGGCGCCGGCCAGCCAGCTTCGATTCGATGCCGGCGGCATCTATGGCGTGGCGCTGGGTCGCGGCTCGTTGGCATTGTCATCCGGCAACGGCGAGCTTCGACTGGCCGCACCGGCTCGGGTTGAAGCGCTGGGCGGCGCATTGCAGCTGGCGAAGCTGCTCTGGAAGCCGGCCTTCGTCACCGGCAGCACGGCGCAGTTCGAGCTGGGTCTCGGCATGCACGAGCTCGATCTGGACCAGCTCAGCCAGCTGCTGGGCTGGCCCCGCTTTGGTGGCAGTCTGTCCGGCAACATGCCCTCGGCGCGCTATGCCGATGGCGTGATGCGTTTCGACGGCGGTCTCGACATGGATGTGTTCGATGGCCGCGTGCGTATCGACAGCCTGAGCATGGAGCGCCCCTTCGGCGTCGCGCCGACGCTGGCCGCGGACCTGCGGGTGGACGGTCTCGATCTGGTTCCGCTGACCCGCAGCTTTGGCTTCGGCGAGATCAGCGGTCGACTGGAAGGGCATGTCAGCGATCTTCGGCTCGTGGACTGGGCGCCGGTGGCTTTCGATGCCGATCTGCATACGTCCACCAGTGCGAAGGACAAACGCCGCATCAGCCAGCGCGCGGTCAATGATCTGTCGTCGGTTGGTGGTTCCGGCATTGCCGCTGGCCTGCAGGCGCAGGTGCTCAAGGTGTTCGACAGCTTCGGTTACGCGCGCATTGGCCTGAAGTGTCGCCTGGAAAACAACGTCTGCCACATGGGCGGGGTCGATTCATCCGCGACTGGCTACACTATCGTCGAAGGTTCCGGTCTGCCGCGCGTGTCGGTGATCGGTCACCAGCGCGAGGTCGATTGGCCGGTGCTGCTGGCGCGACTGCAGGCCGCAGCCGATGGCCAGACGCCGGAAGTGAACTGACCCGTACACTGAATGTTTCGACAGGAGAATTGCATGCGCCGTCTTTCCTTCCTTGCCGCACTCGGCACCGGCCTCGTGCTGGCGGCCTGCGTCACCATCAACGTGTATTTCCCGGCCGCCGAAGCGCAACAGGCAGCCAAGGAGTTCGTCGACAAGGTCATCGGCGACGATGCCCAGGACGCGATGCCGGCACCGGTCGACAACGGCAGCGGCGGCATGACGCTGCTGGACTTCTTCATTCCCGCCGCACATGCGCAGAACGTGGATATCAGCATCCGTACGCCGGAGATCCAGGCCATCCAGCAGCGCATGGCCGAGCGTTTCGACGCCAGCCTGCGCGCGCAGTTCGATGCCGGCGCCCTGGGATTCGGCAGTGACGGCATGCTGGTCGTTCGCGCCGCCGCCGCCGTCCCGCTGCGCGAGCGCTCCGCGCTGAACCAGGCCGTCGCCGACGACAACCGCGACCGCAAGGCCGTCTATCGCGAGATCGCCGTGGCCAACGGTCATCCGGAATGGGAGCAGCAGATCCGCGAGACCTTCGCCAGGCAGTGGATTGCCAGCGCCAAAGCCGGATGGTGGTATCAGAACGCTGCGGGCGAGTGGAAACAGAAGTAGCGGTTTCCCGACTGCCAGGCGTGGTTTGGCTGGATTGCGATAAAATTGCGAGCTTTCGACAGCCGCTTTGCGGCTGTCGAGTTCATTTTCTTTGCTTGTCCAAAGAAAACGAACCAAAAGAAAGTCGAGTGTGACTACCGTCGCACGAGGCCCGCGTCCGCGCCCGCATTGCGGCCTGATCGTCTCTGACTCACCGCTACCCAGCGGGCCCCATAGAGCGTTGCAGGGTGCGACTTCCTTGCTCTTGGGTCCCGTGCGAGCGCTGAGTAGCGGAGGAAGCCGATGGGGAAAGGCGCGCATGTCCGAGCACATGGATGTGCGAGTTCGCGCCGGCCTTCGGATTCCGAGCAACGCAGGGAATGGCGGCGGCTTTATCGCCGCCACGCGGACTTCGGGTGTCCTTCTCTTTGCCTACATTTCTCTTGGACAAGCAAGAGAAAGTAGGTCGCTGGCCCGAAGGGACAGTGAAAGCTCTTGCTTCATCACAACAAGAACATTGCGATCCCCATGAACCGCGAATTCGAAATACAAATCACCGACCTCAGCCACGATGGCCGTGGCGTCGGCCGCCGCGACGGCAAGACCGTCTTCGTTACCGGTGCGCTCACTGGCGAAACCGTCCGCGCGCGGCAGACGCGTCGTCATCGAAGCTTCGATGAGGCGCAGGTGCTGGAGGTGCTGACGGCCTCGCCGGATCGCGTTGAGCCGAAATGCCCGCACTACGAGCACTGTGGTGGCTGCGCCCTGCAGCACCTGGCCGAGGCGAAGCAGATTGAAGCCAAGCAGCATGTGCTGCTGGAAAACCTGACCCGCATCGGTGACGTGACGCCGGGAATCGTGCTGCCGCCGCTCAATGACCAGCGCTGGGGCTACCGTCGCAAGGCGCGCCTGGGCGTGAAGTGGGTGGCGCAGAAGGAAAAAGCCATCGTCGGCTTTCGTGAGCGCAATCCGCGCTTTGTGGCCGATCTGTCGAGATGCGAAGTGCTGACGCCGGCCGTGGGCGAGCGCATCGAAGCCTTGTCCGAACTGGTCACCAGCATGGATGCGCGCGAGCGCCTGCCGCAGATCGAGATCGCCACCGGCGACGATGCCGTGGCGCTGGTGTTCCGTCACCTCGACCCGCTGAGCGATGCCGATATCGAACGCCTTAGCGCCTTTGCAGAAGACACGGGACTCGGCATCTACCTGCAGCCCAAAGGCATTGACACGGTGCATCCGCTGGGCGAGCCGGTGGCGCTGTCGTTCGGTATTCCGGCCGCGGACGTCATGCTGGACTTCCTGCCGCTGGACTTCGTGCAGGTCAACGCCGGCATGAACCAGAAGATGATCGCGCAGGCGCTGGAACTGCTGGATCCGCAGGCCGACGATCGCGTGCTGGACCTGTTCTGTGGTCTCGGCAACTTCACCTTGCCGATCGCGCGCCGCGCCGGTCGCGTCGTGGGTGTCGAGGGTGATGCGGGACTCGTTGCGCGCGCCCGTGACAACGCTGCCAGCAACGGAATCCGCAATGCCGAGTTCCACGCAGCGGACCTGACCACCGACCTCAGCGCCGAGCCGTGGATGCGCGACGGCTTCAACAAGCTGCTTCTCGATCCCCCGCGTTCCGGCGCCGAGGCGGTGATCCGCCAGCTCGACTTCAAGGGAATCGACCGCGTGGTCTACGTGTCCTGCCATCCGGGCTCGCTGGCGCGCGATGCCGGCATCCTGGTGCGTGAGAAGGGCTATCGACTGAAAGCGGCTGGCGCGATGGACATGTTCCCGCATACTGCGCACGTCGAGTCCATCGCGCTGTTCGAGCGCGACTGAAACGGGCTGGTTTGAGGAAGCCAACACCATGTTGATGATCGGCATTGCCGGTACCGAGCTGCTGGACGAGGAGCGTGACTGGCTGCAGCATCCAGCGCTGTCCGGCGTGATCCTGTTTGCGCGCAACTTCGCGTCGCGCGCCCAGGTTACGGCCCTGATCGCCGCCATCCGCGAAGCATCACCGCGACCGCTGCTGATTGCCGTGGACCAGGAAGGCGGTCCGGTGCAGCGGTTTCGCGACGGTTTCACCCGTCTGCCGGAGCTGGCGCGCTTTGGCGTGGTCTGGGAGGGCGACCACGAGCTGGCGAAGGCGCTGTCCCGCGAGCATGCCTGGCTGATGGCCAGCGAGATGCGCGCTGTTGGCATCGACCTGAGCTTCGCGCCGGTGGTCGATGTGGCGCGCGGCAATCGTGCCATTGGCGTTCGTGCCTTCCATGAATCGGCCGAGGTCTGCGCCGAGCTCGGTGCGGCCTACATCGACGGCATGCACGAAGCCGGCATGGCCGCGACGCTGAAGCATTATCCCGGCCACGGCTCGGTGCTGGAGGACACGCACGTCGATTTCGCCGATGACGACCGTCCGCTGGAGGCAATCCGCCAACTCGACCTCAAGCCTTTTGTCGCCGGCATCGCCGCCGGCGCGGAGGCGGTGATGATGGCGCACGTCCGCTACCCGCAGGTGGACGCGCAGCCGGCCGGGTATTCGCAGCGCTGGATCATAGACCTGCTGCGCGACGAACTGGGCTTTGACGGTATCGTGATCAGCGATGACATCGGCATGGCGGCGGCCACCGGCATGGGTGACGTTGCCGCACGCGTGCATGGGCATCTGGATGCCGGCTGCGACCTGGTGCTGGCCTGCACGCCGGATCTGGTGCCCGACGCACTGGCCGCCTGCGATAATCGACCAAATGCCGAGCGCGATCCGGTGGCGATGCTGCAGGGACGTGGTGAACAGGATTGGCGACACCTGATCGCGAATCCGAGATGGAAGGCCGCCGTCGAACGGTTGGCCGATGGCCCACAACTGGCCGGAGCCTGAAATGACTGATTTGAACCAAGCGCTGGAAACGGCGGACCTGCTGCACGACCGCAGCACCATCGAGCGCGTGATCACCGACATGGCGTCGGCCATCCGCGCCGACTACGCCGGTTCACGGCCGCTGTGCATCGTGATGATGAACGGTGGTCTGCATTTTTCCGCGCTGCTGACGCTGGAACTCGGCTTCGATGTCGAGATCGACTACCTGCACGCCACGCGCTATCGCGGCGAGACCAGCGGTGGCAGCCTGCGCTGGCTGCGCCATCCGACCGTACCCCTGGAAGGCCGTCGCGTGCTACTGCTCGACGACATCCTCGACGAAGGCCACACGCTGGCCGAAGTCGCGGCCTGGTGCCGCGGGCAGGGTGCCGCCGAGGTGAAGTCCGCTGTGCTGGTGCGCAAGCGCCATGATCGCTGTGTGGAAGAAGCCTATGCCGACTACGAAGGCCTGGAGGTTCCGGATCGCTACGTCTTCGGTTTCGGCATGGACTTCCACGAGCAGGGTCGCAACCTGCCGGCGATCTACGCGCTGGCCGAAGAAGATTGAGACTGAGCATGAGCGACGCCATCGACCTCGCCATCATTGGCGGCACCGGTCTGTACCAGCTCGCGGCGCTGGAGTCACCGCAGGCACTGGAGGCTGACACGCGGTATGGCAAGCCGTCCGGGCCGTTGCGTGTCGGAATGCTCGATGGTCGCCGCGTTGCCTTCCTCGCGCGTCACGGCGAGTCGCACAGCGTTGCGCCGCACCGGATCAACTACCGCGCCAACATCCGTGCACTGGTTGATGCCGGCGTGCGGTGCATCGTCGCGGTAAACGCCGTGGGCGGAATCACCGAGGCCATGGCGCCGCGGGTGCTGGCCTTGCCGGATCAGTTGATCGACTACACCCATGGGCGCATTGCCAGCTTCTGCGACGAGGACGGCGCCGATGTCGTCCACGTCGATTTCGGCGATCCCTACGACGCGTCGCTTCGCCAGAAACTGGTCGACGCTGCGCAGGCTGCAGATGTGGCGCTTGTCGATGGCGGTGTCTATGGCTGCACGCAGGGTCCGCGCCTGGAAACCAGCGCCGAGATCGAGCGGATGCGGCGCGATGGCTGCGACCTGGTCGGCATGACCGGCATGCCGGAAGCTGCGCTGGCACGCGAGGCCGGCATTCCCTACGTGTCGCTTTGCATCATCGCCAACTGGGCTGCCGGCTGCGATCCGGCGGTTTATCAGGATGCGCCGCCGGAGATCACCATGCAGGAAGTGCTGGACAACGTCAGCGCCGCAACGGCGCAGGTGCCGGCGCTGCTACGAGCGTTGCTCTCGCGACTTGATTGATCGCGCTTCCAGGTCATGCATGTTTCGCATGGCTTGCCTTGATCACTTTTCGCGCTGCTATACTCCGCCGCGTGCAGCCAACGCCCCAGTGGCATGACCACGCACGCAGCCGTTGCACGCGTTGACCCAACTAGCGACAGAGGTTTTTCATGAGTTTCGGTACCGTGAAGTGGTTTAACGACGCCAAGGGTTTTGGCTTCATTGCTCCTGAAGATGGCAGCGACGACGTGTTCGTCCATTTTTCCGCCATCAACACCGAAGGCTTCCGCACCTTGCAGGAAGGCCAGCGGGTGAGCTTCGAGATCGTCCAGGGCCCGAAGGGCGCGCAGGCTGCGGGCGTTTCCATCGTCCAGTAGTTGTCGTTGAACGATCGTCTTTGCAACGCCCTGCCTCGTGCGGGGCGTTTGCTTTTCAGTCGTTGCTGAGCTTGCGAAGCCTTGCCTTCCCGCGACTCAGATCACGCAACTGCTCTCCGAGTGCGGCCACCTGTGGCGTCGGCACGCGAACGCGAAGCGTGATGCCCTCGCTGCCGTAGCTGACATCGTCGATGTTGCCGTCGAACTGGCCGACGAGCTGTCGCAGCGCGGGTTCCAGCGCGAATTCGCCCTGGACATCGAGCGTTGTCTTGGCGATCAGCAGCGTCTGTTCGGCCTGCTGCAGGCATTGCGCCACGCTGCCGCCGTAGGCGCGAACCAGTCCGCCGACGCCCAGCTTCACGCCGCCGTACCAGCGCGTGACGACGGCGACGACGCGGTCGAGACCTTGCCCTTCGATGGCAGCGAGGATCGGTCGCCCGGCGCTGCCGCCCGGTTCGCCATCGTCGTTGAATCGATATTGTTGACCGATGCGCCAGGCCCAGCAGTTGTGCGTGGCGTTCGGGTCGCTGACTTCAGCCAGCCAGGCCAGCGCTTCCTCCGCGTTGTCACACCGCGAAGCCCTTGCCAGGAAACGGCTGCGCTTGATTTCGACATCCAGCGAAGCGGGTGCTGCGAGCGTGCGGATGTCCCCAGACGGCGTCAGCGCCTCGCTCACGGCCGGGATTCGGGACTTTCGATGCCTTCCTCGCGGGCCAGCGAGGCCAGCGCTTCCGGCAACCCGTGCGTCGGATAGGCGACGCGGAACACGCGCAGGTTGGCGACGGCTTCGTCACGCCTGTCGGTCGCCAGCAGCGCATCGATACGGGCGAGCCAGGACTCCGGATACAGCTTCGCGTTGTTTCCGACATCGCGACGGAAGCGGCGCGGCAGTTCGGCGATGGCTTTGGTGACTGCGTCAGTTTCTCTGGTCGATGTTTCTGCAAGCACATCCGCACTCTCAACACTGCTGACATCGATGGGCGAAACGTTGTCGCCGGAGACGTCGATCGTGCCGAGGACGTCATCCTTCAATTTGCCCAACTGCCGGTGTTCGGCTTCAGGCTCAGCGTTTTCCTCTTGTGATCGGACGACACTGGGTGCACCCGCGGCCGGCGCGACTTGCTGAGGAATTTCCGCCGCCGGAGCGGGTGCTGCAGGCGGTGCAGGTGGCGGCATCTCAATCGCCTTTTCCGCTGGTGCGTCGAACACAACTGGCGGCGGTGGTGCTGCAGGTGGTGCGGGCGGCGGTGCCTCAACGGCCATGGGTGCGGGTTCTGCGACACGCACGGGGGGACGCAGACCGGTCTCGGCGCGCCCCGACTTCGGGGCTTTCGCGACGTTCTCTTCCGGCAGCTTGAGCGGGGGGCCGAACTCGGGTTCCGGGAAGATGAGCGGTGGCGGATCGCGGTGTGGCCGTCGGTTGGACTGGGCTTCGCCGTTGCGTCGACCAGCCGCCGCTTCCGTCTCGCGTTCGTCGGTAGTCGCCAGCGCGGTGTCGGTGCTTTGCTTCCTCGCGCGCAACGACTGCAACGCATCCGCTTCGTTCTTCGCTTCCTTCGTCGCCTCGGCGCGGTCGTCGGCGAAGGATTCCTGTGTCGGTGCCTGTGCGTTGTTGTCGCGGCTTCCACCCGTGGCCTGATTCGCGGACATTTGTGCCACGGGGGATGCCGGTTGCCCTGCATCTGCGGTTTCTTCCGCGCTGCCGGCGGCGGAGGAAAGGGCTGAGGACCCCGGTTCGCGATGCGGCTCTGGCGGCATTGGTGGCGGCGCCGGTTCCGCAGAATCCAGCACGACCGTGCGGCCGGGCAGGGCTTGTTCCGACACCGCCGGCCCACGCTGCTGCATTTCCGGCAGACCCATGCGCCAGAACATGCCGACTGCCAGCACGGCGCTGGCTGCGACGCCAGCGCCCCAAAGCCAGGTCGGACGCTGGCGCCTGGCCGGCTTCACGGCCGCATGCGCCTGTGCACGGATGCGCGCGTCCAGCGCCGGCGAGGGTTCGCCAGTCGGCAGGGACCGGTACAGCGCGGCGACGCGCTGCTCTTCCGACGAGAGCGCTTCGGTACCCGGTTCGATTTTGCGGTCCTGCGTCATGGGTCATACGCCTTGCGGATACGCGCCAGTGCATAGCGGATCCGCGATTTCACGGTTTCCCGGCCTGCTTCGGTAATGCGGCCGATCTCCTCCAACGACAACGCCTGTTCCAGCCGGAGTTGGATCGCGATGCGCTGCTCGTCGGGCAGTTCCTCCAGCACCCGCTGGAAGCGGCGGCGCTGCTCGAAATCGGACAGGACCTGCTCGGGTTGCGCCTCGTCCGACTCACTGCGCTCGAAGATGGCTTCTGCAGCTTCGCCATCGGTTTCCGGCTTCGCGCGGCGGTACTGGTCGATCAACAGGTTGTTGGCGATCTGGTACAGCCAGGTGGTGAACTTGGCCTCGGGCCGGTAGCGCTCCCGCGCGTTGATGACACGCGTCCACACCTCCTGGAAACACTCCTCCGCCGTGGCCCGGTTCGACAATCCGCGCAGCAATAAGCGGAACAGCGGACCTCGGTGGCGCTCATACAGCAGCTCGAAGGCCGCGGCATCGCCGCGACCGTAAGCCAGCATCAGATCCTCGTCGCTGCTGTCGGTAGACATCGGCGCCAGCGTAAAACATCTGGTGCTTACGGATAAGCCCACCCTCCGAAGGCCTCGTTAGTTTTCCTTCTCCCGCTGGCGGGGTGAGCGCTCGCGCTTGCGGGCCGTGGCCCGCGCGAGCAGCGAACGCCCGAGCCGTGCCGGCGAGGGCCGGGGAGCGACGATGCGGTACCTTGCATCGTCACAAGGCTGCTTCGCACTCCACCCTCATCCCAGGCCTTCTCCCGCCAGCGGGAGAAGGCGTCACATCCGCCAACGGGGGAAGGAGACAATTACTCCGCAACCTGACTGAGCCGCGCTTCCTCGGTGTGCTTCAGCACCGCCGCCTGGTCGAGCAGCTCGAGAAAGGCGCCGCGATAGCCGAACGGGTCGCTGCCGCGCGCGCTGCGCGCCAGTTCGGCCACTTGATCCATGTTGAAGCCATCGATCCGCTCGCTGCCCTTGAGTATTTCGGCGAATGCGGCGACGGCGGTGGCGAAGCCGATGCGCGGGCTGGACATGTCGGCATTTACCCGGCGCGGCAACGCCTGCGCGATCAGCTCGCTCTCATCGCCGTCCGGCGCCTTGAAGCGCAGCCGCAGTTCGCCGAGATCGCCACGGTTGAACGGATTGGCTTCGGCAACTTTTTCGTGATCCGCCTTCGGCAGGCGATCGCCGCCGGAACCGACCAGCGCGATTTCATACAGCGCCGTCACGTCGTGTCCCGCGCCAATCTCGCCAGCGTCGATCTTGTCGTTGGCGAAGTCCTCGTTGCGCAGGCGACGGTTCTCGTAGCCGATCAGGCGGTATTCCGAAACCACCGCCGGATTGAATTCGACCTGGATCTTCACGTCCTTGGCGATGGTCAGCATGGTCGAGCTCATCTCGTCGACCAGCACTTTCTGGCCTTCCTCCAGCGTGTCGATGTAGGCATGGTTGCCGTTGCCGATGTCGGCCAACTGCTCGGCCAGCTCGTCGTTGTAGTTGCCCTGGCCGAAGCCGAGCGTGGTCAGCGCGATCCCATCTTCGCGCTGGACCTCGACCATCTGTTTCAGCGCGTCGACGCTGGTGGTACCGACGTTGAAGTCACCGTCAGTGGCCAGCACCACGCGGTTCACGCCGGCATCGATGAAGTGGTCGCGGGCGATGTCGTAGGCCAGCTCGATGCCGGCCGCGCCGTTGGTGGAGCCACCGGCTTCCAGGCGATCCAGCGCCGCCAGCATTTTGCCGCGCTCCTTGCCGGTGGTGGAGGGCAGTACCAGTCCGGCGTTGCCGGCATAGGTGACGATGGCGAGGCGATCCTGCGGCCGCATCTGCGCGATCAGCAGCGACAGCGACTGCTTCAGCAGGCCGATCTTGTCGGCGCTCTGCATCGAACCGGAGGTGTCGATCAGCAGCACCATGTTCGAGGCCGGGATCTTCGCCGGCGCCACCTGGTAGCCCTTGATGCCGACCAGCAGCAGCTGGCGCTGGCTGCTCCAGGGTGCGGTCGCCAGTTCGGTGGTCACCGAGAACGGACGATCAGCGCGCGTCGACGGCGCGTAGTCGTAGTCGAAGTAGTTGATCATCTCCTCGGCGCGCACCGCGGCCGGTGGCGGCAGCATGCCCTGGGTCAGTATGCGGCGGACGTTGCTGTAGCTGCCGGTGTCGACGTCGATGGAAAAGGTGGAGGTAGGCTGCTGGACCGTAGCGACGATGGGGTTTTCCTCGACAACGGCGTACTTCTCGCCGGCGAGGATCTGGTCGTCAGCAGCGAGGACTGTCGATGACTCCACCGACGACACGTCGATGGGATTGATTCGAAAATGAACAGGCGAGGCAGGCTGCATGTTTCCAGTCACCTGCTTTGCAGCAAGTTGGAGCCGGGAAGGCAAGGGATACGGCGGAGCAGGTGGAGCTGGCGGCGGCGCTTCGATGGCCATCGCGGATGGTTCATCGAACACGACGGGCGCGGGTGACGGCATCTCGTTGGCCACGCGCTCTTCCTCGCGTGTGCGCCGGGCGCCGCCCACGGCGATGCTGTCGAGTTCGGTCTTGCTTTCATCGTGGTCAAGGCGGCCATCGTCCTTGAACTGGCCTGCGGCGGTTTCAGCGACCTGCTGGCGCTCGACGCTGCTGGTCGAGCAGCCGGCCAGCGCGGTCAGGGCGAGGGCCACGGCGAAGCAGAGGGGATGGGTGGACAGGTTGGACGACTGGCGCTGCATGGGACGACTCCGGTTGGGGTGTGCGTCCGGTGTAACGGGCGCCCGGTGTCGTCGGGGTTAATTGGAGCGGTGAAGGGTGAAGGGGAAAGTCGCACGCTTCGCGTGCTGTCAGTAAAAGCCGGGGAAGATTGGTCTTGTCTCAATGCCCAGGATGCTTCAGACCTACTCTTCACCATTCACTCTTTACCCTTTCCTGCTCTCAATAAAGCGCTCGAATGCCGCGATGGCGTCGTCCACGGTGATCAGATCCATCACGCCGGGATGCTCGATCTTGGTGCCCCATTTCAGTTCGCTGGCTGGCTTGCCCTTGAACTTGCGCGCGGCATCGTCGTAGCGGCTCACGCAGAAGTGGCGGTCGGAGTAGGGGCCGCTGCGATCCGGGTTGCTGGCGGCGTGCAGGCCCAGCACCTTGCTGCCGACCGCGTTGGCGAAGTGGGTGGGGCCGGAATCGGGCGTCATCACCAGGTCGGCACGCTGCAGGAGGGCGAGCAACTGCGGCAGCGTGTCTTTCGCGATCAGGTCGATGGCCGGTTGCTGCATGGCGGCAAGAATGGCGTCGCCCATATCGCGCTCCTGCTGGCTGCGACCGCCGCAGAGCAGCACGCGCCAGCCGTGCTCACGCGCGGCATGGTCGGCGGCTGCCGCGTAGCGCTCGGCACGCCAGTTGCGCAGCGGATGGCTGGCGCAGGGGCTGATCAACAGCGTGGGCTGCTCGCCGGGCAGATGCTCGGCAGCGAAGGCATGGGCTTGGTCTGGAATGGGTAGATCCCAAACGGGCGCACCGACGCTGGAGCCGGCCACGCCACGCGGCGGCAGGCCCAGCGGTTCCAGGAAACTGTCCAGCGCATCCAGCACATGTTGGCCACTGCGCGCGGCGATGCGCTCGTTGATGAACAGGCCGTGCAGGTCCTTGGAGCGCGCGCGGTCGTAGCCGATGCGTCGCTTCGCCGGAATCGCCGTGGACAGCAGGTTGGCACGGATGGCGATCTGCAGATTGAGCAGCGCATCGAACTGGCGACCACGGAGCTGGCGGCGAATCGCCTGGATGCCGCGCCAGCCGTCTTTCTTGTCGAAAACGATGAACTCGATGCCGGGCAGGTCCTGCAGAAGCCGATGCTCGATCCTGCCGATCACCCAGGTCAGCTTCGTTGCCGGCCAGGCGGCCTGGACGCGCCGCACCAGCGGCACGACGTGGGTGACATCGCCCAGGGCCGAGAGGCGCAGCAGGCAGAGCGATCGGGGCGGTGTGGCGGTCGAGGTGTCATTCATCGGCGGCATGGCGGGCGGAGTGCGCTGTTAGAATCCCCTGCATGGACTGCAGGCTGAAAATTCGCTCCGGTCGACCGGCATCGGGTGTCGCGCATGGCGGCTGATGCCGGCAAGGCATTCCATGCCGAGCGTCGCGAGCTGGGCGATGGCGCGATGCTGTTCGACCCTGACCGGCTTGATCCGGATCAGTTCGCTGCGGATGGTATCGCAGCTGGCGCCGAAGCCGTGTTCGATCCGGCGCGTTGGCAATCCGGCTCGCGGGAAGGCGGCCGAGGCGGTCGTGGTGCGGTCTGGTTTGTCGAGGGCGAAGGTCGGGATGGGCCGATCAAGGTCGTGCTTCGCCATTACCGTCGCGGCGGACTTATGGCGAAGCTGATGGGTGACCGTTATTTCTGGCACGGCGCCGAGGAAAGTCGCCCGTTCCACGAATTCCGCCTGATGCAGTCGCTGTGTCGACGCGGGCTGCCGGTTCCACGCCCGCTGGCGGCGCGTTTTAGGCGCAGCGGGCTGTTCTATCGCGGTGACATCCTGATCGAGCGCGTGCCCGGCGCGAGGACGCTGGCGCAATGCCTGCCAGAGGCTGTTTCCAATCCCGCACTCTGGAAACGCCTTGGCGAAACGCTGGGCCGTTTCCAGCGAGCCGGCGCTTTCCATGCCGACCTCAACGCGCACAACATCCTGTTTGATCGGGATGGAAACGCTTGGGTGATCGACTTCGATCGTGGCCAGATCCTGCGCCCGGCGGCCGGCTGGCAGGACGCCAACCTCGCGCGATTGCTGCGGTCGTTGACCAAGCTGGGCGCTGCCGAGATCGCGGGTTTCGATGTGACGTGGCAATCGCTGCTGGATGCCTGCGTGGCAGCACGCGGGGGTACGGCATGAGCCAAACCGGCCGTTACGCACTGCGCTTCCTTGGCGTCGGCAATGCCGCGGCTGTTGAGCTGGGTTCGGCCAGCGTCGTACTGGAGCGCGACGGCCAGCCGCTGTTGCTGGTCGACTGCGGGCAGGAGGCATTGACGGCCTACCTTGCGCGTTACGAGGCAGTGCCGCCGGCGCTGTTCATCACGCATACGCACCTCGATCACGTCGCCGGTTTCGAGCGGCTGTTCGTGAAGGCATGGTTCGATGAGCCGCGCCAGATGCCGAAGCTGTTCGTGCCGGCCAGCGTCGTGCCACTACTGCATCAGCGCGTGGGTAGCTACCCGAATGCGTTGGCCGAAGGCGGCGTGAACTTCTGGGACGCCTTCCAGGTGATTCCGGTGGGCGATCACTTCTGGCTGGAGGGTCTGCGTTTCGAGGTTTTCGAGGTGCGTCACCATGCGCCGCGCAGCGCCTATGGCCTGCGCCTGGCGGGCAGCTTTGTGTTTACTGGCGACACGCGGCCGATTCCCGAAGTGCTGGCCGCATTCGATGAGCCACTGATCGCCCACGACTGCGCACTGGCCGGCAATCCATCGCATAGCGGCATCGACGATCTGGAGCGCGAATACCCGCGTCAGTTGCTGGATCGGCTGCTCCTCTACCACTACGCGTCGGCTGGCGATGGTGAGCGTCTGCGTGAGCGTGGTTACGCCGTTGCTGCTCCGGGACAGCACTACGACCTCTCACCGCCAAGCCCGCTCGTGGACGACGTGACATGAGCAGTGCTGCCGGAAAGGTGATTCCGCTGAAGCTGGCGGACGACGTGCGTGACCAATTGCGGCGACCGGTGCGCGACCTGCGCCTGTCGGTGATCGAGACCTGCAACTTCCGTTGTCCCTACTGCATGCCGGAGGAGGCGTTTCCCTTCGGCGCGACGGAAGGTTCGGCATTTCGCCTCAGCTTCGATCAACTCGAGACCGTCGTTCGTCCCTTCGTGCGCCTGGGTGTCAGCAAGCTGCGCCTCACCGGCGGCGAGCCACTGCTGCGCAAGGGCCTGCCGGACTTCATCCGTCGTCTGTCAGACATCGACGGCATTGAAGACCTTGCGCTGACCACCAATGCCAGCCTGCTGGCGCGTCAGGCGACGGCGCTTCGCGAAGCCGGCCTGCATCGCCTGACCATCAGCCTCGATAGTCTCGATCCCGAACGCTTCGCAGCCTTGAGCGGAGGACGCGGCAAGTTGGCAGACGTGCTCGCCGGTATCGAAGCGGCCGAGGACGCCGGCTTCGAGCGCATCAAGTTCAACTGCGTGGTCCAGCGTGGTGTCAACGAAGACGACGTGCTGCCGTTGGTCGAACGCTTTCGCAGCAGCGGTCACGTGCTGCGTTTCATCGAATTCATGGATGTCGGCACCTGCAATCGCTGGTCGCGCGAACGCGTGGTGCCAAGCGCCGAGTTACTGCAGCGCATTGGTGGTCATTGGCCACTGCGGTCGCTGCAGCCGAATTACCGTGGCGAGGTAGCCAGTCGCTACGCGTTTGATGACGGGCAGGGTGAGATCGGCTTTATCTCGTCGGTCAGCGCACCGTTCTGCGGCGACTGCCAGCGTGCCCGTGTGTCGGCGGATGGCCAGTTGTTCACCTGCCTGTTTGCATCTAGCGGCCACGACCTGCGCGCGCTGATCGACGCTGGCGAAGACGTGCTGGCCGATGCGCTGGCGGCCATCTGGCGGCAGCGCAGAGACCGCTACAGCGAGCGGCGTGCCGAGACGGGCGAGGCCGAGCACGTCGAAATGTTCCGGATTGGTGGATAGCCGAATGACGAATGAAAAGCCCGCGCTAAGCCATGTCGGTGACGACGACCGGCCGCGCATGGTCGACATCAGCGACAAGGTGGTCAGTGACCGCAGTGCTGTCGCCGAAAGCGCCGTGGTGTTTCCTGCCGACATGGCCGAGGCGTTGCGCGGCAGCGACATGCGCGCGAAGAAGGGACCGGTCATCGACACCGCGATCATCGCCGGCACCATGGCAGTGAAACGCTGTCACGAACTGATCCCGTTCTGCCATCCGCTGCCCATCGACGGCTGCAAGTTCGATATCGACTGGCGCGACGGGCACACGCTGGGCATTCGCTGCCAGGTGCGCACACGTCACGCCACCGGCATCGAAATGGAGGCGCTGACCGGTGCCTCGTTGGCTGCGTTGACCATCTACGACATGTGCAAGGCACTGGGGCAGGGTATGGCCATTGGCCCGACGCGACTGCTGCAGAAACGCGGTGGCCGTCATGACTACGATGCCCAGACCACGGAGGCGGGCGATGCGGATTGAGGTTCTGTACTTCGCCTCGCTGCGCGATGTCACTGGCGTGGATCGGGAGAGCGTCGATATGGCGGACGGCGATGCCGCTCAGCTGTTCCAGCAACTGAACGCGAAGCATGGCTTCACGCTGCCTCGCGAGCGCCTGCGTGTCGCCATCAACAGCGAGTTCGCCGACTGGCATCGACCATTAGCCGATGGCGACGAGGTCGCCTTCATCCCGCCGGTATCAGGCGGCTGAGTGTCGATGGGCCGCTTTCGCATTCTGGACGATCCGCTGGCGCCGCACGTTGCCGAAGCCGGTGCGCGCATGACGAATGCCGGTGCCGGTGCCTTCAATGTCTTCGAAGGCCGTGTGCGCAATGAACATCATGGTCGTGCCGTGCTGCGACTCGACTATCAGGCCTACGTCGGGATGGCCGAAAGTGAAGGCGACAAGGTGCTGGCCGAGGCCATCGATCGTTTCGAACTGCTCGACGCCATCTGCCTGCATCGCGTCGGTCGCCTGGAGATCAGCGAGTCGGCGGTCTGGGTAGGGGTTCTCGCCGGTCATCGCGATGCCTCTTTCGGTGGCTGCCGCTACATCATTGACGAGATCAAGCAACGAGTGCCGATCTGGAAGCGGGAGTACTATGTGGATGGGGAAAGCGATTGGATTCTGGGAGCGGGGTGAATTCGCAACGGACAAGCGAGGTCACTGCCCATTGATGTGCTCCGGGATAGTTGGCGCACTTCCTTGTGCGCCACCCGCTACGCGGGCGGACATTCGTCCGACCAAATCGGCTTCCTGCCGATTTGTCGAACCGAAGGGTTCGAACCAAGACCTCTCTCTCCGCCAGATACAAGAAAGGCCGCCTTTTGGGCGGCCTTTCTTGTATCTGGCGGAGAGAGAGGGATTCGAACCCTCGATACGGGGTTAAGCCGTATACACACTTTCCAGGCGTGCTCCTTCAACCACTCGGACACCTCTCCGTGTTTTCTGAGTTTTCTGGATAATCCATCCATGGAGCGGCTGCCATTCGGCTTCCTGCCTCATCCTCACTTGCCGGTAGGCAAGTTCGACCACTCGGACACCTCTCCGGAAAACTAGCCTCGAAGCCGACAGCAGCCGGTTTCGCGGGCGCAAAAGGTTACTGGCTTCAATCACATATGACAAGCCGGTGACCGGTAAGGCGGCGGCCCCCGCCAGCGGATCTCCGGCGCCCGAATCAGTCGCTACCGTTGCTCCCTTCCGGGCCTGGCGGAATTTACGACCTATCGTCGCGGAGGCACCAACGAGGGCCACCATTGAACATCTCGCAACCGGCGGGCGGTCGCGGGGCGGCGATTATACACAGGCTGCCGACGCACAAGGCGGTCATGGTGTCGAATGTTCAGTTTCCGGGCATGTCCGGGTTGGTCGGCAGGCGCCAACTTGGCACAATCGACAGCCTGTCCCGGCTCCGCGATGGCGCCGACGTTCAAGCAGACATCTGGAGTGGCATGTCCTACCTCGTACTGGCCCGTAAATGGCGGCCGCGACGCTTTGCCGAGCTGGTCGGCCAGGAGCACGTCGTCCGCGCACTGTCGAACGCGCTGGAAAGCGGCCGCGTGCACCACGCCTACCTGTTCACCGGCACGCGCGGCGTGGGCAAGACCACCATTGCGCGCATCTTCGCCAAGAGCCTGAACTGCGAGACCGGTGTGGGGGCCGACCCTTGCGGCGAATGCGCGGTGTGTACGGCAGTCGACGCGGGGCGCTTCGTCGATCTGCTGGAGATCGACGCGGCCAGCAACACCGGCGTGGACGACGTGCGTGAGGTGATCGAGAACGCGCAGTACATGCCGACGCGCGGCCGTTACAAGGTCTACCTCATTGACGAGGTGCACATGCTGTCGAAGGCGGCGTTCAACGCGCTGCTGAAGACGCTGGAGGAGCCGCCGGAGCACGTGAAGTTCCTGCTGGCGACGACTGATCCCGACAAGCTGCCGGTCACGGTGTTATCGCGCTGCCTGCAGTTCAACCTCAAGCGCCTGAGCGAGGAGCAGATCGCCGAGCAGATGCGCAAGATCCTGTCGGCGGAATCGATTGCTTTCGAGGACGTGGCGATCCAGCGTCTTTCGCATGCCGCCGACGGCAGTTTGCGTGATGGCCTGAGCCTGCTCGACCAGGCGATTGCCTACGGCGCCGGCAGCCTCGCGCTCGCGGACGTCGACAGCATGCTGGGCACGGTGGATCGTGGTGAAGTCGACGGCATGCTGGCTGCGGTTGCCGCTGGTGACGGACCGGGCTTGATGCAGGCCATCGAGCACCACGCCGGCTACTCGCCCGAATTCGCTGCCACGTTGGAGGCCATGGCCGAGCGCCTGCACCAGACGCAGCTGGCGCAGCTGGTCGATGGCATGGCGCCGGTGGAGGCGCTGCCGGAAGTACTGCTGTCGCTGCCACCGGAAACGGTGCAGCTCTGGTATCAGATGGCGCTGCAGGGGCGGCGCGACCTCTATCTGGCGCCGAGCCCGCGCATCGGCTTTGAAATGACGATGCTGCGCATGCTGGCGTTCCTGCCGGACGACGGCAGCGGCGCGCGCGCCGAATCGCGGACCAAGCCAGGCGTGGCGTCGGCGGTTGCCGCAGCAAGCCGTCTGGCGGAAAGTGCCGCCAGTCCAGCGAAGCCGCCGGCTGCTGCGCCAGCGACGCCTATGCTTGAACCGAATCCGGTCGCTACTCAGGAATCGCGGCCACCGATGCCTGAGCCGCAGCCGGTATCCAGACCGGCGCCGGTGTCGACGTATGATGCTGAGCCAGCCGCGCGGCAGGCGCCACCTGCCACCATTGCCGAAAGGGACGAGCCGCCGAAGCCAAAAGGCCAGGTGCTGGGCATCGCCGACAACGCGCAGTGGGTGGCGCTGCTGTCCAGCATCGAGCTGCGTGGTCCGATGCGCGAGCTGGCGGGTAACACCACCTTCATCAGTCTGATTGACCGCCAGCTGAAGCTGGCCATGCCGGCGTCGCACATGATGCTGGCCGGCGACATGATGACGCGCCAGCTGGCTGGCGCGCTGACGTCGTACCTGGGCTTCGAGCCGGTGATCCGTATCGAGCAGGCGCGTGCGGATGCCGCCACCGACACACTCAGCGCACGCGATCGCGCCCAGCAGGATGCGCGCCAGCAGGATGCCGAGGCCGCTTTCATGGCCGATCCGGGCGTGCAGGGACTGATCAACGACTACGGTGCACGGGTCGCGCCGGGTTCGATCAAGCCACTACCCAATTGATTCACGACCCACTTCGAGGAATGACATGAAAGGACAGATTGGCAACATGATGCAGCAGGTGCAGCGCATGCAGCAGGACATGCAGCGCGCCCAGGAAGAGCTGGCGAACATCGAAGTCGAGGGCCAGGCCGGCGGTGGCGCGGTCAAGGTGACGATGACCGCACGCATGGACGTGCGCCGGGTGCAGATCGATCCGGCGATGGCCGGCGACGACATCGAGATGCTGGAAGACCTGATCGCCGCCGCGATGAACGATGCGGTCAACAAGGCCAACCAGGCATCGTCCGACAAGATGTCGTCGGTGACCTCCGGCCTGCCGATTCCGCCGGGCATGAAGATCCCTGGGCTGTTCTGACCGGGGCACATTGATTTGAGCGCATCGCCGCTACTGGAACAGCTGATCGAATCGCTGCGCGTGCTGCCCGGTGTCGGGCAGAAGACCGCGCAGCGCATGGCCTACCACCTGCTGGAGCGCGCACGTGATGGCGGCAAGCGGCTGTCAAAGGCGCTGGACGATGCCATGCGTGAGATCGGCCATTGCGAGCTGTGCCGCGACTTCAGTGAAAAGCCGCAGTGCCCGATCTGCGCCAGCGCCTCGCGCGACGTGAGCCTGCTCTGCGCGGTGGAGTCGCCGTCGGACCTGCTGGCCATCGAGCAGGCCACCGGTTATCGCGGCCGCTACTTCGTGCTGCAGGGCCGTCTGTCGCCGCTGGACGGTATCGGGCCGGAAGAGCTGGGTCTCGACCAGTTGGAGGATCGACTTTCGCAAGGCGAAGTCAGTGAAATGATCATCGCCACCAATCCGACGGTGGAAGGCGAGGCCACGGCGCACTTCCTGAGCCAGATGGCGCGACGCCATGGCGTGAAGCCAACGCGGCTGGCGCACGGCGTACCGTTGGGCGGCGAGCTGGAATACGTGGACCGCAGTACGATTGCCCACGCCTTTTCCTCACGACAGGCCGTCGAATGAGCGCGCTACCTGAAGGGCTGGTCCTGCATGAGGCGATTCCTGCTTCGGACGAATACCTGGCGTTGCGTCAGCTAGCCGGTCTTAGCGCTTTCTCGGAGGAGGGCGCTGCCATCGGTCTGCCCAACAGCTGGTTCGCGGTTTGCGTGCGCGACGGCGACCGGCTGGTCGGCATGGGGCGCGTCATCGGCGACGGCGGTCTGTTTTTCCAGATTGTCGATATCGCGGTCGATCCCGCGCTGCACCGCAAGGGCGTTGGCCGCGCGATCATGGCCGCGCTGATGCGGCGACTGGAGCGCGACGCGCCGCCACGCGCCTTCGTCAGCCTGCTGGCCGACGGCGTGGCGCATCGGCTCTACGGCGAATTCGGCTTCGAGATGAGCGCGCCCGCTTCGCAGGGCATGATGCGGCGGCTATAGTCCGAGGCAGTCCCGATCCTGGAGTGCCATCATGTCCGAGACGATTTTCAGCAAGATCATTCGTCGCGAGATTCCCGCCGACATCGTCTTCGAGAACGACAGTGTTCTCGGGTTTCGCGACCTGAACCCGCAGGCGCCGGTGCACGTGCTGTTCATCCCGAAGACGCCGATTGCCACGCTGAACGACGTCGCGCCGGAGCAGGCCGAACTCGCCGGCCAGCTGATGATCGCCGCCGCCGACTACGCCAAGCAGCAAGGCTTCGCCGAAGACGGCTACCGCGTGGTCATGAACTGCAACCAGCACGGCGGCCAGAGCGTCTACCACATTCACCTGCACCTGCTCGGCGGTCGCCAGATGGCCTGGCCTCCGGGCTGAACATACGGGCCAGACGAAAAAAAGCCGGAACCTTTCGATTCCGGCTTTCTTCGCCTCGTGACGAGGTGTTTGGTGGAGCGGAGGAGGATCGAACTCCCGACCTTCGCATTGCGAACGCGACGCTCTCCCAGCTGAGCTACCGCCCCAATCCTTGAACTGTCTGTCGCCAATGCCGTCCAGACAGAACCCGCCGACTGGCGGAGCCGCGAATCATAAACCCGCGGTCAGTCTGCGCCAAGTCCCGCCTTCTGCAGTAGCGACGTCAGTTCGGGCTCCAGCAGTTCGCGACGCCAGCCTTGCAAGGCCTCGGGCCATTCGCCGGTAGCCACCAGCGATTCGGCCAACCGGCGATTGCAGAGCAGGCCGTCGGGAATCTCCAGGCGCTCGGCGAGATCGGTGATGGCCTTGCGTATCGGCTTGCTCCGGTCGCGCAGCCACGGGCTTTGTGGTTCGGCCAGCGGGATATCCTGTTCGTCGTCGTCGAAGGCGGCGTTGAGTCGCTCGAACAGCTCGTCGCGGGCGCGGCGTGGCGCGCGCTTCTGGGCGTCGAGCAGTTGGTCAAAGTCGTTGCGGGATCTCGGGCGCTTGTAGACCAGCGCGAGGACGCTGTCGTTGTCGATCACCCAGGTCCGCGGCAGATCACGTTCTCGCGCACGCTGATCGCGCCAGCGCAGCAGGCGACGCAGTACGCGTTGCTGATCGGCATTCATGCGCTCGGCGGGCCGGAAGCTGAGTTGTGGCTCGGGATCCTGCAAGTCATCGGCAGACGCCAACAGTCGTTCGCAGTCCGCCTGCAGCCAGTCGAGCCGGCCTAGCGACTGCAGTTTGTCGCGAAGTAAGTCGTAGGCCGTCAGCAGGTGGGTGACGTCTTCAGCGGCGTAGTGCTGCTGGGCATCGCTGAGCGGGCGACGCAGCCAGTCGGAGCGTGTCTGTGACTTCTCCAGTTCAACTCCAAGCAGATCACCGATCAGTCGCTGGTAGCCCAGGCCGGGCCCCATGCCGCAGAGTGCGGCCGCGATCTGGGTATCGAACAATGGTCGGGGCAGAGTGCCGCAATAGCGCTGTAGTGCCTGCAGATCTTCGCTGGCGCTGTGCATGACCTTGACCGTTTGGCTGTCGACCAGCAGCCGGGTCAGCGGTGTCTCGGACGCCGGGTCGCGACCGTCCCTTGCTTCCGGCAACGGATCGAACAGGGCTGAATTCCCGGCATCGTCACCGATCTGGACCAGGGCCAGTTGTGGATAGAAGGTCTTCTCGCGCATGAACTCGGTGTCCAGGGCGAGGGCGGGCAGGGATTGGCGGGGCTCCAGCCAGGTTTCCAGTCCGCTATGGGACGTGATCCACTGATTCACAGATTTCTACGTTTCGCGCGGTTGCGGAGGCCGCGACAATAGCCTACTTTTCAGCAGGTAACGCAAAGACGGGGCCGTCTGGGGTCGTCTGGCCGTCTTTTTCGGTCAGCGCGAGCCTCGTCTCTCTCGGATCAGGAGGATAGTGTGCGCACCAAGCTATACGTTGGACTGATGGCGGCCGGTATCACGGCGGCCATGCTAGGGGGATGCGGTGGTGGTGACGAGGCGCCATCGGCGCAACAGTCGGCGCCGCAGCAGAGCGCACCGGCGCAGACGCAGCCGGCTCAACCTTCGCAACCGGCGCAGCAACCGGGTTCTGAACAGGCCGCAACCGGTGAGGCAGCAAATGCCGAAGGGCAGCAGGGCGAACAGTTCGAGATCCGCCGTCGACTGGTCGATGCCACCGCGACCCAGGAGGACTGGGTGCCGGAGTTGTCCTCGACACCCATAGACAATGTGGCGGATACGCTTCGCCTGGCGTCACAGGCGGTTCGCGATGGCCGGCTGCATGAGGGAGAGGGCAGTGCGTTGAGCCTGTATTTGTCGATTCTCGAGGCAAATCCAGACAACGCGGATGCCAAGGCTGGCGTGGATGACGTGGTTGCAAGGTTGGTGGCCCAGGCGGAAGACGCTCTGTCACGCGCCCGCTTCAATGATGCCGCGCGGATTGTGCCGATCATCACCCGCCTGCGTCCGGACGATCCGGCGGTGCAGGCGGTGCAGAACAAGATCGACGCCGGCCGCGAGACGGCACTGCAGTTGGCGCAGGCCGAGCAGTTGGCAGCATCGGGCAATATCGTGTCGCCCGACGGTAGCAACGCCGCGGCCACCTATCGAAGCATCCTCGCCCGCTATCCGGACAACCAGGCCGCCGTTGATGGCCTGGCCAAGCTGGAGTCCGATCTGATCGCCCGCGCCACCGCGGCAGCGGAAGCTGGCAACTACGCCGAGTCCGACAGCCTGCTGGCCGATGCCGGCAAAGTCCGTCCGGGATCGCAGACGGTGCAGAACGCCAGTACCCGCATCGTCGAAATGCGTGAAGGCGCGGCCGGCAACCTGGAGCAGCGTATCAATGCTGCGATTGACGCCGGCCAGTTCGATCAGGCCGAGTCATTGCTGGGTCAACTGGAAGCCGTGTCGGCGCAGGGTCAGGGCGTGGACGACCTGCGCGACAAGATCCGCAATGCGCGGGCCTACGCCAGCATGCGACCCGGGCAGAGTTTCTCCGACGCCGTTCGCGCCGGTGGCAACGGTCCGGAGATGGTGGTGATCCCGACCGGCAGCTTCACCATGGGCACGCCCTCGGGCGAAGCGGATCGCAAGACCAACGAAGGTCCAACGCATCGAGTGACCTTCAGTCGTGGTTTCGCGCTGTCGCGCACGGAAGTGACCGTGGGCCAGTTCCGCGCCTTCGCGAACGCCACCAGCTACTACGGCACCGCGGCGAATTCCGGCGGTTCGTCGATCTACGACGAGCGCAGCGGCAGCATGGCCGACAAGAGCGGTATCGACTGGCGCAACGATCACGCCGGCAAGACGGCGGACAGCAACCTGCCGGTGATCCACGTGTCGTGGGTCGACGCCAAGGCCTATGCCGAGTGGTTGTCCGAGCAGACTGGCAAGACCTATCGCCTGCCCTCGGAGTCCGAGTTCGAGTACGCGCTGCGTGCCGGTACCACGACCCGCTACCCCTGGGGCGACGGCGACCCGACCCGGGTGGTCGGCAACCTCACCGGCGATGGCGACCGTTCGGCCTCGCGGCGTAACTGGGTCAACGCGTTCAAGCGCTACGACGACGGTTTCTGGGGCCCGGCACCGGTGCGCAGTTTCGAAGCCAACCGTTTCGGCCTGTACGACATGTCGGGCAACGTGTCGGAGTGGGTCGAGGACTGCTGGCACGACAGCTACCAGCGGGCACCGGCTGACGGCAGCGCCTGGGTCAATCCCGGCTGCGTCCAGCACGTGATCCGTGGCGGCTCCTGGGCCAGCGCGCCGGATCAGACGCGTTCCGGCTTCCGCCTGACCTCCAGCGCGGGCACGGTCAATCCGCGCCTGGGCTTCCGCGTCGCTCGCGACCTGTAGCAGAGGCCGGCCGGCATGCCGTTCCGCCTGCCTTCACAACGCACGCCTTCGGGTGCCCAGGCGGGTGCCCGCAGGCGTGGCGGCGTCCGTTGGTGGGTGATCCTGCTGTTCGGCGGCTACCTGCTGTACTACTGGTTCTCGCATCAGCAGGAAGCCGCGTTCACCGGCCGCAAGCAATTGGTCGATACCACGGCCGAGCAGGACGCTGCGCTGGGCTTGCAGGCCTACCAGCAGATCCTCTCGCAGTCGGACGTGGTGCGAAGTGGCGAGTTGCCACAACAGGTGCGGCAGATCGCCGAGCGCCTGATTCGCGTGGCACCGACGGTCGAGCAGCAGTTGGCCGAACAGAAGGGCGTGCCCGCGACCACCGAGTGGAGCGCCTTCAACTGGGACGTCAACGTGATTGACTCGCCGCAGGTGAACGCCTTCTGCCTGCCGGGCGGAAAAATTGCCGTCTATACCGGCATCATTCCAGTGGCCGAGAACGCCAATGCGCTGGCGGCGATCATGGGCCACGAGATCGCTCACGCCTTGCTGCGTCACGGCGCCGAGCGAATGGCGCATCAGAAGCTGGTGCAGATCGGCTCGGTGGCTGCCGGTGTGGCGGTTGGCGACATGGACCCGCAGCAGCAGCGGATGGTGTTGGCGGCGTTGGGCGCGGGTGCGCAATACGGCGTGTTGTTGCCATTTTCGCGCGACCATGAAACCGAGGCGGACGAAGTGGGTCTGATGCTGGCCGCTGCAGCCTGCTTTGATCCCAACGAGGCGCCAAAACTCTGGGAGCGCATGGGCGAGGCATCCGGTGGACAGAAACCGCCGGAGTTCATGTCGACCCATCCAAGCCATTCTTCGCGCATCCAGCACCTGCAATCGCTGATGCCGGAGGCCATGGCCTTCTACCGCGCCCACTGCGGCGGGTGAGCCGGTACCGGCTGGCTGCTGCCAGCGACGTATCAGCAGCATGCAAACTTGGAACGTCAAGCTGAAGGATCGACGTTTCGCGGGAGTGCTCCTCGCGTTGTTGGCTGGATCAATTCCAGCGGCAGAGACGACGCCGCTTCCGGACTCCGCCTGCACCCCGGCGGCAACGCTGTTTCTCGACGGCCTCGAGTCGATCCCGCGACTTCCGGTGGACGACAGTGCAGGCATCGGTGGTGCCAGCGGCACTTTCACCGCCAGTACGCACGTTGCCGGCATCGGCAGCGGCACGCAGACCTGGTATGGCTATGCGCCGCCCATCGTGGTGGATCGACCGCTACCCCTGGTCTTGTTGCTGCACGGCGCTGCCGGCAGTCCGGCTGCGGCGGACGCGGCGGCAATGCAGTTGCGTGACCAATGGCAGCCCCTGGCTGCCGCGAAGGGATTTGTACTGGCGGCGCCGGTGGCAGGCGGGAACTCCGGTGGCTGGCTGGCACCGTCCGGCCCGGGCGATCATCCCAGCGACTACGACGTGATCAGCGCTGCACTGGCGGATGCCGAGTCGCTGTACCGCGTGAATCGGGCGCGGCGCTACGGCTGGGGCTTCTCCGCCGGCGGACACGTGATGCATGACCTCGCTCTCAATGGGTTTGCGCCGGCTTTCAGCGAGCCGAACATCGCGGCCTACGCCGTAAGTGCTGGTCTGTTGCCCGCGTTGGCCTGCTCGGGAATGAACTCCTCGCAGTGCAATGCGCTGCTGTCCGCTTCGGGGAGATCGCTGCCGGCGCTGATCCGTATCGGCACGTCCGACCCCTACAAACCCTACGCAGCGGCGGATCGTGACCGGTTCCTCGCCAACGGCTGGACCTTGGGGATCGACCTCGGCTATTCCGAATTCCCCGGTGGACATGTCGTTGACGCGGCGGAGCCGGAGGCCAGTTGGACGTTTCTGTGCCGCTTCGCGACGATTCCCTGATGACGGCGGCTGGCCATCCCCGCATGGTTGGTACACAGTGATCCCCTGCATGAGTCATTGACGGAGGGAGGGGGCCATGCGCCCGATGATCAAGTGGGGACTGCTTGCGGCCGGGCTGCTGCTGGCATTGATCCTCGGCATCGCCGGTGCTGCCTGGTACGGCCTCAACTCACTGGCCGACCATGAAACCGTTGGCATGGCGCTGGAGCGCGTTCGCGGCGATGCGCCATTGCGCGAGGCGCTGGGCGAGTCGGTCGAGGCTGGCATCCTGTTCAGCGGCAACTTCAAGATCAACGGCAGCAAGGGCAGTGCCGACTACTCGGTGGACATCAGCGGCAGTCGTGGCGCGGGTCGCATGTACGTTGAGGCGGTGAAGCGCTTCGGCGTGTGGGAACTGCGCGCGCTGGCGGTCGAAGTGGACGGCCAGCGCCGGTTGCTGCTCGACCAGGGCGAGGAGCCGCCGCCGTAGCGACGACGGCACCTCGTCGGTTCAGCGAAGTTCGAAGTCAGCAGCGCAGCCGTTGTCGACCCAGATCATGCCGCGCGAATAGCCCCAACTGCGACCTTCGGTGCAGGCCGAGTCGCTGACTTGCCGGATCAGTCGCACTGCACGTACGTTCGCACCGACCCGGCACTGGTTGCGTCGATAGTCACGCGATTCACAACGCATGTAGTTCTGGCCCTGCCCCGGATACCAGCTGTTGCCGGCGCCGATGTAGTCGATGCGGAAGCTGGCGCGGCAGCCGCGATCCACCCAGATGCCGCGACTGTCGAAGCCCCAGCTTCGACCGAAGATGCAACTGGAACGACTATGCTGCTCGAGCAGCGCCGCCCGCCCACGCCCGATGTCGGCCGGGCAGTAGCGTTTGCGGTCGTCGATGGACTCGCAGCGAAGCTGGCTGGGACGCACGGGACCACCGGCGCCGTGTGAAGGCGGCCACTGATAGGCATCGTCGCGATAGCCGATCTCGAACTCGGCGGCGCAGCCCTGAGTGACCACGATACCGCGCTCATCGCGCCACCATGTGCGGCCGCGCACGCATTCCGACCGTGAGATCTGGTTGACCAGCCGCACACCCATGTTGGTCGGTGCCGGGCAGAATTCGCGTCGGTACTCCTCGGATGCGCAGACGATGATTCGACCGTCGTTGTGCCCCCAGCCGTAGCCATATCCGAGGTCGTCGCCGTAGTCGTTGCGGTAGCCGTAGCTGCCGCCGGGACGTCCGGCGCTGCCGATCTGGAACTCGGCGTCGCAGCCGTCGTTCACCCAGATTTCGTGTCGGGTATAGCCCCAGCTTCGACCCAGTCGGCATCGACCGCTGAAGTCGCGGGAAATACTGATGCCACGCTGGGTGTCTGCCGCACAGGTGCTGTAGCGACCACTCGGCGACTGGCAGCGGATGACCCCATAAACCGTCTGTTTGGCGGTGGCCTGAGGTGGCGGTGCGGCAGTTGCCACGGGGCTGGCCAGCAGCAACAGGACGGGCAGGGCAAGCAGGACGGTCATGCGCTTCATGGGCTTCTCCTGAACGCGGTTACGGGTTCGCCGGCGACCTGCCTGGGTAGTCTGGACGGCCCTGCGGATCGCTCGGGCAAACCTTAGCCGCTGCCAGCCGGCTTGTATACGCGCGGGCAGAGCAGCCGTTCAACATGGAAGTTACCGGGCGGCTGTCAACCTCGGCGATGACGGTCAGCGGAAGTCGCGATGGCAGGCCTTGCAGGCTTCAAACGTCTCCTCGCGTGCGGTGGCGAGTGCCTCGCAACCGGCTGATGCCGCCGAGTGCATGCCGCGTATCCCCTTGCGCAGGCCTTCGGTGTGGGCGGTGAACTGGGCATCGAGATCCTCGCCAATCGGCAGGAAAACAGGCTCGATGTCGTCGGCGACGCGCGACAGCGTGTCGATGTGTGCGGTCATCGCCGCTGCTTCGCATTCGCCGGATTGGATGGCGTCACCAACGGCGCCGAAGTGATAGCGCATCATCCACATGACCGCACGCGGCACTTCGTTGCCGGCGGATAGGCTCTTGTAAGCCATGATGCTGCCGATCGATCCGGCCAGCAGACCGACAACAAGGGCGATTGCGACGCGCATATTGCATCTCCGATAGCGAAGGACGATGGTTCGTGATTTTGCCGGTCTGCCACGTTTTCCACCAGCCGAGTGCCAGCAAAGGCAGGTGCCTGCCTTATCATCCATGCAAGGCAGTGATGCCTTCGCCACCGGGGTTGAGAAACATGGATGCGGAATGGCTGCAGCGTTTTTCGGGTATCGACCGGCTGTACGGGCAAGGTGCCGTCGCGCGACTGTCGCAGGCAGCGGTCTGCGTGGTCGGCGTTGGTGGCGTGGGTTCGTGGGTTGTGGAGGCACTGGCCAGGAGTGCTGTGGGCCACATCCGGATGATCGATGCGGATGACGTCTGCGTGAGCAACGTCAACCGCCAGTTGCCCGCGCTTGACGGCAATTTCGGGCGATCCAAGGTGGAACTGCTGGCGCAGCGGGTGCGTGCGATCAATCCAGCCGTTCGTGTCGATGCCGTCGAGCAGTTCCTGACGCCCGCCAACCAGGAATCCTTGATCGGTGATGAGTTCGATGTCGTTGTCGATGCCTGTGATGCGTTCCGCGTGAAAGTGGAGCTGATCGCATGGTGCCGTCGGAGGAAGCAGCGCATGGTGGTGATCGGTTCGGCCGGTGGGCGCGTGGATCCGACCCTGATCCGCGTCCGCGACCTCAGCCGCACCGAGCACGACGCGATGCTGGCGCTGATCCGCAAGAAGCTGCGTTCCGACTTTGGCTTCCCGCGCGGCGAGAAACGCTACTTCAGCGTGCCGGCCATCTACTCGCTGGAGAATGTCCGTTATCCGCAGGCGGACGGTAGTGTCTGCGGACTTCGACCTTCTGGCAGCGATGGGGGCGGAAAGCTGGACTGCGGCGGCGGGCTCGGTGCCGTGACCCACGTCACTGCCGGCTTCGGAATGGTGGCTGTCTCACGTTGCCTTGATGTCCTGCTGGGTCCCGAAAACGCCCGCCAGGCGTGATTCAGGTCACAATGAACGCCTCGTGGGTGACGGACGGTCGCCCGGAACTGACCAATGGCGGCACATGCCCTTGTCCATCAATGACTTCCGGATCACCATGTCCGCTATGGAGAAAACCATGTCCAGACAACGCGGTTTCAGCATCATTGAGTTGGTGATCACGTTAATCGTCTTGGCCATACTCATTGCCATGGCCGGGCCAAGCATGAGTGAGTTCCTGCGTCGAAACCGCGTTGCAGCCAGCACCAACGCACTGGTTCAGGCTGCGAACTATTCCCGTGCCGAAGCCTTGCGAGGAGGCTATCCGGTAACACTTTGCGTCACTGCTGACGCCAATGCCGCTGCACCGGCCTGCATCGCCACTACGAACTGGGGTGGGAATGACCTCATCGCTCTCAACAGTGACGGTGAACTCATTCAGGTTTTCGACTATGGGCGTGGCCAGATGTCGCTGACTGCACCGGCCGACACCCTTACATTCAATCCCAACGGCAGTGTGAACGGACTGCCTGCTGCGGCCGTGTTTGCGGTGGTGCCTGCTGACTGTCACGGCGACGAAGCGCGTGAGTTGGGAATCAGCAGGCTTGGTCGAATCAATAGCCGAAAGGTGAGTTGTCCATGAAAATCATTTCGTTCGCAGGCAGCGTGAGACGCAAGCGTGCAGGGTTCAGTATGGTTGAAGTACTGGTGGCTCTGTTCGTCACCTCCGTCGGTCTGCTCGGCCTAGCCGCGCTGCAGATGACGTCCCTGCGCTTCAGCCACAATTCTCACGGTCGTTCACAGGCTACTTTTCTGGCCAAGGACATGGTTGAGACCATGCGTGCCAACAAGTCTGCGGCGCGTGCGAACGCCATGACTACGGAGGTGGCAGCCTGGAATGCGACGGTTGGGTTGGCGCTGCCTTCCGGTGTCGGTGCAGCGAACGTCAACGGCGATATCGCGACTGTCTCGGTGACGTGGGGGGAGCAGGAAGGCAGTCAGACATTCACCTACAACGCGCGGCTCTGAGCATCGTATGAACTCCAAACGTTTCTCGACTGGCTCTGCATCCATGATCGCCCGCAGCGTGTACGGCTTCTCCCTGATAGAGCTGATGGTCGCTCTGGTCATCGGCCTTCTGCTGATGGCCGCCGTTTCGCAGGTCTATCTGTCGAACAAGACGACCTTCAACACCCAGGACCAGACCTCGCAGGTCATGGAAGCCGGCAATCTCGCCATGGGTTTCATTGCTCGGGACTTGCGAATGGCAGCCTTTGCCGGCTGCGCCAGCCGCCTGTTCGAAAAAGGGGACATTGATTTCGATACCGTCGAAGATCCCGACGCCAACCCCGGCGGGGATTTCGCCAGCCCCTTCAGTGTGGCGGTCGGTGGGGTTGCCGGTGCCGAAGCGGATGGCACCGGGGTTGGAGCGACCTATTCGATCAGCGCGACCAACCCGGGGAATGGCGGCAGTTTTGCGCCTGGTTTTGCCGGCTATACCGGCGTGAACACCGTGCCTGGCAGCGATGTTCTCAAAGTCTCCCAGTTGGTTGAAGGCCGCCCTGTGCGCTTCGATCCTGCGACAAACGATGGGGTATTTGAGGTGGACGGTGTCGACCTTTACGAGGCCGATGATGTTCTGGTAGTGGCCGACTGCGCCCAGGCCACGGTGTTCAAGGTGACCGGCGTGGTGGAAAGCGGCGGCAAGAGCAAGGTTTCCGGGCTGGTGGATAGTGCTGGGGCACTCGGGAAGTACAAGCCTGTTGGGGTGAGCGTATACCGCCTCGGCACCTTCGTCTATTCGGTGATGCGCGGTGCTGATGGAACGCCATCGCTGGTTCGCGCGGCACTCAACCAGGGTTATCCGGCGGGTACCGGCACGCCGGAAGAACTCGTCGGTGGTGTCGATTCCATGCAGATCACCTATGCCGAGAGCGCGAGCGACAACGCCAGCAACTATGTGACGGCTGCAGACGTCGTGGACTGGGGCAATGTGCGGGCAGTACGAATCGGCCTGCTGTTGCGGACCCCGGATGAAATTCGTCCGGATTCCGACACCGCCACCTACGCGGTGGGTGGAACGAACATCAATCCGATTGATGACCGACGCCAGCGACAGGTGTTCACGACCACCGTGGCGCTGCGTGATCGTCTGAAATAGCAAGAGGCTGCCTGACCATGGAATGTCTGACGTCAATCAAACACGCGCGGGTTGCCCGACTGCCTGCACAGCGGGGTTCGGTGCTGCTGGTGTCGCTGATGATCCTGCTGGTGCTGACCATGATCACGCTGGTAGCGATGCGCGGCACCACGCTGCAGGAGCGCATCGCCAGCAGCACACGAAGCGAGGACTTTTCCCTGCAGATGGCGGAGGCTGTCTTGCGGGGCGTGGAAGACCAGATCGGAGACGGAAGTTTCGTTACTCCGGATGGTTCGGGTGACGGATCGCTCTTCGAAGACGGCGGCCAGGTCACCTGGTATGTGTTTGATCCTACGTTCTACGGCACGGCGCGAGCAGAAGCGCCGTTACCCACGTCTCCGGACCCCGCGTCCCTGCCGGATTCGACCTACAGCATCAATCCGGATGACTTTCCCGGTTACACAGAGCGCAACGCGATAGCGCCGCGGTATTTCGTCGAGGCGCTTCCTGTTCCGCCAACACCGGCCGGTGACTCACTTGATGTAAGTGCGGCGGTGGATGGCATCACCTTTTATCGCATCACCGCTGTTGGCTACTCCGGCCCCAGTCCGGATGGCGCGAAAGCGCCGCCTTTTTCGGTCATTCTCCAGTCCACTTTCAAGAAGCATTAACTACTTGCCGGCGAGCAGGAGCACGCTATGAGCACCATTGATAATCAATCCGTTATCGGGCGTTTGACGTTGGCAGTCGCCGTGTCGGCACTTTGTTTCGTGTCCAATGTCCATGCGGGATTGGCCAGCGTGCCGCTGTCGGTGGCCAACAGTGTCGAACCCAACCTGCTACTGGTTCTGGATGACTCCGGCTCCATGGACTGGGAAATGCTGTTTCCGACGGACAGCGGTCAGCTTGAGTTTCAGGTTTCCAGCGATTCCAACGGTACGTTTCTGAACAGTACGGGTGGCCTTCGTGCGTCTGGCAACGTCAGCTACTCCTACCTCTTCCCAAACGGTACCGGCACCGGTAACAAGGTGTACGGTTATAGCAACGGAAATGGGCGTGCCCTGCCGCCTCGTCCGGAACTGGCCTTTGCGCGGAGCTCCGACTACAACGGCCAGTACTACGATCCGATGGTGAACTACCGTCCCTGGATCAAGGCCGACGGCAGCTTCTACCCCAATGCGACGCCGTCGAACGCCATATCGGATCCGGCGGTTTCAGGCAGCAACAGGATGGATCTGACCGCTGATCTCTATCCGAACGACAACGAATGGCGTTTTTACACGGCGCGCAGCATGCGTGAAGAGAACGGCAGTGGTTATCCCGGCAACAACCGTGAAACCAACAACAGCGGTTCGACACAACGCTATCACTACCGGCCTGCCACCTATTATGTTCGCATCACCTCGAACATCGCGCTTCCGTCGTGGCTTGGCGGTAACTGCTCGACGCAGCCGTATTCGCGTTACAACACCTTCTACAACGACTGGTCCGCGACGAGGCAGACCGCGCTGGAAGGCGTGGGCGTGGATGCCATCGCCTATGACGGCGCCTGCCTGAAGAAGTACGACATCATGACGGCGACCAGCTTCCCAAGTGGTCGCACGCGGGCAGCAGAACTGCAGAACTTCGCCAATTGGTTCAGCTACTACCGCAAGCGCCATATGGCATTGCGTTCGGCGTTGGGTATCGCTTTCGCCGACAAGTCCAGCATGTCCGTCGGTGCCTACGAGATCAATGACGCCCGGAGCAACAGCAGCCTGAACGTCAGCATGTGGAACCTGGACACGAACAAGAGCAACCTGTTCGACTACTTCTACGACCAGTACGGCGAATCGAACAGCACGCCCAATCGCGATGGCTTGTCGCATGCAGGAAGGCTGTTCAACGACAACGTCAGCGGGCAGAGAGACATCATCAAATATGCCTGCCAGCAGAACTTTGCCCTGCATTTCACGGACGGCTTCAACAACCTGTACCCGAATACGGTTGGCAATGCCGATGGGAACGACGGCGCTCCGTACAGCGACAATCAGAGCAACACGCTTGGCGACATCGCCATGTATTACTACGAGACCCGTCTTCGTAGTGGCGATTTCGCGGCTGGGAAGGTGCCTGTCCGAGCCGAATGTTCAACGGCCAACCCGCCGGCGTGGATGGACTGCAACCAGAACCTCCACATGAATACCTACGGCATCATGCTGGGTTCGACGGGCGACATCTTTGGACGAACGCACAACACCGTCTTGGATGCCTATGACAGCACTCCAAGCTGGCCAACCAACTCGACGGCTTCCGGGCGCGAACAGGTTGACGATCTTTACCATGCAGCCGTGAACGGCCGCGGGCAGATGTTCAACGCGCAGAACTCTACCGAACTCAGCCAGAAGCTGAGTGAGGCCCTCAAAGCCATCCTCGGCAGCGTGATCAGTTCGGCGTCGGTCGTTTCGTCAAATTCCACTCGACTCGACACCAGCACGGTGCTCTATCAGGCACAGTTCGACAGCAAGGACTGGTCGGGACGTCTTCTGAAGATCGGCATCGGCGTTGATGGCACGATCGGTGCGGTGGAGGCAGACGCTGCCAATGAGATGCCCGGTCATTCCGCGCGCGACATCTACACCAGGACGGGAGAGTTCAAATGGGCGTCGCTCAGCCCAGCCGTCCAGGCGCTTTTCAATGTCGGTCCCGATGCGGTGGTCGACGGCCTTGGTGAGCAGCGGGTGAACTGGATTCGTGGCGATCACAGCAATGAACAGCAGAACGGCGGTGCATTGCGCGACCGTGAGTTCGTGCTGGGTGATATCGTCGATTCGAGCCCGACATTCGTTGGCGGCCAGAATTTCGGCTACGACATCCTGCCGCCCTCGGCGGGAGGCAATACTTATCGAGCGTACGTGAACAACAATTCCCGCTCCCGATCCAAGCTTGTCTATGTGGGAGCCAATGACGGCATGGTCCATGCGTTCGATGCCGAGACGCTTCGGGAAAAGTTTGCCTACGTTCCGACCGAGCACCTGATCGGCGGACAGTTGCCGCGTTTGACGGATCCTTCCTATCGCCACCGCTATTTCGTCGATGGCACACCGGTATCTTCCGACGTTTATATCGGCGGTAGCTGGAAGACTTATCTCGTGGGTTCGCTGGGAGCGGGCGGGCGCACAGTGTATGCACTTGATATCACCAGTCCTGATTCGTTCAATAGCAGTGATATCAAGTGGGAGTTTCAGGCTCCGGGCTATGTGTTGGGTCGTCCCAGCGTTGCACGCATGCAAAACGGTTCCTGGGCGGTCATCGTGGGCGGTGGTTACGAATCCGGGCAGACTTCCAAGCTGTTCGTTTTGAACATTGCCAACGGTAGCGTCATCAAGTCGTTCGATCTCGGCGGCGGTATCGTGGGGAACGGCTTGTCGTCGCCGATTCCCGTCGATATCGACTCCGACCGCGTCGCGGACTACATCTATGCCGGCGACCTTGACGGAAACCTCTGGAAGTTCGATGTCACCGGTACCAGCACCGGCAGTTGGGACGTTGCATTCGGAGGCAAGCCGCTGTTCACCGCGTGTGACGGGAGCAACGCTGGACCCTACGGTTGCCCTGCATCTGGCCGTCAGCCGATCACCATGCGCCCACAAGTCGGGCGCGGCCCCTACAACGAAGGCATGATGGTGTACTTCGGAACGGGTAGCTACGTGTTCAGCGGTGACAGCGTGGTCGCCAACGGCGATCCGACACAGGCCTTCTACGCGATTCACGATGAAAACGAGACTTCAACTCAGCCGGTCAAGCGCAGCGAATTGACCCAGCAGAGCATTGCTTCGGAAAGTGCCGCTTTCCGGACGGTATCCTCTACGGAAGGTGGCGCGAACGACAAGGGCTGGTACATGAATCTGGTCTCGCCATCCAGCGGATTCGAGGGAGAGCGAGCCGTTTCGGACCCGCTGTTGCGTAGCGGTCGAATCATTTTCCCGACGCTGATCCCGAACACCGATCCCTGTGAGGGCGGTGGCAGCAGTTGGCTCATGGAAATGGATGCACTCAGTGGACATGCCATCGATCCCCCGGTCTTTGATGTGAATGGCGACGGCGTGATCGACGAGAATGACCTGGTCAACGGCGTACCGCCCGCGGGCATCAACCCGGATATCGGAATCATCGACACGCCGAATGTTCTCGATGGCGAGAACACCGGCGACAATGATGTGAAATGTGTTGCCGGTTCCACTGGCCGGATTGAATGTATCGGCGAACGCGCTGGTGACGATGTTGGACGCAACTCCTGGCAGCAGGTCTGGCCCGCAAACTGAGGGTCAGCGGGGTGCCGACGACCTTGCCTGGTACGTCGGCTCCCGTTCCTTGTGCTTTTTTCATAGTTCGTGACGTGAAGGTAGACAGGATGAAAATCACGAAAGGATTTACCCTGATTGAGCTGATGATCGTCGTAGCGGTTATCGCCATGCTCGTCGCGATTGCCTATCCGGCGTACACCGATCAGGTCACAAGGACTCGTCGCTCTGAAGGCAAGGCGGCTGCCGTGCAGATGGCGGCAGCATTGGAACGTTGCTACACAATCAACAATGCCTATAACAACGCAGCTTGCGCGCCTTTGGCAGTAGCTGTTGGCTCGGAAAACAATCACTACAGCGTGTCGGCGGTTGTGGCGGCGACTACTTTTACCGTCACTGCTGCACCGCAGGGAGGGCAAGCGTCGGCCGACGCAGCGTGCGGATCACTCTCTGTCACGTCTGCTGGTGCAAAGACAGCAAGTGGCGGCGGAGCCGATTGCTGGGAGCGATAGCCTGGCGCCGCCAGTCGTGGTGAGTGAACGTGGTTCCAGAAGTTGCTTGCTTTGCAACGAGAAGGCAGTTCATCTCATACGGTGAACATCCGTTTGGCGTTCTCGAAACACGCTTTTGCGAGGGATTGAAGGTCTGAGTCCCGGGTTTCAGCGACTGATTCGGCGATTTTCCTGAGCCTTTCAGGTTCGTTGCGTTTCTCGCGCCAACCCTCGTCGCTCTGGTCCGGCGCATCGGTTTCGAGCAGCAGTTGTTCGATCGGCACTTCGCGGGCGACCTTGTGCAGGCGTTTTGCGCGCTCCCAGGTGTATGGCCCGCCGATACCAATCATGAAGTCGAGGCGATGCAGCTCGCGGGCCTGTTCGACGCTTCCGCCGTAGCTGTGGACCACACCCCGGACGTTCCCGACACGTCGAATGCTGGCGATGACGGCTTCCACGGCCCGGCGGGCATGCACGATGACGGGCAGGTCGAATTGTCGAGCAAGCGCCAACTGGGCTTCGAACAATCGCCGTTGGTGACCCCGGTCCAGCGTCGGGATGAAGTGGTCCAGACCACATTCGCCGACAGCGATGGCACCGCCAAGCGCCAGACACTGCTCCAGGGCGTCGATATCACTGTCCACATGGTCATCGAGGAACACCGGGTGCAGCCCGTAGGCGGCGTGCAGTCCATCGTCATCGCGGCAGATGCTCTCCAGCTTTTCCCAGCCGGCGCGCGCGATTGCAGGAACGATGATGTGCCGGACACCGGCTTCCCGGGCACGAGCCACGACCTCGCCGCGATCCGGGTCAAAGGCGGCGACGTCCAGGTGGCAGTGCGTGTCGATCAGTTCGGGTAGCATCGTCCACTGATTTCAACGCCTCGACGCTTCCATCGCAAGCGTCGAGGAATCAGAAGGCCTGACCGATGTCCCCGAACCCGCGAGCTGGCGATGATCAAACTCGATGACTGGCTGACGATCAGTGAAGTGGACGACGGTCCGTTCTTTGCCGAGGCCATCTTCCAGCGCAAGTACGCGCAGTCCGCACCTGATTTTCCGCACCACGTGGTGGCGTTCCTTCGCCGTGAGGGCGGAGCATTGGTTCCGGCTTCCTATCTGCACTTCACCCGGCACGAGGATGTGGTGCTGGTTGGCGGCGGCGCTACCGATGGACGGGCCTTTTCGCAGGTGCCGTCGGAAGTTGCTGAAGCGATTCGTGCCACCGGCGGACTGCTGTTGCGGACGCTGCGCTTCGGCTTTCGGAAGTATGCCAACGACTGCGATGCTTTCTTCGGGCATTGCGGTGATCCGCGTGCCTTCGAGGTGGACATGCAGGCGGGCTTCCAGCCGACGCGGGTGGAACACCTGCTGGCCTACTGGCATCGGTTGCTCGACACGAAGCGGCGTGAAACGCTGACGGACAAGGTCGCGGCATTGGGCCCGTTCTGATCCCGTTGACCTTGTTGGGTTCGCGGGTTTGGGATGTCAACCGCGAAGCTGTCGCTTTCTACGCAGCAGCGGCATGCAACAGGTGTTCGAGTTCGCCGGGTGACTTCCAGTGCCAGCCGCAGATATAGCGCGGCAGGCGCCAGCGGTCACTGTCCATCGTCACCGGTTCGCCGCCGTCGCAGAAGGCGGCATCGAGTCCGAGCTCGACGCCGCGCGTCGGCAGGTATTCGTCATGCAGGTAGTCGCTGACGTGGCCGAAGGGATAACAGAACAGTCGCGTGCGTGCGGGTGCTAGCCGTTCGTCGATGTAGTCACGGGCCTGTGCGATTTCGTACTCGGCGCGCTCGAAGCCGTCGATGCGGGCGAAGTCACCGCGTTCGATGCCGTGCGGTCCGGGGCTGTCCAGCACCGGATGGTTGTGATCCCAGCTGTGGTTTTCGATGGCCCAGCGCCCGGACAGCAGTGCCGGCCGCCACCAGTCGTCGTTGAAGTCGCCGCGCGCCTGCAGGCAGCGCTGGTCCATGCGCCCGCGTGCGGCTGGGTCAGCGGTCACGAAAGCGGTCATGTGCAGATCCGGCTGCGCGTCGTGACCGTGCCGGAACTGGAAATCGGTCATCAGGTTGTGAAAGCTGCGCACCGGTCCAGCGGCGGGGTGTTCGAGGTCGCGGTAGTCGTAGTCGGTGCCGTCGTCGCAGGACAAGGCCACGCAGCCAGCCGGCAGTGGATCGCGATGCCCCAGTCGGGCATCGACCACCTGCTGCAGGGAAACGATGCGCAGACCCATGCGCTGGATCAGGACCAGATCCTCGGCCAGCGCGACGTGGTCGTTGCCGAGGTAGTCCGCGCCGCTGATGATCGCGGCATGGTAGGTCAGGACCGGCACGCGCATGGCTAGTCGCTATCCTCCGGTTGTTTCGAGCGGTCGCGCTTTTTCAGCGAGCCGAGCAGGGCGGTGCCCAGCGCCAGCATGATCTCGTCGAAGAAGGGAACGGGATCGGGGATGAACAGGTCCAGCGCGAACAACGCCGCGAACAGGGCGAAGAGCTGCGGGTAGCGAAGGCGTTCGAGGAAACGTTTCAGCACGGTCAGGTCCTCAGCGAGAGGAAGTCGGGACTGGCCACCAGGCGCAGTGCATCGAGGCGGGGACGGGCGCGTGGCAGCGCTTCCGCCAGTGCGGCGAGTTCGCTGTCGAGCGTCTCGATTTCCTCGGCACGAACGCTGGCATTGATCCGGTTCAGGGCGACCAGCCGCTCGCGCTCGACGCGTCCCCATTGCGCGGCGACTTCCGCGGCGGCGCTGGCGCGTTCGCCTGCTTCCTCGCGCGCGGCGGCTTCCGCGAACTCCAGCATGGGCGGGATCAGCTTCTTGAGGATCGGCCGGAAGCGACCGAGGTCGATCTGCCGGTTGCTGGCGCGGCGCAGCGCCACGCTGTTCGGGTGGAAGTCGTCACGGCGCTGGCGCCGTGTATCGACGGCCACGTGCAGCGGCACCGGTGGCAGGAATCGGTCGGTATTCAGGCGACGGTCGGCGATGCATTCCAGCACGAAGATCGCCTCGAGGATCACGGTGCGCGGTGGCAGGCTGTCGTCGACCAGGAAGGCGGCGTTGCCGCTCTCGCCGCTGATCAGCAGGTCCATCGCACCGAGCATCAGCGGCTGGTCGAGGCGAAGGAACAGCAGATCGTCGCGCGCCATCGCGAGCTGTCGATCGAGGCAGGCCGAGCGTGGCCCTTCCTTGAAGGCATCGAAGGCATCGTGGGTGACGTATTCCGGATCCAGTACCCAGACGCCGGGCGACAGCGCCTCGTTGTGGATGCCGAACTGCTCCAGCAGACGCAGCGGAAAGTCGTCGTTGCGGGCGGCCTGGTCCTCGCTGCTCAGCGCGGACAGCAGCAGCCCGGCATTGGCGCCGCGCTGGCTGGCCAGTTCCAGCAGGTGATCGCGACCTTCGGCGATGGCGCCGGCCAGTTCGGTATGACGCACCCGACTGCGCTGCAACAGGTCGTCGACGAGATCGTCACGCGGCCCCTGTTCGACGCTGTCGCGGCACAGGCCGAGCAGTTCCGCGCCGAATTCGCGCAGCAGTCCGCGGCCATCGGCGCAGACACTCTCCAGCGCATTGAGCCCCTGGTCGAACCAGCGCAACTGCAGCGCCTGTGGACTGCTTTCGATGGCGGCGGCGTGGATCACCACGTCATGCTGCTGACCGATCCGATCAATGCGGCCGATGCGTTGCTCGAGCTGGTCGGGATCGGGCGGCAGATCCCATAGCAGCAGATGATGCGCGAACTGGAAGTTGCGGCCTTCGGCGCCGGCTTCCGAGGACAGCAGCAGGCGAGCGCCTTCGGCTTCTGCGAAGAAGGCGGCGTTGCGGTCGCGCTGCAGCAGGCTCATGTCCTCGTGGAAGCGCGCGACCTGCATGCCGTTGCGCAGGCGCAGCGCTTCTTCGATGGCCTGGACCTTGGCGCGACTGCGGCAGATCAGCAGCAGCTTGTCGTCCCCAGTGCTGTCCAGCACGTCGAGTAGCCAGTCGATTCGCGGATCGTTGCGGTAGTCGTGTTCAGGCTCGGCATGCCGCTCACCGTCAGGCCACCACGGCGAACCCCAGTCGGCCAGCATTTCTGCGAGCAGGCGACCGGGCAGGGTGGGGTCGCCGTCGTTCTGCAGCCAGCGGACGGCCTTCACGCGCTTCGGGAAGCCGCCGACCACACTGCGTCGGTTGCGGACCATCACGCGACCAGTGCCGTGGCGATCAATCAGGGCATCGACCAGCTCGTCACGGGCGTGGCGGTCGCCGTTGGCAATGCGCCCGAGGCGTCCGGCAAGGCCTTCTTCCTCGCCGCTGAACAACTCGGCCAGCATGTCCATGTCGCCGGCTTCCGGCGAATCGCCGCGATCCAGCAGGTCGACCAGTCGCGACAGGCGCAGGTAGCGCGCGCTCTCGGCACGGAAATCGTCGAGGCTGCAGAAGCGTGACGGATCGAGCAGCCGCAGGCGGGCGAAGTGGCCGTCGATGCCCAGCTGCTCGGGCGTGGCGGTGAGCAGGATCAGCCCCGGCGTGCGGTCGGCCAACGCCTCGACCAGCTTGTAGCCGTCACTTGCGCCGTCGGCATGCCATTCGAGGTGGTGCGCTTCGTCGACCACCATCATGTCCCAACCGGCCGCCTGCAGTTGCGCGGCGCGCTCTGCGTCACCCGCGAGCCAGTCGGTGCTGGCGATCACCAGCTGTTCTTCCTCGAAGGGATTGCGTTCCGGCGATTCGGCGGCGATGGCCTCGCAGCGCTCCTCGTCGAAGATCGCGAAGCTGAGGTTGAATCGACGCAGCAGCTCGACAAACCACTGGTGGACCAGGCTTTCCGGCACCAGCACCAGCACGCGTTCGGTGCGTCCGCTGGCCAGCGCCTGCGACAGGATCAGGCAGGCCTCGATGGTCTTGCCGAGGCCAACCTCATCGGCCAGCAGCAGTCGCGGCGGTCGTCGCGTCGCAGCGATTTCGGCGATGCGCAGTTGGTGCGGAATCAGGTCGATGCGCGCACCGAGCAGTCCCCAGCCGGGATGTGCGCGTGCCTTGGCGCGGCGACGCAGGCATTCGAAGCGGAAGTCGAACTGGTCGTTGCGATCCACGCGTCCCGACAACAGGCGCTGGTCGGCCTGCGACACCGGCTGTTCGGCGTCGAGCTGGCCTTCGGCGAAGCGTTGGTCGGCACTCAGGTAGTGCAGGACACCCTCGTTGCGCTGCACGGCATCAACGACCCATTCGCGGCCGTCCACGCGGATGCGCTCGCCGGGCTGGAACTCGGCGCGCAGCATCGGCGCGGAATCGACGGCGTACTGGCGGATCAACCCGCTGCCGGTGAAGACGATCTGCACGCTGCGCCCCGAGAGGCGCATGACCGTGCCGAGGCCAAGCTCGGGCTCGGCGATGGAAAACCAGCGTTGTCCAGGAACAAAAACAGCCATGCCGCGATTTTACGCTGTCACGGCGTTACTTCGCCCAGATGCGCACGCGTTTTTCGGGTGCTTTCATGAAACCGGCGCCCGCCTCGCAGGCGAAGGTGGCGGCGAAAGCGTCCAGATTCGCCAGAGGACCGTTGATCCGCAGCAGCGCCGGCGCCTGGAGGCCGTCGGTGTCGAGCATGCCCGACGAAGCCGGCCAGAGTGCCGCCCAGGCGGTGAAGAACGCACGGTCGGGAGTCTTGTCCTCCGCCTCGTTGTCGGCCGCGCGATACGTCGCCCAGGCCAGCTCCAGTCCGGCCAGGTCGGCAGCGTTCTCGATGTAGCTGCGTTTGCCGTCGATGGCGACACCTTGCTCGCGATAGCCGTCGAACTGGACGCTCAGCGGCTCGTTGCGCTTGGCGTAGGCGATGTAGTCCGGCTGCGTCCACCAGGGTCGTGTCCGGCCCTGGGCATCGAACTTGCTACCGGCGAGGTCGAACCCGTGACTCAGTTCATGCGCGATCAACGCGCCGAAACCGCCATGCTGTGCGGCGGGAGACATTGCCGGGCCAAACAGCGGCGGCGCAGCGAACGCTGCCGAAATCTGCAGGCGATTGTGAGTTGGATCATAGAAGGCGGCCGGTGTCTGCGCGGCGACAGTCGCCACCGTGGGGGGGCGTCCGATACGGGTGAGTGCACTGCGCTGGCGCCAGGCGGCGATCTGCAGGGCGTTGCGCGCCAGATGCTCGCGACTGAAGGCCAGGCCACCCGTGTCGATGCCGCCCTTGTCGCCGCCGACTTCGATCAGCAGCGCGTCCAGTTTTTCGGCGCCGGCATCGCGCGCTTCGTTGCTGAGCCAGTCCGCATCAGCCAACGCTTGCCGCAGCGTCGCGACTTCGGCGTCGATCAGCGCGCGGGCGGCTGCGAGGCGTTCGGAGTCGGATTGGGCCAGAAATTCGCGGGACAGCAACTCCGGCATCAACTGCTGCACGGCTGCCAGGGCGCGCTGTTCGGCGTCGATGACCTCATCGTGGCCTTGCAACTGGACACCGAAGAACTCTCGGTACGCAGTGGCGGTGTCGCCGCCCAGCCAGGGTGCCATGCTGTGGATCAGGTGGAAACGCAGGTAGGCGCGCCAGGCGTCCATCGATCCGGAAGCCATCAGGTGGTTGGCCTGCACGAAGAACGCCGTGTGCGCCATCGACGCGGCGGTGAGGCCGCGAAGGCCGAGACTGCGGAAGAAGTCCTTGAACCCCAGCGCCGCGTACTGTTTGTCCAGCGCCTTGATCTCGGTGGGCAGGTAGCTGTTGTTGGGATCGCGCAACTGGCCCAGGCTCAGCGAAGCGCGGGCGAGTTGCGTCTCCATGCCGAGGATGCGCTCGGCGTCTGCCTTGGCCGCCTTGGCGTCGCCGCTCAGGCTTAGCAGGCGCTCGACGTAGGCGCGGTAGTGCTGCATCAGCGCCAGGGTTTGTGGATCCTGGCGCAGGTAGTAGTCACGGTCGGGCAGGCCAAGGCCGCCCTGGCGCAGGTACAGCATGGACTGGCTGGCGTCGCGCAGGTCGGCGGCGACGTCGACACGGAACAGTAACGGCAATCCCTGCTGCTGGGCGCTGCCCAGGAGGTCCGCGACGTCCCGCGGGCGGCGGATCGCGGCGACCCTGTCCAGCAGTGGCTTCAGTGCGTCGATGCCGTGTTTCTGCTCACTGGCCGCCGATGCCCACAGGTTGCCAAGCAGGCGCTGGCCATCGTTCGTTGGTGATGACGCGGCACGCTGCAGCAATGCGACCTGCGTTGAGCGGCTGTTGGCGTCCAGGATCGCGAACGGATCGAGGTTGGCGTTCTCGCCGCGCTGTGTGGCCGCCCAGACGGCGAAGTCATCGCAGGGTTGCGGCGTGGCGGCGCTGTCCGCAGCAAAGGCGGCGGGCAGCGTGACGGTCAGGGCGGCGAACAACGGCAGCGCGCGGAAGCGCACGGAAGGGCTGGGCATGAACGGGTCGGGGCAGTGATGGCGAGCGCGAAGTTTAGCAGCCAAACAACCTGTGCCATTCGCCCAAGGCGAGCCCGGATGATCCCGGACTCGCCAGGCGAAGGAATCCGCTCGAAACGCGGTTCCAGAAAGTGCTAGCGCCCCTGTCCGTCCACCAGTCGGGCCAGTCCGCCGATGCGGGCGATGCGGCCCCAGGCCAGGCTGGCGATGATCAGTTGGGTCAGCCCGATGGCCAGCAGGAAGCCGCCGGTGCCCGCTGCCGAGACGTGGACACGCAGGGTGATGAACAGCAGTGCCGCCAGCAGCGACAGGATCGTGGTCAGCAGGTAGACGCCGAGAGTGGCAACCGGACGACGCAGCAGCAGCTTCAGGCCGCGCCACCAGGCCTTGAAGGCCGAACGCAGGCGGCCGTCGGCGGCGAACTGCGCGCGTCCGGCCTCGACCGTACTGTGCGCCAGCAGCAGCACGATGCCGCCGAAGATCATCGCCAGGTTCTTCGCGAAGTCGGCGTCGACGGCATAGATTGCTTCGTCCGCCGAATCGCCGGCGGCCGATGCCGCAGCAGCAGCGAGGCCGAAGGCGATGCCCATCGGGATGATCGACACCAGCATCAGACGGAACAGGCGTCCGTACTCGGCGATGCCACCCTGAATCAGCTCGCGGAAGCCGAGACCGCCGCCCTGCCGGATCTGTGCGACCAACATGCCGGTCAACAGCGGTGACAGCAGCAGCGTCAACAACATGGCAGGCCCGCTGTTGGGCATCGGACTGCCGTTGCCGCGGCCGATGGCCATGATCAGATCGCCGATCACCGGAACGTTGAACGACGAGGCCCAGCCGTCGGCGTCCACCGAGTAGCCGATCATGGGCATCAGTTGCTGCCATTGCGGAATAGCGACCAGCAGCGCGGGGATGGCCAGGAACAGCAACCACAGCAGGATCAGGCGCAGGCTGAAGGCGCTGCGGATGCCATGGCCGGTGGCGGACAGCAGGCCGCTCTTTCGGGACAGGCTCATAGATTCACCATCAGGGCAAAGAAGGTCTGGGCAACCGAAGCCGTGGCCGCCACGAACTGGCGCACGGCGCTCCGGTTGGGTTCGCGCGTGCGGCTGTTGTCCAGCCGGTTCATGTCGAGGTAACGGACGTTGTCCGGGTCGAGCTGCGCGGAGCGGATCTTCACCGGCTTGCTGAAGCTGAAGCGCTTCCAGCGGGCGTTGTCGTCCCATTCGATGACTTCCTCGGAGTCATCCTCGAACACGACCTTGAGCTTGGCCGGCAGGCGGTCGCCGTCGCGGCGAACGACGACATGGCTGATCCAGGGATAAGGACCGGCATCTTCCTTGGCCTCCGGATTGGCTTCCTTCCACGCCTTGCGCGCGTCCTCCATGGCTTCGTCGCGGCTTTCCTCGGTGGTTTCCACGATCTCGCCGTTGTCGTCCTCGAACAGGCCAAGCAGCGGCTTCTGGCGCATGCTGTCGACTTTGACGATGTAGTCGTCGACACGCTCGACGCCGTAGACCTGCGATTCGAACACGCGGTTGACGATGTCCGGCTGACCGGTGCCTTCGATCAGGGCATCGCGCAGGTCGGCCACGCTGGGATGACGGAATTTCCAGCGCTCGTAGTAGAGCTTGAACGCCGCTTCCATCTGCTCGCGGCCGACCAGGTCTTCGAGGTCGCGCATGGTGGTGGCGGTGCGGCTGTAGACGCTGCCGTAGCTGCCGGAGCTGTAGCGGTTCCAGGCGTTCTCGCCCATGCCGTCCACGCCTTCGGCCAGGCGCGCGCCGAGACGTTCCATGTCGAACGACGCAAGACTGGGTTTGATGCCGAACCACTTCAGCGGCGGCAGGTCGATGCGGATGTCCTGCTGGCGTTCGCGCATCATGCGCTGGTTCCAGTACTCGTTCAGGCCTTCGTCCAGCATCGGCTCCTCGAATTCATTCGAGGCCAGGATGCCCATGAAATAGCCGTGGCCGAACTCGTGGATGGTGACGAAGTCCAGCGCCCAGGCACCGATGGTGTCGGGCTCGTAGTCATCGACGCTGTCGGCGGTGAAGAAGGTCGGATACTCCATGCCGCCGGCTTCACCCGCGTTGTACGGCGGTATCACCGCGGTCACCGTGTCGTAGGGATATGCGCCCAACGTCTTCGAGAAGTACGCCAGTGAATCCTGCGTGGCCTTCAGCACCGGAGCGGCGTTGTCTTCGTACTCGGTCGGGTAGAGCACGCGGACGGTGACCTCGGGGCTGCCTTCGCCGGACCAGTTGCCGGTCAGCTCGCCGTAGCGATCGAAGGCGGTCCAGGCAAAATCAATCACGTCGTGCTGCACGTAGCGCGAGGTGCGCTTGCCGTCAGCGACGGTGGGCTCGCCGATCAGCTTGCCGGTGGCGCCGACGGTGAAGGCTTCCGGCACGGTGATGCGCACGTCGTAGCTGCCGAAGTCGGCGAAGAACTCGCTGTGCAGGTGCATCTCATGCGCGTTCCAGCGCGGCGCGGTGGCGCCGCGTTCGCCGGGCAGCTCCAGCACGGCGATCTTCGGGAACCACTGGCCGATCAGGTGGAAGCTGTCGTAGTAGCCGGTGCGTGCGACGACGCGCGGCAGTTGCGCGTGGAAATCGATGTCCAGCGTGGTGCTGGCGCCCGGCAGCACCGGTTCCGGCAGGTCGAAGCGGACCACGGTGAGGTCGGTTTCCGGGCCGCCGTCGGGATGCACGAACTCCCAACTGACGGCCGCGCCGTTCTGCTCGACCTTCGTGAGGTCCGTGTAGCCCCAGTCGCCTTCTTCGGTATCGACATCGGAGCGGAAGGCAAAACCGCGCTCGCGTGATTCGGTGAAGTAGGTACTGCCTTCGCTGCGGAAGGCGTTGAGGTAGAGGTGCAGGTAAACGCTGCCGACGACCACGTCGCTGCGGTTGCGCCAGGTCAGCTTCTGTTTGCCATCGAGCGTGTGTTCGACAGGATCGAGCTCGACGTCGATGTCGTAGGCGACCACGCGGTCCGACAGCGTCGCCGTACCGGGCTGGCGCGGACCACCCCAGGCATCGGCCGCACTGGCGACGCGGATGGCGCGGGCGTCGGCGCTGGCGAGGGCAATGTCGGCGACGTCAAGACTGACCGGCGCGTCGTCCGCGGTCGCGGCATCGGTAGTGGTTTCGGCTGTGGCATCGCTGGCGCTGGCGTCCTGGGCACGGCTGGTCTGGCCGCACAAGCTGAACGCCAGGACCGCGAACAAGGCGAGTCCTGGATTGGTTTTCAAGGCAGTTTTCCCGATCAAAAACCGGACAAGCATACCGTCTGATTTTGCCGGCGCCATAGCCCGAAGGATGGGGCGCGTAAAGTGGCCGGTCGGTGAAATCCTGCGCATCCATCATGTCGGGCTTGCTTGAATGTGCTTGCTGCCACAGGCTGGCCGGAGTTGTCCGACCCACGGAGTTCGTCCCTTGCCACATCCCGCCACAGCCATCCGGAAAGCCGCCATTCCGTTCACCTTCCTGCTCGGATGCCTTGTCCCGGCTGCCGCGTTGTGCGCCTGCCCGGCCTCGCTTCGCAGCGACGTCGCCGCAGCGGCATCGGCTGATGCGGACACCGCAGGGCGCCAGCGGCTGGCGCTGCGGCTACTGGACTGCCTCGACGACCCCGATCCCACGCTGCGCGACGGGCTGGCCTACACCACGCTGGCACAGTGGATGCGTGCCGGCGAACTGGAGGCGAAGACCCTGCTGGTATTGCGAGGAAAGCTGCAGGAAGGCCTCCGGTCGGATGACGCGGACGGTTTCCGCGCGCCGTTCTCGGCGCTGGTATTGTCGGAAGTGGTGCGTGTGGATCGGGTCACGCCGTACCTGGACGAGTCGCAGCGCCAGCAGACGCTGAAGGCGGCGGCGGACTATCTGCGCGAGGTGCGGGACTACCGTGGCTTCGCCGATGGCGAAGGCTGGCGCCACGGCGTCGCCCACGGTGCGGACGTGCTGCTGCAATTGGCGCTCAATCCGGCGCTGGACAAGGAATCCGCCCCGACCATCCTCGATGCGGTGGCCGCGCAGGTCGCGCCGTCTTCGGTGGCCTATCACTTCGGTGAGGAAGGCCGGCTGGCGCGGGTGCTGGTGGCGGTGGCATCGCGTGGCTGGCTGGATGAGGCCGGGTGGCAGACGTGGTTCACGCGTCTGGCCGATCCGGCGCCGCTGACGTCCTGGAACGACGCGTTCGGCAGCGAGGCAGCGCTCAACCGGCTGCACAACCTGCGCGCCTTCCTGCTGGCCATGCACGTGCGGGTCGCCGGTAGCGACAGCGATGCCGCCAAGGCGCTGATGACGGGCCTGCGTCCGGCGATTGAAGCCGTTCCCTGAGGCAGGCCATCGCTGCGCCATCGCGGCGGTCTGTGTTCAGGCGTCTTCGAGACGCTCGAACAACTGGACGATGTTGCCCTCCGGATCCAGCACCAGGATGGTTCGCGCGCGCAGCAACTCGTCCGTCACCACGCGGCCCCGGAAGCGGGCACCGTGTTCGCCAAGCCGCTCGACCTCGGCATCGAGGTCATCGACGTAGTAGCCGACCTTGAACAGGCCGTGGCGCAGGTAGCGCCTGGTTGTGTCCTCATCGTCGCCGGCGCCTTGCGCTTCCTTGTGCTCGATCAGCTCCACGACCAGGCGTTCGCCGGTCATCAGGGTGATCCGCACGCCGTCCGCGTCATGGACCGGATTTGCCTTGAGGTCGAGCATTTTCGCGTACCAGGCGACCGATGCATCCAGGTCTGCCACCGAAAGCGCGAAGAAGGTCGGCGAGGGCGTGTGCCGGGCCTCGCCAGCCATCGACGGCGTAGCGAACAGGCCCGCGAACAGGCCCGCAAATACCAACAGTGTCCAACGCATGGGCATCCCCTTCTGAGGAGGTTCGCTCTAGACCGCGTGATCGGCGGCAGGTTCGGGAAACGGTCATGCAGCCTGCACGATCACTGTGCGTTCCTGCACGGAAGGCGCCGCTGTCCGTTATCCGGATGGTCGTGAAAACTACCTCTAACCTTCTGATAAATAACGGTTGTCAGCGGCTGGCACGGAAGTTGGAAGTGTTCTGCGTGAGTCATCGCGGCAGTTCTGCTTCACGACGGTCGCGCCAACCCGCAAAAGGAGAGAACCAATGCTTTATTACGCCATTGTCTTCTTCGTCATCGCCCTGATCGCCGCGTTCCTCGGCTTTGGCGGTATCGCCGGCGCTTCCGCAGGCATCGCGAAGATCCTGTTTTTCGTCTTCCTCGTGCTGTTCGTGCTGTCGCTGATCTTCGGTCGCAAACCGAGGGTGTAGTCGCGATCAGCACAGCTGACACTCAGCCAGATTCCAAAGCACGACACGTCATCACCGCAGTTCCATCCATGTACCACCAGGAGGTGTACTCATGAACATCAACATGAAACCGATTGCTGCCTTTCTTGCCATGTCCCTGGCCGCCTCGCCGGCATTCGCTGGTGACAAGACCACGGAGCAGGCTGTGAGCGACGCGCGACTGGAAGGCCAGATCGCCACGGCCATCCTGTTCAACAAGCACCTGAATCCGTTCGAGATCTCGGTTGAGGTCGAGCACGGCACGGCGGTGCTGACCGGCACCGTTGACGAGGCCATCGACAAGGACCTCGCCGAGCGTGTTGCCAAGAACGCCAAGGGCATTGCCAAGGTCGATAACCGCATCGCGGTCGACGGCAACTGGAAGCCCAGCGAAGCCAAGGGTGGCGAGCGTGACTTCGGCGACATCGTCTCCGATGCCTCGATCAGCACGTCCGTGAAGTCGCGCCTGCTGTGGAACGAGGTCACTGACGGTACCGATATCGAAGTCGATACCAACATGGGCAAGGTAACCCTCACCGGTACCGCCACCACGGCCAACGAGAAGACCGTGGCCGGCCGCCTGGCGATGGGCACTGACGGCGTGATTGCGGTGGACAACCGCATCGAAGTAACGCCGAGTGGCGTGGAGACACCCACCAGTGAATCCCAGCAGCCGGTCGCCGACACCTGGATCACCACCAAGGTGAAGTCCTCGCTGCTGATGTCGAAGAACGTCGACGGCCTGGATCTCACGGTCGAGACCAAGAACGGTCTGGTGATGCTGGGTGGTTCGGCCAGCTCCACGGCCGAGCGTGACCTGGCCGTCGAAATCGCCAAGGACATCCGCGGCGTGAAGAAGGTCGATGCCAGCGGCGTGAACGTTCACTCATAAGTTCACGCGCTGATCCGATCCTCGGCCGGATCGGGCAGGTCTCCGGTGATCCTGTCCGGTCTCCCCCCATGGCCGGGTTTACCGCCCCACCAGCAATGGTGGGGCGGTATTTTGTTGGGGTATCCGAAACGCGCTGAAGGCACCGCAACGCCGGCTAGATGTGGCAGTGGTCCTTCGCCAATCGATTCCTCGTATCTACCGGAACGCCGGCCGCGTCGGCATGTTCGGACCAGTCGGCGATGGCCGTATTGATGGCCTCGATGGCGGCACGCGCGCCCGGGATGCTGAAGCGGTCGGCGACCGCGATCAGGTCCGCGCGGCCGATGTCGTCGAACTTGCCGTTGACGCTCATCAGGTGCTTCGCGGTCCATTCGCCGTTCGGGTTGTAGGCGTAGGTCACGTCGTAGGCCGGCGCGAGCTGCCAGGCGCCGTTGCGCGGCAGCAGGAAGGCGACGTTCTTCGTGTGGTCGTCGTGGTTCTTGCCTACGACGTTGAAGGCCATGCGCAGGAAGGCCTGCGTCATCACCGCGCTGTCGAGGCCCAGCTTGTGGATGGTGAGGAACAGCGACTCGTAGGCGTGCGTCAGGCGCTGCCGGTAGTTCATGTGCTGCAGCGCGCACAGCGACTGCAGGTGCAGCTTGTCGTTGCCGTTGCGATCAAAGCGCCGGGTCATGAAATGCGCGCGGCCGTTCTCCTCGAACAGGCGCGAGTCGCTCATCTCGATCCCGGCGGCGATGGCCATGCGGTAGTAGGCGTACTCGATGCGACCGTAGTCGGCGCTGGCGCCGAGTTCCAGGTCGCGACCGACGCCGTCGAACTTCAGCAGCCAGTGCTCGAAACCGGGCGCGACGTCGAACTGCCCGGAACGCAATTCCTGCGTGTCCGGGTTCCAGGCCACCACCGCCTTGGCGCGCGCGCCGCCGGCCGAAGTGCCGACGCGGATGATGTTGGCCAGCGCCGTCTGCGTGTCGTCGGGATCGGTGAGGTCGGCGTGGATCGAGCGCCGCGCTTCCTCCACCAGCTGCTGCATCTGCAAGGGTGCTGCGGACTCGATGTGCGAACCGCGTGCCGGCCGGAACTCCAGCGCGCCCATGCCGCGCCGGCCCATGTAGGCAAGGCGGTCCAGCACCGACACCGCTGAACGCTCGATGCCGCGCTGCGCCATCCAGGCGTCGATCAGCTGGTTGCCGAAGTCGTCGGGCAAAGCATCGGCGATCAGTCCAGGCAGGCCGTGGAAGGCGTCGCGATCCAGCGCCGGGAACACGAAGCGCGGTCGCCGGGCGCCGATCGGCATCATCAGTGGCGCCAGCTCCACGCCACCGCGCGTCCATTCCGGCGCGTATTCGAAGGCATAGGCGCCGGCCTGCGGATCGAAGGCCAGCGCGCCAACCAGCCGATCCCAGATGCGGACCTCGATGACGTCGATCGGCTTCATCCTCAGCCTCGACGTTGTCGCAGCAGCTGCATTGGGCTGACCGACGGCTCCGGCACCAGCGCGTCCAAACCCTGGGTGGCGTCCAGCGCCTTCAGCACACGGACCAGCGTGGCGAGGTTGGAGCCGTCACCGTTCTCCAGCGTGCGCAGTGATCGCGTGCTGATACCCGCACGGTCGGCGACCTCCTGCTGGGTCAGTCCGCGGTTGTCGCGAAGTGCCCGGAGCCGCTGTCCCAGCGTGGCCAGGACTTCCTCGGGGCTCTGAAAGGCTGTGTTCAACATCGGCAGATACCTTCCGGAAAATAACAATCTATGCCGTTATGGGAAGTATACTGCCGATATATGTGATTTCAATATTTCGGAAGAAAGGTGCCGAAAATAGCCGAATTGTCGAGCAAAGCGGCAAGAATACTCGCTTGGATCAATCGCTTGGCAGCAATGCGAAGGCCAGGTAGCGCATACCAACAGGAGCCTGGGGCAGGCCGCAGCTGAGCCCGCGCTATTCGTAATGTGTCCACATTCGCAGCACTTTCACCGTGCGCTCGGCCTCCAGCACCTGGTACACCAGTCGGTGCTGGATGTTGATGCGACGCGAATAGGCGCCTGCCAGATCGCCGACCAGCTTCTCGCAGGGGGGCGGTGTCTGGAACGGATTGTCGCGAACCAGATCGAGCAGCGCCTCAGCCTTGCTTTTGAGGCCGGCGGCAGCGAGTTTGCGGGCATCTTTTACGGCCTGTCGGGCGAAGACGATCCGCCAGCTCACCAACCGGGCTCCGTGGCGCAGTCGTCAATCGGCTCGTCCATGCCGGCCTTGATCGACTCACGCATTCCGGGCACTGACAGCAGGTGCAGGGTTTCCTGGATGGCCGCCCAGTCGTCGGCGGACAGCAGTACCGCATTGTTGCGTTTGCCGGAAATATGGATGGGCTGGTGCGACTCGGCCGCATCGTCCATCAGGCGATAAAGCTTGGCGCGGGCTTCACTGGCGGTCAGGGTGGTCATGGCGTACTCCGGGGAAGCCAGAAGCGTACGTTATGCCGTACGCCTAAACAAGGCTTTGGACGGTGGGCGCAGCCAGGAACAACAAGCGTCAGCCGCGGATGGCGGCTTCGATGGTGGCGATGTCGATCTTGCGCATGGTCATCATGGCGTCGAAGGCGCGTTTGGCGACGGCGGGATCGGGGTTGGCAATGGCCTGGGTGAGGACGACCGGCGTGATCTGCCAGGAAACGCCCCAGCGATCCTTGCACCAGCCGCAGGCGCTTTCCGCGCCGCCGTTGCCGACAATGGCGTCCCAGTAGCGGTCGGTTTCCGCCTGATCCTCGGTGGCGACCTGGAACGAGAAGGCTTCGGTTGGCTTGAACGCCGGGCCGCCATTCAGGCCAAGACACGGAATGCCCAGCACCGTGAACTGCACGGTCAGCACGTCGCCCTGCTTGCCCGACGGAAAGTCGCCCGGCGCGCGATGCAGCGCGTGGACGGCCGAATCGGGAAACGTCTCCGCATAGAACCGCGCCGCCGCTTCGGCATCGCGATCAAACCAGAGGCAGATGGTGTTTTTGGCGGGCAGAATCATGTGGAATCCGGTTTGCCATCGGGATGGTGTGGCGCAGTCTGCGGGGGATTTGCCGGTTCACTGTTGAAGCAGGTCTCAAGCAGTTGAATGCATGTCCGCATATCAATACCGCTGAGCACCTGGGTGATGCCACAGCGCGCCGACCACTGCAAATCGGCATCATCAAATTCGCAGGCGGTCATGCTGATAATCGGACCCAGGAAGCCGTATTCGCGGCGCAGTCGGCGGGCAAATACCCAGCCATTCATTTCCCGGATGTGATTCTGGACGACGGCGTCAAGGCGTGTGAGCGAACCCGCTGCCCTGAGGGCTTCTTCGCTGTCTTCAAACCCCAGTGTTTCCACTCCAAGGCTTTCTCGCAGGGCATGGCTTCGGGAACTGACCTGCATGGGGGTGCCAACGACCATGATGACTCGCCGTGCTGGGGTTTCTGATGACGGATTCATACGCTGCGCCTGGGCTCAGTGGGCCTTGTTCTCGGTCGTCCCGGAATCGCTGTCGGTCTCACTGGTAGCCGTGTTCAGCAGTTGCTGGCATTCGCGCTGGCGAGCCATCTCTAGTTGATCTTCTTTGATGATATCCACAACAATTCCACGATAGACCATGTACATATTTAAAGGTCCTTCCATTGCTGGCTGCTTTTTATAGGATTCGATAATTTCGTCAATCTTATCTAGAAAGGTTTTTCCATCTCTATCTTTTACAAGAAGATATTCTTTGGATTCTTTAAGAATTTTAATTACATTGGGATGAAATTTACCTTCAACTCTTTTTGGATCTTGAAAAATATATTGAAGAGGTGTTTTTCCTCCCATCGTTCCGCTGCATGAAAGAAAAAAATTAAGTTCTTTAGCTTCATATTGCGGTTTGCCTGATTTTTTTTGTATCTCAAGAGCCTCTTCTTTTAGTTCTTTGAAATCTTTATTATTTGAAAGCAGTTCAACATGACTACAAAAAAAAAGTTTTGCTTCAGGATCAAAGTTCGTATTGATTTCTTCATAGCGTTTTAAGAAAATTTTGGAGTCATTGTATTTCGTAATATCGTTTAGACTATCGGCAAGAGATTGAATGGAGCTGCGGCCGATATTTGACAGTTCAACTAAGCACTCTTGTTGAGCGTTGGAGAGCTTACGCCCGTCTTCGACTATTGGAGCCGCTGTTAGCGATGCGCTTAAAAAGAGCATCAACCAAAGTGCCTGTTTCATAGAAACCTCTTTTCTTGTGACGGTTGCTGATTGGTCACTGCATGGCCGCTCAGAAGCCTGCAAAACACGGGTCAGAGTACCTTTTTCTTAGCCACGTCCAAGCTCTTCACGCTCGTACGCCAGCATGCCTCATCTCGGGCGTGGATTGTTCAACTTCAGGGACAGGCACTGCTCACCTGGCTTTCAAAGCCGCTGATGAACACGGTATCCGGGTCGTTGGGCATGATGCGCTGGTTGCGAGTGTCGATCCAGCCGAAGCCGACGATGTAGTTTTGGGTGTCGGGGATGCCATTGAGCCAGGTTTCGATGGTGGGAGTAGTGATCAGCTGGCCGCTGCCGTCGGCGTCGAAGAAGTTGAGGCCGAGGTACAGGGTCTGCAGGTTGAGCGTGGTGAAGGCTTCGGGAATGGCGCCGATCAGTTCGTTGCCTTGCAGATTCATCACTTGCAGGTTGTCGAGGTTGCTGAGGCATGCGGGCAGCGCGCCGCTGAGGCGGTTGAACGCGAGGTTCATTTCCTCAAGTTGGCCAAGGTTGGCGAAGCTGGCGGGAATCGGCCCGGTCAGGTTCAGTTGCGGATTGAAGACGCTGCCGCGGATGTTCAGCGTGCGCAGCTGCGCGAGATTGCCCAAGGTGGGTGGCAGGGTGGAGGTGAAGTCGTTGACCGAGAGATCCAGTTCCTCCAGCGCACCGAGATTGCCCAGCGAGGCGGGAAGGGCGCCGGTGAGGTCGTTCTCGGCGAGGTCGAGGATGCGCAGGTTGCCAAGGTTGCCGAGGCTCGCCGGAATCGCGCCGCTGAAGCGGTTGTGCCACAGGCGCAGTTCCTCCAGCAGCGGCAGCTGTCCGAGATAGGCCGGCAGCGGACCGTCGAGTTCGTTGCGCTCCAGGTTGATCCGGCGCAGGCGGGTCAGGCCGCTAAGGTCAGGCAGCGGACCGGAGAGCCTTTCGCTCGGATACATGCCGTCCGAGCTGATATCCAGCACTTCGAGCCGGGTGAGGTTGCCGAAGCTGGCGGGGATGGGTCCGCTCAGACGGTTGCCGGTCAGATACAGGTTCTCCAGTCGGCTGAGATTGCCAAGGCTGCTGGGCAGACTGCCCTGGAGGTCGTTGGAGCCGACCTGAAGGAACTCCAGTGACGACAGGTCGCCGAGGTAGGCGGGCAGCTCGCCGTACAGGCCGTTGACCGACAACTGCAGGAACTCGAGTTGCTGCAGGCCGTACATCGCCGGTGGAAATTCGCCGTCGAGCCCGTTGAACGCGAGGTCGATCGCGATCACGCGATGGCTGACGCCGTCGACGATGACGCCGTGCCAGGAATCGACGTTGGGACTTCCCCAGTTCGTGTTGTTGGTCCAGTTGTCGCCGTCGGTGGCGTTGTACAGGCTGACCAGGTCGAAGCAGTCCCAGAGATCGACGTTGGCGTTGTTGCAGAGCGTGACGTCGAGATAGGCCCGCGCATTACTGGTGCCCGCCGCCAGCAGGGCGAGGCCGAAAAGGGCATGCAGGACGGTGCCTGTCCTCAACGAGGGCCGTCGGCCCGTTTGCCTGCTCATGTCGCTACCTCGGTCGATCCGCTGCTGTCCTCGTTTGTGAAGCGGGAAAGGCGGCGGTTGTCGATCATGCGCGGGTGTTCGCCATGCCGTCACGGCCACGAACCCGCATGACGACATCAATCCTCGTTGCAGGTCCGGTTGCGGCCGTCGCTTTTGGCGCGATACAGGGCGTGATCGGCCGCGCGCATCAGGGCGCTGACGGTGTCGCGGCGGTCATTCCAACTGGCGAGGCCGATGCTGATGGTGAGTGGTAACGCCTTGCCGCCGCCTTCGAAGCTGCTGTCGGCGACGGTCTGGCGGATGCGCTCGGCGGATTCCTGCGCGGCGGCAAGATCGCTTTCCGGCATCAGCAGTGCGAACTCCTCGCCGCCGATGCGCGCGGGCAGGTCGTCGGCGCGGACCTGCTCGCGCAGCAGCGCACCGAAACGCCGCAGTACCTGATCGCCGGCGAGGTGACCGAGGTCGTCGTTGATGCGTTTGAAGTGATCGAGGTCGATCAACGCCAGGGTCAGCGCGCGATGATGGCGACGGGCACGGGCCAGCTCGCGTTCCATGGTTTCGGCGAAATGCCGACGGTTGGGCAGGCCGGTCAGCGCGTCCTGCGTGGCCAACTGGTAGACGGCCGCGTGGTAGCGCGCCTCCTGGCTGCCGCCGTCAACGAACTTGAACACGCTTTCGCCGACGGTGATCAGGTCGCCGTCTTTCAGCTCGGCTTCGTCCAGTTCCCTGAGGTTGAGCAGGGTGCGGTTGGTGGCGCCGAGGTCGCGGATGCGGTGGCCGGCGACGCAGTTCCAGATCTCGCAGTGGCGGCGCGACACGCTGGGGTGGGTGATCTGCAGGTCGGCTTCGGGATCACGACCGACCAGCAGCGGCTTCTCGCCCAGGCTGACGCGCTGGCCAAGGCCGGGTCCGCGGATTACCACCACGCAGGAAGCATGCGGTTCCAGCGGCGCCGGCCCGGTGGTCGAGACGGTGCGCTGGATGCCGGCACGGTCGGTCGGCACGGAACGGCTGCTGCCGGTAATCGGGTCGTCCGGTGTGTTCAATCCTCGGTCCTCACGCGGTTGCGGCCTTCGCTCTTGGCGCGGTACAGGCCGCGATCAGCCGAGCGCATCAGCGTGCTGACGCTGTCGCGGCCTTCGGCGATCAGTGCCAATCCAATGCTGACGGTGACTTCCAGGCGCTCGCCGGCGGCGTCGAACAGCGTCGCCGCCACGGTCTCACGCAGACGTTCGGCGTAGTCGCGGGCGTGGTCGATATCGGTTTCCGGCAGCAGCACGGCGAACTCCTCGCCACCGATGCGCGCGGCGACGTCGTCGGCACGCACGTGGTCGCGCAGGATCGCGCCGAACTGCCGCAGCACCGTGTCGCCGGTCGGGTGCCCGAGACGGTCGTTGATGCGCTTGAAGTGGTCAAGGTCGATGATCGCCAGCGTCAGCGGCCGCTGGTGCCGCTGTGCGCGGGCCAGTTCGCGTTCCAGCATTTCGACGAAATGGCGACGGTTGTGCAGCTCGGTGAGCGCGTCCAGCGTGGCCAGCTGGTAGACCTCTTCGTGATAGCTGGCTTCCAGGCTGGAGTCGCTGATGAACTTGAGCACGCTCTCGCCGACGGTGACGTGGTCGCCGTCGTGCAACTCACCTTGTTCGACGGGCTGGTCATTGACGCGGGTGGGGTTGGTCGCGCCGAGATCGCGGATGCGGTAGCCGCTGCCTTCCTTCCACATCTCGCAGTGGCGGCGCGACACGCTGGGATGATTGATCTGCAGGTCGGCCTCGTGCGAGCGACCCACCAGCACCGGCGTGTCGGCGACATCGACGCGGCGACCGAGTCCGGCGCCATGAATCACCACCACGCAGGCGGCATGCGGATCGGGATCGGCCGGGCCACGGCTGGCGATCGTGCGCTTGGTGGTCTCGTTGTCGTCGTGGTCGCGGGTCATGGGTATGCCCGAGGTGGTTGATCGCAGTGTAGCGGAGCGGAGTGCGTGTTTTCTCCCTCTCCCGCCTGCGGGGGAGGGCTGGGGTGGGGGTGAAAAGTTCAACAAGTAGCGTTTGGCTTTCAACACCCCCATCCCAGCCTTCCCCCGCAAGCGGGAGAAGGAGTCAAGTGATCACAACCTGGAAGCTAACGCTGCGCCTGCGACTCGGATTCGATATCGGCGTCGGTGGCGGCGGCGTCCTTGGCGCGCTGGGCTCGGCGCAGTTGTGCCTCGCGGTGGGCGATGTAGATGTTCGCGGCGAAGATGATGGCGGAACCGATCAGCGTGTAACGGTCCACCGATTCGGCGAACAGCAGCCAGCCGAGCAGGGCGACGATGGGCAGCTGCACGAAGCTGATCGGCGTCAGCGCGGAGGCCTCGCCGAGTTTGAAGGCGCGCGTCCACAGCATGTGTCCGGCGGTGCCGCAGAAGCCGGTCAGCGCCACCCAGGCCCAGGATTCGGCAGTCGGCCATTCCCAGTAGGGCAAGGCCGGGAACAGCGACAGCGGCGCCCAGATCAGCGCGGTGATGATGACGATGGCGTCCGGGTGTTCGGTGCGCGACAGGAACTTGATGCTGATCGCCACGCTGGCTGACAGCGCCGCTGCCGCCAGCGGCACCAGCAGCGCCGGGGTGAAGGCATGGCCCCAGGGCCGCACGATCACCAGCACACCAAGGAAACCCACGATCACGGCTGTCCAGCGCCGTGCACGCACCACTTCGCCCAGCACCAGGACCGCGGCGATGGTCACGAACAGCGGCGTGGAATAGGACAGCGATACGGCCTGCGCCAGCGGCAGGTTGGCGATGGCCCAGAAGCCGCAGAGCATCGACACCATGCCGATGGCGCAGCGGATGACGTAGTAACGCTTCTTGTCGGTCTTCAGCAGCACCAGACCACCGCGGAACAACAGCGGTAGCGCAAACAGCAGACCGAACACGTTGCGGAAGAAGGCGACCTCGAAGGGATGCAGCTGGTGCGAGGCGTAGCGGATGGTGATCGACATGAAGCCGAAGAACACGGCGCTGGCGACCATCAGCAGGACGGCGGTGGACTGCGGATCGATGCCGTCCATGCTGCCTTTGGGCGGCGACACGGCGGCCGGCGTGGGCGCGGAGGAGCAGGCGGCGCGGGCCGGGTCTGTGTCGGTGTTCGGGCGGGTGTCGGTCACGACGCGCTCCTGTCAGCCGCGGGCCAGGTCGCGCCGATGATGCGCGGCTCGGGTTCGAGGTCGACGCCGAAGCGCTGCTTCACGTCGCGGGCGACCTGCTGGGCGAGGTCGAGGATCTGCGCGCCGTTGGCGCGGCCGTGGTTCACCAGCACCAGCGCGTGCTGTTCGGATACGCCGGCATCGCCGATGCGCTTCCCGCGCCAGCCGCCGCGTTCAATCAGCCAGGCGGCGGAGAGTTTCCGTGTGGTCTCATCACCCGTCGCGTAGTTCGGTAACTCCGGATGTTCCGCGAGCAGCGCGTCGGCCTGCGCCTGCGGAATCACCGGGTTCTTGAAAAAGCTGCCGGCGTTGCCGAGCACGCTTGGGTTGGGCAGCTTGGCGGTGCGCACACGCGATACCGCTTCGGCCACCGTGCGCTGGGTTGGCGTCCCGACGCCCATGCGCTGCAGTTCGTCAGTGATGCCGGCGTAGTCGAGGTGCAGCTCGCGCTGCTTCGGGAAGCGGAACTCGACGGCGAAGACGATCCAGCGATCACGTTCGCGCTTGAAGCGGCTGTCGCGGTAGCCGAAGTCGCAGTCCACGGCGCTAATGCGCTTGATCGCACCGACATCGCGATCCCAGGCTTCCACGGTTTCCACGAACTCGCGGATTTCCACGCCATAGGCGCCGATGTTCTGGATCGGCGCGGCGCCCACGGTGCCGGGAATCAACGCGAGGTTTTCCAGGCCGGGCAGGTCGCGCGCCAGCGTCCAGTGGACGAGGTCGTTCCACTCCACGCCAGCTTCGGCGCGAACCAGCGCGCTGTCACCGTCGTCCTCGACGATGTGAATGCCGTGGGCGCGGATCGACAGCACCGGGCCGGGCCAGTCGCCCGCGAACAGCAGATTGCTGCCACCGCCCAGCACCAGCGGGTCGCCGGCCTCGAACACCGGATAGCGGAACAGCTCGGCGAAGCCGTCGGCGTGGTTGACGTCGGCGAGCAGCGCCGCACGCGCCGGCACGCGAAAGGTGTTGCGACCTTCCAGCGAGGCGTCGTCGAGCAGGGTGAAGGCGTCGCTCATGCGCGCTGTCGCAGCGCCTCGACGCATTCGCCGATCAGCGTCGGGCCGCGGTAGACCATGCCACTGTAGAACTGGACCAGTGAGGCGCCGGTGTCGAACTTGGCTGCCGCGTCCTTGCCAGAAAGAATGCCGCCGACGCCTATCAGCGGCACACGATCATCCAGTCGCTTGCCCATCTGGCGCAATACTTCGGTCGCCGGAATCATCAGCGGCGCACCGGACAGGCCACCGGCCTCGCCAGCGAGGCGATGGCCCTTGATACCCTCGCGGTCGATGGTGGTGTTGGTGCAGATCAGGCCGTCGACTTCGGCATCCAGCAGCACGCCGGCAATCGCATCCATCTGCGCGTCATCGATGTCCGGCGCGATCTTCAGCAGCATCGGTTTGCGCGCGCCGTGCTTGGCCGCCAGCGATTCCTGTGCCTCGCGCAGCTGGCCGATCAACTTCCGGAGCGCATCGCCCTGCTGCAGTTCACGCAGGCCCTGCGTGTTCGGCGAGGAAATGTTGACGGTGACGTAGCTGGCCGCCGGATACACGCGCTCCAGGCAGTGAAGATAATCGTCCGCGGCATTTTCGTTCGGCGTGTCCTTATTCTTGCCGATGTTGATGCCGAGCACACCGGAAAAGCGCGAGCGCTCCACGTTGCGCAGCAGGGCATCCACGCCGCCGTTGTTGAAGCCGAGACGATTGATGACGGCCTGGTGTTCCGGCAATCGGAACATGCGCGGCTTCGGGTTGCCAGACTGCGGCTTCGGCGTGGTGGTGCCGACTTCGATGAAGCCGAAACCCAGCGAAGCCAGCGCGTCGATATGCGCGGCATCCTTGTCGAGGCCGGCGGCGAGGCCGACCGGATTCGGGAAGTCGATGCCAAACACACGGGTTGGCAGTGGTTTCGGCTTCGCCGCCAGCAGCGGATTCATCCCGCTGCGATAGGCCAGTTCGATGCTGTTGAGCGCGAGATGGTGGGCTTTTTCCGCGTCCAGTCGAAACAGCAGCGGCTTGGCGAGTTCGTACATGCGATCCGGCAAGGTCATCGAGGCCGCGTATTCTCTCACGTTGCGCCGGGCTGTCGCAGGGCGGCCACAGGGCTGAGCACGGGTATTCCCGGAGCGCATACATTGCACAGGCCGTGTGGGAGGTCGATGATGGCGCTACTCGCAGTCACATGGCCACGCCGTCATGTCCGCGCACTACACGACCAGCTTCGACTACCAGTACGACCAGCTTCGCGTCGCGGTGAAGGGCGAAAGTTCGGTGGCGACCACGCTCGCATACTGGACCGAGATCGCTGGCAAGGTCGAACAGTTCAGACCGCGCTTGCTGCTGTTGATCGATGAACTTTCCGGAACGCCGCTGACTGCGGAAGAGTGGATGGCGCTGGTCGATGCCATGGCCGGCAAGGGTTTCGAAGCGCTACGCATCGCCCACGTCAAGCCGAACGGCCTGGAGCGGATCGAGTTCTGCGAGATTTTCGCCAAGGAAGCAGGGCTTGATGCGCGGGTGTTTACCGACATCCACGTTGCCGAACTGTGGCTGCGCCACGGTGAACCTAACGAGTCCGGAGCGGATGCGGGGCAGCAGGGCCGCCGTGTAGACCGCTGCCCCGCAGCATCGACGCTGCGGGACAAGCGGGAGTAAGTAGTGCGGTCGGAGGGTGCCGGCCGATTCGATCGACGCTATCCGATGGCGGCGAAGAAGAGCCCGATTGCCGCGAACGGAACCACCGTCAGCATGAGCAGCAGGATGAAGGCGATGGGTAGCCAGCCGAGAACCAGGCCGGCTACCGCAAGGCCGTCGCCATCGATGCTGCCGACCGGTGCCCGGCGAATCTCCGCCCGGGCGACGTGCCCGCAGATGATCGCCACGATGGAGCCGATCAGGGGAAGGGCAACCCAGCCGAGGATGCCGAACACGAGGCTGAGCACGGCGGTGGTGCTGGTCTGACGGACAACGGCGTTCATGGACGTGCCTCCTGGAGCGGTGGAAATGGCGGGACCTGCTGATCAGGACGCCGGAGGCGGGTGAGCGTGACAACGGCGACGGCCAGGCCCCGATCTGGAGCCTGGCCGCATTCCATCACAGGTCGAACTTGATGCCCTGTGCCAGCGGCAGGTCGTGCGAGTAGTTGATGGTGTTGGTCTGGCGGCGCATGTAGGCCTTCCAGGCATCCGAACCGGACTCGCGGCCACCACCGGTTTCCTTTTCGCCGCCGAAGGCGCCGCCGATTTCCGCACCCGAGGTGCCGATGTTGACGTTGGCGATCCCGCAGTCCGAACCGGCCGCCGACAGGAAGGCTTCGGCGTTGCGGATGTCGGAGGTGAAGATGGCCGAGCTCAGGCCCTGCGGCACGTCGTTGTGCATGGCCAACGCCTCGTCCAGCGAGTCGAACGGCATCACGTACAGGATCGGCGCGAAGGTCTCAGTCTGGATGATCTGGTCGCTGTTCTTCAGGCCGCTGATGATGGTCGGCAGCACGAAGTTGCCGGGACGATCAATCGCTTCGCCGCCGGTCTCGACCTTGCCGCCGCTGGCCTTGGCCTGCTCGATGGCGTGCAGGTAGGCCTTCACCGCAGAGCTGTCGTTCAGCGGACCCATCAGCGTGGCCGGGTCGGTCGGATCACCGATCTTGCCTTCGACCTGCTTGTAGGCCTTCTTCAGCGAATCCAGCACCTGGTCGTAGATCTTGCGGTGGACGAAGGCGCGGCGCGTGCTGGTGCAGCGCTGGCCGGCGGTGCCAACCGCGCCGAAGGCAATGGCCGGGATGGCCAGCTTCAGGTCGGCGGTTTCGTCGACGATCATGGCGTTGTTGCCGCCCAGCTCCAGCAGCGAGCGGCCCATGCGCTGGGCCACGCGCTCGCCGACCAGACGGCCGACGCGGGTGGAACCGGTGAAGCTAATCAGCGGGATGCGGCTGTCATCCACGAAACGCTGCGCCAGCTCGGTACCGGCGTCGTTGAACAGGTAAAAGATGTCCGGGAAGCCGGCTTCGCGCAGGGCGTCGTTGCAGACCTTCATTGAGGCGATGGCGGTCAGCGGGGTCTTCGGCGACGGCTTCCAGATGCAGACGTCACCGCAGACCGCGGCGATGAAGGCGTTCCAGCTCCACACCGCGACCGGGAAGTTGAAGGCCGAGATGATGCCGACCAGGCCCAGCGGGTGCCACTGCTCGTACATGCGATGACCCGGGCGCTCGGAGTGCATGGTCAGGCCGTACAACTGGCGCGACAAGCCAACGGCGAAGTCGGCGATGTCGATCATTTCCTGCACTTCACCGTCGCCTTCCGGCTTGATCTTGCCCATTTCCAGCGCGACCAGCGTGCCCAGCGCGTCCTTGTGCTTGCGCAGTGCTTCGGCGCAGAGGCGAATGGCCTCGCCACGGCGCGGTGCCGGGGTGGTGCGCCAGATCTTCTGCACTTCCTGCGCGCGCTCGATGATGGTCTCGTAGTCGGACTCCGAGCTGGCGTGAACCTTGGCGATGACCTCGCCGGTGGCCGGGTTCATCGGCTCGATCACGCCGGCGTCGCGAGTCGTCGACCATTCGCCGTTGCCGAGGTAGGTACCGGAATTGTCCTCGGAAAGGCCAAGCGATTTGAGCAGGTCTGCAGACATGAAAAACTCCTGAAAACAATGAATTGAAATCGAAACTTCGAGTAGGTTTGCAAACGGCAACGCGGCTCTTGGGATGATTCCGTCAGAGCAGCGCTGGGAGGCAAGGCCTTCGAATTGGCGCCCCCGGCGCGATTCGAACGCACGGCCTTCCCCTTAGGAGGGGGACGCTCTATCCAGCTGAGCTACGGGGGCTTTGGGCTGTGAATTTTCGCATGGAACCGTCCATGGTGCGTTCCCCCAGTCGGCATCCATGCTTTTTCGTCGCCGTCGGGTGGGCACGTCGGGAACAGCCGTCCTTGGCGCGTCATCCGTTCGCCATCCTTGGCTCACCCTCGCGTGCCGGTTGGCACGCTCGACCAGCTGAGCTACGGGGGCAATAGCCGGTCATTTTCGCATGAAACCATCCAGGTTCCGACCCACGTCCGCAGCCGAGGCGTCCAACTGCACTAAGATGTGGAGATGCACGACGCCAATACCAACATCCTGAATATCGCTGCCTACCGCTTCGTGGAGATCGCGGATCCGGTGACGCTGGTCGCTGCCATCCGCGAGGCCTGCGAAGTCCGGTCGTTGAGAGGCACGGTGCTGGTGGCGGGCGAGGGCATCAACCTGTTCCTGGCCGGGCTCCCGGAAGCCGTTCACGGCTTCCTCGACTGGCTGCGCGCCGACGCGCGCTTCGCCGACATCGAAGTGAAGTTCAGCGAAAGCACCGACATTCCTTTCGGCAGGCTGCTGGTCAAGCACAAGCGCGAGATCATCACCTTCCGCGAGGATGGGATTCGGCCGCTCAGTGGACGTGCATCCTCGGTAGAGCCGGCCACGCTCAAGCGCTGGCTCGATCAGGGTCATGACGACGCTGGCCGTGACGTGGTGATGGTCGATACCCGCAACGCGCAGGAGGTGGCGCACGGGACCTTCGCCAACGCGTTGACGCTCCCGATCGTGAAGTTCACCGAACTGGGCGACGCCCTGGAAGCGCATCGGGACGCGCTGGCGGGGAAGACCGTGGTCAGCTTCTGCACCGGTGGCATCCGCTGCGAGAAGGCCGCGATCTGGATGACCGAGGCCGGCTACGGCGACGTGCTCCAGTTGGAAGGCGGCATCCTCGGCTATTTCGAAAAGGTCGGCGGCGAGCACTACGACGGCGGCTGCTTCGTTTTCGACCAGCGCGTGGCGTTGGCACCGACCTTGGCGCCTATCCCGCAAGAGACTGTGGATCCGCTGGTTCCAGCTTAGACCTCAGCTACAGCGTCCGCGCGCGCTATTCGAAACCATCCTCGAAGATCCCGCTGGGCACGCCTTCGTAGGCACCGATATCGATGCGTTCGCCGCGGATGCGCGGGTTGCCGATGAAGTCCACCGTGCCCGTTCCCCAGTTGTTGTCGAACGGGACCGGAATCGGGTTGAACGTTGGCGGCTCGCTTCCCGCATCGATCAGCGCCGAATCGCCGGCGGGCGTGAAGTTGAGCAGGCCGCCGGTGTAGGTCGGTTCCACGGAAATGTTGTTGTTCAGCTCGAACACATTGCCGCTGCGGCTTCCAATGTCGTTGTTGTGGATGTAGAAGTCGCCGCTTCCGAAGGTGGCCAGGTCGTGGCCTTCATTGCCCCACAGGATGTTGTTCACCACCAGCGCTTGCGCCGGGTCGTTGGCAACCAGCAAGGCGCCGCCGTATTGCGGTGTGTCGGAGGCTTCAACCTGATTGCTGACGAGGGTGTTGTTGATGAGGTAGATGCCCTTGTTGCCGGAAGTGGTGATGAAGATCGCGCCGCCGGTTGTCATCGAGTGATTTGTGGTGTTCGCCGCGATGACGCTGCTTCGCAGTTCGATGCGCTCGTTACCGTACACGGACAGCGCCGCGCCGAAATCGGCCTGGTTTCCGATGAAGGCGCAGCGATCGATGCGGATATCACCGTCGGAACCGCTCATGGTCATGCGCAGTCCGCCGCCATCGCCGGTGCTGTCGCCGCCGGTGATGCTGAGGTTGCTGATCTCGACGCCGGTGATGTTGCTGAGCGTGCCCGCGTAGATTCCCAGGACACGTCCGCCGTTGCCACTAAGGAACGTGTCGTAGGGTGTGCTGCCAGCCTGCTGGCCGCAGGGATTGCCGAAGAACTCCGTCCAGCCGCCGCTGATGACCAGCGAGTGGTTTTCTGGTGACACGCTGTTAGCGATGTAGCGGAAACCGTTGGCATCGGGTGCCGTGTAGTTGCCGGTCGCGATGCGGATGACGTCGTTCTCGTTGTTCAAGCCGGCGCTGGAGAGAGCGCTGCTCAGCTCCTGGCTGGTGGTCACGCAGAACTCGGCGGTGTGCGCCGTAGGGGAAAGCGCCCATAGCGCGACAACCAAGGTGATCGAAGTACGCATGTCGTCCTCCCTTTGATGGCTACTCAAAGCCGTTGCGGAAGTTCAGCGGGTATTCCACGGCGCCGATGTCGATGGTGCTGCTCTGGATACGGTCACGGTTGGCGGCATCCTCGTCTCCGGGGCTCCAGTCGTTGTCGAAGGGAATAGGCGGGATATGGAAGGTTGGCGGTTCACGGCCGGCATTGATCATCGGTGAGCCACTGAGCGGTCGGCGAGACGCTCCGCCGAGCATGGGGTCCACGGAAAGATTGCCGAGGTTCTCGGTCGGCCAGGTTGAATAGGCTGTCGATCCGACGTTGTTGTGATGCAGGTAGAAGTCGCCGCTGCCGGTAAGGGCGAGGTCGTAGGCGTGGTTGTCCCAGGCGATGTTGTTGACCACCAATGCCGATGCATCGCTGTTGAGGCTGATCCTCGCGCCGCCATAGTCGAAGGTAGCGGGATCGGCGAGATTGCGGGTGATGGTGTTGTTGATCAGGTAGATCGCGGCATCACCCTCGCCAACGATCGAAAGCGCCTGATTCTGTTCGTTATGGGTGGAGTGGTTGCTGTCGATAATGCTGTTGCGGATGTCCAGGCGATGCCGAGCAAGGGCAGCGATGGCGGCGCCAGTTGCTGCCGTATTGGCCTGGAAGATGCAGCGATCGATCAGGACGTTCGCCTCGCCGCTTTGCGGCCACAGGATCATGTTGATTGCGCCACCGGCGGCTTCGGGACCCGCACTCCCACCCAGGAAGTTGAGGTTGCTGATCTCGACGTTCATGGGGCCGTGGAGTGCCTGGATATAAAGCAGGCGGCTCGATCCCGAGCCCTCGATGTCAGTGTCTTGCGGTTTGCTGCCGGACTGGAAGACGCAGTTCCCGGACAGCCCCTGCCAGCCGCCGCTGATTTTCAGGTCGTACTGGTCCGGGTGGAGTGGATCGTAGGCGCCGCCGGCGTATAGGAACGACTGGGTGGGCGTAGGCGTGCTGTAGCTACCCCGCCGGAGACGGATCTCCGAAGGTTCTTCGTCGTCAAAGGCGTCGCCGAGCGCTGCCACAAGCTCCGTGGTATTGCTGACGCAATAGGTCGCGGCATTGGCCGTACCGGCCGGCAGCAGCAGTGCCACCAGGGTCAACATCGCCAAAGGGCCTCGATACAGGCCTGCAACGCTCCGGTCCATTCCTTGCCTCCGTCTTCGGTTTCCAGAACAAATGCCGGTGGAAGACAAACCGAACGCGGATAGACAGGCTGACGGTCAGGCAGCCTGCACGATGCCTGAAAGCAGGGATCACCGGCCGTGCAATCGTCCCGGTTCTCGTCTTTCTGCCTTCAGGATTCTGGATGAAAATCCAACCCCATCTAACTGAAATATCGCCAATTTCTTGACGTTGCCCGGCGCTGGCACGGGTGTTGCTCCATTCGTTTGGTACCCAACGAAGGAGGAGCAACGATGTCGAACCGGAACTCACCCAGGCGAACAGGCCTGACGTCGTCACGGCTGGTTTCGGGAGCGCCCGCACTGGCTGCGGCATTGCTCCTGTGCCTGCCGCTGTCTGCGCTGGCTGGACGTAGTGACGCCGAGAAGGAGCTGATCGCCGCCCGGGCCAATGTCGCGGCCGCTGAGCGCGCCGACGCCACAAGTCGTGCCCCACAGGCGCTCAACACCGCCCGCGACATGCTCGCGCAGGCCGAAGGCTCCTACGAGGACCGTGATTGGACCGACGCCGAGCTGGAAGCGCAGCGCGCCGGGCTTGACGGACGCCTGGCCGAAGCCCGCGCTCGCCAGCAGGCCAGCGAGAGCGTGCTGCGCGAGTTGGAAGCCACCATCGAAACGCTGCGTGCCGAAATCGCGCGGCAGGGAGAATGACCATGAACCGCTTTGATATCCGACGACACTTTCGTGGTGGCATGGCCCTGGCGCTGTCGACCGGCCTGCTGGTGGCCTGCGCCGGCTCGAAACCACGACCGCCCGAGCTGGTCCGCCTCGCGAACGAGCTGGCGCGTCTACAGTCTGATGCGGTGGTTTCGGCAAAAGCACCGGAGGAACTGCAGCAGGCAGCAAACGCCGTTCACAACCTGTCCGAGCACGGTCACGACATGAAGGCGCCGGTGTTCGACCACCACATCTACATGGCCGACCGCCTGTTGCAGATCGCCGAGTCGGAAGGCCAGGGCCGTTTCGCCCGCGAGCGGATTGACAGCCTGAGCGCCGAGCGCGAGCGTCTGGTTGCGGAGGCCCGCGCCATGGAAGCCGAACGTGCCCGTCGCGACGCCAACCTGGCCCGACAGGACGCGAGTGCCGCCCTGGCGCAGGCCGAGGCCGAGCGCCGTGAGGCCGCGATGGCCCGCGAACGCGCCGAGGCCGAACGCCGCGATGCCATGCTGGCTCGCCAGCAGGCCGAGGAGGCACGCGCCGAGCTGCACGCCATGCAGGCGATGATCGATGATCTGCAGGCGAAGCAGACCGAACGCGGCCTGGTGGTGACGCTGGGCGACGTGCTGTTCGAGACCGATCGTGCGGAGCTCAAGTCCGGCGCGCAGCGCAACCTCGACAAGCTGGTCAGCGCGCTGCGTGAACACGACGAGACGACGGTGGCCATCGAAGGCCACACCGACTCCACCGGCAGCGACAGCTACAACCTGGACCTGTCGCAGCGTCGTTCGCAGTCGGTGTTCGACTACCTGGTCGGGCAGGGCGTCGACCGCTCACGCCTGAGCACCACCGGTATGGGTGAAGGTTATCCGGTGGCGAGCAACGACACGTCCGCCGGTCGTCAGCAGAATCGCCGCGTGGAGATCATCATCCAGAACGTCGACAGTTGATCGGCAGTTGATGCAATGCGAAGGCCCGGCGAGGCATCGACTTGCCGGGCCTTTTCACGCCTGCCGTGAGGTTTCCGGCGCCCGGTCGTCGCCCCGAATCTGTTCGCCGAGCGTTTCCGCGGCGTCGCCAGCGGCGTTGAGCGCGACCTCGAAGGGAATCTCGTTGGGCGACACGGCGCCGCCGGAAATGATCAGGGCCATGGCCTGGTCGACGGTCCAGTCAGTGGGCGTGAGGCGTTCGACGGGAACCACTTCGAGGTAGCCGGAGGTCGGATTGGGTGTGGTCGGCACATAGACCATGGCCAGTTCGCGGCCGCTGCCCTGTTCGCGCACGGTGCGGGTGACGAAGCCGACCGCCTTCATCGCCCTGTGCGGAAAATCGATCAGCACCACCCGCTGTGCACCCTCCGGTTTGGTCTGCAGCGCCGCCAGCAGCTTCTTGGTGCCACCGTAGATCGACTGAACCAGCGGAATGCGCTCGATCAAAGAATCCACCACCGCCAGCACCCGCTTGCCGACCACGCGATGCGCCAGCCAGCCGAGCAGGTAGAGGAAGGTCAGGGTCACGAACACGGCCAGCAGGAAGCGCAGCCATTCGGTATTGAGCAGGAAGCCGAAAAACGGGATCGACTCGGCCGCGCGCCCGAGCAGGGCGTCGACCCAGGGCGCACTGAGTTGACCGAGCTGCTTCAGCACGAACTCGAAAACCACGAAAGTCAGCCACAGCGGAAAGACCGTGAGGATGCCGGTAAGGATGTAGCGCTGGATGTGGGCGGGACGCATGCCTGCAGTGTAGCGGTTCGCCGTTCCCGGGTTGTCCGCTTCCCGGTCGGCGGCCACCGGAACATGAACCGGGCGTTGCCCTAGTGCTCGACAACCCAGCGGAAACTGACGTCGTTGTAGCCGCGATCGACCTCCAACTGGCGTTCCTGCAGCAGCGGACCGGCCGCGACCCGCCGCGTGCAGGGGGCGCTGGCATCGCCGCTGGCGATGCAGGCGTTGGTCCATTCGGCAAAGCCGGCCTCGTTCTGCGGGCGTTCGGTGGGCGCCGGCAGGCGGTAGCGGCGGCCATCGCGTTCGCCGATCCAGGCGAGGTAGGCCAGGGCGTCGTCGACGCTGACGCAGACCACGGGATCGTTGTCCTGCTGCTCGAAACCCGGTGCGCGCCAGTTGCGACGATCAAAGATCCGCATCGGCGACAACGGGTTGCGGCAGCGGCTGTCCCGGCGATCGGTCGCATCCACGTACGCGGCGTACTGCCGGCGCGACACCAGCCCGCTCAGGCTGCCGTGGGCTTCCTGCGAGCGCGAGCTTGCGCGCGGTGCGGCGTCGCTGCGGTTTCCGGGAGCGCTTCGCTCCGGGCTGGTGGCCGCGACTTCCGCCTCGTCTTCCGGTGCATAGCCCAGTGACTGCAGCAACTGCCCGGCGCGTTTTGCCGTTGCTTCATCGCCGTCGACTTGCGCCTGCCGTTGTTCGGAGACCAGCAGGCCGGTCACGCGACGCTGGAAGCGCGTGTAGGCGCTGGCCAATGGCGTACCGAAGCGGTCATGCCATTCCTCGGCCTGCTGCTTGCGTGCCTTCAGGCCATCGTCGTCGCCGGCGGCGAAATCGAGCTCTGCCTGTTCACCCAGCCATTCGATCTGCCGCGAGACGCCGGCTGCCGCCGCGCTGTCATTCGGTTCGTTCGTGAGCGTGGCCAGCCAGGCTTCCAGTTGTGCCGGATCGGCCGGCTGCGAGACGCTGGTGGCCAGCGTTTCGCCGGTATCTGGCCGCGAGGCACCCGAACGTTCGCTGCTGTTGCCCGCGACCTCTACCGGTGACGGCACGGGTGGCTTCATCAGATTGACCAGCAGCAACAGCAGCGAAGCCAGCGCGGCGGCTCCCAGCAGCCAGCGTGTGGTGGACCGATACCAGAACGGATGGCTGCTGAAGCGATGCCAGTATTCGCCGAAGCTGGCGGCGGCACCGTTCATGCGTTTTTCGACACGATCCAGCGCGGCGCGCATGGTCGCCGCGTTGCGATAGCGTCGAACGCGGGACTTCGCCATGGCGCGGTCGATGAACGGCTGCCAGTGGGCCAGGTGGCGTGGCAGTCGGGGAACCGGGTTGTGCGCGTGCTTGAGTGCCAGCGCCAGCGGGTCGGTGGCACGGAACGGCAGTTCGCCGGCCAGCATCTCGTAGGCGAGGACGCCCACGCTGTACAGGTCGGCACGACCGTCGACATGCTCACCGCGCGACTGCTCCGGCGCCATGTAGCCGCCGCTGCCCAGGGTCATGCCGGCACTGGTCAGTCGAGTGGCCGTGCGGGAGGACAGGGCGATGCCGAAATCCGCCAGCTTCGGGCGGTCGTCGCCATCGAACAGCACATTCTCGGCCTTCACGTCGCGATGCACCACGCCGCGCGCATGGGCGTAGGAAAGCGCGTCGAGCAGCGTGCGCAGTACGTTCAGTACGGTCGCCTGGCTACTGCTGAGGTCGCGATGACTGAGGTCGCCGCGCGGCAGGAAGGCCATCACGTAGTAGAGGCGACCGTCGCCGGTGCGGCCCACTTCGAAGATGTGAACGATGTGCGGATGTTCCAGCCGCGCGATGGTGCGCGCCTCATGTTCGAAGCGCTGCGCCTGCTGCTCGTCCATGCTCGCCATCGGCAGCATGACCTTGATCGCCACCTGGCGATCAAGCGATTCCTGCACCGCCAGCCACACGGTGGCCATGCCGCCCTGTCCCAGCTTCCGCACGATGCGGTAGCCGGGGATCACGGGCGCATCCGGTGGTGATGTCGGCTGCGGCGTTTCGTTCACGAACTGGAGTCCCCTTTGCGTCGACAGGTTAACCCAGTCGTCGGGACACAGGACGTGACCGGTTCGAACTTGTGTTGTGTCAGGCGTTCTGCACGTTTGATGCTTCCTGGCGCTCAGTCGGCTTGCGCCGCACGTAGATCTGCTTGCGCACCCGCGCCACGGTTTCGCCGTCGGCATCCACCACATCCACCGGCAGCCAGCGCAGGTGTTTCTCGCCGTTGGCAGTGGCAGCGATGATTTCGTCGAGAACCGCCTGTTCCAAACGGAATTCGGCGCGGACCGTGCCTTTCCCGGGCTTCACGAAGTCGATTTCGCCGCGCTGGTCCCAGACGAAGTAGTCGCGGCCGAGCACGTGCAGCAGGATCAGCATCCAGAACGGATCGGTCATCGAAAACAGGCTGCCGCCGTAGTGCGTGCCGACGAAATTCATGTTGAAGCGGCGCTGGCGCAGCTCGACGCGGACTTCGCGCCAGTCGTCCGACCAGTGGGTGACGCGGATGCCGGGTGAGCGGAACGGCGACCAGATGTTCATCAGTCGCCGAAGGGTCGATGCCTTCATGCGGGTTTTCGGGGAGGGCGGGGATCTGCACTTTACCATACGCATGCGTATGTTTATGCAGCAAGGCCCCTAACGACGCCAGAAAGCGTGGATCAGAACAGCAGCGTGGACATCTTGCGTCGGTAGCGGCTGACCAGCGCGGCATCGTCGACGATGCGGAAGGCCTGGATCAGCGTTTTCTGGGCAAGGCCGTCGCCGTGGGTGCGATGCTGCGCCAGCAGGCTGATCAGGTGTTCCAGTGCCGACTCGCTGTTGCCCGCCAGCAGCTCCCGAAGCGCCAGTTGATGCAGGGCGACCGGGTCGCTGTCGATATCGGCGCGCTGGCGCAGCGAGCCCAGATCCGGTGCATCGGCCAGACCGGCGGCCAGCTCGATGCGGGCGCGAGCGTTCTGCGCGCGGTCGTCGGTGGCGAGGTTGGCGGGCAGGACATCCAGCAGTCTGCCGGCTTCATCAATGTCGCCGGTGCGGGTCAGTGCCAGCGCCAGATCGAGTTTCAGCGCGTCGTCATCCGGCTTGGCGGTCAGTGCGTCACGGGCCTTGGCCAGTTCGGTTTGCGGATCGACCGTCGGCGTTTCGGCGGCATCGTCGGAGGCGACTTCTTCGACGCCAGCCAATTGCGGCGCGGCAGGCTCGACCCCATGCTGCGACAGGAACTGGCGCAACTCGCCCTCCGGCAGCGCGCCGGGAAAGCCGTCGACGATCTGGCCGTCCTTCAGCAGCATCACGGTGGGCACCGAGCGGATCTGGAAATAGGCAGCGAGCTGCTGTTCCTTGTCCACGTCGACCTTGGCCAGCGTGAACGCACCGTTGTAGTCGGCGGCCAGCTTCTCGAGGATCGGCCCGAGGCTCTTGCACGGCCCGCACCAGGTGGCCCAGAAGTCGACCAGCACGGGCGTGTTCATCGAGGCTTCGAGAACGTCCTGCTGGAAGCGGTCGGTGGTGACGTCGATGACGTGGGGTGCCGCGGCGTTGTTGTCGTTCATGGTTTCACAGCCCTGGAGTTACCGGTGAGATGGCGGCCGGGCGGCACGATAGCAAGGACGTCTGGTGTGTGGAATGTAAAAAATAGTTGACATGACCGTGCCTCGATGTAAAAAATACATTACACATTGTCCGCTGAGGGTTACATTATGTCCGTCTCGTCTTCCCGCACCCGGCTTTCGATCTGGCTCCTGCTTGCCGGTATCGGATTGGCGCTGTTCTTCGGCGGCGGCTACCGTGACTTGCCGCTTCCGTTGGGCTGGTTCGGCAGTTTCCTGTTCGTGGCGGCGGTCTGGTTCAGCGTGGATGCGCTGCATCGCGTCCCCCACAGCGAGGAGGAGGCGCAGGTCGCGCACGGTGAATGGCAGGCCTGGATTGGCGTGGCCTTCGTGGGTGCGGTGTTGGTGGCCAGCCTGCTGAATGCGTCGGCCTTTCTGCCCGAGCTGCCGATAGGTCGGAACCCGGATGCCGGGGCAGCAGGCAAACAGATCGGTACGCTTTTCGTCGCCTGGCTGGTGCTGGCGCATGTGCTGCGGCAACGCTGGGGCGGCAAGGTGCTTGCGGACGAACGCGACCGGCAGATCGAACGAGTCGCCAGCCAGTGGGGGCGCTGCGCCACCGCGTTCTGCGTGATCGGTATTGCGGTGATGCTCGGCTTCAGTGACACCGCGCGATTGAGCGAATTCAGCTATCCGTTCATTGCGCTGATGCTGCTGTTGGCGCTGCTCTGGGGTCTATGGTTCGACCAGGCGGTCGCGGCCATCCTGTATTGGCGCGATCGGCGGGCAAGCGCGTGAGCGGCACGCCGGTTGCCAACCAGATCCGCCGACTGCGCTTCGAGCGCGGCGAGATGACCCAGCAGGCGTTGGCCGACGCCTGCGGCGTGACGCGGCAGACCATCATCGCGCTGGAGGCCGAGCGTTACGCGCCGTCACTGGAGCTGGCTTTCCGCATTGCACGAGCGCTGGATGCGCGTCTCGAGGACGTTTTCCATTGGCGGGAGGACATCTGATGCTCCGCATCATCAAATGGGGGTTGCTGGCGATACTGGCGCTGTTCCTGCTGCTCGCCGCATACCTGTGGTGGGTGGTCGCGAGCTTCGATACAGAAACGCTGCCTGAGCGGCACGGTCAGGTGGATGCAGCGTTGTTCGCCCGGGACGGCGAACCGCGACCATTGATCGTCGGTCTGGGTGGCGGCGAGGGCGGCAACGCCTGGACCCGCGATATCTGGAAGCAGCAGCGGGAGCGTTTCCTCGACCAGGGCTACGCTGTGCTGGCGCTCGGCTATTTCGGGACACCGACCACGCCGGAGCACCTTGACCGCATATCCGTCGATGCTGTGCATGCGGCCATCATCGATGCAGCGAAAGATCCCCGCGTGAACAGCGAATGCATCGCCATCATCGGTGGCAGCAAGGGTGCTGAGCTGGGACTGCTGCTGGCCAGCAACTACGCGGATATCGACGCGGTGGTAGCCATCGTGCCGGGAAGCGCGGTGTTTCCCTCGCTCACCGACGCCATGGTCACATCGGGCTTTTCATTCCACGACGAACCGCTGCCCTTCGTGCCCATGCCATGGCGCGCTACGCCACAGCTGCTGGCCGGCGACCTGCGTCGGGTCTTCGAGATCATGATGGGAGACGAGGACGCGATGGATCGCGCGGCAATTCCGGTGGAGCGCATCAACGGACCGGTGCTGTTCGTTTCGGCGTCCGAGGATGAAATGTGGCCGTCCCGCGAGATGTCCGACGCCATGATGCGACGCCTGGATGACCATAGTTTCGCCTTCGTGCACGAGCACCTTGTCGTCGAGGGCGGACATCGCGAACCCCTGGACGAGTTTCCGCGCATGGAAGGCTTTCTCCAGCAGCATTTCGCCGGCCGCTGCCGCTGAGTCAGCGCCGTGGTCGGCGCGCTCAGCCGAAGCGCAGTTTCATCGACAGGATCGCGGCGGCCAGGCTCAGCGTGATCAGGTTGGCGATGATCATCGGCCAACTCCCCAGCAGCACGCCGTAGGCTAGCCAGCAGGCGATGCCGATGGTGAAGATCACGTACATGCCCAGCGAGATGCTTTGCGTGTCGCGGCTGCGGAACGTCTTGATCGCCTGTGGGATGAAGCTGAAGGTGGTCAGCGCAGCGGCGGTGAAGCCGACGAACTCGACCCAGAACGGCGTCATGGCTTGGCGGCTGCGGGTTCCCCGGCAGCCGCCGAATCGCCGACATACACCTTGCCTTCCTTCATCACGAAGTCGACTTTTGCGGTCAGCGCGATGTCCTCCAACGGATTGCCGAGCACCGCCACCAGGTCCGCATAGCGACCTTTCTCCAGAACGCCCACGTCGTCGCTGCCGAGCACCGTGGCGGCGTTCAGGGTCGCTGCCTGCAATGCCTTGGCCGGCGACATCCCGGCGTCGACCATCAGACCAAACTCCTGAGCATTGTCACCGTGCAGGCTGACGCCGGAGTCGGTGCCGAAGGCGATGGGCACGCCGGCCTTCACCGCACGGGCGAAGGTCGACTGGATCTGTGCGCCGATCCTTGCCGCTTTCGGTCGAACTACCTCCGGGTAATAGCCATCTTCCTTGGCCTTGTCGGCGACGAAGGCGCCGGCCAGCAGCGTCGGTACATACCAGGTGCCGCGATCCTTCATCAGCCGCATGATCTCGTCGTTCATGTACGTGCCATGCTCGATGGTGGTGACACCACCCAGCACGGCGCGTTTCATGCCCTCGGCGCCGTGCGCGTGGGCAGCAACGTGATAGCCGTAGTCCTTGGCCGTGTCGACCACGCTGCGAATTTCCTCGATGGTGAACTGCGGGCCATCGCCGGACTTGGCGTAGCTCAGCACGCCACCGGTGGCGGTGATCTTGATGACGTCCGAGCCGTCCTTGTAGCGCTGGCGCACGGCCTGGCGCGCGTCATCGACGCTGTTGACCACGCCCTCGGTCGGGCCGGGTGGGCCGAGCAGGTGGGTGAGCTCGCTGTTGAGGCCATTGGTCGGGTCACCATGGCCGCCGGTGGTGGCGATGGCCTTTCCTGCCGCCCAGATACGTGGCCCGCGCAGCGTGCCCTGATTGATCGCGTCGCGCAGGTGCAGGGCGATATCGCCGCCGAGGTCGCGCACCGAGGTGAAGCCGGCCTGCAGGGTTTTCTCGGCGTAGCCGACGGAACGGAACGCGAAGTCGACGTCATCCAGCCGGAAACCTTCGGAATAGCTGTTCTTGCTGGATTGCCCGCGCAGGTGGACATGCAGGTCGATGAAGCCGGGCAGGCAGGTGCGGTCGGACAGGTCGATCCATGTCGCGTCCACGACTCCCTTCTTGCCAGAGAAAACGTCAATGATCCGGCCGTCCTCGACCACGATGGTCTGAGGTCCGCCCAGCTCGGCACGGCGGCTGTCGAAGACCTGCCCGCAGCGGATGGCGGTGAGTTCGCCAGCAAACGTTGCGCTGCTACCCAGCAGGCCTGCAACCCACGCAGCGAGGATGATCGGAAGGTGATGGCGGGCCATGTCGTGCTCCGGACGGGAAAGCGCCGATCCTAACAGCGGCGGACCTGTCAGCGCTGGCCTCGGCGATGTTGGCAGGTTCGCGGCGCTGGTCAGGCCATCTCCCGACGGCTGAACAGCCAGGTTCCGATGGCCGCCGCCAGCAGTCCGCCCATGAGTCCGTACTCGACGACGAAGACGAAATGCGGCGAATCGGGCAGGAACACCCGCATCGGCAGTCCCCACGGATACCAGTGTCCCCAGCGGCTGGACTGCGAGATGAGGAAGCCCGCCACGGTGGCGGACATGCCAAAGGCCACCGCCGCGGTGAAGCTGCTCCAGCGCAGCGATACGAAGGTGTGCAGGGCGATCATCAAACTGGCCGCCGCCACGCTGGCGAGCAGTTGTACTGGGAAAGCGTCGAGTACCGGAACGCCCTGAAGCGACGCAACGCCCTTGCCAAAACCCACGACCCAGCCGCCCAGCACGCTGAGCGGGAGCAGGACGGTGGTCGCCAGCGTCACCAGGATCAGCAGCGAGACCAGCTTGGCGACGTAGTGCTGCCAGCGCGGCACCGGCATCGAGAACAGGTGCTTCCACTGCTGGTTGGCATGCTCAAGGCCCGCCAGCAGCGCCGCTTCCAGGGTGATGAACAGCGGCAGCATCAGGAAACTCCACAGGCCGCTGACGGTGCGGAACCAGCCAGCCCACGCTTCGGCGGCATCGGCCGGGGCGGGCGCGCGCTTCGCGGTCAGCGCCATCATCAGGTACAGCGCAACGACAACGGCAGGTGCGATCAGGCACATCCACAGGGCGAGCGTGCGGCGGAGCTTGATCGACTCCGCGGCGAGGACACGGAACAGCGTCATGCCGATGCCTCCGCGATGGTTTCCTGATCCCCGGCGCGATCGTCGGTGACCTCGAAGAACAGTTGTTCCAGCGATGTCACCTCCCGCGCCAGACGGGAAACCGCGATGCCGCCCTGGACAAGCACGGCGTTGATGCCGGCTTCGCTGCCGTCAGCGGCGTGTACCAGAAGGCGGCCGCTGCTGGCGTCGGAGTCCACGCGGATACCTTGGTTCGTCAGCATTTCTGCTGCACGAGCCGGATCTCGGCAGTCAATGGCGAGCCGAGGACGGAAGCGCTGGCGCAGCTCGCCCAGCGAACCCTCGAAACGCAGGCGCCCGCGGTGCAGCACGCCGACATGGCTGGCGACCTGTTCCACTTCGCTGAGCTGGTGGCTGGACACGAACACGGTGACGCCTTCGGCGGCCAGCTCCGTCAGCAGGCGGCGCAGGTCGATGATCCCGGCCGGATCGAGGCCGTTGGCCGGCTCGTCGAGGATCATCAGTCGCGGCTCGCCGAGAAGGGCGAGGGCAATCGCCAGGCGCTGGCGCATGCCCAGCGAATAGTCGCGGACACGGCGGTCGGCGTCGTTGCTCAGATCCACGCGCGCCAGCACGGCGTCAATGCGCGCGGCCGGCAATCCCAGCAGGCGGCGGCTGATGTCGAGGTTCTGCCGTCCGCTCAGGTGCGGATACAGCGACGGGCCTTCGACCAGCGCGCCGATATGGCGCAATCCGCGGGTGTCGCCATAGTGATGGCGCTCGCCGAAGAGGCGGATCTCGCCGCCGTCCGGGCGCAGCAGGCCGAGCAGCAGGCGGATGGTGGTGGTCTTGCCGGCGCCATTGGGGCCGAGGAAGCCGTAGATGCTGCCGCCGGGCACGTGGAGATCCAGCGCGTGGACGCCTTTCCCGCCGGGAAAGCGTCGGCTCAGCTGCTGGCATTCGATGGCTGGGTTCACGGTCCCTGTGTCCTTATCCGGATCGCCGGTATCTGTCAGCCGCAAAGTGTAGGAGCCGGGTTGGGCGCTTCCATGGGCCGTTGGTTGGCGAACTTCGGGCAGAACCGGTCGTTTTCAGGGCTTTTGCCGTTTGCTGCGGTGCGGTAGTCTCGTCGGCCAACTGCGGCGACCGCCGCGCTCGCGCTATCTCCGGTAACCATGCAAGACAATTTCGATCCGCAGTCGGCCGAAGCCGCCGCGCAGGCTTTCTGGTCCTCCAGCAAGGCCTTCGACGTCACCGAAACCTCGGACAAGCCCAAGTACTACTGCCTGTCGATGCTGCCGTACCCGTCGGGTGCGCTGCACGTCGGCCACGTCCGCAACTACACGATTGGCGACGTCATCAGCCGCTACAAGCGCATGACCGGTCACAACGTGCTGCAGCCGATGGGCTGGGACGCCTTCGGTCTGCCGGCGGAGAACGCGGCGATCAAGAACAATACGGCGCCGGCCAAGTGGACCTATGCCAATATCGAGCACATGCGCGGCCAGCTGCAGCGCATGGGCTTCGCCTACGACTGGACCCGCGAATTCGCCACCTGCCGTCCGGACTACTACGTCCACGAGCAGCGCATGTTCGTGCGCCTGTTCAAGAAGGGCCTCGTCTACCAGAAGAACGCGGTGGTGAACTGGGACCCGGTGGACCAGACCGTGCTGGCCAACGAGCAGGTGATCGACGGCCGCGGCTGGCGCACCGGCGCGCCGGTGGAAAAGCGCGAGATCCCGCAGTGGTTCTACAAGATCACCGACTACGCGCAGGAGCTGCTGGATGAGCTGGACAAGCTCGACGGCTGGCCGGATGCGGTCAAGACCATGCAGCGCAACTGGATTGGTCGCTCGGAAGGCCTGGAGATCGACTTCGCTGTTGATAACGGCGGGGTCGCCGATAGCGACGAAACGCTGCGCGTGTTTACCACGCGTCCGGACACGCTGGCTGGCGTCACCTACATGGCCGTCGCCGCCGAGCATCCATTGGCGAAGCGTGCGGCTGAAAGCAACCCGGACCTGGCTGCCTTCATCGCCGACTGCAGCAAGGGCGGCGTGTCCGAAGCGGAGCTGGAGACGCAGGAAAAGCGCGGCATGGCCACGGGCGTCAGCGCGATCAACCCGCTGACCGGCGAGGCGGTGCCGGTGTGGGTCGCCAACTTCGTGCTGATGGGCTACGGCACCGGCGCGGTGATGGCCGTGCCCGGGCACGACGAACGCGACTTCGAGTTCGCGACGAAGTACAGCCTGCCGATCAGGCAGGTGGTAGCCGTGGGCGACAACGCCTACGATGCAACCCGGTGGCAGGACTGGTATGCCGACAAGTACGCCGACGGCCTGCGCATCGTCCATTCCGGCGAGCTGGACGGCAAGGACCATCGCCACGCCTTCGAGCATCTGGTGACCCGCTTCAGCCAGAGCGGGCAGGGCGAGCGCCGCATCAATTACCGCCTGCGCGACTGGGGCGTCAGCCGCCAGCGTTACTGGGGTTGTCCGATCCCGATGATCCACTGTGCCAGCTGCGGCGCGGTGCCGGTGCCGGAAGACCAGTTGCCGGTGCTGCTGCCCGAAGACGTCGAGTTCATGGGCACCAGGTCGCCGATCAAGGCCGACCCGGAGTGGCGCAAGACCAGCTGCCCGACCTGCGGCGGTGCGGCCGAGCGCGAGACCGACACGTTCGACACCTTCATGGAGTCGAGCTGGTACTACGCCCGCTACACCTGTCCGGGTGCGACCGATGTGGTCGACGAGCGCGCCAACTACTGGCTGCCGGTCGACCAGTACATCGGCGGTATCGAGCACGCCATCCTGCACCTGATGTATTTCCGCTTCTTCCACAAGCTGCTGCGCGACACCGGCTTCGTGAACAGCGACGAACCGGCGACGCGACTGCTCTGCCAGGGCATGGTGGTCGCCGAGACCTTCTTCCGCGAAACCGAGAACGGCGGCAAGGACTGGTTCAATCCGGCCGACGTCGATGTGCAGCGCGACGACAAGGGCCGCGTCACCGGTGCGACTCTGCGCACCGACGGCCAGCCGGTGTCGATTGGCGGCATCGAGAAGATGTCGAAGTCGAAGAACAACGGCGTCGATCCGCAGACGCTGGTGGATCGCTACGGCGCCGACACGGTGCGCCTGTTCTCCATGTTCGCCGCACCGCCGGACCAGAGCCTGGAATGGAGTGACGCCGGCGTCGAGGGCATGCAGCGCTTCCTCAAGCGGCTATGGGCACAGGTCGCGAAGCACGCGGAGGGCGGGCAGGCTGGCGCCGTGCCGTCCGAGTTGAGCGCCGATCAGCGCGCGCTGCGCCGCAAGCTGCACGAAACCATCCAGAAGGTGGCCGACGACTACGAGCGCCGCTACGCCTTCAACACCGCCATCGCCGCGATCATGGAGCTGCTGAACGCGGTGGCGAAGTTTGATGATGCTTCGGATGCCGGTCGCGCCGCGGTGCAGGAGGCGCTGCAGGCCATCGTGCTGATGCTGAACCCGGTGGCGCCGCATACCGCGCACGCGCTGTGGCAGATGCTTGGCCACGAGGAAGCCCTGCTGGAGGACCGTGCCTTCCCGGCAGCCGATCCGGCCGCATTGGTTCGCGATGCGCTGACGCTGGCGGTGCAGGTCAACGGCAAGCTGCGCGGCACCATCGAGGTGGCGCCGGATACCGCCAAGGACGACATCGAGGCGATGGCGAAGGCCGAGCCCAACGTCGCCAAGTTCCTGGAAGGCCAGACGATTCGCAAAGTGATCGTGGTTCCGGGCAAGATCGTCAATATCGTTGCCGGATGACGCCCTCCATTCGCCAAGGACGTTTCTCGCCGTCATTTCCGCGAAAGCGGGAACCCAGCGTCTTTTCTATTTGAATTGCCATGCGCCCAATAAACCGCCTGACACTGCTTGTTGCGCTTCTGTCGCTGCTCTCGGCCTGCGGCTTCCAGCTACGCCAGTCGCAGGAACTGCCGGCCACGCTGTCGCCGCTGCGCATCGAGATTGCCGATCCCTACCGCGGGTTGGGTGTGGATCTGGGCGAAGCGTTGCAGCGGGCGGGCTTGACGCTTAGCGAGAACGGAAGCGGTCAGGCGGCGCGCCTTCGCATCAGCAAGGATGTCATCGGTCTCGCACCGCTGACCATCGGTACCAGCGGTCGCGTGCAGGAATACGCGCTGCGCTACGTGGTCGAGATCAGCCTCACCGACAAGGGCGGCAAGGTCGTCCTGCCCAGGCAGGAAATCGAGCTCAGCCGTGACTATGCCTTCGACACCGCGCAGTCGCTGGGTTCGCCGGGCGAGGAAGAAGTGGTGCGCGAGGAACTGTCGCGCGACATGGTCGCCGCGATCATGCGCCGCATCGAGGCCGCCGCGCTGGCGAAGCCATAAGCCATGAGCGGCGACGCACTGTCGCGACTGCTGGCGGCGGACCACCTGCCACCGGTCTGCCTGCTCTGTGGCAGTGAGCCGCTGTTGCTGCTGGAAGCCGCTGACGCCTTCCGCGCCCGCGCGCAGACGCTGGGCTTCAACGAACGTCAGGTCATGGACGTCGAGGCACGCTTCGACTGGAACGAATTGCATGCTGCTGCATCGGCGATGTCGCTGTTCGCCAGCCAGCGCCTGCTCGAACTGCGCCTGCCCACCGGCAAACCGGGGCGCGAAGGCAGCGACGCGATCCGTGAGTACTGCGAAAACCCGCCGCCTGACACACTGCTGTTGATCCTCGCCGGCGACTGGAGCCGCCAGCACGAAGGCGCCTGGAGCAAGGCCGTGGCCAAGGTCGGCGTCGTGCATCCGGTGGCCGGGTTACGTCCGGGCCAACTGCCGAACTGGATTCGTGATCGCCTGCGAGGGCAGGGCATTTCGGCAACGCCGGATGCCGTGCAGGCGCTGGCCGAGCGGGTGGAAGGCAATCTGCTGGCGGCAGCGCAGGAAGTCGACAAGCTGGCGCTGCTGTTGCGTCGCCCGGACGGCAGCGTAGACAGCGCCCCGATTGACGTTGAGCGCATGATGGCGCTGGTGGCCGACAGCGCACGCTTCGACGTGTTCGGCATGGCTGATGCCGCGCTGTCCGGCGACACCGCGCGCAGCCTGCGCATGCTGCGCGGCCTGCGTGCCGAAGGCGTCGCCGTGCCGGCTTTGCTCGGCCCCGTCAGTTACGCGCTGTCGTCGCTGGCCGAACTGGCGGCGGTGCAGGAGGCTGGCGGCAACGTCGCCCGCGCCATGCAGCAGGCGCGGATCTGGGAATCCAAACAGCGCGTGTACCGGGAAGCACTGGGACGTGCCTCGCCACGTCATTGGCAGCGCGCGCTGGCTGATCTCGGCCGTGTGGATCGTATGTCCAAGGGGCGGGAGTTCGGCGATGCCTGGCTGGGCCTGGAACGCCTGCTGACCGCCATCGCCGCGCCACAGGCCGGCATCGGGCCGTGAGCGAGCTGCGTATCGTTTTCGGCGGCACCTTCGATCCGCCGCATAACGGACACATCGCGCTGGCTCTGGCGGCGTCGGAACGTTTCGACAGCGATGTCTGGCTGATGCCCAACGGCCGGCCGCGCCACCGCGGCGGCCCGCAGGTTGACGCCGAAAACCGGGCGGAGCTGGTCGAACTGGCGATTGCCGATCACCCACAGCTTCACCTCGACCGCCGTGAAATCGGCGGCGTGGTTACTGGAGAACTCAGCGGCTACAGCGTCGACACGCTGGAAGCGCTGCGCCGTGAACTGGGACCGGAACAGCCCATCGCCTGGCTGCTCGGCGCCGACAGCTTCCGCAGCCTCCAACAATGGCATCGCTGGGAGCGCTTGGGTGAGCTGACCCACTTCATCGTCGTCGAACGCCCCGGCGCGGGATCAATGGGGTCGGGATCAATGGGGTCAGAGTCATTGATTTCGCCAGTGCTTGTCGAAACCTCATCGCCATCCGAAATCAATGACTCTGACCCCATTGATCCCATTGATCTCGACCCCGAGTTGGCCGCCTGGGCCAACGGACGCTGGCGCGACGATTCGAACGCCCTGGCGAATGCTTCGGCCGGTCTGTTATATCGCCTGCCATTCACACCACGCGGCGAATCCGCAACCACGATCCGGCAGCGCCTCGCCAACGGCGACGACTGCCGCGACGCCCTGCCAGCCGCAGTCGCCGATGCCATTCGCGAGCGTGGCCTGTATCAATCCAGTAGCTTGGAGTTCGTACTTCACGCCAACCTTCGACACGAGAATACAGAGTGACCAAGCCATTTCATCAATCGTGGATTCGATGGTTTGCACTCGCTGTTGGTTCTCTCACGTTGTACGGCTGTAAAGAGATCGACTGTGGCAGGTATCGCCATTTTCTGAAAAATGCAGACGACAGAGTGAGCCTTCAGCAATGGGCTGACAGCGAAATCTTCACCCGATCATTCACTTCGAGTGAACTTCGTACGAACTGTCTGCGTGGCCCGCTTCCAAGTCCGGGGTGCCTGAAGCGCGACTTAGCGCAATCACTTCTGCCGGACGGTTTGAAACATCACTACGTTCGCTTGATCGGGATGAATGCTGATCGGCCTGACATGATCTTGATCGGTTTGCGGAAATTCCAGGGTCTCCTCGTCTCCAGAGGCAGCTTTGACTCGGCTCTTGCCCAGACACGCTTCACGAAGGATCGGCTTGAAGGGGTAGAAGGGCGCGTCGGCCTTCTTTGCCTGATACCGTTCGATTGAGGGCAATATCGATCAGCGCCGCACCAAATTGAGAAAGCCCTCCGAGAGCCTTGAAATCCGGCAATTGGCCAGCTACGGCGCTATACTGGCGCCGGGTCAGCGCCTCCGAGGCCGGCCCATTTCGCCACTGCGACAGGATGGATCGTTTGACCGCAACGCGCAGCACCACTTCTCCGGCGACCGCCAAGGTCACCGCACTCCGCCAGGCCGAGGGCCTGCTCAGCCCTGAACAGCTGCTGGAAATCGTCCGCGACGCGGTCGGCAACCTGAAGGCCAACGACGTCGTTGAAGTCGACGTGCGTGGCCGCACCAGCATTGCCGACTTCATGGTGATCGCCTCCGGCACCTCCAGCCGCCACGTCAAGTCCATCGCCGACGAGGTCATCAAGCAGGCCAAGCAGGCCGGCATGATGCCGCTGGGCGTCGAGGGCGAGCGCGAGGGCGAGTGGATCCTGGTCGACCTCGGTGACGTCCTGCTCCACGTCATGCTGCCGCGCACCCGCGAGTTCTACGGGCTGGAGCGGCTGTGGTCGGTGGATGGCGAGGCCGAAGCCGAGCACGCCGACAGCGAGTTCGAGCCCGCCTGACGGCGGCTCGTTCCGCTGACACCGCGGTCGGGCCAGCATGCGCGCCTGGATGCTGGCAGTGGGAACCGGCATGCCCGACTGGGTGGAGGCCGGTTTCGCCGAATACCGCAAGCGGCTGTCGCACTGGCTGCCGCTGGAACTGATCGAGATCGCTCCCGGTGACCGTGGCAAGGGCCGCGACCCGCGCCGTGCCTGCGAGGACGAGGGACAGCGCCTGCTCGATGCCTGCCCGAAAAGCGCCGACCTGATCTTGCTCGACGGCCCGGGCCGCGCGCACAGCAGTGAGTCACTCGCCAATCGCATGGAGCACTGGCGCATGCAGGGACGCGACCTGGCCTTCGCCATCGGCGGGCCGGAAGGCTTCGCCGATACGGTGCGCAAGGTCGCGACCGAACGCTGGTCGCTGGGTGCGGCCACGCTGCCGCATCCGCTGGTGCGGGTGATCGTCGCCGAGCAGCTGTATCGCGCTGCCAGCATCCTCGCCAACCACCCTTACCATCGTGGATGAGCGTCTGCGCCGCGCCAGCGGGCGCGCGGGACTGTGAACGGCGCCACATCGCCGACGCGGATTCCCTTCCCGCGCAACGAAAGCCGAACAATTCCATGAGCTTGGCTTGCTAAGCTTCGGGATATGTTGCATTTGGCCTCCCAATCACCCCGACGTCGCGAGCTGCTCGACCAGCTCGGCCTGCGCTATGGCCTGCTCGATGTGTCGGTCGAGGAGGTTCGTGCGGTTGGCGAGCCGCCGGAAAGCTACGTCAGTCGCGTCGCCCGCGAGAAGGCGGGTGCCGGCTTGATGACGCTGTCCGGTGATGCAAAGGCCGTGGTGCTCGGTGCCGATACCGAAGTGGTGCTTGGCGACGAAGTGTTCGGCAAGCCGGCGAATGCGGTCGAAGCTGGCGACATGTTGCGTCGTCTCTCCGGAAAGACGCATCAGGTGGTTTCCGCCGTGTGGGCGGTGAGCGCCGGGCGTGAATCGCGTCGGATGCAGGTGTCCGAGGTGCGTTTCGCCGAGCTCGACGACGCCATGATCGAATCCTATTGCGCTGGCGACGAGTGGCGCGGCAAGGCCGGTGGCTATGCCATCCAGGGCCGCGCTGCCGCCTTCATCGCGGAACTGCGTGGCAGCTACAGCGGCGTGATGGGCTTGCCCCTGCACGAAACCGCGTCGCTGCTCCAAGAATTCTCCATTGAAATACCTTTCCGGGGTGCTGTTTGAGTGAGGAAATACTGGTCAATGTGACCCCGCGTGAAACCCGCGTGGGCGTTGTCGAAAACGGCATGCTGCAGGAGGTGCATATCGAGCGCACCCAGCGGCGTGGCTACGTCGGCAACATCTACAAGGGTCGCGTGATCCGGGTGATGCCGGGCATGCAGGCGGCTTTCGTCGACATCGGTCTGGAGCGCGCGGCGTTCCTGCATGCCTCCGACATCCTGCGCCCGCCACCGGCGGTAGCGGCAGAGCCGGCCAACGGCAACGGCGCTGGCCAGGCTGCCGAGACGCCATCGACACCGGCGCAGCCCGCCACGCAGCCAGCGATCAGCGAACTGCTGCACGAAGGGCAGGCGGTGACGGTACAGGTGGTCAAGGACCCGATCGGCAGCAAGGGCGCGCGGTTGACGACGCAACTCAGCATTCCGTCCCGTTACCTCGTGCTGCTCCCGCACAGCGCCGTGCTGGGCGTGTCCGTGCGCATCGAGGACGAGGCCGAGCGTGCGCGGCTGAAGGAAGTGCTTTCCGGCGCCACCGGCGAGGCCGGTCCGGGCTACATCGTGCGCACCAACGCCGAAGGGCAGAGCGAGACGGCGCTGAAGGAAGACCTCGACTATCTGGCCAAGGCCTGGTCCGTGGTGGAGGAAAAGGACCGCAGTGCCAATGTGGGGCAGTGCGTTTACGAGGATCTGCTGCTGCCGCTGCGCGCGCTGCGCGACCTGATGCACGAAGGCGTGGAGAAAGTGCGCGTCGATTCGCGCGAAACCTTCGAGCGCATGCAGACCTTCGCGCAGCAGTTCATGCCGGAGCTGGTCGAGCGCATCGAGCACTACCCGGGCGAGCGCCCGATCTTCGACCTGTATGGCGCCGAGGATGAAATCCAGCGCGCGCTGCACAAGCAGGTGCCGCTGAAGTCGGGTGGCTACCTGATCGTCGACCAGACTGAGGCGATGACCACGGTGGACGTGAACACCGGCGCCTTCCTCGGTCATCGCAACCTCGAGGAAACCGTTTACCGCACCAACCTCGAAGCCGCGCAGGCCGCAGCGCGGCAACTGCGACTGCGCAACCTCGGCGGCATCATCATCATCGACTTCATCGACATGGTCGACGAGGAACATCGCCGGCAGGTCATGCGCCAGTTGGAGAAGTCCCTGACCCGTGACCACGCGAAGACCACGGTCTACGAATTCTCGCCGCTGGGTCTGATCGAGATGACCCGAAAGCGCACCACGGAAAGCCTGGAACGCCAGCTCTGCGAACCCTGCAACCAGTGCAACGGTCGCGGTGTGCAGAAGACGCCGGAAACGGTCTGCTACGAGGTGTTCCGCGAGATCACGCGCGCGGTGCGCCAGTTCGAGGCGGAGACGTTGATGGTGATCGCCTCGCCGGTGGTGGTGAACAAGATCCTCGACGAGGAGTCGGCAGCGGTGGCGGAGCTGGAGGAGTTCATCGCCAAGACCATCCGCTTCCAGGCCGACGAGCAGTACGGTCAGGAGCAGTACGACGTGGTGTTGGTCTGATCGGACCGATATCCACCGGAAGACAGGGGCAGCAGGACCGCAAGATGCAGGATGACGCGCAGGCCATGATGAGGCTGCAGCCGTGACGCCGTGGCGACGCCGCTGGCGGCGCCTGCGCCGTTTCGTGCTGTACGGCCTGGCCGTGCTCGTCATCCTCGTCGGCGTGCTGGTGGCGGGCGCCAGTCAGTTGTTGCCGCTGGTTCGCGAGCATCCCGCGGAGATCGCCGACTGGCTGAGCAAGCGCAGCGGCAAGGCGGTCGACTTCCAGCTCGGCGATGCGATCTGGACCCGGCGTGGCCCGCTGATCACGCTGGATGGCCTGCGCATCGGTGAGGGCAAGGGTGCCATTGAAGTCGGTCGCGCCCAGTTGCTGGTCAGCGTCTATTCGGGGTTGCTGCCGGGGCGGGCGCTGACCGAGCTGCACCTTCGCGGGCTGGACCTGAAGCTGCAGGAATCCGCGGACGGCCGCTGGACGCTGGGCGGCTTTGGCGGCGGTACGGGCAGCAACGGCGATGGTCTGGGCGGTCTGCAGGGACTGGGCGAGATCCGCATTGACGGGGCGAAGCTCAGCATCGACAGCGCGCTCACCGGCCTGCACTACGAGCTGGAACGCATCGATGCACGCGTGCTGGCGCTGGGTGGACGCGTGCGTTTTGGGCTCAGCGCGTGGCATGGCGACTCGCCGCCGCTGCGCATCGCCGGCGATCTCGATGCGGCGCTGCAGGAAGGCGATGTCTACGTGGGCGGCGACGGGCTGCCGCTGCCGGCCTGGCTGGAAGGATTGACGCCCGCCGGCATTGGCCTTGGTGCTGGCAACGCGGATCTCGACCTCTGGGCACGGCTTGAGCAGCGGCGCCTGGTATCCGTGCGTGCCTCGGCCGATGTCGCCGGTCTGTCGTTGTATGGCGTGGACAGCATGGCGCTGGACAGCGGCGAGACGCAGCCGCGCAGTGGTGTGGAGCGGCTGCGGCTGGACGCGCACTGGCAGCGCGAAACCGGTGGCTGGCGGCTGGACGTGCCGCAGCTTCGGATGGAAGACGGTGACCGGGAATTCGAGGGTGAGTCCCTGTGGTTGCAACGCCGTATCGATGGCTGGAGTGCCCAGGCTGCGCGACTGGACGTGCAACCCCTGCTGTCGATCGTCATGTTGTCCAGTCGGCTGTCGCCACGTCTGCGCGAATGGCTCTACGCTGCACTGCCGTCGGCGCGGGTTGATGGCCTGATCCTCCGCTGCACGGACGATGCCGGTTGTACCGGGCAGGCCGCGGTCGAAGAGCTGGCCACTGCGCGACTGCGACGTATTCCCGGCGTGGACGGGCTGGCCGGTCGCCTTGACTTCGACACTGACGGTGGCCGTTTCCGGTTTGGACCGCAGCGTTTCGGTTTCGATGCTCGAGGTCTGTTCCGCAGCGCGCAGCAGGTCGAGGCCGAGGGTGACGTGATGTTCTGGCGTGCCGAGAACGGCTGGCGGATCGGTACCGATGATCTCGGCCTGCGCACCGAGGACGTCGGTGTCCGCGCCAAAGGCTGGGTCGAGTTGCAGGACGATGGCTCCAGGCCGCGCGTCGACCTTTACGCCGAGACCGCGCCGGCGCCACTCAGTGCAGCCGGCCAGTTCTGGGTGCCCCGCAAGATGCCGGAGAAGGTGATCGACTGGTTGGACCGGGCACTGGTCGATGGTCGCACCGGACAAGGCCGGCTGCAGATCCAGGGTGACTTCGACGAATGGCCGTTCCGTTCGCCCGAGCAGGGGCGTTTCGAGGCCATGGTGGAACTGGACGACGTCACGCTCGATTACCAGCCGGGCGACTGGCCGCCTGCTGAACACCTCAACGGCGTTGCCCGCTTCCTGAACGAGGGCATGGAAATCCAGATCGATGCCGAGATCGCCGGCGTGACGGTTTCCCGTGCGACCGGCTCGATCAGTGACTTCCGTCGGGCGCGACTCAAGCTGGACATCGACGGTGGCGGCAGCGGAGAGCGCTTGCTGGAATTGCTGCACCGAAGCCCGCTGGAGCAGCGCTACGGCAGCCAGATGCAGGGTTTGAGCATCGGCGGCGAGGGCAAGGTCGCGGTCGCACTGGAGATTCCGTTCAAGTCCGAACTGGGCGAAAAGCGGGTCAACGGCCGCGTCGATCTCAGCGGTGCCGACCTTGCGTCCACGCAATGGGGCCTGGCATTCACGGCTGCCAGTGGTCGCGTGGAGTTCAGCGACGAAGGCTTCGTCGCGTCCGAACTGCGTGTGGGCTACCAGCAGCAGCCGGCCAGCCTGAGCATTGCGGTCGGTGGTTTTACTTCGGTGCCGGAACATGCCGTCGAGGCGACCTTGCGCGGCCGTTTCAACGTGGACGGCCTGCTGGCCGAAGACGACAGCACGCTGTGGCTGCAGCCCTATCTGGAGGGCACGGCTGATACTTCGCTGTTCCTTAGCGTCGCCCAGGGTTCGCCGGTTGCCGACCAGTCTGATCCGGACGGTGGCGGCATGGCGGCGACCGAGAGCGCCGGTGAAACCAGGCTGCGCCTGCGCTCGGACATGATCGGGGTGGAAACCCTGCTGCCGGCGCCGTTGAAAAAGGCGGCGCCGGCACGGATGCCGGTTGATCTCAGCATGGATCTGCCGGCGACCTGGCTGGACCTGCGTCTGGGTGGCCTGATGCAGTTGCGCGGGCACTTCCCGGATGCCGGCGGCCTGGCAGGAACCGCCGTTTTCGGCGGTGGTGAAGCGCCGGCGGCGGATGGTGTTGACGGCCTGCATGTCAACGGCAGCGTCGCCGTGCTCGACGCGGCCGGCTGGGCGTTGCTGGCGACCGGCGAAGGGTCGGGTGCCGGGCTGCGCGACGTGGTGCTGGACACCGGGCAACTTGATCTGCTGGGACGCAGCTTTGCCGATACGCGTCTGGAACTGGAAATCGATCCCGACGGCGACAGCCTGATCCGCTTTGCTGGCGAAAGCCTGGACGGCAGCGTCGAGGTGCCCGGCACCGAATTGGCAACGCGCGGCATCACCGGCCGCTTCAAGCGCCTGCACTGGCCGTCGGCGGATGTCAGCCAGTCCAACAGCATGCTGTCCAGCCTGCCACCAGCCGCCATTCCAGCGCTGCATTTCGGTATCGACGACCTGCATTTCGGCGATGCGAAGCTCGGCAGCAGTCGCCTGGAAACCTATCCCACGCCGGAAGGCCTGCATGTCGAGCAGTTCGAGACGCGTTCGGACGACCTCACACTACATGCCAGTGGCGACTGGCGCCTGATAGGCGACAGCGAACGTTCCAGTTTCAACCTTCGCTTCACCTCGGAGAACGTGGCCCGGATGCTGGAATCACTGGGCTTTAGCAGCTTGCTGGAAGGCGGTCAGGCCCTGGTTGAGGTGAACGGTGGCTGGGCAGGTTCGCCTTCCGCCTTCGCGCTGGCCAAGCTCGAAGGCGAGCTCAAGCTGTCGGTAGGCGAGGGTCGTATCCCCGATGTCGAACCCGGCGCGGGTCGCCTGCTCGGGCTGGTCAGTCTGACCGAGATCCCGAGACGGCTGTCGCTGGACTTCAGCGATTTCTTCAAGCAGGGCTTCAGCTTCAACGCCATCAAGGGCGATTTCAGCCTGGACGATGGCAATGCGTTCACCGATGACCTGCACATGGACAGTCCGGCTGCGGACATCCATATCAGCGGACGCACCGGACTCGTTGCGCGCGATTACGACCAGCGCATGGAGGTCCTGCCGCGAACGAGCAGCGTGTTGCCGGTGGTCGGTGCACTGGCCGGCGGGCCCGCTGGAGCGGCGCTCGGTGCCGTCGCGCAGGCGGTGTTGCGAAATCCGATGAAGCAGATGGGACGTACCCTGTACCAAGTCAGCGGCAGTTGGGATGAACCGCAGATTGACGTGCTGGAAAAAGGCCCGGCGCGCGATAGCAGTCGTCGTCGCGGGCGCGGCCCGTCGGCTGAGGAACCGAACGCGAACGAAGCGGCTGCTGAAGAGCACGAACCACCGGCGGACGGCGAGGAAAACCCATCGCCGTCCGAGGAATCGCCGCCGCTGGAATCGCTGCCGTCTGCGGCGGAGTCGCCCAGCTCAACGGCGACACCGACACCGGCACCGGAGCCATCATCGACTTCAGCGTCGGCAACGAGCGCCGATGCCGACATCGGCAGTGGCGAACCGCCTGCCGAGGGCTGACGTCGTTGTCCCGTATCGACGATGAAACGTCGCGCCGGGTTGTCTACTGCCGCACCGCGGCCGTGCCGTCGAAATAGGCCTGGTAGCGCGGCCAGCTCCATTCGGCGATGTCTCGGCCGACCTTGAGGCCGACGTCGTTGTCGATCGGGATGTGGTAGCCACCGAGCGCGCGCGACAGCGCGGCGATTTCCGAGGTGTGACTCCAGGTCGGCAGGTCCATGGTGACCATTTCGCCGGCTTCATTCTCGGTCAGCGCGCAGTGCGCCCGCGATTCGGCGTAGCCGTATTCGTCGGTGCCGGTGAACAGTTCGATGATCTTGGCGGCGGCACCGCTGACCGTGGCATGGCCGCTCGTATAGCCCGGGAACGGCGGCGTGACGAACGTTTGCGGCGAATAGGGATGCCATTCCTCACCGAGCATTTCCGTGGTGCCACCCTCCGGACCGGCCCAGCCGATGATGGTCTTGCCTTTGTAGTAATGGTGGATCAGCGTCCATGGCCGCGAGGAATCGTAGTAGCGCTTGGTTTCCCAGCAGGCGATGAAGGCGTCGAAAGCGACATTGGCGACCACGAAGTAGAGCTTCACGTCCTGGTCGAGGTTGTAATGATCGCGGCGCGAAACGTCCTGGGCGAAACGCAGCCAGTGGCCGCTCTGGCCGGTGGAGCGGGGGCCGTCACGCATGAACTCGACCAGCGCCTTCTGCTCCTTGGTCAATGTCGCGTTGTAGTTGAGAACCGCGTCGGTCTGACGGCGCAGTTCAGGCTCGTCGGTCAACATCGTGGGTGGCGGCGGCGGCCGGAACTGCGCGCTGGACTCCAGCAGGAATGGCGTCACCCGGTACCAGTGCGGCGTGAGGAAGCCCGGCGTGACCTGGCGTCCATCGGCCAGCGTGAAGGTGATCGGCTGCCAGCGGTCCGGATCGATGATCCTGTCGGGCGGGTTCACCGGCCGGTAGTAGGTGTAGTCGGAGTAGGGCTTGCCGTCGCTGCCTTCTTCGTCACCAAGCTGGTTGGCGCCGTCGTGACGACGGTAGTCGATGACGGCCTGCGCGGCGAGGTTGCCAACACCTTGGGGTGTGGCCGCATCGGTGGACAGGTCATCCGGGTCGTAGCCGAGCCTGCGCATCTCGGTGGTCAGGTACGCGGCGGACTCGGGATAGACGAACAGCAACGAGCGGTACGCGGCGTAGCTGATGGCCTTCTGCTTGTTCGCCAGCGTGTGTTCTTCAGCGGGGCGCCGCAGTTCGCCACCGAGACGGCTGCCGACAGCACTGAGGTCATAGGCTGCCCAGGCGTCGTACATGGCGGTTGCCCAGATCGCCATGGTGCGCGCAATCACGGTTGGTCGCGGGCCGTTGGCGTTCACCTCACCCACCGTGGCTTCCTGGGCGATGTCCAGCCAGCGATAGGCCAGTGACACGTCGGACTGGTCTTCAACCGGCAGCATGGCGTGCAGCGGTTTGGCCGGACTCATGGCCATGTCGGAGGTGCCGCTTTCGGCGGCCTGTGCGGCTGGCGCAAACAGACTCAGGATCAGCAGGCAGTGCATCAGGCGGCGTTGTGCGGGGGCAGGCGGTTTCATGGCGGCAGGCGCTCCGGTTCTGCGAGTGGAGGGCAACCTTAGCATCGGTGTGTGCTGTGGATCGGCTGCATTTTCCAGCGAAGGGATCTGTCATCGCTTGGCGCGGCAGGCGGACGGCGTATAATGCGAATCATTCCTATTATCGAATCAAGCCCTTGCGACTCGATCAACTCAAGACCGGCGACCAGGCGGTCGTGCAGGGCGTGCAAGCCAGTCACGCCGATGACCTGATTGCGCGACGCCTGCGTGACCTTGGCTTTGTCCCCGGCGAGCCGGTACGGATTGTGGCGCGTGCGCCGTTGGGCGGCGATCCGCTGCTGGTGACCATCGGCTTTACGCGCTTTGCGCTGCGTCGCAGCGAAGCGGCGCGGATCACCATCGCGCCGGTCGATGCTGACCTTGCCGGAGCCGTCGCATGAGCGCCGCGACGATGCGCATCGCGCTGGTCGGCAGCCCCAACTGCGGCAAGACCGCGCTGTTCAACCTGCTCACCGGCAGTCACCAGAAGGTCGCCAACTACGCCGGCGTCACCGTTGAGCGCAAGGAAGGCCGGCTGCACCTGCCTGACGGCGAAGTTCATCCGCTGCTGGATCTGCCCGGGGCGTACAGCTTCGACGCGGCCAGTCCCGACGAGGTGATCACCCGCGACATCTGTCGTGGCCATCATCCGGATGAGCCGGCGCCGGACCTGATCGTCTGCGTGGCCGACGCCACCAACCTGCGCCTGCATCTGCGCTTCGTGTTGGAGGTCGCGCGACTCGGCAGGCCGATGGTGCTGGCGCTGAACATGATGGACGCCGCGCGACGTCGCGGCATCCGCATCGACAAGGACGAACTGGAGCACCGTCTCGGCATCCCGGTGGTCGAAACCGTGGCGGTGGAGCGCGATGGCGCGGCGGAGCTGCTTCGTCACATCGCCGAGCGCCGGCAGAAGGTCGCACTACCCGGCGCGGCCGATGGCGATCTGCATGGCGAAGTGCGCGCCATGCTCGATGCTGCCGTGGACATGCCCACCGCGACCGCCGCCATCGATGACCGCATCGACCGCTGGGCGCTGCATCCGCTGATCGGCCCTCTGTTGCTGGCGGCGCTGATGTTCTTCATTTTCCAGGCGGTGTTCTCCTGGGCCGAGCCGCTGATGGGAGGCATCGAGGAAGGCATCGGCTGGCTGGGCGGCGTGGTTTCCGGCTGGTTCCCCGACGGCAGCGCGCTGCAGAGCCTGATCGCCGACGGCATCTTCGGTGGTATCGGGTCGGTGCTGGTGTTCCTGCCGCAGATCGTCATCCTGTTCCTGTTCATCCTGATCCTCGAAGAGAGTGGCTATCTGCCGCGCGCGGCCTTCCTGCTGGATCGCCTGATGTTCAAGGCCGGACTGACCGGTCGGGCGTTCATTCCGCTGCTGTCGAGCTTCGCCTGTGCGATCCCCGGCATCATGGCCACGCGCAGCATCGCCGATCCGCGCGACCGCCTCACCACGATCCTGGTGGCACCGCTGATGACCTGCTCGGCACGGCTGCCGGTCTACACGCTGCTGATCGCCGCCTTCATTCCGCAACAGACCTTGTTCGGCCTGTTCAACCTGCAAGGCATTGTGCTGTTTGTGCTTTATGTTGCCGGTATCGTCAGCGCCATGGCCGTGGCCTGGGTGATGAAGCTGTTCCGTCGCGACAAGAGCGAGCACGCGCTGATCATGGAACTGCCAACCTATCGGCTGCCGGTGCTTCGCGACGTGGCCTACGGCCTCTGGCAACGGGTGAAAATCTTCCTGGCCCGGGTTGGCGGCATCATCATGACGCTGACCATCCTGCTCTGGTTCCTGTCCAGCTATCCGGCAGCGCCAGCGGATTTCGCCGGTCCGGCCATCGACTACAGCTTCGCCGGCCGCATCGGCCACTTCATGGAGCCGCTGTTCGCACCTATCGGCTTCAACTGGCAGATCTGCATCGCGCTGATTCCGGGCCTGGCCGCGCGCGAGGTCGCCGTGTCCGCCCTCGGCACGGTGTACGCGCTGTCCGGCAGCGACGAGACCATCGCCGCCACACTGGAGCCGATCATCGCCAATCAGTGGTCGCTGGCCACGGCGCTGTCGTTGCTGGCCTGGTTCGTGTTCGCCCCGCAATGCCTCTCCACGCTGGCCGTGATCAAGCGCGAGACCAACTCCTGGAAGAACGTGGGCATCGCCACCGGCTACCTGTTCGGGCTGGCCTATCTGGCGTCATTCATCACCTACCAACTGGCGAGGGCGCTGTCGTGACCTTGTACGGCTTCGTGCAGTCTCTGGTGCTGGCCGCCTTGCTGACGTTCTGTGTCATCAAACTGTTTGCCCAGCTTGCCCCCGGACTGATGCGTCGCTTCCGCGGCCGCCTTTCATTGCGACTTGCGGGGCGCGGCGCGGCAGCGGATCGCCTGTCCCGCTGGCTGCGTCCGGAAGCGCGCATCGCTGCCGGCTGCAGTCAGGTCGGCTCGACGCCCGGCTGCAACAGCTGCTCGCTGGCGGGTGGATCGAAGTCGTTACCTGGCCAAGGCGCCGATCATGGCGATGCCGTTGCTGCGAAGCCAACTCGTTAGATCATGGTTGGTGATGATGTTCGTTGGGGCGCTTGTCCCTTTCGAAGTTCTCGCACAATCAAACGGCATCCGACTCCCGGCCCAGCCGATTGAGGGCAGGCCAGTCGCAATTTATATGTACTGGGGCATTGGCCTGGGCATCTTGCAGTTGCGGCAGCGGTCGGTGTAGCGGGCCTGGGCTGCCTCTCGGCTACTCCGGTCCAGCAGGCTTGCGCTGGATGTCGATGATCCAGAACTTGCTGAAGCTGGCGCCGCGGTCGGTGCTGGTCTCCCCGTACCAGGCGTAGCTGTCCGGTTTGATGTCGTGGAAGACGTAGTGCTGCAGCGGGTCGTTGCGGTGGGTTGCGAAGCTGTGCAGCACGATCTCGTCGCCCTCCTGATTGCCACCGAAATGCAGCAGGCTGTTGCGACGATTGGTGAGGTAGAGCGATTCCCAGCGTCGCTCGGCGCGGTTGTAGAGCCTCAATATGCTGGTGGCGGCGTCGGTGAGATTCTTGTCCAGGTCATTCCAGCCGTGTTCGAGGATGGCGTATCCGTCCATCACGTACACCGCTGTGGTGCTGGCCGGGAACTTGATCCAGTTGCCCTGCAGCTTGATCTGGTGGTTCGCCGTCCATTCGCCGATCAGGAAGTCGAACTCGGTGGACTGCTTCGCGCGATCCGTGTTCGGCTTGCCGTAGTCCTTTCCAGTTGGCATGGCGATGCCCGCTCGGCTGGGACGGCGGGTATAGCGACGGGTCTCGATGGTTTTCCATTCGTCGCTCGCATCCGATGAATGCTCGACCGATACCGTGAATACGTCATCCGATTCGATGCGGTAGCGGAGCCGCTCGCGTGTGATGTTCATGCCACCGAGGCGACGCGACGCTGTTCGCAACAGGAGTCCGTCAGGGGTGGCGTCGCCATTGAATATTCGGATGGTCTCGTCGTAGCTGCTGCCTTCTCCCAAGCCCCATTGTTTTCCGCTCGGGTCGTAGACCAGAAAGCCAAGCGCGTTCTCCGCATTGCCGGCCTCATCGTAGCTATCGACCTGCCGGTGTTCCTGATAGGCGTAGCCGCGGTTCATGTAGCTGATCTCGGCGCGTCCGGTCGCGGTATTCGTCTTGTCGCCGGCAACGCGGGTGACGTTGACTTTCCATTGCCCGAGGAGCCGCTTCATGTGATCCAGCGCCGGATCCGCGCGTTCACTGCGCGACGTCATCGCATGCCCCTGGTCGAAAAGATGACCGTCGTGGGGCTCGGAGGCAAACGCGGTTCCGAGGCCGGCAAAGATGAGCAGGAAAGACATCAGGCGCATGGTTTGCATCCTTTCGACGAATCCGCCGACGACGCTAGCACGCGACCGGAAGAGACTGTGGGCGTGCCGACAAAGCGCTCAGGATCTGCAAACCACGGTGATCCGTAACGGCGGTCGTGAGTCTCCGGGAAGAGCGCTACATCCGGAACACGCCGAAGTGCTCGCGTTCGATCGGTGCGTTGAGGCTGGCGGACAGCGCCATGCCGAGCACGCGGCGGGTGTCGGCCGGATCGATGATGCCGTCGTCCCAGAGTCGGGCGCTGGCGTAGTAGGGATGGCCCTGGTGCTCGTACTGCTCGCGGATCGGTGACTTGAACTGCTCTTCCTCGTCGGCGCTCCATTCGCCGCCGCGGGCTTCGATGCCGTCGCGCTTGACCGTCGCCAGCACGCTGGCGGCCTGTTCGCCGCCCATCACGCTGATCCGCGAATTGGGCCACATCCACAGGAAGCGCGCACCGTAGGCGCGGCCGCACATGGCGTAGTTGCCGGCGCCGAAGCTGCCGCCGATCACCACGGTGAACTTCGGCACGTGCGAGCAGGCAACGGCGGTGACCATCTTCGCGCCGTCCTTGGCGATGCCGGCGTTCTCGTATTTCTTGCCGACCATGAAGCCGGTGATGTTCTGCAGGAACACCAGCGGAATGCCGCGCTGGTTGCACAATTCGATGAAATGCGCGCCCTTGAGTGCGGATTCGGCAAACAGGATGCCGTTGTTGGCGACGATGCCGACCGGATAGCCGTGCAGGTGGGCGAAGCCGCAGACCAGCGTCTTGCCGTAGCGCGCCTTGAACTCCTGGAACTCGCTGCCGTCGACGAGGCGCGCGATGACTTCGCGGATGTCGAAGGGACGGCGCGTGTCTTTCGGAATCACGCCGTAGAGTTCTTCAGCCGCATACAGCGGCTCGACAGGCTGCTTCAGTGCCAGTGGCATGGCCTTCTTGCGGTTGAGGTGCGCAACGATATCGCGGGCAATCGCCAGGGCGTGGCGGTCGTCCTCGGCGAAATGGTCGGCGACCCCGGAGACGCTGGTGTGCACGTCGGCACCGCCCAGCGCTTCGGCATCGACGATTTCACCGGTTGCCGCCTTCACCAGTGGCGGGCCGCCGAGGAAGATCGTGCCCTGTTCCTTGACGATGATGCTCTCGTCGCACATCGCCGGCACATAGGCGCCGCCGGCGGTGCAACTGCCCATCACCACGGCGATCTGCGGGATGTTCTGCGCGGACATGCGCGCCTGGTTGTAGAAGATGCGGCCGAAATGCTCGCGATCCGGGAATACCTCGTCCTGCAATGGCAGGAAGGCGCCGCCGGAATCGACGAGGTAGATGCAGGGCAGGTGGTTTTCCAGCGCCACCTGCTGCGCGCGCAGGTGCTTCTTCACCGTCATCGGGAAATAGGTACCGCCTTTCACCGTGGCGTCATTGGCAACGATCACCACTTCCTGACCGTGAACGCGACCCATGCCGGTGATGATGCCGGCCGATGGTGCGGCGTCATCGTAGAGACCATGTGCAGCCAGCGGACAGAGTTCGAGAAACGGTGAACCCGGATCGAGCAGGGCGCTGATGCGGTCGCGCGGCAGCAGCTTGTCGCGCGACAGATGCTTCTCGCGCGCCTTGTCGCCACCGCCCATGGCGATCCGCGCCAGTTGTTCGTCCAGGTCTGCAACCAGCGACTTCAGCTGCTCGCTGTTCTCGCGGAAGTCGTCGGAGCGGGGGTCGATCTTGCTGTGGATTGCGGTCATGGCGTTGCTGCGTGGTGACGTGACTGGGAACGGATTGTACGGGAGCCTGCCGATCCGGGCCGCCGTGGATATTCCCGAGCGTGACAAGCGCCATCGACGTCCCTGTCGCGCGGCCCTCCGAAAACGCGAAAGGCGCGCCACAGGGGCGCGCCTTTCGGCATGAAACGTCGGCTTGGTGTTTCGATCTGGGCGGCTGGACGCCGATCAGCCGCCAGCGGCTTCGGCAGCCTTTTCCTTGGCCTCTTCGACCATTTCGTCCTTCTTGGCTTCCGCCGCGTCCTTGGCATCGTCGACCATGTCGGCCGCCTTGTTCTTGGCATCGTCCATGGCGTCACCAGCGGCGTCCATGGCGTCGTTGGTCGCGTCCTTGGCGTCATCCATCATGTCGCCAGCCGCGTCCTTGGCATCGTCCATGGCGTCCTTGGTGGCATCCGCCGCATCGTCCATGGCATCACCGGCCTCGTCGGCGGCGTTCTCCATGGCGTCCTTGGCTTCCTCGGCGGTTTCCTTCACCGCGTCCTTGGCGGACTGGGCAGCTTCCTTGATCTCTTCGGCCGCGTCCTTGCGTGCGTCGGCAGCTTGTTCAGCCTGGTTCTGGCAGGCGGCCAGTCCGAGGGCGAGGGCAGCGACCAGCAGTGTCTTGTTGAGTGACATCAGCGACTCCTTTGAGAAAGTGAGAAAACAAAGCGCCCATCCGGCGCTGGGCACATCATCCCCCATTGGTCATGGGTGTCAAGCAAGGGCGACGCTGAACCGGTATCCGCCACCGGCACGATGTCTCAGTCGCGCTCGATGGCGATGGCGGTTGCTTCGCCGCCGCCGATGCACAGCGCCGCCAGGCCGCGCTTCGCGCCACGGGCTTCCATCGCGTGCAGCAGGGTAACCACCAGGCGCGTGCCGGTGGCGCCGATCGGATGACCCAGCGCACAGGCACCGCCATTGACGTTGAGCTTGTCGTGCGAAATGCCCAGCTCCTTCATCGGTGCCATTGCGACGCAGGCGAAGGCTTCGTTGACCTCGAACAGGTCGACGTCGTCCACCGACCAGCCAAGCTGCTTCAACAGTTTTTCGATGACCGTAATGGGTGCGGTGGTGAACCATTCCGGTTCCTGCGAATGCGTGGCGTGGCCGACGATGCGGGCACGGATGTTGGCGCCACTGGCTTTGGCCGCGTCCTCGCTCATCAGCACGGTGGCGGCGGCGCCGTCGGAAATCTTCGAGGAGCTGGCGGCGGTGATCGTGCCGTCCTTCTTGAACGCCGGACGCAGGGTCGGGATCTTGTCGAGCTTGCTGCGGCCCGGCTCCTCGTCGGTGTCGATGACCACTTCGCCCTGGCGCGTGGCGATGCTCACCGGTGCGATTTCGGCCTTGAAGGCGCCGGATTCGATGGCGGCCTGCGCGCGCTTCACGCTTTCGGCGCTAAACTCGTCCTGCGCCTCACGGCTGAAGCCCAGCTTGTCGACGCACATCTCGCCGAACACGCCCATGGCCTGGCCGTCATAGGGATTGGTCAGACCGTCCCACGCCATGTGGTCGACCACGTCGGCGTTGCCGTAGCGGATGCCGTTGCGCGCGGCCAGCATGTGCGGCGCGTTGGTCATCGACTCCAGACCGCCGGCGACGACGACCTCGGCCGATCCGGCCTTGATCAGGTCATGTCCGAGCATGATCGCCTTCATGCCGCTGCCACAGACCTTGTTGATGGTGGTGCAGCCGACCTGCTTCGGGATGCCGGCCGCGAGCGCCGCCTGCCGGGCCGGCGCCTGGCCGAGATTGGCCGGCAGCACGCAGCCCATGATCACTTCCGAGACCTTGTCGCCATCGATGCCGGCGTCTGCCAACGCGGCCTCGATTGCCACGGCACCGAGTTTGGTGGCCGGCACGCCGTTGAACTGACCCTGGAACGAACCGATGGCGGTGCGCTTGGCACCGGTGATGACGATCTTGGACATAGCAGACTCCACATCGAGGGGTGATGCTGACGCCCGCGAGCCTTGGTCAGGCGCAGTCGTCAGTCGAACCGCCCGATTATGGCCTTCAATGCTGCAGTGCCGCAAATGGCCGAAAGGCCAATGTCGGAAGCGCGCGGACTTAGTTTTGCGGTATCAACCGCGCTCGTGGAGCCGTTCGCGGCCGATCAGCATGCGACGGATGTCGCTTTCTCCGATCAATGACGTGGATTCCTGCATCGCAAAGCAGCGGCCGCCGCTGCGCACATGAGGAGTGGATGATGCCGCCTGCATCAGCGACTCAATGGGCTATGGATTCGCCAAGCGAATGCAGAGTAGAGTTCGACGGCGCGGTGTTTGGGGGTGGGGTCCCGGCCGCTCGTCAAGGACAGAAAAAAGCGCAGGCGGAAGGGTCTTGGCCGTCCGCTCACAATCAGCTACGGGGCTTTGGCAAGCGAGCAATCGGCTCCCGATCAACGATAGAGGCTGCATGGACGTCTCCCGGTTTTTCATCCCTTCGTGCAGTCAAACCGCCACCAATGCCAGTTCGGCAGGCGCCATCCCATCCTCCGAGTCCGCGTCCTTCAAGGAATGCACGCGTCCGTGCAGGCGTCCTCGGGCGAAGTGGACGTTTCCATCACTGTGCCTGGTGCTGGCGCTGCTCGTATCGTCGACGTTGCTGGCCACCAGTCCCGGCCTGCCGTTGACCGAGGATTTCACCGACACCAATCTGCGCGATGCCGCGCAAACCAGCGCTGCCTGGTCGCCGGAGGAACAGGCGGTGTATCTGGCCTGGTCGCAAGCGCGCCAGCAGCTGATTCTAGGTGGTTCCGGCTCGGCGATAGGCACGTTCAACACGGAAAGCATTGCGGTCGGCGACGTCAACCAGGACGGTCATCTCGACGTCGTTCTCGGCAACTCCCCGCAATATCTCAGACTATTCATCAATAATGGCAGTGGAGGCTTCCTGCCTTCCACGACCGTGGGCGGCACGCCGACCACCGTTAGCAAAGTCATCCTCGGCGATATGAACGGCGATGGACATCTGGATCTGCTGGCCGCATACGCAGCAGGTACCAGCAAGCTGTTCCTCAACGATGGCAGCGGCGGATTCCCGACCGGCGTCAACATCGCCACGGACGGATCGCAAAACCGGGACATGCTGCTGGCCGACGTGAACCGGGACGGCTGGCCCGATCTGATCATGGCCGATACCGGCGGATTCAGCGACCCGAATCGTTTGTACTTGAACAACGGCAGCGGTGGATTCGCTGCAACGGGCACGGCGATCGGTGCCGAGATCGACGTAAGCTCGGCGCTGGCGATCGGCGACGTGGATCGCGACGGCGATCTGGATCTGATCGTTGGCAACCTGGGCTCGTCGAACAAGCTGTATCTGAACAATGGCTCCGGGGTATTCAGCGCCACCGGCACGCCGGTGAGCGCTGAAGACAATACGACATTCAGCCTGGCCTTGGGCGACCTCGACGGCGACGGCGACCTCGACCTCGTGACCGGCACCAGCAGCGGAAGACTCAGCACCTGGCAGCGAAACAACGGCAGTGGCGTGTTCGAGTCGGTCGGTACGCCGATCGGCAACTCGACGAACAGCGCCGAGGCGGTCACGCTCGCCGACGTCGATGCCGACGGCGACCTGGACGTGCTGCTGGCCAACGCTTTCGCCCACAATCTGCTGTATCTGAACGACGGTAGCGGCGGATTCCCCGCAGTCGGCCGCGTCGTAGGCACCACCTCGGGCGACTACACCAGGGATGCGCAGTTCGCCGACATCGACGGTGACGGCCTGTTGGACCTGATCGTTGCCAACGATGGCAATCCGACTCGGCTCTTCCTGAGCGGCGCGGTGGACGGATGGATCGGGGGCATCAACCTGGGCAATGAAGTCGAATCCACCCGCGAGGTCGCGCTGGGAGACGTGGATGGCGACGGGGATCTGGATGTGGTGGCCGCGAACAACGGTCAGCCGAATCGGCTGTACCTGAACGATGGCTACGGCGGTTTTCCCGCTACCGGCACCGCCATCGGCAGTGAATCGGATAAAACCTACGCCGTGGCGCTGGGCGATGTGGACGGCGACGGCGATCTCGACCTGATCGCAGGCAGTTCGCTGGGCGATGCGACCCGGCTCTACTTCAACGACGGCAGCGGGGCGTTTTCCGGCACCGGCACGGTCATCGACAGCGGTGACAACGTTTTGACGCTCGCTCTCGGTGATCTTGACCGTGATGGCGATCTTGATCTGGTGCTGGGCAATCAGAACAGCGTTGTCCATCCCACCGACGCGATCAATCGCTACTACTTGAATGACGGTAACGGCGGCTTTTCGGCGAACAACCTAGGCAGCGACGCACAGACCACTAACAGCATCGTGCTCAGCGATGTCGATGGCGACGGTGATCTCGATATCCTGGTTGGCAACAACGGGACGAATCGCCTTTACCTGAACGACGGCAGCGCGGTATTCCCGGCGACCGGTACACCCATCGGCAGCGAAACTGACCTCACCTCGGATCTCGTCCTCGGCGATATCGACAGCGACGGCGACCTCGATCTGATCGTCGCCAACAGCGGTGCCAGCATGAAACGCTACATGAATCTGGGCGGCGGCACGTTCTCGGCCACCGGCACCGATTTGGGCGGCGGTACCGAATACGCCTCGCGCGTCACCCTGGGTGATATCGACGCGGACGGCGATATCGATCTGCTGGCCGCCAACACTACGGGCCTTGGCAACCTGATCTATCTCAACAGTGGCAACGGAAGTTTCTCCGCCACCGGCATGCCGTTCTCCAGCGACACCAACTTCGGCACCGGCAGCTTCGTCCTGGCGGACCTCGACCGCGATGGGGATCTTGACCTTGTCGTCGGCAATTCTGGTGAAACCAACAAGCGCTACTTCAACGGCGGGCGCGGCGCGTTTCGCCCGGCGACCACGTTCGATAGCGATGCCGACACAACCAGCAGCCTCGCCTTCGGCGATGTGGACGGCGACGGCGATGTGGATGTCATCACCGGCAACTTAGGCCAGACCAACAAGCTCTACCTCAACGATGGCGGCGATTTCCCGCTGACCGGCACGCCGATTGGCAGCGAGACGGACAGCACCCTCAGCATTGCCCTGGGCGATGTGAATCTCGACGGCGCGCTCGATCTCATCGTCGGCAATTCAGGACAAACCAACAAGCGCTACCTCAACAACGGCAGCGGTGGCTTTCCCGCCACCGGCACCGCCATCGGCGGCGAGCTCGACACCACCCGCAGCATTGCGCTGGGCGATCTCAACCACGATGGCAAGCTCGACGTGGTGGCCGTCAACGGCAGCGGCCAGACCAACAAGCGCTACCTCAACAACGGCAGCGGTGGTTTCCCAGCTAGTGGCACCCCGTTTGGCGAAGACGACACCGGCAATGCCTCCGCGGTGGCGCTGGGCGACATCGACGGCGATGGCGATCTCGACATTGTCGTCGGCAAAGTCGCTGGAGTCGCCAGCAAGTGGTACGAGAACGACGGCAACGGCGTCTTCCCGACCCTGGGCAACAACGTGGGCAATGAAGTCAGTGCGACCAATGACCTGGTGCTGGGCGACCTCAATGCCGACGGCGCGCTCGACGTGATCCTTGGCAATGATTCCGACCACAATCGGGTCTACCTCAACGACGGCAGCGGCGTGTTCCCGACCAGCGGCACGGCGGTGCAGGCGGTGAACGATTTCACCAGCAGCGTCGCACTTGCTGACCTCGACCTCGATGGCGACCTCGATCTGATCGTTGGCAACGTCAGTCAGCGCAATCGCCGCTATCTCAACGACGGCGCAGGCGGATTCACGGGCACCGGCATCGACCTCGGTACCGAGACTGACTACACCCGTGCGGTCGCCCTGGCGGATATCGACAAGGACGGCGACCTCGATCTGATCCTGGGCAATTCCGCTTCCCTCGGCGGCGCGCCGAATCGCCTGCAACGCTTCTCCAGCTTTACCACCCTCGGTAGGGCGACCTCGACCCAGGTCAACACCACGCCGAATTCGGGCGACTCGATACGCGCGGTGAATCTGACGGCCATGCAAACCGTCAACACTGCCAGCAGTCGCAATACGGCGATCGACTACTACCTGTCCAACAACGGCGGCACGAACTGGTATCGCGCCTATCCCGGCGAGGATTTCCTGTTCCCCGCCAGCGGCACCGATCTGCGCTGGCGCGCCGAGCTCTCCAGCCTGTCGCCGCAGCGAACGCCGATGATTACCCAGCTCGATATCAGCCTGGTGCCGACCGTGCCCGAAGCCCCGGTGATCCTCGCAGCACTAGCGCTGGATGCCTCCGCGCAGATCCTGTTCGGCATCGTGCCCAACAACGGCAGCCCGATCACTGGCTACAGCGTGACCAGCGATCCCGACAACATCAACGTCGCCTGCGCGGATTCCGGCTGCATCATTCCCGGACTGACCAATGGCGTTGAATACACCTTCACCCTGACCGCGACCAATGCCGTCGGCGAGAGCCTTTCCTCGGAACCGTCGAACGCGGTGACGCCGCAGGGAACACAGGCCATCGACTTCGCAGCGCTGGCGGACCGCTTTGTCGATGAGCCACCGTTCAGCGTTGCCGCGACCGGCGGCGCATCAGGCAATCCGGTGACCTTCGCCTCGCTGACACCAGTCGTCTGCAGCACCAGTGGCAGCGATGGCAGCACGATCACCCTGAACGCCATCGGCACCTGCACGCTGCGCGCCAGTCAGGCGGGCAACGCCGGCTACACGGCAGCGGCGGATGTCGACCAGAGCTTTACGGTCATCGAACCGAAGGTGTTCAAGGACGGCTTCGAATAGAAGATGCGCGGCTTGACCTCGTCAACTTCTGTGTGAACGAGCGGTTGCCGCGTTGGACAAGCTGCGGTGGAAGCGGGAGAGGTGAAAGCCGGGGCCGCAGTATCGCGGCCCCGGCGCCCGATTATTCGAAACCGTCGCCGAAGATTGTCGTCGACATGCACTCCAGCACGATGCTGTCCACATTGCTCCCGGACACAGTTCCGTCGGCATCCAGCAGGCGACAGGTCCGTTCGGGTTCCAGGCTCATGGACAGGATTTCCACGCTGTAGCCGGTACCGTCGTTGAGCTGGCTTGGGAAGCTGAAGGCGCCATTCGCGCTGATGTTGGCGGTCTCTCCGCCATTGATGCGCAGCTGCACGCTTTCCCCGGCCAGCAGGCCGTTGGCTTGTCCGCCAACGCTGAAGCTGTTGAGCACGCAGGTGACGCCGACGTTGGTGATGTCCGCACCGGAGAGCGTGCCATTTTCATCGACAATCGAGCAGGTCTGGCTTGGGTCGCTGGGTTGTACGGCCACGCTGACCAGATAGCCGCTGCCGTCGAGCAGCTTGTTCGAAAACGCGAACGCACCGTTGGCGCTCAGCAGCAGGTCATCGCCGCCATTGTTCTGCAGGCGGACGGCGCTGCCGGCGGCGAGGCCTGCCAGATTGCCGCCAACCGAGTAGAGGCTGACGCAATCCACGCTGATGCTGTTGACATCGGCGGACGAGACCGTGCCGTCACCACTGGTGACGCTGCACAGCTGGTCGGGGGAGTTCGGCTGGACGCTGACGCTTACCGAATAATCGTCACCGTCAGCCATTCGCGTCGCGAAGCTGAAGGTGCCGTCGGCGCCCAGCATCAGATCGTCTCCGCCGTTGTTCTGCAGCGTGACGGTGGCGCCACCGGCGAGGCCGGTCAGGGTTCCACTGATCGCGTAGGTGTTGACGCAGGAGACCTGGACACTGGTGATGTTGTCGGCGCCCACACTGCCTGCGCCTTCGACAACGGAGCAGAGCTGCGGCGTGGTGGTTGGCTGCTGCGAGACGCTGACGTCATAGCCGTCGCCCGGCTGGACATTGCCCGCGAATGTGAAGCTGCCGTTGGCATTGAGAACGAGGTCATTCCCGGCATTGTTCTGCAGGGTCACGCTGTTGCCCGCGGCAAGGCCGGATAGATCGCCACCCAATGTCAGCAGACACGCCTCGCAGGTCGCTGGCTGCGCATAGAGCAGGCGCAGGGTCCAGCCGCCATCCATGTGCCCGGGATCAGAACCGACATCATCGACGATGTAAAGCTGCCAGTCGCCATTGGGGTCGATGCCTGCGAAGTCGGTAAAGGTGGCGGATCCGGCGGGCGCCGCTTCGGCATGTGGGCCTGCGGGAGCCGGGGCGACGAAAGAATCGCCGGTATTGTGGTTGGTGGGCCGCACGGTCACCGTATTGCTGGGTGGTGTCCCGGTACTGGCTGCGGTCGCAGCCGCCGAGTCGCTGAGAGTGAGGGTCACGTTGTGCGGACCAGCGTCGTTGTTTGCATTCCAGGCATCCGAGAAGATCACCATCTTCTGGCCCGTCGGAGCTACCAACAGTACGTCGATGTCTGCCCACCACTCATGGTAGAAGTCGCGCAGCACGACCTCGATGCCGGTGATTGGGTTGCTGATGTGGTCAAACCCGGCCACGTTGATCGTGGACGGATAGGGACTGGCGGGTCCGCTTGTGGTTCCCGGTTGACCCGCGGGAACGTCCACGGCGGTGGCATTGCTGTACTCCGCCGTGCCGATGTTCGGAACGCCGACGGGTACCGCGTAGCCGTAGTCCTGGGTGCCGCGGTCGCTGCTCACCTCGAAGACCAGGTTCTCGACGGTGCCGCAACTGGCGCCACCGGGAATGACGTATTGGATCGGCACGTTCACCGTAGCGCCGGGGGCAATGGTGCCGACTGCCACCGAGTTCCCACCGACGATCTGCAACTCGACGTTTTCCAGCGACGTGGCGCAGAACTCGTTGCTCAGGCTGACGAGCAGCTCGATGGTCTCGCCCGGTACCGGGTTGCGGGGCGCCAGGCTGCAACTGAGATTGGTCATGCTGTCGACCAGCAGATTGCCGCCTACCGGCGTGTCGAAGGCTTCGACAACACGTGCCGGAGTAGCGGCTTGTATGATCTGCGCGCTGAAACCAAGGCCACGGATGGCAAAGCCACCCCACAGCGCTAGCTCGTCTTCACCGGCGTAGGAAGCACAATCCGCAGCGATGATGGCGTCGCGAGCGTCGAGGAACGTCGGGCTGGAGGGATCCAGTTTCATGCCATCCGTCACCAGTTGCAGCATGCGCTGGTTACCCTCCAGGGCACCGTGCTGGCTGACCAGTTGGCCGCGCGCCTCCCACAGCATCGTGCTCCAGACCTCGCCGGCGTTATGCACCTGGTCGGCGGTAGCACTGCCGACCGGTCCGCGAGGATAGGCGCCATCACTGAGGTCCATCTGGTTGGAGTCGATATCGGCGAAGGTCAGTGGATTGAAAGGCAGATTGCCAGGTCCGCCGGTCGCTGCCATCACCGCCTTTGGAAAACGACGGATGCCGTAATAGTAGTTGCTGACGTCGCCCGCACCGGTGAGCTGATAGGTCGAGTAGCCGCCGGTGGTGTAAATGGCGGTCAGTGGATCGGAGGGATTCGACAGGAACGAATGCGCGTAGTAGTCGCCCCATCCTTCACCCATTCCGCGCGACATGTTGCTCGCCAACCCTGAGGCATTGGCATGCAGGCGGTTGGACAGGCCGTGGGTGTACTCGTGAATGATGATGTCTGCGTCCAGCGAGCCGTCGCGGCTGGGCGTGGTGTTGTTCCAGATGTACATCTGCATCTTCCCGCGACCGCCATCCGCCGGCGTCGAGAAGTTGGCGTTGTTGGTTCCGCTGGAATCCTGTGCCTCGGCGCGGATACGGTCGCCGGCAACGCCGCCATGGCCCAGGTTGCTGTTCTGGAAGTTCCGTGCCTCTTCGGTGAAGCCGAGGTCATAGGTGAGGTCGTGGAAGCGGTTGGTCCAGTAGAACAGGTTGACGATGGCCGCGTTGCGGCTGTTGACCGTGTTGGCGGCTTCACCCGGTGCCGGGGAACCCGGTGGTGGGTTGGAGCCGTAGAGGAATGCATTGATGCCACTTTCACCCAACGGCGCGTCGACGCCATCGGACCCGTCAATGTCGAGCCCCGCCTCCACGTTGTTGCCGTCGGTCACTGTGACCCCAGGCAGGAGCCAGGGATCGCCGCTGGCGGACTGGCTGTCAACCACGACGTCGGTTGAGGGGACACGGGGCGCCTGTTCACCGAGCGTGGGGTCCGTCGGGCCCGGGATGAACGGCGCCGGACTACCGCCGGTGTAAACCCGGTAGGTGTGGGCTTCGTAATCGGTCAGGTTCTTGCGGAACAACAGGGTGCCGTCGGTGGCGCTGACGACGTGATACCACGCGTCCGGATTTTCTTCGATGGTCAGGGACCAGGCGAGTTCCAGCACACCCTTGCCCAGCGGGAAATACAAGAGATCCGCATGGACTGCGTCGTTTCCGGGGCCGGCATTGATCTCCGCGCTGCGGCCATTCGCCGAGGTGCTGGTGACTACGATGCCCTGGGTCGGCTCATCCAGTCCGAGGCTGGCGAACTGTGCGCGTACGGCGTCGAGGGCACTGACGCTGGGTGACGTTGCCGCTTCGGCCGGATTGATGAATGGCGCGAGCTGCCCGACGGTACGGACGACCTCCCGCTTGGGAGTGAGGGCGACCGTTACTTCACCACGGAAAACGGGCAGGTCGTTGAATCGCTGCACAAAACGTACCCATTCCAGGTTGCCTGCAGGATTCGGATAGGAGACATCGAGGACCAGGTCATCGACCTGGCTGGCGCTGAGTCCGTAAAGGCCAGCGTTGTCCGCGATGAATCGACGCGCCACTTCCTCCCGCGATTGGTTCGATGCCGTCGCAAGGACCTGTGCGCTGCGGGCCGGCGCAACGATTTCCGGCGTGCCCAGTTCGTCCGCCAGCTTGAGGGAAAGACCTGCCGGAAGTGCCCGGAGGTGTTGTTCGGCCTGCCGCAAGACGGCAGTCTGAGCCGCAGCGCGCTGGATTGCGCCCGGGTTCTGCCTCTGCAGGCGTTCAAGCGCCTGGATGTCCGATTTTTCATCCGACAGACGGATGTCGAAAGACTGGGCCGTTTCGGCTGTCGAAACGGGTGCAACCACCAACAAAGCCAGCAGGGCAAGGACGCGCATAGGACTCCCCATCCGATGAAGCGAACGCAGATTCGTTTGTCTGGAATGTCGCCCGCTTTCCCGAGCGAACTAGCCGAGCAGTCTACGCTGGCTGAAATGTGAAAGAAATCACTTTTTCGGAAGATTGCGACGAGCTGATCAGGGCTGCCGCCTTGCGTTTGATATCGACAGCGAGTTTGGCCGTCATGCCCGCGTTCATCCCAGGCCCAATTGATGGCACATCGGCCTGCAGTCGGCCGGCATCCGCTGGTGCTCGATCGAGCGAGCCGAGGGCTGCCGGATGGCTGACTGGAGTCAGTTGCGCTCGTGGAACAGTTGGCGACCGATCAGCATGCGGCGGATTTCCGGTTCGATGTGCCGGTGCCGATCTCTTTGGCGCGCTTGAGTCAGCTGCGCTCGTGGAACAGTTCGCGGCCGATCAGCATGCGGCGGATTTTGGGTTCGATGTGCCGGCGCCGGGGCTTTCGGCGCGTTTGAGTCAGCTGCGCTCGTGAAACAGTTCGCGGCCGATCAGCATGCGGCGGATCTCGTTCGTACCGGCGCCGATGGCGTAGAGCTTGGCGTCCCGGAGGATGCGGCCGGTGGCGTATTCGTTGATGTAGCCATTACCGCCGAGGCACTGGATGCCTTCCAGGGCGACCTGCACCGCGGCCTCGGTGGCGTGCAGCAGGCACGCGGCGGGATCGATGCGCGAGCGCTCGCCGGCGTCATAGTCGCGGGCGACCTGGTAGGCGAAAGCGCGTGCCGACTGCAGTGCGGTGTACATGTCGGCGATCTTGGCCTGCATGATGCCGAAGCTGCCGATGGGCTCATCGAACTGCTTGCGTTCGCGAACATAGGGCAGGGCGATGTCCATGGCGGCCTGCATCAGGCCCAGCGGGCCACCGCTCAGCACCAGGCGCTCGGTGTTGAGGCCGGACATCAGCACTTTCACGCCCTGGTTGACTTCGCCCAGCACGTTTTCGGCGGGGATCTCGCAGTTCTCGAACACCAGCTCGCAGGTGTTCGAGCCGCGCATGCCCAGCTTGTCCAGCTTCTGTGCGGTGGAAAAGCCTTTCATGCCGCGTTCGACGATGAAGGCGGTCATGCACTTGCTGCCCGCATCCTTGCCGGCGGTGCGCATGTAGACGATCAGCACGTCGGCTTCGGGGCCGTTGGTGATCCACATCTTGTTGCCGTTGGCGATCCAGACGCCGTCCTTCAACTCGGCGCGACAGCTCATCGAGCCGACCACGTCCGAGCCGGCGCCGGGTTCACTCATCGCCAGCGCGCCCTTCCACTCGCCGCTGCACAGCTTGGGCAGGTACTTGGCGCGCTGTTCGTCACTGGCGTTGTAGAACAGGTTCTGCACGCACAGGTTGCTGTGCGCGCCGTAGCTCAGGCCAACGGAACCCGAGGCGCGGGAAATCTCCTCCATCGCCACCAGGTGCGCGAGGTAGCCCATTTCCGAACCGCCGAACTCGCCGGGCAGGGTGATGCCGAGCAGGCCCATCTCGCCCAGCTTGGGCCACAGATCCTGCGGAAAGGCATTTTCCTCGTCGATGGCCGCCGCGCGCGGGGCGATCTCGGATTCGGCGAAGCGGCGCACGGCTTCGCGGAGGCTGTCGATCTCTTCGCCGAGGGGAAAGGGTTTCATGGGTATCCGTGAATGGTGAATGGTGATTGGTGATTCGAAAGCGCAGCAGGATGACCTTGCAACGGCGCTGCAGAACACGGCAGCGCCATTGACGAATCACCAATCACGAATCACGGCTCTAAGCTCACTGCCCGCGGGTGCGGCCGAGGAAGCGCGGAGCAACGTTGCCCATGTGCGGCAGCTTGATCTTGCCGATGGCGGCGATGCGCTCTTCGGCCATGCGATCCGCAGCCTTGTAGGTCGGGATGCTGTCGCGGTCGGCGATCTGGAAGATCTTGCCGACGTTGTAGTAGATGCCGCGCATCATCCGCATGGCGCGCTCGCGGTTGTAGCCGTCGAACTCGATGCTGACGTTCATCAGGCCGCCGGCATTGACCGCGTAGTCCGGTGCGTAGACCAGGCCGCGGCGAGTCAGCTCGTCGCCGATCTCGTCGGTGGCCAGCTGGTTGTTGGCCGCGCCGCAGATCACCTTGGCCTTGATGCGGTCCAGGGTGTTCTCGTTGACGGTGCCGCCCAGCGCGCAGGGGCTGTAGACGTCGACGTCGCAGTCGTAGATGTCGTCGAGGCCGACGGCCTCACAACCGTATTCGTCGACGCAGCGCTGCACGGCTTCCTCGTTGATGTCGGTGACGAACACCTTGGCGCCGGCTTCACGCAGCAGTTTCACGTACTCGAAGCCGACGTGGCCCACGCCCTGCACGGCGTAGCTGTACTTGCCGACGTCCTCGTTGCCGTACTGCTTGTTCAGCGAGGCCAGCAGGCCCTGCAGGGTGCCGTAGGCGGTGAACGGCGACGGATCACCCGAGCCACCGTGGACCTGGTGCACGCCGGTGACGTACTCGGTTTCCTTGAGCACGAATTCCATGTCGTTGACGTCGATGCCGACGTCCTCGGCGGTGATGTAGCGGCCATTCAGCGAGGCCACGTAGCGGCCGAAGGCGCGGAACAGGGCTTCGGACTTGTCCTTGTTCGGATCGCCGATGATCACCGCCTTGCCGCCACCGAGGTTGAGGCCGGCCACGGCGGCCTTGTAGGTCATGCCGCGGCTCAGGCGCAGCACGTCGTTGAGCGCGTCCTGTTCGGTCTTGTAGGCCCACATGCGGGTACCGCCGAGAGCAGGACCGAGCACGGTGTTGTGGATGGCGATGATGGCTTTGAGGCCGGCGTCCTTGTTGTGGCAGAACACCACTTCCTCATGGCCGGTTGAACTGAGGGTTTCGAAGATCATTCGGTTGGCTCCGAAGGGAAAAGCGAAAGGCCCGGGCGTGCCGTGCGCGCGCTGCGCATCACAAAGCACATGAAACAAGTTGCCCAGGTGATTGATATTCCATGCCGGGTGTCGCCGATCCTTGCGGCAAGCGGGTCATGGCGGGGCGTAGTTTAAAGCAATCGCTCTAGGTGCGGCCAATGCCGGAGGTGTCGGTCGCAGGCATGCCGCTCCGAAACCGTGGGCAAAGACCGGTTTGCTAGGCTGGGAACAGCCCGCAGCCCAAATTCAATCACGCAAGCCCAATCACCCAAGGCACATCACCCAAACCACGGAGAAGAACATGAAGCGCGCCCTGATCCTGACTGCGATGACGGCCTGTCTGGCCGCCGGTTCGGCTGCCGCGGACCCGCGAAGCGAGCTGGTTGGCGCTTTCGAGAAGGCGCTGCAGGACGGTTCCTATCGTCTGGACATCCAGAGCAGTTCGGGCCCGGACACGCTGCTGGAAGTGCAGTTGCCGGACCGTTTCCACAAGAAGGACGTGAACAGCGAGATGATCATCGTGCCGGGCGGCACCTGGATCAGCGCGGCGGGTCGCTGGATGAAAGTCCCTGTGGATGGATCCGCTGTGACCCAGGCCTACACCAGCCAGGCGATGGAGCAGGGCATCAACGCGCTGCAGGATGTGCAGTTCGTCGACGAGGTGGAGATGGCCGGCTGCCAATCGCGCCACTACCGCTACGCGGTTCGCGGCGTGTTCATGGGCATCCGGGCGAACAGCGATGCCGAGGCGTGGATCTGCAGCGACACCGGGCTGCCGACGCGGGTGATCGCCACCAGCAAGGGCAATACCACCACCATCGACTACGATTTCGACGCGCCGATCAACATCCAGGCCCCGAACTGAGCGATATCGGTTGCTTCGCCACCGTTGCAGCGCAGAGCGCCCGGTATTCCGGGCGCTTTGCCGTTGTGGCGGACTCAGTTGTCGCGCCGCACGCGGCGACTGTCGTGTTCGATGTGGAATCGTGCTGCCGTGGACAACGTGGGGTCGCGCGTCTTCACGCTGTCCACGCCACGGAGCAGGACGTCGGCGTGGCGGTCGATCTCGATCACCGCGTAGCCGCGTTGCTGGTTCTCGCAGTAGGCGAACTGCGGGTTGGCATCCGCCTGCGGCTTGAACAGCTCGGCCGGCCAGCCCTGGGCGGTCAACGAGGTGGCACAGACTTCGGCGGCGATGCTGGGTGAGTCGTTGTCCAGCGGGCGCTCACGCAGGTTGCAGACCACGTTGGCATGGATGTCGCCACCCAGGACCAGCGGATTGCTGGCGCTACTTTCCTTCAGTGAGCGGATCAGCCGCTCACGCGCCATCGGATAGCCGTCCCAGCCATCGGTGGCAATGCCGCGCGGCGCGCCGCCATCGGTGTCCATCGGACTGACCAGCGTCTGCTGCACCAGCACGTTCCAGCGTGCCGTCGACTGCCTCAGCGACGCGTCCAGCCAGTTTTCCTGCTGCCAGCCGAGCAGCGTCTGGCGCGGGTTGTCGAGGCCTTCACAGCGGGCGGCATCGACGTAGTCGGAACCGCCACCCTTGGCCGGATCGGGGCAGGGTTGCGGCGTGCGGTACTGGCGGTCATCCAGCACATACAGGCGCGCCAGGCCGCCGACGTCGATGGCGCCGTAGAGCCGCATCTCGCCGCCTTTCGGCCACATCCGCCGCGGCAACGGCATGTGCTCGAAGTAGGCCTGCATGGCGGCGGCACGTCGAGCCGGGAAAGACGGGTCCAGGTGTTCGGACTGCATGCCGGCCCAGTCGTTGTCGATCTCGTGATCGTCCCAGGTCAGCAGCCAGGGCACGGCGGCATGGGCATGCTGCAGCCACGGGTCGCGCTTGTACTGCGCGTGCTGCAGACGGTAGTCGTCCAGCGTTACCGGTTCGGCGGCACTGACGTGGCGGCGCACCCGGTCGTCGCCCCAGTTGCTTTCGTAGATGTAGTCACCGACGAACAGCATCAGGTCGAGGTCTTCGGCGATGACATGCCGGTAGATGTCGAAATAGCCCTGCTCGTAGTGCTGGCAACTGGCAAGTCCGAGACGCAGGCGATCCACATCTGCGCCGGCGGCAGGCAGCGTGCGGGTTCGTCCGGTCGGGCTGACCTCGGCGCCGACCGTGAAACGGTAGAAGTACTCGCGGGCAGGTTGCAGGCCGGCCACGTCGACATGGACGCTGTGCGCCAGCTCCGGTACCGCGCGGGCGCTGCCGCGCTGCACGACCTTGCCGAATGCTTCGTCCTCGGCGACTTCCCAACGGACGTAGACGATGTCCGGCTCCATGCCGCCGTCTGCTTGCGAAGGATCAGGCACCAGCCGGGTCCACAGCGTCATGCCCTGTGCGTCCGGAAAGCCGGAGGCGACGCCGAGGCTGAACGGCCACGCGCGAAAGCGCGGCTGCGGGAAGCCAGCAGCCAACAGTGGCGGCGCCAACGGCGCGGCAGCGGTCAGTGCAATGGCGCGCAGCAGATTGCGACGGGACAGTCGCCCTTCGCGTAGCAGGGTTTCCAGTGACCGGTTCTTGCTCATGCGGTCGGACTCATAAAAAAGGGGCCTGCGTGGACAGGCCCCCATCATGCGTCATCCGTGTTGCGTTTGCTGTGTTGCGGCCAAGCGCCTCTTCAGCGGCTGTAGTAGCCGTAGCTGGCACGCTGGTAGCCGGCGCGGTAGCTGTAGTCCTCGATGCGCTCGCCGTAGGCGTCCCAGCGGTTGCCGTCGATCAGCGTGCCGTCACTGTCGCCGAGCAGGATCACATCGCCTTCGTTGCCGTTGAAGCCGTTGTCGGTGATCGCGTTGTGCCAGGCCGGGCCCTGCGCCAGTGCGCCGACGCCGGCACGCACGCCACGCTCCAGGCCAATGAATTCGTTGTCGTCGACGTTGTTGGCGAACACTTCCGGCAGGCCGCCGCCGGTTTCGCAGAAGCCGCCGGAGCGCGGACTCAGGCTGACGCCGAAGCGGCCGTCGACGATGCGGTTGCCGGTGACGCGGTTGCGGCTGGCAGCCTGCAGTTCGATGGCGGTCTGGCTGACGCCGTCGAAACGGTTGTCCTCGATGCGGTTGCCAGAGCTGCCGTCGGCAAGCTGGATGCCGTAGTCACGCACCTGCTCGAAACGGTTGCGCTGGATCAGCGCATGGCCGGTGTCCACGCCGCAGAGCTGAATGCCGCTGCCGACGTTGGCGAACTGGTTGTCCAGCATCAGGTGGCCGCCGGCGCTGGTCATCGGGCCGAGTTGCGGCTGCATGACGTTCACCGCGATACCGCCGATGTCGGCGAAGCGCGAGTCGCGCAGGTCGACGCCACCGCTGTGGATCAGCAGCGCGCCTGTATCGAGGTTGTCGAAGTCGATGGCGCTGAGCGCCAGACGCTGGGTGCGCACCGCGTAGACGCCGGCGCGGAAGCCTTCGATGCGGCCCGGGCCGACGATGCTCACGTCGCGAGCACCGATCACGTCGATGCCGTCAGTGGCCGACGTGCCGCTCAGCGTGTGTCCGTTGAGGTCGATGCGCACCCCGGAACGGGTCACGGTGAGCGCGGATTCGCCGCTGGCGCAGTGCAGGTCGGCGGTCAGCGTCACGTCCTGGTCGATCACGTCGCCGCAGCGCAGCGGCGCAGCTTCAGCGCGGGCGCCAAAGGACAGGGCCGCAGCCAGGGCGGTAACGGCAAGGAAGGCACTACGCATGTCGGTTCTCCAGTGGCCACGGGCTGTGGCGCGCGTTCATGGGGAGAATCGGGCCGTGAAGCTGAACGACGACATGGGGCGACCAAACTCGTTCAGGAAGTGTTGGGCCGGTCACAGGATGGGTGGTCCGGCATGGCGCCTCCGTACGCTGCGGTAGCGAAGGGTCAACCGGTTCAACGGGTTACAATGACCAACTCGCCACAATCGACAGCCAGCCGATGAGCACACCCGCGACCTCGATCCCGCAAACCGTTGCCAGCGCCGAAAAGACGCCGCTGCGCTTCGTCACCGCCGCCAGCCTGTTCGACGGCCACGACGCCGCGATCAACATCATGCGCCGGCTGATCCAGGCACAGGGCGCGGAAGTGGTGCATCTCGGCCACAATCGCTCGGTCGAGGACGTGGTGCGCGCCGCGCTGCAGGAAGACGCCGACGCCATCGCGCTGTCGAGCTATCAGGGCGGCCATGTCGAGTACTTCAAGTACATGGTCGACATGCTCAAGGAACGCGGCGCCAGCCACATCCGCGTGTTCGGCGGCGGCGGCGGCACCATCACGCCGGAGGAAATCCGCGAGCTGCACGACTACGGCGTCGAGCGCATCTACCACCCGAACGACGGCATGCACATGGGCCTGGTATCGATGATCGAGGACGTGGTGCGGCGTGCCGATGCCGCCCGCGACAGCAGCGACGCCGAGCTGGGTGACTCGCGCTTCGGCAAGGCCGGCATGCCGGACAAGGACGACGAAATCGGCGTTGGTCGTGTGCTCAGCGCGATTGAAGACGGCGACCTCGACGACGACACACTGGAAGCGCTGCGCCGCCGTTGGCAGGAAGCCGGGAAGGACACACCGGTCATTGGCCTTACCGGCACCGGCGGCGCGGGCAAGTCCAGCGTCACCGACGAGCTGATCAACCGTTTCCTGCTGAGCTATCCGGACATGCGCATCGCCGTACTCGCGGTCGATCCCACGCGTCGTCGCAGCGGTGGCGCGCTGCTGGGCGATCGCATCCGCATGAACTCGCTGCGCTCCAAGCGCGTGTTCATGCGCTCCATGGCAACCCGTCGCCAGCACGTGGCTACCAATGCCGTGCTCAAGGACTGCATCGGTTTCCTGAAGGGCCTGGGTTTCGACCTGGTGATCGTGGAAACCGCCGGCATCGGCCAGAGCGACTCGGAGATCGTCGACCTGGTCGATTTCCCGATCTACGTGATGACCAGCGACTACGGCGCGGCCAGCCAGCTGGAGAAGATCGACATGATCGACTTCGCCGAGCTGGTGGTGCTGAACAAGTTCGACCGCCGCGGCGCCGAGGACGCGCTGCGCGACGTGCGCAAGCAGTGGAAGCGCAACCGCGTCGCCTTCCAGATGAAGGACGAGGACGTTCCGGTCTACCCGACCATCGCCAGCCAGTTCAACGATCCGGGCGTGACCTGGATGTTCAGCAACCTGTGCCGGCTGCTGCGCGAGAAGAAAGGGGGTCAGAAGAAAGGGGGTCAGAGTACCTTTTCCTCAGCGAACGGCCGATCAGGCAATGCCGAGGACGGGAAAACGTACTCTGACCCCCTTTCTTCTCCCCGTTGCGACTTCGATCCGCAGCTCGACACCACGCTGAAGGAGCCGCGCGCCACGGTGCTGATCCCGGGTTCCCGCGTCCGCTACCTGGCCGAGATCGCCGAGCAGGGTCGCGGCATCAACGCCGGCATCGAGACCGAGGCTGATGTCGCCAGCCGCGCGCAGAGCGTGTACGAGGCGCTGAAGGAACTGGAAGACGACAAGCTGCCGGCGCCGTTTGATCTTTACGCTCCGTACGACCTCCTTTCTCACCCTCACCCCAACCCTCTCCCGCCAGCGGGAGAGGGGGCAAAGCAAGGCTTGGATTCGGAACCCTCTCCCGCTGGCGGGAGAGGGCTGGGTGAGGGTGGATATGCGCTCGACCGCAGCCTGCTGACGCTGCGCCAGCGCTACAACGACGCGATCCAGAGCCTGTCCAGCGACGCACTGAAGCTGCTGCGCGAGTGGCCGGCACGCTTCAAGTCGGTGACCGACGAGGTCAACGAATACCAGGTTCGCGACAAGACCATCCGCGTCGAGAACTACCGCGAGTCGCTCAGTCACCAGAAGGTGCCGAAGATCAGTCCGCCGAAGTATCGGGACTGGGGCGACCTGCTGAAGTTCCTGAAGAAGGAAAACCTGCCGGGCGGCTATCCCTACACCGGCGGCGTGTATCCGTATCGCCGCAGCGGCGAGGACCCGATCCGCATGTTCGCGGGCGAAGGCACGCCGGAGCGCACCAATCGCCGCTTCCACTATCTGAGCCAGGGACTGCCGGCGGCGCGCCTGTCCACCGCCTTTGATTCGGTAACGCTATACGGCGAAGACCCGGCCGAGCGCCCGGACATCTACGGCAAGATCGGCAATTCCGGCGTCAGCATCGCCACGCTGGACGACATGAAGAAGCTGTATTCCGGCTTCGACCTGTGCGCGCCGACAACCTCGGTGTCGATGACCATCAACGGGCCGGCGCCGATCATCCTCGCGATGTTCATGAACACCGCCATCGACCAGCAGGTCGAGAAGTACCTGCGTGCCGACCAGCAGCGCTGGGACGACGCCCACGCCAAGATCGAGGCCTTCTTCGAAGGTCGTCCGCGTCCGCAGTACAGCGGCCAATTGCCGGATGGCAATGACGGCCTTGGCTTGGGCCTGCTCGGCATCACCGGCGACCAACTGGTCGACGCCGACACCTACGCGCGGATCAAGGCCGAAACGCTGGCCACGGTTCGCGGCACGGTGCAGGCCGACATCCTCAAGGAAGACCAGGCGCAGAACACCTGCATCTTCAGCACCGAATTCGCGCTGCGCATGATGGGCGACATCCAGCAGTATTTTGTCGACCACCGGGTGCGCAATTTCTATTCGGTGTCGATTTCCGGCTATCACATCGCCGAAGCCGGCGCGAACCCGATTTCGCAGCTCGCCTTCACGCTGTCGAACGGTTTCACCATCGTCGAGTACTACCTCGCGCGCGGCATGAACATCGACGACTTCGCGCCGAACCTGAGCTTCTTCTTCAGCAACGGCATGGACCCGGAATACACGGTGATCGGCCGCGTCGCACGCCGCATCTGGGCGCGCGCCATGCGCGAGCGCTACGGTGCGTCGGCGCGTAGCCAGATGATGAAGTACCACATCCAGACGTCCGGCCGTTCGCTGCACGCGCAGGAAATCCAGTTCAACGACATCCGCACCACGCTGCAGGCGCTGTATGCGCTGTTCGACAACTGCAACAGCCTGCACACCAACGCCTACGACGAGGCGATCACCACGCCGACCGAGGAAAGCGTGCGCCGCGCGGTGGCGATCCAGATGATCATCAACAAGGAAATGGGCCTCAACTTCAACGAGAACCCCTGGCAGGGCAGCTTCGTCGTTGAAGAACTGACCGACCTGGTCGAGGAAGCCGTGTACAAGGAGTTCGAGGCGATCAGCGACCGCGGCGGCGTGCTCGGCGCCATGGACACCATGTACCAGCGCGGCAAGATCCAGGAAGAGTCGCTGTACTACGAGCACAAGAAGCACGACGGCAGCCTGCCGCTGATCGGCGTCAACACCTTCCTGCCCAAGGAACACGGCGGCGACATCGTCACCGAGATCGAGCTGATCCGAAGCACGCCGGAAGAGAAGGGCCAGCAGATCGGCAACGTCCAGCGCTACCAGCAGCTTCGCAACGATGTCTCCCTCCCTAGCGCACAAAGCGACGAGGGCAAGGCCGGCAATACCTCCCTCCCTTGCGCGCAAAGCGCGGAGGGGAGGGCCGGGGAGGGGTTGTTGTTCCTCCAGCACACCGCCCGCAACCGCGAAAACGTCTTCGCCAGCCTGATGCAGGCGGTCAAGACCCACAGCCTCGGCCAGATCAGCCACGCGCTGTACGACGTCGGCGGCGAATACCGGCGGAACATGTAGCACGCGGCCAATAGCCACACTTTGTGACCCAGTCGACAGTTTCGCCGGCAATCCCGTAGCACCGCCCATCGCCGGCTTCTTCCCGCGCCAGCGCCCTGCGATACTCGGTCAACACAGGGCGGGGAGGCCTCGGATGCGTCGTTGGTTCGCTTGGCTGTCAGGCAGGTTCGGTCGCGGTTCGGGTGAGCGGCTGGACCCGGACGTGCGCGACGTGTTCCTCGGCGAGCTGGACGAACTGACCGGCATGCTGACCCAGGCGCGTCCGGCGCTGCGCGGTGGTGCGGTGGCTGCCGAAACCCTGCAACCCATCCGACGTGGCTTCCACACCATCAAGGGCTCCGGGCAGATGGTCGGCGCGCTGACGCTGGGCAAGTTCTGCGGCCGCATCGAAAAACTCGCGCTGTCGCAGATCGAAAAACGCGGCAAGCCGCAGCAACCCGTGCTGGACCTCATCGGCGAAGCCATCGACCTGCTGCCCGACTGCGCCCGCGCCGTCCGCGCCAATCGCCCGCTGCCGCCGGCACTCAACCGCATCGACCGCGACGCCCGCAAGCTGCTCGACCAGCTCGGCTATCGGCTGGGTTGAAGCGGGATACATCAGCAACGACGTCGTCGTCGATCTGCATCAAGAATCGCCCCGTTGCAGGCCATGAGATTTATGCATGGCCGAAAACGGCCTCGTGGCCCGCGTCGGACGCTATAGTCGGGCGATTCGCCAAACGTCCGACAGGGGGACATCGCGTGGAAGTCCAGCAGCGCCACGGCGCCACCAAACTGCGTTACCGCTTTGATACCGACAGCGTCGAATACCGCGTCGAGGACAGCTCCGGCAGCCGCACCTTCAACGTTGCCTACACCGAACTCAGCCGCGACCGCCAGGAGCTGCTGGAACGCAACGAATGGTTCCGCAACGCCGGCATGCTGTGGATGCTCATCGGCGTGGTGTTTACCGCGCTCAGCTTCGGCGGCGAGCGGCCGGCGATCTCCCTGTGGTTCTGGATCGGCCTGCTCTGCTACCTGATCTTCCGCCTACGCACCACGCGCTACACCATCATCCCCAGCGACAAGGGCAACCTGCTGGTGATCCACAACAGCGACCACGACCGCATCGTCAACGAACTGGAGACAAGACGCGCCGACCAGTTCCGCCGCGAATACGACTTCGTCCCCGACGGCGACGAGCCCGACAACTACCGCAAGCGACTCGACTGGCTGAAGCGCGAAGGCGCGCTGAGCGACGAGGACGTGGAGAAGCGCTGGGCCAGCTTCATGGCCGCGAGCGGGCGCGATGAGCGGCAGGATGGGGTGGGGCGGGTGTTGAACTGATGTGTCGGTTAAAGAAAGCTAGTCTGCCCCTTCCTTCGTAGTTGGCGGCGTTCGTTGTGGAGAGGATTTGATGCCTAAGTTGAACACCGTCGAGGTTCGGAACCTGAGTGGCTACGCAAAAGCTATTACCGCCAACCAGAAGGAAACGACTTGGTTCCGGGGAGCGGGCAAGAGTTCACACTCTCTGATACCTTCGTTGTACAGGCATCCTTCCATAAAAGCAGCTGCGAAGCTTCTTGAGCTGGAAACGCAGTTGCTCACCAGATTTCGTGAGCGTGCTCAGCCAATGGTTGGAAACCCGCTGCCAGAAGACAAGTTAGAAATGCTTTTTCTGATGCAGCATCATGGCATGCCTACAAGACTCTTGGATTGGTCTGAAAATGCGTTCATTGCGCTTTTTTTCGCTCTGTCTACGGTGGATCGTGATGATCACGGAAAGCCAACTGATGCGGCCTGTGTATGGATGCTGCGGCCGGTGCTTTGGAATAAGACTGTGCAATCGCACATCACATACTCCGGAGAGCCATTTTCAGTCGGCGACAGTCGCTTGACTAACGGTTACGTGGAAGTCGGCAATGGTGCGGCATTGATGGAGAAGCCTGTCGCAATTTATGGCGTTCACAACAGTCCGAGAATTGTTTCTCAGAGGGGTGTTTTTACCCTTTTCGGTAGTTCGGTTTTGCCGATGGAAGATCACTTCAAAGCGGGGGCATTCCCTGCAGAAGCGCTTATGAAAATCGAAGTAAAGAGCGGCTATCAAGATGCATTGTTTCAAGAGATTATCGGTGCTGGGATAATGGATTCCACTGTATATCCAGATTTGGATGGCCTTGCGCGCGAACTTCGTCGATCAACTGGGTATGGAGTGAGTTAATGTTCAAGGTTCAGGCTCATGATAGACGTACCGTCTCTTGGTGGAATTCTCGGAAGAGCGAGATTGACTTTTCACCTCCTTACCAGCGAAAGGGGAATGTTTGGGGGGAAGGTGCAAAGGCATACTTAGTCGATACTATCATTAATGATTATGATATACCGAAAATATACTTGGCGGATTTCTCCTTCGGCCCCAATCCGCTAAATTCAGATAAGAAGCGATATGCTGTAATCGATGGCAAGCAACGCCTAGAGGCCATTATTGATTTTACGGCAAACAAGTTCCCCCTCAAGGGCGACTTCATTTTTGAAAACAATCCGTTGCTCGAATTGGGCGAAGTCTTTTCTACACACCTTTAAGAAGAACTATCCGAGGTGGCTGATCGGTTTGACCAGTTCAATCTTGATGATGAGTGTCATCACAGACGAAGAGGCAAAAATTAACGATCTTTTCATACGGCTTAATTCGAGCAAGCCATTGACTGCTCCGGAGTTTCGAATGCTATGAAAGGGGTTGTCCCGAAATTGATATCAGAATCATAAAGACTTCTTCAAACACAAGGTACGGTTTTCAACGAAGCGGGGCGAGTGACAAGGCCGTTGCGGCAAAGCTACTTTTATTAGAGTTTCGCGGGAAAATAGTCGATACGAAGAAGCGTCAGGTTGATCGCCTAGTTGACGAAGGTGTGCTTGCTGAGTCTCCTGGTTTTGAGAAAGCAGCTGAGAGGGTGGAGGATGTTCTTGGCACTATGTCTGAAGTTTTTGTGGATCGAGACCCGCTACTTTCCTCGCAAGGTCCTGTGACTGTTTACTACCAAGTTTGCAAGGCTTATGGCAATCATAGTGGTCTGAGGGCAGCGTTTAATAGTTTCAATAAACGTCGAGAAAAGAATAGGTCGTTGATTGCTTCAGGTGAGTCTGGTGAGCAATCGCTGACCAGCTTTGACCTTATGTCCCGTAGTACAAATGGATTCTTCGAGCATTCGGATTCGGACCGAAATATTGATGTCTTACTTAAAGACACTGGGCTCCTTGAAGGAAACCGCCATAAAAAAGTAACCAGAGTGCTATTTCCAGCTGAAGCTCTTGGACAGATGTCCAGCGGCGGTCACGGAAATTGATGGGTCGATCGGTGTAGGATCGCGGCTCCGGTCGATCGCGTTCAGGGGGTGATTCGCCGGGTCCATCCCACTGGAGTTCCGCTGCATGTTGCGATTGATCACCCTCGTGTCTCTCGGTCTGTTGGCCGCCAGCCCGTTCGCGCACGCCGGCAAGGCGTTCACCCAGGCCTACCAGCAGGCCGCTGCGCTTGCCCAGCAGGGGCGCTTCGAGGAAGCGCAGGTGTCGATGACGGCCGGTCTCGACCTGGCCTCGAACCCCGAAGAAGCTCTCGATGGCTGGAAGCTGATGGCGGAGCTGTACGAAAAGCAGGACAAACCGGAGCAGGCCCTGAAGGCTTACCAGCGGGCGAGTGAGCAGCAGACCGAACTGGTGGAACGGCAGAACCGGGCCATCGAGCGCGCCAGCGAGGCCGTCGAGGCATCAAAACAGCAGATCGCCGACATGCAGGCCGAGCAGGCCGCGCTGGAACAGCAGCTGCAAGCGCTCGGCGGCGATCAGTAGGCCGCAACAGGTCCGTCGAAAACAGGGTCGAGAGCACAGCGTCGTTGAGCGAGCGCCGGTGGGTGCGTCCCGGTTCGCGTATTTCCGGTGCGCCGTGAGTGCCAGCAGCGCGCCGACGCGCCAATCAATCCTTCGCTGGCGCTGACGACGCGGTGTCGTGGTCCGGTAGCTGCTGTCGTCGCACGTACTTCTGGTAGATCGGCACCACGATGCCGAGCACGGCGTAGGGCCAGGCGGCCAGCGGCACGATGCTCGGGAGCAGGGCGGCGGTCAGGGTGGAGAGCAGGCCGGCGATGAACAGGATGCACCAGGTGCCGAGTTCCAGTCGGGTTTCGACGCGTTCGGTGGCGTCGAGCTGCAGTGCCTCGCGTTGTCGCCAGGCGTGCAGGTTGAGCAGCGCGATGGCCATCGACATGGTCATGAAGCCCGCGCCGTAGATCAGGAACATGTGGTTGGCGTCCTGCATGCCGACGATGCCCATGCGGGCGATGTCCGGCCCGAAGGACAGGCCCATCATCGCGGCGCTGGCGCTGACCAGGGCGTTCATCATGAAGCGCAGCGGATAGACGAAGACCAGCACAGTGAACACCAGCAGGCAGCTCAGCAGGATGGTGGCGGTGTCGTCCAGGCCGTAGCGGCGGCTCCAGCGGTGGTGGGCGTTCCAGAACACCATCAGCATGGTGGCGCTGAGCACGAAGCCGGGCACGTGGACGAGGGCGCCGGTGAGTGCCTGCATGGTGGTGGGTGGATCAAGCGCGATCACCAGCAGCGTCAATGCGAAGGCGAAGGCTGCGTCGGTGAAGGTTTCGATGCGGGTCATGTCCAGGCCGCGCAGACGGAAGCCCGCCGGGTCGCGTTGAATCGTTGCCGTCTGCATCGTCACCGTCTGTCCCCCGTTTGCGCGTCGACTGCGTGCGCGTTGCGGTCACGCTAAACGAGCACCCCGGGCCTGTCCAACCTTGGGCCTGTCCAACCGCTCGCGGCCTGGGCGTGACTTTCGGCGCACTTGCCAGCAGCAATCAACTGGGTATACTGTGTATATGAAATACGGGTTCGTGTTCTCGAAAACGGACAAGCGCCCCATGTATCAACAGATCATGGAGCAGGTCGTGCAGCGCATCGCGGTGGGCGACTGGCCGCCGAACACGCCGTTGCCGTCCGTGCGCGAGCTGGCCGCCGATATCAAGGTCAGCATCATCACTGTCAAGCGCGCCTACATGGAGCTGGTGCGCGACGGCGTGATCGTCACCCAGCAGGGCAAGGGCACCTGGGTTGCCGATGTGCTGGACATGGAGAGCCTGCAGCGCAAGGAACTGGCCGAGCACCTGTCGAAGGCGGCGCGGCTGGCGGAATCACTGGGCATCAGCGAAAGCGAACTGCTGAAGCTGCTGCAGAAATACACCTGAGGAGGAACTGCAACGATGGATGTGCCACTGGCGATCGAATGCCGGAACATCAGCAAGCACTACCCGCATTTTTCACTGCGCGATGTCGACCTGCGCGTGGAAGAGGGCACGGTGATGGGGCTGGTCGGCCCGAACGGCGCCGGCAAGTCGACGATCCTGCGCACGGTGATGGGCCTGGTCGGTCCCGACAGTGGCCGCGTCACCGTGCTGGGCCATTGCATGCCCGACGAGCAGATGGCCGCCAAGCGCGAGATCGGCTTCGTCGCCGAGGACATGCGCCTGTACGAAGGCCAGACCATCGCCTTCCACATGGACTTCGTGAAGTCGATCTTCGATTCCTGGGACGACGCCTACGCCGCCAACCTGCTGCGCAGCTTCGACCTCAAGAAGGAGCAGAAGGTGAAAGGCCTGTCGCACGGCCAGCGGGTGAAGGCGACGCTGCTGCTGGCACTGGCGCGGCGGCCGAAGCTGCTGGTGTTCGACGAGCCGACCACGGGCCTTGATCCGGCGGTGCGCAAGGAAGTGATCGACGAGATGATGAACGCGCTGGAAAGCGAGTCGCACTCCATCCTTTTTTCCTCGCACAACACGCTGGATGTCGAGCAGATCTCCGACTACATCACCTTCATCTATGCGGGCCGCATCATCGAATCCTGCAACAAGGAGGATTTCATGGACGGCTGGCGGCGAATCCGCCTGACCAACTGTGACGGCAAGTCGCTGCCATCACTGCCAAACCTCAAGGATGTCCAGCAGAACGGTCGCCTGTGCAGCCTGACCGTCGATCACTACGACGATGGCGTGGCCGAACGCCTGCGCCAGTCCGGACTGCAGGTGGATGCGGTCGAGCGCCTGACGCTGGAGGAAATCTTCCTCAGCAACGTCCTTTATGCCAAAGCGAATCTCAGCAAGGAGGCCACGTCGTGAGCGCGTCGATCATTCCCCAGTTGCTCAAGAAGGATTTCATGCTCACGCGGCGGATGATCCTGGTGTTCTGCGTGCTGAGCGTGGCCGGTGCCGTGGCCATTGCGCTGCTGTTCGGCCGGGTGCCGGAGTGGGTGCTGATCAACATCGGGTTCCTGCTGCTGATGTCGCCGGCCGCCACCTGCGGCATCGTGCTGCTGATGACCACGGTGGTCTTCGAGAAGGAAAAGGCGACGCAGGCCTTTGTCATGAGCCTGCCCGTGACGCCGCGGCAGTACGCGCTGTCGAAACTGCTGATCAACCTCGGCGTGTTCGGCGTGCTGTGGCTGGCGATCAGCGCGGCCGCCTTCTATTTCGCCTTCGGACGCGGGCTGTTTCCCCTGGGCACGATGCCGTTCGTGATCATGGTGCTGCTGGGTGCCTTCGTCGCCTACGTCGGCATTCTCAGCGTCAGCCTGTGGCGGCAGTCCATGGGCCTGACCGTGCTGTCGATTGCGCTGTTCGAAATGGGCACCTCGGCCTACCTGTGGATCGTGGTCTTCCTCGATCCGGTGGCGGCGCACATTCATGGTCCGGAGGCGGTGTGGAACTCGACGGCCGTCGGCATCGTGAGCACGCAGGCGCTGGTGGCGGTTGGCTTCATCGCCGGAACGTTGCTGTACCAGAGCCGGCGGCGGGATTTCCTCTGACGGTCTGGCTTTGCGTTGGCGCGAAGGGCGCTAGCGCTGATCCAGTTCGTGATGATCGAGTTCATGGTGGATCAGCACCACGCACTGTGAGGCGAACAGCATGGTGCGCCCCAGCGTGATTTTTTTCGCGCCGAGGCGTTCCAGGCTGTGGAA
>JAWLAW010000007.1:0-140683 GCA_041395265.1 Lysobacteraceae bacterium
GGTTTTCTGCTGGACCGTCGCCCGCGCCACCGCAGCCCGTGACTTGGCAACGGCCAGGTCCGCGTTGACCTCGGCCTGCTCGGCCGCGGCGTCCGCATTCTTGGTATCACGCTTGACGTAGAGGGCTTCGGCTTCGCGCATCTGCCCCACGGCCGCATCGAATTCCACGGGCGCATAGTCGCTGGCGCCCACGCGATTCGCCTGGGCAATGGCATCCTGTGCGCGGTCGAGACCCATGCGGGGCGGTGGCGCGCTGGCACAAGCGCTTAGCAGCCCACAAATAAGGGCGATAACGTAGATTTTTGTGTCGGTTAGTGTCATAACATGGGCCATCCAGCGCGAATCGTGTTCTACCGGTCCACCGGCGGGGTTCATTGTCGGCAGCCATTGCCAAGCATGCAACGGCTTTCGCCAGCTCCGAAGGTTATCGAGAACCGGAACAACCCGCTTCGCCGTACATTGCTTATCGAGGGGGCTTGGTAATGGATATCGGCTATTTCCTCAAGCTGATGACGGAAAAAAACGCGTCGGACATGTTCCTGACCACCGGCGCACCGGTCTACATCAAGGTCGAGGGAAAGCTGTACCCGCTCGGCAGCACCGGCCTGCCGGCCGGCATGGTGAAGAAGATCGCCTACTCGTTGATGGACGAGGGTCAGGTGCCTGTATTCGAGCGCGACCTTGAACTGAACATGGCCATCGCCGTGAAGGACGCTGGCCGCTTCCGTATCAACGTGTTCAAGCAGCGCGGCGAAGTCGGCATGGTGATCCGCGCCATCAAGAGCGAGATCCCGTCGATCGAGCAGCTCAAGCTGCCGCAGATCCTGAAGGAAATCATCATGGAGCCGCGCGGCCTGGTGCTGGTGGTCGGCTCCACCGGTTCCGGCAAGTCGACGTCGCTGGCTGCCATGATCGACCACCGCAACAGCAGCACCTCCGGCCACATCCTCACCATCGAGGACCCGATCGAGTTCCTGCACAAGCACAAGAAGTCGATCGTCAACCAGCGCGAGGTCGGCCTGGATACCCACGCCTTCCACAACGCACTGAAGAACGCCATGCGTGAGGCACCGGACGTGATCCTGATCGGCGAGATCCTGGACACCACGACCATGGAAGCGGCGATTTCCTTCGCCGAAACCGGCCACCTGTGCCTGGCCACGCTGCACTCCAACAACGCTGACCAGACGCTGGAGCGCATTCTCAACTTCTTCCCGGAATCCGCGCACAAGAACATCCTGCTGAACCTTGCCCTGAACCTGAAAGCGGTGATCAGCCAGCGACTGGTTGTCGGCGCCGACGGCAAACGCCTGCCGGCAGCGGAAATCCTGATCAACACGCCGCTGATCCGCGACCTGATCCGCCGTGGCGAGGTCCACGAGATCAAGGAAGCGATGGACAAGTCGCTGCAGGATGGCATGCAGACTTTCGACCAGTGCCTGTTCAAACTGTACAAGGAAGGCAAGATCGATCTGGAAGAGGCACTGCGCAAGGCCGACTCCCGCGACGGCCTGGCGCTCAAGATCCGCCTGTCCGAGGGCGCCTCGGGCGAGCACGATCCGTACGCGGATACCTTTGGCGAGGAAAGCAGCTTCGGCTGAGGTCCGGCTCCATACCTCGTAAACGCGAACGGGCGGCCAGTGGCCGCCCGTTCTGCTTTCATGCTGACCGCTTCAGGTCATCCCGCAGCGTCGGGCGCATCCGGCTGGTTCTCGGGTGCAGCGCGCCGGAACGCTTCCAGCTCACGGCAGGCCTCGGTGATGCGGCGAATCTCCGGGTATGGCGTCATATCCACGTCGAAACGTTCGGCGTTGAAGACCTGCGGAACCAGGCAGATATCCGCCATGCCGGGCATTTCACCCTCGCAGTATTCGCCGGTGGAGCTGGAGTCGCGCAGCATCGACTCGAACGCGGCGAAACCGCTTTCGATCCAGTGCCGAACCCAGGCATCCCGCTGCTCCTTGTCCAGCCCCGCCTGGCCTTCGAGGTACTGCAGCACGCGCAGGTTGTTCAGTGGATGGATGTCGCAGGCGACCAACAGGGCCAGCGAGCGCACGCGCGCACGATCCCGTGCGTTGGCCGGCAACAGCGGCTGCTCGGGACGTGTCTCGTCTAGGTATTCGATGATCGCCAGCGACTGCCGGATGATGCGTTGCCCATCCACCAGCACGGGTACCAGTTCCTGTGGATTCAGGGCATGGAAGTCGTCGCTGTGCTGTTCACCGCCGTCGCGGACCAGATGCACCCCGCGGATCTCATAGTCGAGTTCCTTGAGGTTGAGCGCGATGCGCGCGCGGTAGGCGGCGCTGGACCGCCAGTAGCTGTAGAGCGTGATGCCGGCACTGCTCATGGGCTGCCTCCCCCGTCCCAGGTTGATGCCACCCGAGCCAGACCTAGCCAATCCGATCAGGCCAAGCCCAGGCGACCAGCTGCCGCGACCGTTGCGGCCACGGCAGCCAGACTAGCAGCTGGCGACGGCCCGCACTACTGGGCCGCGCAGAAAGCCATACCGAAGGCGATCAGGCCGCCTTGCCGGTGACTTCGATCTGCTGGTCGATGGCGCCGAAGATGCTGTGGCCGTCGGCGTCCAGCATTTCGATGCGCACGCGATCGCCATGCTTCATGAACGGCGTACTCGGCTTGCCGTCACGCAGGGTTTCAACGGTGCGCTGCTCGGCAAAGCAGGAGGCGCCCAGCGAGGTGTCCTCGTTGGCCACGGTGCCGGAACCGACCAGCGTGCCGGCCGACAACGGACGCGTCTTCGCCGCATGAGCGACCAGCTGCGCGAAGTTGAACTGCATGTCCACGCCGGCTTCCGGCGCACCGAACCATTCACCGTTGTAGTGGGTAAGCATCGGCCGGTGCAGCTTGCTGTCGCGCCAGGCGTCACCCAGCTCGTCCGGCGTGACGAACACCGGGCTCAGTGCCGAACGCGGCTTGGACTGCAGGAAGCCGAAGCCCTTCGCGAGCTCGCCCGGAATCAGGCCACGCAGGCTGACGTCGTTGACCAGACCGATCAGCTGGATGTGGCCCGACGCATCCGCCGGCGTTACCGCCATCGGCACGTCGTCGGTGACGATGATGACTTCGGCTTCCAGGTCGATGCCATAATCCTCGCTGGGCACGACCACCGGATCGCGCGGGCCGAGGAAGCCGGCACTGGTCGCCTGGTACATCAGCGGATCAGTGTAGAAGGTTTCCGGCACTTCGGCGCCACGGGCGCGACGCACGCGTTCGACATGCGGCAGGTAAGCCGAACCATCGACGAACTCGTAGGCACGCGGCAGCGGAGCGGCCAGCGTGTCCACGTTGAGTTCGAAGCTGTCTTTCGCGCTGCCATCCTGCAGCTGCTGGTACAGCGCATTCAGGCGCGGCGCGACGTTCGACCAGTCCTCCAGTGCGCGCTGCAGGGTGTCGGCAATGCCGGTCGCCTTGACCGCGCGACTGAGGTCGCGACTGACCACGATCAGGGTGCCGTCGCGGCCACCCGGCTGGTCGGAATGTTTGAGGGAAGCAAGCTTCATCGAAAACTCCAGGTCGTCGATTCGGTGCCACGCAATCCCGCGCGGCGATGTCGGTTCAGTTCGAAGGTGGCGCGAAATTCGCCTTCAGCCCCTGCCAGCACTGCTGGTAGTCGCGCTGGCGATGCACGGCATCCAGCGCCTGCTGGGTCGGGCGCAGCACCGCACGGGTCTCGAACATGAAGGCCATGGTATCGGTGATCACGTCCGGCTTGGACAGGTCGGCGCTCGACGCCTTCTCGAAGGTCGCCGCATCCGGGCCGTGGCCGGTGAAGCTGTTGTGCAGCGAGCTGCCGCCGGGCACGAATCCATCGGCCTTGGCGTCGTATGCGCCGTGGATCAGGCCCATGAATTCGCTGGCGATGTTGCGGTGGAACCAGGGCGGCCGGAACGTGTCCTGCATCGCCAGGATGCGTGGCGGGAAGATCACGAAATCGAGGTTGCTGGTACCCGGCGTGTCGCTGGCCGAATGCAGCACCAGGAAGATCGACGGATCCGGGTGGTCGTAGCTGATCGAACCGATGGTGTTGAAGCGACGCAGGTCGTAGCGATACGGCGCGTAGTTGCCGTGCCAGCCGACCACGTCCAGCGGCGAATGCCCGATGGGCGCGCGCCAGAGATGCCCCTGGAACTTGGCGATCAACTCGAAACTGCCTTCAGCCTGTTCATAGGCCGCGACCGGCGTTTCGAAGTCGCGCGGATTGGCCAGGCCGTTGCTGCCAATCGGGCCCAGGTCCGGCAGTTTCAGCAGCGCACCGAAGTTCTCGCAGACGTAGCCGCGCGCCTCACCATCCGGCAACGTCACCGCAAAACGGATGCCGCGCGGAATCACCGCGATCTGCTGCGGCTCGACCTCGATCACACCCATCTCGGTGGCGATGCGCAGGCGGCCCTGCTGCGGGACGATCAGCAGCTCGCCGTCGGCGTCGTAGAACCATCGGCCCTGCATGTCGCGATTGGCGGCATACAGGTGAATGCCAACGCCATGCTGCCCGGCTGCCGACCCGCTTCCGGCCATGGTGAGCAGGCCATCGACGAAGTCGGCTGGCCGCTCGGGTATCGGCAGCGGATTCCAGCGCAGCTGGTCCGGCGTCACCGGACCATTGCCGAAATCGTTATGGAAGCGTGGCTGCGAATACGACTCGAAGCTGCCGTGCATGGCGCCCGGGCGGATCCGGTACAGCCAGCTGCGACGATTCTCACCGCGTGGCGCGGTGAAGGCCGTGCCGCTCATCTGCTCGGCATAGAGGCCGTGCGCGACGCGCTGCGGCGAATTGCGGCCTTCCGGCAAGGTGCCGGGAACGGCTTCGGTCGCGCATTCGTTGCCGAAACCGGTCATGTAGCGGAGTTCGCTCATGGCTGGTCTCCGCTCAGAGCACGCCGCGCTTCATCTGGTCGCGTTCGATGCTCTCGAACAGCGCCTGGAAGTTGCCCTCGCCAAAACCTTCATTGCCCTTGCGCTGGATGATCTCGAAGAAGATCGGCCCCAGTGCGTTCTGGGTGAAGATCTGCAGCAGCTTGCGCTGCTTGGTCTCCGGGTCGGCGTCGATCAGGATCTTGTTGGCGCGCAGGCGTGCAACATCCTCGCCATGGTCCGGGATGCGCTGGTCGACCACGTCGAAGTAAGTGTCCGGCGTATCAAGGAACTCGATACCCTGCGCGCGCATGGCTTCCACGGTGTCGTAGATGTTGTCGGTGAAACAGGCGATGTGCTGGATGCCCTCGCCCTTGTAGGTGTCGAGGTATTCGTTGATCTGCGACTTCGGATCGCTGGACTCGTTCAGCGGGATGCGCACCATGCCGTCCGGCGCGGTCATCGCCTTGGACAGCAGGCCGGTCTTGGCGCCCTTGATGTCGAAGTAGCGGATCTCGCGGAAGTTGAACAGGCGCTCGTAGTAGTCCGCCCACTTGGCCATGTTGCCGTGGTAGAGGTTGTGGGTCAGGTGGTCGATGAAGGTGAGCCCAAAGCCCTTCGGCATCAGGTCCACGCCCGGCAGGTATTCGTAATCCGGATCGTGGATGGTGCCTTCCTCGTCGTAACGATCAACGATGTAGAGCATGCAGCCGCCGATGCCCTTGATCACGGGTGCTGCCACGGCCTTGGTCAGTTCGTCGGCCGCGTCGAACGACTCCGCGCCGTTCTTCAGCGCCTGCACGCGCGCCCACTCAGCCAGCTTGTTGACGCGGATGGCGAAGCCACAGGCCGACGGCCCGTGCTCGGCGGCAAAGCGCGCGGCGAAGCTGTCCGGGTCCTCGTTGATCAGGAAGGTGCAGTCGCCCTGGCGATAGGTGCTGATCGGCCGCGTCCTGTGACGCGCGACCTGCACGAAGCCGAGGCGCTTGAAGTAGTCATGCAGGTGGCCTGCCTGGCCTGCCGGCGCGGCGTATTCGACGAACTCGAAGCCGTCGATGCCCATCGGGTTGTCGAAGGTGGTGACGTCCATGCCGACGTTGGCGGTAGCAGCTTGCTTATTCATGCGGGCCTCCCGGGAATGCTGGTTCGTGGCCGGAACACGGATTCCCGGCCAGACGCGGCGACTTGCGCCGAAGTGGAAGAGCATATAGTTTCATATGAAACCATTAGCCGCAAGCAACCCAGCTCTCCCCATTCATGTGCCGCGATCCATGCCGACGACCCTAGACCTCGAACGTTTCCTGCCCTACCAGCTGTCGGTGCTGTCCAACCGCATCAGCCAGGACATCGCCGAGCTGTACCAGACGCGTCACGCGCTGGGCATGACCGAATGGCGGGTGATCGCCGTGCTCGCCCAGCACCCGGGCATTTCCGCCGGCGAGGCCGCCGAGCGCACGGCCATGGACAAGGTGGCGATCAGCCGTGCCGTGGCCTCGCTGACCGAGTCCGGGCGGGTGACCCGCGATACCCACGAAGGTGACCGCCGACGCGCCGTGCTGCGCCTCACCAAGGCCGGACAGGCGATCCACGACGAAGTCGCCCCACTGGCGCTGGCCTATGAACAACGGCTACTGGAGGACCTCAGCGGCGACGAGCGCGCGGCGCTGAACCAGCTGCTGCATCGTGTCGCCGACCTGGAGCGGGCAGCCCGAGCGCGTGGCCAGGCAACAACAGCAGCCTCGACTGAACCGGCAACCCGCACCGACATCGTTTGAAGGCTTGCCGATGCGCCAGCCTCAATCGCAGCGGCGATAGCTGAACGCGATGCGCTGCTCCTTGCCCTCGCGGCCCGGACCAGCAATCGTGGCGGCCAGCGAGTCATTGTCGCGCCGGTATTCGATCTGCTGCGGGAAGTCGTGCTCAAGGTTCTCGAAGCGCACCCAGGCCTTGCCATCGGCATCCGTACCACCGTCGACACGGGCGAAAGCCGTCGCCGGTCGCCCGCCCGGCTGCGCGAAATAGGTCGGCACGCCGTCTACTCTGTCGATGCGCAGGAACTCGAACATCACCACCCGACCATCGCGAATCGTCCGTGACAGGCCGAGCAATTGACCGCCCACCGCCGGCAACCAGTGTTCCTCGATGCGCTGCTGCTCGCCGCCACCGCACCATTGGCCGCTGAACCACGACAGGTCGACACTACCGCCTTCCGTTGATGCCGCGATCAGCGGGGTGAAGATCAAGAAGGGAACGGCGAGCAGTGTCCGGGTAATCGCATTCCTGGAACGCATGGGTTCATCTCCGTCTTGGGATGTCGGGAATTCTGCAGCCAGCAACGCCACACCGTATTGAAAAAACGCGCAGTCGGGGCAGGATGGCGGCATGGACTACCGCGAGTACGCGCCCTCAACCGCCAATGCACAATGGCTGCAATGCCTGTGGCGCTGGCGCGACCCCGAGCCCAGCGACCACGTCCAGACGATCTACCCGGACGGTCGCTGCGAGATCATCCTGCATCTCGGTGCGCCGCTGCAGGCCAGGAGCCTGTCCGGCCAATGGGAAGCCCAGGCGAAGCGCCTGTTCTCCGGCCAGCAGCGGGCGCCGATCCAACTGCGACCGGGCGGCCCCATCGACTGCATCGGCATCCGCCTGCGCCCCGCCGCGTCGCTGTTGATCGGCGGTGACTATCTGCCAGGGCTGCGTGATCGCATCGTTCGACTGGATGACGTGCAGAGCTCCCTGGACGCGGAACTGGCCAGCTTCACACGGCAAACGGCGGACACGGACGTGTTGCAGGCGACGCTGGCCGAGTGGTCAGGGGCCAGTCTGGCCGCCGCGTCGCTGCATGGAATCATTGATCGCATCGACGCCAGCGAAGGCCGCATTGCGTTGGCTGAACTGGCACGGGGCGTCGGCGTTTCGTCCCGCACGCTGCAGCAGCGTTTCCTTCAGCAGGTCGGCATGACCCTGCAGGAATACCGCCGCGTGCTGCGCCTGCAATCCACGCTGCGTCGGCTGGATACCGATGACGGGAGTCTGGCCGACATCGCCACCGACGCCGGCTTCAGCGACCAGTCGCATGCCACGCGCGAAATGATGCGCCTGACCGGGCTGACGCCCGCCCGCCTGCTGCGCGCCCTGCGCGCGGATCCCGATGACGAAGGCACGCGGAAACTGGCTGCTGCCTTCGTCCGCGGCCGCGCATGAAAAAGGCGGCCCGCAGGCCGCCTTCTCGGGTCTGTTGAAGGCGACGCCTGGCTGGCGACGCCCGAGCCCCATCAGCGCAGCCAGCCGCGCTTTCCTGCGTACGTCGCCAACCAGACCAGCAGGCCGGAGATCACGAACACCAGAAGCATCATGACCAGTCCAACCGAACCGATGTCCGCCATCGATGACGACATGAATGCCTGCGTGAACTGCACGATGACACCGAGCAGCGAGGCGATCAGGACGTGTTTGGCCAGAGCGCTGCGCAACAGCAGCAGCGCCGAACCGATGGCGCCAGCGAACACGGCAACCGCAAAGGCGATGGTCGCCCACATCGGCCGCGTTTCGAGGGCGACACGCTGCGCCTCCGGGAGCTGCGCCAGCATGTCCTGAGTCAGCATCATCTGGCCAACGAAGGCCATCACGCCCAGCATGTTCCACAGCAGCGCGATGACGCTGACGATCCAGAACCAGACCGGTGGTTTGACGCGCATGGCGGATGCCTCCCGTTCGACGACCGGAAAAGCCCGGCAGGCAGAGCCCACCGGGCCGAGTTGACTACTTCACGCCGTGCATCAGCTTCTGCACCAGCGGCGCGATCAGGAACAGCAGCACACCAGCACCCAGCAACGCCCAGAACCCGAAGGTATAACCGGCCAATGCCGAGGTGGTGGTCATGCCGCCTTCGCCACTGACCTCGCCAGCGAAGATGCCGGAGAGGTTGTTGCCGATGGCGATCGACAGGAACCAGCCACCCATCGCCAGACCGGTCAGCTTGGCCGGCGCCAGCTTGGTGGTCATCGACAGGCCAATCGGCGACAGGCACAACTCGCCCACCGACTGGATCACATAGACCATGAACAGGGTCCAGAACGGGATTTTCAGCGTCTCCGGATCAACCAGGCTGGACAGTGCGAACATCAGCAGCAGGAAGGCCAGGCCGTTGAAAATCAGTCCCAGGCCGAACTTGCGCGGAATCGACGGGTTGGCTTTGCCCATCTTGACCCAGAGCCAGGCCAGGATCGGCGCCAGCGTGATGATGGCCACCGAGTTCACCGACTGGAACCAGCCCACCGGAAATTCCCAACCGCTGATGTCGCGATTGACGATGTTCTGCGCAAGGAAGTTGAACGAACTGCCGGCCTGCTCGAAGAACATCCAGAACAACACGTTGAAACCGAAAATGATCAGCATGGCGATCACCATGTCGCGTGCCACCTTCCCCTCGCGCATGCCTTCCACCAGCAGCATGATGGCCGGCGCAACGAACAGCGCGATCAGGATCCAGTTCAGCACACCGGCATCGATGGTGAGTAGAAAGTAGTACACCGGGATCGCAATCAGCGCACCGATCGCCACCATAAGGACACGCCCCATGCCTTCCTGGCCGGCAGGCGGAGCGCCGATGCCCTGAAGCTGGCCGCGCCCGAACCAGAACCAGACCAGGCTGAGCAACATGCCGATGCCGGCGGCCATGAACACGACCTTGTAGGCCGGCAGCTCGGGCGTTCCGAACACCTGGTCGGCCAGGATGCCGGTCAGAATCGGCGCGATGAACGCACCCGCGTTGATGCCCATGTAGAAAATGGTGAAGCCGGAGTCGCGCCGCTCGTCACCGGTCGCATAGAGCTTGCCGACCATGGTCGAAATGATCGGCTTGAACAGGCCGTTTCCGACAATGATGGTCGCCAGGCCCAGTTTCAGCAGACTTTCACTGGGCAACATCACCATGAACAGGCCTGCGGACATGATCACAGCGCCCAGCAGAATGGATCGCTGGTAGCCGATGAGCTTGTCGGCAACGTAGCCGCCGAAAATCGCCGCCGCATAGACCAGTGCCAGATAGGCGCCGTACAGCTCGCTGGCCGGTTTCTCGCCACTGGCGTCGCCACCATGAAACTGCGCCACGATGTAGAGGACCAAGGCCCAGCGCATGCCGTAGAACGCGAAGCGTTCCCAGAACTCCGTCATGAACAGCATCCACAGCGGGCGCGGATGACCCATGGTCTGTGGGAGGGACGGCAGATTTTCGCCTCGGGGCATGCCCTCGTCAGCCGGGCCTGCCGGTTCGACGGCGTTATTGATGTTGCTCATTACGGAGAATCTCCCCAAGGTCTATTCAAATCAGTCCATCAGATCCGTGATGGCGGGTCGCTGTACATAAAACGGCCCCGACAACGGGGCCTGTAGCGTGCGCTTTTTCGCGGATCAACCCCGTTTCGTGGCCGAAAACCGCTGTCAAAGGCCGCAAAGGTGTACCCGCTGCCGGGTAGCGAGTCAAACCGGGCATATGCTGCGATGCAGCATTCCAGCGACAACCCATCAGGTTCCCAGCACGCTTCGCACGTCAAGCAGTTCCGGGAAGAACGTCAGTTCCAGGGCCTGTTTCAGGAAGCCGACGCCGCTGGAACCACCGGTGCCGCGCTTGTAGCCGATGATCCGTTCGACCGTCTTCATGTGCCTGAAGCGCCAGAGCTGGAAGCTCTCCTCCACGTCGACCAACTGCTCGCAGAGGTGATAGGCCGACCAGTGAGACTCGGTGTCTTCGTAGATCCGCTTGAACACCGGGATCAGCGCCGGATTGCGCCGGTGCGGCTCGGAGAAGTCGCGCTCCACGCATTCCGCCGGCACCGCGTGGCCGTGCCGCGCCAGGTAGCGCAGGAACTCGTCGTACAGCGACGGCGCTTCCAAGGTTTCGCGCAGTTCGTCCTGCTGTTCAGGCGCATGCGCGAACAGGGCGATCATGTCGGCATTCTTGTTGCCGAGCAGGAATTCCACCATCCGGTACTGCAGCGACTGGAAGCCCGAAGCGCTGCCCAGCGCATCGCGGAACTGGATGTATTCAGACGGCGTCAGCGTCTCCAGCACCGCCCATTGCTCGAACAACTGCCGCTGCACCTGCTTCACCCGCGCCAGGATCTTCAGGCACGGCCCGATGTCATCCTCGCGCAGGTGCCGTAGCGCGGCCTTCAGTTCGTGAATGATCAGCTTCAGCCACAGCTCGGACACCTGATGCTGGATGATGAACAGCATCTCGCCGGCAGGCGGATCATCAGCCGCGCGCTGGCGCCGCAGCCCGATACGTCGACCATCCACGGCACGCCTCGCCCGGCTGCCACCGCTAAGATCGATGCTGGAGGCACCAAGCCCGACCGTTCTTCGCAGCGCATTTCACTGCGGCCGGCGATAACCCAGTGGTTACGCCGAGATCGCGCATCGCCGCCCGGCAGTGGTCTGGGCTGCGTATTAATTTCAACCTTCTTCGGGAAGATTTGAAAAAGACGTCGTCGAACGTCACGCGCAGGCTGGCAGCCATTGATCAAAGGCGCTTGTTATCGCTGTTCTCGCCAAGGCATCCCAGGCCGACGCATCGGCCTGTCTCGCTCATTGCATTCGCAGCATGGAAGAAAGCGCATGACCACCGTCGTTCGTTCGACATTGAATACCTGCAATACCTCAAACCCGATGGCACGCTCGCCGCCGAACCGCCAACGGAGACTCCGGTAAACCGCCCGGTCCGCCGTCCTGGCGAGACGCTTTGAGCCTGCGGTGTTCGACGAAAAGGCGGTGAAGCTGCAGCGCACCGGTACGGCGCAGCTTCGGAACGGCCGCCCTGGTCATGAGCGCCGACACTCAATGCCCGCTGGCACCGCAGGTAGGGGCACCAGCGGTCCGCATGATGTGTTCGCGCCGGTTACCGCGAGTACGGCACGCAGTTCCATCGCGGCGTGCTGCCGCGCGAGGTGCTGATGTACTGGGGCGGCGACGAGCGCGGCAACGATTTCGAGGGACCGAAAAACGACTACCCATGGTGCGTCCCGATCGCCACGCAGTGCCTGTACGCCGCCGGCGCGGCGCTGTCATTCAAGCTGCGCGGGCAGAATCGCATCGCCGTCACCTGCTGCGGCGACGGTGGCTCGTCGAAGACCGACACCTACGCAGCGATCAATTCGGCTGGCGCCTATTCACTGCCCTTCATCCAGTGCATCGTCAACAACGGCTGGGCCATTTCGGTGCCGCGCCACGCACAGACCGGCGCGCAGACGCTGGCCCAGAAGGGCATTGCCGGCGGGCTCTACTGTCTGCAGGTGGACGGCAACGACCTGATCGCCGTGCTCGAAGGCATGCGCCGCGCCGCCGAGCGCGCGCGCAAGGGCGAAGGGGCGAGCTGCATCGAATTCATGACCTATCGCCTGTCCGACCACACCACCGCCGACGACGCGCGCCGCTACCGCCCCGACGAACAGGTCAAGGAAGCCTGGGAGCGCGAGCCCTTCATCCGCCTGCGCAAATACCTGACCGACAACGGCCACTGGAACGAGATCACCGAAAAGGCCTGGCTGGCCGAGTGCGGCAAGCGCGTCGATGCCGAGGTCAACGCCTACCTCGAAAGCAAACCGCAGCCGGTGGAGTCGATGTTCGATTACCTCTATGCCGAACTGCCGGTCGATCTCGAACAGCAGCGCGCCGCCGCGCTGGCAAGGGAGGCAAAGTAATGGCCGCCATTACGCTTATCGAAGCCCTGACCCAGGCCATGGCGCACGAGTTGCGTCGCGACGACAGCGTGCTGGTGCTGGGCGAGGACGTCGGCGTGAACGGCGGCGTGTTCCGCGCCACCGACGGTTTGCAGAAGCAGTTCGGCGCGGAGCGCGTGCTGGACACGCCGCTGGACGAAACCACGATTGCCGGTTTGACGGTCGGCCTCGCCTCGCAGGGCATGCGCCCGGTGGCTGAAGTGCAGTTCGACGGCTTCGTCTATCCGATGCTCGACCAGATCGTCTGCCATGCCGCGCGCTTCCGCCATCGCACGCGCGGCCGCCTGAGCTGCCCGATGGTGCTGCGCGTGCCCTGGGGCGGCGGCATCCGCGCGCCCGAGCATCACAGCGAAGCCAACGAAGCCGTGTTCACCAACATTCCCGGCCTGCGCGTGGTGCTGCCGTCGTCACCGGCCCGCGCCTACGGCCTGCTGCTGGCGGCGATCCGCGATCCCGATCCGGTGATCTTCATGGAGCCCAAACGCATCTATCGCCAGTACAAGGAGGAGGTGCCCGACGACGGCGAAGCGCTGCCGCTGGACATGTGTTTCGTGCTGCGCGACGGCGACGACGTGACGCTGGTGACCTGGGGTTCGCAGGTGAAGGAAACCCTGGAAGCCGCCGACGCGCTGGCCAAGGACGGCATCTCCGCCGAAGTCATCGACGTCGCCACGCTGAAGCCGCTGGACTTCGACACCATCCATGAATCGGTGAAGAAGACCGGCCGCTGCGTGATCGTCCACGAAGCGCCTTATACCAACGGCTTCGGTGCCGAGATCGCCGCGCGACTGGCCGAGCACGCCATGTTCGACCTGGTCGCGCCGGTTGCCCGCGTCACCGGCTACGACACGCCGATCCCGCTGTTCCGGCTGGAAATGAAGTACCTGCCCAGCGTCGCCCGCATCGTCGAGGCGGCCAAGCACACGCTTGAAGTATCGTGATTCGTGATTCGTGATTCGTGATTCGTGATTCGTGATTCGTGATTCGTGATTCGTGATTCGTGATTCGTGATTGATTTTCTCTTCTCCCGCTGGCGGGAGAAGATGCCTGAAAGGCAGATGAGGGTGGTCGCTCTTCGTGAACACCGCTGTCACCGGACTCTCGCCACTGCGGGAGTGAAGAACAAAACGTTGAGAACACGCACATGAGCAACAAGACATTCCTGCTGCCGGATCTCGGTGAAGGCCTGCCCGACGCCGAAATCGTCGAGTGGCACGTCAAGGAAGGCGACAGCGTCGAACTCGACGGCCCGCTGGTGTCGATGGAAACCGCCAAGGCCGTCGTTGACGTGCCCTCGCCATACACTGGCAAGGTCACCAAGCTGCACGGCGGCCCGGGCGACGTGATCAACACCGGCGCTGCGCTGGCCGAATTCGAGCTCGATCCGAATGCCGTGCAGCGCGCCGAGGCCAGCGACACCGGCCATGGGCATGGTCACGGCGGTGGCGGCGGACACGGCGTGGGTACGCAGGACCCGGCACCGGACGATCGCCTGGTGGCTTCGCAGGAAGGCGGCGCCATCGTCCACGGCGAAGAAGCACCCGACGAGGACGGCGATGCCGGCACCGTGGTCGGCGCCATGGAGTCGAGCAACCGCGTGCACGTCGAACAGGTCAGCAGCGCCGGTGGCGTCAAGGCCGTTCCGGCGGTGCGTGCGCTGGCGAAGAAGTTGAAGGTGGACCTCAGCCGCGTTGCCGGTTCCGGCAAGGACGGCGTGATCACGCTCAAGGACGTGCGCGAAGCCGCCGAGCGCGGCGATGCAGCGCTGGGTCAATCGCCAGCACCTGCTGCAGCGCCGGCGGCACGATCAACGCCCACGCCCGCGCCAAGACCTGCAGCCTCAGCGAAGCCAGCCCCGGCACGCAGCGATAGCGACGCCGCCATGGACATCGACGAGCCGATCCGCGGTGTCCGCCGCAACATGGTGCGCACGATGAGTGCCGCGCACGCCGAAGTGGTGCCGACCACGCTGATGGACGACGCCGACATCCACGCCTGGTCGCCGGGCGAGGACATCACCGGGCGCCTGATCCGCGCGCTGGTGGTCGCATCGCAGGCGGTGCCGGCGCTGAACTCCTGGCTCAACGCCAAGGAAGGCACTCTGCGCCGCCATTCGCGCGTTGACGTCGGTATCGCCGTCGATACGCCGGACGGTCTGTTCGTCCCCGCGCTGCGCAACTGTGAGCGCCTGACGCCACAGCAGATCCGCCAGGGCATCACCAGCATCCGCGATCGCCTGAAGACCCGCAGCATCCCACCGGAGGAGCTGCGCGACTACACCATCATGCTGAGCAACTTCGGCGTGTTCGCCGGCAAGTACGCCACGCCCGTCGTCGTGCCGCCCTGCGTGGCCATCGTCGGCGCCGGTCGTCTGTTCCACGAAGTGGTGCCGGTGATGGGTGGTCTTGAAACGCACCGCATCATGCCAATCTCGATTACCTTCGATCACCGCGCTGCGACTGGCGGCGAGGCGGCACGCTTCCTGCGCGCGCTGCTCGACGACCTGCAGCGGGCGAACTGATCCGCGACCATAACCTGGAGCTCGAAGCAGCGATGAATTGGGGACTGTTGATCCTTGGCGGATTCCTGATCGCCCTGCTGGCGCAGCTGATGGGCGCGGTCATGGCGTTCCGGGGCGGCGCGAAGGAAGGCATCCTGTCGCTGCTGATCCCCGGCTACGTGCTGTTCGCGCTCAAGCGTTCGGGCGGCTATTGGCTGATGGTCGGCATCTATTTCATCGGCGTCGCCGGCGTCGCGGCTGGCACCATCGCGCTAGCCTGAGTCGCTGGCCCACACCAGGATCGGAGTCCCAACATGGCCCACCACAGCCGCCTTGCCGGCTTCATCATCGACTGCAGGACCGACGATCTCGACGCCAGCGCCAATTTCTGGAGCCAGGCGCTGGGCATGCCGGAAACCGACCACTACGAAGAGGGCAGCTCGGTGTATGCCGAACTGGATGGCTCAGTCCACGGTATGCACATCGAGGTTCAGCGCGTCAGCCACGAGTCGCGCGTCCATCTCGACATCGAAACCGACGACATCGACGCCGAAGTCGAACGACTGGAGAATCTGGGCGCGAAGAAGGTCGCCTTCGTCAAACGCTGGTGGGTAATGGAAGCACCCAGCGGCCATCGCTTCTGCGTGGTGAAGATGAAGCATCCGGAGCGCGGCCCCAAACCGACCCGCTGGGACTGATGGTTTCAACCTTCGCCGCGCACGCGGCATCCAAGCGCATCATGCAAACCGCCGCAAAGACGAATCCGAGCCCGACGGCGCTGCTTTCCAGGCGCCTGACCGGCGGCTGCGTGGCGCTTGCAATGCTGCTGGCCACCGGCTGCGAATCACTGACAGCGAATGACCGCAGCGGCGGACTTCCCTATCTCGTCGCCAACGGCCATTCGGTCCGCAGCCGCCACGCCGTGCCGCTCGAAGTTGTTCTGCCACAGGGATTCCAGGCGACGCCGGTGGACAGCCGCCGCGACCGCTTCAACGGCCATCCCTTCGACATTTCCCGAGCCGCACTGATCGGCGCGGACGCGGCGGTGATGGTGCATGCCGAGACCGTGGCCGATGGCAGCGGCGCATCCAACTACGATGAACTGCCGCAGGCCAGGCTGGATGGACGGCCCTTCCGTGTTCGGCCTCCGTCCTGCCAGGACCTGAGCCAGGACGACATCCGCGGTGAATCGGACCTTGAATGGCTGGCGGCGCAGGATTTCCCGCCGACTGGTCCGCTGGCTGTTGCGCAGTATCTCGCCAGCAGCGAGGATCACAACGCCGAGATTGTCATCACGTTGATGGCTCGTGTAACGGACTGTTCGACTGAAGCGATGGACGCTGCGTTGACGCACCTTGGCAGCGTGATCGCGATTCGTGCCGAAACGGACTCGCGGCAACGCTGACGCCGTCAGTTTCTTCCGGACGTTGCCCGCAGCCGCAACGGCAGGGCCAGTGCGAGTACCGCGAGAAACGCACCGTAGGCCATCAGCGTGGCGAACACCTGCGGCCACATGTTGCCGTGCAGCCGATCCGCCGTGGTGAAGCCCCAGAGCATCGCCCAGATGCTGACACCGGTGGCCGCCAGCAACACCAGCAGATCCACGCCGATACTGCTATGACGACGGCTCGCGAACCACAGGTAGACGCCGCCCAGCACCAGGAACCAGGGCAGGAACAGCACCAGCGCGAGGAACGGCCAGGACTCTGCCATCTCAGCTCTCCCCGGCCATGGCGACCAGCGCGGCCACCACGTCCTCGATGCTGAGCGAGTCGTCGACCAGTCGGCCGACCACGTCATCGCCGAGCTTGAGCGCCTCGCCTTCGCCGTCACGCAGCGCCAGCGCGCCTTCCTGCTTGAGCCGCGCGATCATCTGCCCGGCCTCGCGCGGTGACTCGAAACCGCGACTCTGCAGCAGCAGGCGACCATCGGCATCGGCCAGCTTGAAGTAGAAACGACCATCGTCCTCGCGGTACTGCTTGAAGCTCGGCTGCGCCACCTTCGCCGTTTTCACCTTGCCGGCTTCGGACGGCGCCTGGCGCAGGTCACGCAGACCCACCGACTGGCGCAGTTCGGCGATCAGCGGTGCGCTCAGCTTCCGTGCCTTGACCGCTCCGGCGCGCAGCGCATCCTCGATATCGGCGGGCCGTGCCATCAGTTCCTTGTAGCGCTCACGTGCTTCGGCCAGTTCGGCGTCGATGCGCTCGAACAGTTTCTGCTTGGCATCACCCCAGCCAATGCCGTCGGCGAAAGCCTGGCGCATGGCCGCGGTTTCCTCCGCACTCGCGAAGGCCTGGTAGAGCTGGAACACGTTGCTGCCAGCCGTCTCCTTGGCCTCGCCCGGCTCCCGCGAGTCGGTGACGATGCCGGCAATCAGCTTCTTCAGCTCCTTGGCCGACGCGAACAGCGGAATCACGTTGTCGTAGCTCTTCGACATCTTGCGGCCATCAAGGCCCGGCAGCGTGGCGACGTTGTCGTCGATCACCACATCCGGCAACACCAGCGGCTCCTCGTCGCGACCGCTGATCGCGCGGAAGCTGCCGCCGTAGACGTGATTGAAGCGCGCGGCGATGTCGCGGGCGATTTCGATGTGCTGCACCTGGTCGCGACCCACCGGCACCTTGTGCGCGCGGAACATCAGGATGTCCGCCGCCATCAGCACCGGATACATGTACAGACCCGCATTGATGCCGGCATCCGCGTCCTCGCCAGCCTCGGTGTTCACGTCCACCGCCGCCTTGTAGGCGTGCGCGCGGTTGAGCAGGCCCTTGCCGGTGACACAGGTCAGCAACCAGGTCAGCTCCGGGATTTCGACGATATCCGACTGCCGGTAGAAGGTGACGCGCTCCGGGTCGAGTCCGCAGGCCAGCCAGGTGGCGGCGATTTCGAGCGTGGAGCGCTGGATTCGCACCGGGTCCTGCGCCTTGATAAGCGCGTGGTAGTCGGCGAGGAAATAGAACGACTCGCTGCCGACATCGCGGCTAGCGGCAATCGCCGGGCGGATGGCGCCGACGTAGTTGCCGATATGCGGCGTTCCGCTCGTAGTGATGCCGGTGAGGTGGCGGATGGTCTTGCTCATGCGGGAAGGCTCATGCGGGATAGCCCGTCGCGGGCTTCGTGGCTGTCTTTGGGAAGGCGCGCAGTTTACGCGAAGGCCGCCGATTCGCCGAAATATGCCCCGCTGCGGGACTCCCGCTCGTTGACCGGGAATCCACTCAAGCTCCGTTCGTGGTGAGCGCAGTCGAACCATGAATGGCTTATCGAGAGCCGCTCATGGTTCGACTGCGCTCACCACGAACGGTTCCGATGGATTCTCGACGTCCGGGATTTCTGAACAAGTGACAACGCGTTCCACTCCATTCGACGGCGCAAACCCCGACCCACGTTGAATGACGTTGAAAGGGTTGCATCGCCAACGCGTAAGGAGAACGCCATGCGCCTGATGTCCATCAACAAGCTCACCACCCTGATGATCGTTGTTCTCGGCGCCGTGCTGCTCAGCGCCCCGCTGTCGGCGCGTACCCGCGCGCTGGTCGACCTCAATGCCGTGGATCGCGACACCGGCCGCGTGCTGCCGGTGTACTGGGACGGCGACCAGGCCTTCGTGCCAGGCACGCCCGGCCATCGCTACAGCATCCGCCTGCGCAACCTCACCGGCGAACGCCTGCTGGCCGTGGTTTCCGTGGACGGCGTCAACGTGCTGAGCGGCCAGACCGCCAGCCCCGACCAGGGCGGCTACGTGCTGTCCGCATGGCAGACGCAGGACATCGACGGCTGGCGCAAGAGCATGAGCGAAGTCGCCGCCTTCGAGTTCACCTCGCTGGGCGACAGCTACGCCGCCCGCACCGGTCGCCCCGGCAACGTCGGCGTGATCGGCGTCGCCGTATTCCGCGAGCGACAGGCCTGGCGTCCGTTTGGCTGGTTGGGTCGTGACAAGGATGAAATCGCCCAGCGCAACGAGCGCCAAGACAGTGGCTACGGCAACAACCGCTATCGTGGCAAGGCAGAAGCCGAAGAAGCCGCGCCCTCCGCTGGCATGGAGAAGCGTCAGATCGGCTCGGCGGATCGCAGCGACGGCTACGCCCACGCCCCGAGCGTCGGCGCACCGATCGGCACCGGCCATGGCCAGCGCGAATATGACCGTGCCCGTCAGGTGACCTTTGAACGCGCAAGTTCGAGTCCGGCACAGGTGTTGAGCCTGCGCTACGACAGCCAGCGCAATCTGATCGCCCTCGGCATCATCCCGTCGCCGCGTGGACCACGCTATCGCGAGCCGGATCCGTTCCCGGCGGGGTTTGTGCCGGACCCGCCGAGGTTTGGTTATCGGTGAGCCGGAAGCCGGCCGTCTGGCCGGCAGAAACAGAAACGACGATGCCCGCGGTTTGCGGGCCTCGTTCGTTAAAACGAACAATTTTCGTTCTCGCATCATGCCAGCGCAGGCGGGCATCCAGCTCTTGCGGGCGTGTCCGATTTTTTGTGTGTGAGGGGGCGTGTCCGATTTTTTGTGTGTGAGGCGGTTTAGTTCGAAGGTCTCTATCAGCGAGCCAGCGTGAATCGGTCTTCGTAGATTATCGCGAACTGGTTCATCGCCGCCTTCCAGTCGCGGCTGGCACGGCTCCATTCGGCGGTGATGTTGCGCAGGGCCAGCCAGATCAGTTTGGTCGCTGCGTCGTCGCTGGGAAAATGGCCTCGGGTCTTGATGATCTTGCGCAGGCGCGCATGCACGCTCTCGATCGCGTTGGTCGTGTAGATCACCCGGCGCACGTCCGGTGGAAATGCGAAGAACGGCACCACGCGCGTCCAGGCGCGGCGCCAGGCGGCGACCACGGTTGGGAAGCGCTCGCCCCAGGGGCCGGCCTCGAACGCGTCCAGCTCGGCCTCGGCGGCTTCGGCGGTCGGTGCCGTATAGATCGGCTTGATCGCTGCCGCCAGCGCCTTGCGGTCCTTCCAGCTCGCATAGTCCAGGCTGTTGCGGATCAAGTGCACGATGCAGGTCTGCAGCGTGGTCGCCGGAAACACCGCTTCCAGCGCTTCCGGGAAGCCCTTCAGGCCATCGGCCACGCCGATCAGAATGTCGTCGACGCCACGCGTCTTCAGGTCGTTGAACACCCGCATCCAGAACTTGGCGCCCTCGGTGTTCTCGATCCACAGCCCAAGGATGTCGCGGGTGCCATCAGCCAGCACGCCCAGCGCCAGGTACACGGCCTTGTTGCGCACCACCCCGTCCTCGCGGATCTTTACCCGCAGTGCGTCGAAGAACACCACCGGATACATCGTCTCCAGTGGCCGTGCCTGCCAGGCAGCAACCTCGACCATCACCTCGTCGGTGACCTTGCTGATGAACTCTGGCGATACCTCGACGCGGTACATCTCGGCCAGGTGGCCCTGAATCTCCCGCACCGTCATGCCACGGGCGTACATCGAGACGATCCGCTCGTCGAACCCAGCGAATCGACGCTCGTGCTTGGGGATCAGCTGCGGCTCGAACGTCCCGGACCGGTCGCGCGGCACGTCGATGCGCAGCGGACCGTCGTCGGTCAGCACCGTCTTGCCACTGCGGCCATTGCGGTGGTTGCCGTTACCGCCCTCGGCGTCGGCCAGGTGAAGGCCCATCTCGGCGCCGAGGGCGCGCTCGATCACGGCCTTCTTCAGTTGCTGGAAAACGGCCTCGACCCCAGCCGCATCCATCGGGCCGGGGATCAGCTTCTCGAGAAACTCCTGCGGCAGATCAATGGCCGGCGTGACCACCGGCGTCTTCTTCTTGCGTGGCATACATGCTCCTTGGCAGCATCATGGTATGCCTCACACACAAAAATCCTGACACCCTCGCTCTTGCTGTTTGACGCTCCGAAAGCAGGAGCATTCGACATCGCCTTCGGCGCTGCCGACCTACTTTCTCTTGCTTGTCCAAGAGAAATGTAGGCAAAGAGAAGGACACCCGAAGTACGCGCATCGACGATAAAACCGTCGATGTTCCCTGCGTTGCTCGGAACCCGTCGGCCGGCGCGAACTCGGCCATCCATGGCCTCAAACAAACGCGCCTTTCCCCGCCGAATTCCTCCGCTACTCGGCGCTTCCACGGGAGCAAAAAGGCCGGAGCAATGCCAAACACATCTTCGTGATGGAGTGGCACTCTCATGTCACCGCCGACTACATGAACTTGCGGCGCTTGAAAGCCGAAACATCCGACTGCTTCAGCTCAAACCATTCGCCATTCTTGCGTTTATCTGCGAACCGTTTGTGCCAGTACGCTTCTATGCCAACCGGATCATCCGTTCGAATCACATGAAGCGTCTTCGCAGCTTCCGGCAGCTGCAATGCGATTTCGCGCTCCCTGCGCCCGAAAGCATTTGACCGCCCGATTTTGAAATGACGACCGGATTTGATGAGATAGACGAAACCATCCGACTCTCCGGCGGTCTCGTTTGGAATCGACCGCACCAATGACGTCGGCTCCAAGGAAGCCAACATACCTGCAATGTCAGAGTACTTTGGCTTGCCCGCCACAAATGCTTCCAACTTTCTCAGATATTCTTCACGCACACCAAGCCGTGTGACAGCACTCAAGCCTGGAAGCTCAGGATTCGCGCGAACGGCCATCTTGTACTCCGGGGAGGTCGGAACATGGCCAATATCCCTTGCGACGCGAATAAGAGCGAAGAAGAGCTCTTCGTCCTTATACGCTCTTGATTTCTTGTTGGGCTCGAATCCAGCCTCCAGCAAAGCGTCACCCCAGCGAGCCCAAAACCGACCACGCCAAGCCGACTCGCTAAGGCCGGTGTGGCTTCGAAAAAGTCGCCAACCGGGCGCATTGCCGGAGTTTTCTTCGGCGAGGCGTTTGATCTCAAGAATGATGGATTCGCGTGTAATCATTAGCCGAAGTATGCCAATAAATTGTGTACGCCCTCATTAGGATGAATTTTCCGGCCATTCTTCCAGCTAGACCGGCCATCGACGCCTTTCGGGGCCCCTCGGTAGCGGTGAGACGGAGACGATCAGGCCCGAAGGGGTGCGTGCAGGGATGCACGCGCGTTTTCGCCAGTTCAGGAAGAACTGTCGAAAACCCCGGCTCCGGCTCACGAACCCGCGAAGCGGGCGCGGACGCGGCCTCACACGCCGGTTGGCGTGTTCGACCTTCTCTTTGGTTCCGTTTCTCTTGGACAAGCAAGAGAAAGTAACTCGGCAGCGCCGAAGGCAATGTCGAAAGCTCTGCCCCGAATAGCCGACAAGGCGAAAAACTACGCCCGCATCAACGTCGACTTCCCAAACAGACTCTCCACCAGATCCACCGCCAGCTTCGCGGTGCGATTGTGGTCATCGAAGGCGGGGTTGAGTTCGACGATGTCCAGCGAGGCCAGCTTGCCGGTGTCGGCGATCATTTCCATGCACAGCTGCGCTTCGCGGTAGTTGGGGCCGCCGGCGACGGTGGTGCCGACGCCTGGCGCGATTTCCGGGTCGAGGAAATCGACGTCGAAGCTGACGTGAAGGTGCGTGTCATCATCGAGATCGGCCAGCGCTTCCTGCATGGCGCGGCGCATGCCGTGTTCGTCGATGTAACGCATGTCGTAGATATCGAGGCCGGCTTCGTGGACCAGCTTCTTCTCGCCGGCGTCGACCGAACGGATGCCGACCTGTCGGACGACATCCGGCGTGATCGCCGGCGAGCTGCCGCCGAGTTCGGTCAGCGGCTTGGGACCATGCCCGCACAGGCAGGCCACCGGCATGCCGTGGACGTTGCCGGAAGGGGTGATGTCGCTGGTGTTGAAGTCGGCGTGGGCGTCGAGCCAGATCACGCGCAGCTTGCGGCCGGTGTCGCGGCAGTGCGCGGCAATGGCGGTGATCGAGCCCATGGCCAGGCAGTGGTCGCCGCCCAGCATGATCGGCAGGTTGCCTTCCTTGAGTTCCGCGGCGATGGCTTCCATCGCCATGCGGTTCCACTCCACCACTTCGGGCAGGTGGCGATAGCCTTCGGTGGGCGGCTGCCAGGGATTGCGCGGACCGCTGAGGTTGCCGCGATCAACCACGTCGAGGCCACGCGCCGACAGCGCTTCGGCGATGCCGGCAACGCGCAGCGCCTCCGGGCCCATGGAAGCGCCGCGATGACCGGCACCGATGTCGGTGGGTACGCCCACCAGCGCAACACGGCGGCTCATGCCGTCACCTCGAGGTGTTCCGACTCGCGGGTAGCGGTGCATGGAAGGGGAAGGCGCATGTCGGCTCCTGTTGCGAAAGGTTGTCGGCTCACGGACTGATGAATCAGTTGGAATCGGCGCGCTGCAGGACGAACTCAAGCTGGTAGTCGAGCTCATCGAAATCGCCCTGGCAGCGGCGGCTGAAACGATCCACGCCGTCACGGCCAGCCATGTCGGCGCTCAGCCAGTCGGCACAGGCAAGTTCCAACGTGCGCGCGGCATCGCCCAGTCCGGCAAAACCGTAAGCACCGGCGGAGCCCGCAAGCTGGTGCAGGTGGTTCTTGACCCGCTGCACCGTGGCCTCATCACCGCTGCCGGCGCGGAGCTCATCCCAGCCGCGCTGCAGCTCGCCGCGGCGATTGGTCAGCGATTCAAAATACAGCGCCAGCAGCGCCTGGTCAGTCGACATCTGGTCTCCTGCAACCCGTTATGACGCTCCCATCATGCCATTGGCCACCGCAGCACCCGGAGGTGCCGCCGAAGCCGGCCGAACAGTGCAGGCTTCGGAAAACGTGGCGCGACTCTGCCGCGACCCTGCTCTCCAAGAATGTACGCGCGAAGCGCGGCAGCAAGCCCGGTTTTGCGCAGAACAATGGTGCCGCTTGTCCGATTCGAACGGACGACCTACTGATTACAAATCAGTTGCTCTACCAACTGAGCTAAAGCGGCATCGATGCTGTTGCGCGCGTCACGACGATAACGCAGGGGCGACGGTGCGAACCGGCGGGCATTGTAGCGTCGCCGGCACCGGCAGCGCCACGCACGGGCGAGGCTATTGGCAGGCCAGCGGCCTGGCGTCAACGCCGGAATAGCCGTTGAGACGCGCCCGCCAGGCGCCACCAGTGGGCACTTCGAGACTGATCCAGAACTCCGGGCGTTCGTCGATGCGCGGCGTGATCTCGGCGGCGTAACCCGCCTCGCGGACTTCGGCGCGGCGCTTCTCGGCGTTGTCACGCTCGCGGAACAGTCCCAGCGACACGGTGTTCTCGTTGCTACCGGCGGTGACCACGTAGTAGTCGCGAAGACCTTGTGCCGACAGATCACGGGCAACCGCCAGCGCGGCCTCGCGGCTATCGGGTGCGGGCAGATAGACCCACCAGCCGCGCTGGTTGCGCTGTACGTCCTCGCGGAACTGGATGCGCGTGGCCAGCGGCGTCAGCGCCTCGAAGGCGCGCTCCATTTCGGCACGGCTGGGGAACGGCCCGATGTCCAGGCACTGCAGCGCGCCGGCATCCGGGATATCGGCCAGCTTGGGTGCCGCGCCGCTGTTGACTTCACGCAAGAGGCTGAGGCCGGCGATGCCCTGTTCGGTGGCCGGCAATCGCGGTGGCGCCGGCGGCGCACGGAAGACCCACCACAGGGCGACCGTGGCGTTCAGCACCAGCAGCAGGAGGACGAGAATGCGCGGCAGCATGGGGTTCGGCATGTCGAGGCGCTGCGATGTTAGCAGCGCGCGGAAGCCGAGGTTCAGTCAGTGCTGTCCGTCCGCGCTTCACCAGCCAATCGCGACAGGCCATGCAACACCGCGGATTTGAAGTAAACGGCGTCCGGTTTGCCCGCCAGCGCAGCGATCATCGCCGGCGCGCCACCGCCGGTCAGTACCAGCGTTGGCGACCGGCCCAACTGCTCGCTGGCTTCGCCAACGGCTTGCCGCACCAGACCCAGGATCGCGCCCTGTGCGCCGGCGACGAGGGCGTCCAGCGTATTGGTGGCGAACAGGCTGCGCGGCTCCAGGGTGGCGGTCAGCAGCGGTTGCGGCAGGTGCGGTGCGGCCTGGCGCAGGCCGTCGATCATGCGCATCGGCGATGGCGCGATGCAGCCGCCACGATGCTGACCGCTGGCGTCGATCAGGTCGATGGTCAATGCGGTGCCCGCCGACACCAGCAGGATGTCACCGTCGACGTGCGAGCGTGCGCCGAGCATCGCCAGCCAGCGATCGACGCCGAGCTGCGTGACGTCCGGATAGGCGAGGCGCAGATCATCGCGTGGCTGCGCCTGCTCGACACGGTGCCTGCGAAAGCCGGCTGCATCGAGTGCCGACAGTAGTTCGTCCAGCGCAGCGCCGTGGTGGACGCTGGACAGCCAGGCCTGCGAAGCGACCCCCGCGTCGCGACGGCGACGCAGTTCGGCCAGCAGCTGCGCATGGAAGGCATGGTTGTCACGGTGCGCGATCGCCGCGACATCGGCGATTGCGCCATCGCGCGTGTTGGCGAGCTTGAGCCGCGTGTTGCCGAGATCAAGCAGCAGCATCAGCGCGCCCTGACCGAAACGTCGGCACTGAGCAGGCGCTGTTCGGCACCATCGATGCGCACGCGCAGGCTGCCGTCCGCCGCCACGCCCAATGCGGTGCCGTGCCGCGTACCGCCTTCGGCATCGCGGATGACCACATCGCGACCACGCAGCGCATCCAACTGCTCGAAACGCGGCTGCGCAGCGGCGAGTCCTTCCAGCGCGTGGCGATCCACGGCCTCCAGCACGCCCAGCGCGACGGCCGCCGCCAGCACGGGCAGCGACGGCGTGTGTTCACCGAGCACGCTGGCGAGGTCGGTCACCGGCTGGTCGAGCTGCAGGGACGATCCGATGTCGCGGTTGATGCCAATGCCGATGACCAGCAGCGCTTCGCCGCCGCGCGGGTTCGCCGGCGGCAAGCGGCTTTCCAGCAGGATGCCGCCGAGCTTGGCGTCGCCGCGCAGCAGGTCATTCGGCCATTTGAGGCCGATGTCATCAACGCCCAGCCGCCGCAGCGCATCGGCGACGCCGACACCGACGCCCAGCGGCAGCCCCTGCCAGTCGGCCAACGGACGCTGCGTGCGAACGGCCAGCGACAGCGCCAACTGGCCGCCAACCGGCGTGTGCCAATCGCGGCCGTGACGGCCGCGACCGGCGGTCTGCTCCAGCGCGATCAGCAGGCTGCCATCTGCTTGATCGACGCCTCTGCGCAGCAGTTCGGCATTGGTCGAATCCAGCGACTCGGCGACCTCGATGCTGCCGAAGCGAACGGCGTTGCCAGCCAGCGCGGCCAGCAGCGCGTCGCGGGTTTCGTCGGCAGCGCTCACGAACGCCGCCTCAGCAGTCGCGCCCGCTCGAAGCGGTTCTCGTTGCCGGCGAGCAGGCGGCGGATGTTCTGTCGATGGGTAAAGGCGATCAGCATGGCCAGCAAGGCAGTCGGCAGCAGCAGATCGGACGTGCCCGGCAGCAAGATGGCTGCCAGCGGCAGCGACAGCGCACCAAGGATCGACGCCAGGCCGACGTATCCGGTGATGATCAACGTCAATACCGCCACGGCGAAGAAAACGCCCGCGCCAGGCAACCAGATCAGCAGCAATCCACCCAGCAGCGTGCCCACGCCCTTGCCGCCACGAAAACCATGAAACGCCGGCCACACATGCCCGACAACGGCGGCCAGCAACGCCAGCCAGTTCGTCGACACCCACGACAACGACGGCAGCGGCCACGGCCAATGGCCTGCCAGCCAGACTGCCAGTGCGCCCTTGCCCACATCGATCAGCAGCACGCCCAGCGCGAAACGCCAGCCCTGCGTGCGGAATGCATTGGTGCTGCCGGCATTGCCGCTGCCCTGCGTGCGGATGTCGACACCGCGAAAGCGCCCGATCAGCAGGCTGCCGGAGATCGATCCGAGCAGATAGGCACAGAGCAGCAGGGCGAACAGGGCCGGCACACGAACTCCAGGTCAGCGGCAGAATCGATACCCGCATGTTAGCGCGCCGAAACGGCCGTTCAGTCAGGCAGCGTCAACCGAGACGCTGCACACCGACCACCAGTGCGCCCGGTCCGGCATGCGCGCCGACCGCAGGGCCGGCTTCGACCAGGCCGGCTTCGCAGTCGCCCAAGCGCTCGGCCAGCACGTCGCGCAGTCGCACACCATCCGCCTCGCAGTCGCCGTGACCGACCAGCAGTCGCCAGCGACGACCCGGCGGCAGTCGACGCAGCACCCAGGAAGCCAGTCGCTCGGGCACGTCGCGTCGGCCGGGCAAGGCGCCCGCCACGCCCAATCTGCCGTCGGCGCGGACAGCCGCGACCGGCGTGACTGGCAGCCAGCGCGCCAACGGACCGGCCCAGCGCGGAATCCGACCACCGCGCACGGCGTGGCTGAGGTCGCGGGTCGCGGCGAAGGTGAAGGTCTCGCTGCGCAGGCGCTCGACCAGGGCGACGATGTCAGCACCGGTTGCGCCTTCACGCGCGGCTTCGGCCGCGGCCAGCGCCAGCAGGCCTTCGCCGCAGGACGCGTGGCCACTGTCGACGATGCGCAGCGCCACGCCGTGCAGCCGCGACTGCACGCTTTCCGCCGACTGCAATGTGCCGCTCAGCGGCCGCGAAATGCCGACGTACACCACTTCCGCATGGTGGCTGCCGAGGAACTCGAACTGGCGACGGAAATCACCGGGCGTCGGCTGCGAGGTCTGCGGCAGTGGCTCGCCGTCGCCGATGCCACGCAGTCGGGCATAGAACTCGGCCGGGTGCATGGTCACCTTGTCGAGGAAGTCTTCCTCACCAAAGTTGAGGCGCACCGGCACCATGCTGAGACCAGCGCGTTCAATCCAGTCCGCCGGTAAATCAGCGCCACTGTCGGTCACCACGGCCACGGCAGCCGGATTCTGCACGGCGCGCTGCTGCGCCAGCATGTCGTCGGCCTTGCGCTGCGCCACGCGGCCAAAGCCGCTCGCGAGCTCGAACAGCCGGCCCGGACAGGCGACATGCGCATGCAGGCGCAGGCGCGACGCACCGCCGGCCAGCACCACCGACGAGGAACCCAGACCATCGATCGCCGCACGCAGCGCCACGCGATCAATGCCGCCATCGGCATCGGCTTCGATCACGCACTCGCTGCACCAGCGATGGTCGGGATTGGCTTCGCTGTCGAAGGTGTCGGCTGCGACGGCCGCGTCTGAACCGTGCAGGCATTCCTCATGCGCATCATCGATACGGCGCGCGGCCGGCCGGCCCTCACTGATGAAATCAGCCACGCCTTCGAGCAGATCGACGAACCCCTGTGCCCCGGCATCGACCACACCGGCCTGGCGCAGCACGGCCAGCTGGTTCGGCGTGTTCGCCAGCGCGCGGCGACTGCGCTGCAGGGCAGCGTCGAACCAGTCGCGCAGCGAACTCGCCGGCTGCTGCAGCGCATCCGAAAACGCCTGGATCACGCTCAGCACCGTGCCTTCACGCGGCTCCGACAACGCGCCCCGTGCCTGTTCGGCACCGTTGCGCACCGCTGCCGCCAGCTGCGCCGGGCTCAGCGCCGGAAGTGAACCGACCCGTTCTCCTAGGCCGTGAAAAAACTGCGCGATGATCGCCCCGGAGTTACCGCGCGCGCCGTCCAGTGCGTCATCTGCAACGGCACGCAACAGCACACCAGCCTCCCGCGCCGGGCGACTCAACGCGCCGTCGAGCACGCTCCCCAGGGTGAAGGCGAGGTTGCTGCCGGTATCGCCGTCTGGCACTGGAAAGACGTTGATGCGGTTGAGCTGTTCGCGGCGCGAAATCACTCGCCGCGCGCCAGCGATCAGGGCGCGGCGCAATGCAGCGGCGCTGATGCGTGGTCCGGGGGCCGGAACTTCCAACAACTCGTGGCTGGGCATGACGACGGACATGCGCCAGAGTCTGCCCGATTCGGGCGAAACGCCATGTTGCGGCGCAAGATGATCGGTCAGTGCGATGGCCCGCGTTTGCCGATACAATTCGTGGCGATGGCCGTCGTGGATGGCCGATGCACCGGAATCCAGCCTCTGGATCCGGCCCGCTGTCCGGCAGTTCTCTCCGGAGCCCGAATCATGCTGCACCGTTCGCTGCTACTGCTGTCCCTGCTCGTTGCTACCCAGGCCCAGGCCGGCACCACAAGTCACGCCAGTCCGAACGGCGGGGGCTGCCCGACGCCGGCTGTCGAGACCACCGCAACCGCCAGCGAGAACGCCACCAGCGCAGAGGAAGCCACGGCCGGTGGCGACGCCAAGACCGTCGCGGAGGCGCCACGCAGTGAGCCTGCCGCAGCACCGATCCTGCAGTGGCGCAGTTTCCTGCCAGGGATGTTCAAGTAACCGATTGACGCCACTGCCTCGGCGAAAAATCCAAGAAATCAATAAGTTGTGCCAGAAAGCCGTCCTGCAGCGGGTCATGCGCGGGTGTTCAGGGAACTTTCTCGCGACTTCGGCATCTCATGTATCCACATGGATGTCATGGCGGTGGAGCTCCTCACAACACTCCCCACACCGCCGCAACAAGGACAACAGCACAGCGAACACCGGCTTCAGGCCGGTGTTTTGCTGTCTGGACGTCACGCGGGACAGGAACCGCTTTGGTTCAGCGGAAGGCGCCAGGAAAATTGACCCCCGGCGCCGGGCGTTCACGCAGCACCTCGCCACGGAAACGGAACAGTTCGGCCGGCCGACCACCCGTGCCATGCTCGCGGCGCCCCGTGCCTTCGACCAGCCCGCCCTGCTCCACCAGGCGCCGGAAATTCTGCTTGTGCAACCGTGTGCCGGCCAGGGCTTCGACAACGCGCTGCAGGCGCAATAGCGTGAACGTGTCCGGCAACAACTCGAACACCACCGGACGATAGCGCAGCTTGCCGCGCAGCCGGCCCAGGGCCGTGGCCAGAATGCGCCGATGATCCCCGAACATTGGCTGCCCGGCGACGCTCGCTGCCTTGTCGACATCACCACCGCCATCGCGCAGCGCCTCGGCGACGATACCGGCCTCCCACAGCAATTCGTAGCGCTCCAGCGTCCGCTCGGGATCCCACAGCGTGGTGTCGCTGCCGAAACAGCCCTGCACGCGCTGCTGGCGTTCGCGGCTGCCGCTGCTCCAGCGCTTCAACGCCGGGCGCAGGCGGCGCTCGATCATCGCCGGCCGGCCGTCACGCCAGTCCTCCCAGGGCAGGAACTCGTACCAGTCGCGGTAATGCGCGGTCAGTTCCGCCGACAGCCCCTGCTCGTGCAGCAACGTGAGGTAGGCGACGGATACCACGCGCGCACCGCCGTCGCGCTCGCGCGGGTCGCGGTAGCGGTCGCCGAAGGTGTATAGCTGTTCGACATAGCCCAGCTCGACGCCGGTCTGCTCGCTGACCCAATGCCGCAGGCCGCGCTCGATGGTCGGATGCTGCTCATGGTGGAACAGGCCGGTGGGCAGCGACGGCAGCGTGTCGGCGGCATCAATGCACAGGATGCGCGGCGCCTCATCCGTCACGGCGACGATGACTGCATCGAGGCTCAGCAGCAATGTCGCGTCCGTGGCGGTCACCATGCGGCGGAGTATATGCAATGCCGTCATACCCTTCCCCTGTCGAATGGCAGGGTCGTCATCCAGGCCCGGTTGCGGCCTCGGCTCCGATAAAATGAGGCCATGACGCTTTCCCCACCGACCCGCCCGTCGGCACGACTATCGGTCGCACCGATGATGGAGTGGACCGACCGCCACTGCCGCGCCTTCCATCGCCTGCTCGCGCCGGATGCCCTGCTCTATACCGAAATGGTGCATGCCGAGGCGGTGATCCACGGCGATCGCGAGCGGCTGATCGGTTTCAGCGAAATCGAACACCCGGTTGCACTGCAGCTCGGTGGCAGCGAGCCGGCCAAGCTCGCCGAGGCCACGCGCATCGCCACGGAGTGGGGTTACGACGAGGTCAACCTCAATGTCGGCTGTCCGTCCGATCGCGTGCAGTCCGGGCGCTTCGGCGCCTGCCTGATGTTCGAGCCGGACACCGTGGCCGCCTGCATCGCCGCCATGCGCGACGCCACCAATATCCCGGTAACGGTGAAATGCCGCCTTGGCGTCGACGACCAGGAGGACTATGACGACCTGCTGCGCTTCGTCGATACCGTCGCCGCCACCGGCTGCGACAACTTTGCCGTCCACGCACGAAAGGCCTGGCTGAAAGGGTTGAGCCCGAAGGAGAACCGCGAAGTGCCGCCGCTTCGCTACGAACTGGTCTATCGGCTGAAGCAGGAGCGCCCCGGCCTGTTCATCGCGATCAACGGCGGCATCACCGATGCCGAGGCCGTGGACGAGCACCTGCGCCATGTGGATGGCGTGATGATCGGTCGCGCTGCGTACCACGAGCCCTATTTTCTGCACGAACTGCAGCACCGACTGTTCGATCCGGATACGCCGCTGACCGCGCGCAGTGAATTGCTGCGCCGCCTTCAGCCCTACGTCGAGCAGCAACTGGCGAACGGCGTGAAGCTCAAGCACATCAGCCGGCACCTGCTCGGCCTGTTCCACGCGCAGCCGGGCGGCAAGCACTTCCGTCGCCTGTTGACCGAAGGCGCGGTTAGCGATGACGCGGACTGGCGCGTGGTCGAGACCGCCCTCGCCGCTACCGAACGCCAGCGCGAGGCCGCCTGATGTTGCTGCATGACGCCAGCGACTTTCTCACCGGCGCCCGCAAGCTGCCAGCGGATCGACCGGCCTGCGCCGACGCCGTTTTTCTGGTGCGACCGGACGGCTTCGCGCTGGCCGAGCAGTCCGCCAGCGACAACCGCTACATGGCAGGTGCCAGCGCCTTCGATGCCGAGCGCGCGCTGGCCCAGCATGCGGCGCTGACCGATGCGCTGCGCGAGGAGCTGCCGGTCACCGTGTTTCCGGGCAGCGCGCACACGCCGGATGCCGTATTTCCCAACAATGTCTTCGGCAGCGCGCCGGGGCGGCTGGTGCTGGGCCATATGCGCCACGCGGTGCGCCAGCGCGAGGCCGAGCGTGAGGACATCCGCGCACATTTCATCGCGAACGGTTGCACGCTGCGTGATCTCCGCCAGCAGCCGGGTATCGCCGAACTCACCGGCGCACTGATCATCGACCGCGCGCGCGGCATCGGCCTGGCGGGCTATAGCGAGCGCTGCGACGAGGCGGGCGCTGTCGCCATGCTCGACGCCTTCGACCTGCGCCTCGGCTACGGCTTCGCGCTGGCCAATGGCGAGTACCACAGCAATGTGGTGATGAGCGTGCTGGCCAGCCGCGCACTGGTGATCTGCCCGGATGCCTTTGTCGACCCGGCCGCACCGGCAACGCTTTCAGACTTCTACGCGCCGAAAGTCATCGAACTCAGCGTCGCCGAGAAGAACGCCTTCGCCGGAAACTGCATCGCATTGCGACCGGACAGTGTGTGGATGAGCGAAGCCGCGGCCGATGCACTGATGCCGGGCAGCCGCTCCGGGCTGGAAAAGGCGGGCTTCCGCATCCGCAGCGTGGCACTGGACGCCATCGAGAAGGCCGGCGGCTCGCTGCGCTGCTGTGTCGGGGAAGTGTTCAGCCGCCATTGAAGCGATTGCCGGCCTGTGGATCGGTCATGATTCACCCGGGAGCGCCCTGAATGCCGGCAGCGATGGTCAGGCAACACTCAGTTTCGTAAAGGAAAAGTTATCCGCCATTCAAGCGCCGGGGGCGACACTGTGCCTCCGCCGGGATCGACCATGCCCCCGCCCGCTTTACCCCGGCCCTAACGTCCCGTTAACATTCGCCCCTCGCATGAAGCCTGTCCTCGCCATCCGCCACCTGACCGCCATTGCTGCCCTTGCCGCAGCAACGCTGCTGGTTGCGCCGGTAGTCGCGGCCGACAAGAAAGACGACGCCCCGTCCTCGGATACGGTGCGCCGCATCGAGCGCGAGACCGGTGGTCGCGTGCTCAAGGTCGAACCGATCCATCGCGGCGGTCGCGACATGAGTCGAGTAAAGGTGCTGACACCCGATGGCCGTGTTCGCGTCATGCGCGAAAACCGCGCTCCGCAACCCGCCCGCGGCAATGCACCGGTACAGCGCTCCACGCCACCCAGTGCGCCGCCACGCGCCAAGAGCGGCGACGACGGCAACTGATTGACCGCAACGGTCGCGCCGCGCAACCGCCCTCGTTCATCTTTCTCCAGCTATCCTGTCGGCGACCTTGTTCATGTAGGTGAACCAGCCCCTTGGTTCACTGCTGCCCATCCGCTTGCTGAGCCAAGGAGAGCCCAATGCGAATCCTGCTGGTTGAAGATGAAGCCCCGCTCCGCGAAACCCTGGCCGCGCGCCTGAAGCGCGACGGTTTCGCCGTGGACATGGCCCAGGACGGCGAAGAAGGCCTGTACCTGGGGCGTGAAGTGCCGTTCGACTGCGCCATCATCGATCTGGGTCTGCCCAAACTGTCGGGCATGGATCTGGTGCGCGCACTGCGCGATGAACAGAAGAAATTCCCGATCCTGATCCTGACCGCGCGTTCGAGTTGGCAGGACAAGGTCGAAGGCCTGAAAGCCGGCGCCGATGACTACCTGGTCAAACCATTCCACGTCGAGGAACTGCTGGCGCGACTCAACGCGCTGATGCGCCGCGCTGCCGGCTGGAGCAAACCCACCCTTGAATGCGGCCCGATCCTGCTCGATCTTGCCGCGCAGACCGTCGCCGTCAATGGCGAAAATGTCGACCTGACCAGCTACGAGTACAAGGTGCTGGAATACCTGATGATGCACGCCGGTGAACTGGTATCGAAGGCTGACCTGACCGAGCACATCTACCAGCAGGATTTCGACCGCGATTCCAACGTGCTGGAAGTCTTCATCGGCCGGCTGCGCAAGAAACTGGACCCGGACGGCGAGATCAAGCCGATCGAGACCGTGCGCGGACGCGGTTACCGCTTCGCCATCCCGCGCAGCGAATAGCATCGCGGCGTGGCGCGTCGTCGCCGCCGAACGCTGTCGCTACAGGCGCGGCAGCTACTGGCCGCCAGCCTGGGCCTCATCGCCTTCCTCGGGCTGACCGGCTACGCACTGGACCGCGCCTTCACCGAGACCTCGCAGAACGCGTTGCGTGATCGCCTGCGCAGCTACGCGCTGGCCTACGTCGGCGGCCTGGAGTTCAGTCGCGACCAGCAGCCGCTGATGCCGGAGCTGCCACCGGATCCGCGTTTCGACCGGCCGGGCAGCGGCCTGTACGCGGGATTGCTCGGCGCCAACGCCAAGCAGGAAGCCATCGAATGGCAGAGCGCGTCCGGCCTTGGGCGAGAGCTGCCGTTCGCGGACCATCTCGACACCGGCGTGGAGGGCTTCGGCGGTCCGCTGCCCTCACCGGCCGGCAACGTTTACCGCTATTCCTACGGGTTCCGCTGGGAGGACGACAGCGGTGACCTGGTCGCCGGCTTCACCTTCTTCGTCGCCGAGGACGAATTCTGGGTACGTCGCCAGATCGACGTGTTCCGTCGTGCACTCTGGGTCTACCTCGGCGGCGGCGCCCTGCTGCTGCTGGGCCTGCAGGTGCTGGTGCTGCGCTGGAGCCTGCAGCCGCTGCGCCGGGTCAGCACCGACATGCGCCGCGTGGAAAGTGGCCAGCGTGCGCAACTGGACGGCGCCTACCCGCGCGAGCTGGCGCTGCTCACCAACAACATCAACGCCTTCGTAAAAAGCGAGCGCGAACACCTCGACCGCTACCGCAACACCCTGTCCGACCTTGCCCACAGCCTGAAGACGCCGCTGGCGGTGCTGCGCACGCGCATCGATGCCAAAGGCGACGACGCCGGCCTTCGCGAGGAAGTGCTGCTGCAGGTTCGGCGCATGGACGAAATCGTCGCCTACCAACTGTCACGCGCCGCGACCACCGGCCACCAACTGTTCTCGGCACCGCTCAAGCTCAGCGAGCCGGCCGAGAACATCGTGCAGAGCCTGGAAAAGGTCTATGCGGCGAAGAATGTCCTTTGCGAGTTCGACATCGACCCGCTGGCGCGCTTCTACGGCGAACAGGGCGATCTGATGGAACTGCTCGGCAACCTGCTGGAAAACGCTTTCAAGTGGTGTGGACACCGGGTGATGCTGACCGCGCGCACCATGACCGTCGCGCCCAACCGCCGCGCCGGCCTGCTGCTGGTGGTGGAAGACGATGGCCCTGGCATCGCCGAGGGCCAGATCGAACGCGTATTGCAGCGTGGCGTGCGCGGGGATGAGCGTGTGCATGGCCACGGCATCGGCCTGGCCATCGTGCAGGACATCGTCCGCGCCTACCACGGCGAACTGGTCGTGGAACGCTCCGAGGAACTCGGCGGCGCCCGCTTCGTGGTGCAGTTCGCGCCGCTGGTTTGAGCCTAGGTTTCTGCGTCGTCCGACAGGTGACTCAGGGAACCCGCGCTCTCTTCCCAATTGTCGCGACCGTCAAACGGGACGACGCGCAGGCTTCGGATGCAATCCCGCTGCAGACAGCGCACGTTGACGTCGATGCCGTCGGGATTCGAGCGCGGCACGTAGAAGGATTTCACCCCACAGACCGAACAGAAGCGATGCACCGCCACGCCGGTACCGAAGCGGTAGTCGGTCAACACGTCCTCACCGGACAGCAGGCGAAAACGCGACGCCGGCACGATCAGGTGCAGGTAGCCGCTGGCCGCGCAGACGCTGCAGTTGCAGTCCACCGCCTCAAGGTCGGCGGGCGCATCCACCTCGAAGCGGACGCGCCCGCAATGGCAACCGCCAGCGTGGCTGATCAGATCGGCATCTCTTTCCTTCACGTCAGCCAATCCTCATGACGAGACTTCGCCCGCGTCGGGCGTCGGCAGGGCCGGCGTCGCGGAAGTCGCTGGGGCGCTGGCCAGCTTTACCACCAGCCAGACCAGCCCTGCCAGCAACGCCAGTGGCAGCAATATCGGCAACAACGCGACCACCGCGGCCACGACTGCGACCAGCAGCGCTGCCACCGTCGCCAACGCGGCCACGATCAGCGCCAGCGGCACCGTGATCACCACCGCAACGATGGCCAGCACCGTCGCCACCAACCCGACGAGCAGGCCAAAAAGCATCTCTGCCGGCCACCAAAGCGCGCCATTCAGGGCCAGAACCAGCACCACCAGGCCCAGCAGGCTGATCCAGATCCATTTGTTCATCGTTGACTCCTGTGCCAGTCGCACGCCGGGAAACGACGGCGTTTCGGCGACTGCAGCAACCCGGACGCCGCAGCGACAGCAGTGTGACCTGAATCGCTTCGATCGGCACGCGCCGGCGGTCACGGCCCCGCATCCGGTCAGGCGCAGGCGACCACACACGCCCTACTCGACGCGAACACCGGGTCACGGGTTAGGATGGGCGTCACGAAACTGGGAGAACGCTCATGTCCGAAACCATCATCGTCGGCATTGACGGCAGCGAAGGCAGCCAACGCGCGCTGGACTACGCGATCACCGCTGCGCAGCAGGCTGGGGAGAAGCTGGTCATCGTGTCGGTGATTCCGCATTCACCGCATGCCTTCATGAGTGTGCGTGAGATGGAAGGCAACGAATCGTGGCGCAAGCAGCAGACCGCCCACGCCGAGAACGAGGTCCTCGCCCCGGCCAAGGCGAAGGCCGATGCTGCCAACATCAGCAGCGAAACCCGTACCGCCTTCGGCAACCCCGCGGAAATACTGAGCAAGTTGGCCGGCGAAGTCCGCGCCAGCCGTGTGGTCGTCGGCCGTCGCGGCCAGTCTCAATTGAAGGCCATGGTTTTTGGCAGCGTCAGCGGCAGCCTCGCGCAGGTCTCGCCAGTGCCGGTGGTGGTGGTGCCGTAGCCTTGACCCCCTGAACGCGAACAGGATGACCTCGCATGGCTAGGGCCTGTTAACACATCCTCAGTCCGTCGATGACAAGGACGAAGCAGAGGAAGCCCAGAAACATCACGTCGAGCTTCTCAAACCGGGAAAAGATACGGCGATAGCCCTTCAGGCGGCGAAATAGCCGTTCGACCTCATTGCGCCGCTTGTACAGCGCCCGGTTGTATTCCCACGGTTCAATGCATTGGACTTTGGTGGAACAACCGGATGAAGCCAAGGTCGAGCGCAAGCTGCCGGGTTTCATCGCCTTCGTACGCGCGATCCATCAGTAGATGCACCAGACGATCCACAGGCCCCAGGTGCGTCAACAGCGCTCGCCCAGCCGGTGCGTCGTGCATCTGGCCCGAGCTAAGGCCGAACGTTATGGCGGTCCTTTCATCTGCGGCAACCATATGAACCTTGGTGTTCCAGCCTGCGTGATTTGCCGATGGATTGCGGGCCGTTTTTTCGAGCACCGGTCCCGTCGGGATGAACCTTGATGCTCGTCGAGTCGAGCGAAACAGCCTCAATCTTGATGCGAACGATCGGACTTCTGCAGCTCGGCGAACATCCGATCCACACGCCTGCCTTGGCCCAGCGACTCATCCGCGTATATACGGTGTGCCAGTTACCGAATCGTTTGGGCAGACCGCGCCACTTACAGCCATGCTCCGCCACATACAGGATGGCGTTGACGACCTGGAGATTGGTCATGCTGACATTGCCGCGTTGAAGCGGGAGGCAATGCTCAATCTGTGCGAACTGCTCGGCGGAGATTTCCATGCAACGCAGTGTAGCGCGCAGATCGATTAGTGTTAACAGGCCCTAGTACAAAAGCGCCGGCGCTTTACAGGAACACCGGCGTGTGTCTGACGCGGTTGCGATTGACGGGCACCATCCTGCTGACTTGAGCATCAACGCAGGAACCTTTCACATTGCCTTCGGATTGCGGGTTCTACCTTCTCGCCTTCACAAGACAAACAGAACCAGGCGGAAGGTCGTCGACCCGAAGGGACAGTGAAAGCTCTTGATCCAAACAAGGGTGGCCAGCGAACGAACCTCGCTCAACCCTTACCCATGCCGCCACGAGGTCTGCGCCATCCGACGCGCCAGCGCCTGCGCGTAGCCGGCACCGAGCTCTCGTGGCAGGTAGCGACCGGCGCCGCGTTCGGCACGCAGGTCGCCGTCGTTCCAGACCAGTCGACCGTTGGAAATCGTCTGCGTGGCGATGCCGGTGACGGTGCGCCCTTCGAACACGTTGAAGTCGACGTTCTGGTGGTGGGTCTTCGCGGAAATCGTGCGTGAGCCGTTCGGATCCCAGACCACCAGGTCGGCATCGGCGCCGACGCGCACGGCGCCCTTGCGCGGGTACAGGTTGAAGATCTGCGCCGCGTTGGTCGAGGTGACGCGCACGAATTCATTAGGTGTCAGGCGGCCGCTGCCGACACCGTAGTGCCACAGCACCGACATGCGGTCTTCGACACCACCGCAGCCGTTCGGGATCCTGGTGAAGTCGTCTTTGCCGGCCGCCTTCTGTGGTGCGCAGAAGCAGCAGTGATCCGTCGCCGTGGTCTGCAGGTGACCAGCCTGCAGTCCCGCCCACAGCGCATCCTGATGATGCTTCGGGCGGAACGGCGGACTCATGACGTGGCCAGCGGCGAATTCGAAGTCGTCGCTCAAATACACGCTGTCATCGATCAGCAGGTGACCGGCCAGCACTTCGCCAAACACGCGCTGTCCTTCGCCACGCGCACGGGCGATGGCATTCAGCGAGTCCTCGCAACTGTTGTGCACCACGTAGATCGGCGTGCCCAGCACTTCCGCGATGCGGATCGCACGATTGGCGGCCTCGCCCTCCACCGCCGGCGGACGCGACAGCGGGTGCGCGCGCGGGCCGGTGATGCCCTTGGCCAGCAACTGCTGCTGCAACTGGAACACCAGTTCGCCATTCTCGGCATGCACGGTGGGCAGCGCGCCCAGCTCGATACAGCGGCTGAAGCTGTTCACCAGCGCCTCGTCGTCGCACATGATGGCGTTCTTGTAGGCCATGAAGTGCTTGAAGCTCTGCACGCCATGTTCCTTGGCGAGAATGCCCATGTCACGAGTCACCGACTCGTCCCACCAGGTCACGGCGACATGGAAGGCGTAGTCGGCGGCGGCCTTTTCGGCCCAGCCGCGCCAGGTGTTGAAGGCTTCCATCAACGACTGCTGCGGATTGGGAATCACGAAGTCGATGATCGACGTGGTGCCACCGGCCAGGCCCGCCGCGGTGCCGGTGTAGAAATCGTCGCTGGCCACGGTGCCCATGAACGGCAACTGCATGTGCGTGTGCGGATCGATGCCGCCCGGCATCACGTAGCGGTCGCCGGCGTCGATCACTTCGGCGCCGGCCGGCGCCTCCAGATTCTCGCCGATGGCGCTGATGCGACCGTCCACGCAGAGCACGTCGGCGCGATAGCTGTGCTCGGCATCGACCACGGTGCCGCCGCGAATCAGGATGGCTGGTGTCGTCATGACGGATTCCTCCTTTGGCGGTCGTCCATCGACGACCATTCATCTATCAGGGTTTTTCAGCTACGACGCAGCTTCATCAACGCCAGATGCACCACGGCGGCGACGGCCAGACCAACGAACCAGGCGTAGGCGTAGATGGTTTCAAAGATGGCCGGCACCGAGTCGATAAAACCTGCGGCCTTGAGAAAACCCGGCAGATTGGGCAGCACACCCAGCACCAAGGCGATCAAAGCCGCCGGATTCCAGCCGCCCTTGTAGCGATAGGCACCGTCGTGGCGGAACAGGCTGTCGCGATCCAGTTCGGTACGGCGGATCAGGTAGTAGTCGGCCAGCATGATGCCGGCGATCGGGCCCAGCAGCGCGGAGTAGCCGATCAGCCAGGTGAAGATGTAGGCGCCGGTGGATTCCAGCAGCTTCCACGGGAAGATCGCGATGCCGATACCGGCGGTGATGTAGCCGCCCATGCGGAAGGAGATCTTTCCCGGCGCGAGGTTGCTGAAGCCATTGGCCGGTGCGACCACGTTCGCGGCGAGATTGGTGGTCAGCGTGGCCAGCACCAGCGCCAGCAGCGCGATCACCACGCCGAAGCCACCGAGGCGGCGCGCCAGCTGTACCGGATCCCAGATCGCCTCGCCGTAGATCAGCACGGTGGCCGACGTGACCGCGACGCCGATGAAGGCCAGCAGCGCCATCGGCAATGGCAGGCCAACCGCCTGCCCCAGCATCTGGTCGCGCTGCGATTTCGCATAGCGGGTGAAGTCGGGAATGTTCAGCGCCAGCGTCGCCCAGAAGCCGACCATGGCGGTCAGCGACGGCCAGAACACGCTGGCGAACTGCCCCGCCTTCGGCCCGCCTTCGGCGAACTGCGAAGGCGTGGACAGCATCGGACCGAAACCGTCAGCGGCGATATAGGCCCACAGCAGCAGGCCCAGGCACATGATGATCAGCAGCGGCGCTGCCAGCAGCTCCAGCCAGCGGATCGACTCGGTGCCCTGCCGGATGAACAGCACGTGCAGCGCCCAGAAGGCGAGGAAGCAGACCGTCTGCCCAAGATCGATGCCGAGCCCCGGCAATGGTGAGCCGACGATGGCGTCGCCGCTCAGCACGTTGACGATGGTGTAGATCGCCGCGCCACCGACCCAGGTCTGGATGCCGAACCAGCCGCAGGCCACCAGACCACGCAACAACGCCGGCAATTTGGCGCCGGCCGTGCCGAAGCTGGCGCGCAGCAGCACCGGGAACGGAATGCCGTGCTTGGTGCCGGCGTGGCCGATCAGCAGCATCGGCACCAGCACGATCAGGTTGGCGAGGAAAACGGTGAACACCGCCTCGCCCCAGGACATGCCCTCGCTGATCAGGCCGGCGGCCAACATGTAGGCCGGCACGCAGACCACCATGCCGACCCACAGCGCGGCGATGGCTTTCCAGTCCCAGTGGCGATCCGCCTGCGTGGTGGGCAGCAGGTCGGCGTTGACCAGGTCAGGATCGCCGTGGACGGCGTTCGGATTGTCGCTGCTGGCGCTCATGCGGCGTCCTTCTCGTTATGCGGCAGGTCAGGCCTTGCGCATCGGGTTGTTCGGATGCGTGGTCCAATTGGCATAGCTGCCGTCATCGACGCGTTCCATCGAGATGCAGCCGTCCACCGGGCAGACGTGCATGCACAGGTTGCAGCCCACGCATTCGTCATCGACCACCTCGAAATGCCGTTTGCCGTCCTTTTCCTTGAGGATGGCCTGGTGCGCGGTGTCCTCGCAGGCGATGTGGCAGAGACCGCACTGGATGCACTTGTCCTGATCGATGCGCGCCTTGATGTCGTAGTTGAGGTTAAGGAACTGCCAGTCGGTGACGTTGGGCACCGCCTTGCCGACGAAGTCTTCCAGTCGCGCGTAGCCCTTCTCGTCCATCCAGTTGGACAGACCGGCGACCATGTCCTCGACGATGCGGAAGCCGTAGTGCATCGCCGCGGTACACACCTGCACGGAACCTGCTCCCAACGCCATGAACTCCGCCGCGTCACGCCAGGTGCCGATGCCGCCAATGCCGGAAATCGGCTTGCCGTTGGTTTCCGGATCGCGGGCGATCTCTGACACCATGCTCAGCGCGATCGGGCGCACCGCCGGGCCGCAATAGCCGCCGTGCGAGCCCTTGCCGTCCACCGTCGGCGTCGGCGCCATCAGGTCGAGATCAACCGAGGTGATCGAGTTGATCGTGTTGATCAGCGACACCGCATCCGCACCACCACGGAACGCCGCCTTGGCTGGCTGGCGGATGTCGGTGATGTTCGGCGTCAGCTTCACGATGCACGGCAGCTTCGTGTATTGCTTCACCCAGCGCGCCACCATCTCGATGTACTCCGGCACCTGCCCAACGGCCGAACCCATGCCGCGTTCGCTCATGCCATGAGGGCAGCCGAAATTGAGCTCCACCGCATCAGCGCCGGTGTCCTCGACCATCGGCAGGATGTTTTTCCAGGACGCTTCGTCGCAGGGAACCATCAGCGAGACGATCATGGCGCGGTCCGGCCAGTCGCGCTTGATCTGGCGGATCTCGGCGAGATTGGTCGCCAGCGGCCGATCGGTGATCAGCTCGATGTTGTTGAGGCCGGCGATGCGCTGGCCGTTCCACTGCACCGCGCCGTAGCGCGAGCTGACGTTGACGACATGCGGATCGAGGCCCAGCGTCTTCCAGACCACGCCGCCCCAGCCGGCCTCGAAAGCGCGATTGACGTTGTAGGCCTTGTCGGTCGGTGGCGCGGAGGCCAGCCAGAACGGATTCGGCGAACGGATGCCGACGAAGTTGGTGCTCAGATCAGCCATTCGCGTTTCCCTCCGCGTTCTTCTCGGACAGCGCGCGATCAATCGCTGCTGCAGCACGCTTGCCGTCCTCCACCGCCTGCACGGTGAGATCGACCTTGCCACCAACGCAGTCGCCGCCGGCCCAGACACCGGACAGCGACGTGGCGTAGTCGGCATCGACGGCGAGGCGGCCCTTGTTCAGTTGGAGCGACTCGCCGTCCTCCAGGCCATCCGCCAGCATCACCTGTCCAATGGCCTTCAGCGCCATGTCGGCGGCGACCACGAAACGATCACCGCTGCCACGCAGCTTCCCGCTGGGGTCGACTTCGGTGTACTCGAACTCGACGCCGCTCAGTGCATCACCGTCGGCCACAAAGCCAACCGGCTGCGCCCAATGGATGACGTGTACGCCCTGCTGCTGCGCGAAGTCCTGCTCATGGTCGGTGGCGCTCATGGCGTCAGGGCCACGGCGATAGACCAGGGTGACGACTTCCGCACCCAGCTTGCGACTCTGCACGGCGGCATCGATGGCCGTGTTGCCACCGCCGATCACCACCACGCGACGACCGACCGGGAACGATGCCAGGTCATCGGCCTGACGCAGCGCCTCGATGAAATCGACCGCGTTGCGAACGCCGCATAGCGACTCGCCATCGATGCCGAGCGCATTGACGCCACCCAGACCGATGCCCAGGAACACGGCGTCGAAGTCGGCACGCAACTGCTTCAACGAAAGGCCGTCGCCCAACGCCTTGCCGTATTCCATCGTGATGCCACCAATCGACAGCAACCACTCGACTTCGCGCTGTGCGAAGTCGGGAACTTTGTAGGCGGCGATACCGTGTTCGTTGAGTCCACCAGGCTTCTGTTGCCGCTCGTAGACCACGACCTGATGTCCCTTCACCGCCAGCGCGTGGGCGCAGGCAAGACCCGCAGGTCCCGCGCCGACGACGGCAATGCGACGACCGCTGTCCGGACCGCGCTCGAACAACTGCGCGTCATCGCGGAACACCCAGTCGGTGGCATAGCGCTGCAGCGCGCTGATCTCCACCGGCTTGCTCTCGTCGGTGTTGCGCACGCAGACGCCTTCGCAAAGCTCCTCGGTCGGGCAGACCCGCGCGCACATACCGCCAAAGATGTTCGCGCCAAGGATCTGCTCGGCCGCACCGCGCAGGTTGTCGGTGCTGATGCTGCGGATGAAACCGGGAATGTCGATGCCGGTTGGACAGGCGGTGATGCAGGGCGCGTCGTAGCAGTAGTAGCAGCGCTGCGATTCGATCAGCGCGCGCTGGCGATCCAGTGGCGGCGCTACGTCGTCGAAGTTCTGCGCCAGCCGGTCGCCGCTCAGGCGTCCCGCGGCGATGTCGGCAACCGGTTTACGACTCATTCCCTCTCCTTCCCCATTTTCCTGACAACACCTTACGTCAACTTTGCATCAACCATTGGTCGGCATCACGAACTGCGCGCCGGAACGGATGCTGTTCGGCCAGCGCGTGGTGACTGCCTTCAGCTTGGTGTAGAAACGCACGCCTTCCGGACCGTAGACGTGATGGTCACCGAACAGCGACGCCTTCCAGCCACCGAAGCTGTGGAAGGCCGCCGGCACCGGGATCGGCACGTTGATGCCAACCATGCCGACCTGCACACGCTGCACGAAGTCGCGTGCGGCATCACCGTCGCGGGTGAACAGCGCGGTGCCGTTGCCGTATTCGTGCGCGTTGATCAGCGCCAACGCCGACTCGTAGTCGGGCACGCGAATGATCTGCAGCACCGGGCCGAAAATTTCCTCGCGATAGATGCGCATGTCGGCTTTGACGCGATCGAACAGGCAGCCGCCGAGGAAGAAGCCGTCCTCGTGACCTTCCACGCGATGCTCGCGACCATCGACGACCAGCTCGGCGCCTTCCTCGACACCCAGATCGACGTAGCCTCGCACCTTGTCGCGATGCATGGACGTGATCAGCGGACCCATGTCCACGTCGCCGCTGCCGGAGCCGATCTTCAGCTCGCGAACGCGCGGCGCCAGACGTTCGACCAGCGCATCACCCACCGCATCGCCAACCGCCACGGCGACGGAAATCGCCATGCAGCGCTCGCCGGCCGAACCGTAGCCGGCGCCCATCAGCGCATCGACCGCCTGATCCAGATCGGCGTCGGGCATCACCACCATGTGATTCTTGGCGCCGCCCAGTGCCTGCACGCGCTTGCCGTGGCGGCAGCCGGTCTCGTAGATGTAGCGCGCGATCGGCGTGCTGCCGACAAAGCTGACGGCCGACACATCCGGGTGTTCGAGGATCGCGTCCACGGCGCGCTTGTCGCCGTGCACCACGTTGAAAACACCGTCGGGCAGACCGGCCTGCTTCAGCCAGTCGGCCAGCATCAGCGACGCGGACGGATCGCGCTCCGAGGGCTTCAGGATGAAGGTATTGCCGCAGGCGATGGCGATCGGAAACATCCACAGCGGCACCATCGCCGGGAAGTTGAACGGCGTGATGCCGGCGACCACGCCCAGCGGCTGGCGGACCGACATGGCATCGATGTCGCGACCGACGTTCTCGGTAACTTCACCCTTGAGCAACTGCGCAATGCCGCAGGCGAACTCGATGACTTCCAGACCACGCGTGACCTCACCCAGCGCATCGGAATGCGTCTTGCCATGCTCGGCGGTCAGCTGCGCGGCCAGCGCATCCGCATTGGCCTCGACCAGCTCGCGCAGCTTGAACATCACCCGCGCACGGCGAACGGGTGGCGTGGCCGCCCAGCCGGGGAATGCGGCTTTCGCAGCGGCAACTGCCGCATCAACCTCGGCCTTGCCTCCCATCGCCAGTTCGCCGCTCTGGCGACCCGTCGCCGGATTGAAGACGACGCCAAACTCGCCACTGTCGCCATCCAGGCGCTGGCCGTTGATGAAATGCGGGATGCGGCGCGGTGCCGCGTCGGTGACGCTGTGAAGATTGCTGACTGGAACGCTCATGGCGGTCTCCTGGATGTTCTCGCGCGGACTCAGGCCACGGCCCGGATCGACGCGCGCATGGCTTCGATCAGGGCGTCGATCTCGTCATCGGCGCTGATCGCCGGCGGTGCCAACGCGATGGTGTCGCCGGTGAAGCGGATCAGGAAACCACGCTTCAGCGCATCCTCGAACAGACGGATCGCGCGCAACCCCGGCTTGCCGTCGATCGGCGTCAGGTCGAAAGCCGCCGCAGCCGAATAGTTGCGGATGTCGATGACATTGGGCTCGCCGCGCAGCGAATGCACGCCGGCTTCCAGCCGCTTGCCGACCTCGGCGAAGCGCTGCGGGATGCCGTCCTCGACCAGGATATCCAGCGTGGCATGCGCAGCGGCAACCGCCAGCGGATGGCCGGAATAGGTGTAGCCGTGGAACAGCTCGACCGCGTAGTCCGGGCCCTGCATGAAGGTGTCGTAGATCTTCTGGTCGGCGATCACGCCGCCCATCGGCACGGTGCCGTTGTTCACGCCCTTGGCGAAGGTGATCAGATCCGGCGTGGCACCAAACGCCTGCGCGCCGAACCAGTCGCCCATGCGCCCGAAGCCGCAGATCACCTCGTCGAAGATCAGCAGGATGCCGTGCTTCGTGCAGATGTCGCGAAGACGCTGCAGGTAGCCGACCGGCGGAATCACCACGCCCACGGAACCCTGCATCGGCTCGACGATCACCGCCGCAATCGTCGATGCGTCATGAAGCGCGACGATGCGCTCCAGCTCATCGGCCAGGTGCGCGCCCCACGCGGGCTGGCCTTTCGAGAACGCGGCTTCCACCGGGTTGTGGGTGTGCGGCAGGTGATCGACACCGGCCACCATCGCTGGCGCGAACATCTTGCGGTTGGCGACCATGCCGCCCACCGACATGCCGCCGAGCCCAACGCCGTGATAGGCCTTCTCGCGGCCGATGAAGCGCGTGCGCGAAGCTTCGCCACGCAGACGGTGGTAGCCGATGGCCATCTTCATGGCGGTATCGACGGCTTCCGATCCGGAGTTGGTGAAGAACACGCGGTCCAATGAACCGGGCGCCAGGCCGGCAATGCGATCCGCCAGCTTGAACGTCGCCGGACTGGCGAGCTGGAACGCCGGCACATAGTCGGCTTCCGCGACCTGGCGCTGCACCGCCTCGACGATCTTGGGATGGCCGTGGCCGAGACCGCTGCACCACAGGCCGGAAAGCCCATCGAACAACTGCTGGCCTTCCACCGTCGTGTAGTACGCGCCCTTTGCGGTCGCGATCATCCGGTTCAGTGGCCGCTGCTGCTTGTAGTAGCGGTTGTGGGTGAACGGCATCCAGTACGGATCGAGGTTCAGATCCGAGGTGTCAACGCTAGAAACATTCGCGCTTTCGGTCATGGGCTGGCTTTCTCGCTGGCAACCGGAAACCCCCATCCTACCTGTTTGCCGCTGGTTGGCGATGTGCAGTGCAGCGTGAAGGCAGCCAGCGACGGGAGCCGCGCCCGACAGCCGTCCGGAACCGCCAACCGGACGAATGATCGATTCCACCTCCGGATGACGCTAGGGCAGATGTGGCACGGGCAAGCGATCCGTGCCCGGTGACCGGAGGTGGATCATGCGTAGATGCGTTCTCGTGGCACTGGCGGCCTTCTTACTGGTAGCCACAAACCTTTCTCTGGCGCGCGTGGGCGATAGGTTTCGCACGGTTCGTGGCGATGACGACCCGGGCGGCAACTGGCATGCGCTGACCACGACCAACAGCGGTCGGCTGATCGCCGTCGGCGGTGGTGGCGGACTGATGGTCAGCGACAATAGCGGTGCCGACTGGGACTTCCGCCGCGTCATCGTTGACGGCAAACCGGAACGGATCAGCTTCAGCGACATCGTCGAATTCGGCCCTAACAGCGGCATGGCGCAGCGCAGGCTGGCCGCCATCGGCGTGTGGCTGGAACCGGACATCAGCGATTCCTGGCCGTTCGCCGGGCGCACCTACATCTACCTCAGCAACGACAACGGTGACAGCTGGAGCAAGCACCCGTTCCCGGAAGTCAGCACGACCCATACCACCTACGGCCCGTTCGACGGTGTCACCCTGCAGCGGCTGTTCGTTACCAATGACGGCCGCCTGCTCGCCTACGGCACGACCATGGTGTCCAACCTGTTTGTCACGTGGTCGGTCGGCGGGCTGATCTATCGCAGTCACGACGGCATCAACTGGACGCGCAGCATCTTCGAGCGTGGACCAATCCAGGAAATGGCCTACTCGCCATCCATCGGACGCATGGTGGCGGCCGGCTTCGGCACCATGCTGGACAGCGTCGATGGCGCGGGCTGGAACGGCTATCAGATGAGTCAAGCCAGCGTTTCCGTGCCGGCCGGCCCCTTGTCCTACGAAACCCTGCGCAAGCTCTCAGTGGAGGACATCGTGATCCACGACGACCACTACGTGGCGACCGCGATCACCTATGTTCCCTACGACGACAGCATTTCCACCTCGATCCCGGACAAGATCTACAACGTTGATGCCGCCACGCCCTTCGGCCCTGGCCGCGACTGGACGGGGCGCGAGCAGCCGAGCCGATTCGGCAAGCTGTTCTCTGACGGCAGTTCCCTGGCCCAGATCGGTTCGCGCGGCGTTTACACCAGCGGCAACAACGGCCAGTCGTGGTCACGACCGGTTACCGATCCAGTCGCTTCCGGCAGGGCCTTCACGCAGACGTCTTCCGGCGACTTCTTCGGCATCGGCTACAGCAGCACCAGCAACAATGGACTGGCGGTCTGGCACGGCACCAGTCTGACGTCATGGACCAAGGTCTTCGATCGCCCGGAACTACCGCACTTCGCCTATGCCCTGGGCTCGTCCGGCGACCATGCCTTCGTCTGTGGCACCGCCAGCGGATCCAGCGGCTCGATCAACTCGATCTACGGCAGCAGCGACAACGGTGAAACCTGGACGCAACGCGCCACCGGCCTGCCCGGCTGCGTCGGCAAGCTGGTCAGGCACGGCGGTCGCCTGCTGGTGCCGGATTTCGACGGCGGCGTGAACATCAGCGACGACAACGGCGAGAGCTGGCAGAACCTGCGCGTCCTGCCCGACGGGCACGAAGGTGCCACCGCACTGACCCGCACGCGGACCGGACGCCTGATCCTTGGCCCCGAAGGTCGCGTGAGCTCCAGTTGCTACGTCAGCGACGACGGTGGCGACACCTGGAGCCCGCGCCCGTGGCCGGCGCAGTTCGGCGAGGACATCATCGACATCAAGGGTGTCGGCGGCAGTCGCGTGATCGCGCTGGCACAGAGTTTCGCCTCCTTCGATCCGCGCCTGCTGATCAGCGACGATGACGGCGAGACTTGGCGCCGGGATGAATCGCTGGAGTCCGTCGCCGGCCTGCCGCAGGCCGACGGCAGCCTGATCGAGATGGAGCAGATCGTGCGAAGCCCTAGCGGCCGCATCTTCATTCGCGGTGACGATGCGCTGATCGTCAGCGACGACAACGGCAGCACCTGGCAGTACCGCTTCGGTACGTTCTTCACCAACGGCCTGCGTGCAGGGCCGTGGTGGGGCGAGATCCACGACATGGCCTACGTCAACAAGCGCTGGGTCATGCCGATGACGCTGCGCGAGACCAACGAGGTCATCGATCACAAATTCAACTGGATGCTGGTCAGCGACGACGACGGTGATACCTGGTTCCGCCAGGAAATCCCGAGCAACTTCGCGGTGGCGCACGACGCCATGATGGGCGAGCGCCGCTCCATCGTGATCGGTTCCGACGGCGCGGTGTGGCTGTCGGATGCAGATCACGAAATCGAAGCAGAGTCCGCGCGGGTGCTGGTTCGGGCCGGCGACGTGGCGATGATCACCGTTCCGCGCCCGCCGATCCCCGGCGATCTCGACATGGTTTACAGCACCATGGTGGATGTCGAGGCACCCGGCAACGAAAACGCGGTGATCGGCTACCACTACGATGAAACTGCAGGCAGCTTGTCATGGCTGAGCGGCGACAACTCGCCACGCATCGTCGAAGTGCAGACCCACAACCATCAGACCGACACCGAGCAACCGATGAAGCGCTTCCTGCTGCAACTGGTGCCGGAAGGCGCGGGCATGGATTCCGCTGTGCAAATTCCGGTGAGCATCATGAATACCGGGCAGCCGATCAACTCCGTGAAACTGCAGTTGATGGAGATGGACGGCTTGGTGTTTTCCATCGGTGGCGATGCCAAGGACTTCCGCATCGCGCTCGGCCGTCAACCGGATTCCGACGTGAATCTGTTGATCGATATGGGCGAACCGGCGATGGCGTCGGTTTCACCGACCGTCCTGACGTTTACCAATACGAACTGGCACGAGGCACAGAGCATTACTGTCACGCCCGTCGATGGCAGCGCTCCCGTACAGCCGCATCTGGGAACGTCCTATGAAATCCTGATCACCGCCGACACCGAAGATGCTGCGTACAGCAATCACCTCGGTGTCGCCAAGGCGCTGTATCGCTATCCGTCGCCGTTGATCTTCTACGACGGCGTGGAAAGCGTCGACATCGACTGATTCCTGTCAGGGGGAATCGTGGAACGCAGAAGGCCCCGCGATGCGGGGCCTTCCGTCGTTTCGACGTGTTGACGTGAAGGATCAGCCGATAATCTTCGCCATTTCCAGGCACTTGTTGGAGTAGCCCCACTCATTGTCGTACCAGGACACGACCTTGATGAAGTTGTCGTCCAGCGCGATGCCGGCGTTGGCGTCGAACACCGAAGTGCGGGTTTCGCCGACGAAATCGGTGGCGACGACCTTGTCTTCGGTGTAGCCGAGGATGCCCTTCAGCGCGCCTTCGCTCTGCGCCTTCATCTCGGCGCAGATCTCGGCGTAGCTGGCACCCTTCTCCAGCTCGACGGTGAGATCAACCACCGACACGTCCGAGGTCGGCACGCGGAAGCTCATGCCGGTGAGCTTGCCGTTCAGCGCCGGCAGCACCTTGCCCACGGCCTTGGCCGCGCCGGTGCTCGACGGAATGATGTTTTCGAGAATGCCGCGACCACCGCGCCAGTCCTTGTTCGAAGGGCCGTCGACGGTTTTCTGCGTCGCCGTCGCCGCGTGCACCGTGGTCATCAGGCCGCGCTTGATGCCCCACTTGTCGTGCAGCACCTTGGCCACCGGCGCCAGGCAGTTGGTGGTGCAACTGGCGTTGGAGATGATGGCCTGGCCGGCATAGCTGTCATGGTTCACGCCGTAGACGAACATCGGCGTGTCGTCCTTGGACGGTGCCGACATGATGACCTTCTTCGCGCCGGCTTCGATGTGCTTGCCGGCGGTCTCCTTGGTCAGGAACAGGCCGGTGGACTCGATCACCACGTCGGCGCCGACTTCGTCCCACTTGAGGTTGGCCGGGTCGCGTTCCTGGGTCAGGCGGATGGTCCGGCCGTTGACGACGAGGTTGCCGTCCTTGATCGCCACGTCGCCCTGGAAGCGGCCGTGGACGCTGTCGTAGCGCAGCATGTAGGCGAGGTAGTCGGGCTCCAGCAGGTCGTTGATGCCGACGATTTCGATGTCACCATCGAAATTCTGCACTGCGGAACGGAAAACGTTGCGGCCGATGCGGCCGAAACCGTTGATGCCAACCTTGATCGCCATGAATGCACTCCTGAAAAAGGCGAGAGCGGGAAAGCCCGGTATTTTAGCCGAAGCGGGTTCCACGTGCCGCTGGCACCGTGGCGGATGACACGGTTCCGCCACATCCGGTGGTTATAAGATGGCCGGATGGACATCAATTCCCGCATCTCACACGTACCTGGTCGGCACTTTGCCGGCGCCATCGCCCTGGCTTTGCTGCTGTTCGTCGGCAACCCGCAACCGGCTTCGGCCTGGAGCGGCCAAGGCCACCGGATGATCGGCATCCTCGCCGCCGAGATGCTGGACGCCGACGCTAAAGCCGCCGTCGCCGATCTCCTGCGCGACGAGGCCGACCCGACGCTGGGCGGTGTCGCCGCGTGGGCCGACGAAGTACGCCCAGAAGACGCCTGGAAGCACACCGCGCCCTGGCATTACGTCAACATCAAAGACGGCGAGTGCCATTACGCGGCGGCCCGTGACTGTGCCAACGGCGACTGCGTCATCGCGGCGATCAACGCCCAGCTCGCGGTACTGAAAGATCACGGGCAGCCGCGACAGACGCGCATCGAGGCGCTGAAGTTCGTGGTGCATTTCATCGGCGACGTGCACCAGCCGCTGCATGCCTCCGGGCGTACGGACCGCGGCGGCAACGACTACCAGATCAACTACCGCGACGGCAGCGAGAACGGCCAGGGCACCAACATCCACGGCGTCTGGGACTACTGGATACTGGCCTCGCACGACAAGGACGCGCAGCGCTACGCCGCGGAGTTGGCCGGCGAGGGCTTCGCCCACAACGCGCGCGACCGTTTGCCCGGCAATCACGCCGCGCAGTGGGCCGAGGAAAGCTGCCGCAGCGTCGAGCAGCCGGGTTTCTACCCGAAGGGCCATGTGATCGACGGCAGCTATCTCGACCTGTGGCGCCCGCTGGCGCAGCAACGCCTGCGCGAAGCCGCCGTCCGCCTGTCCGAAGCCCTGAACGCGGCGCTCTGAAGCACCGTGCCGCCGCTACTGCGGTGGCGGCACCGGCTCAGTTGCCGACGCAGGGGATCGCCGGGGTTTCCGAATCCGTGGCGTCCATGTCGGCATCGGCGACTGCATCCTCTGATGCCAGGCGGCAGTCCAGGTGCTCGCGAACCAGTGGTTCCAGACGCGTCAATCCGGCCGACTGGCCGAACGCCAACGCCGCCGGCGCGTCCATGCCGCCGTTGCGATAGGCAGCCAGTGCCAGCAGCGCACCGACCCGATTACCGCTGGCGCAATGCACCAGCACCTTGCCATCCGCCTCGTGGATCGCCTGCCACAGGCGCGCGGCATTGGCGTCGGTGACGTCATCGGGACCGACAACCGGCATGCTCAGGTAGCGCATGCCCTGCGCCGCGACTTCCGCCGCCTCGTCGCGACCTTGCAGTTCTTCAGGAGCGCGCAGATTGATCACCGTGGCCACGCCAGCCGCGGCCAGCGCCGGCCATTCGGCTGGTGCTGGCTGGCCACCGGTGTAGAGACCGGGCGCCGCCTGCGGATAGGCCGACAGCGTTGAAGCCGCCGCCGCGTCGGTAGCGCTGCCTCGCGACCCTCCGCCGGCATAAGCCGACAGCGCCAGCACGCTGGCGATACACACCAAAGCCAACCGCCAGATGGATGCGAGCGCAACGACCATCGTCCTGACCGTGCCTCCTCCGAAATCCATAACTGAGATCTCCCGCATCAGACGTCCACGCCCCGGCCCTTGCGCTGCAGCAGCACGAAGTACAGCAGCGGAATCACCACCAGCGTCAGGATGGTGCTGACGAAGATACCGAAAATCAGCGAGATCGCGAGACCGTTGAAGATCGGGTCATCGAGGATGAACAGCGCACCGATCATCGCCGCGAGCGCGGTCAGCGCGATGGGCTTGGCGCGCACGGCACAGGCGTCGATCACCGCATCGGCCAGCGCGGAGCCCTCCGCCAGCGCCTGATTGATGAAGTCGACCAGCAGGATGGAGTTGCGCACGATGATGCCGGCCAGCGCGATCATGCCGATCATCGAGGTGGCGGTGAACTGCGCAGCCAGCAGTGCATGCCCGGGCATCACGCCGATGGCGGTCAGCGGGATCGGCGCCATGATCACCAGCGGCACCACGTAGCTGCGGAACTGCGCCACGACCAACAGGTAAATCAGCAGCATGCCGGCGGCGTAGGCGATGCCCATGTCGCGGAAGGTCTCGTAGGTGATCTGCCACTCGCCGTCCCACTTGACCGAGAAACCGGCGGTGTCGGTCGGCTGGCTGATGAAGTGCTGCGTCACCGACGTGCCGTCAACGCCGTTCTCGGCTACGGCACTCACGACGCCGAACATGCCGTAAAGCGGGCTGTCGAGCGCACCGGCCTCGTCACCGGTGACGTAGACCACCGGCCGCAGGTCCTTGTGCCAGATCGCGGCGTCGTGCTCGGCCGGCTGCACGCTGACCAGCTCGGACAACGGAATCAGCTGGCCGTCACCGCCGCGTACCGACAGCCGCAGCAGGTCATCGTTGTCGGCGCGGTCGGCTGCGGACAGACGCAGGCGGATCGGCCGCGGGTACTTGCTACGCTGGTCATGGATCCAGCTCGCGTTGTTGCCGCTCATCGCCGTGGACAGGGCTTCGGCAATCGATGCCTGCGCCACGCCGAGGCGGGCGGCGCGCTGGCGATCCACCACCAGCACTTCGCGCGGTGCGTCAGCTTCCACACTGGTGTCGATGTCGACGAGACCTTGCTGCGCGGCGAACTGCTGGCGCAGCGCCAGCGCCAGCGTCTCCTGGTGCTTGAGCTCCGGTCCATAGACTTCGGCCACGATCGGCGCCATCACTGGCGGACCCGGCGGCACTTCCACCAGTTTGACCGAAGCGTCGTAGCGCTCACCGATAGCTGCCATCGCCGGACGCAGGTCGCGAACGATCTCGTGGCTCTGGCGGTCGCGATGATGCTTGTCGACCAGATTCACCTGCAGATCGCCGACGTTGCTGCCGCTGCGCAGGAAGTACTGTCGCACCAGGCCATTGAAGTTGATTGGCGCGGAGGTGCCGGCGTAGATCTGGAAGTCGCTGACCTCGGGCACGTCGTCAAGCGTAGCCGCCAGATCGACCAGCAGCGTATTGGTCCGCTCCAGCGTGCTGCCCTCGGGCATGTCGACGACGACCTGGAACTCCGACTTGTTGTCGAAGGGCAGCATCTTCAGCACCACCAGCTCGAACACCGCCAGCGAAACCGACAGCAGCACCGCGCCGATGATCCCGCCAAACAGCAGCACGCGGCGACGCCCGGCCTTCTTGCCCATCAGGAAGGGGGTCATCAGCTTGGCGAAGAAGCGGTGCAGGCCACCCAGCGGGGCCGCTTCTTCCACGGCCTCTTCGGCCGCTTCACGGCTGTCGTCGGCGTGGTGGTGGCGCAGCAGCTTCAGCGCCAGCCACGGCGTGACGATCAGCGCGATGGCCAGCGACAGCAGCATGCCGACCGATGCATTGATCGGGATCGGCCGCATGTACGGACCCATCAGACCGGTGACGAAGGCCATCGGCATCAGGGCGGCGATGACGGTGAAAGTGGCGAGGATGGTCGGCCCGCCGACTTCGTCCACCGCATCAGGAATGGCCTGCAGCAGCTTCTTGCCGTGCTCGCTCATGTGTCGGTGGATGTTCTCCACCACCACGATGGCATCGTCGACAAGAATGCCGATGGAGAAGATCAGCGCGAATAGCGACACGCGGTTCAGGGTGAAACCCATCGCCATCGAGGCGAACAGGGTCACCGCCAGCGTCAGCACCACGGCACTTCCCACCACTACGGCCTCGCGCCAGCCCAGCGTGAACAGCACCAGCAGGATCACCGCCGAGGTGGCGAAGACCAGCTTCTGGATCAGCTTGCTCGCCTTGTCGGCGGCGGTCTGCCCGTAGTCGCGGGTGACCTCGACATGGATGCCTTCCGGGATGAGTTCGCCGCGCAACGCTTCAACACGGTTGCGGATGGCCGTGGTGATTTCGGTGGCGTTGCTGCCCGGTTTTTTGGCGATGGCAATGGTGACCGCCGGCGCCAGTCCGGTTTCCGGCCCGCCTTTGCCTGCCGGGGCGCCGTGCCAGACGTATTGCGTGGCGGTATCGGCGCCATCGCGAATCACGGCAACGTCAGACAGTCGCAGCGGCTGGCCGCCATTCATGCCGATCACGAGGTTGGCGACGTCGTCGGCAGAGGCGAGGAAGCTCCCGGCGTCCATCGTGGTGGCGACATCGCCTTCCACGCGCTCGCCCAGATGCTGCACCACGTTCGCCGCCTGCAGCGCCTGCGCGAGGTCGCCGGCACTGAGGCCATAGGCTGTCAGACGCGCGGGATCGAGCGTCACGTTCACGGCGCGATCCGGCGCGCCGATACTGTAGATATCGCGCGTACCCGGCACGCGCTTGAGTTCGGTTTCGAGGCTGTGCGCGACTTCGGCCAGATCGGTGGCGTTGCGCGCCGGGTCGTCGGTCCACAGAGTCAGCGCCATCACCGGCACGTCGTCGATGCCCTTGGGCTTCACCAGTGGCTGGCCGACACCAACGCCCTGCGGCGCCCAGTCGGCGTTGGAATAGAGCTGGTTGTACAGGCGAACGATCGCCGGCTGGCGCTCGACGCCGACGGTGAATTCTACGGTGAGCACGGCCATGCCCGGCCGGCTGAGCGAATAGACGTGCTTGACGCCTTCGATCTCGGACAGCTTCTGCTCCAGCGGCGTGCTGACCAGCTGTTCGACGTCACGCGCGCCGGCACCGGGAAACGGCACCATCACGTTGGCCATGGTCACGTCGATCTGCGGCTCTTCCTCGCGCGGCGTGATGGTCACCGCCAGCAGCCCCAGCAGCAGGCCGAGCAGCGCCAGGATTGGGGTCAGCGGATTCGCCTGGAACGCCGCCGCCAGGCGACCCGACAAGCCGAAACCGGACGTGACGTGCGGCTCAGTCATCGCCCGACTCCGAGGCCTGCCGTTGTGTCTTCAACGCCGCCATGGCCGCCAGCGGGTCTACGGCAATCAGCTCCCAAGGACGTAGCCCGGACAACACTTCGACCTGTCCACCGGACGCGGCGCCAAGGCGCAACTGGCGCAGGGCGATCTGATCCTTGGTCACCACATAGACCGCCGTCAGCTCGCCGCGACGATAGACCGCGCTGTCCGGTATGCGGATCGTCGTCGTGGCGTCGTCCGTCGTGTCGCCATTCGCGGCTTCCGGAATCCGCAGACCCAGCACCTGTCCCGGCATCACGCCGGCCACATCGGCAGGCAGCAGCGCACGCACGGTGATGCTGTGCGAACGCGCGTCGGCCACCGGATAGGTGATCAGTCGATCTGGGGCGCGTTCACTGCCATCCGGTAAAACCAGTCGCACCTCGCTACCGTCGCCGATGGCATCAGCAACACTCTGCGGCAGCGTCGCATCAACCCGGAGGCTGGCCGGATCAACCACGGTCAGCAGCGGCGAACCCGGCGCGACGGCTTCGCCCGGCATCACCTGGCGCAGGCTCACCACGCCGTCGAACGGCGCCACCACGTCGGTATAGCCGGTCTGCTGACGCGCCTGCGCCAGCTGCGCGCGGGCAGCATCGCGGGCAGCACGACTGCTATCGCGGGCGGCGGTGGCCTGATCCAGTTGCGCGCGCGCCACCAGGCCGCGCTCGACCAGTTCGGCAGCACGCTGGAAGGCCAGCTCCGCCTCGGCCAATGCGGCATCCGCCGCCTTCACCTGGGCAGCAGCGGCATTGACACCGGCCTGCTGCTCCACCGCGCTGATCGACAGCAGCGACTGCCCTTTCGTCACACGGTCACCAATGTCCACGGCCACCTCGGTGACGCGGCCAGCGGTCTGTGCCGACAACAGCGACTCGCGCTCGGCGCTGACCACGCCATCCCAGACGCGGGCATGGATTGCCGCGCTGGATTCAACGGTCAGTGTTTCCAGTGCCGGACGTGCGCGGCGCGCAGGTTCGTCCGGCGCCGAACCGCAAGCCGCCAGTGTCAGCACCGCGGCCAGCATCAGGCCGCCATGCACGGATGTAGACGAGTTCCGCACGATATGACTCCTCAGCTCGCGCAGGCGGCCCGGCCGATGCCGAGTCGCTTCATCACCATGGCCGCCGGGCAGAAACCGGTAAAGCTGTATTGGAACAGGTTGAGGCCGATGAAGGCGGTGAACAGCCAGAACCACGGCGAGACGAACAAGGTCAGCACCACGCTGAGCAGCACCATGAAACCGGCAAAACGGATGACGGCACGTTCGATGGTCAATTGAGTTCTCCTGAAGATGGGTGGTTGTTGAATCGGATCACTGGCTGCCGGATGCGTCCTGCGCTTTCAGGCGCTCGATGCCCAGCGCCTTCATCACGTACTTCTCGTAGATCGGTTCGGAAGTGCCGCGGCGCATCTTGTAGAGGAAGTACTTCTCGAAGCCGACCTTGGCCAGGTGCACCCAGCGACCGCTGCCGGTCCAGGTGACGTTGCGCGGCGGGATCTGCGGCAGCGCCACGAAAGCCATGCCGGTGTCGCCCATGTCGGCCAGGCACACCGCGTTCCAGGTACCCTCGAAGTCCGCCTTGCGGCCGTCCAGCTCGGCCTTGATGTTGCTGACGATGGTGGTGACCATCGACTCGATCATGAAGCCGGTCTTGGGCGCGCCGGTCGGAATCGGCGTCGCCTCCACCGGCGGGATCGCCACGCAGACGCCGGCCGAAAAGATGTTGGGATAGCGCGGGCTGCGCTGGTGACGGTCGACGATGACGAAGCCGCGCGGGTTGCACAGTTCCGGCACCTTGCGCACCGCGTCCACACCGGTGAACGCGGGCAGCATCATCGAGTAGTTGAACGGCAGCTTGTGCTCGGTCTGCGCCTTGCCCTTGTCATCGTGCTCCACCACGGTCATCTCACCGGCTTCGACGCTGGTGACCTTGGCGTTGGTGATCCACTTGATGTGACGCTGGCGCAGTTCGGACTCCAGCAGTCCCTTGGAGTCGCCGACACCGCCGAGGCCCATGTGGCCGATGTACGGCTCGCTGGTGACGAAGGTCATCGGCACGCGGTCGCGGATCTTTCGCTTGCGCAGGTCGGCATCGAGGATCAGCGCGAACTCGTAAGCCGGGCCGAAGCAGCTGGCGCCTTGCACCGCGCCGATCACCATCGGGCCCGGGTTCTTCAGGAAGGCCTGATAGGCGTCCCACGCGCTTTCGGCATGATCGGTGGTGCAGATCGACTGCGTGTGGCCGGCGATCGGCCCGCTGCCAGGCACCTCGTCGAAAGCCAACCGCGGGCCGGTGCAGATCAGCAGGTAGTCGTAGTCGAGGCGGCTGCCGTCACCGGTGATGACGTGGTTGTCCGCCGCCTCGATGCTCGCCGCACCGGTGCCGTTGTAGGCGATGCCCTTCTTCGACACCGAATCCGCCACCGGCAAGGTGATCGCATCGCGCTGGCGCCAACCAACGGCCAGCCATGGGTTGGACGGCGTGAAGCCGAACTCCGGACCCTGCCCCACCAGCGTAATCTCGTGACCCTTGCCCAGCTCCGCGCGCAGTTCGTAGGCCGCACTCATACCGCCGATGCCCGCGCCAATCACCACGATCTTTGCCATGTCCCTCTCCTGGTTGCGTCCGCCACTGGCGGCGGTCACGCCGGAATTGGCTGCCGGCGTATATCAGCTTGAACTTATATTAGTGGCATCTTATATTAGATTCAAGTGATATATTCACGCCCATTCCAAAGGAGACCCCATGTCCGTCACCGCAGCAGAACTGGTCGCCGAAGCCCGCCAGGGCATCCGTGAAATTTCCCCGTTGGACGCCAAGGCCGAGCAGGCCGCCGTGTGGATCGACGTCCGCGAACCCGCCGAATTCACCGTCGGCCACATCCCCAAGGCCATCAACATCCCGCGCGGTGTGCTGGAATTCCAGGTCGATGCACATCCCGCCGTCGCCGGCGTCAGCGAGCCCGCGCTCAGCAACAAGGACTGCCCGCTGATCGTCTACTGCCGCACCGGTGGCCGCGCCGCACTGGCCGCCCGATCGCTGCAGGCGATGGGTTTCAGCAACGTGCGCTCCATCGCCGGCGGCATCACCGCCTGGAGCGAAGCCGGCCTGCCGATCCACGCCCGCTGAAGAAACACGCCATGCCGACGTCATCGATTCTCCACAGCCTCGACCTCAACGCCATGCGCGAGCACGCCCATGAGGCCACCCGCCTGCTGAAGGCGCTGGCCAACGACCGGCGTTTGCTGGTGCTGTGCCTGCTCTCCGAGGGCGAGCGATCAGTGGGCGAATTGAACGAACAGCTGGACATTAGCCAGTCCGCGTTGTCGCAGCACCTCGCCGTGCTGCGCGACGACGGCCTGGTGCAGACCCGCCGCGATGCCCAGACCATCTACTACGCGCTGGCCGAAGGCCCGGCGCAACGCATCATCGCTACGCTGCACGACATCTACTGTGGCGTGGACGGTCCCCGGAGGAAACGATGAACAAGCAAAGCCCACAGGTACGCCCGTTCTTCCATGAGCCTACCGGCACCTGGTCCTACCTGGTCAGCCACGACGGCCACGCCGCCATCATCGATCCGGTGCTTGACTACGACCCGGCGTCGGCAAGTACATCGACGGCGAGCGTGGAGGCCATCATCAGCGCCGTGCGCGACTCCGGTGCCAAGGTGGACTGGATCCTCGAAACCCACGCGCATGCCGACCACCTTTCCGCAGCTCCAGCGGTAAAGGCGGCGCTTGGTGGCGAGATCATCATCGGCGAGGGCATCCGCCGCGTGCAGACGCACTTCAAACCGGTATTCGCGCTGCCGGCAGATTTTCCCTGCGACGGCTCGCAATTCGATCGCCTGCTCGCCGATGGCGACACGCTGCCGCTGGGCGGCCTCCGCATCGAAGCCATCGCCACACCCGGCCACACCAGCGACAGTCTCAGCTACCGCATCGACGATGCGCTGTTCGTCGGCGACACGCTGTTCATGCCCGATGGCGGCAGCGCGCGCTGCGATTTCCCCGGTGGCGATGCCAGGCTGCTGTATCAGTCGATCCAGAAGCTCTACCAGCTTCCCGACGACACCCGCGTGTTCGTCTGCCACGACTACGCACCCGGCGGACGCGAAGTGGCCTGCGAAACCAGCATCGGCGAGCAGAAGCGCGCCAACATCCACCTCAACACCGGCGTCAGCGAAGCCGAATTCGTCGAACGCCGCACCGCCCGCGACCGGACCCTGGGCATGCCCAACCTGATCCTGCCCTCGATCCAGATCAACATCCGCGCCGGCCGCTTCCCCGAAGCAGACGCGGAAGGACATCGCTACCTCACGTTCCCGTTGAACCGGTTCTGAGGAACCGGCTCAACGCACGGGCCTACTGCCCTTCCGGCGCGAACTTGACCGGCACCAGCACCTGGGTAGGCTTGCCGCTTTCCGGCTTCTCGAATTGCCACGTGCTGATGGCGGCGATGGCCGTGGCATCGAACACACCGAGCGGTTCGGATTCGACCACTTTCAGGTCACTCGGACTGCCGTCGGGCAGCACCGTCACGCGCAGCATGACGTGGCCGCCGCCCTTGCCTGCTTCCGACTTTGGATAGACGGGAGCTTCACCAAGTACAGCAACCCCTGTGCGCGGGCCAACATCCACCGCCTCCAGCATGTTGTTGACGCCGGGATAGTAGGCTCCGCCAAGCGAGAAACGAACAGGCACGCCGACCCACGCTGGCACCGGCTTGCCGCCTGTCGTTGCTGGATAGAAGGTCCATTGCGCCACGGCTGCCTGCGCGGCTGTGTCGAGATCTTCGGAACCGGAAGATCGGCTGACCTCGGTACGTTCCACCGTGCCATCTGCCTTCACCATCACGCCCAGCACCGTGGTGCCCTCACGAATATCGCTGAGCGCGCTCTTCGGGTAGACCGGATCGACCCGCTCGCGGTATCGGGGCATTCGATCCAGAGACGTATCGTCTGCTTTCGGTGGCGGTGGTGGCACTCGCTTGCCAGCTTCGACATCCGACTTGTGGACGACAGGCGGTGGCGGGACATCCAGACCGGCGTCAACGTCTGCCTGGGTAACGATGGGCGGCGGCGGTACATGCTTGCCGGCTTCGACATCCGATTTGTGGACGACGGGCGGTGGCGGAACATCGCCGGCGACGGTTTTGGCCGGCTGGGCGGCCCAGGCGGTGACGGTAAGACCGAGCGTGAGCAGTCCAACCAGTGAGGTGCCCAGCGACAAACGCAGGGTGCTTGGTGCAGGTTGTTTCAACATGGCGATTCTCTCCTTGAGTGGGTGGCTGTAGCCCCACTGACAGGCCAGCGGCAGCGCCTGCGCCACCAACTGGGTATGGATCATGGCTTCGCCGTAACTACGGCGACCGCCGGGATGTTTGGCGATGACGCGCTGGTCACAGGCCAGTTCCTGGTCGTGACGGAAAGCGCGGGCAATGAAATGGACGAGCGGGTTGAACCAGAACAGGCAGCGCAGCAGCAGCAACAGCGCGTTGAACTGCAGGTCGCCGCAGCGAATATGTGTGCGTTCGTGTGCCAGCATCAGACGACGCTGGTCGACGCTGTAGCGAAGTTCGAAATCGGCCGGCAGCACGATGCGCGGTTTCCAGCAGCCGATCACGGCGGGCAATCCGGAGACCGCTTCGGCATGCATCAGCTGGGCATCGTCATCCGATACACGAAGCCGTCCGAGACTGCGCTGGAAGCGCCATTGCCGGAAGGCGAACCACAGTGCAGCAGCGACCACGCCCAGCAACCAGACAGACAGCTCCCAGTGAATCGGCTCGATGGCGGGGATGGCACCAACGGCTACTTCGATGTTACTGGAAACCGTCCATGCGCCATTCTCGAGGAAGACCATCGGCGCCGCGCCCATCACCACTTCGCGCGCCGGCAGCAGCACGGCCAGCAGCGAAGCCGGCACCAGCAGCCACAGCGCATAGGCAACCGAAGCACCGAAGTGCGCGCGCACCGGGCGCCGCAGCAGCATCACCAGGAGCATCGCTACGCTGGTGGCCAGCGTCATTTCCAGCAGCGTTTCGCCGAGGTACGCGAATCCGTCGAGATTATTCATCGCCAAGCTCCTGCAGGAGTGCGCGAAGCTCGGCGATGTCGGCACGGCTGAGCTTCTGCTGCTCGCTGAAATGCGCCACCAGCGGCGCGACGCGGCCGTTGAACAGTCGCCCGATCAGGCTTTCGCTCTGCGCGCTGACGTAGTCGTCACGGCTCACCGCCGGCGAATAGCGATAGCGCCGGCCTTCTGCTTCTGCCTTGATCGCGCCCTTCTTGAGCAGGCGGTTGAGCAAGGTCTTGATGGTGGCCTCGCGCCAGTCCTGACGGTCGGCCAGCGCGGCAACCACCTGCTCGGCGGTCAGTGCGCTCTCGCTCCAGAGGACGTCCATCACCGCGCTTTCGGCGTCGCTGATGGCGGGCTCGTTGCTGTGCTCGGTCTGCTGCATGGTTATCGATTACATTTGTAGTTGATGCAAACAATTACGCATGTAATCAGCGATGTCAAGCGCCATGGAATCGGTTGATCGCGACCGACTTGCTAGGCTGTCGCCCTTTCCGCAGCCATCCTGAAGCCATGCCCGAAGCCGAACCCGCAGTCATGGAGCTCGTTCTTGCCGGCCTGTTCCTGATCGTCGCCACGCTGTATTCGTCGGTGGGCCACGCCGGCGCCAGCGGCTATATCGCGGCGATGACACTGGTCGGCTTTGCGCCGGAGTCGGTACGCCCGACCGCACTGGCGCTGAACCTGCTGGTCGGCGGCATCGGTCTGTTCCGCTTCTGGCACGCCGGCCAGGTGCGCGCGCGCAACGTGCTGCCGTTCGTGTTGGCCTCGGCGCCCGCCGCCTACTTCGCCGCGAAAGTGCATCTGCCCGCGGTGGCCTTCAACCTGTTGCTGGGACTGGTGCTGCTGATCGCCGCCATCGGGATTTTCCGCAGCGCATCGCGTGCCGAGGTGCTGGACGAGGAAACCCGTGGCCGCGAGGTGCCGTGGTTGCCGGGCCTGGTCACCGGCGCCGGCATCGGTACGCTGTCCGGCTTGACCGGCACCGGCGGTGCGATCTTCCTGACACCGCTGCTGCTGTTCGCCAAGTGGATGCCGACCCGCGAGGCGGCCGGCACCTCGGTGGCTTTCGTGTGGATCAACTCGGCCCTGGCCTTGCTCGGCCTGTGGCAGGCCACCGGCACGCTGCCGACCGCGTTGCCGCTGTGGCTGGTCGCCGTGGTCATTGGCGCGCTGATCGGCACACAGCTCGGCATCAAATGGCTGCCGACCAAAGGCCTGCGCCGGATGCTGGGCGTGGTGCTGCTGATCGCCGCCGGCAAGTTGCTGCTACCGGCCACCCTGTCGCTGCTGGGCGGCTGATCGTCGCCCGGCATATGCGACACTCGGGGGCATGAGCGCCGAACCGCCAGATGAGATCACCGTCGATACGGCCACCAGCCTCGATGCCCTGTTCAGGCGCTGTCCGGGCGAATTACGCATCGCCGCGCCGCTGGGACTCGGCAAGCCGCATCGGCTACTCAACGCCATCTATCGACAGGTCAAGGCCGATCCCAAACGTTCGCTGACGCTGTACACCGCGCTGTCGCTGACGCCACCGAAGGCGAAGCCGGGGCTGGAGCGGCGTTTCCTCGCCCCCTTCGCCGAGCGGCATTTCGGTGCGAACTTCGAGGCACTGGACTACGCCATCGACCAGCGCCGCAACTCGCTGCCATCGAACGTGCGCATCGAGGAGTTTTACATGCAGTCCGGCGGCCTGCTGGGCAGCCATCAGGCGCAGCGCGACTATGCCAGCATCAACTACACGCACGTCGCCCGCGCCGTTGCCAAACGCGGCATCGATGCGATGGTGCAGAAGGTGGCGCTGTCGCCGGACGGCCAGCGGCTGTCGCTGAGCTGCAATCCCGACCTCACCTTCGACCTGCTCGACGAGATCGCGCGGCTTGGCAAGCCGCGGCCGTTGCTGATCGCCGAGATCGATCCGCAGCTGCCCTACATCGGTGGCACGGCAGCAGTTGACCTCGACTTTTTCGATCACGTCTGCCGGCTGCCCGATGATGCAGCGCCTCCCTTCGCCCTGCCACGCGGCGCGGTGTCGGATGCCGATTACGCCATCGGCCTGTATGCCAGCGCGCTGGTGAAGGACGGCGGCACGCTGCAGATCGGCATCGGCACGCTGGCCGACGCACTGGCGCACGGGCTGATCCTGCGCCATACGCGCAACGCAGAGTACCGGGCACTGCTGGAGCGACTGGAGCCCGGCTACGCGGACAGCGACATCGTGCGTGAAGCCGGCGGCGTCGCGCCGTTCGATATCGGCTTGTACGGCGCCAGCGAAATGGTCAACGACGCCTTTCGCGTCTTGCGCGAGGCCGGCATCCTCAAGCGCCGCGTGATCGACGACGTGGAAGCCATGCAGCGCATCAACGCCGGCCGACCCAGCAGCGCGGACACGGCGCGCCTTGAATCGGAAGGCCGCTGGCTGGACGGTGCCTTCTATCTCGGCTCGAAGGACCTGTATCGGTGGCTGCAGGAAATGCCCGCCGACGAGGCACGCGGCATCGGCATGACCCGCGTTTCGCACATCAATGAACTCTACGGCGGATACGAAGCACTGGAACGCGAGCAGCGTCGCCAGCCGCGCTTCTTCAATACCTGCATGCTGATGACCGCGCTCGGTGGTGCGGCCTCGGAAACGCTGGAAGACGGCCGCGTGGTGTCCGGTGTGGGTGGCCAGTACAACTTTGTGGCGATGGCGCACGCCCTGCATGATTCGCGCTCGGTGCTGATGTTCCGCGCCACTCACGGCGAAGGCGCGCGCGAAGTCAGCAGCGTGCACTGGCACTATGGAAACCTGACCATCCCGCGCTACCTGCGCGACGTGGCCATCACCGAATACGGCGTCGCCGACCTGCGCGACCGCAGCGACGGTGAATGCGTGCAGGCCATGCTGCAGCTCACCGACGCACGCTTCCAGCAGCCGATCATCGACGCGGCGAAGCGCGCCTTCAAACTTCGCGAAGACTTCGTGCTGCCGCCGGACCGGACGCCGAACACGCCCGACAAACTCGCTGATCGCCTCGGCGAAGCCCGGCGTAGCGGCCTGTTGCCCGACTACCCGCTGAGAAGCGACTTCAGCGATGTCGAACAGCGACTGGTTCGCGCCTTGATCTGGTTGAAGGCAAACACCGCCAGCAAACTTGCGACCATCAGACTGCTCGCCAGCGCGCTGCTGTCGAAGGCCGCGCGCGACGAGGAAGCCATGCAACGCATGGGCTTCGCGCAAACCCATGGACTTGGAGAGTGGATCGAAGCACGACTGCTTTGCCGAGCACTCGGACAAGTCACTGGTGACGAGCAGCGGCCGTGACCAAGCAGACGGATGATCGGGCTGCCGTTGCGCCGCCACGGATTACCGCCCGTGCATTCATCCGCGAGATGTCGGCCAAGGCGCTGGATCTCGATCGTGGTGTCCTGCATACCTTCGTCAGCCTCTGCGCGTCTCCCGGACAGACACTCCGACGCTGGATCATCCTCCGCGACCCACGGCTGACCAGGCCATTCCGCTATTTCCTGGTCCTGGTCGCGCTATCGCTTCTGCTGCAGGCCGTATTCGGCCTCAACGACTTCTCTCCGGCCGACAGCACCGCCGGGCTTGTCAGTGATGCGAAACGCGTGCAGCAGGCAAGCGACGCCGGCCAGGCGGAAGCGGCCATCAAGGGAACCGAACGGATCGCCAGCGGTGTGCTCTTTCTGCGCACCAAGCACCGCGAACTGCTGATGCTGATGGTGATCCCTTTTGCCGCGTTCGGGCTCTGGTGCGCCCACCGGCGCGAGCGCTGGTACTTCGCCGAATACTGGGTGGCGCTGACCTACACCTACGCCACCAGCTACTTTCTGCAGAGCCTGCTGGAAATCCTGCTGACTCCCTTCACCGCAAGCCATCTCGTCATCTCGCGGATCGCCATGTACAGCCTGATCGCGCTGATGCTGGTGCGACTTCACCCCAGACCACTACCGGGAGCAGTGCTACGCACGCTCACCGGATTCACGCTGGCAGCAATCTGTCTGTTCGTCTTCATCATCCTGCTGGCTTTGCTTCTTACCGCCACCTCCCGATTCAATTGACCGGAATAGAGGCCCGAGTCGTCGCGCCAACCGACTGCTCGCGCGCGCTGACGCGCACGCGAGCCTTTGGCGACTACGGGAAAAGCTGCGGCTGTCCGCAGATGCGCGGAATGTCCTCGAAGCCATCGCAGAACAGCCATGGCGACAGGTCGAGAAAATGCTCGGCGCAACCGATGGCGTCGGGGTCTCCCGAACACGCCACGAGGCTTGGTCCCGGGCTGTTCGCGTCGCCGATCGCCATCACCACGCGCGCCGGACTCTGTGCGCTGCTGTCGGCGATCAGACGGAAGGCCATCTCGTAGGACCCGGTATTCGGCAGGCCACTGGCGAAGACGCAGTTCATGGTCTGGCCCGTTGCAACGGCGCCGGTAGTGCTGCAACTGGCTCCGGGAATCGCGGAGTAGTTGATGCTGTCGTAGGCCACGCCGGGCGGCAGCAGCAGTTTGAGGTCGCCGGCACCGGCGGTGGCGTCGCCGATGTTGGCCACCGTCAGCGTCAGCGCGCCGTATGTACCGCGCGGGAACACCGCCGGACTGTGGGCGGTATCGATGATATCCATGCGCGACTGCGGCGCCGCAGCCGTGGGGATTTCGTAGTAGCCGCAACCCAGCGGCGGACTGGCGTCGTCGCATAGCGCCATGTCCGGCGCCGGCTGCTGCGGATTGGAGATGGTGGCGATGATGGGATGTGGGCCGGGAATGGCGATACCGGGATCAACGTCGACCTGCAGCGTCAGTCTTGTATCCGCATCCGGCATGCCGTCGTAAAAATAGCCGGTAGTGCAGTCCACGCGCTGACCCTGTGCATCCGGTGTCTGTGGACTGCAGCTCCAGCTCACCAGCCCGCCTGCGCTGACATAGCTGAAGCCGGGCGGCAACTGCACGCTGGCCGTGACCGGCGTGTTGTCGTAGCCGAAACCGACGTTATGAAATACGGCTTTGAAGATATGGCGGCCGCCTGCGAGGAATGCCGTCGGGCTGTGATCCCAGCTGGCCACAGCAAGCTCGGAACGACGATTTGGCACGACGCGCTCGACGCAACCATTGCGCGAAGTTGCGAAAGAGCTGTTGACGATGGTCGTGGTGCAATCCGGCGCGGGCGGCAGCGGCAGCTCCGCGCTTTCCATGGTCACCCGGAAGCTCGTGTCACCGGGAACCGGCAGGCTGCCGTCAGTCATCAGATCCAGCCTGATGCCCATCTCATACTGGCCTTGCGTGGGCAGACCCGTATTGGACGTACAGGCCAGATCCTGCGCCACCAGGCTGCAGGTCCATTGGGATTGCGTTGGATCGTTGTTGCCGACATAGGTGAGACCTGATGGCAGCGCCATGCGAACGGTGAACGGCCCCTGCGCACTGGCGCCCTCGACCAGCGTGAGCTTGACCGAGATGTTGCCGTCGTTGCCGAGACCGCCACCGTGACTGTCGACCGTCGCCGGCGTGCGCAGCTCCAGCTCCACCACCGGCGCGGCAACACCGGCCATCACGCTGGACACAGGAAGCGCCAGCAGCAGCGCCATGACGAATCCAACGCAACTCCAAGGCCGATCCGAAACCTTCCCCTTCATTCCACTCCCCCTTTTGCGGTCTGTCCGGTCGCCAACACGGGCGAGCGGCTACGCTCCGGCCAACGCGAAGCGTTCCAGACAGGTCCTGCCAGTTGATAGCGCCGACTGACTGCGCCGGCATCGAAACGGCCGGGCATTGCCCGGCATTGGCGACGCCGAGAACCGCCGCCGCCATACGCCACAGTCTAGTCGACGGCGAGGCATCTGGATCACGGCATTTGTATCAAGTTGTCACACGAAAAAGGCCGCACCCATGGGATGCGGCCTTTCGATCTTCGCGGAGGCTTGCCCGCTTCGAGGCAGGCCAATGGATCAAGCCGCAGGCAATGCCTTTGCTGCTTCAACCACGTTGTCCACGGTGAAACCGAAGTGCTTGAACAGGTCGCCGGCCGGAGCGCTGGCGCCGAAACTGGTCATGCCGATGACTGCGCCATCGAGGCCGACGTACTTGCGCCAGTAATCGGCAGTGGCGGCTTCGATGGCGATGCGGCGACGCTTGCTGGCCGGCAACACCGACTCACGGTAGTCCGACGGCTGCGCGTCGAAGACTTCGCAACAGGGCATGGACACCACGCGCGAGCCGATGCCTTCCGCCGCCAGCGCGCGGTGCGCGTCCATGGCGAGGCCAACTTCGCTGCCGGTGGCGATCAGGATCAGGTCGAAGTCACCGCTGTCCGGTTCGGCCAGCACGTAACCACCGCGTGCGATGTTCGCCAGCTGCGCGTCGTTGCGCGGCTGGTGCGGCAGGTTCTGGCGGCTGAAGATCAGGCAGGCCGGACCGTCGCGGCGCTCGATGGCTGCCTTCCAGCTGACCGCCGACTCAACGGCATCGCAGGGACGCCAGACGTGATTGTTCGGGATGTAGCGCAGGCTGGCCAGGTGCTCGACAGGCTGGTGGGTCGGGCCGTCTTCGCCAAGGCCAATCGAGTCATGCGTGTAGACGTGGATGGCCGCCGCCGGGATCAGCGCCGACATGCGCACAGCGTTGCGCGCGTAGTCGCTGAACACCAGGAAGGTGGCGTCGTAGGGCACAAAGCCGCCGTGCAGCGCGAGGCCGTTGCTGATCGCGCTCATGCCGAATTCGCGCACGCCGTAGTAAACGTAGTTGGCGTCCGGGGATTCGCTGTTAACGTCGGCAGAGCCCTTCCAGATGGTCAGGTTGGAGCCGGCCAGATCGGCCGATCCACCGATCAGTTCCGGCAGCAGCGGACCGAAGGCATCCAGCGCTATCTGCGAGGCCTTGCGCGAGGCGACCGTCGGGCCTTCTTCCTGCAGGCGCGCGATCCAGGCATCGGCATCCGTCGCGAAATTGGCCGGCAGCTCGCCGCTGAGGCGACGCTGGAACTCGGCAGCCAATTCGGGATGCTCGGCCTGGTAGCTGTCGAAGCGCGACTGCCAGTCGTCCTCACGTTTCGCGCCCGTGTCGCGGGCCAACCAGCCATCGCGAATCGCCTGCGGTACCTCGAACGGCGCCGACTCCCAGCCCAGCGCCTTGCGCGTGGCGGCGATCTCGTCGTCACCCAGCGGCGCGCCGTGCGTGGCTTCGGTGCCGGCCTTGTTCGGCGAGCCGAAACCGATCACGGTGCGACAGCAGATCAGTGTTGGACGCTCGCTTTCCGCCTTCGCGGTGCGGATCGCCTGCTGGATCTCCTCCGGATCATGGCCATCCACGCCGCGGATCACCTGCCAGCCATAGGCCTCGAAGCGCGCCGGCGTGTTGTCGGTGAACCAGCCCTCGACCTCACCGTCGATGCTGATGCCGTTGTCGTCCCAGAAAGCGACCAGCTTGCCCAGCTTCAACGTACCCGCCAGCGAGCAGGCTTCGTGCGAAATGCCTTCCATCAGGCAGCCATCACCCAGAAACACCCAGGTGTGGTGATCAACGACGTCGTGGCCCGGCCGGTTGAAGCGACGCGCCAGCACCTTCTCGGCCAGCGCCAGGCCGACGGCATTGGCAATGCCCTGACCCAGCGGACCGGTGGTGGTTTCCACGCCCGGCGTTTCGCTGGCTTCCGGATGACCCGCCGTCTTCGAATGCAGCTGGCGGAAGTTCTTCAGCTCCTCGATCGGCAGGTCGTAGCCGGAGAGGTGCAGCAGCGAATACAGCAGCATCGAACCATGGCCGTTGGACAGCACGAAACGGTCGCGATCGGCCCACTTGGGGTTGCCCGGGTTGTGCTTGAGGAAGTCGTTCCACAGCACCTCGGCGATGTCGGCCATGCCCATCGGCATGCCGGGATGGCCGGACTTGGCCGCCTGCACGGCGTCCATGGACAGGAAACGGATGGCATTGGCGAGTTCGCGACGGCTCGGCATGGGGCGCTCGTGGAGTGGCTGCGGGAGATGGCTCGCGGCCAGCCAGCGGCGGGCGCGAAGGCGCGAATTGTCCCGCAGCCACGCCGTGGCCGCAAACCGTGAAGCGGACTCGCGGCGGTTGCGACGCGGTTCTCTAGCGCGGGTACAGCGGTGGCAGCAGGCCGTCTTCCGTGGACATCGGCGGCCTGGTGGCACGGAAGCGCGGACCTTTGGCGAAGGCGCGACGCAAGGCTTCCAGCGCACCGACGGTGTCACCGTCGCTGAAACGCGCCGCATCCATCTGCGCTACGGCGTCGCGCTGCTCTGCATCATCGAAGGCGCTGGCGAGCCCACCCGACACTGACAGCGAAACGCCGTGCTGGCGCGTCAGGTGACGCAGGGCGTGATCGATGACACCGAGGTCATCCCCCCTGAGCGCCTGCTTCAGCGGCAGTCCGTCCGGCTCGTTCCTCGCCGCCAATGGCGTCGAACCGACAGCCGGCGCGCGACGCCAGCGCCACCATAGCAAGGTCATGCTCGCCAGCCACAGCAGGCCGAACGTGACGGCAGCGACGCGCCAGGCAAAGTGCTCCTGCGTGTCGTTTCCGGCAGGTGGCAAGGCATCCGACGCGGGAGTCGCCGCCGGCACTGGCTGGACCGCGACATCGTCGTTGCTAGCGGCAGCCGGAACCACGGTGATTCGTCGCGGCGGCAGCACCGCCTGCTCGGCCTGGCCGGTCACCGTGTTCCACCAGTCGACCGTCTGCGCGGGAATGTCCAGGTGGCCGGGCCGCGATGGGACGATGGCGAACTTGCGCGCGGTGGTCGCTCTGACCATGCCCTCGACATCCTCTTCACGGCTGCTGGCCTGATCCGGATAGACGCTCGCGCCTTCAATCGCCGGCAGCGTCAGTTGCGGAAGCTGCGATGCCGCCAGCCCAAGCACGCCAAGACGCTGGTCCAGGGTGATCGGTTCGCCAACCTCGACCTGCGCCGGTAACTCGTTGCGATTGTCCAGCAGTCGCAGTTGCTCGGCCGGCAGCCACGGCGTTCCGCTGCCATCGGGCTGCGGGCGCACGGACAGGGTCTGCGCCGGCGAATGCGCGCTGATCGTGCGGCCACCACCGAAGCCGAAACCGCGATGAGACGGATCCACCGCGCGACCGCGGAAGCGGACGCCGGGGATGATCACTTCGCCGCTGCGTTCGGGCAACACCAGATAGCGGCGCTCGACCACGTTGTAGCGGCGATTGGCGATGGTCTTCTGGTAGTTGCGGTCGTTGCCGCTGCGACGGAATTCGACGCCGGCCGCACCAGGTTCATCAAGCTGTCCCTCCAGCAATGTGACGGCGTAGTGCAGGCGCACCACGAAACGCACCTGCTGCTGCACATAGGGGTCATCCGGCGTGGTCTCGACTTCCAGGAAGATATCGTCACCGGCATGCGTATTCGCGGCCGTCGAAGGCGGCTTGACCGTGAGTGTCAGCGCCTCGGTCTTCCCGCTGCCGACGTTCAGCGCGGGAATGCCGATCACGCCCTCGACCTTCGGCGACAGCGCCACCGCCCACAGCGTGCTGGTGCTGCGCTGGCCGTTGACGAAACTGATCTGGCTCTGGCTGGACTGACCAACGATTTCGAAGTTCTCGGTCAGCAGCGAAAAGTCCGGTTCACCATCGCCGGCATCAGCTTGTACATTGAGGGTGACGGTTTCGCCGAGTTCGATCGTCTCGCGATCCAGCCAGGCGCGCGCGGCCAGCGCCGGAAACGCCAACGTCAGCAGGCAGAGCAGCAACACGCCACGCCAGAACACAGGAAAACCGCGACTCATCGACCACCTCCTTCGCGCTGGCGACGCTGATGCTCGAGCTGGAACTTGCGGCGCAACAGGCCGCCAGGATCATCCGGAATGCGGCGCAGCCACTGTTCCACCGCCTGCTGCTGTTCGTTCTGCTCGCGCTCGGCTTCGGTCATTGCCCGGGTTTCCTGCTGCTCGTCTTCGCCGTCCTTCAGCGCCTGCTCCATGGCCTGCTGGAACTCCTGCCGCGCTGCTTCCTCGTCCTGTTCGCCGTTCTCGGGCTGCGACTCCCTGTCCTGTTCTTCGCCCTGCTCGCCGTCCTGCTTTGACGGGTCGTTCTGCTGCTGCTCGCCGTCCTCGCTGGATTCACCCTGCCGATCCTGTTGTTCGCCCTGCTGGTCCTGCGGCGATTGCTGGCCTTTCTGGTTCGGATCGCTCTCGCCATCCTGGTTGTCGGATTGACCGTTCTGATCCTTCTGCTGTTCCTGCTGTTGCAGCGCCTGTTCGACCAGGTCGCGATTCACCTGCGCGTCCTCCATCTCGGGGTCCAGCGCCAGCGCCCGGTCGTAGGCATCGACCGCCGCCTGCAGCTCGCCCTGCCGCGCCAGCGCATTGCCACGGTTGTAGTGCGCATCCGCGCTGTCGCCGCTGAAGCCCATGGCCGCCGAGGCGAAGTCGCCGGCGCGATAGGCCGCACTCGCCGCAACCGACGGATCGGTGGCCAGCGCGCGGGCGCTGTCGTTGTCGCCGGACTGCAGCGCATCCCAGGCGCGCTGGTCATTACGCTTCCACCAGGCGCTGCCCGGCGATGCAGGGGTCGAGTCCGTTGTTGCTGGCGCGGATGCCGGCGTCGCCATGACGGGCGGCGGCGACATCGGCAGGCAGACCAGCAGTGCCAATGACGCCAACCAGCCACGACGAAAGCCAACGGCCACCAGTGGCAGCAGTAACAGCAACAACCACGGCCCGTCGTCCTGAAACGCGTGACGGTCATCGGCATCTCCATCGCCGAGCGAGCTGGTGTCGGACAGATTGCCCGCATCCAGCAGACCCAGGGCGCGCAGATCGCCAGCATCGGAGCGCAACAGCTGGTAGGCGCCGTTGCCGGCTGCGCTCAGCGACTGCAGGGCTGCCTCATCCAGCTTCGGCAACAGGATGCCGCCACCACCATCCTTGAGGAAGCCACCGCCCGGCGTCGGTACCGGCCCCGGCGAATCCGTACCCACGCCCAGGACGCTGACGCGGAAGCCCGCTGCTGCTGCCGCTGCCGCCGCCTCCTCGGCTTCCGCCAGGGATGCCGCGCGCTGTTCGGAAGTCATCGCAACACCGTCGGTGATGAGCAGGATGTCGCCGCCTTCATAGCCCGCGCCCTGTAGCAGTTCCATCGCGCGACGAATCGCACGCGCCGGACGATTGCCGGGTTTCGGCATCACGTCGACATCCAGCGAATCCAGCAGTGCCAGCAGCGTCTGCCCGTCATCGGTGACCGGCGCCACGGTATAGGCGTCATCGGCATAGGCCAGCAGCGCGAACTGCCCGTCATGACGCTCACGCAGCAAGTCGGCGATCTTGAAGCGTGCCCGCGACAGCCGGCTCGGCCTGAGGTCTTCAGCCTGCAGGGTCGGGGACAGCGACAGTGCGATCGCCAGCGGCGCTTCCCGCTGCAGCATCGGCTGCGGCAGTTCGCGAAACGCCGGGCCGGCCAAGGCAAGGACGGCGAGTGTCGTCGCCAGCAGCGCCAACGGCAGCGCGCTGGAATGCCGACCGCCCCGTTCGCTCTGCGCTGCCAGCAGGCCGGCATCAACCACCGTACGCCAACCGTTTTCGCGCGCCTCACGGCGTCGCAGCAACCAGGCCAGCAGCGGCAGTGCCAGCAACAGCAGCAGCCACAGCGGTCGCAGGAAATGCAGGTCGGACAGATTCATGACGCCAGATCCCCGACTTCACGCACGTTTTCCCGACAGCCGCCGACCACGCTGAACAGCAGGCCTGCCATCGCCAGCAGCAGCGCGGCTGCCAGTGGCCATACGAACAGCTCGTGCCGTGGACGCAGTGGCTCGGCATCCAGCAGCGCCGGCTCAAGCCGATCCATCTCCGCGTAGATACCGGCCAGTTCGGCGGTGTCACGCGCGCGGAAGTAGCGACCGCCGGTTTCCCGCGCGATGGCCTTCAAGCCCGCTTCGTCGATTTCCGCCGTGTTGGTCGAAAATGCCATGCCGAACAGGCCACCGCTGCGATCACTGCCCATGCCGATGGTGTAGACGCGCACATTCTCGGCCTTGGCCAGCTCGGCGGCGCGCTCTGGTTCCAGCGCGCCTGCGGTGTTCACTCCGTCGGTAAGGAGGATCAGTACGCGCTGTTCCTGCGGGCGATCGCGCAGCCGCTTCACCGCCAGGCCAATGGCGTCGCCGATGGCGGTTTCGCGACCGGCGATACCCACCTGGCTGTCCAGAAGCTGCGCCTTGACGGCATCGCGATCCAGCGTCAGCGGTGTGACCAGGTAGGCACGCTGCCCGAACAGCAGCAGGCCGAGGCGATCACCAACGCGGCGTTCCAGGAAGTCGCCGAGCACTGCCTTGACGGCGGTCAGTCGCGATACGCTCTGGCGACCGACCTGCATGTCCTCGGCCGCCATGCTGCCGGAGACATCGACCGCCAGCAGCAGGTCGCGACCGGTGGTCGGCGGCGCGGTCGGCTCACCGAGGCTGACCGGACGCATCGCGGCCAGCACCAGCAGCCCCCAGACCAGCCACGCCAGCAACGGTGGTCGCGTGCTGCGACGCGCGCCGCTGGCGATGGCCGTGGCGATCTCGTCGAGGAACGGAATGCGCAGCGCAACGCCGCTGCCGGCCACCGCGGGCAACAGGCGACGCAGCAGCCACGGCAGCGGAAGCGCCAGCACCAGCCACGGCCAGTCGAACGAGGAAACCAGCCAGTCAAGCATGCTGTCCACCGTGATCGAACGCTGCACTGGCATCGTCGATATCGATGCGCTCGCCGTCGATCAGTCGCCGCAGCGCTTCGCGCACCGGTTCACGCAGAGGTTCGACCTGCTGCCTCGAAAACGCGGGTCGATACGGAGCCTCTGCCAACAGCCGGCCATGTCCCGACTCACCCTCATCTTCCAAACCCAGCGCGCGCGACCACGACAGACCCTCTCGCGTCGCCAACGCCGGCCGATAACGCAGGCAGGCACGCCGCAGCAGCGTCGACCAGTCACTGACGATGGCTGAACCGTCGTCTTCGCCTGCATGTTTCAGCCAGATGTGATCGACCTCAGCCAGGAGGGCATTTCTATGGCGCCGGTACCGAAGCCGTCGGCGCAGCAGCACGACACCAATCACGATGGCCGCGAGCAGCGCAGTCGCCAGCAACCACCAACCCGGCGCCGGCGGCCACCAGGAAGGCTCTGGCGGCAGGTGGATGTCGCGCAGCGGCAATTCGGGACTCACGCCGCCATCTCCCGCGCCGGCGGTTCCGGCGCACCGCGCAGCAGGTCACGCATCGCACCGACCGGGTCGTCATTGGTGGCGACGCGATGCGCACGGATGCCGCAACCTGCAAGGTGCGCCAACGCCGTCTGCTGCAGGTCGTCGAAATGACGGAACCAGCGTTCACGCGCCTCCGCGCTGTCGAGGTCAAGCGGAACGACTCCCTCCGGACCCGCAGCCAGGTAGCGGCCAGCCGGTGGCGAGTGCCGCTCCAGTGCATCGCAGACCAGCAAGGCGATAACGTCGTGGTGTGCGGAAAGCGCACGCAGCGCCGGCTCACAGCGCGCGTCGATGCTGCGCGCGTCGGCCAGCAACAGCACGTGGCTGCCCGGACGTATCAATCGCGGAAGGCGTTCCAGCGAGTGGTTCAGGTCCACCGCTGGCTCCTCGGCGCCGCTGCTCCCCTCGCTCCAGGACGACAACGCATTGAGCACGCGCAGGATGGCGCCGCGTCCGCGCGTCGGCGGCACCACGTCGCTGCCGCTGATCGCCGCCAGACGATCACCCTCCATGCTGCCGGTCCAGGCCAGCAGTGCCGCAAGCCGCGCCGCGGCAACAGACTTCAGACAGTTACGGGTGCCGAAAGCCATGCTTGCCGAGCGATCGATGATCAGCGCTGTCACACGATCACGTTCGGCCTGGAACACTTTGCTGTGCGCGCGGCCCGTGCGTGCGGTAACACGCCAGTCGATATGCCGCACATCGTCGCCCGGTGCGTAGGGGCGCGACTCCGCGTAGTCCATGCCACGGCCGCGAAATGCCGAATGCGATGGCCCCGATTCACGGCTGGCGCTGCGCCGCCGGTAGCCCGCCAGCAGTTCCATGGCGCGCGAGCGCAAGGCCAGCAATTCGGTGACATCGGCACGCAGTCCGGTGGTCGTGGGTTTCATGCGGTGCTGATCCTCGGCCGCCGTGCTCAGGGCAGCGGCACGCGTTCCAGCAGTTCCTCCACCACCTTGTCTGCGATGAAGCCTTCGGCTTCGGCCTCGAAGGTGACCAGCACACGATGCCGCAGCACGTCAGCGGCGACCGCATGTACGTCGGCCGGCGTCACGAAATCGCGACCTTCCAGCCAGGCAAAAGCGCGAGCGCAGCGATCCAGGGCGATCGTGCCACGCGGACTGGCGCCGAAGGCGATGCGTCGCGCCAACTCCTCGCTGTATCGAGCGGGCTCGCGCGTGGCGAGTACGAGCTCCACCAGGTAACGCTCAAGAGCAGGTGCCAGGTGGATATCCAGGATGGCTTCACGTGCAGCGAAAACCTGGGCCTCGCTGATCTGCGCGGAAACCGCGCTGCTCGCATGCAGGGCCTGACGCGCCTGTCCGCGCGCGAGGTTGAGGATGTCGACCTCGCTGTCCGCATCCGGATAGCCAATGCGCACATGCATCAGGAATCGATCCAGTTGTGCTTCCGGCAGCGGATAGGTTCCCTCCTGCTCGATCGGGTTCTGCGTCGCCATCACCAGGAACAGCTTGGGCAGCTTGTAGGTAACGCGGCCAACCGTGACCTGACGCTCGCCCATCGCTTCCAGCAAGGCAGACTGCACCTTGGCCGGCGCACGGTTGATTTCGTCGGCCAGCAGCAGGTTGTGGAACAGCGGCCCTTGCTGGAAGGCGAAACTGCCCTCCTGCGGGCGAAAGATCTCCGTCCCGGTCAGGTCTGCTGGCAGCAGATCCGGCGTGAACTGGATGCGATGGAAATCGCCTTCGATGCGATCAGCCAGCGCTTTCACAGCGGTGGTCTTCGCCAGGCCTGGTGCGCCTTCGACCAGCAAATGGCCATCCGCCAGCAGCGCAACCAGCAAGCGGTCAACCAGCGCATGCTGACCAATGATGCAACGACCGAGTTCGTCACGCAGTCCGGTGAAAGCCGCGTGCAGATCGGCGGCTTGGGTGGTGTGAGGCATGTCCATGAGTATGTTCTTCAGCTTCTTGCACGGGATCGGGCGCCTGAAGGCGCCCCTTCGACCGCAATGCTAGCCGAGGGTTCAGCCTTGACCACCGGTCAGAGGTCACCCATGACCTGTGGCAGGCAGGCTTCGATTCGCCGCGATGACGTGCTCAGCGCAGCCAGTCAGACAGCGGTTGCGGCTTGCCGATCAGGTAGCCCTGCGCGTAGCGCACGCCGAGTTCACGCAGCACATCGAGCTGACGCTCTTCCTCGATGCCCTCGACGACGACATCAGCGCCCAACTCGTGAACCATGCCGACCATGTGTCGCAGGATCGCCATGGTGCGCTTCGAGGCGTGCATGTTTCGGGCGTAGGCCTGGTCGACCTTCACCGTGTCGAACTCGAGCTGGTGCAGGTGCTCCATACCCGAGTAACCCGTACCGAAATCGTCCATGGCCACCTTGATGCCGTGGCCATGGCACTCGGCAATCACCTCGGCAACCATGCCATAGTCCAGCGACAGGCTTTCGGTGATCTCGACCTTCACCGCCGAATGCGGAAGTCCGGCCTGACTGGTGCGCGCGACGATACGCTCGATCAGGCCCTGCTCCGCCAACTGCCGTGCCGAGACGTTGATGGCGATGAACGGTGACCGACCGGTTCCATGCAGCGCCTTCAGCGCACGGCAGGCGTGATCGAGGACGTATTCACCGACGGGAACGATCAAAGACGTTTCTTCGGCCAAGGCAATGAATTCCGCGGGAGACACCGGCCCCCGCTCCGGATGGTTCCAGCGTACCAGGGCTTCGTAGCCACCGATTTCATTGCGGGCAATGTCGTGCAGGGGCTGCAGCCGAAGGTCCAGACCATCGTTGGCCAACGCCTCTCGCAGCTGCGATTCGAGGCGGATCTTGCCCATGCCTCCGCCATGATCGAAACCATCCTCGGCCTCTGTCACCTGCCCACGCATGACGGACATGGCCCCCCGATAGCGCTTGAGAAGACCTTCCAGCAGTGACTTCACAACGGGATCGGAACGGTCGATCCTTTCAGCGAGTTGTCCGCGGTCGATTTCAATCAGTACGGCATCGCTCACTGCGCGGACTGTAGCCGTGCGTGGCGCGGCATCTATCACGGCCATCTCCCCCAGAATTGCGCCTGCACCAAGCTCGCTCAGGAGAACCTCGCTGCCTTCGTCAATCGTCACAACGGCGAGCGTTCCGGACTCGACGAGATAGGCACTACCAGCCGGGTCACCCTCGTTGAACAGTACCTGACCCGCCGCCAATGTTCGCTTCATGTCGCTATACCTGCTTCTTGACTGAGTGCGGGACAAACACCGGATCCGACGCGCGATGCCATCTCGCGCCGTCACTGTACCCGTTCCAGCAGGATACAAACGCAAAAAAGGGCCCGGCGATGCGGACCCTCTTTTGCATGACCATGACCTCGCGATCAGCGTTTCGGCGCGGGCCGCAAGATCTTGGGTGTAACAAAGATGAGCAACTCAGCCTTGCTCTTCTCGCCAAGCTTGTTCTGGAACAGCTTGCCGATGCCCGGAATATCGCCGAGGAATGGCACCTTGCTGATGTCTTCGCTGTTGTTGAACTCGTAGACGCCACCAAGAACAACCGTCTGGCCGTTGTCGACAAGCACCGATGTGTTGATCTCACGCTTGGAAATCTGCGGCACGCTATACAGTGCAGTCTGCACGTAGCCTTCAACTTGATCCTTCTTGACGTTCATCTTCAGGAAGACCCGGTCATCCTGGGTGATGGTCGGCGTGACCTTCAACTCCAGCACCACTTCCTTGAACTGGACCGTGAACTGACCACCAGCGCCACCAGAGTTCTGCTGGGTCACATAACCCACTTCATCACCCTGCTTGATCACCGCTTCCTGCTGGTTGGAAGTGATCACACGCGGATTGGCAACCACTTCACCGCGACCTTCGGTCTCCAGCGCGGAAAGCTCAAGATCAAGAAGGTAGTTGGCGCCAAGAATGCCCAACGCAAACTTGGTTGCGAGGGGATTCACCGCCGGGAGGTTGACGTTGTAACCATCCGGATAAAGGAAGGTCGGACCGTCAGCCTCGGGGTCGCGCAGCAACTCCACAAGACCATTTCGAGCATTGATCACGCTGTTGGAACTGCCGTGCGTGAACACGGAATTTCCGGAATTGTGTTCGATACCGGCGGCGCCAAATCGCGCACCCATCTCTCGCGAGAAGTCTTCCGTAGCAATCACGATACGCGCCTCGATCAGCACCTGATCAACCGGGCGATCAAGGATTTCGATCAGATCACGAACCTCCGCGATCTTGCTCGAGATATCGTTCAGCAGCAACGTGTTGCTGCGGCTGTCGAAGGTCACGCTGCCGCGCGGCGAGAGGAATCCACGCTGCTGCAGAGCGCCGCCGCCAGCACCGCCGCCACCGCCACCGCCGCCGCTCTGCGCTTGCTGCGCCTCCGAGGTCAGCAGGTTGGCGATTTCCTCGGCACTGCCATAGTTGATGGGGATATAGACGGTCTGCAGGGCTTCGCGCTGCTCCAGCTCGATACGCGCATCGGCCAGTGCCTTCTCGAATCCGGCAATCTCGCTCTGCGGTGCAACCCAGATGACATTGCCGTCCTCCCGCTTGTCCAACTGCTTGGCGCGAAGGATGATGTCCAGCGTCTGATCCCAAGGCACGTTCATCAGGCGCAGGGTGATATTGCCCTCGACGGTATCCGCCGCCACGATGTTCTTGCCCGACTGTTCGGCAATCAGCTGAAGTACCGTGCGTACCGGGATGTCCTGGAAGTTGAAGGTCACCGGTGCGCCATCGTAGGTCTTGACCTCACTGCCACCCAGGGTGCCGCCCTGATTGCTGGCGGCCTCGGCCTCGGCCTCGGCGATCGGTGACACTTCCACAACGTATTCATTGCCGGTCTGGTAGGCCAGCGACTCCATGTTGCCAGCCGTGTTGATCCGGATGCCGGTGCCACCACGACTGCGGCGCGACTCAATGGTCTGCACCGGGGTCGCGAAATCAGTGACGTCAAGCCTCTGAGAAAGGTTCTCCGGCAGCCCGACATGCGCCAGATCGACGTAAATGGTGCCGCCTTCGGTCTGCATGTCGGCAACAGCACCCTCACCATCGAAACTGATGATGACTCGGCCCGCGCCACTCGGTGTGCGGCGGAAATCAATGTTGGAAACGGCAATACCGTCGCCAATGCGTTTGGCCGGATCCGACTGGTCCCCGGTCATGGCCGTGGTGCTGCCGGACTGGGCACCACCAATGCTCAACAGTACACGGTTACCTTCCGTGCGCGCATCGTAGGTGGCCATGTGAAACAGGTCGACGACCACCCGGGTCTTGCCGCCAGCCTCGATGGTAGAGATCGCACTGGTCGATCCGGATCCAACCGCGATACGCCGATTGGCAACCTCGCTTCGTGTATCCGGCAGGTCGACGGCAATCCGTGGCGGTGAGTCGGTCGTGAACGCCTGAGCGTCACTGGCGGGACCCGCCAGTTGCAAGGTGACGTTCACGCCGCCGTCGCCGGAAGCCGAGAAACTGACATCCTGGAGGACATTTTCCGCTTGGGCCGGGAGGGCCGCCGCGAACAGAACGGTCGCAGCAACGGCTGTCAAACGCCGCCACATCGTCCGTCCCTGTCCATGGTGTTTCGCATTCATCGCGGTCATCGTGCTATCCCCCAATGCCTATTGGTCGTCCAGAGCGACGGTCGCGTCGCGTTCAATCCAACCGCCGGCTCCATCAGGAACCAGTTCCACCAGATCAATTCGATCTTCATGTACTGCTGTAATCTTGCCGTCGCTTTGGCCCATGTAGTTGCCGGACCTGACCCGATAGACCACCCCTTCCGGGTCAACGATCAGGCCAAGCATCGACGCGCCGGTTCCGAGAGTCCCGACCATGTCGAGACTGTCCAGCGGAAAGGTTTCCAGCAATTCCTTGCGGCGATCCGGGTCCGGTCGCAACCCGGCTGCAGCTGCAGAGGTCTCCTGCTCCTGCAGTGGCGCGCTGAACGGATCGCGCAGGTTCTGTGCCGAGTACTCGAAGGTCTCGAACTGCTGAATGACCGGAAGCGGCTCCAGCGGCGGTGCCGGTCGTGTCTTGACCTGTTGCACATAGCTGCGCAGGTCGGCATCACTGCGACTGCAGCCTGACAGCATGACCGCAACCGCCATCATGGCAAACGCCAGCGACCGTGGAACAAAAAGTCGTGACAGGTTGGATGCACGGGAAACCATCACTTAGCCCCCCCTTGAGCAGCTTCTGACTGCGCCGCCTGCTCTTCCTCGTCCAGATACCGGTATGTCTTTACGGTGCCTTCCAGCACCAACTGGCCATTCGCCCCGATGCTGTCGCCATCCCGTGGTCGCAACGAGATGTCATGCATCGTCATGATCACGACCCGTGGCAGCGATGCAACACCGCTGACGAAGGCGCCGAACTGGTGGTACGAACCCAGCATGCGAAGCGTGATCGGCTTCTCGGCGTAGAACTCCTTGGGCACTTCAGGTCCAGGCTGGAACAGGTCATTCTGGATGCCTGTGGCCAATGCCGTTTGCGAGATATCGACGATGAGCTCCGGCATTTCCGTCTTGCTCGGGAGCTGGCGCAGCATCTGCTGGAGCATGACTTCCATTTCCTGAAGCTGGGCGCGCAGCGGCTCAAGGTTGACTGCCTTGGCCTGCTTGGCCTCGAACTGTGCCCTCAGGTCACCTTCCTTGCGCTCCAGGGTCTGCAACTCGGTACGCTTGCCCGAAATGAAGAAATACCAGCCACCGCCAATGATCAACAGAATGATGATCAGCGCGAAAACCAACTTGACGCCGGTTGGCCAACCTCCCGCATTGGAGAAATCCGGATTTCGGATGTCGAAGCTGCTCATCGGGCACCCCCTGCGGCGTCATCCATCCCGTCCTCGCCTTCCTTTTCTCCGCCCGGCTTGGTCAGTGTGACCTGCAACGTGAAGACATACGGCAGCGATTTGTTCTCGCCCTTGGCTTCGATCACGGTGACGTCAGGCTTGGTGATCCAGCCAGAGGCATCCAGATTGGTCATGTACATGCTGACGCGGGCGTTCGATTGCGCGATACCCTCCAGAGTCAGCTGGTTGCCGGCCTGCTTGATCGACCCCAACTGCACACCTTCAGGAATAGTGCGTACCAGTTCATCAAACAGGTGAACCATCTGCGAACGATTGGCCTGCAGTTGCTCGATCACTTGCTTGCGCTGCAGCAGCTGGGCCTTCTTGGTCTCCAGATCTTCGATCGCCTTGATCTGCGCATCCAGCTGCGTGATTTCGTTCTGCAGCAGGCTGTTGCGTCCCTGCTGGCCTTCGATCTGGCCGTTGAAGTACTGGATGATGCCGAAGGTCGCCAGCACACCGAGGGCTGCGGCAGCCGCCATCATCATCACGAATTCGCGCTGCCGCTGTGAACGGCGCTCCGCGCGCCACGGAAGTAGGTTGATTCTGGCCATCAGTCGAGACTCCTCAGGGCCAGGCCGCAGGCGATCATCAGTGCCGGCGCGTCCTGCGTCAGCGACTGCGCCTGGACGCGCGAGGACAGCGACATGTTGGCCAGCGGGTTGGCGATGATGGTCAACACGCCCAACTGCTCTTCCACCATCTCGGCCATGCCGGGAATCGAGGCACAGCCGCCCGCGAGCACCACCTGATCCACCCGGTTGAACTCGCTACCGGCGTAGAAGAACTGCAGCAGTCGGCTGACCTGCTGGACCATCGCTTCCTTGAACGGCTCCAGCACCTCGACTTCGTAGCTCTCCGGCAACCCACCCTGACGCTTGGCCAGACCGGCTTCCTCGTAGCTGAGCCCGTAACGGCGCATGACCTCGTCAGTCAGTTGCTTGCCGCCGAATACCTGCTCACGCGTATAGATGCTGCGCTGGTTGCGGAGCACGTTGAGCGTGGTCATGGTGGCGCCGACGTCGACCAGTGCCACCAGCGCATCCTTGGGAACGGACAACTGGTCGGAGATCAGCCGGAAGGCGTTCTCCATGGCGAAGGCTTCGACATCGACCACCTGGGCGGTCAATCCCCCCAGATCCAGCGCGGCAATACGGACGTCGACGTTCTCCGTGCGCGAAGCAGCCAGCAGGACTTCCACCATCTCGGGGTTGTCCTTGACTGGGCCCAACACCTCGAAGTCCATGCTGACCTCGTCGATCGGATACGGGATGTATTGACCGGCTTCTACCTGCACCTGGTCTTCCATCTCGTCGGCATCGAGATTGGCCTGCATCGGGATGGTCTTGGTGATCACCGCCGAACCGGACACGGCCGCAGCCGCATGTTTGAGCCGGGTGCCAGAGCGGGCCACAGCGCGCTTGATGGCCTCGCCGACAGCTTCCACTTCGACGATGTTCTTTTCGACCGCGGCATTCGGTGGCAGCGGCTCGACCGCGTAATGTTCCACGCGATAGCGCCCACCCGATTGGCTGAGCTGCAATAGCTTGACCGCGGTGGAGCTGACATCCACACCAACCAGCGGCGGCTTTTTCTGTGTGAACAGACCCACGGTTTCTCCCCTTCCCACGGGCTCTTAGGAGCGAATACTACACAACTACATTAAATAACGATTCTTTACGAAATGGCAACACTTTGTGAATTTTCGTCTGGAGGCCGGCGTTTGACGGCCCCCCATCGAAGACTGACAAGACCGTCGGGACATTGACCATCTGCGTCACTTTGACCTTCCGCCGATCCGGCTGACGACCGCGCCAGATCAGGCTCTCACCGTGCTGACGATGCGCTGGCAAGCATCTGCCGGCTTTTCCATTCGGGCGTTTTTGCGGGCAATCAGGGCGTCAATTCTTTCGGGTCCGGATGTCGCGATCTATACTCCCGTCGCACCCTATCTGCAAACTTTCCGGGCCCAACATGCCAAAACTGCGCCGCCTGCTGCGGCTGGGACTTTACCTGAGCCTGGCCGCGGTTCTGATCGGCGGGATCACCCTTGGTGTCCTCTACTGGCTGATCGCACCCACGCTGCCAGACGTTTCGACGCTGCGCGACGTCGAGCTGCAGGAACCGCTGACCGTCACCAGCACCGACGGCAAACTGATTGCCCTTTTCGGTGAGACACGCCGTTATCCCGTCAAGATCGGCAACGTGCCAGAGCGAGTGAAGCAGGCGGTTATCGCCATCGAGGATGCCCGCTTCTACGAGCATCCCGGCGTGGACTGGCGCGGCGTCACCCGCGCCGTCTGGCTGCTGGCGACCTCTGACAAGGACCGCGTTCCCGGCGGCAGCACCATTACCCAGCAGGTCGCCAAACAGTTCTTCCTCAGCAACGAGTACTCCTACACGCGCAAGCTGACCGAGATGTTCCTTGCCCTCAAGATGGAGCGCGAACTCGGCAAGGATGAGATCCTCGAGCTCTATCTCAACAAGGGTTTCTTCGGGCATCGCAGCTACGGCATCGCCGCGGCTGCAGAGTTCTACTACGGCAAGACCCTGGAAAAGCTGACCCTTGCCGAATGCGCGATGCTGGCCTCGATCCCCAAGTTCCCGTCCAGCGGCAACCCGATCACCAACCCCGAGCGAGCGCTGGTCCGTCGCAACTACGTGCTGGAGCGCATGCACGAAGTCGGCTTTATCAGCGCCGCCGAACTGGCGCAGGCCCAGGCCGAGGCCAACCATGCGCATCCACACGAGCCGCCGGTGGAACTGGACGCACCGTACGCGGCCGAGATCGTGCGCCAGGCCGCCGTCGACCGATACGGTGCCGGTGCCATGACCGATGGCTACCACTACGTGACCACGCTGGTCTCGGCCAATCAGGAAGCGGCCAACCTGGCGCTTCGCGAAGCCTTGCTCGAGTACGACCACCGCCACGGCTGGCGCGGCGCGGAGGCGAAGGTTGATCTCGCCAGCACCACATCTCCCGACGACTGGGCCAGGTCGCTACGACCCTTCAGCACGATCTCCGGCCTGACACCGGGTCTGGTGACTCAGGTGGATGCCGATACCGCCACGGTCTACCTGGAGGACGGCCAGAGCATCGTGCTCGACGCCGCGGCCATGACATGGGCAGCGCCCTACAAGTCCGAGGATTCGCGCGGACCCAGGCCGAAATCACCCGGCGACATCCTGTTCAGCGGCGACGTGATCCGCGTGACCAGAAATGACGACGGCGAGTGGATGCTTGCGCAGTTGCCCAGGGCGCAGGGCGCGATCGTGTCGCTGGATCCGGAGGACGGCGCCATCCTCGCCATGAGTGGCGGCTTCAGCTTCTCGCTCAACAAGTTCAATCGTGCCACCCAGGCCAAGCGGCAACCGGGATCGAGCTTCAAGCCCTTTGTATACGCAGCGGCTTTCGACCGCGGTTTCAACCCGGCGTCGATCGTGCTCGACGCACCGGTGGTGTTCCACAATCGCAGCACCGGCGAAACCTGGCAGCCGCAGAACGACAACGCCGACTTCGCCGGACCGATGCGCCTGCGCGAGGCCATGGTGACTTCACGCAACCTGGTGTCGGTCCGCCTGCTGGACGCCATCGGCATTCCCTACGCCCGCGACTACATCCAGCGCTTCGGTTTCGAAGCGGAAAGCCTGCCGCCCAACCTCTCCATGGCGCTTGGCACCGCAGCCTTGGCTCCACTGGAAGTGGCTCGCGGCTACGCCGTGTTCGCCAACGGTGGTTATCGCGTCGATCCGTACCTGGTGCGCGAGGTTCGCGACCGCAACGGCACGGTGGTGCAGTTCACCCATGTACCCACGGTCTGCGCAAACTGCCCCGAACGCCTTGCCACCGGCGGCCCGGAATCGACGACCAGTTCCGGGGAAGGCGGCTTTGACCTGAGCATCGGCGGCAGCCGGCAGTCTCCGGTCGCCTCGACTGCCCTGGACGTCATGGGTCCACCGGAGCGGTTGCTGGCGCCGGAAGTCATCGACGAGCGCACCACCTGGCTGATCAGCTCGCTGATGCGCGACGTGGTCCGTCGCGGCACCGGCCGACGCGCCATGTCGCTGGGGCGCAACGACCTTGGCGGCAAGACCGGCACCACCAACGACCATCGCGACGCCTGGTTCTCCGGCTTCGGCGGCGGCATCGTCACCACCGCCTGGGTCGGCATGGACGACTTCTCGTCGCTGGGTCGTGGCGAGTTCGGTTCTGCGGCCGCGCTGCCGATGTGGATGGGCTACATGGACGCCGTGCTGGAAGGCGTAGACGAGGTCCTGCCACCAATGCCGCCCGGCGTGGTCACCGCGCTGATCGATCCCGATACCGGCCTCCTTGCGGCACCCGGCAGCGCCAATGCCATCAGCGAGAGCTTCAAGCGCGAGGACATCACCCGACTGCGCAATCGCAGCATTGACAACGCCTCGCGTACCAGCGAACAGGAAGCCTTCGACATTTTCTGACCACTGAAGACGGACAGGCTGATTGCCGCCGACCGCGCATTCCCGCGCCAATTGGGTTACAACGTGGTTGACGGCCCAGCCAGAACGGGTCGTCGGCACCATCTCGACGGGCCAATCTTTACGGGGGAGCCACGCCATGCGCCACGCGCAGCAGCACGCCGAGACACGAACCCGCGAACGACGTCGTCGTCTCGCGGTGGAAGCGGCCCGACTGATGGCCGAATCCGGGCTTCGCGATTTCGCCCAGGCCAAGCGCAAGGCGGCGGAGCGGTTGGGCATCTTCGAGGACGCCTCGCTGCCCCGCAACCGGGAAATCCAGGAAGCCTTGCTGGAGCATCAGCGCCTGTTCCAGAGCGACGAGCAGCCCCAGGCATTGAATGAGCGCCGGGATGCCGCGCTGCAGGCCATGCGCCTGCTGGCGCGCTTCGAGCCTCGATTGGTCGGGTCGGTACTCGAAGGCAGCGCCGACACACACTCCGCGGTCGGCCTGCACGTGTTCAGCGATGATCCGCAATCCGTGGACTGGTTCCTGAGCGATCACGGCATTCCCTTCGACAGCGGCAGCCGTCGCTACCGCGCCAATCCGGAAACCGAGATCGAGGTGCCGCTGGTCAGCTTCAGCGCCGACGGCATCCGCTTCGAGCTCAGCCTGTTCCCGATGGACGGGCTGCGCCAGTCGCCATTGGACCGGATCGATGGCCGCCCGATGCAGCGGGCGACCATCGCGCAGGTGCAGGAGCTGCTCGGCGTGGACTGACGCGTTCCTGGCTCAATCCTCAAAACCGTCGACGAACAGGGGCGGCTGCCACTCCAGTGCACCGCGATCCAATGGCCCGGCCAGGTCGGGCACTTCGCCAATGTCCTGGACGCGCGGTCGACCGGCTGCATCGAACGCCGGGTTCGGCACTGGCACTGCGTCGCAGGCATCGAGGTTCGGGGAGTCGTCAGCCAGGTGCAGCAGCGGAGGTGGACCGATGGTCGGCGGCGGGGTCGATCCGAACCAGAAGCCCGGATCGTGGGTTTCGGCCGCGATGCTGCCACTTTCCGACGCGTTGAGGCAGCTGGCATTGACACTGGAGCTGCCATCCACCTGCAGCAGCGCGGCACCGCCCGGCTCCCAGAAAATGCTGTCGCTGAGGGCCGCGCTGCTGGTGTTCTCCAGCCGCATGACCCGGACGCTGTCGTTCAGGGCAATACTGACGTTGCGGAAGTCGAGTCCGCTGTTGTTGGAATAAAGAAGTTCCGAGCTGACGGCCTGGCTGGAGACGTTCCCGCTGATCTGCACGCTGGCCAGAACCACCAGACTCGCGCTCAGGCTTCCCACCGACGTGTTGTTGGCCTGGTTCGATTCGATGAAGGTCTGCCTCAAATCAACGATGCTGTTCTGCGAATGGATCGCGCCACCGCTGGAGCTGGCGGTGTTCCGGCTCAGGGTGGAGCAGCGAATGGGCTCCGCACAGTTCGCGCCGGTAGGATTGCCGCGATCCATGTCGACCGAACCGGTGTTGGTCACGTAGATGCCGCCGCCACGCGCGGCATGGTTTTCCTCGATCCGCACGCCCGAAGCCTGCAGGTCGGCGTCAGTCAGGTAGAACCCGCCACCGGAGCCGTAAATCATGTCCAGCGAGTCGACATCGGCCTGGTTGCCGGTAACGCGCACCGGCCGCTGGCGGGTGCTGTCGAGCGCGACAACCGATGGCGAGCCCGCGTACACACCCGCACCGGATTGCAGCACCCGGTTGCCGCGGATTTCCGCCAGTCCTTCGCCGGATCCGCCGGGGGCTGGTGTGCTGACGTCGCAGCTGGCCAGGTACATGCCGCCACCGCTGACCGCCGTGTTGAAGTTGATGGCTGCATCGATCAATTCGATCTGCGCACCACCCCAGCAGTGCAGGCCACCCCCGAACTGGGTGGCGTTGTTGCCGCCATCCACGCTGGAAGTTCCACCGATACGGCTGCCACCGGACAGGCGCAGAGTCGGCGTGTCGGCACCACCGATGATGCGGATGCCGCCGCCGTACTGCGCTTGGTTGTCTTCGACGACCACGTGATCCAGGTGCAGCAGGGCGTCACCACCAAGGTCTACGCCACCGCCTTTCGCCGCCCCTCCGTCGCCGCCGGACAGCACGAAATGCCGGAACAGGACGCTGCGACTGCCGGGCATGAGGGTGTCCACGGTCACCACGCTGTCACTGCCATCACCGACCAGCTCGGTAGGGTTGTCGGGATCGGGAATGGAGGCGCTGCAGTTGGCATAGCCACCCGTGATGCTGAGCGACTTGTCTTCCACCGTCACACCGCCGCCGAGCAGCAGAAAAGCACCGCTGATCATGTGGATGCTGTCGCCACTGTCCGCAGCATTGATCGCTGCCTGCAGCGTGCCAAAGTCACAGTCGATACCGCCACCCACCGTGTGTGTCGCTGGCGGAAGCACGATGCCCTTGCTGTCGGCGAACGCCGCGGCTGGCAGCACGGCCAGCAGCAGCGCGGCAGGGGCCTGTCGATAGACGGCCCGGAATCGGTTCATGTTCATTCGAGTTCTCTGCGGGTTGGTCGTTCGCGGGGCGGATCAGCCGCCCCTGGAACCGAATACGGGATGTCACGGACAAAACGACATCGCCGCGTGGGCGCGCTACGCTGTCGCCATCCCGCAGCATCTCGGCCCATGTCCAGCGACCAACCCCTACCCGATGTAGACCAGTCCCCCGGCACCGACAGCGGACCCGGCCAGGTCACGGCGATCCTTCGGGCGGCCGGCGATGGCCTGGCGCGCGACCAACTGGATCGCCTCTTCGGGCTGATCTACGCCGAGCTGCGGCGGATTGCCGCACGGGTTCTCGGTCAGGGCCAGGCCCCAACGCTGAACGCTACGGCACTGGTCCACGAGGCCTATGCCAAGCTGGTTGGCAGCGAGGCGCTTGGCGTTGAAGGTCGCCAGCATTTCCTCGCGTTGTGCGCGCGGGTGATGCGGCAGATCGTCATCGACCACGCACGGGCTCGGCTCAGCGGCAAGCGCGCCGGCACCGCGGTGCCGCTGCGCGAGGACGGGGCCATCGACCTGTCCCGGCCGGAGTCACTCGTTGCGATGGATGCCGCGTTGGAACGCTTGGAGTCCCGCGATCCGCGACTGGTGCAACTGCTGCACTACCGGGTGTTCGCCGGTCTGGAGCTGGAGGAAATTGCTCCGCTGATCGCGGTGACGGTGCGCCAGCTTCAGCGCGACTGGCAGCGCGCGCGAATCTGGCTGGTGGACGAAATGCTGGACGAGGACGCCGCGTGAGACGCCGCGCCATCAAGGCGTAAGGTCATTGTCCGCCAGCATCTGCAAGGCCTTTTCGTGGAGGCCGTCTTCACGAGCCTCCAGCAGCGCAAGCCGGCGAAGGATGGCTGCGGCTTCTTCCCGATGGCCACCACGCAGCAGTGAGCGGGCGATGGGGAAGTCGAGCATGTCGATCCAGGGATGCTCCGCGCCCAGCGCAGCGACCGCTTCCGCACGCGCCTCACGCCAGGTCGCAACGGCACCGTCGTAGTCCTTGCGGTCGCTGGCAAGGTTTGCCAGATGCCCGAGCGTGGTCGCAATGTCGCGATGCGGCGCGTCGTGCAGGCTTCGTTGCGCCGCCAGCACCTCGCGCAGCTCGCTCTCGGCCGCGTCCGGCTGGCGTTCCATTCTCAAGGCGTAGGCCAGGTTCGTGCGCACCGACAGAGTGCGCTGATCGGTGGCGCCGAACTGTTCGAGATGTTCGCCCAGTGCACTGCGCAGGATCGGAAGTGACGCCTCGAAACGGTTGTCGCGCAGCAGGATGGTGGCCAGTTGCGCTTCCAGTTCGGCACGCTGCAACCGCGGGTTTTCGTCATCGACCGGCATCCGCTGTGACAGCAGCGCCAGCGCCTGGTCGAGCCTTGATTCGGCCGCCTGGATGTCGCCGGCACTGGACTCCACGGCACCCAGCAGGCGCAGCGCCGGTATCCGCCATGCATCCGGGTCGCCGGCCTGCATCGCCAGCTCCAGTTGGGTCAGCAGCAGTTCGCGGGCTGCGCTCCATTGACCCAGCCGGAATCGGGTATCTGCCAGTTGCAGCCGTGCCGCCAGGGTGTCGGCATGCGTCGCGCCGAGCTGGGCCTCCCGGATCGCCAGCGCTTCCGACAGCGCGGACTCGGCTTCCGACTCGCGGGAGCGGTTGAGCAGCACACCGCCCATGTCCGCCAGCAACTGCGCCAGCAGCAAGGGCTGGTTGGCGAAGTCCCGACGCGCCTCCTCAACACCTTCCACCAGCAGTTCGCCGATGTCGCGGCCGTGGTTCTCGGCATCCTGTGGATCACCACTGCCGATCAGACGCAGCAGGAAGCCGTGCATGGCCTCAGCGCGGCTACGCGCATGCTCGGCCGCATTGCGCTCCTCGACCAGGCGCCGCCCCTGCCAGGTGGCGGTCAACGCGTAACCGGCCAGCAGCAACAGGATCGCGGCGCTGGCAATGGCTCCGATCCAGTGCCGCTTCAGCCAGCGCGAGGCGAGGTAGCGACGCGACGCCGGTCGCGCACGGATCGGCATGCCGTCACGCCAGCGCCGCAGGTCGTCGGCGAATTCGCGCGCGCTCCCGTAGCGACTTTCCGGGCGCGGCTCCAGCGCGCGCAGCACGATGCTGTCCAGATCGCCACGCAGGCGTCGACCCCAGCGTCGCCGATCCTGTCCAGCCGGCGGGAACCGGGTATCCGCTGCCGTGGACCCGGCCAACCGGCGACTGGGCGGTGACGCGCCATCGCGCATCGCCGCCAGCAGGCGCAGCGGGTCGATACCCGCGTCGTCAAACGCACGGTGGCCGGTCAGCAGGGCAAACAGCAGCAAACCGAGCTGGTACACATCGCTGGCCACGCCCGCGGGCTCCCCGGAGAGCTGCTCGGGGCTGGCCCAAGCCGGCGTGTAGGCCTGGGTACGGGTCGCGGTCAGCGCCGGGTTCACGCCCTCGTCCTCGACGATGCGCGCGATGCCGAAGTCGAGCACGCGCACCTTGCCTTGGGCATCGAGCAGGATATTGGCGGGCTTGAGGTCGCGATGAATGACCAGTTGACGGTGCGCATGCGCCAGCGCCATGGCCACGTCGACCACCAGCGCCACCCGCGCCTCGACACCCAGTCCCAGCCGGTCACAGGCCTGATCGATCGGCTCGCCGTCCACGAACTCCATCGCCAGCCAGGGTCGGCCGTCCTCGGTGGCGCCGGCATCGATCAGTCGTGACAGCCGCGGATCATCCAGTCGTGCCAGGATCGCCGTTTCCTGCTGGAAGCGCCGACGCAGCTCGCTGCCGCGCAGGCCGACCGACATCACCTTGATCGCGGCGCGCTGGCGCGCCTGTTCGAGGCGGCGCTCGGCCTCGAACACGTCGGCCATACCGCCCTGGCCGATGCGGCGCAGCAGCGTCCAGGTGCCGAGCTGCTGGCCCGGATGCAGTTCGTCGGGAAGGGCCGCCAGGGCATCCGCATGCAGCGGCGACGAAGCCAGGCCATCCAGCCCTTCGCTGAGTGAAAGTCCGCCCAGCAGCCGGCGCAACCGCGCTGCACGCAGTGGGTGCTCGCCTTCCAGCGCCTTCAGGCGCATGGCGCGGGCAACCGGCTCCAGATCCAGCAAGCGATCAAGCTCCTGGTCCAGTTCCTGCCATTGCACACGGGATGTGGTCATCGTCCGCCCTTCGTCCGATGCGGACCATTATCGGCCGCATCCTTTGACAAGACGAGAAAACCGCGCGATGACGACAGCCCTGACGAGGAACGCCCCGCAGAGGCGGGGCGTTCTTGCAGTCAACGATGATGAAGCCGGCGACTCAGCGCTTGGCCATCGGCACGTAGTCGCGCGACGCCGCGCCGGTGTAGACCTGGCGCGGACGGCCGATGCGCCCGCTGGGATCGTTCTGCTGCTCCAGCCAGTGCGCCACCCAGCCGGCGGTGCGCGCGATCGCAAACATGACGGTGAACATTTCGGTCGGGATGTTCAGCGCCTTGTAGATAATGCCGCTGTAGAAATCGACGTTCGGGTACAGCTTGCGCTCGACGAAGTAGTCGTCCTTCAGCGCCGCCTCTTCCAGCTTCATCGCCACTTCCAGCAGCGGATCGTTGACGCCCAGTTCGCGCAGCACTTCGTGGGTCATCTCGCGGATGATCGTCGCGCGCGGGTCGAAGTTCTTGTAGACGCGATGACCAAAACCCATCAGGCGGTAGTCGTCGTTCTTGTCCTTGGCACGGTCGACGGCGGTCTGCACGCGGGAAGCGTCACCGATTTCCTCCAGCATCTTGAGGACGGCCTCGTTGGCACCGCCGTGCGCCGGCCCCCACAGGGCGGCAATACCGGCAGCCACACAGGCGTAGGGATTGGCACCGGTGGAACCGACCAGGCGCACGGTCGAGGTCGAGGCGTTCTGCTCGTGATCGGCGTGCAGGATGAACAGCAGGTCCAGCGCCTTGGCGGCCACCGGGTTCAGCTCCAGCGGCTCGCTCGGCACTTCGAACATCAGGTGCAGGAAGCGGTTGCAGTAGTCGAGGTTGTTGCGCGGATAGCGCACCGGCCAGCCGATCGAATGGCGATAGCAGGCGGCGGCAATCGTCGGCACCTTGGCGATCAGGCGGATCGCGGCCATGCGGCGCTGTTCCGGATCATCGAGGTCGAGGTCGTCGTGGTAGAACGCGGCCAGCGAACCGATCATGCCGCAGAGCATGGCCATCGGATGCGCGTCGTGGCGGAAGCCGTGCAGGAAGCTCTTGAAGGCCTCGTGCATCATCGTGTGATGAGTGACTTCGTGGTCGAAGCCGGCGAACTGCTGGGCGTTCGGCAGCTCGCCGTTGAGCAGCAGGTAAGCGACTTCCAGGAAGCTGGACTGCTTGGCCAACTGCTCGATCGGATAGCCGCGATACAGCAGCACGCCTTCGTCACCATCGATGTAGGTCACTGCGCTCTGGCAGCTGGCCGTCGCGGTGAAGCCCGGATCGAAGGTGAAATGGCCGGTTTCCTTGTACAGCTTGCCGATGTTGATGGTCGGCGCACCCAGCGTGCCTTCGACGACGGGCAATTCGACCGAGCGGCCGGCGGCGGAATCGGTCAGTACGACATGCTTGCTGTCGGACACAGGCGTTCTCCTTCGGAATCGTTTCAGTTCGTATTCGGTGCGCGACGCGGGGCGGGTGGCCTTGCGTCACCGGCGGCCGTCAGCGGAAATCTGCGGCGCGGCGCTTCGGCGCTGTCGGCGGCCACCCCTGCACGGCAACCATCGGCAAGAGCGGCATTATCGCATACCGGGCAGTACGGCAACGCGTCCGGACAGCCGCTGCGGACCATCAATTCGCCGGCTTGCGCAACCGGTCACGCATCCGCGAAACGTCCGCGCAAAAGAAAAGCCGGCCAACGCGAAGGTCAGCCGGCTTTCCGGTATTGCATGACCGGCGCCAGAAACGGGACCAGCCAGTCCCTGACGGGACGGATTACTTGCCGTAGCGACGACGGAACTTGTCGACGCGACCGCTGGTATCCATGATCTTGTGCTTGCCCGTGTAGAACGGGTGCGACCTCGAGCTGACTTCGATCTTGATCAGCGGGTACTCGTTGCCGTCTTCCCACTTGATGGTCTCGTCGGACTTGATCGTCGAGCGGGTCAGGAAAGCGAACTCGCTGGACAGGTCCTGGAACACGACTTCGCGGTAGTTCGGATGGATTTCGGGCTTCATGATTCTGCTCACCACGGATCGGATTGACCGGGCCGGAAGGGTTCTCGGGCCGGGAAAAAGACGACCATTGTAGCCAGCCCCCGCTCCTGACGCAAGACGGGCAATCCGGTCAGTTGGACTCCAGCGTCGACGCCAGCAGATCCTCGAAACCGCCCTGGTCGATCTCCAGCACGACGTTGGCGTTGGCCGGGCGACCCAGCCGATCCTCCCAGTCCACCACCGTGGCGCCGCGGCAGTGTTCGCCGACGGTTTCCACGGCGACGTGGTGGCGCTCGGCGCGCTGCACCAGCTCCGGCCGCAGCACCACCGCCATTGCCAGTGCGTCGGCGGCGAGGAACCCGCCCCGGCCATGACCCTCGGCAAAGCGTCTGGCAGTGCCGGAAATCGCGCCGTAGAAACCGGTGAGTGGCTTGTCGACTGACAGCCAGCGGTCCATGCACGGGTACGGGATGGCGTGGCGCACGGTGGCTTCCCAGTCGACCAGGTCGAACTCGGGCCAGCGCGAGAACACGACGGCGGCAGCCTCCGGATCAAAGCCGATGTTGAATTCGGCCGGCACGCGATGCGTGTTGCCGCGCCCGGTAACCGCGCCGCCCATGACCAGCAGCCGCTTGAAGCGCGACGGCAGATCGGGGTCCAGCATCAGCGCCAACGCCAGATTGGTCAGCGGGCCGAGAGCCACCAGGGTCAACTCACCCGGACGCGCCTTGCCTTCACGAATGATCGCCAGCGCCGCGTGTTCCGCGCGCGCGGTCGTGGTTGGTGGCAGGTAGCCGACGTCACCAAAGCCGTCCTGGCCGTGGACGAAAGCCGCATCGTCTGCCGGATGCAGCATCGGTTCCGGACAACCCGGATACACCGGCGTTTCCCAGCCACCGACCTCGCACAGCTTCAGGGCATTGCGCACGGTGTGGTCGAGACCGACATTGCCGGCGGTGATGGTCAGCCCGGCCACATCGGCATGACGATGCGCCATCATCAGCGCCAGCGCGTCGTCCACGCCGGGGTCGGTGTCGATCAGCAGGGTTTGTGTCGCCATCTGGTTCGGTCTCGCTTTTCTGTCAGAATCCCGCTGCGAGTCGGCTGCCCACAGCCTGCTCGCAACATGCAGGGCGCGATCAAGCGACCCGGTCGCGCATGGTATCAACCTCCGCAGATTCCCCGACGCCACGCCCACCATGTCCACGCCAGCGACGCGAGACAACTTCCTGCTGTTGCGCCACCTGGCGGCGTTGGGCGTGATCTATGGCCACTGCTACGCACTGGCGAGCAATCCAGAGGGTGTCGTCGACCTGATCGCGGCAATACTGCCTGGCTACTACGCGGGAAGCCTTGCGGTCTATCTGTTCTTCGCGATCAGCGGCTTCCTGGTGACACGCAGCCTGATCCAGCGCCCCGGCGTGATGCGCTACACGAGGAACCGTACTCTTCGTGTCTATCCCGCGTACCTGGCCTGCATTCTGCTGTCGGTGTTCCTGCTGGGGCCTGCACTGACAACCCTGACCGTCGACGAATACTTTGGAACCCCCGAAACCTGGTACTACCTTCGCAAGAACCTGATTCCGAGCGCGTTCGCCTGGAACCTGCCCGGCGTTTTCGAGCAGAACCCGTTGCCCGATACAGTCAACGGCACGCTGTGGTCGCTGGGGCTGGAGGTTCGGTGCTATTTCTACCTCGGGATTCTCGCGGCGCTTACCCTTGTTCAGCGTCGGCTCGCTTTCACCACCGCTGCCTTATTGCTGCTGGGCGCCAGCGCCTGGCAATGGCATATCGACGATCCCGATCCGCTGGGCTATCGCGCCCTCATGCAGACTTTCCTCATTGCCGCTCTCGCCGCGCATTGGCTCGGCCAACACCGGCCGCGTCACCTTGTCTTTCTGGCGCTGGTGCTTCCGACTGCGCTGCTCAGCCAGACACCGTTGTTCGGGGTCGCGATGACGATCACGCTGGTTTACGCCGTGCTGTGGTTCGCCTACACGTTGCCGGTTTCGAACTGGCCACCAAGGCTGGATATCTCCTATGGCCTGTTCCTCTATGGCTTCCCGGTGCAGCAGACCATCATGTCAATCGACCCGTCGCTTTCCCCGCTGGGCCTGCTGGCGTGGTCGCTGCTGGCAACAATTCCCATCGCAGCCGCATCCTGGCTGCTGATCGAACGGCCGGCGCTCCGATTCAAACTGAGGCCCACTGCCGCGGATCGGGATCCTGCGCCGTAGCTGCTACGCCTCCGCGAAGCGTTCGGCCGCGCCCACCCAACGGGCGATCAGCGCTTCGGCACGCTCGGGCGAACCGGTCAATAGCGATTCGGCGACGCGCTGCACCTCGGTCAACAGGTCGCTATCGCGGCCGAGGTCGGCGATGCGGAAGCCAGCCTCACCGGTCTGCCGGGTGCCAAGCAGTTCGCCGGGGCCGCGCAATTCGAGATCGCGTTCGGCGATGACAAAACCGTCGTTGCTTTCGCGCATCACTTCCAGTCGCGCCTTGGCGTTCATCGACAGCGGCGGCTGGTAGAGCAGCACACAGGTCGAGGCGACATCACCGCGACCGACGCGACCACGCAACTGGTGCAACTGCGAGAGCCCCAGACGCTCGGCGTTCTCGATCAGCATCAGACTGGCATTGGGCACGTCGACGCCGACCTCGATCACCGTGGTCGCCACCAGCAGGTGGACTTCGCCGTCCTTGAACGCCTGCATCACCTGCTGCTTGTCGGCAGCCTTCATGCGGCCATGGACGAGCCCCACTGCCAGCTCCGGCATCTGCGTGGACAGCGTGGCATGCGTGGCCTCCGCAGCCTCGGCAACGATCTCCTCGCTTTCCTCGATCAGCGTGCAGACCCAGTACGCCTGCCGCCCTTCCGTGCAGGCCGCGCGGATGCGCTCGACGACCTGATCGCGGCGCGCGGCGTTGACCACGACGGTCTGCACCGGCGTGCGCCCGGGCGGCAGTTCGTCGATGACGGAAACATCGAGATCGGCATAGGCAGTCATCGCCAACGTGCGCGGGATTGGCGTCGCCGTCATCACCAGCTGGTGCGGGCGGGTTTCGCCCTGCAGGCCCTTGTCACGCAGCGCCAGTCGCTGGTGAACGCCGAAGCGGTGCTGCTCGTCGATCACCACCAGCGCGAGATCACGGAACTCAACGCCGTCCTGGAACAGCGCATGCGTGCCGACGATGAGATCGGCTTCGCCAGCCAGCGACGCCAGCGCACGTTCCCGCGCCTTGCCCTTGATCCGCCCGCTCAATCGGCAAACGTTCACGCCCAGCGGTTCCAGCCAACCCTCGAAGCTGGTCGCATGCTGTTCGGCAAGCAGCTCGGTGGGTGCCAGCAGCGCGACCTGCTTGCCGGATTCGATCGCCGCCAGCGCCGCCAGCGCGGCGACCACGGTCTTGCCGCTGCCGACATCGCCCTGCACCAGCCGCAGCATCGGCTCGCCGGCCGCAAGATCGCTGCGGATCTCGCCCAGCACACGCTGCTGCGCTGCCGTCAACGCGAACGGCAGTGAAGACTCCAGCGCCGACGACAGCCGCCCGTCCGCCTTCAGTGATGGGCCGCGATGCTGGCGGATGCTCATGCGCTGGCGGCGCAGGCTCATCTGGTGTGACAGCAGTTCCTCGAAAGCCAGTCGCCGCTGCGCCGGATGTCCGCCGGCCTGCAGTGCGGCGACATCGACATTCGACGGCGGCGCATGCACCAGCCGCAAAGCATCGCCCAACGACGGCAGGCTCAATGATTCCAACGCATCCGGCGGCAGCAATTCCAGCGCAGTATCCGGCGGCAGCACAGCCAGGGCCTGCTTCATCAATCGCGTCATCAGCGTTTGGCCGACGCCATCCGTCAGCGGATACAGCGGCGTCAACCGATCCGCCGTGCGCCCGCGTTCGGCGTCGCCGATGCGCTGGTAAGACGGGTGGATCATCTCGAAACCGATACCGCCTGCGCGCACGTCGCCGAAGCAGCGTAGCCAAGCACCGACCTGAAACTGCGAAGCCTGTGCGGCGCGGAAGTGGATGAAGCGCAGCACCAGCGTCGCGCCGGAATCATCACTGATCGCGACACGCAGCTGTGGCCGGTAGCGGAAGCCGCGTTCCACCGCCTCGATACGGCCTTCGACCTGCGCCTTCTGCCCGGTCTGCAGATCGCGTATCGGAACAACGCTGGTGCGGTCCTCGTAGCGCAGTGGCAGGTGGAACCACAGGTCGCGCAATTGCTTGAGACCGAGCTTCTCCAGCTTGCCGCTCAGTGATGGGCCGATGCCCTTCAGTTGGGCCAACGGTTTGCCACCGACACCGCCGTCACGCAGCGGATCGACGCGATCCCTGGCGCGCTGGCCGGCCGACTTAGTCGAGGACGAGGACGGCATCCATCTCCACCGGCGCGCCCTTGGGCAGGGCCGAAACCTCGATCGTGGAGCGCGCCGGGAACGGCTGCGGAAACACCTCGGCCATCACCGCGTTGACCTCGGCGAAGCGCGACAGATCGGTGAGGTAGATGCCGACACGCGCCACTTTCGACAGCGAACCGCCGGCCGCCTCGCAGACCGCCGCCATGTTGCGGAACACCTGGCGCGTCATCTCGGCAAGATCGCCGTCGATCAGCTCGCCCGTCGCCGGGTCCAGCGGAATCTGGCCCGACAGATAGACGGTGTCACCGCAGCGCACCGCCTGCGAGTACGGCCCGATCGCCGCCGGCGCCTTGTCGGTGTGGATGATTTCTCGGGACATGACGCGCCTCGTGTCATTGAAAGCCGCGATTGTACGGAAGCGACGCGCCCAAGGTCAGAGTCGCCGCACGCCGTGCACCGGATTCAGTCGGCGCACGCGGCGCATCACCTTGGCGAGGTGGCGGCGGCCCTGTACTTCGATGTCGAAATGCAGGACAGCAACGCGCAGGTCGCGCTCGCGGTATTCGACGTGGTCGATGTTGGACTCTGCTTCGGCAATGGCCGAGGCCACCTGCGCCAACACGCCGGGCTTGTTGTCGACGTCGACGCGCAGTGCGGCGTGGTAGTCGCCGGTGACTTCGCGATCCCAGGCCATCGGCACGCAGCGTTCTGGCGACTTGCGCAGTTCGGGCACGTTACGGCATTCCTCGCGATGCACGACCACGCCCTTGCCGGCCGACAGGAAGCCCATGATCTCGTCGCCGGGAATCGGCAGGCAGCAGTTGGCGAAGGTCAGCACGCCGCGCTCGTTGCCGCTGATGGTGATCAGGTCGAGCCTGCTTGGCGCCGACGGCGTAGGCAGCGGTTCGCCCTTCTGCGCGGTCAGCTGCTGGGCAACCAGCTGCGGCATGCGGTTGCCCAGCGCGATATCGGCCAGCAGTTCTTCCAGTCGACGGAAGCGCTGCTCGTTGAGGTATTTGTCGAGGCGCTTGTGCGGGATGCGGTCCAGCGACGCATCCAGTGCGCCCAGGGCGCGATCCAGCATGCGATGCCCCAGCTCCACCGCGTCCTCGTGCTGCAAGCGCTTCAGGTGATGGCGAATGGCGGTGCGCGCCTTGGATGTCGCCACAAACTCCAACCAGTCCGCCTTGGGCATCGACGATTTCGCGGTGACGATCTCGATCTTCTGGCCACTGGCCAGTTTGCTGTGCAGCGGCGCGTTCTTCTTGTCGACGTAGCCGGTGACCGCGTGGTTGCCGACATCGGTATGCACGGCGTAAGCGAAGTCCAGCACCGTCGAGTTTCGCGGCAGCGCGAGGATGTCGCCCTTCGGCGTGAACACGTAGACCTCGTCCGGAAACAGGTCAACCTTCACATTATCGAGAAACTCCAGCGAACTGCCGGCCACCTGCTGCGATTCCAGCAGGTTGCTGATCCAGGCATGCGCACGGCTCTGCGCACTGTTCGGCGCATCGCCGCCGTGTTTGTAGACCCAGTGCGCCGCGATGCCGCGCTCGGCGATCAGGTCCATCTCCTCGGTGCGGACCTGGATTTCGATGGGCGCGCCGTACGGTCCGAACAGCACCGTGTGCAGGCTCTGGTAGCCATTGGCCTTGGGAATCGCGATGAAGTCACGGAAGCGCGCATCGAACGGCTTGTACAACGCGTGCACGGCGCCTAGCACGTGGTAGCACTGCATCACGTTCTGCACCACGACGCGGAAGCCGAATACGTCCAGCACCTGCTCCAGGGTTTTATGCTCGCTGCGCATCTTGCTGTAGATGCTGAACGGTGACTTCACCCGACCCATGACCCGCGCGCTCAGGCCTTCATTGGTCAGCTTCTGCGCGATCTGCGCTTCCAGCTTGGCCATGGCCTCGCGGCGCACCACCGGCTGGCTGCCGATGCGCTTGGTCAGCACCGCATGGCGGAACGGGTTCATCGCCTTGAAGCCGAGGTCCTGCAACTCGGCCTTGACGTGGTTCATGCCCAGGCGCTGGGCGATGGGCGCATAGACTTCCAGTGTTTCGCGGGCGATGCGCCGACGCGAATCGCCGCTCATCGAACCGATCGTCCGCATGTTATGCAGACGGTCGGCCAGCTTGATCAGGATCACGCGCAAATCGCGCGCCATCGCCAGCAGCATCTTGCGGAAGCTCTCGGCGGCGGCTTCCTGGCGATCCCGGAAATGCAGCTTGTCCAGCTTGGTGACGCCGTCGACGAGATCAGCCACGGTTTCACCGAACTCACCCGCAATGGCTTCCCGACCGACTTCGGTGTCTTCCAGCACGTCGTGCAGGATCGCCGCACAGATGGTCTGCTCGTCGAGACGCATCTCGGCGAGGATGGTGGCTACCGCCAAGGGGTGTGTGATGTAGGGCTCGCCGCTCTTGCGCGTCTGTCCGACATGGGCCTCGTCGCCGACTTCAAAGGCGCGATGGATGCGGTCGACCTGATCCTCATCAAGGTAGGCCGCCAGTTCGTCCTCCAGCTTGCCGTAGGCCGCCAGCGCCAACGCCGAACCGGTTTCATGATCACCCAGGACATCACTGGGGTGGTCGGGACTCTCCAGTGCAGCCGTCGCCGCACCCACCGCATCGACTCTCGCGGACGGGGTTTCAGATTCTCGACGTTTGGCGCTGGGACTCATGAAGCGAGCCTACGCGGGCGCTTGCCGGACGGCAACGATTGGGAGCAGTGAGGGAACTGCGTTTGGAACAGTTAGGGAGGTGACCCGACCGCTTCGCGGTCTGTAAAGAGTGAGGAGAAGCAGCGTATCCGCCTCCACCCTCACCCCGACCCTCTCCCGCCAACAGGAGAGGGAGAAAGGTGCGAGGCGCGTTTGGGGCCCCTCGGTCGCGGTGAGGCGGAGACGATCAGGCCCGAAGGGACGCGTGCAGGGATGCACGCGTGTTTTCGTCAGTTCAGGAAGAACTGTCGAAAACCCCGGCTCCGGCTCACGAACCCGCGAAGCCAGGCGCGGACGCGGGGTGTCTTTTCTTTTGGCTACTGTTTCTTTGGACAAGCAAAGAAAAGTAGCTCGGTCGACTGAAAGTCGAACGAAAGCTCTTGCTCTTAATGCAGCGACGCAAACGCCCGCAGCAGCGGGCCACACGACTCAGAGGTCGTCGCCACCCTTGCCCAGGTCCTCATCGACCTCGGCAGCCGCCCATTCCAAGGCTTCACGCTCGGCGCGCTCGCGCTCGGCGGCGTCGACCTGATCGATCAGCTCGGAATTGACGGTCTGCGCGGCAATCTCGCGCAGCGCCAGCACGGTGGACTTGTCGTCGTGCTCGCCGTTTTCCAGGGTCGGCTCGACGCCCTTGGACAACTGGCGGGCGCGCTTGGACGCCATCAGCACCAGTTCGAAACGGTTATCGACGACCTTCAGGCAGTCTTCAACGGTAATGCGGGCCATAAGTCTCCGGACGGCGATGACCGTCTTGACAGATGCAAAGGGGCGCGGATTGTACGGCTGCGGCGGTGTGGATGCAATCAGAAGCAGGATGCGACGCTTTCAAATCAATTGGTTACGGGAAAACCCGGCTCAGCCGCCGACCTTCCGCACCACAAAAAGCCCTGACAGCACGAGAGCCGCAGCCAGCAGCAACTGGCTCCAGACGGATGAAAGCGGAATCGTCGCTGTCAGCGGGTCGTTCACTGGAACGGGCGCAGCAAAGACCGTAAATGCTTGCCTTCCGTACTCCCATTCGTACCCGTTCTCGCCCGCAGGGCCACTCATCACGACCAGCACGTAATCACCTGCGGCCAATGCCGGTATTCGGTACTCCAGAAACTCACCTACGGGTGGACAAACTCCCGGATAGACTCCGCCCCCCACATCAATGGCCACTCGCACCTGATTGCCCGAAACGGTGATGTCGTAAAAATCGCCCTGAAGTTCACCAACCGGGCATCCCGACCAGAGCCAGACTTTGATGTCCCTTCCCTCGATCGGATAGGGCTGGATGTGGATATAGCTGCTTTGTGCTCGTGCAACGCCGGACCACAAGAGGAATACCAGCGAGAGAAGCACGATCCGAAAGAGAAACGACGCAAAAGATTGATTCACACTAGCCTCAGCTTTCCGCCAGCAACGCCTCGATCAGCTTCGGGTGGCGGTGCTGCTGGATCGCGGTACGGCGACGGCTGGCGCTGAAGATGGCGCACATCTCGTCCACGGAACGCTCGAAATCCTCGTTGATGACGACGTAGTCAAACTCACCGTAGTGCGACATTTCCTCGCGGGCGGCGGCGAGCCGCTGCCGGATCACGTCCTCGCTGTCCTGGCCACGGTTGCGCATGCGGTGTTCCAGCGCTTCGCGCGACGGCGGGAGGATGAATACGCCGATGGCTTCGGGCACCTTCTTGCGCACCTGGCGCGCGCCCTGCCAGTCGATTTCCAGCAACACGTCGTGGCCGGCCGCCAGTTGCGGCTCCACCGACTGTCGCGCCGTGCCTTTCCAGTCGCCGTGCACCAGCGCGTGCTCGAAGAAGTCGCCGGCAGCGACCATCTGCTCGAACTGCTCGGCGCTGACGAAATGGTAGTGGTGCGCGTGCCGCTCACCCGGGCGCGCCTTGCGCGAGGTAAAGGAAATCGACAGGCGGATGTTCGGATCGCGATCGAGGCAGGCGTTGACCAGACTCGACTTGCCCGCGCCCGACGGCGCCGCGACGATGAACAGGATGCCGCGCGCCGGCCGGCCGTTGTCGGCAAGATTGCTGGTGACGGCATTACTCAAGGTTCTGCACCTGCTCGCGGAGCTGCTCGATCAGCACTTTCAGATCCACCGCCAGTTGGCTGGTGCGGGGATCAACGGACTTCGAACCCAGCGTATTGGCTTCGCGGTTGAACTCCTGCATCAGGAAATCCAGGCGACGGCCAATCGGCTCGCCACTGTCGAGCACGCGACGCGCCTCGGCAACGTGCGCGGCCAGGCGGTCCAGCTCCTCGTCCACGTCCAGCTTGGACAGGCCCAGCACCAGTTCCTGCTCGATGCGGCCCGGATCGATGGGCACGCTGAATTCGGAAAGCCTGGTCTCCAGCTTGGCCTTGAGCGCGGCACGGATTTCCGGCAGCCATTCGCGGACTTTCTCCGCCAGCGCCGCAATGCCGTCGAGGCGCTCGCGCATGGCGTCGGCCAGCTTGGCGCCTTCGCGTTCGCGCGAGGCGATGAAACCGTCGATGACGGCATCGGCCAGCGCCAGCGCCTGTTCGTGCAGGCCGACCAGGTCCGCCGGGCGCTCGTCGATCACGCCGGGGAAGCGCAGCAGTTCGGCGAACTCGGTGCGCAGGCCGGGAAACCTTGCGTCCAACGACAGCGCCAGCGACGACAACTGTCCCAGCAGGTCGTCATTGACCCGCAACGCCGCAGCGCCGCCTGTGGTCGAGCGCAACCGCAGCCCGAAATCGACCTTGCCGCGCTGCACACGTGCGCTGACCCGCTCGCGAAGCTGCGGCTCCAGCGCGCGCAGGTCTTCGGGCAGCTTGATGGTCAGCTCGAGGAAACGGTGGTTGACCGACCGCATCTCGCCGCTGATCAGGCCGGCGTCGGTATCGCGTTCGGCGCTGCCGTAGCCGGTCATGCTGCGCACGCTCACCGGGACACCTCCTGCGGGCAGGCGGATTCGACGGACCAAAACGGAGCGGACATGGGCAGACCTGGATCGACGCACGAGGTGCGTGGGGAGCGAATGGTAAACTTCCCGGCCCGCATTCCCAAGCCGGAACCACCTTGTCTGACTTCAAACGACCCAGCGGCCGTGCCGCCGACCAGTTGCGCGAGATCCGCATCCAGCGCCATTTCACCCGCCACGCCGAGGGTTCGGTGCTGGTCTGTTTCGGCGACACCCAGGTGCTGTGCACGGCCAGCGTGGACAACCGCGTGCCGCCGTGGCTGCGCGGCAAGGGTGAGGGCTGGGTCACCGGTGAATACGGCATGCTGCCGCGCGCCACGCACACCCGCGGTGACCGCGAGGCCGCACGTGGCAAGCAAAGTGGTCGCACCCAGGAAATCCAGCGCCTGATCGGCCGCAGCCTGCGCGCCTGCGTGGATCGCCGTGCGCTGGGCGAGCGCGTGATCACGCTGGACTGCGACGTGCTGCAGGCCGATGGCGGCACCCGAACGGCGGCGATCACCGGCGCCTGGGTGGCGCTCAGCGACGCGGTCAACACGCTGGTCAAGGCCGGCGACATCAAGTCCAACCCGATCCACGGCGGCATCGCCGCGGTATCGGTGGGCGTGTATCGCGGCGTGCCGGTGCTGGACCTCGACTATGCCGAAGACAGCGACTGCGACACCGACATGAACGTGGTGATGAACGACGGCGGCGGCTTCATCGAGGTGCAGGGCACGGCCGAGGGCCACGCCTTCCGCCGTGGTGAAATGGACGCACTGCTCGACCTGGCACAGACTGGCATTGCCTCGTTGGTCAATGCCCAGCGACAGGCGCTGGCCGGCAACTGAAGCACTCTGAGAGATCAAGATGAAGGGTCAACGCGTGGTCCTGGCCAGCAGCAATGCCGGCAAGCTCGCCGAGTTCGACGGGCTGGCGAAAAGCATCGACGTCGAGCTGGTCAAGCAGGATGACCTCGGCATCACCGGTGGCGGGGAGAACGGTCTCAGTTTTGTCGAGAACGCGCTGATCAAGGCACGGCATGCATCGTTCGAGAGCGGTCTGCCGGCATTGGCCGATGATTCCGGGCTCTGCGTCGACGCACTGGATGGCAAGCCGGGACTGCGCTCGGCACGCTATGCCGGCGACGACGCCTCGGCCTCCGACAACATCGACAAGCTGCTGCTGGCGATGAAGGACGTGCCGACCGAACGGCGTCACGCACACTTCTACTGCATCCTGGTCTACCTGCGTCATCCCGAGGATCCGAGCCCGCTGGTTGCCGAAGGTTTCTGGCACGGCCGCATCCTGGAAGCACGTCGCGGCAACGGTGGATTCGGCTACGACGCGGTGTTCTTCGATCCGCTGGTCGGCCTCACCGCCGCCGAGCTGTCGGCGGACTCCAAGCGCATCATCAGTCATCGTGGGCAGGCGCTGTACGAACTGCGCCGCAAGATCTACCGGCTGAAGTGAGCCAGCGTCGATGAGCGGCGACGCACTGCTGCGAACTTCGCCGCTGTCGCTCTACATCCACATTCCGTGGTGCGTGCGTAAATGCCCGTACTGCGACTTCAACTCGCATGCGCGCGGCGCCGAGCTGCCGGAAGCCGACTACGTCGCCGCGCTGCTGGCCGATCTGGAGCAGGACCTGCCGCTGGTCTGGGGACGTCCGGTGCACAGCATCTTTTTCGGCGGCGGCACACCGTCGCTGTTCTCGGCGCGCGCCATCGGCGACATCCTCGACGGCGTCGGCGCGCGACTGAACCTGGCGCCGGGCCTGGAGGTCACGCTGGAGTGCAATCCGGGCACCGCCGAACACGACCGTTTCGAAGGCTATCGCGCCGCCGGCGTGAATCGCCTGAGCTTCGGCATCCAGAGTTTCGACGACGACTGTCTCGAACGACTGGGCCGCATCCACAACGCCAGCGAGGCCGAAGCCGCGGTGCGCATGGCGAAAGCCGCCGGTTTCGATGACTTCAACCTGGACCTGATGTTCGCCCTGCCCGGCCAGACGCTCGACATGGCGTTGCACGACATCGAGCGCGCGCTTCAACTGTCGCCGACGCACCTCTCGCACTATCAGTTGACCCTGGAGCCGAACACCGTATTCGCGGCAAGGCCGCCAGCGGGTATTCCCGACGAAGACGCCGCCTGGGACATCCAGGATGCCTGCCACCAGCGCCTCGCCGACGCCGGATTCGCCAGCTACGAGGTGTCGGCCTGGTCGCTGCCCGGACGGCAGTGCCGGCACAACCTCAACTACTGGCGGTTCGGTGACTACCTCGGCATCGGTGCCGGCGCGCACGGCAAGATCACGTTGCCGGCGGAGGAGCGCATCCTGCGCCGCTGGAAGCAGAAGCACCCGGCGCGCTTTCTGGAAGCCGCCGCCTCACCGGCACGGATTGGCGGCGACGACGACATCGCGCCAGCGCAGCGGCCTGTCGAGTTCATGCTCAATGCGCTGCGCCTGGTCGACGGCGTGCCGGCCACGGATTTCGAGGCGCGCACCGGCCTGCCCCTGGCCACGATCCAGCCGCAGTTGGCGCAGGCCCGCGCGCAGGGCTGGCTGCTTGCGGACACGACCCGTATCCAGCCCAGCGAGCTGGGCCGGCGCTTCACCAACGACGTCATCGGCCTGTTTCTGGCGCCGGAACAGGCTGCAGAACCCTCCTGAACCATCGCGGACATGGCCGGCCCCAGCGCCCTGATGACCGGCGTTGCCTGACTTGAGACGGTTGACGTGGCTCCAAACTACGGGCAAAACGTGATGTGCATCACACTGTTGCACGGTGCACGACTCGCATAGAATCGGCTTTCGCCCTTGGGGAGGCAGTATGTCGACTCCGGTACAACAACGAGGTCACACCTCGGCGCCGCCGCCCAGTCTGGCCCAGCGCAACTTCCCGAGGCGCGTGCGCATGCTGCTCGAAGGCGTGCTGAAGCTGGTTGCCGACGACCTGGAGCGCGGCCTCAGTCTGTCGCTGAACGAAACCGAGCAACAACTGTTCAAACTCGCCGAGCAGGCGCGCAACAACGAGGTGCAGTCTCACTGTTTCGAAGCGCTGCGCGAGATCAAGCGCAGCCGCGGCGATCTGATTCCGCGTTTCATGATCGGGCTGGAAGCCAGCCTGGCGACGCTGCAGGATCCGCCGGCTTTCGACGCCGCCGATTTCAATCCCAAGGCCGGCGAACTGTCGCTGGTGGAGGTGATCGAGGTCGACGAGACCACAGTGCTGCGCGAAGTCGCCACCCGTGCGGAGATCGGCAACAGCCTGCCGCTGTTCCTGCTGGGCCAGCGATTCGGCGTCATCGTCGGTCGCCCGGCCTTCGATTCCGAAAGCATCCCGGTGGGTCCGCATTCCCTGTGCCGGATACTGCGCGACGCGGCAACCTGTCTCGGCATTACCGAGCAGGATCGCGTGCTGCTGTATCGCCAGTTCGAGCGCCAGGTGCTGGCGCACACCAACCTGCTGCTGGACACGCTCAACGGCTTCCTGATCCGGCAGAAGATCCTGCCAACACTGACCTTTGTTCCGGTCCGCGCAAAGCGCAACGCGCTCGACCAGGAACCCGCAGGGGAAGCCGCCAAGGCGGCGCCCAAGCGCAAGCCGGAAACGGCCACGACGGATGAAGACCGGAAGCCGGCGCCCAGACCAGCGCCGGCGAACAAGGGCACCTCGGAAGCCGACCTGCAGACCTTCGAAGCACTGCGCCAACTGCTGGGTGGTCGACGTAACCTGCTCGGCAAACTGGGCGGCGGGGGGCGAGGCAGCGGCAAGCCGGGCTACACCGCGACCAAGCGCGACGTGCAGGCCGGACTCGGCATGCTGCAGTCGCGCCCGGCCGCCAACACCGTGGTCAACGGCGAAGCCAAACCGCGAACCGTTCGCCAGGTGAAACAGGACCTGCTGGTGCAGCTGCGCCGGATAGCGCCGGGTCAGGAAGCGCCACAGCTCGACGACGAGGACAACGACACCTTCGAGCTGGTCAGCCTGCTGTTCGAGAACCTGATGCAGGATGTGCGCCCGAACAGCCCGGCGGCGGAACTGCTGACCCGCATGCAGGTGCCGCTGCTGCGCGTGGCGCTGGATGACAAGAGCTTCTTCACCCGCCGCGAGCATCCGGCGCGCGAAATGCTCGCCAACATCGCGGAGACCGGCGCGCAGTGGATCGGCGACGAGGACGTTGATCGCGGCCTGATCGACAAGCTGCGTCTGCTGGTGGACCGGGTCAGCAACGACTTCGACGGTGACCAGTCCATGCTCACCAGCATGGTCACCGACATCAGCCGGCACATGGAACTGGTGCAGCGCAAGGCCGACGTCGCCGAGAAGCGCCACGTCGAAGCCGCCCAGGGCAAGGAGAAGCTCGAGCTGTCGCGACTGCGCGCCGCGGAGTCGATCGACCACCTGCTGAAGGGCAAGTCGGTGCCCAAGTTCCTGCACACGCTGCTGGCGCAGGCCTGGACCGACGTGCTCGCGCTGACCCTGCTGCGCAAGGGTGAGGACTCCGACACCTTCCGCCTGCAGCAACACGTCGCCAAGCGGCTGATCGAGTCGGCGGCCAGCAGCGTGGGCGATGGCGAATCGGTGATCGGCCCTACCGAGGCCGCCTCCCTGCGCGAGGACATCGAGCAGGCGCTGGGCCAGGTCGGCTACCACAGCGACGACGCGACCGCGATCTCGACCCGGCTGCTGGCGCTGTCGCAGGACGAGGAAGGCGATGACCCGGCCTCGCGCACCGAGTTGACCGTGCGCCTGAAGTCGCGCAGCCGGCTGGGCTCCAGCGTCACCGGCGACGACGGCCATGCGGTCAGCGACCGCGATCTCAGCGACGGCGAGAAGAAACAACTGGAAATGCTGCGCAAACTCCCGTTCGGCACCTGGATGGACTTCACCGTCAACCAGCAGGGTGACAAGGTACGACGGCGACTGTCCTGGTACAGCACGGTCACCGGCCACAGCCTGTTCGTGAACCAGCGCGGCCAGCGCGCCGGCGAATACACGCTGCGCTGGCTGGCACGCGAGCTGAACCGTGGCAACGTCAGCATCGTGGTGCCGGAAACCGGCAACATGATCGACCGCGCCTGGGGCCGGATCATGAGCGCGCTGCGCTCCTTCGCCGGCGGCGGCAAGGCCGCGGCACAGGCCGCGTCCGGACAGGGAGCCACACCGTGACCGAATACCGCCGCGCCAAACGCAAACATGCCGACCAGGCCATCGACGTGTTCGACTGCATGACCGAACAGGTGATCGGACGTATCGGCAACCTGTCCGAGTCGGGGATGATGCTGATCTGCGGCCAGCCGCCGTTCGAGGATGCCCTGTTCCAACTGCGATTCAGCATCCATGACAAGCACGGGCATCCGCGCCCGGTCGAGGTCGGCGCGCACCACCTGTGGACCGAGGAAGCCAGCTCGGCCGGACAGCACTGGGCCGGTTTCCGCTTCATCGACGTCACCCGCGACAACCTGCATATCATGCGAGACTGGGTGGAGGCCCCCGGCGGAACCTACGTTTGATCGCCCGCGTCACCGTCTCCCGAGCAAATTCCACACGCAGCGCGAGGCTGCGGCTGCTGGCCGTAGCCGGCCTGTTGGCGCTGTCTGCCTGCCAGAAGCCCGAGCCGTTGCGCGAAAGCCTGCTGATATTCGGCGGCGAAGCCGAATTCCAGGTCGTCTCCGACCAGCCTGGGCAGGCGCGCCAGGCGCTGGCGCGAATCAGCCAGCGTTTCAACGAGTATGACCGCGACTGGCACGCCTGGAATCCCGGGCCGCTGGTGACGCTGAACCGCGCGCTCGCACGCGGTGAGCGTGCGGAGGCGCCGGCCTCGGTGACCGCTCTCATCGAGCGCTCCCGCCCCTACACCGAGCAGACTGACGGCCTCTACGACCCGGCCATCGGCGGCCTGCTCGCCCTGTGGGGGTTCCACACTAGCGAGTTCCCGGTCACCACGCCCGCGCCGGACGAACGGCAGATCGCCGACTGGCGCCAGGCACGCCCACGGCTGCAGGACGTCCATGTCGAAGATCGATGGGTAAGCAGCGACGATCCGGGTGTGCAGCTCGACTTCGGCGGCATCGCCGAAGGCGTGGCAGCCGAGGAAGCCGCGCGCACCTTCTCCGACTTTGGCATCAGCAATGCGTTGATCACCCTGGGTGGCGATGTCTATGCGCTGGGCAGCAATCACGGTGAAGCCTGGCGGGTCGGCATCCGTGATCCCTTCGGCAACGTGCTGGCCGGCGTCGAGCTGAAGGGCCGCGAGGCGCTGTTCTCCTCCGGCAACTACAACAAGTTCCGCGAATCGCCGGACGGCGCGCGCTGGCCGCATGTGCTGGATCCACGCACCGGCATGCCGGCCAGTGGCGTCGCGGCGGTTGCCGTACTGCATCCCGATCCCGTCCTCGCCGATGTCGCCGCCACCGCGCTGCTGATCGGCGGCCCGGCGCGCTTCATCGAGCTCAGCCAGCGCCTGCGCCTCGGCTGCGTACTGCTGCTGACCGAGCAGAACGAACTGATGGTCTCGCGCGCCATGCTCGCCCGCATCGAATTGCAGCGCGAGCCGGTGATGCTGGGTGAACCCATCGACCTCGGCGACCGCTGCGCGCCGAACGCGCCCTGAGGGCCTCATCGGGGACTTCCTGCGGATGCGTCGCCCGCGCGCATTCGGCACAATCGTCGGCTGATTCGAACCTTTCGAGGACGGCAACGCCATGTCCCAGACCGACCTTTCCCGGCTTTTCGCCGAGCACATCGCCACCCGCCAGCGCGAAGCCGAAGCCGCGCTCGCCGCCAGCGGCCTTGATCACCTGCTGATCGCCGCCGGCGTCGACAAGTACCGCTTCCACGACGACATGCCCTATCCGTTCCGGCCCAACCCGCAGTTCCTCGCCTGGGCGCCACTGGACCATCACCCGCGCTGCTGGCTGGCGGTCACGCCGGGCAAGAAGCCTGTGCTGGTCTACTACCAGCCGGACGATTTCTGGCATCTGGTGCCGGCAGACCCGAACGGCTACTGGGTCGATGCCTTCGACATCCGCATCGTGCGTCGCAAGGACGACATCGCCGCCGAGCTGCCGCCGGCCGCCAAGGCCGCCATCCTCGGCGAGGCCGATGCCGCCATCGACGGCTACGCGCCGAACAATCCGGATGCCGTGGTCAATCCGCTGCACTACGCGCGCGGCGTGAAGACAGCCTACGAACTGGTGATGATGCGCCGCGCCCAGCAGCGCGCCGTGGCCGGCCATCGCGCCGCCGAAGCCGCGTTCCGTGCACACGAATCCGAACTCGGCATCCAGCGCGCCTACCTCGCTGCCAGCGGCCACCTCGACACCGACCTGCCCTACGGCAACATCATCGGCCTCAACGAACACGGCGCCGTGCTGCACTACCAGCACCAGGACGCGATGGCGCCCAGCGACAGCCGCAGCTTCCTGATCGACGCCGGCGCGCAGGTGGTCGGCTATGCCGCCGACATCACCCGCACCTACGCGCGCAGCGTCGGTCCGTTCCAGGACCTGATCGACGGTATCGATGCCGTACAGCGACGACTTTGCGACGCCGTGCGTGCCGGCACCGACTACGCGCAGCTGCACCTCGACTGCCATCGCCAGCTGGCGCAGGTGCTGATCGAACAGGACGTGCTGCACGGCAGCGCCGACGACGCGGTGGCCTCCGGCGTCAGCTCGACCTTCTTCCCGCACGGCCTCGGCCATCTGATCGGCCTGCAGGTGCACGACATTGGCGGCTTCATGCCCGGCCCGGATGGCGGCCGCATCGAACCGCCCGAAGGCCATCCCTTCCTGCGCCTCACCCGCAAGCTGGAGCCCGGCATGGTCGTCACCATCGAACCCGGCCTCTACTTCATCGACAGCTTGCTGGCCAAGCTGAAGGAAGGCCCGCATGCCGACATGGTCAACTGGAAACGCGTCGACACCCTGCGCCCCTACGGCGGCGTCCGCATCGAAGACGAAGTGCTGTGCACCGACGGCGAGCCGGAAAACCTCAGCCGGGCGGCGTTTGCGGCAGCAGGTTGATTGAACGACTGCAAGCCGTGAGGTCGAACCGGCGATGGATGGTGATTGCGTCGCTACTCTGGGTGGCAGCAGCAATTCTGTTCTGGCCGCTTGTTGCCGATTTCTTTGCTTCCGGCGATTGCGTCAGCTCTGGCGGAAGTTACGACTATGCGCTCCATCGCTGCGATTTCGAACAGAACCATCCATTCGTGTCCTTCTACCGCGTCAGGTCATTCTGGCTTGCAGCTGCCTGTTTCGTGACGGGCATATTCACGTTCACCAAAGCAAGTCGTAGGCTGGGTTGAGCTTGCGAAACCCAGCAGCACTTTTCGTTGAGTGCTGGGATTCCGCTTCGCTGCATCCCAGCCTACAAGTTGACGTGTCACGTCAGCCCGCAGACTGCGTCATCCAATGCATGGCTTGTTGGAAACAGTAATGGACGCAGCAACCGTCATCATCACTTTGACTATCTTTCTCGTTCTGGTCGGTGTCGCGACCGTCGTCGCTGTACGCGATGCAAGAAAAGGAGCGATGTCAGTCTTCAGAGCTATTGGCGACTGGCTAAAGAACTTATTCGAGTTGATGTTCGGTCTCGGGTAGAGAGCCAGCCAACCAAACGGCTCGATCGGGCATCTCCATCGTTGCTCCACAATTGCGCCGCAGGCTTGCCACCAACGTCGAAGCACGGCACGCCAGGAGCTACCCCATGACCATGTTCTTCGCCCTTGTCATCGTCGCCACCCTCAGTGGGTTCTTCCTCTTTCGCACGAAGCCGGCAAGCGCTACACGGACGGCCCCTGCCCACCGAGCAATGCGGATCACCGATCCGCGCACGCAGAATCCTGGCGGCCATCGCCTGTGGCAGCTGCAGACGAGCGGCTGCCAGTGCAACAGTGCGCGCCGCCTCGGCGGCCGCCGGCTAGACGTGGAGGACACCGAACCCGTGGCCCGCGCGGGCTCAGGCAGTGTCACTTGCCGCTGCTGCTACCGCCCGATTTCTGATGCACGGCGCCAGCCCAGGCGTGAGGGAGCAGACCGCCGCGCCGAACTACGCTTTGATCTGGCGAGCAACGACCGCCGCACGAAGGGTGAGCGCCGTCGCTTCCGTGAGGCCTGGGGAGCATGCAAGGCCCACTGATCGCCATGGGCTCTGCGAATGTGCAGAGCAATGGCATCGCCGGCCGATAGTTTCATCCGGAAGCACTGCTTCCCGCGTGGGATCAGACGGGTCAGTTCGTAGGCTGGGTTGAGCCCGCGAAACCCAGTGACACTCTTCACAAGCGCTGAATTCCGCTTCGCTACATCCCAGCCTGAGGTTCGCGATCAATAGACACCTTTGATCTCATTGGTGACCTTGTAGCTGGAGTGTTGTGACTAGAGCCAGAAGTATCAGGCCAACGACTGCCAACACTCTCAAGAGCCGCAACTTTGCGCCGAATTCCTTCAAAGCAGGGCCTTTCATTGATCTGGCTCCGATCAACAGCAAGAGAAAGGCGTTCTGCGCATCTATTCCGGTATACCAAGGTGAACCCAATTCAGCCCAGGATTCGGAGTGGCGGGTCTTCAGCCTATGAAGGAAGGAAACAGCACACACCATGTAAGTGAGGAATACGGCAATCGCGATCCAAACAATGGTTAGCAACATTGCAGACACCCAATTTTCGCTGAGCCAGAGTCAAGCTTTGTCGAGCAAAAGACGCGATAAATTAGCGAGCGTGACCAAATCCTATTTCTTGAATTAGGATCGTTTCACGCCGCAGCCATCCACCTTTCGATCTCATCCACCGACTTCGGCGCATCGGCGCTGAGGATGTCGTAGCCGTCCTTGGTGACCAGCACGTCGTCCTCGATGCGGACGCCGATGCCCTGCCACTTCCTGGCGACGCCGCGGGCACCGGGCGGGATGTACAGGCCGGGTTCGACGGTGAGCACCATGCCGGGTTCCAGCAGGCGATAGTCGCCGTCGATGCGGTAGTCGCCAACGTCGTGCACGTCGAGGCCCAGCCAGTGGCCGGTTTTGTGCATGTAGAAGCGGCGGTAGCTGCCGTCCTCCAGGTTCTGCTTCAGCGTGCCCTTGAGGATGCCCAGCCGGATCAGGCCGGCAGTGAGCACACGGACGGCCTCGTCGTGGATGGCGATCCATGACAGGCCCGGCCGGATGATGTCGATGGCGGCCAACTGTGCGTCCAGCACCAGCTCGTAGATTTGGCGCTGAGCATCGCTGAAGCGGCCATTCACCGGGAAGGTGCGTGTGATGTCCGAGGCGTAGCCGCGGAACTCGGCGCCGGCGTCGATCAGCAGCAGGTCGCCATCTTTGTATTCGTCGCGATTGGTGACGTAGTGCAGCACGCAGGCGTTGGCGCCGCTGCCGACGATGCTGTTGTAGGCGGGCACGGCGTCATGGCGGCGGAACTCGCGCCACAGCTCGGCCTCGACCTCGAACTCATGCGTCGATTGTTTCGCGGCGCGCATGGCGTTTTTGTGCGCATGAGCGGCAATGCGCGCGGCGTGGCGCATCTGGCGGATTTCGTCGCGGCTCTTGAACAGGCGCAGGTCGTGCAGCAGGTGGCCAAGTTCGAGGAATTCGTGCGGCGGCTCCACGCCCTGGCGCACGCGCTGGCGCACGCGGTTCACCCAGCCCATCAGTTTGAGGTCGAATTCGGTGTCGCGACCGAAGTGGTAGAAGACGCGCGTCCGGCCTTCGATCAGGCCCGGCAGGATGTCGTCGATGTCGTCGATGGCATAGGCGTCGTCGAAGCCCAGCTGCTCGACCGCGCCTTCCGGCCCGAGCCGCGCGCCGTCCCAGATTTCGCGCTCGGCATCGCGTTCGCGGCAGAACAGCAGGCATTCGCCGTGCGCGCGTCCCGGCACCAGCACCAGCACCGATTCCGGCTCGTCGAAACCGCTGAGGTAGAGGAAGTCGCTGTCCTGCCGGTACGGAAAGTGGCTGTCGTTGTTGCGCACGCGCTCGGGCGCGGCTGGCAGGATCAGGATGGCGTCCTCGCCGGCCATGCGCATCAGCTGGCGACGGCGGCGGGCGTATTCGGCGGGCTTGATCGGTGGTGGGGCTTTCAGTGCGGCTTTTTTCGGCATGGTTTGCGGCAGCTTGTCCGTTCCCGTCGGCTCCACCGCTACGCGGCTTGAACCGACCTACATTCGCGGCTCTCACCGCTCCTTCGAATCACCAATCACGGCTCTCAATCAATGCAGACTGTGACCGGTGCCATCGCCGGCGCGGTTGCTGTCGCTGTAGAGCAGCAGGGCGGCGACGCGGACGAATTCCTCGATCTCGGTCAGTGATTCCTCGTCGACGTCGTCCTCGTCCTCATCGAGTTCGGTGGCGGCGATGCCGGCGAGGTCATTGAGCGCTTCGGATGCCTCGTCGCTAAGGTCCGGCTCGCCGCCAGCGCTCAGGCCGAAACCGCCGAGGAAGCCACGACACCAGGCCAATACCGCTTCGGCGCGCGCCGCCATGTCCTTCTGTGGCGGCAGCAGCAGTTCAAAGCCGTAATCGGGATCGTTGAGCTGCTGCTCGCTGCACAGGTAAAGGCGATCCAGCGCGGATTCCGGCAACAGCGTGGCCTGACCCGGATCAAGGGCGAGCTGGCGCAGCCAGTCGCGGCGCTGCACGACGCCGCCACCGCAAAGCAGGCCGCACAGCGAACCGTGCAGCTCGGCGGCATCGACACCGAGGCCCATGGCGTCGACATCGTCCTGGATCTGGTCGTGGTCGGGCAGCGCCACGCTCTGCATACGGCTATCCGGCGTTGGATTCATTGCGGAATGGTAGCAGCAGCGCGACGCCGGAAGTGCCGGCCCGCAGGCTTGTTGCCCTGTTTGCTGGCACCTACACTGCGCTGGTACCCGAGCGGACAATCACTGATGCAGCCAGCGCACCCGCCTGCCCCGCCGTTCGCGCCCACGCGCCGACTGCGGATGGGCATGCGTCTCTGGGCGGTTCTGCTCGGGCTGCTGGTTGTCCTTCCCGCGCAGGCGCTGCAGCGTGATCACGAGTTCCGCCGGCTGGAGGTTGAACCGGGCGACGCCCAGTTGGACGTGGTGGCGATGCTGCAGGACGATCAAGGTTTCGTCTGGGTCGCTTCGGATCGCGAACTGCGCCGCTACCACGGGCACGGCTACCGCAGCTTCCGCCACGACCCGGCGGATCCGAAGAGCCTGCCGGCGGGCAGACTGACGTCACTGGCGCTGGGACCGGATCAGAGCCTCTACGTCGGCAGCAGTACGCGCTTTGTGCATCGGCTCGATCTCGCCACGGCGACCTTCGCGCCATTGCAACCGGAGGTCTCACGACGGATTTCCGGTGCCGGAGATCGCGCCCGCAGCCTGCTGTACCAGAGTGGTCGCGGACTCTGGGTAGGTACTGACTCCGGTATCGACCTTGTTGATCCGGGCAGCGGCACCCGACAGGCAGTGCTGCGCTTCGGCATGTCTCAGGGCGATGCACGACGCCATGTGCGGCTGCGCTGGGACGGCGGCAAGCTGATCTATGCAGCGACCGATGAAGGCCTGTACCAGATCGACAGCGCCACCCGGGTTGCCAGCCGCATCAGTGGTATCGATGCCGCCTACAGCCTGCAGTTCGACCATCGCGGTCAACTCTGGGTCGGTGGCGAATCACGCCTGTACCTGCTTCCGGCAGGTAGCGTGGTGCCGCGAGCCGTTCCAGGCGTCCAGCTTGACGGCGGTGAACGCATCCAAGCCATGGCGGAAGACCCGCAGGGGCGGCTGTGGTTCGGTACCGCGCACTCGCTGTACCAGTTCGACGGCGGTGATCGGCTGATGATGATGCCGCGCATGCAGGGGCTGCCCGGCGGCCTGCCCGACGCAGCCGTCAATGCGCTGCTGGTCGACCACGGCGGCCTTCTCTGGGTCGCCAGCGAAGGCAACGGCGTCTACACCGCGCTTGCCCGCGGCGACGCGTTCCGCTATTTCGTCGATGCCGGCAACGCGGACCCCCTCGCCCGCGACACCACCGCCATGCTGGCCGATGGAGACGATGTGATCTGGGTCGGTTCGCGGAGCGCGGGTCTTCGCCGGTACGACCTGCTCAATGATCGCTTCGACGCCGGATTGCTTGAGGCCATGCCCGGCAGCCCCACGCTGCCGGAACGCTTGGCGGTGTCCGCAATCGCGGCCGACAACGCTGGCCTGCTGTGGCTGGCCAGCGACGCCGGCCTGGTCAGGCGACAGCCGGATGGCGCCTACTTCCTGTACCCACTGGATACCGCGTCACCGATCGCGCTCAGCGACATCGTCGCGGACCACGACGGCATGCTCTGGCTGGCCGCGAAGCACCAAGGCCTGATTCGCTTTGACCCGGCGCGACAGGCGGTCGGGCGGCGCTGGCGCGCTGGCAGCGACGACCTGTCCGGCCTCAGCAGCGACCATGTCAATGCGTTGCACGTGGACGTGGCGAACCGGCTCTGGGTGGGCACCGAAGACGGACTCAACCTTGTGCTGCCGGGACAGGATCACGTACAGCAGTTCCGGCACGATAGCGCGGACCCCGCAACGCTGAGCGGTGACGTGGTACTCAGCATCAGCGAGACCAGCGATGGGGCTTTGTGGATCGGCACGCAGAACGGCCTGGACCGGGTTCGCATCGGCGACGATGCATCCTTGCCATCGGTCGAACGCACCAGCCACACCAGCATCGATTTCGACGATGGCGTACTGGCTGTGCTCGAGGACAACGGTGGTCGACTCTGGATCAGCACCACGAACGGGTTGTTGCGACTGGATCGTTCCGGCGTCGGCGGCCACCGTTTCCGGACCGGCGAGGGACTGCAGGGGCTGGTATTCAATCCGGGTTCCGCCTTGCGACTGGGTGATGGAAGCCTGCTGTTCGGCGGCACGAACGGCATGAACCTGCTTGCGGCGGACGGTATTGACGAGTCCGGCTTCGACCCACCCGTCGCGCTGCTTTCGGCGTTTGCCGGCGACGAGCGCCAACTGACACGACCCTTGACCCCACCGTCGCAGTTGAGCTTTCCGCACTCCGCCGGCAGTGTGCACATCGGCTTCGCCAGCCTCGACTTCCGGCAGCCGGGAAAGCTCCGCTACCGCTATCGACTCGACGGCGTGGATCGCGACTGGGTAGCCGCCGGATCACGCAACTTCGCGATCTACAGCGGGCTGGCCCCCGGCAAGTACCAGTTCCGCGCCGAAGTTGGCGACAACGACGGCCACTGGTCCCGGCAGGCCCTGGAAATTCCCCTGGAAATCCGTCCGGGCCTGTGGAACAGCGCATGGTCCTACGCCATCTACCTGCTGCTGGGCGCAGGCATCCTGTTCGGGTACATCCACTCCCAGCGGCGACGCCGGCAACGCCGCCTGGATCTGCTGAATCAGATCCGCGAACGCGAGGAGCGCCTGAAGTTGGCGCTCTGGGGGTCCGGTGACGAATTCTGGGACTGGGATCTTCGCAGGAACTCGCTGTATCGGATTGGTGCCGATCAGCTACTGGGTGACCAGGCGGAACAGCAGTTGAGTACCGACGACTGGCGATCCCGCGCCGTTCACCCGGAGGATCTGCCCAAGGTCCAGCAGCGCATCCAGGCGCATATCCTTGGTGAAGCCGAGTTCTACGAGTCGGAACACCGGGTCATGAACGCGGAGGGCAACTATGTCTGGGTTCGCTCCCGCGGCAAGGTGGTGGCCAGGGACGACGATGGCAATCCGCTGCGCATTGCCGGCACCGCGGCCGACGTGTCGCTGACCCGCCGCGCCGAGCGTGAGCGTCGGATCGCCAGCGAAGTGCTGCGCAGCATGAGCGAAGCGGTGGCGGTGTTCGACCAGAGCTTCAATTTCGTGTCGGTGAATCCCGCGTTCTCGCGCATCACCGGCTACGAAGCCGACGAAGTGATCGGACAGAACACCTCGCTGCTGGACAGCAGCCAGCACGACCCCGAGTTCTACCAGCGCACCCGCGAACTGCTGACCCAGACCGGCCACTGGCAGGGAGAAATGTGGCAGAAGCGCAAGGACGGCGAGGAGTTCCTCGGCTGGATCGAGCTCAACGAGGTGCGCGACAGCCAGCACGAGCGCACGCATTTCGTCGCCGTGGTCAACGACATCACCGACAAGAAGCGCGCCGAACAGGAGCTGCGCTACCTGGCCAACTACGACACGCTGACCGGCCTGCCCAACCGCACGCTGCTGTCCGAGCGCCTGGCCCGCGCCGTGGTGCGCGCGCGACGGCAGGATGCGCGTGTGGCGGTGCTGTTCCTCGACCTCGACCGCTTCAAGGACGTCAACGATTCACTGGGCCACGCCGCCGGCGACCGCATCCTGAAAGCCGCTGCCGCGCGCCTGCTGACCACGGTGCGCGAAACCGACACCGTCGCCCGCCTCGGCGGCGACGAGTTCACCGTGGTGCTGGAGGACATCGAGCATCCCGACGTCGCCGAGCACGTCGCGCGCAAGATCATTGCCGCCTTCGGCCAGCCGCTGGAACTGGACGGTCGCAGCGAGGTGGTGATCTCGCCCTCGGTCGGCATCAGCCTGTACCCCGATCACGGCCTTGTGCCCAGCGACCTGCTGAAATTCGCCGACACCGCCATGTACCAGGCCAAGGAACACGGCCGGAACACCTTCCAGTTCTACACCGAGGCGATGGATGCCGAGGCACGCCAGCGCGCCACCATGATCGCCGCGTTGCGCAAGGCGCTGGAGCGCGGCGAGTTCCGTCTGGTGTACCAGCCGCGCATGACGCTGCGCGACGGCCGAATCACCGGCGTCGAAGCCCTGCTGCGCTGGTACAGCGAGGACATCGGCGAAGTGCTGCCGTCCACCTTCATCCCGCTGGCAGAGGAGACCGGCCTGATCCTGCCGATCGGCGAATGGGTGATGCGCGAGGCCTGCCTCACCCTGCGCCGCTGGCAGCAGAGCGGGCTGGATGAGCTTGGCATGGCCATCAACGTGTCGGTCGGCCAGTTCCTGCGCGGCGGACTTCCGGGACTGCTGGGCGAGCTGATCACCGACCTGGAACTCAAGCCCGGCAACGTCGAGCTTGAAGTGACCGAAAGCATGGTCATGGCCAACGCGGAGCAGACCACCACGGTGCTGCACGAACTCAAGCGCCTCGGCGTCACGCTGGCCATCGACGACTTCGGCACCGGCTACTCCTCACTCGTCTACCTGAAGCGACTGCCGATTGATACGTTGAAGATCGACAAGGAGTTCATCGGCGACCTGACCACCGATCCCGACGACGAGGCGATCACCGCCACGGTGATCACCATGGCGCATTCGCTGGGACTGAACGTGGTCGCCGAAGGCGTGGAGACGCGCGAACAGCTCGACTACCTGCGCGAACAGCGTTGCGACGAAATCCAGGGTTACTGGCTCTCCCCGCCACTGGAGGTTCACCACTGCCTGGCGTTCATTCGCCAACATCAACCCGAAAGGGTAACTGGCGGGGAGAGCAGTACCACGGGCGCGGGCACCGCCAGCGAGACATCGATCCGCTGAAATTGAGCAGATCGGCCAACAATTGACCGCAAGCCTCTCATATCTTTAGAGTTGGTCACTCGTAATCAAGCCAGCACCTGCCCGGCCGACACGGGCCGCCCGGCACAGGATGTGTCACCGCCTCGCGACGGTCGATTTCCTCGCAACCTCCGGCAGGACGCCTGATGTCGCCGATTGGACAATATTCGCCATGAACAGTCCCGCTCCCTCGCAGTTGCAAGCCCTGATCGACCGGGTCGAACGACTGGCGCGGTTGACCGACCGGCTGCTCGACGAGAACCGAAGCCTTCGCAACAGCCAGCAGCAACTGGTGTCCGAGCGCGCGGCGCTATTGGACAAGAACGAGCAGGCCCGCTCCCGCGTCGAGGCGATGATCCAGCGCCTCAAGTCGCTGGAGCACAACGCATGAGCGCCTCCGCCAAAAGCGAGCCCGTCGAGGTTCGCATCCTCGATCGGGAATACCTGCTCGCCTGTCCCGAGGACGAGCGCGACGACCTGATCAGTGCCGCCAAGCTGCTGGACAAGCGCATGCGCGAAGTCCGCGACGGCAATCGCCTGGCAGGCATCGACCGAATCGCCGTTCTCGCAGCGCTGAACCTGGCGCATGACCTGCAGAGCCTTGGGGAATCCCGCCAGCGCGGCCAGCGCGAGGAGCGGCGCACGCTGGAGGATCTCTGTGACCGCCTGGATCGCCTGCTGGCCCGGGCCGAGAACTGATCGCAAGCGGGCCGACCGCCGCTGACTTTCTGCCGGCCTGCGTCAAAAACAACAAGTCGTTCACATTCATCCGGAATCCCGCTGGTAAACTGGCTTGGCGTTCTCTGCCGTGACCGACCGCGTACGAAATCATTTGCCTTGACCCTAAATAACGACCCCGGGAGTGCGACGCAGCGGCTGGTGTGCAAGCCCGCCACGAGCGGAAAGCCTGAAGCCATGCTAGCCCTCCCACCTGATCCTCGGGATCAAGGTCGTTTCGTGCGTATCGGCGCGGCGGAGGATGCCATTTCTCCGCCATCAAATCTCCAGATCACCGCGTGAGCGCAAACCCTCGACACGGCCTGCGCCAGCAGCTGTTGGACGCACGCAGCCAGTTTCCGGCGGCGCAGCGCATGGCTGCCGCGGAAGCGATGGCCGCGCATCTTCGTGACTGGGCGCCGTGGCGGAATTCGGCTGGTTCCGACGCGTCGGCTTACGTCGCCGGCTACTGGGCGGTTCGCGGCGAGATGCCACTGCACGGCGTACTGGCGCGCGCGGACGACGAGTTCGTCTACTGCCTGCCCTGCATCGAGCCCGGTTCCCGGCTGAGTTTCGCGCCCTGGCGCATGGGCGATCCGGTCGAGACCAATCGCTTCGGCATTCCCGAACCCACGCTGGATCGCTCCTCGCGACTGCAGCCGGAAGATCTTGCGGTCGTGCTGGTGCCGCTGCTGGGTTTCGACCGGCATGGCAACCGCCTCGGCAGTGGTGCCGGTTACTATGACCGCAGCTTTGCCTTCCGTCAGCGCGCAACGAAGCGATCACCCTTGCTGGTCGGCATCGGCTACGCCGCGCAGGAACTGCCGGCGCTGGATGCGGCCGACTGGGACGTGCCGCTGGACGCCGTAGTCACCGAGCAGGGCATGATCGACTGCGCGAAGGAACGCGAGGAGCAGTCGGCCTGAAGCCGGCGCATCCCGACCACCAAGACACCGCAAACACTGGAACAGCACATGTCCAACTGGCTGATGAAAAGCGAGCCCGAAGAGTTCTCGATCGACGACCTGAAACGGGTCAGGCGCGAACCCTGGACCGGCGTCCGCAACTACCAGGCGCGCAACTTCATGCGCGACGACATGAAAGTCGGTGACACCGTGCTGTTCTACCACAGCAACTGCGCGGATCCCGGCGTGGTCGGCCTGGCCCGCGTCGCCAGCAAGCCCTATGACGACCCGACCCAGTTCGATCCCGAGTCGGACTACTACGACCCCAAAAGCGATCCGGACGCCGCGCGCTGGCAGATGGTCGACATTGCCTACAAGCGACGCTTCAAGCAGACGGTGTCGCTGCAGACACTGAAGGCCAATGCCGAAGCGCTCGGCGACTTCGCCCTGACCCGGCGCGGCAACCGGCTGTCGGTGCTGCCGGTCAGCGACGAGCAGCTGGCCATCATCCTCGAGCTCGAAAAGCAGGCGGGCTGAGCATGGATCGCAACGAACAGAAACGACAGGCCGCGATCCGCGCGCTGGATTTTGTCGAGGACGGCAGCGTCATCGGCGTTGGCACCGGTTCCACCGTCGCCCACTTCATCGATGGCCTCGGGCGCATGCGTGACCGCATCGAAGGTGCCGTCTCCAGCTCCGAGCAAAGCACCCGCCAGCTGGAATCACTGGGCATCCCGGTGCTGGATCTGAATGCCGTCGGTGAATTGTCGCTGTACGTCGACGGTGCCGACGAATGCGATCCGCACCGGCGACTGATCAAGGGCGGCGGTGCCGCGCTGACCCGCGAGAAAATCGTCGCTGCCGCCAGTCGCGAATTCATCTGCATCATCGACGACAGCAAGCAGGTCGATATTCTCGGCAAGTTCCCGCTGCCGGTGGAAGTGGTGCCGATGGCACGCAGCCACGTCGGCCGCGAAATTGCCAAGCTCGGCGGCCAGCCCGTGTGGCGCGACGGCGTGGTCACCGACAACGGTGGCTGGATCATCGACGTGCACGGCTGGTCGATCATCGACCCGGTCGACCTGGAGTCAAAGCTCAACCAGATCGTGGGCGTGATCAGCAACGGCCTGTTCGCCGCACGCCCGGCCGACCGCGTGATCGTCGGCGACCGCGTCCTCGACCGCTGAACCATCGCAAGACAAAGTCCTGCAAACCTTGACCAACCGGAAACTGCTCAGCCGGCGGCTGATTCGCCCTGCCGCTCGACCTTGCGCAGCATGCTGGCCAGACCACCCTGCAGCGCATACACGTCGAAACCAAGACGGGTGAGGATGAAGGCCGCGGCGGCGCTGCGCTCGCCGGTATTGCAGTAGACGATGTATTTCTTGTTCTTCTCGAACTGCTCTGCGGCATCCTCGCGCAGGCGGTACAGCGGGATGTTCAACGAATCCTTGATCGCGCGCTGATCGTGCTCGGCCGGCATGCGCACATCGACAATCACCGCACCCTCGCGGGCCAGTAGTGACGCCTGGCCGGCAGTCAACCACTCCACCACCGGTGGCTTCAGCACTTCCTCGAAGGCGGAACGGCCCAGGCGCATCAGCCGGCCGTCCTGCATCATCTTCACCGTCGCATTGCGGGTGGTATTGGACAGCAACGCGTCCTCGCCAAAACAGTCGCCGCGCACCAGATAGGCGACTACCGACTCGGCGCCGTCCAGGTACTTCGACACCGAGGCAGCACCTTCCTTGATCACGTAAAAGTAGTCGCCGGCATCACCTTCTCGCACGATTACGCTGCCCGACTTGACCTCGATCTCCTCGAAACGCTGGAACATGCGCTCGATGTTGCCGGTCGGCAACTTGTGGAAGGCGCGGCTCTGCAGCAGCTTGAACACCCAGCGATTGCCCTCCGGCGACGGATCGAACTGGCGGAAGCCTTCGTTGCGACTGAGTTGGTCCCAGGCAATGACCTTCTCGGTATAGCGCCGATCCAGCCGAAGCACCCGGGCATGGGGCGAGGTGACCATGGCATTGAAACGGCGCGGCTGCGAGTCACCGATCGGATAGCGGCCCTGCAATGAACTGGCGGACATTTTCTTGCTGCGGCCGTCCGGGTAGTCGCCACTGATGTCGCCTTCCAGCAGATACAAGGTATCGCCATCGAAGTCACCGGCACGGAACAGCAACTCGCCCTTGGCGTACTCCGCCACAGACGCCTCATTGGCCAGTTGCTGGCAGGTTTCGGGGCGCAGGCTGTCCAGAGGATACAGGCGTGCCAGATCGCTGCTTTCGACGCTCATCGGCGTTCTCCACGGTCTCGTTGCTCTGAGTGTAGCCATCCGGGAGGGGAAAGCGGAAGCGCATCGCGGTTCTTGCGGTAAGAAAGACGGTTAAGTGGCGCTTGTCCTGACGCAATGCACGCGTCGCGTGTGGGACGAGGATTGCAAACCACATCTCTGTGGCTTGGGGCGTGCCGGAGTGCACCTTCGCGCAGCGAAGCGCGATGCAGGAAGCATCGGGTAACGAGCAAATTCGACTTTTCGCCGCCCAAGTCGGCGCGAGAATCCCTGCTAGGCGCTCTGGCTAGGGCCAGGTCATCGAAAATTGCAGGACAAGGATTGCGCACTCCATCCTTGGAGTGCGGCCCTTCGGGCTCGTAGCCTGCGGCTACGACCAAAATCGTTCCAGACGATTTTGTCGAACAATAGGTTTGACTACTGTCCCCCAGCCAACACGCAAAAGGCCCGCCAATGGCGGGCCTTTTGCGTGTTGGCTGGGGGACTAGGATTCGAACCTAGATAGGCAGAGTCAGAGTCTGCAGTCCTACCATTAGACGATCCCCCAACAGCGGGGATCCAAACGCGGTGTTGCTTAGCGCTTGGAGAACTGGGTGGCGCGACGGGCCTTGTGCAGACCGACCTTCTTGCGCTCGACTTCACGCGCATCGCGGGTCATCAGACCGGCGCGGCGCAGCGGCGACTTCAGGGTTTCGTCGTACTCGACCAGCGCGCGGGCGATGCCGAGACGGATGGCGCCGGCCTGGCCGGTGGTGCCGCCGCCGGTGACGGTCGCCATCACGTCGAACTTGTCGGTGTTCTCGGTCAGCTCCAGCGGCTGGCGGGCGATCATCCGAGCGGTTTCGCGACCGAAGAAATCCTCGATGCCGCGGCCGTTGATGGTGATCGCGCCACTGCCCTTGCGCAGGAACACGCGAGCGGTGGAGGACTTGCGACGGCCGGTGCCGTAGTTCTGCTGAGTTGCCATATCAGATCTCCAGCGCCTGCGGCTGCTGAGCGGTGTGCGGGTGGTTCGGACCGGCATAGACTTTGAGCTTGCGATACATCGCACGGCCCAGCGGGTTCTTCGGCAGCATGCCCTTGACCGCAATCTCGATGACGCGCTCCGGGTGCTTGTCGAGCATGGTCGACAGGTTCTCGGTCTTGAGGTTGCCGATATAGCCGGTGAAACGGTGGTACAGCTTGTCGCTGAGCTTCTTGCCGGTAACGGCAATCTTCTCGGCGTTGATCACGACCAGGTAGTCGCCGGTATCAACGTGCGGCGTGTAGACCGGCTTGTGCTTGCCGCGCAGGCGACGTGCCAGCTCGGTGCTCAGGCGTCCGAGGGTCTTGCCGCTGGCGTCGACGACGTACCAGTCACGCTGGACGGTCTCCGACTTGGCGCTGAAGGTCTTCATGACAGCTCCAAAAGTGTATTTCGCGAGGGAAAGACTGCGAACTATAGCGGGATGTCCGCTGCTTGGCAAGACGCCAAAAGCCTTCCGTTCCACCCGACCGGATGGAAAACATGCGCAGTTCCGTGTTTTTCCGCAGCCCAGGGGCGGCGGGCCGCGCATTATACGCAAACCCGGGCTGTCGACCACAGGGCGTTTGCCGCCGCCAGTTATCATTCCGCCGTGAACAAAACGGTCGCCACTTCCGGAACCCCGCCGCTGGAAAGCACCCTGGCCCGGCTGGCCGACCAGTGCGTGCTCTGCGGTCTGTGCCTGCCGCATTGCCCGACCTACGCGCTGGACAAGCAGGAGAGCGAGTCGCCTCGCGGACGCATCAGCCTGATCCATGCCCTGGCCGAAAAGCGAATCGATCCCGCGACACTGGACTTCACGCACCTTGATCATTGCCTGGGCTGCCGGCGCTGCGAAGCAGTCTGTCCGGCGAAGGTGGACTATGGCCGCCTCCTGATCGGCGGGCGGCAGCTGCAGCGCGAACAAGGACAGCAACACGCCGATGTGCCGACGAGACTCGCTGGCTGGCTGCTGGCGCATCCGGCCTGGATGGATTGTCTGCTGGGTCTGTTGCAACCGTTCTGGCGCTGGCTGCCCCGACGCCTCCGGAGCGCCTTGCCAAAGCCACCCGCGCGTCAGGCGCTGGCCGTCCTTCCGATCAAATCAACACAGCCCATTGAACGCGGCCGCGTCGGGCTGTTCCGGGGTTGCGTCAGTCGACGTTACTCAGCCAGCGCGCAGCAGGCCACCATCGACCTGTTGCAGCACCTGGACTGGACGGTCGTGATCCCGGACGCACAGACCTGCTGCGGCGCCCAAGCCGCCCACGCCGGCGATGCGGCTCGCGCCAACAGGCTGGCGACCGGCAACCACCGCACCTTCGACGGCATCGAAACCGTGGTCACCCTGGACAGCGGCTGCCACGAAGCGCTGTCGCAATCGCTCGATGCCGACGCCATCGACCTGCTCGCCTTGTTGGATCGTGATCCGGCGCTGGACGACGTCGGCATCTGCGATGAACCGACACGGATCGCCGTGTTCGCTCCCTGCACCCAGCGCAACGTGGTCCGCAGCGATGACGCGCTGCGCCGTGTTCTCGCCCGCCTGCCGGGCGTGGACGTCGTCTGGCTGCAAGCCGGCTGCTGCGGCGCAGCGGGCGACCACATGCTGCGCTTTCCGGACCGCGCGGCTGCGATGCGCGAACCGCTGCTGCAACAACTGATCGACAGCGGCTGCGAGCGGCTGCTGGTCGCCAACACCGGCTGCCAGCTCCATCTGCAGGTCGGAGTCGAGCAGCATGGTTCCGGCCCTGTGGCGGTCGGCAGACTGGACATTAGGGTGCAGCATCCGGTCGAATTCATCGCGGAACGCCTGCTCCTCGCGCCTCCCTCGCCCAAGCCACCCAGGAATTCGCAATGACCACCGACCGCCAGCTGACTGCGGTGGATCGCCTGATCAGCCAGCTCGACCATGCGCTGCGCACCACGTTCAGCGCCGGACACGAGGCCACGCGCCAGCTGCCGGCCGAGGGCGTCACCGATGGCGATATCGACGATGCGGAGCGCCGCCACGCGGCCGGCTTGATGCGCGTCAACCACGCGGGAGAAGTCTGCGCACAGGCCCTGTATCTGGGACAGGCTGCCGTTGCTCGCGACGCGGCCACGCGTGCTTCGTTGCTGGAATCCGCCGAAGAGGAAGGTGACCACCTCGCCTGGTGCGGCGAGCGCCTCGAAGAGCTGCACAGCCGTCCCAGCCTGCTCAATCCGCTGTGGTACGCCGGCAGCTACGCCATCGGCGCCGCCGCGGGCCTGGCCGGCGACGGCTACAACCTCGGCTTCGTGGTCGAGACCGAGCGCCAGGTCGAAGCACACCTCGGCGAGCACCTGGACAAGCTGCCGCCCGGCGATCAGCGCAGCCGCGCCATCGTGCGCCAGATGCAGGCCGATGAAATCGCGCACGGCCAGAAGGCACAGGACGCCGGCGCGCGCGAACTGCCGATGCCGGTACCGACGCTGATGTCGGCGGTCAGTCAGGTGATGAAATTCCTGGCCTATCGGCTGTAGCTGTCGAGATCGGCGTCGTCAGCTTGAGGCCGACGATCCCGGCCAGAATCAGCCCGATGCAGAACAGCCGTGGCCAGTTGGCCGGCTCGCCGAAAAGCAGGATGCCCAGCACCACCGTACCGACCGCGCCGATGCCGGTCCAGATCGCGTAGGCGGTGCCCAGCGGCAGTGCCCGCAACGCCAGGGCCAGCAGCCAGAAGCTGGCCGCCATCGCCACCAGCGTCCACAGGCTCGGCCACAGCCGGGTGAAGCCTTCACTTTGCTTGAGGCCGATTGCCCAGACCACTTCCAGCAATCCTGCCAATCCCAGATAGATCCACGCCATGGCCGTTTCCTCCGTCGTTGTTCTCCGCAGGCCGCAGCGAACGAGCGGCGACACGGCGATTTTCCGGGCCGCAAACGTAAGAGCGGCCGCATATCCACTTTTCCGGGCCACAAAAAAAGCGGCCCGGAGCCAGACTCCGGACCGCCGTCGGTCCCCTGTGTCACGCCAGTGGCGCGGGCGGGTCGTCCCGCCAGTTGTTGCGCCGATCCTAGACCAGGTTGCGGCCGTGGAACAGCTCGGCGATTTCCTGCTTCAGCCGCTGTTCGATGCGCAACCGATCCTTGAAGCCGAGGTTCTTCGCCTTCTCCTCGAACAGGTAGGTGTCGAGGTCGAAATCCTTCACATGCATCTTGGTGTGGAAGATGTTTTCCTGGTAGACGTTGACGTCGAACATCTCGTAGCGCTTGCGGATCGGCGCCGACAGGTAATCCTGGATCGAATTGATCTTGTGGTCGATGTAGTGCTTCTTGCCCTTCACGTCGCGGGTGAAGCCGCGCACGCGGTAGTCCATGATCACGATGTCGGACTCGAAGCTCTCGATCAGGTAGTTCAGCGCCTTCAGCGGCGAAATGACACCGCAGGTAGCCACGTCGATGTCCGCACGGAATGTCGCGATGCCGTTGTCAGGATGCGTTTCCGGATAGGTGTGGACGGTGATGTGGCTCTTGTCCAGGTGCGCCACCACGGACGCATCCTCCGGATGCTCGCGCACGGCACCGGTCAGCAATTGCTTGCCGGCCGCCTTCTTGTCGATCACCGGTTCCTCGGAGATGAGGATGGTTACCGATGCGCCCTGCGGGTCGTAGTCCTGCCGCGCGACATTGAGGATGTTGGCACCGATGATCTGCGCCACCTCGGTGAGGATCTGCGTCAAACGATCAGCGTTGTAGGCCTCATCGATGTACTCGATGTAGCGCGACCGCTGGTCTTCGCTGACCGCGTAGCAGACATCGTAGATGTTGAAGCTGAGCGCCTTGGTAAGGTTGTTGAAGCCCTGCAGCTTCAGGCGCGGCAGTGGTTTGACCACGGCGAATCCTCGTGAACGGTTGGCCGGACGGTGCCAGAGGAAGGCTGGCACCGCAGCGAACGTGAAATTATCCGCAATCCGCCCCGTCAATCAAACTCTCCCCGCTTCGGAGCGGCCGCCCGAACGCCCTGTGACCGCAAAAAGATTGAACCAACGCACATTCGACCATTAAGCTTCGGTTACGACTTTCAACGGTGGCTCGCCATGGCTTTGCCCAATTTCCTCTTGCAGCAGTCACTTCGACGCGCGCAGACGCCGCCGCCGGCGTTGGCGCCGGACACCGAAACCATGGAGCGCTTCCTCGAGCACTGCCATCGCCGCCGCTATCCCAGCCGCGCCGATGTGTTCCGCCCGGGCGATCCGGCCGGCACCATGTACTACGTCGTCAGCGGCTCGCTGTCGGTCATCAGCGAGGAGGCCGATGGCCGCGAGCTGATCCTCGGCTACATCAACGCCGGCGACTTCATCGGCGAGACCGGCATCTTCGTCGCCGCGCCGCAGCGTGAAGTGCTGCTGCGCACCCGCACCGCCACCGAACTGGCCGAGATCGGCTACGAGCGCCTGTTCGCGCTGTTCGCCGGCCCGCTGGCCAACGACTGCCCGCGCATCCTGTTCGCCATCGGCTCTCAGCTCACCGGCCGCCTGCTGCATACCAGTCGCAAGGCGAGCCGCCTGGCCTTCATGGACGTGACCAACCGCATCGCCAACACGCTGGTCGACCTGTGCCAGGAGCCGGATGCAATGAGTCACCCGCAGGGTACGCAGATCAAGGTGTCGCGACAGGAGCTGGCCCGCATCGTCGGTTGCTCGCGCGAGATGGCCGGCCGCGTACTCAAGCAGTTGGAAGAACAGGGCAAGCTGAAGGCCCGCGGCAAGACCATCGTCGTCTTCGAGCCAGACTGAGCGCCACACGCGTTTCCATGGGTCAGCGCAGCGGCGACAACGACGAGGCTGAGAACAGCGGGGTCGACCATATCCGCCCAGTACAACTGGCGGATGCGCCGGAACTGGCCGAACTGCTGAGCATCATGGGCTATCCCTGCGACACCGAGGAAGCCGAACGGCGGCTGGTCGAGCTGGAACACGATGACCGCCAGCTGCTGCTGGTCGCCGAACGCGGCGGACTGGTCTGTGCCCTGCTCGGCCTCGACTTCGGCTTCCAGATTTCCATCGGTGGCAACACCTGCCGCCTCACCGCGCTGTCGGTCGATCCCGAACAGCAGCGCAGCGGCGTAGGCCGCAGCCTGCTTCGCGAAGCCGAAACCCGCGCCCGCCACGCCGGCTGCACCCGCATCGAAGTCTCCAGCGCCGCCAGCCGCGCCGCCGTCCACGCCCTGCTGCGTGATGCCGGCTATCGCGAAGGCTCGGTGCGCTTCGTCAAAGGCCTGGGCGACGCCTGAGAGGCGTCAGAAGAACAGCCGCGCCAGCTCCTCGCCGGGCTCTTCGGCGCGCATGAAGGCTTCACCGACCAGAAAGGCGTGAACGCCGGCCTCGCGCATGCGGGCGACATCTTCCGGCGTATGAATGCCGGATTCGGTGACCAGCAGGTTTGACTCGGGAACCATCTCGCGCAGCGTCAGCGTGGTGTCCAGCGAGGTCTCGAAGGTGTGCAGGTTTCGGTTGTTGACGCCGATCAGCGGTGAATTGAGCGTCAACGCGCGCTGCATTTCGGTAGCGTCATGGACCTCCACGAGCACGTCGAGACCCAGCTCCAGCGCCTGGTCGCAAAGGCCAACCAGCTGCGGCTGATCCAGGGCAGCAACGATCAGCAGCACGCAGTCGGCGCCCAGCGCGCGCGCCTCGAACAGCTGGTAGTCGTCGATCACGAAATCCTTGCGCAGCACCGGCAGCGAGCAGGCGTTGCGTGCCTCGCCAAGGTACTCATCGGCGCCCTGGAAGAAGTCGATGTCGGTCAGCACCGACAGGCAGGCCGCGCCACCGGCTTCGTAGCTGCGCGCGATATCGGTCGGCCGGAAGTCGGGACGGATCACGCCCTTGGACGGGCTGGCCTTCTTCACCTCGGCGATCACCGCCGGCAGTCCGGCATCGATGCGCGCCTCCAGCGACGACAGGAATCCGCGCGTGTCCGGCAGGTCGCGACAGCGGGCTTCCAGCTCCGCCAGCGACACGCGAGCCGCGCGCTCGGCAACTTCCTCGGCTTTGCGCAACAGGATGCGATCGAGAATGGTGCTCATGCGACGTCCTTGTTCACGAACCCATAGGCGCGCTCGACCTTGCAGACGCGCACCTCGAACTGCGCGTACCACTCGCGGCGGCCCTGCTCGCGGGTGGCGCGGTGTTCGGCCTGGTGCTTCCAGGCGGCGATGGCGGCCTCGGATTCCCAGTACGACACGGTGATGCCGAAGCCTTCGGCATCGCGGGACGATTCCACGCCAAGAAAACCCGGCTGCTGGCTGGCCAGCTCGACCATGCGCTCGGCGGCGCCGGCGTAGCCTTCCGAATCGTCATCGCGGCGCGTCGAGCTGAAGATCACCGCGAAATAGGGTGGCGCCGGCGTCTCGGCAAAACGCGGATTCAACGAGTGGTGATCCATGACTCAGCCGCCTCCGGTGGGCAGACCGGCCAGCGCACGCGTGCAGGCGACGAACTCGTGCAGCTTGTCCAGCGCCGCGCCGCTGGCCAGCGCCTCGCGGGCGCGCTCGATGCCATCGGCAATGCTGTCGGCAACGTTCGCCGCATACAGCGCGGCACCCGCATTCAGCGCCACGATTTCGCGCGGAAGGCCGTCACGATTCTCCAGCGCCTCCATGATCATGGCGCGCGACTCGTCGGCGTTGTCCACGCGCAGGTTGCGGCTGGCGGCCATGGCGATGCCAAAGTCCTCGGGATGCACTTCGTACTCACGCACCACGCCGTCGCGCAGCTCACCGACGCGCGTGCCGCCACCCAGCGAGATCTCATCCATGCCGTCACGGCCCCAGACGACCAGTGCATGCTTCGCGCCGAGACGCTGCAGCACGCGCACCTGGATGCCAACCAGATCGGGATGGAACACGCCCATCAGGATGTTCGGCGCGCCGGCCGGATTGGTGAGCGGCCCCAGGATGTTGAAGATCGTGCGCACGCCCATTTCACGACGCACCGGCGCCACGTTCTTCATCGCCGGATGATGCACCGGCGCGAACATGAAGCCGATGCCGGTGTCGGCGATGCACTGTGCAACGGCTTCCGGCGGCAGCTCGATGGCCGCTCCCAGCGATTCCAGCACGTCGGCGCTGCCGGACTTCGATGACACGCTGCGGTTGCCGTGCTTGGCCACCTTGCCGCCAGCCGCGGCCACCACGAACATGCTGGCTGTCGAGATGTTGAAGGTGTTGGCGCCGTCACCGCCGGTGCCGACGATGTCGACGAAGTTGTCGCTGTCGGCCACCTCGACCTTGTGCGCGAACTCGCGCATCACCGTCGCGGCGCCGGCGATCTCGCCAATGGTTTCCTTCTTCACGCGCAGTCCAGTGAGGATGGCCGCCACCATCACCGGCGACAGCTCGCCGCGCATGATCTGCCGCATCAGGTCGACCATCTCGTCGTGGAAGATCTCGCGATGCTCGATGGTGCGCTGCAGGGCTTCTTTGGCTGTGATCGTCGTGGTCATCGTTTTGTTGCTTTCGTTTGTCTCCCTCTCCCGCCGGCGGGAGAGGGCCGGGGTGAGGGTGGAAGGACTCTCAGCGCGCGAGGAAATTGCGCAGCATGTCGTGACCGTGTTGCGTGAGAATGGACTCGGGGTGGAACTGGACTCCTTCCAGCGGCCACTCCTTGTGGCGCAGCCCCATGATCTCGTCGAAGCCGCCGTCCTCGTGCTCCGTCCAGGCGGTGATTTCCAGGCAATCCGGCAGCGACTCGCGCTCGACGATAAGCGAATGGTAGCGCGTGGCCTCAAACGGATTGTCGAGACCCGCGAACACGCCGACACCGCTGTGATGCATCGGCGAAGTCTTGCCGTGCATGATCTGCCGCGCCCGCACCACCTTGCCGCCGAGTACCTGACCGATGGACTGGTGACCCAGGCAGACACCGAAGATCGGCACCGAAGGCCCCAGCCGCTCGATGACCGCCATCGACACGCCCGCCTCGTTCGGCGTACACGGCCCCGGCGAAATCACGATGCGCTCCGGCTTGAGCGCAGCGATGTCGTCCACCGACAGCTCATCGTTGCGCACCACACGCACCTCTTCCCCCAGCTCCTGCAGGTACTGCACGAGGTTCCAGGTGAAGCTGTCGTAGTTATCGATCATCAGCAACATGGGATGTCAGTCCACCAGTCGGTAAACAATGTAAATGTCCTGCCTTACCGTCACCTTGGTTTCTTTCAATGCGAACTCGACGGCCGAAAGCGTTGGCTCGTCGAAAACCACTGGAGGTGGAGGTGGAGAGAGGCCCAAGCCACCCGAGTAGTTGAAGCCGAGTGCCTTCGTCGAAACGCTGAATGCGTTACCAGCCTTTCCGCCGACACTAGCGGCCAAGTTTTCAGCCAACTGCCTGGCGTTATTGGCTGCCTCGACTAGCAGCTCCGATTCGATGGTCGACTTATCACTTCTATCCGGCTGACCGAGACTTACTGCGACATGCTCTCCCGTGGGTATCGAAGCCAGAAAAGACTGAAGGCCGGCAACACCTGCAAACTTCACCGTCAGTTGGCGCTCAACCCTGTTGCCCAAAAATAGCCAGGTATCCGAGTCGGAGTCCCACTTATTCTGCCTTTCGATCGAGAGCGCGAGCGCGCTGATTTGGCTTGGATTGGCTCCAGCCTTCTGCGCAGCTTCCACCGCCTTCACGAATAATGACTCGACCAAGCGGCTGGCGGCAGGGACATCCACGGAAGTCTCCGAAACCGTAACGGTCGCCGGGTAGGTGTCGGCATCAACTTCCCTTTTCGCGCTCCCATGGACGGCCACGTACGGTTCGCCTTGGATGGTTTGTGCAGCGGCAGAAAGCCCATAAGCGTATAGAAGGAAAACGAGAAGCAGATTCCTGAACATACTTCCTCCAGCAGACTGTCGACAAACGAGCAGATCCATACCAACTGACGACATTCTCACAACCCACCCGCCGCCTGTGACACGGCGCGGAACAGGGCGCGACCCTTGTTCATGGTTTCTTCCCACTCCTTCTCGGGGTCGGAGTCGAAGACGATGCCGGCGCCGGCCTGGACGTGCAGGCGGCCTTCGTGGATGACGGCGGTGCGGATGGCGATGGCGGTGTCAGCGTCGCCGTGCCAGCCGATGTAGCCGATGGCGCCGGCGTAGATGTTGCGCTTGACCGGCTCCAGCTCGCGGATGATTTCCAGCGCGCGGATCTTCGGCGCGCCGCTCAGCGTGCCGGCGGGGAACGTGGCCTTGAGCACGTCGGCGTAGCTCAGGCCGTCACGCAGCTTGCCGGTGACTTCGCTGACGATGTGCATGACGTGGCTGTAGCGTTCGATGACGAACTGCTCGGCGACGTCAACGCTGCCGGATTCGGCAACGCGGCCGATGTCGTTGCGGCCGAGGTCGATCAGCATGACGTGCTCGGCGCGCTCCTTCGGGTCGGCCAGCAGTTCGGCTTCAAGCTGAAGGTCTTCCTCGTGTGTGCGCCCACGCGGACGCGTACCGGCCAGCGGGCGCACGGTGACGTGGCCGCCGGTCTGCTTGACCAGGATTTCCGGCGAGCTGCCGACCACCTGCATGTCGCCGAAGTCGAAGAAGTACATGTACGGCGACGGATTCAGCGCGCGCAGGGCGCGGTAGACATCCACCGGGCGCGCGCGGAACGGCACCGACAGGCGCTGGCTCAGCACCACCTGGAAGGCGTCGCCGGCGGCGATGTAGTCCTTGCAGCGACGCACCGCGTCGATGAAGCCATCGCGGGTGAAGCCGGAGACGAAATCCTCCTCGCTCAGCACCGACGGATCCAGCACTTCGGGATAGCTGCGACCGGAATGGCGCAGGCGATGCACCAGCTGGTCGAGGCGACGGCAGGCGCGGCCGTAGGCCTGCGGCTCGCTCGGGTCGGCATGGACGATCAGGTAGAGCTTGCCGGCAAGGTTGTCGAAAACGGCGACCTCTTCGCTCAGCAGCAGTCGGATTTCCGGCGTGCCGAGCTGGTCGTCGAGGTCGGCCGGTGCGGCCAGGCGCGGCTCGATGTAGCCAATGCACTCGAAGCCGAAGTAGCCGACCAGTCCGCCGGTAAAGGCCGGCAGGCCATCGAGCTGCGGCACGCTGAACTGCTGGCGCAGCGTTTCGACTTCACCCAGAGGATCGTCGACATGACGCTCTTCGACAACCTCGCCGTGCTCCAGCATGGTCAGCGTGTGACCACGGAACTCGTAGCGACGCCGCGCCGGCAGGCCGATGATCGAATGCCGGCCCCAGGTTTCGCCGCCGGCCACCGACTCCAGCAGATAGGCGTCAGGGCCATCAGCCAGCTTCAGGTAGACCGACAGCGGCGTGTCGAGGTCGGACAGCACTTCGCGCACCACCGGGATGCGGTTGTGACCGGCCTCGGCGAGGCGCTTGAAGTCTTCATGGCTCAGCGTGGTCATGCAGAAAATGATGCAACGGCGGTTTGGCGCGCCAGTATGCCAGCGCCGGGATGAAGTCGTCGCCGGCTTATGCCACAGCGCTATCGCTGTCGCTCAGCAGCGGACAGCCGTCGGGGCAATGCAGGCGCAAACGACCGGGCAGTGCCTCGATACGGAAATCATCCCCATGAACGGGTTCGCCATCCAGATTGATCTGGATGCTGCGCTCGGAGCGAAGCCGCATTCGCGTCACGCGCGCGCGCAGCGTTGCGCTGTCCACCGCGTCCAGACCGCCCGACAGCAGATCACCCAGCGCTGCCAGCCAGCGGCCTTCCGCCGGTGTCGGCAGGATGGCGATATCCAGGAAGCCGTTGTTGATGCGGGCATCCGGACAGATGCGGTGGCCACCGCCTGCCTGCATGCCGTTGCCGATTCCGAACGCCAGCGAATCACCCTGCCAGCTCAACGCCGAGCCATTTTCCGCTTCGCCTTCCATCTGCAAGGCAATCGGCTGCAGGGCATGGAAGCGGGCAATGCCGGTGATGGCGTAGGCCGCGGAGCCCAGCATGCGCTTGAGGTCGTTGCTGGTGGCCGTGGTGACTTCCGCGCCCAAGCCGCCGGTCGCAAAGTTGATGAAGTGCCGGGTGATGCTGCCATCAACGGACTCGCAACAACCGATATCCACCCGATGTGGGCGCTGCTCACGGATCAACGCCAGTGCCGCATCGATGTCCTTGGGAATGCCCAGCGCGGTGGCGAAGTCGTTGGCGGTACCGAAGGGCAGCAGGCCCAGCGAGGGCAGCGCATCCGCGTCGACATCACGGCGCGCCAATGCACCAACCACTTCGTTGATGGTGCCATCGCCACCCGCCGCAATCACGCTGTCCATGCCAAGGTCGGCGGCTTCATCGGCATACCGCGCGGCATCGCCGGCTTCCCAGGTAACGCGAACCGCCAGCTCCCAGCCCTGCTCGCGCTGCGCTGTCACCGCTTCACGCAATGCGGGCTGCGAAGCGGCCTTGCCGTTGACGATCAGCAGCGTGCCTTGGCTCATCGTCCGGATTGTTCCGGTTTATCCATCGCGGCGGAAGGCATGCCGCGCAGGCGCAGACGGAACTCGACGCCATCGCCGTTGGGAAGATTGCGGGCGATGACGTCACCGTCGTGCAGTTCGGCCACCAGCCGCACGATGTACAGACCAAGCCCGAGATGCGGTGCGTCACTGTTCTGCTGTGGGCGTTCGCGATGACTGACCAGCGAGTCGAACAGCCGCTGGCTGATGTCGGGATTCAGCATCGGCCCCCGGTTGGCGACGGCGATCTCGACACCTCCGCCGCGTTCGGCAGGCCCGAGGGCGATGGCGATCCAGCCGTCCGCCGGACAGAAGTCGCGGGCATTGTCGACCAGCTTGTCCAGCGCCTGCGCCAGCAGTTCCGGCGCACCGGTAAACGGTACCGGCTCCGGCGGCACCAGCAGTTCAAGGGTTCTCGCACCGAGCAAGGGTCGATAGCCGTCGGCGCAGCCCTTGACCAGCTCACGCAGGTCGAAACCCTCGACATCCGCTGCGGCAATGGACCGCTCGACGCGGGTGGCTTCGCTCATCGCGCGGACGATGGCGGCAAGGCGCGTGGTACCGTCGCGGGCACGGTCAACGTAGGGCGCGGCGTCTGCCGGCAGGGCCTGTGCCTCGAGGTTCTCCAGCGAGGAGCGCACCACCGCCAGCGGCGTGTGCAGTTCGTGGGACAGTTTGCCGGCCAGGCTGCGCAGATAGTCGGTGTAGCCATCCACTTCGTTGAGCAGGCGACCGAAACGACGCGACAGGTCGCCGACTTCGTCACGCGATCCGGATTCGACAAAGCGCGCGCGGCGCTGGCCATCGCCGACCATGGCCGTATCCACGGCGCGACCCAGACGGCGCAGACGCAGTGCCAGCCAGCTCGCGTAGGCCAACAGCACGCCACCAACGGCCAGCATCGCCAGCAGGGTCAAACCCAGCAGGCCGGACAAGGCACGCTGCGCCAGCTGCGCGGCTTCACTGCGACGCTCCACCGACAACAGCGCGATGGTCTGCGCGTTTGCTCGTAGCGGCACCACGGCACTGAGGCGAAGCTGCAGCCCGGGTTCGGCATGCGTGGCGCTGGCCATCGCTTCACCGCTGGCGACCTGCGTCACTTCGTCGTTGAGCAGACGATCCGGGGTGGCAACAACGGAAACTTCCGGCGATTCACCGACCAGTAGGTCATACAGCCAGCGTCGCCATTCCGGGAGCGGGCCGCCCTGTACCTGCGCCAGCGCGCCGGCGTCCGCCAGCACCCAGCCATCCAGACTCAGCAGGCGCGCGTGCAGGCCGGGCGGTACCAGGCGCGCGATGCGTCGTCCGAGGTCAGCGTCGCGCTGCGCCAGCGGCCACAGGCCGTCGAGGCGGTCCGGCTCGCTGCCGATCCGCGTCGCGTTGCCATCGGCAGTTGTTCGATCCAGCGCCTCGACGCCGATCCGCCGCGCCTGCCAACCGGGTGGGAAGCGCAGCTCGACGCGATAGCCGCCTTCCCTTTCCGCCCACTCGCCACGGATCGCCGGCAGTGGATGCTCGTCCTCGGCGACCATGCCGAGCCGACCGTCCTGCGACGAGAAGCGGTAGGCACGCACACCACCGTCGTCGATCAATAAACGCAGCGCGTCCCCACGACGCGGCTCGCGTACCACCGTCGCGTCGTCGACGTCGGCCAGCAGGTGCAGCGCACCGCCATAGCGGGCGAGCAGCAGGCACAGCCGCGCGGGCCGTTCGTCCGTTGAGGCGTCTGCGGTGAAACATTGCTGCTGCCCGCGCAGCGCGGCCCAGTCGTCAGCATTGCCGTCGAGGCGGAACGGTGTCCGGCTGTCGGCGATGAAGAACAGCGGTCCCGGTCGCGGCAGCAGCGGCTTCTCGGCGGCGATGACCCGCGACAGTACCTCGGCCGAATCCGTCAGCGCCGCCGCCTGGCCATCGCGCAGATGACCTTCAAGCCCACGCACGAACTGCCAGCCGGCCAGCGGCAACACCAGCGTCACGAGGCCAAGCAGCAGAAGCTGTTTGCGCAGCGACAGACGCATCGATCAGTCCGAACCGGGTCGCCAGCGATAGCCGGCGCCGTGCATGGTTTCGATGCCGTCAAAGTCCTCGGCGACGGCGAGGAACTTCTTGCGGATGCGCTTCACGTGCGACGTGACGGTGGCGTCGTCAATCACCACCTGCGCTTCCCGCATCAACTGGTCACGGCTCTTCACATGACCAGGATGCCGCGCCAGCGCGTGGACGATCCAGAACTCGGTCACGGTCAAAGGCACTTCATCGCCATTCCAACTGACGCGCATGCGCTCCAGCTCAATGCGCAGCTTGCCGTGATCGATCACCGTTTCCTTGTCACCGCCACGCGCCATGGCGTCGAGCCTACGGAACAGCGCCTGCACGCGCGCCGTGAGCTGCGGCAGGCTGATGTCCTTGGTCAGGTAGTCGTCCGCGCCCAGACGCAGGCCCGAGATGATGTCGAAGTCGGAATCGCGCGCCGTCAGGAACAGGATCGGCAGCGTCGCGGAACGCGCACGCAGCTCGCGACAGAGGTCGAAGCCGCCTTCCGGCTCGTCACCCAGCCCCACGTCGATGATCACCAGATCCGGCAGCCGCGAGCCGAAGCCGGCGATGGCCGAGTGCCTGTCCGCATAGGCCTGCACCTGGAAGCCGTAGCGACGCAGCGCATCCACGAAATTGGCGCGGATGGCGGGTTCGTCTTCGATGATGGCGATGGAGCGGGACATGGTGCAGTTCCTTGATCTGTTCTATTGAAGAGCTTTCACTCGCCTTTCAGGCGAGCGACCTACTTTCTCTTGCTTGTCCAAGAGAACAGTAGGCAAAGAGAAGGACCCCCCGCGTCCGCGCCCGGCTTCGCCGGGTTCGTGAGTCGGAGCCGGGGTTTTCGACAACACATCCTGTGTTGGCGAAAACGCGCGTGCATCCTTGCACGCGCCCGCTACGCGGCCTGATCGTCTCCGTCTCACCGCTGCCGAGGGGGCCCGAAAAGCAAGGAGCAGAGCACCCCTTCCTAACCTTCCCCTGCAAGCAAGGGAAGGAACAATGCCTGAGCGCGACGCTTTTGACTCCTTCCCTTGCTTGCAGGGGAAGGTTGGGATGGGGTCGCTCTCGCTCTTGGGTCCCGTGGAAGCGCCGAGTAGCGCAGGTCGAACGCGGGGCGGGGAAAGGCGCGCTTGTTTGAGGCCATGAGCGAGGAGGAGAAAGGCGAAGCACTGCTTCGCCCCGACGAGCGCCGAAGCCATGGATGGCGAAAGCCGGGCTCTGCTGCCGGAGCTGGATGCGTAGGCAACAAAGAGCGAGTTCGCGCCGGCCGCCGGATTCCGAGCAACGCAGGGTATGGCGGCGGCTTCATCGTCGCCGCGCGGACTTCGGGTGTCCTTTCTCTTGGTTACAGTCTCTTTGGACAAGCAAAGAGAAGTAACTCGCTGGCCCGAAGGGACAGTGAAAGCTCCTGATTTTGTCGAGTATCCAGTCACTGGCTTGCACAGTCCAAAGCATCAAGTCTTGAAGCCAGCATAGGAGCAACAAACCCCCAATCACAACGCAGGCAACCCACCTGCCCGCAAATCGCCACATCCCGTCCCGAAGCTGCCGATTGTCGTCATGCCACTGGCGCGTCGCCTTGAGGAAATGTCATCGCGGCAATGCGCCGCGACGCCCGCCAAGGAGACACCGGATGAACACCTGCAGCAGCGAACGCGTTACCCGTAAACCACGACTGTTCCGTGGCCATGCGCCGCGCCGGTTTCGATTCTTCGCGATGTTCGCCGGG